>NZ_LMUQ01000025.1:0-181533 GCF_009765865.1 Acidisoma sp. L85
CTTCGGTGTCGCCACGCGTCGTCTCCTGCGCTGCCAGGAACTCAGCGAATCATAGCCACGCGAAGGTGTCTAGTTATTTCTCGGCCAGGACACTAGCGAGTCGCACCACGTTCCGGCCGGGCCCGTGGGTCCGGCAACGGGACAGCGGCAATGAGTTCGCGTGTGTAATCGACTTGCGGGTTGGCGAACAAGCTCTGTCGTCCGCCGGCTTCAACGATCAGCCCTCCCCGCATGACAGCGACATTGTGGCTCATCCGCTCCACGACAGCCATGTCGTGCGAAATGAAAAGATAGGCGAGACCGAGCGTCTCTTGGAGTTCGAGCATCAGGTCAAGCACGCGCGCGCGCACCGACACATCGAGCGCCGCGACACTTTCATCCGCCACAATAAGCTTGGGCTCCAGCGCGAGCGCCCGCGCAATACAGATGCGCTGGCGCTGGCCGCCGGAAAACTCATGCGGATAGCGCGAGGCGTGATCTGGCAAAAGACCGACGCGGTTGAGAAGTGAGGCAACGCGATCGCGCCGCTCCGCCTTTGTCCCAATGCCATGAATATACAGCGGCTCGGCAATGGCGGCGCCAACGGTCATTCTCGGGTCGAGCGAGGCATAGGGGTCCTGGAAGATCATTTGTGCGACGCGCCTGACAGGCTTCATGGATCCTTCCGAAAGGCCCTGAATTGCGACATCCCCGATCGTCACCTCCCCCAAGAACGGCACAAGACCGAGTACCGCCTTTCCGGTCGTAGACTTGCCCGAACCACTCTCGCCGACGAGCCCAAGGGTTTCGCCCTGGCTGATCGAGAAGGAAACGCCCTGCACCGCCGGAGGGTGGACCGTCCGCCGGCGAAACAAGCTGCCGGCCAAGCCGTAATCGACGGTCAGGTTCTTGACGGAGAGAACAGGCTCCAGCGGCTTCGGCGACGGAGTCTGGGGCATAGGGGTGATGCGAGGAGGCCCGTCACGTCCCGCCATGGCACCGAGACGAGGCACGGCCGCGAGAAGCTCGCGCGTATAGACCTCCCGGGGACACTCAAAAATATCGATCGCCGTGCCGGTTTCGACAATCCTGCCGTTGCGCATGACCACGACGCGGTCAGCCATCTCAGCAACGACGCCCATATCATGGGTGATCAGCATGATCGCCGCGCCGAATTCGCGCTGAAGCTCTCGCATTAGCTTGAGGATTTGCGCTTGCACCGTGACGTCGAGTGCCGTGGTCGGTTCGTCCGCCAGGAGCAGCTTGGGCCGACAGGACAGAGCCATGGCAATCATCACGCGCTGACGCATGCCGCCCGACAGTTCGTGTGGGTATTGCTTCAGGCGCCGGGCCGGATCGCTGATATGCACCACGTCCAACATGTCGCGCGCGCGGCTTTCAACGCTCCCGCCCTCCGAGCCTTGATGCGCCCGGATCGCCTCGAAAAGCTGGGCGCCGATGCTCATCACTGGGTTGAGCGATGTCATCGGCTCCTGGAAAATCATCGCGATCTCAGCACCGCGCACATCACGCATTGCGCCATTGGATATCTTCGTCAGATCGCGCCCGCCGAGGCGAATCGCGCCCTTCGCCACGCGCAGGGACATGTGAGGCAGAAGGCGCATGATCGAAAGGGCGGTAACGGATTTGCCAGAGCCGGACTCGCCTGCGACGCACAGCGTCTCGCCCGGCCCAACGTCGAAACTCACGCCGTCGATAATACGCCGCGCGCCTTCCGGAGTTAGCGCGTCAACGCAAAGATTCTCGATGGCGAGGACGGGTGGTACCGGCTGGCGGATGCCGTCAATCATCGCGCGAAAGCGGCGCGGTCGCGTGCCACGCGCATAGTCTGGCTTCTCCTCAGATCCAACTACTCAAGAAGGAGGGCTGTGCCGGTGACCGCGAGAAGCAGCCACCGGCATTGTCGCGGCGTGTTTGCGGCAGCCGCTACTTGTTCACGTAGATTGCCTCATAGTCGATGACGCGGGTCGGATCGAGATAGACCTCATCCGAGCCACCCATGCGCTTGGATTTGGCGAGGACACGCCGCTCATTGAACACCGGGATCCAGGGCGCGTCATTCTCTTGTATGTCCGTGAAGATCTTCGCCCAAGTCGCGTATCGTGCCTCCGCCTGAGCGGGAACAGGCATGGCATCCGCCGCCTGAGCACGCGCCTCAAACGCCTTGTTGCAAAACCACGACCAGTTCCAGCCACCTTGCACGGCGCTGCCGCAAGCGAGGATGGGCCCATAGAAATCGGAGGGATCAGGGAAGTCCGCGATCCACCCAAGGCCACCGGACCACACCATGGGCGCCTGTCCGGCCGTGCCGCCGGCGGCAATGACATTCGGATTGGCAAGCGCCTTGATCTCGGCTTTCACGCCGATCGCAGCGAAATCCTGCTGGATCGCCTGCGTGATGCGCGGCTGCGGATCTGTGTTGGAAGTGTAAATCGTCGTTGTGAACCCATCCTTCAGGCCGGCCTCGGCGAGCAGTTCCTTGGCCTTTGTGGGATCAAAGGCGTAACCGCTATAGCTCTTGTCGTATCCCGGCATCATCGGCGGCAAAACCTGCGATGCAGGAGTCGCGCGCCCATTGATGATGCGGACAATACGATTCTTGTCGATCGCCATGTTCAACGCCTGCCGCACTTTCGGATTGTCGAGCGGCTTGATCTGCGTGTTCAGCGTCACATAGCTCGTTTCCAACTGCTGGCGATCAACAATCATCCCCTTGAAATCGGGCGACTTCCTCATCTGTAGATATTTAGCGGGCGGAATGCCGTCGCCAGCGATGTCTACTTCACCTTTCTGGAGGCGAAGCAGCGCTACGAGTGGTTCCTGACCGACCTCTACTGTGTAGCTATCGACATAAGGCCGCTCTTTCACGAAATAATTCGGGTTTCTGACGAAGACGAGACGCTGGCCGACCGTCCACTCCTTGAGAAGAAACGCACCGGAACCGACAGGGTGCTTGCCGAAATCCCCCTTGGCAGCATCAACCGCTTCCTTCGGCACGACAGAAGCGAAATTGAGCGCCAACACGTTGAGGAAGGTCGCATCAGGTTGGACAAGGTTGAAGCGAACAGTGTGATCGTCAACCACGACGATGCCGTCCATCGTCTGGCTCTTGCCAGCGGTCATCGTGTCGGCACCCACGATCGAATGAAAGAAGCCTGCACCCGGTCCCTGGGTCTTCGGATTAACCGCGCGCTCGATCGAATATTTCACATCGGCGGCGGTGACTTCGCGCCCATTGCTGAATTTAACGCCGGGATGAATCTTGAAGGTGTAGGTCTTGCCGTCCGGCGATACGTCATAGCTGTCGGCAAGAGCCGGACCAAGCTCCGTCGTTCCCGGCTTATAATCGACGAGCCGCGAGAACATTGCATTGATCATCGACCAGTTCTGCCAGTCATAGCCGACGGCAGGATCCAGCGTGGCGATGTCGTCCTTGTAGGTCACGATGATATCGCCACCTTTGGACGGCGTACCCGAAACAGCAAAGGCGGCAGGCACGAGCGCTGTCGTCGCGAGCATCGCGGCAAACGCCGTCTTCTTCAGCAAGCTCTTTATCATCAACGAACTCCTTTGGTTGCCTTTGGCCGCCTACTGGGCACGGATACGAGGGTCGACGAAGGGTGCGATGAAATCGGCTGCCAGATTGCCAATCACGATGGCGAGGGCTGAGACGAGAGTGACGCCCATGATGATCGGCACGTCAACCTGTTGGATCGCCTGCCAGGCCAGTTGCCCGATGCCCGGCCAACCATAGACCGCCTCGACCACAACCACGCCGCCCATGAACTGGCCGATATCGATTCCGATCATTGCGATGATGGGCAGGATCGCATTCGGCAAAGCGTGCCGCATGACCACGCGACTGACCCGCAAGCCTTTGGCGTGCGCGGTACGCACGTAGTCCTGCCGCAGAACTTCGATCATGGCGGAGCGCACCATGCGCGCATACCAGCCGGCGCCCAATACGCCGAGTGTGACAGCGGGCAAGACGACATTCGCCGGAGTGCCAAAGCCCGACATTGGGAACCAGCCCAGCGTCGCCGCGAAAACGTAGAGAAGCAACAGTGCCACCACGAATTGCGGCGAAGACACACCGACGAAGGACAGCATCATGATCACGCGATCAATCGGGCCATCGCGCAGGACTGCTGCAACGACCCCAAAGGTCAGCCCGAGCACCACTTCAACGAAGATCCCAGCGGCCATGAGGATGAGCGTCGCTGGCAATCGGGCCAGAATGAGCGGCAGCACCTCGGTTTTCTCAGTATACGAACGGCCGAAATCACCATGGAGCAGACCATACAGATAGTGCAAAAACTGTAGGATGAGCGGCTGGTCCAGGCCGAGCTCATGACGGATAGCCGCGACAATCTGCGGGTTCGCGCTGCGCCCCGCAATCAAAACCGCGGGGTCCGCCGGCAGACAATAGAGCAAAACAAACGTGATGGCGGCGACGCCGAGGAGAATGAGCGCGGCTTGCCCAACCCGCCGGGCGAGGAACAACACCATGTCAGCCCCTCCCCCGTTGCGTCGGATCCAGGATGTCGCGCAACGCGTCACCGATCAGGTTGAAGGACAAGGCTGTCGCCAGGATCACCGCGCCAGGTATGAAGACGAGCCAAGGCGCATCCTGGAAGTAACTCTGGCTCTCGAAAATGATATTGCCCCACGAAGGCTGCGGTGGCTGCACGCCAATGCCGAGAAAGCTCAGCGTCGCTTCGAGCAGCACCGTCGTTGCAATCCCAAGCGTGCCCCAGACGATCGCGGTCGGCAAAAGATGCGGCAGAATATGGAAGACAATAATCCGAAAATTGCCCGCACCGAGCGACCGCTCGGCAAGGATGAAATCACGCTCCACGAGGCCGCGGGTTTCCGTGTAAACGATCCGCGCGACCTGCACCCAATTCACCAAAGCGATAACAAGCGCCACGATCCACAGGCTCGGCTTCAACAAAGCCGCGAGGGCTATGGCGAGCAGAAGCGCAGGAAAGGCCATCATCAGATCGGTGAATCGCATGAGAAGACTGCCAATCCACCCGCGCAGATACCCCGCGAGAAGGCCGACAACAAGGCCGATCACGACCGACGTGCCATTGGCGACAAGCCCGATAGTCAGCGACGTCCGGGCGCCAAACAGAAGCCGCGCAAATAAATCCCGGCCGAGCGTATCGGTGCCGAGAAGAAACGCCCGGCTTGGCGGCAAGGGCGCGCCATCCAGGGAGAGGCCATTCGTCAATTGGTCGTCCGGCGAATAATGCGCGATCCACGGCGCGAACAGAGCACCGAAAACCACCAATCCCACCGTCAACAGGCCGATGAGGGCTAAGGGACGCCGTGCAAGCTCGGTGAAGACGCGCATCAGCCGAGACACACCTGGAGGTTGTGCCGCGTTACTCCAACTCCCTCGACGACACTGGCTTGCACGAAAGCGCCTTCACTCGGAACTAGACCACAATATCCAATCGCTAGCAGGTCTACACTGCTCAGGGCGGCCCGCGAGATAAAATTCTCGCACGAATTCCTCGCACGTTGGAATGGCTCTTCCACGGGCTTCCCTGGCTCAGCCGAAGCGAGACCTCCATTCCCTCGGCGAGACGCCGGCCCGGCTGGAACCGGCATCGTCCGGCGACGGTCCCTGCGTCGGCTCTAAGCCACGAGTTTGGCACCCAGCGTATCGAACGCCCGCTGAAAGACTTCATGGTGCACGAACGGAATCAATTGCACGTCATCATGCGCCGAGGCGGTCCAGTCCGCGGTCCACACAGCAAAACACTCGCCCGATGATGTCACATCATGCAAACGGACTTCGGATCGGTAGTTGAGCCAGGGCTGACCGCTTTTGTTGATCCGATAGCCTAAGCTCCGATCGGCATCGGACAGACGGGTGAGTTGCTCCTCCAGCAGCCCGTCACCGAAACGGAAACTTCGGACGCCGGACACCTGGTCGGACCGCGCACCATCCATCATATGCATGTCGGAAATCGCCGGGTGCCATCCGGACATTCCAGCGAAATTGCGCACTTCCCGCCAGACGCCCGAAGCCGCCGCTGGTATCACCGAGGAGCAGAAGACCTTGGCCGGCCGCGAACCTTCCCAGCGTTCCGTGTGTACGACGGGAGAGGCCGCACCGCGCAGTTTGTCCGCCAGCGCCGCCAATCCGACCGCGAATACGGCGTTCGAAACAATATCGACATATTTCCCGGCGTCCTCCGGCTGCTCGTCGAAAGTCGCCGACCAGCGCGCGAAGGTTGCGTCACCGTTCGTCACCGGAATCAACTCCAGTGTCGAGACATAATTCCCGACCGGAAAAGCGGGTGTCTCGAAATTATATGAGAAGCTGTACCGGCTGTCGTCCAGCATCAGCAACCGCTCACGCGCGCCGCCGCCGCCATGAAGTTGCAACGAACGGATGCAACCAACCCTATCGGGTGGGTCGCCTTGCTCGATTTCGCTACTTGAGAGCGCGGGATGCCACGCTGCAAGCGCACCGAAGTCCCGTATGGTGGCCCACACAGTCTCGACTGGCGCCTCGATAATGGCACTCGCATAGGCCTGAGCCATGATATCCTCCCGCCCCGCCGATCAGCGGGTGATCTGCTTGAACCGGCGCGTTTGATCGATCAGCGCCGTCTCGGTCGGCAACCGCTCCATGCTCGATGCGCCGTAGAAGCCATGGCAGGCAGCGCAACGCCGCAGGATGAATTGCGCATCCTCCGGCTGAGCGATGGGCCCTCCATGGCACAGCAGGATGATGTCTTCGCGCACATTTCGAGCCGCCGCTGCAATGGCATTGATGCGCTCCACGCAGTCCGCCAAAGTGAGCGAAGTGGTAGCGCCAATCGCGCCGCCGGTCGTCAGACCCATATGCGCCACCAATATATCCGCCCCAGCCTCGGCCATCGCCCGGGCCTCGTCAGGGTTGAATACATAGGGCGTGGTCAGCAGATCTTTGGCGACGGCCAGGCGGATCATATCCACCTCCAGCGCGTAGCCCATGCCGGTTTCCTCTAGCCCCGTTCGGAATGTGCCGTCGATCAAGCCGACCGTCGGGAAATTCTGCACGCCCGAAAAACCGAGCGCCGCGAGATGGTCAAGAAAATAGTCGAAATTGCAAAATGGATCCGTCCCGTTGACGCCCGCCAATACCGGCGTCCGCCGCACAACAGGCAGCACCTCGCGCGCCATCTCGACGACAATTTCATTGGCATTGCCATAGGCCATCATGCCCGCGAGCGAGCCACGCCCGGCCATCCGGTAACGCCCCGAATTGTAGATCACGATGAGGTCTATCCCACCGGCCTCTTCGCACTTGGCCGACAAACCGGTACCCGCGCCGCCGCCCAGGATCGGCTGCCGATCGCGAACCATGGCATGGAAGCGCGCCATCATCTCGGACCGATTCATACGCGGCATCTCAATCCACCTTCATCACATCGCGGAATTGCTCCAGGACAACAGCCACGAAATCCGGAGAATTCACCCCATGGGGCACCCGGATCAAGCGACGCCGGTCGGTCTGCCGCACAGTCCGTTCCAGCGCCGAAAACAACGCCTCATCGGCCTCCGGATCATGAAACGCCTGGCCTGGTGCATCCAGCAGGGAGACGCCACCTTCGGGCAACAGAAATCGCACCGGCCCGTCGCACAGGTTGAGGCGTTCCGCAATCCAGAGCCCGATACGCTCGTTTTCCTCCGGCGTGGTCCGCATCAGCGTCACCTGCGGATTATGCACATACAGGTTCCGGCCGCGATATTGCGACGGAACCGTATCGCGAGCACCGAAGTTGGCCATGTCGAGCGCGCCGCAAGAACCCACATAGGGCAGCCGCGACCTCGCGATGGCGCCGAAGCGATCCTCGGTACAGGGGAACACGCCGCCCATCAGCAAGTCGCAAACCTCAGTCGTGGTCACGTCGATCACACCCGCCAGCAAGTCGGAATCGGCGAGCTTCTCCATGGACTGCCCACCCGTGCCGGTCGCATGGAAGACGAGGCAGTCGTAGTCGCCCTGCAACCCGGCAACCAGTTGGTTCACGCAGGGCGTGGTGACGCCGAACATGGTCAGGCCGATAGCGGGCCGATCCGCCGCTAAGGACGGTGCAGGGGCGCGCACCATTCCGACCATCGCATTCGCCGCATTGGCGAGCACGATGCGCGAAATCCGGTTCAGCCCGACAAGGTCAGTGACCGAATACATCATCGCGATGTCGCTCGGGCCGACATACGGCGCCACATTGCCCGATGCGACCGTGGACACCAGCAGCTTCGGTGTGCCAATGGGCAGCGCCCGCATCGCCGGCGCCACCAATGCACTCCCGCCCGAACCACCTAGCCCAAGCAGTCCGCCAACATCGTCGCGACTCAATATGAACCGCTCGAGCGCCACCGCCATCGCCGTAACCGAGCGGCCCCGATCGCCAGTGAAAACGGCCTCGGCACCGCCCGCATGATGACGCGCGACCTCGGCCGCCTCGATATCGGCGTGAAACCGATGCGGCTGGGTGGATACATCCACAAGCGCCGCTGCAATGCCCTGCTCGGCAATGATCTTGTGCACGTAAGCGAGCTCGGCGCCCTTCGTATCGCAAGTACCCGCCACGTAAATCCGTCCGCCTGGCATCCCGCCCACCCCTAACGACGCTTCGTCAGCCGAGCGCCCGCACGGCTTCGGGCAGTCGCTGGCCATCATTGAAGAAGACAGTGTGTTCCAGCGGACAACGGATGAACACGGTCGCGCCATCCGCTTGCGGCACACCCGGCGCGGTCTTCGCCTTCAGACGTGCCTCGCCCACCGCGAGACTAAGCAGATTCTGCCCACCGATAGTGATGCTCGAACGCAGCACGCGCGCCGGAACCGTATCCTGCGCGGGATCCAACAATACCTCGACATGCTCCGGCCTAATGCCAAGCGACAGTTCACCAGCCGCCGCCGCGGGCCTCTCTAACGGCCTCGGCAAAACATCGAACCGCAAGCCACTGTCTTCGCCACCCCGCGGTACCAAGAAATTCATGCCGGGATTGCCGAGGAACCAGCCGCCGAAGCGGCTCTCCGGCTTCTCATACATGATCCGAGGCGCGGTGCACTGCGAGATGCGCCCGGCCTGCATCAGCGCGATTTGGTCAGCGAGCGTCATCGCTTCAGTCTGGTCGTGCGTCACATAGATCACGGTCTGCCGCAAGCGCGCGCGGAATTCCTTGAAGGCGCGGATCAAGGCGAGCTTGGCGTGAACTTCGACATTGGTCGTTGGCTCGTCGAAAAGGATAACGTCGCACCGCCGCGCGATGGCACGGCCGACCGCGACTTTCTGCCGCATGCCGACATCGAGATCACCGATATGGCGGTCGCGCTCATCGGAGAGTTGCAGTACCTCCAGCACCTCATCCGCGCGGCGGCGGCGCTCGGCGGCCGACAGGCTGCGATCACGCTGGAGCGGCAGTTCGATATTCTCGATGACGCTGCAGGTCCGATACATCACCGGATACTGGAACACCATCGCCACATCGCGGCGGCGCGGCGCCAGATGAGTCACGTCACGCTCGCCGAATTTGATGCTGCCGCTGGTCGGCATTTCCAGCCCGGCGATCATGCGCATCAATGTCGTCTTGCCGCAGCCGGAGGGGCCGAGCAGGCACGTCACCGTGCCTTCCGCGAAAACCGCGGTGATGTCATCGACCGCCTTGAACTTGTCGAAAGCGCGGGAAAGGTGGCTCAACCGGATGTCAGGCATTCAAGCTCCCTTACCCGCGCCCAACCAACGCCCCGCTGGCGCGATCGAATACCAGCAGCCCCTCGCCGCGCACGACAAATGGAAACGGCGAATCAATGTCGAGATGCGCCACGCTCGGCGAGGGCACCGAAGTTACCAGGGTTTGTCCGCCAGCCTCGAAATACACGACGCATTCGGCGCCGAGGTTTTCCATCAGGCGCACCGTCGCTGGCGCACCATCCGCGCGATAGGCAATCTGTTCCGGGCGCGCCACAACGGCGACCTCGCCCACGAAGTTCGTGGGCGCTGAAAGCGGGAAGTCCACGATCCCGGTGCGGCAAAGCCCACCAGCATCCAGAACCCCGGCCAATACATTGCAGCGGGGGAACCCCACCAACTCCGCCGCCCGTAGGTGGCGCGGCGAATGATAGACCTCGGCCACCGGATTGGCTTCGACGACATGCCCGGCGTCGAGCACGATCAGATCCTCGGCCATAGTAAGCGCCTCCAGACTGTCGGAGGTCACATAGAGGAAGGTCGCGCCCAACTCGGCGCGCATGTCCTTCAGATCCTCCATCAGGCTTTCGCGCAGTTTGAAGTCCAGGCCGACCAGGGGATCGTCCAATAAGAACAGATCGGCGTTCTTCAGCATCCCCCGCGCGATCGCGGCCCGCTGTTTCTCCCCGCCACTCAACTGACTCGGCCGCTTGGACAAAAGCGGATTGATGCCCAGGATCTCGGCGACCTGCCCGACGCGGAGCGCGATCTCGGCGCGGCTCACATGCTGCAACGCCAGCGGATAGGCGATATTGTCGAAAACGCTGACATGCGGAAACAGCGCGAAAGATTGTGGCACGTAGCCGATGCGGCGCTGGGCGGCAGGAACATCGGTAATGTCGCGGTCATCGATCAGGATGCGCCCCTCACTGGGCTGCTCAAGCCCAACCAGCAGGCGCAGCAGCACCGATTTTCCGGCGGCCGGCGGGCCGCACAGCACCGTCAGCCGCTGCGACGCGACCTCCACCGTCACATCGTCGAGCGCCTTGACACCCCGATACGATTGGCTGACGCCTTGCAGACGGACCCGACTCATCCGCCGAGCCGCGCCAGATAGGGCACCAGCAGGATGCCGGCCACGAACACAACCGCGACGATCGCGAGCAACACCAATGTCAGGCGCAAGGCCCGGCCGAGCCCCGCCGTGCGCGGAAGATTACCCACCGCGATGTTCAGGATCGTCGCCACGATCACGGTCAGCAGCCCAAGCTGGTAGCCGCCAAAACTCCACTGCTGCACGATAAGCAGGAAGCCCAGACCCATGATGAGGATCAGCGCCAGTTCGGCGCGAGGCACGATACCGCGCATTACACTTCCCCGCGCACGGTGCCGAAGGTCATCCCTACCAACAAGTAGCGCTGGAAGAAATACACCACGAGTATAGGCGGAACGATGTAGACGGAGGTCAGCGCCGAGATAAACGTCCAGTCCACGCCACCATTGGAATACAGCCCGCTGGCGAGTGCCACCGGAATATTCGACGTAGAGATGCCGCCGATGATGTAGTTGAACAGGAACTCATTCCACACGAAGATGAAGTTGAAGATCGATGCCGCGATCACGCCAGGCATCACCTGCGGCAAAATCGTGCGAGTAATGATCCGCAGCCAGGAGGCTCCGTTGACGATGCCCGTCTCATCGAAGCGCGGCGACACGCCGTCGATGAAGCCCTTCAGGATCCAAACGGAAAACGGGATCGAAAACATCGCGTAGAACAGGATCATACCGGCATAGGTATCCTTCCACCCGAATCCTACATACATCAGATACACGGGCAGGATTGCAGCCGAGCCCGGCAGCATGCGGATCGACAGCAGCAGGAACATCAGGAAGTTGGTTCCCGGCGGTTTGAACCGCGAGAACGAAAACGCCGCCAGGAAAGACACCGCGACAGCGATCAGCACCGCAGCCACCGACAGCACCACGCTGTTGAACAACTGGTGTGGAAAGGAGGCGCTTGAGAAAAGCTTTGTGTAATTCGCGATCGTCGGCGTGAAAATCAGTTTTGGCGGTACGGCGAGAATCTGGTCGGCCGTCTTGAACGAGGACAACACGATCCAGAAGATCGGCGCGAAGAAGATCAGTGCCACCAGCCAAAGCAGCGCGTGATAGGCATGTTCGCGCCAACTGGTCGGCCTCATGATTCTGCCTCCCGCCGCTCGCGCCAGTGCAGCACAAAGATGAAGGTCGCGGTGAAAGCGATGGATATCAGCAGCAGGATCACCGCAAGCGCCGAGGACCACCCCATGTTGAACGCCTCGAAGGCCCGCCGATACAGCGTCATCGCCACGAGCTGAGTGGCGGAGCCGGGGCCGCCATAAGTCATGTCGTAGATCAGGTCCATGGTCTTGAAGGCATCGATCGTGCGCAGCAGTATTCCGAGCATCAGGATGAACTTGCCGTGGTGCAGTACGATCAGCCGCAGCCGCTGATGCCAGGCGAGCCGGTCGATCTCGGCCGCCTCTAGCTCAGCCTTCGGTACCGAGGCCAGGGCGGCCAAGGTCATCAGCACCATGAACGGCGTCCACATCCAGACATCGACGCCGAGAACGGCCGCGAAAGCCACCCGGCCGTCGCCAAGAAAATCGACGCTGGAAAAGCCGAGCCCTCGAATAGCGCTGTTCAAGACGCCAAAAGTCGGATCGTAGATCAGCCGCCAGAAGGTGCCCGCCGCCACCGGCGTCAGCACCATCGGTGAAAACAACATGGTGAGCGCGATCCGCCGCCCCGGCAGCCGGTGGCTGTTCCAGAACAATAGCCCGAGCGCCATGCCCAGCAAGGTCTCGGTGACGACGGCGAAAAACACGAACAGAAAAGTGCGGCTGAGATCAATCCAGACTCCGGAATCGTTCAGGATCGACCTGTAGTTGTAGAGGCCGGCGAAACGCGGTGGCCGGCCGCTCGTGAGTGAGAACCGATAGAAGCCGAGGCCCAGGAGCCACAGCGTTGGGATCAGGTTCCAGACGATGAAGAAGATCAGAACGGGTGCCAGCAACAGAAACGGCAATACGTCGCGCCGCCCAAGGAAACGGGTGAAGCCCTCCCAGGGTCCTGTGCTGGCGACCGGCGCGTCACGCGACTGGTTGATGGTCGCGGGCGCGCCGGGCTCCATCGTTACAGCCGGATACCGCTGCAGGCCCCGGTGGGTTCGGTCTGCGCGGTGCCCTCGTCATACAGGATACCCTGCTGCTTGCAGGCGATATATTTCAGCACCTTCGCTGGGTCCTTGAGCTCGCCGGTCATGTAGCCGGTCCAGCCTTCCTGCTGAACCGCGAGCATCTCGGCATATCGAGGATCGTGCCAGAAGTCGCTGCTGCGCTCGAGCATATACTTATAGGTACGGTTCCACGGATAGATGTCGTCGAAGCCCGGGCTGGTGAGCGTCGCCTTGTCGCAAGGCAAGCCACCACGCTTGAGGTAGTTCGCAGCGGTCTCCGGCAGATACCACCAGCGCATGAAGTCGAGCGCCACGCGCATATGGGCTTTATCGTTGAACGCGTTGATCACCCAGGGCTGGCCACCGATGACATAATTCCGGTTGAGCTTGCCGCTGGCATCCTTGAAGCCCGGCGGCGGCACGACCATCACCTTGCCCTTGAGGGCATCCGGCACCATCGTTGCGCCGGTCGCGACCCACTGCCAGGCCGCGAAGACCTTGCCTTGGGTGAAGGCATCGACCACCTGGGCGATAAAGTAATTCAGCGCACCGGGCGGGTTCCATTGCAGCATGGACTTGTAGAGTTCCATGGCTTTGGCGTTCAGCGGCGTGTCCATGATCCCTTCGACCTGGCCGGTCTTCGGATCCCAGATATCGCCACCCATGCTGCGAATGAAGGAGATCAGCGGGCAGCTCAGAGCGTCATATTCGCGCGAATATTGCATCGCGATGCCGTAATAGCCCTTCTCCGGACGGTTGAAGAAGGCGACGAGCTTCTTCCAATCGTCCAGGTCCATTTTCTCGAAGTCTTCCCAGGTGCGCGGCATCGGGCTGCCGTATTTCGCCTGGTATGCCTCCGCCTCGCCAGGCGCCTCGAGCCAGTCCTTGCGAATGAAGATGCCCTCGATGTCGCCGACCTGCGGAAATCCATAGAGACTATTCGTTCCGTCCGGATAGACCTGATAGGCTTGGCGCACGACAGGCGCATACCACTCGATATCAAGCGACTTGTCCTGAGCGATGATGTCGTTGAGCTTGACGATCCATTTCGGCGTCGCAAGCGCCCCGAGCCATTGGCTGTCGCTGATGATGATGTTGTATTCCTGGCTCTTCGTTGCCAGCGACGTTGCGGCCTTCTGGAACAGCGCGCCGAATGGCGCCCCGGCGAAGGAGAAGGTAACGTCGTAATTATAACGATCCTTCACGTATCTCGCGAAATCCGGAGACATGTCGACGCCGAGGCTGCTTGGTAGCCAGCCCGCGACGCCCAGGATCGACATATGAATCGACTGGCCCGCCAGCGGGTGCGGTTCCTTGCCAGCGGCGCGCGCGATATTCGGCACATACAAAGCGGCGGCGCCTAATGCCGCGGCCCCAGTCAGAAGTGTACGGCGCGGCAAGGACGCCGCCTCGTTCGGCGATATCAGGCTAGGCAAAGCAGGCTCTTTTGTAGCCATGGCCCATTTCCCCTTCTTATGTGGTCCGCTGCGCGGATCCTTTATTGCTTGGAACGCTAGACGGTCACCGATCAAACTGCAACGTCACCAATCGAGCCCAAGGTATTACATCCCCCATCGCAGCCCAGGCGTATGCACGGGCGCATCCCAGAGGGCGACCATATCGCGATCCAGCGCGGAAACCGTCAGCGAGCAGCCCGCCATATCGAGCGCAGTCACGTAGCTGCCCACAAGCGAACGGATCACGGTCAGGCCTCGCTCCTCCAGCCTGGTCCGCGCGGCATGATACATGACGTATAATTCCATGAGCGGCGTGCCGCCGAAGCCGTTGACGAACAGCAGCACCTCGCCACGCGCCTGTCCCAGATCATCAACAATGGCCGCCACCATGTCGCGCGCCAGCGCGTCGGCACCGGCGAGCTTTGCCCGCCGCCGCCCCGGCTCGCCATGAATGCCAACGCCTATCTCGATCTCGTCCTCACCGAGCACGAAAGTCGGCTTGCCGGCCGCGGGCACTGTGCAGCTGGTGAGCGCCACGCCCATCGATCGCGTCGCCTTGTTGACCCGCTCGCCCAGCGCGCGGCAGGCGGCCAGATCCTCGCCCCGCTCGGCGGCGGCACCTACGATCTTTTCCACGACCAGGGTGCCCGCAACGCCGCGTCGCCCGTTCGAGAAAGTCGACATCTCAACCGCCACGTCATCGTCGATCAGCACAGTCTCGATCCGCCGCCCGGCGGCATCCATTTCACGGGCCATGTCAAAGTTCATGACGTCGCCCTCGTAATTCTTGACGATGAACAGCAGCCCTGCCCCGGTATCGACGGCTTCGGCCGCCGCCATCATCTGGTCTGGCGTCGGCGACGTGAACACCTGCCCCGGACACGCCGCGTCCAGCATGCCATACCCAACGAAGCCCGCATGCAGCGGCTCATGGCCACTGCCGCCGCCAGAAATCAGACCGACCTTGCCCGGCTTCGACTTAACGCGGCGAACAAACTTGCGTCCCTCCCCCAGCACGACCAAATCGGCATGAGCTGCCGCGAAACCGTCGAGGCTCTCGGCAAGCACTGTCTCCGGCGCGTTGATGAGCTTCTTCATGGCGTCTCCTCCACAACTCCGCAGATCGCAGCGACAATGAGCGCGGCGGACCGGGCGCCCGCATCCATCCCGCCCACACTGCGCTCGCCCAGGAAAGACGCCCGACCGCGCACCGCCTGCATCCCGGCAGTCGCCTCGGCGGCGGCATGAGCCACAGCCGGCAGGTCGGTGGCATCGCCATGCAAGGCCGTGGCTACCGGCCCCAACACATCCAGCATCGTCTTGTGCCCAAACTCGGCCTTACCCCGCGCCCGCACGGCCGCGACGGCGGCATCCATCGCGGCAGCGGCGTCCGCCCTAGTCGGCGCCTCGGGAAGAACCTTGCCGGCGGCCATGAAGGCCGTGCCGAAAATCGCGCCGGATGCACCGCCCACCGTCATGACCAGCGTGCGACCAACCTCTTGCACAGCCTCCGGCAATGGCTTGGCGGCGATATCATCCAGCTTGGCCGTGACCGCCCCGAAGCCACGGTTCATGTTCAGCCCATGGTCCCCATCGCCCTGGGCCGCATCGATCGCCGTGAGTTCCTCAGCGTGGAGCGCGATCGTCTCGGCCACAGCCTCGATCAGACGCCGCCGCATGGTCTCGTCGATCTGCACACCGCCCTCCGCATTCTTATTTTGCACGAGCGTGACCGAAGGGCCCTGCGAGAGCAAGCCTGTTCGATGATGTGGGACTAAACGGCGCGGGAGGGCTGTCCCGCCCTCGCCCATTGCTCGCGCAGGAAATCATGGCCGAACTGGATGACTTCCTCATCGGAGGGAAAGAAGTCCCGCCAGACCCGCGTGGCCGCCGCCACTTCGGGAAGCGCGCGGCCAAACGCCTCGATCACGTGCCAACCGTCATAGCCAGCCCCGCGTAACGCCGCGAAGGTCGCTGCCCAGGGCACATGACCCTTGCCGGGCGTGCCCCGGTCATTCTCCGAGAGATGGACGTGGCTGATTCTACCGATATGCGGCGCGATTACGCCGACAGGATCTTTTTCCTCGATATTGGCGTGAAAAGTGTCGTACAGCAGCCCGTAATTTGGTTGTTGAACCTCATCCACGATGGCCGCAGCCGACGAAACCGTATTCGTCACGTAACACTCGAAACGATTCAACGGCTCGACGGCAAGCCGGATATTGCGGGCGGCCGCGTATTGGGCCGCAGCGCGATGAACCTCAACAACGCGATGTATTTCGTCTTGCGTGGGCGGCTCACCGGTAAAGACGCCAAGCGGCTGATAGAACGGACCGCACAACACCTCGCCACCCGCAGCCTCGATGCAGTCGATCGCCCACTTCAAATGTGCCAGGCCCGCCTCGCGCACCGCCGGATCACTGCTTGTGCAACTGCGAGCCTCATCCGGAATGACGGTGATGCCGGTGCAGCGCAATCCGCTATCCCGCACCACCTGGCCGACCCGCCGACAGTGTTCGGGCGTACCATCGAATAGCGGCAACTCCACGCCGTCATAGCCGATCTTCTTCAGCCGCTCGAAACGCGGAAAGATTGCCTCGGTGACTGATGGTGTCCACAGCAGCATATTGAAACCGAGGAGCATGGTGTCAGATCCCTCTACGAGGCTGATTGTCCGGTCGCCGCCGGCACCTCGGCCCATTGCCTGTCCCGAGCGGAACGCAGCACGGCGTCCGTGACGTTATCGGTCGCCAGCGCTTCACGAAAGCTCGGCACAGCGCCCCCCGTTCCGGCTAGCCCCGACAGAAAGTCGGCCATCTGATGGATGAAGCTGTGTTCGTATCCAATCTGAAGCCCCGGAACCCACCATTGCTTCATATAAGGATGATCGCCATCGGTTATGTGGATCGACCGCCAACCGCGCAGCGTGCCGGTGTCGCCATGGTCATAGAAGTCCAGCCTGTGCAGGTCGTGCAGATCCCAAGCAATCGAGCCATGCTCGCCGTTAATCTCCAATGTGTAGAGCGCCTTGTGACCCCGCGCATAGCGCGTCGCCTCGAAGGTCGCGAGCGAACCGTTGGCGAAGCGCGCCAGGAAGGCAGATGCGTCGTCGATACCAACTGCCTGCACTTTCCCGGTTTCCACATGCACACGCTGCTTGATAAAAGTCTCGGTCATCGCAGAGACTTCGCTTATTCCCCCGTTCAGCCACATGGCGGTGTCGATGCAATGTGCGAGCAGGTCGCCGGTAACGCCACTGCCAGCCACTGCGGCGTCAAGACGCCATAACCCGGCACCGCCTTGCGGTAGCTCGCTGGAGATTGTCCAGTCCTGCAGGAACTTCGCACGGTAGTGGAAGATGCGGCCCAGCCGTCCCTCATCGATGATCTGTTTCGCAAATGTGACCGCCGGAACACGACGATAGTTGTACCAGACCATATTCGCGACGCCTGCTTGCTCGACAGCCCGCACCATCGCCTCGCTCTCGGCCACGCTACGGCCGAGCGGCTTTTCGCATGCCACCATCTTACCGGCCTTGGCCGCGGCGATCGCGATTTCCGCGTGAGTGCTATTGGGCGTCGCGATGTCGATCAGGTCGATATCGGGCCTTGCCATAAGCGCGCGCCAGTCAGTCTCGACCGTCTCGTAACCCCAGTTCTCGGCGAAAGTCTTCGCCGTCGCCTCGGTCCTCGCGCAAACCGCTTTCAGCACCACATCTTGCGGCAGGTCGAAGAACTTACCGACCTGGCGAAAAGCATTGGAATGTGCCCGGCCCATGAAGCCGCAGCCGACCAAACCAACATTGAGCCTCTGCTTTGCCATGACGCTGCCTACCCGCCGCTATTGCCGCCAACCATGCGCGTCGCGAACCTTCAGCATCGCGCCAAGGATTTCTTCCCATGTTTGGGGCAGCAGCATGACATCATTGGAAAACATGCAGCCATCCCAACAAATATGTTGGAACGCTTTGGTCAGCTGCCCATCCGCGCCACGGAGCCAGGGCGCGGAATCCTTTACCGGATCGAGTTTGCCGTTCGGATCATCAGGCAGACAATGGCGGCCGGTCTTGTCGTGCGAACCAGTCCCCTTCACCGTCGCATCATTCTGCGCAACGTGAAAGTCTAGCGTCCAAGGCCGCAGCGCATCCGTCATTCGCTTCAGCGCCGCCTGCCAGGCGTCCTGGTCGTCCCAGGTGAAATTCGCGGGAAGAAGACGGTCGGCCTCCGCATTGACGCCTAGGGTGTAGAGCAGCGTATGGGCCATGTCGGCCTGAAAACCGAGCCGCTCCGGCCGCCCGACGCCCTCCAGAACTTCCAGCATCGTTCGCACACTTTGCATCCCGCCCCAGCAGATCTCACCTTCCGCAGCAAGGCGTTCGCCATGGGTCTCGGCCACGTCACAGGCACGCTGGAATGTGTCGATGATGAGTTTTGTGTTGCCCGCCGGATCCTTCTCCCAATCCGTGACGCTGGCGGCGGAGTCGATGCGAATGACGCCGCTCGGCCGAATACCAAGCCTGTTCAGCCTCTCACCAATGCTGCAGGCCTTTTCGACCTGTTGCACGAAGCGGCCGCGCTCCTCGGCATTGCCGGCCGCCGAGCCACCACCGACCGGCGGCCAGACCGGCGCCACCAGCGAGCCAATCACCAACCCTTTCGAAGCGACCTGGTCGGCAAGCCGCTTGAGATCGTCGTCCGTGGAATCGATGCTGGTATGTGGCTCGGCCAAAAAAAGATCGACGCCATCGAACCGCTGCCCGTCTACCTCCGTCGCCGCGGTGAGGTCCAACAATGTCTCGAATGCGATGAAGGGCTCCGCGCCCGGCCCCTTGCCGACGATTCCCGGCCACATTGCGTTGTGCATTTTCGGGAAATTGTTTCGCAATCCATCCTCCCTGCCGGCTCTTCATGGCCGGCTCGTCGCAAGCACTCTGGACAGTATCGGCAGGCGAGCCTCAGTGGATAGAATGGTCAATCGCCATCCCGTTAACCACCTTTGCTGCCCGGCTGTAGCGACCATTTGATGACGATCCGCTCTCTCGGTCAAGCATCCTCGCTGGCAGCGTTGGTTAGTAGTTCGCCGCACCGCAACATTGATGGCATCGACCATGCTTACTTTGCGAAGGCCGCGCTGGCGTCTATCGACGGCACGCAGCCTTCAGTTGTCCGCTGCAGGTGTCTCTTTCGCTCTATCGGGCCATGTGGCAGAAATGGTGGTGATCCGGAGGACACCTGCGGGTGGTTCGCTTTAAGCGCGTCGACATAACCAGAAGGGGCAAGCGGTGACAGACCGGAAGCCAAATATCCTCGTGATTTGGGGCGACGACATCGGGCAGACCAATATCAGCGCGTATAGTCGCGGCCTCATGGGCTACCGCACGCCGCATATCGATCGGCTTGCCAAGGAAGGAATGATCTTCACTGACAGCTACGGCGAACAGAGCTGTACTGCCGGGAGATCCGCATTCATTACGGGGCAAAGCGTATTTCGCACCGGCTTGAGCAAGGTTGGGCTCCCCGGCGCGGATCTCGGACTACGGCCGGAAGACCCGACTCTCGCCGAGTTGCTGCGACCGCTCGGTTATGCCACCGGGCAGTTCGGGAAGAACCACTTCGGCGACAAGGACGAATTCTTGCCGACGCAGCATGGGTTCGATGAGTTTTTCGGCTTCCTCTATCATCTCAATGCTTGCGAGGAGCCTGAACAGCGCGACTACCCGAACGAACAGGATTACCCGGAATTCGCCAAGCGGTTTGGGCCTCGAGGCGTGCTCCACTGCAAATCCAATGGGGATGGCAGCCAGACCATCGACGATACCGGGCAGTTGACCGCCAAGAGGATGGAAACGATCGACGATGAGATCGGCGCCAAGACAAGGGATTTCATCGACCGCCATGTGAAAGCCGACAAGCCGTTCTTCGTCTGGACGAACTCGTCGAAGATGCATTTCCGTACCCACCCGAAACCCGAGAGCCTCGGCCAGTCGGGTCGGTGGCAGTCCGAATACCATGATGCCATGATCGACCATGACAAATGGGTCGGCGAATTGCTTCAGCAGCTCGACGATCTCGGAATCGCGGACAATACCATCGTCATCTACGGAACGGATAACGGCCCGCATATGAATTCCTGGCCGGACGCCGGCATGACGCCTTTCCGCAATGAGAAGGATTCCAACTGGGAAGGCGCGTTTCGCATCCCGTGGCTGGTGCGCTGGCCCGGCGTCACGAAGCCCGGCAGCGAATGCAACGAAATCGTCTCGAATCTCGACTGGATGCCGACACTGCTGGCAGCTGCGGGAGATCCGGATATCAAGGAGAAGCTGCTAAAGGGGTATCAGGTAGGGGCTAAAACCTATCGGGTGCATCTCGACGGCTACAATTTCCTGCCGTTCTTCAAAGGTGAAGCCGAGAAGTCGCCTCGCGTGGAGTATTTCTACTTTTCCGACGATGGCGACCTGATGGCTTTCCGCTACGACAATTGGAAGCTCGTCTTCCTGGAGCAGCGGGCTGCCGGCACTCTCCTCATCTGGGCCGAGCCCATGGTCCAGCTGCGCGTACCCAAGCTATTCAATTTGCGCACCGATCCCTATGAGCGTGCCGACATCACGTCGAACACCTATTACGATTGGATGATCAACCACATATACTTGTTTGTTCCGGCGCAGCGGATCGTTGGCAATTTCCTGAGTACATTTGTCGACTATCCGCCGAGACAAAAGGCGGCAAGTTTCTCGATCGACCAGGTGATGGAGAAGCTGGCGCAGCACGGAGGCGGCAGCCACTGACTAACAGGCGTCTCTCGTCCAGCGGCTGCTGTCCGAGAGACGTCGCTATCAAATGTGACTTCTAAGTCGCTAAGTATTCCGCGGCTAGGCCGCAGGTGTGCCGAGCGTCAGCTCAACCCGCCTGTTCTTCGCCCGCCCTTGCGACGTGTCGTTCGATGCGACGGGATCGGCATCTCCGAAGCCCTGCGCCGAGATCAGCTCCGGCTTCACGCCTTGCGAGACAATAAACTGCATGACGTTTTCAGCGCGCTTCTGCGAAAGCTCCTGATTGGTCGTGATGCCCTGCTTCAGCAGCGCCGGACCGATCGGGGTATTGTCCGTGTAGCCATTCACGACGATCTTATTCTCCTGAGATGGAGCAAGCTTCATGGCCAATTTGGCGATGAGGTGCTTACCACGCTCGCTCATCTGCCAGCCGCCCGGCGAGAAGAGCAGATCGCTGTTCACAGTATATTTGATGGCGCCCTGCAACCGGCTGATCTGCGCCTTGTCGGTGGCGATTTGCTGCGACATCGTCGCTGTCTGCTGCTGGAGCTGCGTATTCTCGGCCTGGAGCGCATCGTATTTGCTCTCAGAGACGCCGCATCCCGCCAGCAGTAATGCGGCGAGCAATGGCGCGAAGGGAATTCCGCGCTTCAATATGGTGTTCATGGGCTTCAGTGCCTCTTTTCTTGAATGTACAGCAAAGGCTGTGGACTCGGAGTGAGCAAAGGAAAGCCCGCCAGACTTCCGGCCGGCTCGTTTCCGGCTCTGAGCTTAAGCGGAGAGATCGACCTGCGCTATGCTGTTTCGGTATAAATATAAAACTATCACGGCCAAGCGATGTGCAACTCCGGACAATTCTGCCGCGTCGAAGGCACTCAGGCTCGCCGCAGAACTCTTTATCCGACTGCGCCCGTCCAGAAGCGGCGTCTCGGCACGCACCATCGCCAACGGAGCCGCGTCATTTGGTCGATGGGAATATGCGCTTCCAGTCGTTTTTCATGCTAATGACTGTCCAGCCGCGAGCCTTGGCCTCGTCCATAAGGGACTGCGGGAATGTACCGACCTTGGTATCCGGCAGCCCTCCCGCCGGCCCGTAAGCATATTCGCGGTCCGCGTCGTCGTGATGGACGAGCATTTTCAGCCGCGCCCCGTCCCCCGCGCCCGTCCATTCCAGCATCTCGCGGTCACCGGTGGAATTGCCGAAAGCGGCGTAGGGGCGCTTGCCGATGAAGAGATCGATTCCGACCACCTTGCCGCCGAAATTGTCATCGAAAAACAACTTCGGCATCCGCATCAGTTCCGGCCGGCCGTTCTTGACCACGTAGGTCGTCGCGATACTGGACCCGATGACCTCTTGCGCCGGAATGCCGTAGACGCGCTGGCTGAGGGCGCGCACGAAGTCCTGCCCTCCGCCGGTGACGATGTAGGTCTCGAACTGGTTAGCCCGCAAATATTGCAGCACTTCGAGCATGGGTTGATAGACCAGCTCGGTGTAAAGTCGGTTGTATCTCGGGTGCTTCGCAGTCGCTAGCCACTGCTCGGCGATTGCCCGGAAATCCGCCTGACTCATGCCCGTGTGAGTCTCGGCGAGGATCTTCGCCCAGTCCGCCTCGCCGAAATGCGCCACGGCAGCCATATCATTGTTGAGCACCGCCCTGAATGGCTCTTCCGATCTCCATTCGGGATGCCGCGCAGACAGAGCATGCACACGGTCGAATGCGAACATGGCCTGGGTGTAAAGCGGATGCTCTACCCACAAGGTGCCATCTTGATCGAATGTGGCGATGCGGTCTTCCGGCGGAACGTAATTCGGGCTCCCCTTGTCCGTCGTCGCTCGCACGAAATCCCGTATGGCATCGTTCGCCGGTCCCTCGTTCCATGAGGGTAGGGGATCGGCCGCGGCCTCAGCCCATGCGAATTTCCGGGCGGCGATTGTCGCAAAGGACAGCACCGATAAGCCGGCCAACAAAGCCCGTCGTGGGAAGTCAGCCGGAACGGCGAAATATCTCATGGCGGTTCTCTTTGGCTCGCAACCGAGAATGAGCTAGCGCGAATACGCTGCGGTCACCTGCTCTAGAAGCGAAAGCCGATTCCGACGACTGGCCCGTAGGTGAGCGCCGAGAACGATCTATCTGCGGAATTGCGCAGGCTGCCACTGCCCTGACCTCTTGAACTTTCGATCGCGCGAAAGCCGAACTCCAAATCCACCAGCCTTGTCATGGCATAGGCACCCACGACCGAAGCGCCCCAGCCCCAGGAATTGTCATCAACACCAAGGCCTTGCGCCAGCGCAGCAACCTCGACTCGCCAGCGGGGAGAAGGCACGAAGGTCACGCGGCCGCCAATCCATGGCTGCACAAAACTACCGTTATTCCCGCCGCTGGCATGCAACGGACCCTCTCCCGTAACGGTCTCCGCTGAATTTATGTAAGCGAAGCCGGCGCGGGCATCGACCATGATCGGCACGCCCAACAGATCGCCCGAATAGACTTTGTAGCCAAATCCTGGCGCTATGCGCGTCAGCACAAGTGAAGCATTGGCGCGAAGCTCTCTTCTGCCGAACCGGCCTGTCGCCACGGTCGCGCTTTGGCTGCCATCGACATATTGCATGTCGAGTTCGGCCGACCAGGGCCCGTAGCGGACAAGGCCACTGCCCATGAAAGCCGCGTGCAGACTATGTGCTAGATCGGCCGGGGTCGGAAAACCGGAATCAACATCGACGCTCCCCAGCCTGGACGAGCCCGTATGAATCGTTCCGCTGATCGCGGGCAGCCATAGATAGGGTACTAGTTCCGTTTGGACTTGATACCGGCCGTCCTCCGCGTAGCCGTCCTTGATCGAAAAAAGCTGTGCGCGCGCCGCGCCGGCAGCGAAAAGGAACAGGCCAAATACGGCGGCGCAAAGCGCTGCCGTAAGCGGAATTCGGTCTCTCAACGAACGTTCCCTCGGTGGATGCATGGCACAGTTGCGCATGTGTTGCGCCATCCATCAAGCCGATCTCGTCTTCGCGAGCATGAACTCGCCTTGATACTCATGCGGATATTGGAGAGTTCGTTCGACGCAAGCTCGGTGCAGCGCGGCCGCACTTCGTTCAGGCCGATCTTTGCAGCCGCATCATTTTTCACAATGAAAACAGCCGGACGGCAGTAAATGCTGGCCACGACTCGTCCATCTTGCCGTCGTCAGGGCGCTGCGATGGAAAGGGACGAAGCTTCAGCCAAGCGGCATTAATACCAACTGGCAAAAATATTGACGGATCCGGCGGGCACCGTGTCATGCACGGCGCAGGGCGCCCGACAATCGATGAAGATTATCGCCGCGCGGTTGTCACCAAACGGAAATGACCCGCGCCCGTTAGCCCGCCCGGAACCCCGTCGCCACCACATAAAGCTCGCTCGACTCCTTGCGGCTCGCGGGCGGCTTGGCGTGCCGGACGGTGGCGAAACGGCGCTTCAGCGGGTCCAGCAAGTGCTTCTCGGCACCACCCTGGAATAGCTTCGTCACGAAAGCGCCGCCGGGCTCCAGCATCTCGAAAGCCAGTTCCAGCGCCAGCTCGGCAAGGGTGACGATCCGGATATGGTCGGTCGCCGCATGGCCCGAAGTATTGGGCGCCATATCCGACAGCACCAAAGTCGGCCGGCCGCCCAGCAGCTCGATGATGCGGGCCTGGTACTCCGGGTCGGTCGCATCTCCCTGGATGAGATGCGCGCCGGTTATCGGCTCGATCGCCAGCAGATCGATCCCGACCACCGCCGCCGCCCCGCGATCCAGCGCCACCTGCGTCCACCCGCCGGGTGCCGCGCCAAGGTCAAGCACCCGCGCACCCGCGCCCAGGATATGGAAGCGGTCGTCCAGCTCGATGAGCTTGAAGGCCGCGCGCGACCGCCAGCCCTGGTCCTGAGCTGCCTTCACGTAGGGGTCATTGAGCTGCCGGGTCAGCCAGCGCTGCGAGGCGACGCTACGCTTGGCCGACTTTTTCAGCGTGACGGTGAGCGCCCTTCCGGAACCGGCCGAAGGGCTGCCGCCTCCACGCCGTCCACTTCCAACTGCCATCGGTCGCCTCTCAGCCGGGTGGCGGAACGATGCAGGGGTCGAGACCGACTGGCCCCTTGGCGCGCCGATCCCCCTGCCGCCGCCGGCGACGGATCTGGCGCAGCAGCATGCCTTCGCGCAAGCCACGATCGGCGACGCCCACCTCTGCGGTCGGCCAAACCTCCCGGATCGCCGCGAAAATCGCGCAGCCGGGAAGCACGAAATCGGCTCGGTCGTTGCCGATGCAGGGATGTGCGGCGAGGGCGGCGCGGTCCATGCCGCGCAGGGTAGCGACGGCCTCATCCGCCACCTCGCCCGCCAGAACGACACCATCGACCAAGGGTCGCCGGTAACGCGGCAGCTTCAGCGCAATGCTTGCGACGGTGGTGATGGTGCCGCTGGTTCCGAGAAGGCGGACGCTCGAATGATGCATCTCGAGGCCGATGCGATGGACGTCCTCGAACCGCCACAACCGCTCTGCCACCACATCGACCATTGCGTCGAAGCCGGCCTCGGTGAAGCAGGAATAGGGCGTGCAGGCGCCCAAAGTCATGACCCCGAAGGGCAGCGAGATATAGCCGATGAGCGCCGGGGGCATGCCGCCCGCGTCGAGTCGCACCCAGGCAAGCTCCGTCGACCCGCCGCCGATATCGAAGATCAGCGCACGGCTGCCGCAGCCGGCGAGCAGTGGCGAGCAGCTTTCCAGCGCCAGCTCCGCCTCCTCCCGCGCCGAGATGATACGTATGTCGATGCCGGTCTCGACCCGCACACGGGCGAGGAAATCGGCCCCGTTCAGCGCGCGGCGGCAGGCTTCCGTCGCGACCGCTGTAAGGCCAGCGAGGCGATACCGGGAAAGACGGCCGGCACAGGAGCGCAAGGCGTCCATCGCCCTCTGCATGGCGGGATCCGCCAGCCGCCCAGTCTCCGCTAAACCCTCGCCAAGGCCGACGACGCGGCTGAAGCTCTCGATCACCCGGAAACCGGCGCTGCTCGGCACGCCGAGCATGAGGCGGCAGTTATTGGTGCCCAGGTCGATGGCGCCAAAAATCGGCGGCGGAGGACGCCGGTAGACTGTCGGAACGCCTAGCTCGGCGCCGTTCATGGAGATACTCGCCGCCATGGGTCATAATCACGCCCGGCTCATAAGGACGGCAAGTTGCAAATCTTTAACCCCTCGGCCCCACTGGATGAGAGCCGGCCGGTCGGAACAATTCTGTTCATCACCGCCACCCGCATCGGCGACGCGGTCATCAGCACGGGCCTGCTGGATTATCTCGGCCGCCGCTGGCCCGAGGCGCGCTTCACCGTAGCCTGTGGACCTCTCGCCGCAGGTATCTTCGAGCGCATGCCGGGGCTGGACGGTCTTATCCTCATGCCCAAGCGGAAGCGGGATGGACACTGGTTCGCGCTCTGGGCGCAGGTCGTGCGGCGGCGATGGGATCTCGTGATCGACCTTCGCGGCTCGACCACAGCCTGGTTCATGATGGCGCGGCAGCGCATCGTGCTGCTCGGCGGACGGCGGCTTGGCGGGCGCCGCCCCGGCCTTCGTCTCCAGCACCTCGCGGACCGTCTCGGGCTGCATCCGCCACCCCTGCCCGTTGCCTGGACGTCGGAGGCCGATCGCGCCCGTGCCAACGTCCTGCTGCCGGGAAATGTGCCACTCATCGGCTTGGGTCCGACCGCGAATTGGGCCGGCAAGGTCTGGCCGCCGGAGCGCTTCGTTGCCTTGTTCCACGAACTGCGGACCCGACGCCTGGCAACCGCCCGGCCCGTCATCTTCGCCGGGCCGGGCGAGGCAGAAGCCGCTCTCAGCCGTCCGGTTACTGCGGCACTCCCAGAGGTGATCGACCTATCCGGCCAACTAACGCTTCCCGAAGCGGCGGCCTGCCTCGCCCGGCTCACCTTGTTCGTGGGCAATGATTCCGGCCTGATGCACCTAGCGGCCGCGACAGGTGTGCCGACGCTTGGCTTGTTCGGTCCCTCTCCAGCCGAGGAATACGCACCCTCCGGCCGCCACGCGCGCTTTGTGGTAGCCCCCGGCCCAGTTGGGCAAGCACCGATGACGGCTCTGACGGTGGAGGCCGCGCGCGATGCGGCCCTCGCCCTCCTCCAGGATGAAAGCGGACTCCCGGCATGAGCGACTTCTACGACCTCATCATCCGCAACGGCATCGTGGTGCTGCCCTGGGGCGAGGAACGAGTCGATATCGGCGTCAACCTCGGCCGCGTCGCTCGTATCGGCGTCACCTCAGCCGCCGAGGCCGGTGAAGTCATCGACGCGACAGGCTTGCACGTCCTGCCCGGCCTCATCGACGCCCATACGCATCTCCGCGACCCCCAACAGGCGGATGTCGAGAGCATTCCCTCGGGCACCCGTGGCGCGGTGCTCGGCGGTCTCTGCGCGGTTTTCGACATGCCCAACGGCAACCCCTCGATCACCACGCCAGAAAGGCTACAGACAAAGAAGGACTTCGCCGCGACGCGGTCCTGGTGCGACCTCGGCCTCTATGTCGGCGCGGCAAGGCCGACCATCGACGGCCTAGCGGAGCTGGAACTCTCGGATGGCGTCTGCGCCGTGAAGGTCTTCGCCGGCAGCAGCACCGGCGACCTGCTCATCGAGGATGATGAAACGTTAGAACGCGTGATGCGGACCGGCCGCCGCCGCATCGCCTATCACAGCGAGGACGAGTATCGCCTGCGAGACCGCAAGCACCTCTTCCATGAGGGCATGCCCTATGCGAGCCACGCCGAGTGGCGCGATGTCGAGGCGGCGTTCCTCGGCACCCGCCGCCTCATGGCGCTGGCCCGCCGCACCGGGCGGCCCGCCCATATTCTGCATGTCTCGACGGCGGAGGAACTGGACTACCTGCACGACTATCGCGACATCGCCACGGTGGAGGTGCTGCTCAACCACCTCACCCAATGGGCGCCCGACGCCTATGACCGGCTGGGTCCCTACGCCGTGATGAATCCGCCGATCCGAGACCGTCGTCACGTCGATGCCGCTTGGGCCGCGGTGCGAGACGGGCTCGTGGATGTGGTTGGATCGGATCACGCGCCGCATTCTCGCGCTGCGAAGGAAAGGCCCTGGCCCCTCTGCGCCGCCGGACTGACGGGCGTGCAAACCATCGTGCCGATGATGCTCGACCATGTTTCGGCCGGACGGCTCTCGCTCTCGCGCCTCGCCGATCTCATGTGCGCGGGTCCGGCACGGGTCTATGGCGTCGTCGGCAAGGGCCGCATCGCGCGTGGCTACGACGCGGACTTCACCCTGGTCGACATGAAGCGCCGCCGCCGCATCGAGGACAGCTGGATAGTCAGCCCCTGCGGCTGGACGCCCTTCGCGGGCACGGAAGTGACAGGGTGGCCGATCGCCACAGTGATCCGCGGCCAGATGGTCATGCGCGATGACGAGGTGCTCGGCGAGCCGGCCGGCCGGCTGACGAAATTCATGGGTTAGAGCGTGATGATCGTGATGATCTAATGCTGAGCCGCGATCCAAAGATCCGTCCTGGCACGTGAAAGCGTGCCAACCACGCCTTGCCTTCGTGATGCAATAAAGGCGTGGATGCCCGGCCTTCGCCGAGCATGGCGTGGTGGATTGAGAATGGTTCAAACCCAAAGAAATCACGCACTAAGCCGACGGTCCTATCCGAAAACGGCTTGGCGTATCGCCGGCGCGCCGGCTGTCGAGCGCCGCGCGCACGCGTTCCGCGAGATCCTGGTAGGAGAAAGGCTTGCTGATGAGGTCGACATCAACCTCGACGCGATGATCCCGCGTGACAGCGCCGTCCTCATAGCCCGAGGTGAATAGCACCTTGATCTCTGGCCATTCGTCCCGTGCGGCATCGGCCAGTTGGCGACCATTCATGCCTTCAGGCAGCCCGACATCGGTGAAAAGCAACCTGATCTCACTGTTATGGCGCAGCGCCTGCAGGGCCGCGGCGCCGTTCGCCGCCTGGACCACACTGTATCCCAATTCCTGCAACACGCTTGCCGAATAGGCACGCACCTCCTCATTGTCCTCGACAACAAGGATCATCTCGTTTCCCTCGCTCCCCGGCGCGGCCATGGGCGCCGCGGAACCGCCGTCCGCTTCCTCGGCGATCGTCATTTCGCGCGGCAGATAAATCCGCACCAGCGTGCCTTGGCCGAGGTCGGACGTGATGCGGACATGGCCGCCAGATTGCTTGACGAAGCCATAGACCTGGCTCAGCCCGAGCCCTGTGCCGTGGCCGACATCCTTCGTGGTAAAGAACGGTTCGAAAGCGCGCGCGATGGTTTCCGCCGACATCCCGGAACCAGTATCGTAAATGCCGACCGTCACGTATTGGCCGGGAGGAAGTTCCGGAATCTGTAGTGTCTGGCTACGATCCAGCGTGATGTTGGCGGTCGCGATCGTGAGCCGTCCACCGCCCGACATCGCATCCCGCGCATTGACGGCCAGGTTGAGGATGGAGTTCTCGAGTTGGTTCGGATCAGCCATGGCGAACCAAAGATCCGACGCAGGAACGACATCGATCGTGATATGCGCACCCAGCGTGCGTATCAGCAGATCCGACATACCGCTGATGAGCTTGTTGAGGTCAAGGGACCGCGGCCGCAGCGGTTGTCTGCGCGAGAATGCCAGCAGACGTTGCGTCAGCACGCTCGCCCGCTGGGCTCCCTGCATCGCATTCTCGGCGGCCCGTTCGATCCGTACCGCCGCCGGCCCATCCGGCATTTTGCGCAGATGGCGATGGACACTCTCGAGATTGCCTACGATCACGGTCAGCAGATTGTTGAAATCATGTGCTACACCCCCGGTGAGTTGGCCGATCGTCTCGATCTTCTGCGCTTGGCGCAGACGGTCATGGGCAAGCTTTTCGTCGGTGACATCTCGACCCACGGCGTAGATCGAGCCTTCGGCCAGCACCCAGGTCCATGAAATTGTGCGATAGTTGTCGTCCCGGTGACGCAGCCGCGCCTCGAAACTCTGCGTTGTCAGCCCCTTGCGCAGTCGCTGCAACTCTTCCTGCACGACACCCTCGTCGTCGGGATGCAACAGCTCGATAATGCCAAGCTTGAACAGCTCGCTTTCGGTCCAGTCGAGAATCGCGGACCAGGCAGGATTGACCGCTACGGGCACCAATTGCGGATCAGCGACCATCATAAGGTCTCGCGATAGCTGCCAGGTGCGGTCGCGTTGCAGCGTCCGTTCCAAGACACGCGCCTCCAGCACCTCGTTCGAGCGCAGAAGCGCCTCCTCGGTGCGCTTCTGCCGAGTAATGTCCTGGAGGAACCCCACAAAGCGCGTGCTGATGCCGTTTTCCATCACGGCCTGCCCCAGGATGGCGAGCCAGAAGAGGCGCCGTTCCCGCGTGATCGTGCGAAATTCCTGGGCGAGCCGGCCCGAACTTCCCGCCCGCAATGCCTCTGCAATAGCCGTTCGCAATCGTGGACGATCGTCCAAGTGGCAGCGACGGATGAAGGTCTGGTAGTCGACGGGCTCGTCCGAGGAAAATCCACAGAGTGAGCGGCATCGTTCATCTAGGACCAGGCGGCCATTGCGAGGGTCGAACTCCCAGTTTCCGAGCCGCGCCGCCTCCGCCGCCAGCCGCAGCTTGAGTTCACTCTCCCGCAACGCCTCCTCGGTATGCTTGCGGTTGGTGATGTCGAGGATGGACGTCAGCACATAGCCACGCGCCGCGCCGGAGCCCACCACGAAGACCGAAGACATGTCGGCCCAAATCACCTTCCCCGCTTGGCCGACCAATCGCTTCTCCTGCCGGACGACGCGCGTACCGGCGGGCGGTGTCTTGGCAGCCGACTCCCTGCCTTCTCCGTCAAGCAGGATGGAGGTGGCCTGCAGCCCGACCAACGACTGGTCGCCATAGCCGAGCATGCGATGCAAAGCGGGGTTAGCGCGCAGGATGATGCCGGTAACCGGCTCGACCTCCAGAATGCCGACCTGCACGTTATCGACAGTCGCTTGCAGGCGCCGCTGGCTTTCGCCCAGTCGGCCTTCAGCGAGGCGGGCACGGCGGCGTTCGTCGGCCTCATTGAGCGCGCGGTCGAGCGCCGCCGGCAGTCGATTGAGGCGATGCTTAACCACATAATCCGTGGCGCCGCGCTTCAGCGCGTCCGTCGCGAACTCCTCGCCGATCACACCGGAGACGAAAATGAAGGGGGTGTCCGGCGCCCTGTCCTGGCAGAGGTCGAGCGCCTCCATGCCTTCGAAACCGGGCACCGAGTAATCCGCCAGCACCACGTCCGCGTCACCAAGGCGCGCTACGTAGCTCGCCCGTTCAGTCGCCCGGACAATCAAGAAGCGGCGATCCGTGCGCTCGAGTTGCAGCGTAATCAGCTCCGCATCGATGTTGCTATCCTCCAGCAGGAGGATCGTGGGGGCGCAGACTTCCCTTACCTGGTGCAAGGCTGATTCCACCATGGTTCCCGGCTAGGGGTCATCCGCCGGACGCCCTGTTGTGAACGATCCAGAAATCGCTGAAATCATGAATCATGCGCGAGAAATCCTGGAAGTCGAGCGGCTTGACCACATAGGCGTTGCCCCCCATCCGGTAGCTTTCGGAAATGTCGGATGCCTCGCCGGAAGCGCTCAGCATCACGATCGGGATATGGCGTTTCGCGTGATCAGACTTGAGAATACGCATAACGTCGAGACCGTTCAGTTTCGGAAGCTTAAGATCTAGCAACATCACCGCAGGATCCATGGGAGCCCGGGAAGCGAAGGCATTCCTGCGGTACACGCAGTCCAGCGCTTCCACGCCATCGCGAGCAACAATAATAGGATTATGTAACGAATAACGTTCCAGTACCGCAAGTGTTAATTCGAGATCACGGGCATCGTCTTCGACTAAAATTATGGGACGAGTCTCGCTCATGCGGCATTCCCCAGAGCTCCGGCCGGTAGCTCGAAGGTGAAGGTTGCGCCTTCATCCGGCCGCGCTGCGGCGGAGATCTTTCCCCCGTGGCGCTCGATGATACGCTTTGTGAGTGCCAGGCCGATACCGGTTCCTTCGAATTGCTCGGCTCCGTGCAAGCGCTGGAACACGCCGAAAAGCTTCCCGGCATAACTCATATCGAAACCCGCACCATTATCGACGACACGATAGATTGCCCGGCCTTCGACAGTCTTGCCATCGATCAGGATATGAGCGGGGCTGCGACCGCGAGAATATTTGACCGCGTTATCGATCAGATTGAGAAGGGCTTGGCGCAACAAGGCGGCATCGCCGAAGGTCGGAGGTAGATCGCCGATCTCCATGTTGATATCCCGGCCCTTCAGAGCGCCCTCGAGCGAGCGGAGAACCTCGCGCACCAGCTTACCCATGTCGATCGGCGAGACGGCGAGCTGAGCACGGCCGAGGCGCGAAAAGGACAGCAAGTCGTCCACCAGATGACCGGCTGCCAGCGCGGAATCTGTAATCGTATCGAGGTAGCGGCGCGAGGTAGCGTCGAGCTTCCCTTCGCGCTGGCCCAGCAGCTCGGCGAAGCCGATGATGTGGCGAAACGGCGCACGCAGGTCGTGCGAAACAGAATAGGAAAAGGATTCGAGTTCCGCGTTTGTCCGCTCCAGCGCCGCCGCCATACCCGCTCGGGTCTCCGCCTGCCGAAGCACGAGACCGATGACGGCATGACGAAATTCACGCGCGCTCTCGATCTCGGCGGTCCGCCACGGCGCCGAGCGCTGCGCCACCTTCTGCCGCCACTCAGCGAATGAATGGCGAGGATGGAGCGTCGGCGGTATCTCGCCTCCCCCCTCCACCGATTTGCTCGGCTCACCCGCCCAGCGCAGCGTGCGCTCCACCTCGGGTCGAAACCACATGATGTAGCTCGCATGCAGCTGCGAGATCGAGATTGCCAGCAAGCCGCTCGCGTGGCCGCTGTAGGCCGCGGCGGAGGGAAAGGCGGCCGAAAGACAGTCCGTCTCGTACACGGTATCGACCGGCCGGGCGCGCAGCCATTGACCAAGAATCGCCACTTCCTCCCGTGGCGGGGTTTCCCCCCAAGATTGCACGGCGCCCTGCAGTAGGACGGCACAACCCCCTGCACCCGCGATATGCAGCCACGCCTCAGGGCTATGCCCCAAGGCTCCATCGAGGGTCTCGCTGCGGGCGAGATAGGTGAGCAGCCGCGTGCCGGTCCGCGACAAGGCCAGGCGCTCGGCCGCCTCCGCCATGCGTAGCCGCACACCGATGCGCTGGGCCACCACGCGCCCTGTCATCTCGCAAGCCGCGCGGACCCGCGGCGAGATCATGCGCGGCTCGTCATGATGGCAAGCAATGAGACCCCAGAGCTCGCCGTCGATCACCAGGGAAACGGACATGGAGGCGCGCACGCCCATGTTCCGCAGATATTCGAGATGCACTGGCGAGACGCTACGAAGCGCGCCGAGCGACATATCAAGCTCTCTGCCATCGAGAGGGCTAAGAGGCGGGTCAAGCGGCACTGGCCGATAGTCGACGTCCGTGATGAGCCGCAGGCGGTTCGCGACATAGAGCCGGCGTGCCTGGGCAGGAATATCGCTCGCCGGAAACCGCAGGTCGAAGTAGCGCCGCTCGCCATCGGCTGAGACCTCGGCCAGGACGACGCCGCTGCCGTCCTCGGCAAAGCGATAGGTCATGACGCGGTCGAATCCGCAGAGCGTCGCCACCTCGGCGGCGGCGGCCTCGGCGATATGCGTGATGTTGTCCAGGGGCTCGATAACATCGAGCAAGCGGTGCAAGCGGTGGTGCAATCCACCACTCCTCGGCGGCTCCGCCAGCGCGACTTCAAATTCGAGGAGAATACCCTGCGCCGTAGCATGGCCGCTGACGTGAAAACGATGATCGGCTAGGAATACGAGATCACGGTAAAAAAGCTCCCCACCCGCTAGCCAATCGCGCAGTCTCGAAGAAAGGGGGATGTTTTCCGAGAAGAAGACATCAGCCTGCTTGCCGCGACCTAGCTCATAGCCAAAGAAGGCCGTCGCGTTGGCGCTCGCCTGGACGATTTCGAGAGAATTGCGGTCCAACACGAGAAGCGCGCCATGCGGCTGGATAAATCCAGGTTGATGGATTGGCTCCCGCGCGCAGAGGTCATTCGCCGTGGCGTCCGGCCCGATCATCAACCGCCCCTCTCTCGCAGGTCACGGCAATGCGCCAACGATCAGCCTGTGTCGAGGGGCAGGTTTAGGGAGATGGCAAGGCTTCTGGCTGGGTCGGGAGGCTAACCTGCAAGCGGCCGCCATTGCGCGGCAGCAGAATCTCAGCCGCCAACTGCCGCACATGGCCGTCGATCAGCCGCTCACGCAGCCCGTCGAGCTTGAGTGCCTCCGCCCAGCCGCCTTGAATCGAGAGGGTCACCTCACCCTCGCCTGGACGGGTCGATATCGCGACGAAGCCGCCAATTTCTTTCGCATGGTCAAGATAAGGCGGTACCGCGACCGCAAGGTAGAGCCCGAGCGCGATCGCCTGATCAAGATCAATCATGCTGTGTGCCGCGCAATCGGCCAGACGCAACACACCGCTCGACACTCCCGCGATTTCGACCAGCCCCGCGACAACCTCTCGGATGAGATCATCCATCGGCACCTTCACGAGTTCGCCGGAGGCATAGACCACGCGATAGGCCGCTGCCATCGATTGCACATGCTCTTCAAGGAAACGAATTTCGCCGCGCCGCTCCGCCGGCAGCATCCGCTTCTGCACATTCATTAAACTGACGATAATTTGAAGATTGTTCTTCACGCGATGGTGAAGTTCGCGAACCAAGTCCTGGCGATCCGCGACCACGCTACTGCCGTTACCTGTATCGACGCTGGCCGGAGCTGTCATCGCCTGACCCCATCCACGATGCTTGGCCTCCAATGCCCAGCGTTCTGGAATCGAAGCCCTGCTTGCGCGACTGCATATCGTCGGCGGCAGCCGAAAGACCACCCCTGAGACGCCTCACATCGAGTTCATTGTCATTACAGAATGATCGTCAGTTGCTCGGCGGCGGCTTCTCCGGCATGCAGGTTGCCCAGCGCATGCCGGATCGGCATTCTGCTGGACCTGAACCCGCTGGGCGATACCGCCCGCTTGGATGATTGCCCGATGCACGAAACCGCGAAGATTGCTCAGCATCTCCCCTACCTCCGGCGGTTCGCGCGGGCGCTGACCGGCAGCCAGCGAGGCGGGGACGCCTATGTCGTGACGGCCCTGGAGACCATCTCGGAAGACCCCAAAGCGTTGAGGTCCGATCTCGACCTCAACGCGGCGCTCTACCAGCTTCTGCTCGCGATCTGGGGCGCCGTCCCCGCCAATCGCCAGCACCACGCGCCGACGCTTGCCGATGCGACGGTAGAGGAAGGTCACGACGTGGAGCGCATCACGCCGCTTCCGCGCGTCTGCTTTTTGCTGCATGCGGTGGAAGGCTTTCCGGTCGATACCATCGCGAAGCTGGTCGATCGCCCCGCCGAGCAGGTCGGCAGGCTTATTGACGAAGCCGGCCGGGAGATCGCTGCCCAGCTCCATACCGACGTGCTGATCATCGAGGACGAAACCATCATCTCGATGGACCTTGAGGGCCTGGTGCAGGAACTGGGACACAACGTCATCGGCATCGCCCGCACCCGTGCCGAGGCCATGGCGCTGGCCAACCGCCACGCCCCGGGTCTCATCCTCGCCGATATCCAGCTCGCCGATGGCAGTTCGGGACTGGACGCGGTGAGCGACATCCTGGCGGTTGCGGAAGTGCCGGTGGTTTTCATCACCGCCTATCCCCAGCGCTTGCTGACCGGGGAGCGGCCGGAACCGGCGTTCCTCATAACCAAGCCGTTCCAGCATGAGATCGTGAAGGCGACGCTGAGCCAGGCGCTATTTTTCGATCGCCGCGCGCGCCTGGGCCAGAGGCATACGGAAGGTTCGCGTCTGGCGAGCGCCTAAACGCGCGCACGCCAAACGGGGGCGGATAAGCGCAGCTCCTATCCGCCCCCCCAACGCCTGCGAACACCTTAAATGCGGAGAATGGTCCGCCCGGCGTAGCGCGCGCTGTCGCCCAGGGCTTCCTCGATACGGATAAGCTGGTTGTATTTCGCCACGCGATCGGTGCGCGCGAGGCTGCCAGTCTTGATCTGCCCCGCATTCGTCGCCACCGCGAGGTCGGCGATGGTGGTGTCCTCGGTCTCGCCGGAGCGATGGCTGATGATGCTGGTATAGCCCGCGCGATGGGCGATCTCGACAGCCTCTAGGGTCTCGGTCAACGTGCCGATCTGGTTGACCTTGACGAGGATGGAATTGCCGCAGCCTTCCTCGATGCCCCGCCGCAGCCGCTCCGGATTGGTGACAAACAGATCGTCGCCGACCAGTTGCACCCGGCCGCCCAGCCTTTGGGTGAGCAGCTTCCAGCCCTCCCAGTCGTCCTCGGCGCAGCCATCCTCGATCGAGAGGATCGGGAAACGGCCGCACAGCTTCTCCAGATAGTCGACCATCTGCGCGGAATCGAAGACCTTCCCTTCGCCTTCCATGTTGTAGCGACCATCCGCGAAGAACTCGGTCGAGGCGCAGTCGAGCGCGAACATGACGTCCTCGCCCGGACGATACCCGGCCTTCTCGCAGGCGCCCGAGATGAAGGTGAGCGCCTCCTCGGCCGACTTCAGGGCTGGTGCGAAGCCGCCTTCATCGCCGACATTGGTGTTGTGGCCCGCGTCCTGCAGCGCCTTCTTCAGCGTATGAAAGATCTCCGAGCCCGTCCGCACCGCCTCGGCGATCGTCGCCGCGCCGACCGGCATGACCATGAATTCCTGGATGTCGATCGGGTTGTCGGCATGCTGGCCGCCATTGACGATATTCATCATCGGCACCGGCAGTGTCCGCGCGCTGACGCCCCCTAAATATCGATACAGCGGCAGATCGTATTCGAGCGCCGAGGCCTTGGCGACGGCGAGCGACACGGCCAGGATCGCATTGGCCCCCAGCCGGCGCTTGTTCGGCGTTCCGTCCAGATCGATCATGGTATTGTCGATCTTCACCTGCTCCGAGGCATCGAGACCGCTCAACGCATCAAAGATTTCGCCCTCGACATTGGCGACCGCCGAGGTCACTCCCTTGCCGCCATAGCGCACCTTGTTCCCGTCCCGCAGCTCCGCCGCCTCATGCGCGCCGGTCGAAGCGCCGGAGGGCACGGCGGCGCGGCCGAGGGCGCCGCTTTCCAGCACGACATCGACCTCGACGGTCGGATTGCCGCGACTATCCAGGATCTGGCGGCCGATGATATCTGCGATGGCGGACATGGCGTTTCCCCTTCGAACTGACGCCAGCCGATACGGCGGCGTCACGCTGGTGACAAGAGCCGATCCGGTTACTTCGTGCCGAACAGCCGGTCCCCGGCATCGCCGAGACCCGGCCGGATATAGGCATGTTCATCAAGCTCGCGATCGAGTGCCGCGGTGAAAACATGCACATCGGGATGAGCCGCCTCCATCACCGCGACCCCCTCCGGTGCCGCGAGAAGCGACAGGAAGCGGATCTGGGTGGCCCCGGCCCGCTTGATGAGGTCGACAGCGGCGGCCGCCGAATAGCCCGTGGCCAGCATCGGGTCGACCGCGATGACCAGCCGGTCCTGGATATCCTCCGGAAGTTTCACGAAATATTCCACCGGGCGCTTGCTGATGGGGTCCCGATAGAGGCCGACATGCCCCACCCTGGCCGAAGGCACGAGATCGAGCAGCCCGTCCAGCAGCCCGGCGCCCGCGCGCAGGATGGAGACGAAGCAAAGCTTCTTGCCCGCCAGCAGGGGCGCCATCATCGGCTCCAGCGGAGTTTCGATAGGCACCATCTGCAGCGGCAGATCCCGCATGATCTCGTAGCCCAGCAGCAGGCTGGTCTCCTGCAGCAGAGCACGGAACTCCTTGGTGGACTTGTCCCTCCGCCGCATCAGGGTGAGCTTGTGCTGGACCAGAGGATGATCGACCACCGTCAGATTGGCGAAACGCTTCATGGCGCGGACGTACCTCCCCTGTGGCCCAAGGACCATCCCTATGGTGAAGCGGACGCCCGCACGCGGCAACAGGGTCGCGGGCCTGACGACGTGGGGGGTGCCGACCCGGCTATCCTCCCACAGGACGACACTTATTTCGGTTGCCGCCGTGTACTTCTGCCGCTTGAATTGAGTCATAGCGCGCGAATTTGGAAGCCGCCGGGCAGGAGGTGCTGATGTCGGACCACCACAGCCTGACCTTTCCTCGACCGGGCGCGACCGGCCACCAGCTGATCCGCGTCGGCCCCGTAACACCCGCTGGGCGCGGAATCATCGGCGACTGCTGGGCTGCCTCCGACGTGAGATTCCGACGGGACGGCCACTCTTGCGCGCCGAGTTGAAACGCCAATGACGGTTGCCAGCCCCCGCCGGATCCTTCTTACCACCGACGCCTTGGGTGGCGCCTGGAACTATTCGCTTGGCCTCGCGCGCTCCCTTGCCCGCCGCCGGGTCATGGTCGATCTGGCAGTACTCGGACCGGCACCCTCTCCCGCACAATCCGAGGCGGCGACGCAGGTGACGGGGCTGGCCTTGCACGTAACCGACCTGCCGCTCGACTGGACAGCACCGAACGTTGCAACCGTTGCACGAGCCTCGGCAGCGCTCGCGGAGTTGGCGCAGGCCGTCAACGCCGATACGGCGCAGCTCCACACGCCGGCGCTCGTGGGTCACGGCGAGTGGCCGGTGCCAGTGGTGGCCGTGGTGCACGCCTGTGTCGGCACGTGGTGGGCCGCGTTACATGGCGGTCCCATACCACCCGACCTCGCCTGGCGCGCGGGGCTGGTCGCGGCCGGGCTGCGGCGGGCCGGCGCGATTGTCGCTCCGAGCCAGGCCTTCGCCGATGCGCTGCATAAGGTCTACGGTGATTCTCATATGATCACCGTGGTCCATACTGGCCGCATGCCCGCCGGCCAGCTTGTGCGGGACCACCATTTGCCGCAGCCGGAACGGCATGGCGTGCTGGCAGCTGGCCGGCTTTGGGACCCCGCGAAGAATATGGCGCTGCTGGAAGATGTGGCAGGGCGCCTCGATTTCTCCCTGCGCGCTGCTGGGCCGCTGACGGGGCCGGGCGGCGAGATCGTCCCCCTCCATCATCTGCGGCCGCTCGGCGTGCTGGATGACCGCGCCATGGCCCTCGCAATGGACGAGGCACGGATCTTCGCCTCCCCCGCACGCTACGAGCCCTTCGGCCTGTCCGTGTTGGAGGCGGCGCAAGCCGGGCTGCCGCTTGTCCTCTCGGACATCCCGACCTTTCGCGAATTGTGGGATGGCGCCGCGATCTTCCTGCTACCAACCGACACTGTCGCCTGGACAGAGGCGCTTCGCGACCTGCATGACGACCTTAAATTGTGCCGCCAGCTCGGCAGGAAGGCTCGCACCCGCGCCAATCTTTATGGCGCTGAGCGGCAGGAACGAGCGATGTGGGATCTCCATTCGGCTCTGCTGGCTGAATCCCGCCGCGTCCCCGCCGCCTGAGTTCCTCCTCAATGCGTTTTGTCTACTTCACCCAATCCATCCGGTCCTGCTGGAACCATGGCAACGTGCATTTTCTGCGCGGCGTGGCTCGCGCGTTGCTGCGGTCGGGGCATGCGATCACCATTTACGAACCCGAGGACGGATGGAGCCGCGCGAATCTTCTGCGCAGCCACGGTCCAGCGGCGGATGAGACATTCGCGCGCGTCTTCCCGGATGTCGCCGCCAATAGCCGCTTTCTGTCGGACGATCTCGACGCCATGCTGGACGGTGCGGAGGTCGTCATCGTCCACGAATGGAACGACCCAGCACTGGTCGCCGCAATCGGCCGCAAGCGCGGGTCGGGCGCCGGCTTCCGGCTGCTCTTCCACGATACGCACCACCGCATGGTGAGCGACCCTAAGGCCATGGCCGCCTTCGATCTCTCAGGCTACGACGCGGTACTCGCCTTCGGAGAGTCGCTGAGCGAGGTCTATCGCGGCCAAGGCTGGGGCGGTCGCGTCTTCACCTGGCACCAGGCCGCCGATACCTCGCTGTTCCGTCCACCAGAGACTCCCCAAAGGCGTTACGGCGCGGTGTGGACGGGCAATTGGGGCGATGGCGAGCGCAACGACGAGCTGATCGACTACATGTTCGATCCAATCGTGAAACTCGCAATCCCGTTCGATGTCTATGGCGTACGCTATCCGGGCGAAGCGCTGGCGGAGCTGGCAAAACGCGACATCCGGTATCACGGCTGGACGCCGAATACCGATGTGCCGGCCATACTCGCTCAGCGGGCGTTCACCGTACATGTGCCACGACGCTTCTACGTGGAGCAACTGCCAGGCATACCAACCATCCGCGTCTTCGAGGCTCTGGCCTGCGGCATTCCGCTCCTCTCGGCGCCGTGGTCGGATTCGGAGAGTCTCTTTGCACCGGATCGAGATTTCCTCATGGCCCGGTCTCCGGACGAGATGACGACGCTGATGCGTAACCTCACGAACGACAGCGCGCTGCGCGTTGGTCTGGTGGCGCATGGATTGCGCACGATCCTGCTGCGCCACACCTGCGAACACCGCGCCGACGAACTGCGAGGCATCGTGGCGCGGCTGCAAGGAGTTACCGGAGAGGTCGCCGCGTAGAGCGAGTTGCCGTCCAGGGATCGGCACTGCCGTCGCCTTTCTGGAACGCCGCCATTTCACCACTCGGGCCTGACAATCCAGTATCGAACTGCGATCCAAAGATCCGTCATGGCACGCGAATTGCGTGCGGGGCACCCCGTGCCATCCACGCCTTTGCCTTCGTCACGCAAGCAACGCGTGGATGCTCGGCCTTCGCCGAGCAATGACGTGGTGGAGTGAGCATGGTTCAAACCAAAGTCATCCCGCTCTAATCGACCCAATTTTGGTTGATCGAGGAACGGCTATAGACGTTGTAGGCGATCGGCGGCACGCAGGCGTAAGCTCTGAGTGCACCGTAATGTCGGGCCATCTCGACATCGATTCCATCATTGCGCCAGCCCTCGAAGCCTTCCTTGGGCGACGGCGCGTGCGCATTGCCCAGCGGCAGGCTACGCGCAAGCAGGCGGGCCGCGCCGCCGGGGGAAAGAGTGTAGCCGAGGATCCCGCAAGCGACATGGAGCGGGATCAACCTCGGTTCCACTGCGCTTTCCCGCGCGCAGGAAAATCCCTCGAACACATCATCGCGCACGAAGCCCCAGCCGAGCTGGCGACAGGCCGCCACCGAGATCGATAGTGATCGGATCGGAATGGTTCCAACCCCATAGGATGATGTCCCATCCCTGTACCGTCGCCGCGACCCGCGCCGCGATTTCGGCAAATCTTCGATGCAGGATCGCGTCATCCTCGAAAATGGTGATCGACCGGTTAGTCTCGGCGCTTCGCCGCCAAAGTGTGAGGTGGGAGCGCGCGCAACACAGAGCGGGGAGCGTGTAGGTATTCTCCGCGCCGATCATGCCGTCGTCGAGCAGCGCCTTCCGGGTCACATCAGCCGGCCCGATTGCCTCGAAGCGCCGCGCCACGATGCTACGTGCGTTTTCCGTCTGGAATCGCTGCAGGCGATCTGGCCGATCCGAAAGATTGATCACCCAGGCATCGCCAATCGCTGATACCTCGCCTTGCTCGCCCATTTGCCCGGACCCTCGGAGTGCGCCCTAAACATACCGATATCGATATAAACAGAACGTAAACGACGAGTGGCTTGCGCAACCTCGGTAAGATTCGGCTAAGGCGTCGTTTTAGTCGGTGCGTCGTGGAATCCATCGAATAGCCCGCGCAGAAAGCCAGGCGTCACGAGCGACATCGGATTGACCTTCACATGCGGTGAGTCAATCGAACCTGTCAGCGTATAGGCGGCGGCGAACAGCCCGCCGCCCTTCTCCGGACTGAACAACCGGCCGATCAGCGGGATATGGCCGAGCAGGGAATTGAAGAAATAGGCCGGCACGATCGTGCCCTTGATATCGAAATGGTTGCGCGGCAAATCGATCTGGCCCTCCGCCGTAAGCCCCAGCGAAGCGCTGTAGGCTCGCGCTTCCCGCAGCGTCAGTTGCTCATCCGCCAGGCGGAAAGGTGCCACCATGCGATGAAAGTGCAGGCCGGGGCCCCGCATCAGATCGATCACACCATAGAGCGTCATGAGTTGCAGCATGCGGGCCGCGGTCGGCGCATCATGCAGGTTGAAATCATCCATCTCGGCCTTCCCGCTCAACGGATGGTCCGCCTGCTTGTCGTCATACGTGCCATCGATACGCAGATTGCCGCCCGCGATTGCGTCATAGGCGTTGATGGCCCGCAGCAAGCCGCCGAAGTCATCATCCGTGAGCGTTACCCGCCGCGTCCCGTTCGGCGCCGGGACAACCGTAAAGCGCGCGGGCTTGCCGGAGGGCGGCACAAGCAGCGAGAGATTCGCCCCCGTCATGATGATCCCGTCATCCGCCGCCTGACCCCGTACCTGATCGAGTTCGCGTGATGCTCCGCCGGGCGCCGTGCCAAACAGAATGCGGTCGAGCTGCACGCGAACGCTCCACGGCGTATGCCGCGCGAAATGTTGCTTCGTGCTGACCGTGGACAGTGCCTGATTGGTCGGCGCGGCACTGGTCGTCTTGGCGCCGCCGAAGCGGCCCGAAAGATCCAAGGTCGAACCTGTAACCGCCACCGCATAGCCGCTCCCCGGCTTGACCGGGAAATTCACCGAACCGGCGATATTGGTGCGGCCGAGCACCAGCCTGTCGATCACAAGGCTTGCGAGTTGGCCATCCGCCACCGTCGTCCGCGCCGTCGCCTCCGTCCCCGCCCCAGTGAGCCGGATATTGTCGAGAGCGACGATCTTCTCGCCCTGCAGCGCGAGATGAGCCACGAGGGTCGCGTCCTTCGACCCGCCGCTCCAGCCGATTGGCGCCACCGATAGGTCGCCTTCCCCGAAGGCCGCAGAGGCATCCACATCGGCGCGCCCGTTACGGCGGAGGGTGGCCGCGACGGCAAGCCGGACCGTTCCCCGCACCAACCCACCATTCGGCAGTCCCGCCGCCGCCAGCCGCGTCGTATCCGCGGCTCCTTTGACGTTCACGCGTGTCTGAACCTGATCCGGCGGCCCCCGGCGGAAATCAGAATACAGCGTGAGGTCGAGCGGAATCGTCGCGAGATTGGCGTGTCCCTGAACATTGAGCTGGGACGTATTGGCATCGATCGTGCAACTCCCCTCCGTCAGGTCACGCCCCAGGAGGAGCTTGTGCAAGGCAACGCCCGTGAGCTGGGCATGCACCTTCACGGTAACGTCCGAGGCGAGAACCTTGTCCTTGAGCGGCAAGGTGAGATCGACATGCGTGTCGATATTCCCCGCGGTCGGACTCAGGGCGACTGGTCGGTCTCCCAACAAATGCAGTCTCGGATTGCTGATGAGCGCGAAGGCATCAACCAGCGGCCCCGCCACATTGACCGCGAGCGTCGCCGGCTGCACCGCCGCGTCCAAGCCGCTGATGACCATCGTGCTGTGGCTAACCGTGAGCTTGCCCTGCTGTCCCTTCGAGACCGTGATCTTGATACGGTCCGGTCCGTCGAGCGCGATGGTGCCCGCGACATTGGTCATCGGTGGAATCGGCGGCAGCCAGATCACCGTCAGGCCATCGGCCGTGATCGCCCCGCTCGATTGCGTCAATGCGAGATCATCGAGCGTCTTGCCCAACGTGAGACCGAAGTGGAAGTCGCCATCATGCAAGCCGCCGCTATTGGTCTGCTGGGCAATCCAATCATGTGCGCCTGGGGCCAGCGACGGCGGCCAGTAAATCGGCAGGTCGCCGGTCGCGACATGATCGATCGTCACGCCCAGGCTGGCCTTGCCACCCGGCGCGACATCCGTGCTTCCCGTGAGACCGATGGTTGGCGGTGGCGCCGCACTGACAGGCCCTAGTGCAATCTGCGAACCCGGATCGAGCGTGACCATGCCGCGATCACCATGCGCGGCAACGACCGCGCCCAGGATTGGCACCCGCTTTCCGGCGGCAAGCAAATTGCCCTTGCCCAGAGTGACGCGGCCAGAGAAGTGACCGAGCGTCAGGGCAGGTGTGACATCGATTTCCGTGTCGAGCGAAACAGCCGCCTGGGGTAAGGGCGCATCCTTCAGACGCCCAACGCCCGCCGCGAGACCCGCCGGATCCGGCACATGCGCGCTCGCCTTCAGCGTGACGGCACGACTCGTATCGATTGCCAGCGTGCCGCCAATCGTGCCGGGGCGCGCCCTTTTCACCTGCTCTGCCGGATCGAGCGACATGCTATCCGCGCCGTCGAGCTGCAGAGAGAACGGCCCCTGGACCCCGCCAGCCGCGGCTCTTACCAACGCCACATTGATTGATTGGGCGCGCCACGTCGCACCGAGGGGTCCGTTCTCAACGATCAGCAATCCGCCCTGCAACGTAACGTGGCGCAGTTGGGCGAGCTCAGCGGGGCGTACACGAACCAGGTCGCGGTCATTGCCCGGTGGCTGCGCCAGCACCTTGATGACATCCCGCAATGTCGTCGGCTTTGGCTGATGCAGGCGGCCGGGCACGTCTGGCGAAATCGAACTCAGGCTCGCATCCGACTGCCTTCGCAGCACGAGCTGCAGGTTGCGAGCCGCAATATCACGTGGTGCGAAGACACCTATGGACGCCCAGGCGACCGAAAAATTGACGCTGATCTCGTCCGCCGAGAGCACCGGGCGATGTGCGGCATCCGATGCCTTCACGCCTTGCAGCGTCACCATCCCCGGCGCGTCCGGCCCTTGGCCAAAGCCTTGCCAACCGATCACCGCACTGCGAACGGCAATGCGCAGACGAGGATCTGCCGCCGCCACCAGACGCTCGACGCGCGGTAGCAGAAAGGAAATGTCGATCGGCCCGTCAGCAGCGCGCCAGGCGAGCATCGTCCAACCAACCGCCGCCAGAATCAGCAAGCCCTCGACGGATACGATCAGGAAAGTCGCCGGCCAGCGCAGCCAGCGCGACAGCCGCCGCCGAGTTCGTGGCGGTGGCGCGGTGTAAAAGGGCGCGTCCGCTTCCGGCTCTTGACCTTCCAGTGGCGTCACGCCCAGCTTGCCCGGGAATGCTCGCGCCCCGAACCTCGCTGCCTTGGCCCGCCCCCGCCGACCCCGCCGCGGCGGACCGCTTCGTCGAGCGCCTCAGTGAAATCGCGGGAGACCATGGGCTGCCGCCGGAAATGCTGCGCGCCATCGGCGGCAACAGCGACTACCTGGCTGGTCTCGCCTTGCGTGAAGCGCGAACCCTCCAGCGCTTCGTCGAGGAAGGTGCGGAGGCCGAGGCGGCGCGCGCATTTCTGACGCTCGCCGAAGCCCGCGCCGATTGGCCCCAGCCGAAACTCGCCCAGGCCATGCGGGTCGCCAAGCGGCAGGTGGCGCTGATCACCGGCCTCGCCGACATCACCGGAGCCTGGCCGCTGTCCCGCGTCACCGGCACGCTCAGCCGGCTGGCGGAGGAGACGCTGACCATTGGCGTACGCCACCTGATCCTGGCCGCCCATCACAGGGGCATCCTGCGTCTGCCGGCGCCGGAAACCGACCCCGACAAAGGCTCGGGAGTGACTGTTCTGGCGCTCGGCAAGCTCGGCGGGCGCGAGTTGAACTATTCGAGCGATATCGACCTCATTGTCTTCTACGACCCCGCCGCGGTGGATTTCGGCGGCGACTCCCATGGTGCCTTCTATACCCGGCTCGCGCGTGATCTGGTCAAACTCATGGAGGCAAGAGACGCTGACGGCTACGTCTTTCGTGTCGATCTGCGGCTGCGCCCCGACCCCGCCGCGATGCCGCTCGCCGTCTCGGTGCCGACGGCGCTGACGTATTACGAGACACTTGGCCGGAATTGGGAACGCGCGGCCCTGCTTAAGGCACGCCCCGTCGCGGGAGATCGCAGCCTCGGCGAGGAGATGGTGGAGGCGCTGCGTCCCTTCGTCTGGCGCCGTCACCTCGATTTCGCGGCCATCGCCGATATCCACGCCATGAAGCGCCGGATGGACGCGCATCGCGGCCGGCCCATCCCCACGGGGGAAGACGCGGTGTCGCGTTTGTTGGGTCACGATCTGAAACTCGGGCGCGGCGGCATTCGCGAGATCGAGTTCCTGGCGCAGACGCTGCAACTCGTCTGGGGCGGGCGGGAGCCGATTTTGCGGATTGGCGCCACCTTGCCCGCACTGCGGCTACTCGCGCGGCTGGGTCATCTGCCGAGCGCCGATGCGGCGAGGCTTACCCGCGCCTATCGTTTCCTGCGGCAGGCCGAGCACCGCCTACAGATGGTGGACGACCGGCAAACTCATAAGCTGCCCGATACGCGCGCCGATTTCGCCTGCTTCGCGACCTTCCTCGGCTATCCGACTGCTGACGCCTTCGCGCACGCCGCCCTCGAACATCTCGACGGCGTCCAACAGCTCTTCGACTCTTTCTTCGAAACCGATGAGGGCGACGAGAGCGAGGAAACACTGGACCTTGGCGCCATCGATAAGCCGATCCCGGCGAAGATTGTGGGATGGCTCAAGTCCGCCGGCTTCCAGGATCCGCCGCATATCGTCACGGCCGTTCGGCTTTGGCAGGCAGGCCGCCCGCGTGCCCTGCGGTCGGAGCGTGCTCGCGCCCTGCTCGAACCATTGTTGCCGCGCATCCTGACAGCGCTCGGCGGACAGCCTCAGCCGGACCATGCCTTTTCGCGTTTCGATGCTTTCATCTCCCGCCTGCCCGCGGGCATCCAGCTGCTGTCGCTGTTCCAGAGGAACCCAGCACTGATCGACCGCATCGCCGCTCTGCTGGGCGCCGCCCCTGGTCTTGCCGACCATCTCGCCATCCATCCCGGCGCTCTTGAAGGGCTGCTTGGGTTGGAGGAGGTCCGGATCGAGCCAGCCCGCATGCTGGGACGCCAGCTCGCCGATGCCACGACGCTGGAGGACACCATCGCGCTGACCCGCCATTTCGTCAGCGAGGAGAGCTTCCGCATCGGCGTCGCCACGTTGGAGGGGCGGATGGATGTCGATGCCGCTGGCCTCGCCCGCGCCGCGCTCGCGGATGCCGCGCTGGAAGCCCTCCTCGCGGGGGTCCTGGCGCAGCACGATTCGCGCTACGGACAGCTCGATGGCGGCGGCGTTGTTGTGGTGCTGCTCGGCAAGGGGGGCGGCAGGGAGATGATGCCGGGCTCCGATCTCGATCTCATGCTGATCTACGACATGGCCGAGGATGCCGGAGAGAGCCAAGGTCCCCGTCCGCTGGCGCCCAGCCAGTGGTTCGCGCGCCTCGCCACCGCCTTCACCGGCGCGCTTACCGCGCAGGGCGTCGAGGGTCCCATGTTTCGCGTCGATATGCGGTTACGACCCTCCGGCAGCCACGGCCCGGTGGCCGTCAGCCTCGCCTCCTTCGAACGCTACCACGCATCGGATGCCTGGACGTGGGAGCAGATGTCGCTCACCCGCGCGCGCGTCGTCGCCGGACCCGAGGCATTGCGTGTTCGGGTCGAGGCGGCGATCGCGCAGGCGCTGCTGCCACGCCGGACTCCGGCGACGCTGCGCGAAAACGCTCGCGCGATGCGCGCCCGCATGCTGCGGGACCTGCCGCCGGAGGGTCCTTGGGACGTCAGGCTCCGGCCCGGCGGCATAGTCGAGGTCGAGTTTCTGGCCCAGGTGCTGCAACTCGACTATTTCGGCTGGCTTCCCGAGCGCCGCAGCACCACCACACGGATCGCTCTGCGCCATCTAGAGGAAGACGGTCATCTCTCGGCCGAGGATACGGCGGTATTGATCGGAGCCGATCATCTGTGGCGCACCATCCAGAGTTCGCTGCGGTTGACCGTCGGCCGCCCGACAACGATCGAACTGCCCGAAGCGCCCGCCCGCGTCCTACTCGCGGCGGTGGGGGAGATGACGGTTCCAAGTTTACGCGCCACCATGGACCGCGTGGCGGCGGCGGTGCATGAGCGCTTCGTCCGCCTCATCGGCGATCCTCAGCCTGGCGAAACCCCGCGCAAAGCGCCGCCTGCCAAAGGAGTTTCGGAATGACCCTCACCCCAGGTGACGCCGCTCCCGATTTCGACATGCCGGCTTCCGGCGGTCGCCACGTGAGTCTGAGCGGAATGAGAGGCAAAGCCTTCGTGCTCTACTTCTACCCGAAGGCCGATACCACCGGCTGCACCAAGGAAGCCTGCGCCTTCCAGGAGGCACTGCCGCAACTCGGCGGCCACGGTGTGGAGGTCATCGGCGTCTCGAAGGACCCGATGAAGCCGATCGAGAAATTCGCTGCCAAATATGCGCTGAGCTTCCCTCTCGCCTCGGACGAGGGCGGCGACGTGATCGAGCGCTATGGCTGCTGGGCCGAGAAGGCGATGTACGGCCGCAAATACATGGGCACCGAGCGCACCACCTTCCTCATCGACGCGAAGGGCAAAATCGCCCAGGTCTGGCGCAAGGTCTCGGTCGCCGGTCACGCGGCCGAGGTGCTGCGGGCCGCGGCGGCGTTGGGCTGAGGACGGGGCCATGATCATCGTGATGGGCATCTTCGCCGCCGACCTCACCTTCCTCACGCCGCGCCTGCCGGAATGGACTGAGACCGTCATCGGCAGCGGCTTTCGCATCGGTCCAGGCGGCAAGGGCTCGAACCAGGCGATCGCCGTCGCGCGGCTGGGCGCGAAGGTGCAGTTCATCGCCAAGCTCGGCGAGGATGATTTCGGCCGCATGGCGCGCGGCATCTATGCGGCCGAGGGCGTCGGTACGGATTACCTCGGGACGAGCGCTGAACTTCCCACGGGCGCTGCCGCGATCATTGTGGATGACGGGCGCGCCGAGAACGCGATCATCGTCGTGCCGGGAGCCGCCGCCGCGTTGACGGCGTTGGAGATAGACAACGCCGCGACGGCCTTCGCTGCCTCGAAAGTATTCCTCACGCAGCTTGAGACACCGCTTCCGCCCGTCTTACATGCGCTGCGACGCGCACGCGCGGCCGGGCTCGTCACCATCCTAAATCCGGCTCCTGCGGCGGAACTGCCCGACGAGGTGTTGGGGCTGGTCGACATCCTCACCCCAAATGAGACCGAGGCGGCGGCACTGTCCGGACTTCCCGTTCGCAATCCATCCGAGGCCGAAGCGGCCGCGGATGTGCTCATCGCCCGTGGCGCCGGCGCGGTCATCGTTACTCTCGGCCCCGCAGGGGCCATGTTGCGGCGGCAGGGACGAACCGTGCTGGCAGCCAGCCTGCGCGCGGGCCCTCTCGTGGATACGACAGGGGCAGGCGATTCGTTCAATGCCGCGATTGCCGTCGCGCTCGCCGAGGGCCGCTCGATTGAAGAGGCGCTTCCCTTCGCCTGCGCGGTCGCGGGGCTCAAGGTCACAAAGGCCGGCGCCGGCGCCGGGATGCCCCGCCGGGCGGAGGTGGAGGCGCTGCTTGCGCGCGGGCCTCAGTGATTCCGGCCGCGCCCGGTTGCCGACTGCAACTCATCGATGCGCTTGGAGGCATCCGCCTTCGATAAGTTGGCGTCAAACGCTTCGCCGGCCTCCTCGCTGAGTGTCTTGAGGTAGGAGGCCTGAGCGCCAGTCATGCTTTCTCCGCCGGTGGTCCAATCAGCGGGATCCTTGACCGTGTTGGAGGGCAGCTCGCCCTGCTCCGCTGTTTTCGGATTCGCCTCGGTCTGATCGTCCTGCACTTTGGTTCGAGTAGCCATGACGTCGCTCCGTTCCTGTTTCGTTCGAAACAGATAGAGTGGCGACGCTGGCAAACCAGAGGCTCGGCGATCACGGAGGCGTGGCTGGGGCGGGAGGATTCGAACCTCCGCGTGGCGGAATCAAAATCCGCTGCCTTACCGCTTGGCTACGCCCCAATCGCGAGCGGCGCCTGCTCATAAGGCCGAGGCGGGTGGCACGTAAAGACCTCCGCCCCATCGCCACCACGCTTCTGGCTGCAATCCCGCAGCGGCCACCCCGGCCGCTTCCGGATCCGCAAAGAGCGCGAAGCAAGTAGCCCCCGAACCGCTCATCCGGGCCAGCAGGCAACCCGGCAGCGCACGCAAGGCCGACAGCACCGATCCGATCGAAGGTTCCAGGCTGATCGCCGCCGCTTCCAGATCATTGGGCTCGCCCGTGAGCTGCGCGACCAGCGCGGTCAGGCTCGGCCACCCGGGCGATTCGGGCGCTTCGGGCGCTTCGGGAGAGTAAGGCACGCCAGAGCGAGCGCGGAAGATTGCGGCGGTGGAGACGGCCACTCCGGGATTTGCCAATATCAGCCCCAGCTGGGGCAAGGGGGGGAGCCCGGTCAATTTCTCGCCGATACCCCTCATCCGCGCGGGCAAACGGTCGACACACACCGGCACGTCCGCGCCGAGGCCGACCGCGATGCGACCCATGACGTCAGCGGGCGTCGCGAGGGTCCAGGCAAGATCGAGCAGACGCAGGGCGGCCGCCGCGTCTGATGAGCCACCGCCGATACCGGAAGCGATCGGCAGCGCCTTCTCCAGCACCAGGGCGCCTCGGGGCGCGATACCCGCCTCCGCCGCCAAGGCACGGGCAGCGCGCAGGACCAGGTTGTCGCTCTCGCCGCTCAGACTGGCGCCGAATGGGCCGCAGACGGTCAGCAACAGCGTGTCGGCCGGTTTTACCGACAAGCGGTCCCCGACACCCGCGAAGACCACGAGGCTATCGAGCAGATGGTAGCCATCCGCGCGTTTCCCGGTGACGCGCAGGCTGAGGTTTATCTTGGCTGGCGCGAAACCCAAAGCGTCGGTCGCGGTTTCCGGTGTCCCGGCCAACAGCCTGCCCGTCTGCCCGGTCATGGCACGCTAGGACGCCACGCGGCTCGGCCGAACCCGCGGGCATCGTTACGGGAATGATCTTTGACCGGCATCAGCCGCGCCTCAGTTTTTGGCTGGCAAAGGCGGCTTGATGATCGCGGGCGGGGTAGTTGGCGCAAGCGCCGGCGACGTAGCGGCTGGCGGCGTGGCGCCGGGCGGAATCGCCCCAGGTGTCGCGCCAGGAGACCCGGCGTCGGGGGCCTTTGTCGCCGGCTTCTCGCTCGGCTTCGCAGGCTGCGCGCCACCCGCCGCCGGAGCCTTCGCCGCTGGCGTGTTCACTGGAACCGGCGCGGTTGGCGTGGCCTCGGCAGTCTGGAGCTGCAGCTTGCCCAATAGCTCAGCCGTCAGGCCAGCGTCCGGACCGAGCTGCAACGCGCGGCGCCACTGGAACATCGCCTGCACCCGGCGGCCATCCGCCGCATAGGCGTCGCCGAGATGGGCGTTGATGGTCGGATCATCGGGGGCAAGCTGCACGGCGCGAGTCAGTGTCGCGACGGCTCCCTTCGCATCGCCCTGCCGCATCTGGACATAGCCAAGGCTATCGACGATGGCGCCGCTATCCGGCACCGCCCGCAGCGCCTGCTCGATCATCTGGCGAGCCTGCGGTAGATTCTGCTTCCGCACGGCCCAGCTATAGCCGAGGTAGTTGAGAACATCCGGTTGTGTCGGGGCCAGCTTCAGCGCCTGCTGCAAATCGGCCTGCGCGCGTGGCCAGTCGCCGCCGAGATCATAGGCCATGCCGCGATCGTAATAGACCAGCCAGATCACCGGGCTGCCCGTTGGCAAACGCTTGAGCGCGGCAGTGAAGGATGTCGCCGCATCATTGTAGTGCGCACCGCCGCGCTGAAGATCTCCCAGCGCCAGCAATGGCTCGGCGCTCCAGGGATAGGCCGCGGCGAGGTCGGTTAGCAGCCGGCGTGCATCGGCATCCTGGCCGAGTCGCGTTTCGAGCACCGCGCGACGCATGGCGGCGAGCGGATAGAGCGGATCGCTCTTGCCGATGCTGGCGAGAGGCGCCAGCGCCACAGCGGCGTTGTGCCCGGTATCCGTGACGTCTGAGAGCAGCAACCGGGCGGCGGTGAAATCCGGCCTGAGCTGCAGGGCGAGCTGGAGCAGAATCAGCGTGGTCTGCTGATTGCGCAGCCGCACCGCCGCCGGGACCTGCTGCGAGTTCTGCTGGTCCTGCAAGGCACCGGCAAGATTGACATAGGCCTCCGCCAAACCGTCCGTCGCGTTCCGCACAGGGACAGTCGCGAGATGCGCCTTGAGTGCGGGCACCACCATCGCAAGCGCCAGATCGCCGTTCAGCCCATCCAGCACGCGGTAGGCTCCGGCCTTATCGCCCGAACGCAGATCCCAGCTCGCAACCACCTGCGCGAGCCGGAGATTGACGACGCCGACGCTGCCCTGCACCAAGCCGTAATTCTGCGCGGCGACCGCGATGCGGTCGGCCTGATCGGCGATGAGCGCTGTGTGCAAGGCGTAAATGCTGCGCAGGTTCGGCGCATTCGCCAGGGTCTGCAGCGTGGCGAGCGCGGCGTCTGTCTGGCCGGCGCCCCGCTGCGCCCATGCGATCAGCAACGGCTTCATGATCTTGGTGAGGCCGTCAGGCGTCGGGATGGACTGGTAGCGGTGCAGCGCGTCTTTCCAGCGCCCCGCTCGCGCGCTGGATCCGGCGAGCAGCAGCGCCGCCAGGGGATCATGGGGCACCCCGGTCGCCAGCGCGCTGGCGGTGCCATGATTGCCGGCGAGCAGCTCCAACAGGAAGGCCTCGCCCAGTAGGCCATTCGCGGCCGGGTCCTGCCGCAGCGCCTGACGCATGGCGCTGGCCGCCTGGGGGAAATCCATCCGGCTTGCGGCATATTGCCCGACCAGGAAATCGGCATAAGCGCCTCTACCGGGGGGCAGGGCACCAGCGGCGTCAGGTGGCGTACTCGCGGCGCAAGCGGAGAGCGCGGTCAAAGCCAGCAGAATGCTGCGGCAAAGCATGGGGCCATTTCTCATGGCGGGATGGTATCAGCGGTGGCGGCAGCGCACCATCCGGGCGACCTCGGCAGGCTGGTGCTTTTCCGCGATGTAATGCGGTTTGCGCTCCGGATAGTGTCCAGGTGAGATGTTCAGCGCTCCCGCATTACCGCTGAGCTTTCCGGTCGAATGGCTTGCCGGAGGCGACGGTTCGGAGGAAGCATCGGCGCCGCGGTGGCCAGCCGCGTTGCGCCTCTGGAGGAATAGCGACGATGTACAGCGTGACCTTGGGAAGCGACGGACCGCATGTCACGGGCCTGGGACTTGGCTGCATGGGCATGTCCGACTTCTACGGCGCCGCGGAGCATGACGAGAGCATCGCGACCCTGCGCGCCGCGCGCGACCGCGGCCTCGACTTCTTCGACACCGGCGACTTTTACGGCGCGGGCCACAACGAGCTGCTGTTGCGCGAGGCCTTCGACACCGCCGCCCGTCAGAAGCTGATTTACAGCGTGAAATTCGGCGCCATGCGCGATCCGGCGGGCGGCTTCGTCGGCTTCGACTGCCGGCCGGCCGCGGTGAAGAGCGCGCTCGCCTATTCCCTGCAGCGACTCGGCACGGACTATATCGATATCTACCGCCCCGCCCGCCTGGACCCTGAGGTGCCGATCGAGGAGACAGTCGGGGCGATCGCGCGGTTGGTGGAGGAAGGTTACGTCCGCCACATCGGCCTATCCGAAGTGGGTGTCGCGACCCTGCGGCGCGCCCAGGCGGTGCATCCGATCGCGGATCTGCAGATCGAATTCTCCCTTCTGGCACGCGGGATCGAAGCGGCGATTCTGCCAACCTGCCGCGAGCTTGGCATCGGCATCACCGCCTATGGCGTCCTAGGACGGGGGTTGTTGAGCGGGAGGTGGTCGCCGGACGGCGCGGTCGGCGACACGCGCAAGAACCTGCCTCGCTTCGGCGGCGCGAACCTCGCCCACAACCTCAAGATCGTCGAACGTCTGAAAGCCGTCGCGGTCGAAAAGGGCGTGACCGTCGGGCAACTGGCCATCGCCTGGGTCGCCTGCCAGGGACCCGACATCCTGCCTCTCGCCGGATCGCGGCGGCGGGACCAGTTGGAGGAGGCTCTGGCGGCGCTCGACATCGTCCTGACGCCCGCCGATCTGGAGCGGATCGGGGCCATCGCGCCGCCGGGCGCGGCGGCCGGAGACCGTTATGACCGCCACGGGATGGCGCGGCTCGACAGCGAGACGCCGGAGCCGACCGGGGCATGAGGGAGTCGCTCGCAGTCCATGGATGACCTGGCGCTCCTCCGCCTGCAGATCGAGTGGGGCGCCGACGAGGCGCTCGCCGACACGCCGTTCGACCGCTTGGCGGAACGTGCGAGCGGCGCCAGGCTGGCGGTCGAGAAAACGGCGCCGCCCGAGACCGAAAGCCCCGCCACGTCACCGGCAGCAGCCTTGCGCATGGACTCAGCACTCTCCACGCCCAGCTTGCGTTCCCAGGTGGCCTTCCTCGGCGGGGTCAACCGGCCGGCGCCCGCTCAAGCGGCGGCACTTGCAGCCTCCTGCGAGTCTCTGGAGGCGTTGCGCGCCGCCATAGCGGGCTTCGAGGGCTGCGCATTGCGCGACACCGCGACCAATCTGGTCTTCTCGGACGGCAATCCCGCGGCACCGATCATGATCATCGGCGAGGCTCCGGGCGGCGAAGAGGATCGCGCGGGTCGGCCTTTCGTTGGTCCCTCCGGCCAGTTGCTCGACCGCATGCTAGGGAGCATCGGGCTCGACCGAACCGGGGTTCTGATCACCAACATCATTCCCTGGCGGCCGCCCGGCAACCGGTCACCTTCGGATGTCGAGGTCGCGACCTGCCTGCCGTTCGTCATGCGCCACATCGCGCTGGTCGCCCCGCGCCATGTCCTTTTGCTGGGAGCAACGTCGGCCCGCGCGCTCACCGGCAATAGCCAGGGCATCCGGCGCATTCGCGGCAATTGGTATGATCTTGAAGTTCCCGGTATGGTTGAGCGAGTGCCAGCTTTAGCAACTTATCACCCAGCATATCTAATGCGTACACCTAGCGCGAAAAGAGAAGCCTGGAACGACCTGATTTCACTGCAAGAACGAGTTAAAGATTACTAGCGATTACCATTGTTCATTCCGTAATAGTACGTAAATAAACAATGAGCATTGAACCAAATCACCATTAACTGGCCGGAAATGCTTCCATGAGGGTTGCGATGCTGTAGCGTCTTGTTGTACCGGTCCTCGGATGCGAGGGATCGTCACTACGTTCTCCCGCCTTCTCAATGCCCGCGCTGTCATCGCGAGCGCTGCAATCCTTGCTGGAACGGCCGCGCCCGGTCTCCACGCTCGGGCGCAAGAGAGGGCCACGATGGACAACCAACCGCAGGACCAGGTGGCCTATGCGGTGCCGCGCGTGGCACCTCATGGTAGTGACGGCGTTGCGCTGCCGCAGCCGCTCAATCCCAGCGATGCCGCTCTCGTACGGCAAATTTTCGACCTTCAAGATCGCGGCAAGATCTCAGCCGCCGTGGACACCACGGCCCGGCTCTCCAACCGCATACTGCTCGGCCGCATCCTGGCCGACCGCTATCTCAGCCCACATACGCGCATCGGCGCGCCGGATCTGCGGCAATGGCTGGCGAACTATGGCGACCAGGCGGATGCCCCGGCGATCACCGCGCTCCTTCTTCGTCGGGTGAAGGTGCGCAAGGACATCCCGGCCGTGCCGGCGCTGCCCTCGCTCGCACTGCCGCAGGCTCGGGCAAGCGCCGATCTCGACTTGCGGCCCTCGGATAGCGGCGTCCGGCGACAGCCCGCTTTCGACGCCGGTGTCATCGGGCTGAGCCTCGGCGGCCAGATCAAACAGGCCGTCGCCAGCATCTCGGCGGCGCGGATCGATCCCCTATACGGCGCTACGCTGCGTGCCGAGGTGGCTCGCACCGCTTTCGCCAAGGACCGTAACGGCACCGCCCTCGTGATCGCGCGCCAGGCGATGCAGGAGTCGCATGGCCGTCTCGGCTTGCCCGCCTTTGTCGCCGGCCTCGCTGCCTGGCGTGGGAATGATGACGCGGCCGAAGCACTGTTTGGCCAGGCGGCTAATGCGCCCGCGGCTTCTCACGAGCTCGTCGCGGCGGCCTCCTACTGGGCGGCCCGCGCAGCGCTTCGGGCGGGCAAGGATATGGACTACCTCTCCTGGATGCGACGATCCGCCGCGAGCGGGGATGGGTTCTACGCCATGCTCGCCGATCATATGCTGGGGCAAGACTCGCCAACCGGTGTTTTCGCGAAGCAGACTTTGGGCCTCGCCGATCTCGACGCGCTCGCCAGCAATCCGCGGGCCGAGCGCGCTTTCGCGCTGCTGCAGGTCGGGCAGACCGACGCGGCCGAGGCAGAATTCCGGATGCTCTATCCTGAAATCTCCGGCGATCCGGGATTGCAGCGCGCGCTGATGCTGGTCGCCTGGCAGGCGGGCATGGCGACCTTGGCGAGCCAACTTGCGAGCCTAGATCCGACGCGCGGCAGCGCGACGCCGGTGGTGATCCCGCCGCGCTCGCTATTCCCGCGACACGGGCTGCATGTCGATCCGGCGCTGCTCTATGCGCTGGTCAGGGTCGAATCCAACTTCGACACCAAGGCGGTTTCGGGTGCCGGGGCGCAGGGGCTGCTGCAGCTCATGCCAGCGACCGCCGCTTTCATGAACCATACGGGCAGCGGACACGTTCAGCGCCGCGCCTCAGGCTTGGCCGACCCCGCTTTCAACCTTGAGATGGGCCAGCGTTACCTGAACTATCTGGCGCAACAGACCGATGGCGATCTGCTGCGGATTCTTGTGAGCTACAATGCGGGTCCGACCCAAGCTGACGGCTGGGACAATGCCGCCATCGCGATGCAGGACCCTCTGCTGTATATCGAGATGATCCCGAACCCGGAGACTCGGCACTTCGTATTTGGCGTCTTGCGCTATAGCTGGGCTTACGCGGCGCAGTTGCGGCTCCCCTCGGCGAGTCTGGATGCTCTGGCGGAGGGACAATTCCCCCGTATGACCGCCACCGCCATGGCGGGGTCGCCGACGATCCACTAATATCGGTGGATGGCTGCGGACCCTGTCTTCCTCCCCGTCAACATCGCCGTCCTGACCGTTTCCGATACGCGAAGCCTTGCCGATGATCGCTCGGGCGATACGCTTGTCGCGCGCATCGCGGCGGCGGGGCATCGCGTCGCCGACCGGCGGATCGAGCGGGATGATGCCCTGGCCATCACCGCCGCGCTGCGCGGCTGGATCGCCGATCCCTCGATCGATGTGGTGATCACCACCGGCGGCACCGGCGTCACCGGGCGAGACGTGACGCCCGAGGCCTTCGCGCAGGTGCTCGAAAAGGAAATCACCGGCTTCGGCGAACTCTTCCGGATGCTGAGCTATGCCAAGATCGGCTCGTCAACGATCCAATCCCGTGCGCTCGGTGGTGTGGCCGGGGGCACCTATCTCTTCGCTCTGCCCGGCAGCACGGGCGCCGTCAAAGACGGCTGGGACGACATTCTGGTCACACAGCTCGACAGCCGCCACCGCCCCTGCAACCTCGTCGAGCTTATGCCGCGCCTGAAGGAGCACCTGCCCTCCTCCAGCCAGACATAAACATATCTTTATGTGTGGTAGCTGATGGAATGGGAGGCGCCGGGGCTCGTGCTTGACGGTCGCGCCTATGGCGAGGGCGACCTGATCGTCTCCGTTTTCACCGAGGAACATGGCGTCCATCGCGGTCTTGCGCGGGGTGGGGCGTCTCGGGGACGCGCCGCAAGCTGGCAGGCGGGCAACCTGCTTCACTTGCGGTGGGTCGGACGTCTGCCGGACCAGCTCGGCAGTATCACCGGCGAAGTCATTCAGGCGACCGCCGCTTCCGCTATGGCGGAGGCCGGGCCGCTCGCGCTTCTGCGCGCCGCCTGTGCGGTGGCGGCTGGCGCGTTGCCTGAGCGAGAGGGGCATCCGCGCGTGTTCCTCGGACTGCTGCGTCTGCTGGCCGGCGCCGGAGCCGGCGTTGCGACCGCCGGCGATCTGGCGCGTTGGGAGATGACCCTGCTCGCCGATCTCGGCTATGGACTCGACATCACCCAATGCGCCGTAACGGGCGCCACGGACGACCTGCATTACGTCTCGCCCCGCACCGGCCGGGCGGTGGCCGAGGCCGCCGTCGGGATTTGGCGCGAGCGGCTGCTGCGACTGCCCCCCTTCCTGCGTGACCCCGAGGCGAGCGGCGACGACACGGAATGGCGGGATGCGCTGCGGCTGACCGGCCATTTCCTGGAGCGAGACGCGTTCGGCCACCAGCATCGGCCGCTTCCCGAACCGCGGCGGCATCTCTATGAGACGCTCGACGCGGCGATCCGTTCGCGATCCGTTCCCGTTGCTCCTGGGGGTGCCGATGCCTGATGACCTCGCCGGCCATATCGAGGACGCGCCGCTCGCCGATGCTCTGGGCGAGCGCTACCTCGCCTACGCGCTCTCCACCATCATGTCGCGCAGCCTGCCGGACGTGCGGGACGGGTTGAAGCCGGTCCATCGCCGGCTGGTCTACGCGATGCACCAGCTACGGCTGGACCCGGCGGCGGCGTTCAAGAAATGCGCCCGCGTGGTGGGTGACGTGATGGGTAAGTTCCATCCCCACGGCGACGCCTCGATCTACGAGGCCATGGTGCGGCTCGCGCAGGATTTCGCGGTGCGCTATCCGCTGGTCGAAGGCCAGGGGAATTTCGGCAATATCGACGGCGATAACGCGGCGGCGATGCGTTACACTGAGGCTCGGCTAACCACCATCGCCCAGGCCCTGCTGGAGGGGATCGACGAGGACGCCGTCGATTTCCGCGCCACCTATGACGGCGAGGAGCAGGAGCCGTTGGTGCTGCCCGGCGCCTTCCCGAACCTGCTCGCCAACGGGGCCGCCGGTATCGCCGTAGGCATGGCGACCTCCATCCCGCCGCATAACGCCGGAGAAATCTGCGCCGCCGCGACCTTGCTCATTCGCAAGCCTCAGGCGACTACCGCCGAGTTGCTGCAGTTCATGCCGGGTCCCGACTTCCCCACCGGCGGCGAGTTGGTCGAGGACGGCGCGGCAATTCTGCAGGCTTACGAGACTGGACGCGGCAGCTTCCGGCTGCGCGCGCGCTGGAGCGTGGAGCATGGCAAGCACGGCACCTGGACCATTGTCGTCACCGAAATCCCCTATCAGGTGCAGAAGTCGCGGCTGATCGAGCAGATCGCGGCATTGATGGAGGAACGGAAACTTCCGTTGCTCGCCGATGTTCGGGACGAGAGCGCCGAACTGGTGCGCATGGTTCTCGAACCGAAAAGCCGCACGGTCGAGCCATCGATGCTGATGGAGAGCCTGTTCCGCGCGACGCAACTCGAGACGCGTGTGCCGCTGAATATGAATGTGCTCGATGCGACACGCACCCCGCGCGTGATGCCGTTGCGCGACGTGTTGCGGGCCTGGCTCGATCACCGGCACGAGGTGCTGGTGCGGCGGTCGCGCCACCGGCTGACCGCGATCGAGCGCCGGCTTGAGATTCTCGACGGCTATCTCGCGGTCTTTCTCAATCTCGACGAGGTGATTCGTATCATCCGCGAGGAGGATGAGCCAAAACCCGCGCTGATGCGGCGTTTCGAGATTTCGGATTTGCAGGCCGAGGCAATTCTCAACATGCGGCTGCGTTCGTTGCGCCGCTTGGAGGAGATCGAGCTTCGCAAGGAACACAAGTCTCTCACGAAGGAAGGCAAGGATCTCCGCACGCTGCTCGATAAGGAAGGCATGCGCTGGGACCGCATCGCACAGGAAGTGGAGAAGACGCGCGCCGCCTTTGGCCAGGGTCCGCTGGGCGACCGGCGCACGACCATGGGCGCGGCGCCGCCCGTGGTGGAAATCGACGAGGCGTCTCTGGTGGAGCGCGAGCCGATCACGGTGATCCTGTCGCAGAAGGGCTGGGTGCGCGCGGTGCGCGGGCATCTCGCGAATGATGCTGAGCTACGCTTCAAGGAAGGCGATGCGCTACGCTCCATCGTGGCCTGCGAGACGACCGACCGGCTGTGCCTGCTCGCGACGAACGGCCGCGCCTATACGCTGAAGGCGGCGGATATTCCGCGCGGTCGCGGCGATGGCCAGCCGGTGCGGCTGCTCGCGGAGTTCGGCAACGAGGATGAAGTGGTGGCGTTCTTCACCTGGACCGCGGAGGCCCGATTCCTGCTCGCCTCCTCGCCTGGGCGGGGTTTTCTCGTGAAGGCCGAGGATCTGTTGTCCGAGCGTAAGGCCGGCAAGCAGGTTCTCAACGTGAAGCCCGGCGAGGAGTTGGCCTTATGCGTGGAGGCCGTTGGCGACCACATCGCTGTGGTGGGCGAGAACCGGAAGATGTTGGTGTTCCCTCTGGCCGAGGTGCCGGAGATGGCGCGCGGTACCGGGGTGCAGCTGCAACGCTATAAGGAAGGCGGCATCGCCGATGCGCGGATTTTCCGTCTGGCGGACGGGTTGAGCTGGAAGAGCGGGGAGCGGGTGCGGACCGAGACGAACCTGCGCGACTGGCTGGGAAGTCGTGCCCAGGCGGGTCGCCAGCCGCCGGTGGGCTTTCCCCGGTCGGGGCGGTTCACCTAGGACTTGCGGAGGCGGCCCGGATGGCCGTCAACACGATCAGGTCGCCGCCCTGCGACACGTGATGCTTGACATTGCGCCATTCACTCCGATTCTGGAGTTATCGCAAATTAGGCGCCTCCGTTGTCGATCCACCTCTCCTACCCCGTCACACGCTACGAGCTTGCCCCGCTCATCGACCTCTCTGACCGAACCGAACGGGAGCGGCTGAGTGGGGCGGGGCTGACGGCGTTCTTTGCCATCATGCAGAGGTGGAAAATCCGGGACGAGGATGCGCGCCGCCTCCTCGGCACGATGTCCAACGGCAGTTTCTATGAACTCAAGAAGGATCATGGCCGGCTGCTGGACGAGGACCGGTTGCGGCGGGTTTCCTATCTCGTCGGCGTCTTCAAAGCGTTGAACATCCTCTATGGCGAGGCGCTGGCCGATCGCTGGATGACGATGCCCAATAGCAATCGAATCTTTGCCGACATGACGCCCCTCGCCTATCTCATCCGCGGCGGATTGCCTGCCTTCCAGACGCTGCGGCGGCTGCTCGATGCGCGCCGGGGCGGAATGTGACACCGCGGCTCACGGCACTTCGCCAGAACGATACCCACCGGCTCATCTCTTCCAAATACAGCGACAACGGCGCGAGCGTGCTGGCGCGCCTTACGGCGGACGAGAAGACGCTGGCGGCAATCTTCGATCTCGACCACGCCACCAACGAGCGGCTGCTGGCGGAGAATGAACGGCAGCCGGGGATCGCGCGGGAGGAATTGCTCGGCCCCTCGCCTTGTTTTCGCATCGTCAATGCCGCCTTCACGCATGCGCATCCGCTTGGCAGCCGCTTCAACGGACCGGATCGCGGTGCGTGGTATGCCGCTTTCGAGCTGGGCGCCGCGCAGGCCGAGGTCGCCTGGCACAAGTCGGTGGAATTGGGGGAAATCGGCTACTTCACCGATTCCATGACCTATGACAGCTACCTCGCCGACTTCTCCGCCGCCTTCCACGATATCCGAAACGATGCGGGTTTCGCCGGCTGCCTCGATCCCAACGACTACCGGAAATCGCAGCTTCTGGCCGAAACTTTGGTCGAGACGGGGTCCGCCGGTATCGTCTATCCGAGCGTGCGATACCCGGCCGGGACGTGTCTGGCCTGTTTCCGGCCTGGGTTGGTGACGCATGTGCGGAAACATGCGCGCTATCGGTTCAGCTGGAGTGGCTCGCCGGTACCCGATATCGCGCTGGAAACCACCTACTGACCACGCAATGAATTCTCACCGGTTCGCGTAGCGGCGGCCAAGGCTGCTTAGCCCGACGGCGAGGATCAGGATCGCGCCCTGGAAAACGTATTGATAGAAGGTGGGCGCTCCGAAAATCGCCAAGCCGTTGAAGCCGATGGCGATGATCAGCCCCCCGAATAGTGTGCCGATGATGTGGAACTCGCCGTCCCGCAAGGTAGCCGACCCCAGGAAGACCGCGGCGAAAGCGGTAAGCAGATAGCTATCGGCGGCGCTGGTGGTGCCGCTGCCCAAAGCCGAGGCCAGAAGGATGCCGGTGATCGCGGCGCAGACACCCGCCACCATGAAGCCCATGATCTTGATGCGATCGACACGGATGCCGCTGAACCGCGCGGCGAGCGGATTGCCGCCCACCGCCTGGATGCTTTGACCAATGGAAGTGCGCTCGACCAAAACCCAAAGCAGAGCTGTCACGACAATCATGATGAGCACGTTGTGCGGAATGCCCCACAATCTCCCCAAGGCGATATTGACAAAGCTATCGGGCACGCCCGCGGCAATTGGGGCGCCGCTGGAATAGGCGAAGTTCAGGCCTACGACGATCGTGCCGGTGCCGAGTGTGGCAATCACCGAATTGACGCCGACTTTAGTGACGATGAGGCCGTTGATCAGACCGATCAGCGCGCCGACCAGCAGCACGATCGGAATTGCAACGGCCGGCGGCAGACCGTCATTGACCATGAGGCCGGTGACGAGAACGCCCTCGAAACTGGCGGCGAAACCGATGCTGAGGTCTAGCTCGCCGACGATGACGGCAACGGTCAGGCCGCCCGCAATGATCAAGGCGAGCGCTGCCTGGTTGAGAACGTTGATGCCGTTCGACAGCGTCGGAAAGGCGGCGGGTGCCATGGCGGAGAATGCGCCGATCATGATCACCAGCCCGACGATCGTGCCGTATTTGGCCAGCAGCGACGGCAGCGCGCTGGTTTTCTCCTGCTCGGGCGCGGCGCCTGACGCGGTCGTCATGATGGCTGAGATTCCTCGGTGCTGAGATAGCTGGCCTGGACCAGGGCCTCGCGGGTGATGGCAGCGCCGCGCAGCTCCGTGGCGATGCGGCCCTCCACCATGACGAGGACGCGGTCGCAGAGGCCCGGCAGTTCCTCCGTCTCGGAGGAAATCACGATGATCGACACGCCTTGAGTGGCAAGTTCGCGGATGATGCGATGGATTTCCTGGCGCGCGCCGATATCGACGCCGCGCGATGGTTCGTCGAGGATGAGCACGCGCAGACTACGCGAAAGCCATTTGCCGATCACGACTTTCTGCTGATTGCCGCCGCTGAGTCGGCCGACAGGCGTCGCGACATTGGGCATCTTGATGAGCAGCCGCTGGCTCATCTCCTGCGCCTGTTTATCGCGGCGCCGCATGCTCATAAGTGGCAAAGGTGGCGCGACATGCAGGCCGAGCAGCGAGGTCAGGCTGAGGTTGAAGGCCACGCTCTTCGCCAGCACCAGGCCCTCCGAGCGCCGTTCCTCGGGCACTAGACCCACACCCGCCTCGACCGCATCATGCGGAGTGCGCGGCGTGAAAGCGCGGCCACAGAGCGTCATCTGGCCGCCCTGCATGGCATCGGCGCCGAAGATCAGCCGCACGGTCTCGCTGCGGCCGGAGCCAACGAGGCCACCCAGACCGAGCACCTCGCCCTTATGGAGGTCGAAGCTGACATCGCGTACGGCACTGCCGCGACGGAGGTTCCGGACGCTGAGCGCAATCTCGTCGCTTTCCGGAGCGATCACGTTTGCAGCGGCGAGCGCGAAAGTCTCCGGCTTGTCCGTGCCGACGATCGCTTCGACCAGGCGGGCGCGGTTGAGGCTAGCACGGTCGATTTGCGCAGCGAGCAGGCCGTCCCGGAAAGCTGTCACGTGGTGGCAGAGGCCAGTGATCTCATCAAGCCTATGCGAGACGTACAACACCGCGACGCCATTGCCCGAAAGGTCGCGCACGATGCGGAACAGGTTGTCGCATTCATGGGCCGAGAGGGACGCGGTGGGTTCGTCCATCACGATGAGACGCGATCGGCGCACCAGGGCACGGCAGATCGAGACCAGCCAGCCTTCGGCCACGCTCAACGCGGCAGCGGGAGTTTCAAGCGAAAACCTGATGCCGACGCGGGTGGCAATGGGCTGGACGAGCTGACGCACGCGGCGCCAGTCGACCAGGCCGAGCGTGCTGGCTTTGGGAACGCCGAGCATGATGTTTTGCAGCGCCGACATCCGCGGTACGAGGTTGAGCTCCTGGTGGATGAAGCTCAGCCCGAGCGCGGTCGCCTGATCCGGCGTCGCGATGGAGACGGGCGTGCCGTCCACGGAGATTTCGCCTGCGTCCGGGGATTCCAGCCCAGCGAGGATCTTGATTAGCGTGGACTTGCCGGCGCCGTTCGCACCGACAAGCCCATGGATCTCGCCAGCGCGAAGGTCGAGATCGACACCCTTTAGCGCGCGCACACCGCCATAGTGCTTGCGCAGGCCGGTGACGCGAACCAGTGAAGATACGGTCGCTGGTGTAGCGGTCTCCGCGCCGACAGGCTGGATGGCGCTATTTCCCAAGAGCGTCGGGATGTTCCTTGATGAAGTCAGCGACGGTCGCCGACGTCACCACGACGGGAGGAACCTCGACAGCCTTGGGCTGCCACGACTTTCCAGCGGCGATGGCATCGGCGACCGTATCGACTAGCGTGACGCCCTCCTGTTCGCTGTTCTGCCAAGCCGTGGCTTCCATGAAGCCCTTCTGGATCGCAGCGATGGCCTGGGCGTTGCCGTTCTCGCCATAGACCTTCACATCCGTCCGCATCTGCTGGCGGAGCGCGGAGATGGCGCCGATCGCTGGATCGTCCCAGCAACCCCAGATCGCGAGCTTGCCGCCGGCCGGATGTGCCGCGAGCCAGGCGGTGGCGTATTGCGCGCCGTCCTGGAAATAGCCGGGAATGCGGACCTCGTTCTTGGTGACCTTGATCCCCGGCGTCTTGGCGAGAATGCCATCCATCACCTCCTCGCGCTGCCGGCACACCTCGCCGGTGTGATAGGTCAAAGCGAGCAGTGAGCCGTTGGGACCGAGGTAAGCGGCAGCGGCGGTGATGATCGGGATGGCCAGGGGACCACCGCTGCCATTGGTCGCGACGATGCCGTTGCCGAGCCCACCACCCCAGGTCGCGACCGGAATATTGGCGGCCCTAGCGGCGGCCAGGCCCGCGCCGAGTGAGGTTGCTGGAAAGACGAGATCGATGATCGCGCCGGCTTTCCGCTGCACGAGATTCTGAATCGCGGCATTCGCCTGATCGGCGCTGCCTGCCGCGTCGATAACCGAAACGGTCCAGCCCTTAGCCGCCGCTTCCTTCTGCGCGCCTCGAATGAATCGCGCGTTATTGGCTTCGTTCGCGGAAATCGAGACGAGGCCAAGGAGGAATTTCGGAGATTGCGCCTGTGCGTGAGGCAGTTGGCCCCAGAGCACGGGCACCACGACTGCGGCCAGCAAAAGCAGACGGTGGGTCCGCATCGGGCGTCCTCCTGGATATATCTCTTTGGACAAGAGCATTTTTATGTGGAACCTCGCGGCTCAACCGCAGGCTAGAGGATCAGTCGAGACGGGGTCAATGGGGCGGGAGTTGTGCGCTAACGGGTTAGCAATGAGTTTGGTCTAGCTTTCAACCGACCTTGAAGATCTGCCGTTCCGTACCGTTTCCGTTATGGTGGGATTGATCGGTAAACCGCGACAGCAACACAGAACAGGAACCCGGACCTTGAACTTTCTCTACGAACTTGTCGCTAACCCGTCAGGGACTTGGGCCGCCGCTTCGATGCCGACCAGGATTGTCGCTATCAGCTTAAGTGTCGCGCTCATCTACATGATCGGCAGCGCGATCGTACGCGCGGCAACGACGCGCAGGTAGGTGCTAGCGACACCTATGCGGCCTTGCCCTTTTTCTTCTTCTTTCCCTCTCGCGCGATCTGACTGGGAGCGGGGCTACCGCCCTTCGCGCGGTCGAGCACGAAACGCGCGTATTCCTCCATGTCACCGTCAAATGGCACAACCGTGCCATCGGCGGCGAGCCACAGGCGGTCGGCGACAAGTTCCATGAGCGAACGATCATGGGTGATGAGGATCACCGCGCCCTCGTAGTCGTTCAATGCGTCGAGCAAAGCGCGGCGGCTGTCGATGTCGAGATGGTTCGTGGGCTCGTCCAGAATCAGCAGATGCGGTGCCGCATGAGCGACCAGGTTCAACAGCAGCCGGGCGCGCTCGCCGCCTGACAGATCGAAGACAGTCGTCTCCTGCTTGCTGAAGCCCAACCCCCATTGCGCCAGCCGCGAGCGTCGCGCGGTTTCGCTGATTTCCGGCATGGTGCGTCGGGCGATCTCGAGGGGTGTGTCATCCGGATCCATCGCCTCGATCTGATGCTGATGGAACCAGCCGACTTTGATACGGCCTTCGCGCGCCATGCGGCCGGAGCGGATCGGCAGCACGCCAGCGGCCATCTTCGCGAAAGTCGACTTGCCTGCACCATTGACGCCCAGCAGCCCGATCCGGTCGTCGGTATCGAGCCGCAGGTCGAGGCCGCGCAGGATCGGCGGATCGTCGCCATAACCGACATCGACGTTTTCCAGCCGCATGAGCGGTGGCGCGAGCGGCCGCACGGGCGAGGGCAGGATGAATGGCGACACCCGCTCCTCGATCGTCTCGGCCACCGGCTCCAGCTTGGCGAGGCGCTTCATGCGGGATTGCGCCTGAGCCGCCTTGCTTGCCTTGGCGCGGAAACGATCGACGAAGCTTTGCAGATGGGCCCGCTCGGCCTCCTGCTTCACGCGGGTCGCGGATAGGAGGCGCAGCCTCTCCGCACGCCGGCGCTCGAAATCATCATAGCCGCCGGTATAGAGGTCGAGCTTGCCTTCGGTGACATGCAGAATGTGCTGCACCGAGTTGTTCAGCAATTCGCGGTCGTGGCTGATGATGAGCGCGGAATAGGGATATTTCTGCAGGCGCGCCTCCAGCCACAGCGCGCCTTCCAGGTCGAGGTAGTTCGTGGGCTCGTCCAGAAGCAGAAGGTCAGGCTGGGCGAAAAGTGCGGAGGCCAGAGCCACGCGCATCCGCCAGCCACCGGAGAACTCCGCCATGGGCCGCGCCAGATCCTCGGTCGAGAAGCCGAGGCCGCTCAGGATTTCGGCGGCGCGAGCGGGGGCGCGGTCTGCGTCGATCTCCTCGAGCCGCATGTAGATGTCGCCCATCCGCTCGGGCTCGGCGGTCTCAAGCTCCGCATAGAGCGCGTCGCGGGTCGTGTCGGCAGCGAGGATTGTCTCAATCAGGGAGATCGGGGTCGCCGCGTGCTCCTGATCCACGGCGGCGATACGGGCCGCCTTGGGCACGACGATCTCGCCGCCATCCGGCTGCAAGGTGCCGAGGATGAGCTTGAAGAGGGTCGATTTGCCGACGCCATTCCGGCCGACGAGGCCGACCTTGGAGTTCAGTGGCAGCGTGACGCTGGCGCGGTCGAAGAAGCGGCGTCCCCAAGCGTTGAAGACGAGGTTATCGATCTGGATCATGGTCAGGGGTGCCGAAGAAGGGAGGAGCCGCGAGAGGGCGGGTGCATGGCGCGGCTTCCTACAGGCTTTCCACCCCAGCGACCAATGGTCTTAGTCAGGCGAGGGTCCCGCAGGACGCATCGGCGGCGACCGACCCTTGCCTCGCCCGGTCGCGACCGATCAGCGCCAGCCCCTCCGCGACAGAGACGAATTCGCCCCCGCCTGAGACCTTCTCGGCCCCGAAGCGATGCTCGAACAAAGTGCGGACGGCTGGGACGAAGGAGGTTCCGCCAGTGAGGAAGACACGGTCGATCTCCTCCGGTTTCAGCCGTGCGGCGTCGAGCGCCTGCTGGATGGTGCCAGAGATCCGCCTGAGATCCTCGGCGATCCAGCCCTCGAATTCATGGCGGGCGATCACGCGTTCTGTGGCGAAGTCGCCATGGGCGAAGCGCAGGGTGGCGGTCTCGTCGCGGGATAGTTGGGCCTTCACGGCGCTGACGGTCTGGTAGAGCTGGTAGCCGAGTTCGTCCTCGATCAGGCGGATCAGCGTTCTGAGGCGATGCGGATGGGCGCTGGCGGCGGCCACCTCTTCGATGGCGCGGAGGGTCTTCGGGGCGCGCATAAGCGACAGACGATGCCAGCGGGCGAAGCCGGAGAAGTATTCAGGCGGCACCGGAAGCTCGGTGCCTGTGACGGTATAGACGTCGCCCTTGCCCAGCAGCGGCGAGACCACCTTGTCGATGATGCGATAATCGAAGGTATCGCCGGCGATGCCGATGCCGGCGTAGCCGAGGGGACGGACGCGCGTCGCATTGTGCGGGTCGAAGCGCATGACCGAAAAGTCGCTGGTGCCGCCGCCGAAGTCGCCGACCAGCACCGTCGCGGGCGCCCGCAGGGTGCGGGCGAAGCGATAGCCCGCGGCTTCGGGCTCCAGCGCGACGTCGATGGCGGCGTAGCCGGCTTGCGCGAAGGATGCGCGGAGCCTGGTCTCACCAAACGCATCATCCGCGAACTCACCAGCGAAGCGAACCGGACGCCCGGCGACGACCGACGCCTTGGTGGCATCCACCGGGAGGAGGTCGCGCAGGAAGAGCGAGACCATGTCCTCGAGCGTGAAGATCCGGCCGAAGATATTGGTGCGGGTAAAGCTGCGCTGGGCGAGATACGTCTTCATTGACATGATGAGACGGCTGTCCAGCGGGTCTTCGAGGTAGCTCTGAACGGCGGCGGGACCGGCGGCGTGCTCCAGCGTCCGGCGGCCGCGCGTCTCCTTGGTCCAGAAGCAGAGCACCGTGCGGAAGACATCCAGCGTGGATTGGCCGAGCGGATAGGTCTCGGTGGTTATGCTGCCGTCATCGGCCAGGCTCGCGACCACGCTGTTGGTGGTGCCGAAATCAACGCCGATCAGCCGCGTCATCCGCTGGTTCCCACCCCGTCGAAGGGGGTGGGTTCAACGCGAAGCTCGAGCCGGATGCAAGAGCTACTGAGCGGTAGGTGCCCTGCGGTAAGTCGTAGCCGCGTTACAGGAGGCCGCCGGCGGGCGCCGGGCGGGCGCGCTGATTGTAGAGGAGCTTGGACCGCCGCTCCCGCTCCTCCTCCGGCAGCTTCGCCGGGTCATCGGCTAAATCGGCACCCACTGCCATGCCGCGCTGCACCGCCGGTCGGGCGGCGAGTTCGTTCAGCCAGCGCTTGAAATACGGGAATTCCTCGATGTCCTGGCCTTGCCCCTGCCAGTTCACCGCCCAGGGATAGGAGATCATGTCCGCGATTGAATAGGCATCGCCGGCCAGATAGCGGTGGTTGAACAGCCGGTTGTTCAACACGCCGAAGATCCGATTAACTTCATCGGTGAAGCGCCGCACCGCATAGGACTGGTCGCCCTTGGTATCGCCGAGCCTGCGGAAATGGCCGCATTCTCCGGATTTCGGGCCTTGGTTTGCCATCTGCCAGATCACCCACTCCGTGACCTCGACCTTGCCGCGCAGGTCCTGCGGGAAGAATTTGCCGGCCTTCTCCGCCACATACAGCATGATCGCGCCGGATTCGAAGATGCTGAGCGGCGCTCCGCCATCGGCCGGAGCGTTATCGACCAGCACCGGCATGCGGTGGTTCGGATTGATCGCGAGAAACTCCGCCGTGAACTGGTCGCCGCGACCAATGTTGCAGGGAACGACGCGATAGTCCGAGCCGAGCTCCTCCAGCAGGATGGTTACCTTCTTGCCATTGGGCGTGGGCCAGTAATGCAGATCGAACATCGTCGCGGTTCCTTTTCTGTCAGGCTTCCGGCTGCTTATGGATCGGGTCGATCCATAAGACTTCCTCGGGCGGCTCGATGGGATCGACATCCGTGATATTGACGACCACCGCCTCGTTGTCCGAGCGGACGAGGACGCATTCGAGGGGCTGGTCGGGTGCCGCGTTGATCTCCTGGTGCGGCACATACGGCGGTACGTAGATGAAGTCGCCGGGATTGGCTTCCGCCACGAATTCGAGGCGCTCGCCCCAGCGCATGCGCGCGCGTCCGCGCAACACGAAGATCACACTCTCGAGCGCGCCATGGTGATGCACGCCAGTCTTGGCGTTCGGCTCGATCGTCACCTTGCCGGCCCAGATCTTCTGCGCGCCGACTCTCGCGTGGTTGATCGCGGCCTGGCGAAACATGCCCGGAGTTTGCGCGGTATTGGGATCGAGCTGATCGCCCTTTATCACGCGGACGCCGTCATGCTTCCATGGCGGCGCATCCTTGTCGTGTTCGTGCGAATGGCCGTGATCATGGTCGGTCATGGCGCTATCTCTCCCGCCGGTTATACCGACTTCGCCGGATGCTGGACGCGGCGAGCGGTCAGATCGCGTAGTTGAAGGAGTCGTAGGCCAGTTCGCTCAACAATTCCGTGACGTCGCGATCGGTGCCCGAGGTATCAACACGCACCGGCCGCGCGGGGACGCCGGCTACCGTCGTATACGGCTCCACGCTGTTCAGCACGACGGAACCCGCGGCGATGCGGGCGAAAGGCCCGATCTCGATATTGCCGAGGATCTTGGCGCCGGCACCAATCATCGCGCCGCGCCGCACTTTGGGATGCCGGTCACCGTCGTGCTTTCCGGTCCCGCCGAGAGTCACGTCCTGGAGCAGCGACACGTCATCCTCGATGACCGTGGTGGCGCCGACAACCAAGCCGGTTGCGTGATCGAGGAAAATACCGCGCCCGATCTTCGCGGCAGGGTGGATATCGGTCTGGAACACCTCGGAACTGCGGCTTTGCAGATATAGTGCGAAATCGCATTCGTGTTGCCGCCACAGCCAATGGGTCAGGCGGTGCGCCTGAATGGCGTGGAATCCTTTGAAATACAGAAACGGCTCGATGAGCCGGCTGCAAGCGGGGTCGCGGTCGAGCACCGACGTAATATCGGCGCGCAGCCCCAAACCGATCTCCGGCGTGTCCGACGCCGCGCGATGGAACGCCTGGACAATGAGGGAAAGCGATATCACCTCATTCTTCAGGCGCGTCGCGATGCGGTGAAACATCGCAGCCTCGAAACTCGGCTGGTTCAGGATGGAATCGAGGAACAACGGCGCGAGCATCGGCGCCACCGCATAGGCCTGCTCGGCCTCCAGCCTCAATTGCTGCCAGATCACGTCGGTCTGCGAGTCCTGACTATCGCGCGAGACGATGGTCAGGTGGCTCAGCCTGGGATGCGCCATCACCGGATCACTGATGTCAGATGCTCAGGAAGTCCGGGACCGACAGGTAGCGTTCGCCGGTGTCGTAGTTGAAGCCGAGGACGCGAGAGCCAGACGGCAGGTCCTTTATCTTGGCGGCGATGGCGGCCAGCGTGGCACCTGACGAGATGCCGACCAGCAGTCCCTCCTCCCGCGCCGAACGGCGGGCATAGTGCTTGGCGTCATCCGCCGAGACCTGGATCACGCCATCCAGGAGGCTGGTGTCGAGGTTCGCCGGGATGAAGCCGGCGCCGATGCCCTGAATCGGATGAGGTGCCGGGGCGCCGCCCGAGATGACCGGCGACAAAGCGGGCTCGACCGCGAACGCCTTCAGCTCCGGCCAATGCGCCTTCAGCACGCGCGCGCAGCCTGTGAGGTGCCCACCGGTGCCGACGCCGGTGATGAGCACGTCGAGCCCCTGAGGGAAGTCTGCCAAGATCTCGCGCGCCGTTGTTTGGACATGGATGTCCACGTTGACGGGATTCTCGAATTGCTGAGGGGTCCAGGCACCGGGGGTTTCCGCGAGCAGTTCCTGGGCACGGGCGATCGCGCCCTTCATGCCCTTCTCCCGCGCGGTCAGATCGACGGTCGCGCCATAGGCCTTGGCCAATTGGCGACGCTCGATCGACATGGATTCCGGCATCACCAGGACGAGCTTGTAACCCTTCACCGCGGCGACCATGGCGAGGCCAACGCCGGTATTGCCCGAAGTCGGCTCGATAATGGTGCCGCCGGGCTGGAGCTGGCCGTTCGCCTCGGCGGCCTCGACCATGGCCAGCGCGATGCGATCCTTGATCGAGCCGCCTGGATTAGTGCGCTCGGACTTGATCCACACCTCAGAATCGGGAAATAGGCGAGCCACGCGGATATGCGGCGTGCCGCCGATGGTCGCCAGAACGCTTGAAGCCCTCATTGTCTTTCTCTCAGTGCTAAAAGCGTGACAACGCCTAACGTCGCGGCAGAAATTTCCTCGTCTATCGGACCGTAACACACGGTCGCTCGCCGGTGTATGTCTTCCCGGGAATGCCCCCTTTGCGCTGGAAAGGGTGGGATTAGCGATGGTCGCCCGGCGCTCATTGGGAGAGTTTATGATATGCGAGTGGCTTTTGTATATGGTCATATTCACTAATATAAATAGTCTATCCCTGTGGGCAACTGGCCAATCCTGCACCGCTTCTTGGGGTAAGCCTCGCCGTGCTAGCCTCGCCGCGTGATGAGCACCGCGCCCACACTGCTGCCGCCCGACTACTATCTCGACCACTTCCATCAGGTGATCGACGGCGTCACGTCTCGTTACGGGTTCCTGTTGATCGATGGCGAGAGAGATCATCTCCGGCATGTTATGGGGCTGAGCGTCCCGGCCCGCATGCTTTACGCGCGGCTGGTGAACCGGCGCGGGCCTTGCTTCCGGGTCGGACGCCTCGCCTACCCCGAGATCGGAGCGCTGGACCGCCCTTTGGCGGAGTTGCTCGGGGCGGGGCTGCTTGTAGCGTGCGTGGAGGACCTTGCACCGGGTCCGACGGCGGAAGCGCTCAACTGCTTCACGCATGCCGAGCTCAGGGTGAGCCTGAGAGGCCAAGCGTTGCCGCGGCTGGCTCGCAAGGAAATACTGTTGGCTTGGCTGCACGAATGGGATGGGCGCCCAGCCTGGCTACTACAGTTGCTGACTGGACAGCCAGTCGTTCGGCTGCCGACCGGCGATCCCTGGCATTTTCTACGGTTTCTCTTCTTCGCTGATCTACGCGATAATCTCTCGGATTTCGTGACGCAGGCGCTTGGCCATGTTGTTCTTGAGCAGGTCACGCCCGAGCATCTCCGCGCGCATTTTCAAAATCGCCAGGAAGCCGATGACGCCTATCGCATGGCGATGCTCTATGCGGCGTTCCGTCGTCTACGCGATACCCAATCCGCGTCGGAGACGCTCGGCTGGTGGCATCACCAAAGCGTGGAGCGCGGCGTGCTTACCGCCGGTGTGGCGCTGTTCGACCGGCTGGTCGATCGCCTCGGGCGAAGGCTCGAACGGGAGGGAGCGACGGATGACGCGCTTGCGCTCTATGCGACAAGCCCGGTCGCGCCGGCACGCGAGCGGCAGGCCCGGCTTCTGATCAAGCGTGGCGACCGGGTCGCGGCACGCGCCATAATCGACGCCATGCAGGCGGCGCCATGCCACGCCGAGGAAGACTATACGGGGCGGCAGTTGCTAATGAGACTGGAGAAGACGTCGCGACGCAGCGAGGCGCGGAGCTACCAGGGAACGAGCCGGTGCGTCGTCATCGACTATCCCGAAGGTGGCGTCGAAGCGGCGGTTCTGGCGCATTATCGATCCGAGGGCTGGCACGGAACGCATTCCGAGAACTGGCTATGGAAATCGGGTTTCGGGCTTTTGTTGTGGGACATCATCTACGATCCATCGGTCGGGACGTTTCATTCGCCATTGCAATTCGCGCCCGGCGATCTTCACGAGCCTTTGTTCTACGAACGGCGGAAGGCCGCGATCGAGGACCGCCTGCTTCGCTTGGCGGAACCGCGGGCCGCACTCGCATTGATGGAGCGTCACTACCAGGCCAAGCATGGTATCGCCAACCCGTTTGTTTACTGGCACGACGAGCTGCTTTCCGTTCTTGAGATCATGGTCCATCGGCTGCCGACCGAGGGACTCGCCGCCGCACTCAGGCATTTGGCGCAGGATGTCGGGCGCCGCTCACGCGGCCTGCCCGACTTGTTCCTCTGGACGGATCAGACCTATCGCTTCATCGAGATCAAGTCGGCGAACGACCAGCTCTCCGCGCATCAATATCAATGGCTGCAATTCCTCGAAGAGACCGGGATCCATGTTTCGCTTGAAAGGATCGAGCGGCCGGGTTTCGCGCGCACTCGGAAGGGCGACAAGAGCCGCCCGACGCACACCGGGACCGACGAGGCGCGTTCAGCCTAGGTTGCAGCCTCTTCGGCGACCGCCGCCAACATTGTCGTCATGCCGCCCAGGACTTGCCAAACGCCGGGCAGATCTCCATGCCGCGCTGCAAGCCATTCCGGGTCATCATAGGCGAGCCAGGTTTGGGATGCCTCATCCTCCCAGACCAGGGCTTTGAGTGGCAGATCGATCCCCATCGTTTGTGCCGTTTGCATGAGGGGCGTTCCCGCCTTCGCGTTGCCGAAAATGAGCAGTTCGGTCGGCCGCAGCGTCAAGCCCACCTCCGCAGCGGCTTCGGCATGGTCGATACGCGCCAGAACGGTCACGCCCCGGGCGGTCACCGCAGCGGCGAGACGGTCCATCGTCTCCTTTGGACCGTGGCTGCTTGCACATGTCGTCAAGCCTTCGATCTTCATGGCGATAACCTCTCCCCACAGGCCTAAGATGAGATTTGACGCCGGATACCGATTTGAACGCAAGATCTACGGCGCGCGCGCGATGGCTGTTCGGGCTATTCGTTGGAAGTTCGCGCTGGCGGATAGTATTGCGGCGCCTCCCTGCGGTCGGCCATGCCGTAGTCACGGATAATGCGGACCTGGCGATGACGCAGCCTGCCGGTGTCCGCGACATGTGGCCTCCAACGATCGGCGGCATCAGCATTCCGCCACGAGGCGAGAAGCAGCGCCTTTCCCGGAATGTAGATGCTGTCGAAAAGCTCATGGTCCAACAGTTCCGCGGAGCCAGAGTCGCGCGCACCTAGCTCAACGGAAGGGTCGGCATCTGTGGGGTTTCCGACCGCCATCGGCATCAATTCACTGATGGTCATCCTCTTGGCCTCGCCAACCTCCGTCACATCGAATCTTTGCTCTCGCAAGCTATGACCCTGCGGAATGTTGGTGTCGGCGACGATCTCGCCGACGAGAAGATGATAATCCTCGAATACCTCGAAACGACCTTTTTCCTGAACCCCGTGATGGACTGCCAGCGTGCGCCAACGGATGACCGCCTTCTCGTCTCGCCAGGTTGAGAGCGACAGGAGCCTGCCCTTTCTGCGCCGACTCTCAAACCGTTCATTGTCAATAAAGCCGTCGATCTTCTCGAGTTCGGGCTTCAGGAACCTGGCAAGCTCAAGGTATTCGTCGAACCGTTCGGCTTTGGGTTGGACTTCAAAGATGACAGCGAACATCGTGCTCCTCCTTCGCCTCAGGCGTCGTTTGTGCGATCAGGTGAGTCGTCACCGCACAGGAAAGTCTGCGTCTCGCGATAAAGCGCGCGGCGATTTTCCTCGAGGTGCATGAGATGTGTGGCGCGTCCGATCTTGATGTCGCGCCGGATCCGCGATGCTCGCAAAGCAGACATTAGCCAAGCCGCATCCTTATCCGTGCAGAGGCTGTCCCATTCGCCGCGAATAATCGCGACGGGCGCCTGAATAGAGGCCGGGTCGTAGGCGAGTTCGCCGCCCCATGCGTCGAAAATGTCCTGGAATGCGCCGCTGGGTGTCTTCACCGCCGCGGGATCGCGCTCGCGGCTTTCGGGATCGACTTTGAGATAGGCCTCACCCCATTCCTCGAAATGCCGCTTGAGGAGAACGGGTGGCTCGCCATCGGGAACGTCCGCGACGAACCGGTTCCACTGGTCCGCCAGGGAAATCAGCCGCCAGCCGGGTAGGCGGACGGGATCATCACCGCGCTCGCGCTGGGCGATCGCACCGAAGAAGACTAGGCGGTCGATCAATTCAGGGCAGCGGCTGGCAAGGCGGCCGGCAACGATGCTGCCCCAAGAATGCGCAACGATCGACAGACCTGGAACGCCGTGATGGGCGCAGATGAAGCGAATCGCGGCTTCGAGTTGGAAGCTGGCGTCCTCGGCCCGGCCGAGCGGCGCGTGATTTTCAGCCGCCTCTACCATTTCCGGACAGGGGTCCGAGAGGTTACCGAAACCGTGAAAATCGAGGCCCCAAACATGAAAGCCGGCGTCGCCTAACTCGTCTCGCCAGGAGCGCCCATCGAAGCGATGCGCGATCGAAACCGCCGAGGGAAAAGTGCCGCCATGGACATAGAGCACGACGCGGCGGTTCGGTGTCGTGCTCTGGGCCGGCGGCAGATAGCGCAGGAAGAGCGAAAGCGCAGCATGAGGGCTCGGAACGATGAAGTGCTCTTCGCGCAGGTCTAGCTTCGGCGCTGTGGGCTTGATCGGCATGTCTAAATCTCCAGCCTGAACGCGACCGTTATCTTGGGGGCGTCCCGGATGGATGTCGCGCTCCATTACTTCGGGTAAAGCCGAAGTATGGGTTGACGATGGGTCGCGTATTCCGCGCCCATCTGACGAATGACGCGACAGGCTCGGGCGCGGGCCATGTCTCGGAGGCTCTCAGCCCTGCGGAATGACCGCGATCACGTCGATTTCGACAAGCCATTCGGGTCGGGCCAAAGCAACCACCACAAGCCCCGTGAACACCGGGTAGACGCCCTTCAACCAGCGGCCGAGCACGCCGTAGACCGCCTCGCGATGGCGGATATCGGTGAGATAGATCGTCACCTTGCAGATGTGGCCGAGCTCGGAGCCTGCTTCACGCAAAAGCAGATCGACATTGGCCATCGCCTTTTCCGCCTGGCCCGCGGCGTCACCGATTGCGACGCTCTCCCGGGTGTCGAGGTCCTGAGCGACCTGGCCGCGCAAATAGACAGTGCCATTCGCGACTACCGCCTGGCAGAGATCATTGTCGAGCTTCTGCTCGGGGTAGGTCTCCCGCGTGTTGAACTTGCGGAGGCGCTGATGGGGCATTGTGTGGTCCCTCCCCTACTCGGCCGCCTTCATGAGCGGAGCCTTGCCGGTGACCCGTTCGTTGAGGCCAGCCGATTTGCGCACAAAGTCCAGCGGTTCGTCCCAATTGAAGTTGCGATAGACCGCCGCGAGATGCGCGAAGGGTGGCGATTGCGCGAAAAGCTGGAAGGTCAGCCGGTGCCCGGCATAATCCGAATTCAGCAAATCACGCGCGAAGGCGAGGAGCTTGCGGCGGTCCTCGGCCTCCCAATTCTCGTTGATCGAATAGAATTTCTTGAGCCACGGGGCGGTTTCGGGATCGCGGAAGGCAGCGACATCGGGGGTGACGCAGATCTGGCCGCCACAAAGCTCGCGGGCGATGTGCATCATCTCATGCAGTTGCGAACAGGCGAAGACCCGGCCGGTCATGAGCAGCGACTGGTTCGGCATGAGCAGGCCGCCGGGGCTTTCCTGCGCGGTCACGATCGCCGCCGTCAAATGCGCGTTAATGCCTTCCCGGTAGCAAGCAAGCTGCGCCAGCTTCTCCTGCACCGCCTGCTGCTTGTCGAGGCCGGTTTGCCGCGCGTTGAACAGCGCCGCGCCGATCAGCATATCGGCGAGTTTGAGGTTACGCTGCACGAAAGCAAAGGCGCTGTAGCGGTGCAAGGTCGCGCGGATAAAGGTTGCCGCTTTGGTGTGCCGATAGAAGAGCACGTTCTCCCAGGGAATGAGAACGTCATCGAAGATCACCAGACACTCGACCTCGTCGAAGCGGTTGGAGAGCGGATAGTCCTCGATCGGCGCGCGGCCGGCGAAGCCAGTGCGACAGATGAATTTGAGATTGGGCGAGCCGAAGTCGCAGATGAAGCCGACCGCGTAGTCCGACAGCTCGGCATCGCCCCAATTCGCGATGGTCGGCTTCGTGAAAGCCTGATTGGCGTAGGCCGCTGCGGTCTCGTATTTGGCGCCGCGCACGACGATTCCGGCATCCGTCTCCTTCACGACATGCAAGAGCATATCGGGATCCTGGTCCTGCGGACGTTTGGAGCGATCGCCTTTGGGATCGGTATTGGCCGAGACGTGGAACGGATCCGTCAGAATGGCCTTCTCGACATGGTTGCGGATATTCGCCGAGAAACGCGGATCGACCTGGTTGAGGATGTCCTGCCCGTCGAACAGCGACCACATCTCGCCAATCGTCTCGTCGCCCACACGCGTGACGATGCCGCCGATTTCGTTGAGGACGTGATCGGTCGCCACGCGTTTCGCCTGCCAGTCGGCCTGGGTCCGGGGCAGCTTGAGCGGGATCGAGGAGGGCTCGCCGCTCTCGGAACGGTAAGTCAGGATGTCGGCATGCGCGGGGTCATGCTGCATGTCGTAGAGGCGCGCGCGGATGTCCACGATCGGCTTGAGCATGGGATGAACCGTGACGTCGGGGATCCGCTCGCCATTCATCCAGACCTGGCGACCGTCGCGGAGAGAGTCCCTGTATTGCTGGCCGGTCCGTAGCATTGGCTCTGATTTCCAATCCTGCTCGCGTCACATGGAAGGCGATAGAGCCTGGGCAAGCGCATAGGCCTGCCCAGCATAAACCAAAGGTGAGGCGCTTCCCGCAACCGCATCCTGCACCTTGCCGATGAGCACGGTGTGGCTGCCGGCGTCGAGAACGTGTTCCACGACGCAATGAAATGAGGCGGCGGCACCGGCGAGGTGCAAGGAGCCTTCCCCCGCTTCCACCCAATCCGCACAGGCGAAGTCGAAGGGCTTATGACGAGACGAGCGTCCGGCGAAAACATCGGCGACGTGGGATTGCTTGGAGGACAGCAGGTTCATCGTGAAGATTCCATGGGCCCTCACGGCATCCGCCACCGGGCTGCGCCGGTTGATGCAGGCGAGAACCATGGGCGGATCGGCGGAGACGGAGGCGACAGCACTCACGGTAACCGCCCAGCGGCCCATGTCGCCGGAGGTGGTGATGACCGACACCCCGGTCGCCGCCCCACGCATCGCCCTTATGAACCTTTGGCGCGCTTGGTCTCCGTCCAACTCCTGTGATCGCATGGTACGTCGATCGGACATGGCGGCATCGGCCTTTAGGAGTTCCTGAAGCATGGGTGACCATGGCAGCCGCGGCTGCATTCGTTAAACATATACTTTGTCATCTTTGGTTCAGTAATTCCGATGCAAGAGAGCAGAGTGGTCCCGCGTCTACTCGTCCCCCGGCACCCCGTAGGAGGGCGCAGCTGAAGGATCCAGCGCGCGGGTAACGTAAGCCTCCATCTGCGGCTTCCAGACGTCCCAAAGCGATGCCAGTTCCGTGATCGGAGCCTCGTGCCAATCGACGCGGAGGTCGGCGATCGGCCAGGCGACCTCGCCGGCGATGAGCAGGCCGGCCGAACGGATCGGGCCGGCCTCGCCGCCCGCCGCAAGACCGGCTCGCATCGCGGCGATCACGCGGTCACCCAGATCACCAGGCGTCGTCTCAAAGGCCGCAACGATGCCTTGCGGCACGCCGGGATCGGCGAGCAGGTTGCCGGCGGAGACCACGTCTTGCCCCCGCGCCTCGGCATGGACGCCGAGAACGTGTTCGCCGGAGAAAACGGCGGTCTCGCCGTTCCGGTCGATCAGGGTGAGCTGGCGGTATTCGGGGTGGGGCGCCCCGCGTCGCAAAGCCTCGCAGGCCGGTCCCGCCGCGACCCCGAGCGCCAGCAGGTCGAGGCCGCGCGGCCCGAGCCGCGGATCCGTGATGTTCTGGGTCGTCACCGCCCCCACGTCCGCGCGCAGATGCGCGCAACGGGCGGCGACCGCCGGGGAGGATGAGGCTACGGCTACGGCAAAGCGGCCGGTGGCGGCACAACGAGCGGCGATCGAGAAGGTCATCGGCTTTCCTCTGCCCTAAGTCCGGACAGCGGAGCAGGTCCCGCCGTCCGGAACAAGATCGCGCGCCCTGCCACCGAGGGTTATCCTACCCGGAACTTCGGCAATGACGATTGAGTGGGAGACGCCGTGCGGTTCACGCTCAAGCAGATCGAATATTTCGTTGCCGCCGCTGAAACCGGCAGCATCACCCTGGCCGCGCAGCGCATCCCGATTTCACAGCCCTCCGTCTCCACGGCGGTTGCTGGGCTCGAGGAGCAATTTGGAATCCAGCTTTTCATCCGGCATCACGCCCAGGGTCTGTCGCTCACCACTGCGGGTCACCGCTTCCTCAAGGAGGCGCGGACGCTGCTGCGGCAGGCGGAAGAACTGGAAGCCGCGGCTGGCGAAATCTCGTCACGCGTCTCGGGGCCGCTGGCGATCGGCTGTCTCTCCACCCTCTACCCCCTCATGGTGCCCGAGCTGCTGCAATGCTTTCGCGCCGAACATGGGGCGGTGACCGTCGAGGCGGTGGCCGGAAACCAGATCGAGCTGTTCGAGGGGCTGCGGAATGGCCGGCTTTCCCTGGTGCTGACCTACAACCTCGACATTCCGGCCGACCTCGACTTCACGCCTCTGGCCGAACTGCCGCCCTTCGCCTTCGTCTCCGCGGACCATCGCTTCGCGGACCGCACGTCCGTGAGCCTCGGGGAGCTGGGTGGCGAAGGCTTCATCCTGCTCGACCTGCCGCTGAGCCGCGAGTACTTCCTCGGCCTTTTCGAGAAAGCGGGACTGACGCCGCGCATCATCGGCCGCTTCGCGCATATCGATGTGGTGCGGAGCCTGGTCGCGCGCGGCGAAGGGTTTGGACTTGCGAATGCGCAGCCGAAGAACCGCGCTTCGCTCGACGGGCTGCCGCTGGCCTATCTGGCGCTGGATGACGCGCCGCAGCCGCCGATCCACGGGATCGTCACTCTCAAGGGCTCACGCCGCACGCCGGCAATGCAGGCTTTCCTCGGTCTCTGCCACGACAAGCTGCACAACAAGAAGTTACCCGGAACCGTGTGACTTCCCGCGTTGCGGTCTAGACTGTGGTCGGGTGTCGCGCACCCGCCATAATCTTACGATGTACATTCGTTGCCGCGAAATCAGACCCAACCACGAGGAAGCCCATGGACGTCTCGGAAGGCAAGCCGGCGATCTATGCCGCCGCACAAACGCTCACGAATTTGGAGCGCTAGGAAAGACGATCAAGTCGGTACGCTCGGTCGTAGCGAGCCACAGGATATCGTGGCGGCAGCGGGACTTATCCGGCGCGGCGCGGTCCTTGCCTTAGGCATTCCGCTGGACCAGAAGGGGCCGCAGAATGGGTTGTTCGGTGGGCGGTGGGACCCGATCCATACGATGCTCGCGACCGGTGCCATGTTCTGGCGGAACGTTTCGACCAGGCGACAAACAATCTGCGATATTCTGATGACGCGCTGAACATGTCGATCCAGGCGGCAACGCATTGCGACAGCCTCGGTCACATCTTTCTCGATAATACGATGTACAACGGCTTCGAGGCACGCCATGTCGATAGCGGCGGCGATACCTGCATTCATCGGCTGCCCAGGCCCTTGGAGCCACTCGAAACCGTGACTGGTGGATGCGCCGTCCCCTCTTTTGCTCTCGTGCTTGTCGCGACGGCGATCTGCCGGAGACACGCGAAAAGAACCAACGACCTATGCCTGTTCAAGCGGCGTCACGCCGACCGGCGGCCGCATCCTTGCTGATGCCCTTCATATTCACGGCACAGATCGCGTCTTCTGTGTTCCATAGACGCTCTCGACATCTTCTACGATGTACCGGGAATCGATGTCGTCGTGGCGAAGCATCAAAGCGCCGCATTTATGCGCAGGAGTTATCGACCGCCGCGCAAGTGGGCGCGCCGATCATTGTCCTGATGGTCAGTAACGGACTCTCCGGCAAGAGCCGCATGCATCAGATCCGGCGCTTCCCAGGACGCCCGTCCGCCACCATGATCGAAGGGCCGGACATAGTCGCCTTCTCGGTCGCTTGGCACCTATGCCTAAGGGGTTCGGCCGGCGGCGGGTTGCGAAGCCGCTCTCGGGCGTGCTGTCGCTTATGGGCGCGTCGCACTTCTCGATCTGATCACCGACCGCGATCGGATCGCCCCGACTGTCCGGCCGGCCGACCAGTCCAACGGCAATATACGAGGGGTCATAGCGGGAGGGCTCGCGCGGGCGCGGCCAACTCGATCAGATCGCAGGTGCGTGCGATGACAGAGCAAGGCGCGCCCGCAATCTCCGGGGCGCGCCTTTGTACATCCAGGGCGGCACCGCTAAGGATGCCGCCCCGTGGGACAACCGGCTGTTATCACGTGTACAATGTGGAGTGGACACCGACCAAGGTGATGGTGGTGTTATCGCTCAAGGTCAGGACGTCGGATTTGCCCCAACCAGCGACATTCTCGACGGACTCACTTGCGACCGCGTGCCCGCCGTAGCCTGGATCGAAGAGCAGGGCATCGATACCGATCTTGAAGTTGATGATAGTCTCGCTGCCCCCAGCATGACCGTAGAGGAAGGCATAGAGGTCGGGGCCCGTGCCACCGATCACGATGGAGTCGCCTGAACCACCCACCACCATGTCGGCATTGTTATTGAGCCCGATGAAGGCCTGCCCTGATCCGGTGCGCATTTCCTCGGCGCCGGCGCCGGTGCCGCCTACCATTTCGATGGCGCCCGACCCGCCCGTGATCATCGTGTTACCGCTGCCCGCCGCCAAAGCGAGGGCACCGGAGGCGATGTTGAGCACACCGCCCGAGGCCAGCGTGACATCGCCCGCCGTGCCACCGGCGGAGACGGTGATGATACCGCTGTCTGCGGTGTGGAGGGCGCTGCCGCCGGATCGTAGGAGCATTAAGCCCCCGGTCGCGACCGTGATGCCGCTCGCCTGGACGCCGCTCGATATGCTGAGCGTGGCACCTGACCCGATGGTGCCACCGCTTTCGGCCGCACCCGCCGCGAGTTGCAGGTTAGCGCCCGCTAGGAGAAAAGGATTGGTCACCGTACCGCCGGTGTCGACAGTCAGCATGCCGCCGCTGTGGATATCGGCGAAATCGGCAACGCCCCCCGAAGCGACGTGTTCGGTTCCACCGCCCGACAATGCGAAGTCTTCGTCGAGACCGCCCGAGCTCACGACAACGAGACCGAGGTTACTTTCGCCGAGCGCGTAGCCGCCCGATAAAAGGGTCAGTATCGCGCCGGCAGCGACAGTCACGCCGTGTAAGGTGGCGCCACTCGATACGGTCAGGCTCGCGCCGGACAGGATTGTGCCCGAGCTTTCGATTGCGCCCGCGGCGAGCTGTAGGTCGCCGCCCGCCGAAAGGGTTAAGTCGTACACTGTACCGCCGCTATCGACGATCAGGGTCCCGCCGCTGCTCACCACCCCATCGGAAACCGAGCCGCCCGACAACACATGCTGAGTCCCGCCACTCAATACATATACCTCTTCGGTCCGCGCACCCGCGCTGACGAGAATGAGGCCAGCATCCTGGTCACTACTTCCGTCGTACCCGCCCGCCATAAGGGCGAGCGTTCCGCCGGCGGAGATATTCATGCTGAAAGTGACCGCACCGCTCGATACGGTGAGAGTGGCCCCGGACAGCACGGTGCCATTCTCCTCCAAGGCGCCAGAGGAGAGGGTGATCAGGCCGCCCGAGGATAATTGCGCGAGATGCTCCGTCGCTCCGCTCGAAACGAGAAGGGTGGCGCCCGCAGCGACGGTATCGCTGAAGGCCTTACCGCCGCCACTGAGCACGACGGTGCCGCTATCGGTGGTGCTGGTCGCACTGCCGCCCGACAGCACAACCATCAAGCCGCCGGACTCCACGACGACGCCGGTGGAGGTAACTCCGTTCGAAACGAAGATGGTATTGCCTGATGTGACTGTGTTGGTACTGCTGCTGGTCAGCGATATCCCAATGCCGATGTAGCCCGGATCGCTCCCGCCCTGATACAGGACCAGTGTGCCTCCGAGGGTCGTTGTAGCCGAAGGGGCTGATGCGCCACTCGAAACGTAAATTACACCCGCGATGGATGCGGTTGCACTGCTTGCCACCGCGCCATCATCGACGCCCAATGTGCCCAGAAGCTGCACGAAAGTATCGAGCGCGAAGCCACCGGATAGAACGGTCTCCGCGCCGCCCTCAATAGTGTCGTGGGTCTCCGTTCCTCCTGAGCCAACGATAAGACTACCGCCAGGAGTCACCACGGAGCTTAGTGCCAGACCGCCGCCGCTGACGATGACGGTGCCGCCATCCCCGGTTCCGACAGCGCTCCCGCCCGAGAGCAGGATCAGCGTCCCGCCCGAAGCCACGTCAATGCCGCTGGCAGTGACGCCGCTGGAGATAACGAGCGTGGCGCCGGACGAGACTATGCCGCCGCTTTCGACCGCGCCGGGCTTCAGGTTGAGCACGCCGCCCGAGGACAAATTCGCGCCAAGCTCCGTGCCCCCGCTGGAGACGAGGAGGGTGGCGCCGGCGGCGATGGCATCGCCAGAGTCGATGCCACCGCCGCTGACCACCACGGTGCCGCTATCGGTCGTATTGATGGCGGTTCCGCCGGGTAGCACAAACATCGTGTGGCCGCTTTGAAGTGCGACGCCGCTGGAGGTGATTCCACTCGAAACGAATATGGATGCGGTCAAAGAACTGAACCTTCTATAGGGATTTGCTGAGATCGAGGACTTGTTGAAATCGTGACGTGAGCTGCGCTAAGTGCGAGTATGGTGGCGCGCAGCCTCCGATTCGCATGGCAGTCTGATGGCTCCTGTTGGACGCGAGACGGAGGCGTAAGCCGCTGACGCCCAGGCTTCAGGCAGGGTGGATTGAATTCTTCCTAGCTCAATAAAGATTTTTCAGATTTCATTGGTTATTCATAAAGATTCTTTTTTACTGCGCGGATTGATGATTAATACCTGCTAAAACTCCACTTGATCGTAAGCGTTCTCCGTTGAGTGACATGCCAGACTGCGCCCCCAACAGTACAGCCTTATTTCGGCCTATGCGGGCGCGCTGAGATGAGAGGAACATCGGCGACGACTGGCTAAGAACGTAAATCGATGCTGTGTCGTAATCATTAACACCGGGCAATTTCCGGATTTAATGAGCCGCTACGCCGCTAGGCTTGAATAAGCCCACGACAAAGGGCTGATCCGCAGGATCAAGGGCGCACTCATTTAGAAATGGTGACGGACACAAGCGGGCGCGGCTCCGCGCGGCCCAGACATCATTCTTCTGCCGATTGTCCCCGGCAAGCCCGGTCGCAGCTAGAGGCGTGGGCTTTCAGTGACCTAAAGTCACCAGGCTACTGCCACGAGCGACGGATCGGCTTGAGCCATGACGCGATCTGCCTCCGCGCTTTCGTCCCAGCCGGCCAGCCAGGCGGCCCAGGCGGGCGTCCAGGGCTTGTACGGATTGGCATTCCGTACCGTTCCGGAACCGCGCGCGGTCAGTCCCTCCAGGAAATAAGCCACCTGCCTATGCAGCATCGCCAGCACCTCTGGATCTCACGAGCGACGCACGTGATAGGCGAGTTTCTTAACAAACTCCATCGAAATACACGCGAGGAGCGAGTCTCGCTGCCTAAACCCTCGGCTCCCGTGGTGTTGAGTTGCGAGGACATAGCTTCGGGCGTTTTCTATCTCTACGGCGGGGGAGCCCGGGAAGAAAGCTCTCCGGCTTTGGAGGAACGAGAATGAAGACCTACCGGGTCGAGGCGCATTGGGACGACGAGGATGGCGTCTGGTGGGCTGAGAGCAAGGAGATGCGCGGCCTTGTCGCTGAGGCGGCGACGGTCGAGCTGCTGTCTCAGGTGCTGCAGGATCTTGTTCCGGGACCCATCAGCCTGAATCTACCGGCGGCCCCGTCGGCCGAGCGTTTTCGGTTCCATGAACGCCGGCGGGCCGAGACCGATCAAGCGCGGGAAAGCGTGGCGACCATCCGGCGGTAGCCCGGAGGCAACGGCCGTCGTCAGCCGGGGTTGCAGCGGCGGTGGCTAGCGGGAAAGTCGGAGCATTCAAGACCGCGGGAATCCCACAGGAACTGGATGGCATCCTCCTGGCGGGGCCCACCCACATAGGCCTGGATAACCGCGACCCGACCGTCTGGACCGAAGGTGAAGGTAACGTCGATCGTGCGCCTCGTCTGGCCGTCGAGGGTATTGCTTAAGAATTCCAGACTGTCGCCGGTGGCCATGCCGGCTGCGGACATTGCTGACTGCACCTGATGGCGTGTCGCGCCGCGCAGGGACAAGAGCGACCGCTCGGTCGGTACTCTGCGAGACGCGGAGAGGCTCGCGGCGTCATTGCCGGTGTTCCAGCTTGTCACAAGGATCGCGGCGCTCATCGATGCGAGCAAGACCACAACCGCGACGAGCCCACTCGTCCTCCCGAGGTCCATGACATCCCTTTATTCCGATGTCAGCGCCGCACTTCAGAAACGGCGACAGAGGGCCGGATTTTGGAATGGCGCGCGCCACTAATCTTCTTCGTTGTCCTGAATAAACCTCACGCAGATCGATACTGACGGATCTTGGCGGCTGGAAGGGGCGACTGGCAATGCGATCGGATGGTGCTCCACGTACAGCACTACCAGGAAGCCTGCGGAGCCACGAATGGTGCCGACGACAATTCGATCGCCGGGTACCGGGAGTGTTTCGAAACGGAACGTCCCATAGTTCGAGACATCCTCTTCCCCATGAAGCAACGCATCAATCATCCCGGACCTCCCGGGCTGGGGTTGTTATCCTGGCTGCTGGAACGCGAACTCGCAGGTGTTATTTTCTTGGCGCAACAAGCTAAGACGATCGGCTGGCGCGAAAACACGGCCTCACAAGCTAAACGGCCGCGAGACGCTCCTCGGACGCCCGTTCAGGTGGCGACGATGAACATAGGACGACGGGTGAAGTCAATGCCCAGTTAGTACTACGCACCGACGGTGATGGACGGCCCTCCGTCTCACGCTTTGCGCAAAGCTGGGCGCAAAGCGTGGAAGCGCGGCGCTAGTGGGTCGCGTTGCGCCCTGCGGCGCGAAGTTCCAATCGTTCAGCCTGCTGTACGCTCTTCGATGGAATCGACCCGGTCGGGGTAAAAAGCGACGTGATCCTTGATCGCGGCAACCGCCGCATAAGGCGACTCGTAGGTCCAGACCGCATTGACCGATCGTTCTCCGCCATGCGGGATGCTGTAATACGCGCTGTCACCCTTGTAAGGACAGTATGTGTCATGCTGCGTGCGTGCCAGCAGCGCCATCTCGACATCCTTGCGCGGAATGTATTGGACCGCGGGATAGGATGCCTCACGCAAGGTCAGCGCCGCCCGCGTATCCGCAACGACACGTCCGGCGACAGAAACAATGACGCGAGACGGATTTGCTTCAATTGTGATGGGATGATCGGGTCCAGGTATTTTGATCGGTTTTTCGGCCATGAGTGCAATTCCTTCGTTGAGACTTTGATTTTGGCCAGGCTTCCGCTTGGTGAGCGGCGTCTCCTCAGCGCAAGATCATTGAAAAAAGTACGTGCTCCAGCCGCTGCAAGGGAACCAGGCTGCGCTGTGCCTTTGCCAAAAGAGTAGCGCCTTGCAAGGACGCCACGATGAAGCCCGCGACCTCATCACAGTCGATATCCGCCGACACCTCGCCGGCTTTGACTGCCGCCCTGAGACAATCCGCCACCGACTGCTCGACTTCGGCGAATATCTCCGTCAATCTTTGACGGATGAGCTCACTATGCTCACTCGTTTCGGCGCTGAGATTCCCCAACAAGCAACCGTTGCGTATGGCTTCTGGGGCAAAATGAGTCTTGCTGACATCGAAATAGGCCCGGAGCCGCTGAAGCGGCTGCAACGTCTCGTTCCCAAGCGTTTCGTCAATAGCGCGGCGGTTGTTAGCAAAATACAGCTCGAGAATCTCAAGCCCAAAGGCCTCTTTCGAGGCAAAGTGATTGGTGAAAGACCCCTGCGGCACGCCGGCGGCTTGGACGATGTCACGTACGCTCGCACCGCCAAAGCCACGCTCATGCACCACGCGAAGGCCTTGGGTGAGTATCTTGTCCCGGTTCGAGGGCTTGCGCATCAGGCTAATATGGCCGTCCATATTGATTTGTCAACGTCTCGTCCCGCCGGAAGCTAGGCTTCCTTGACCTTCCCGTGCCAGCTTTCGGCCCTGGCGGAGGTTCCCACCACCTGCTCATGCTCCTTTTCGCCGGGCACGGCACAAAGCCCGACCCGCATCATCCAACGCCCGAGCCTCGGCCAAGCAGTCACGCAGGCGAAGGGAACGGCAAGTAAGGAGCCGGCCAGCGTGGGAAGAGCCCAGGGCAGGGAACCCGGCGATACGCGCCAAAGCGCCGCACCGAAACAGAAACCGAGCAGCAGTTGCGGCCACAGGCCGCGGGCGGCCTCTCCGAACGGGAGGCTCTGGCCTTCGCGCTGCTGCGCCTCCCAAATGATCCGCTGGCCGAACAGCAGCCCGACAATGAAGCGCGTTTGGGCCACCATCATCACGGGGCCGATCATCAGGGTGAACAGGGCATCCGTCATAGCACCAGCGAGCAAACGTGGTGCGCCGCCCCAGCGACGACGCTCCGCCGGACGCATCATAACCTGGAGCACGCCCAGGAGACGTGGCGCGAAACCGAGGGTGAGCATGCCGAAATACATCCCGAAGGCGAGACTGCCGGGGACATGGCCGCGACTGCCGGAGAGGCCGTGGAGAACGCCCGCCGTCAGCATCAGCACCGAAGCGGGCGCCCCAAGATACATGGCGATGGCATTGCAGAGCTGAAACCGGCCCATCGGGAGAAGGCCGGGCCGGCCGACCAGCCGGAGATACTGCAAATTCCCCTGGCACCAGCGGAGATCCCGGCTGATGAAGTCCGGCAAACGCGGAGGGTTTTCCTCCCAACTGCCGAACTCTTCGGCGATGACACGCACCTCCATTCCGGCCGCCCGCATCAGCGTCGCCTCAACCTGATCGTGGCTTAGAAGGTGGCCACCGAGCAGCTGACGCTCCGGCGAAACGGGCAACTCGCAATAGGAGACGAGCGGCCTCAGGCGGATGAGCGCATTGTGGCCCCAATACGGACCGCTCGACCCCTGCCACCAGGCAATCCCCGTGGTGTGCGTGCGCATTCCGTGACGCATGCCGAATTGAAAGATACGAGCGAAAGGGCTCGCGGCTGGGCGCCCGGTCACGAGCGTTTGCAGAATGCCGAGACGGGGGTTGGCCTGCATCACGCGAACCAGCCGCAGAATCGCCGCCGCCGACATCAGGCTGTCAGCATCCAGCACCAGCATGAAATCGACACGGCCCAGAGCGGCGCAGGCGAAATCACGCAGATTGCCTGCTTTGAACCCGGTATTGGCGGGCCGGCGACGATAAAACACGCCATCCTGCGAACCGAAGACAGCAGCCTCCGCCGCGCAGATCTCTGGTTGATTACTGTCACTCAGAACGTGGAACTCAAAATGCTCCGCCTCGCCGGTTGCTCTGAGGTCCTCGCGCATCGTTGCGAGCCGGCTGGCCACGCGTGACACGTCCTCGTGTCGGATCGCGATGCAGATCGCGGTGAGTCGCTCGATCGGCGCGCCTGGTGGGGTCTCGCGCAGGGCGTCGTTCGTGTATGCGGCGGGGTCGCGTGCGCAGCACAGAATGACGAAACCGATGACCGAATTCCAGAAGGCCAGAAGTGTCCAGGGAAGTGCGATCAGGAACAGCACAAGCACGGCCACGCCTGCCACGGACCATCCCGTGGCATAGTTGATATAGCCCATCACGAAGCCGAGCCCGCACCAGCTTGCGAGATTGAGCGCGATCACAAGCTTGCGCCGTGCGCGCAACCGCCTATCCTCGGCAATCGATGGTCTTATGTAAGCCACACTAAGATCGTCCACTAAAGTCTCCGTCATAGCCGTCGTAAACAAACGGACCGAATGTGATCCCCATCGAACCCCAGCCGCTCCCGCGAGCCCTATGGATGTCGGGACCGGGCCGCGCGGAAATTCGCACGCAAGCGATTGGAGATTTGGCCGCCGGGCAAGTGAGCGTTCGGGCTCTTCAAAGCGGGATAAGCCGCGGCACGGAGGCGCTCGTTTTCGGGGGCAAAGTGCCCGAGAGCGAATGGGCGCGGATGCGCTGTCCGTATCAGGAGGGCGACTTTCCGTTCCCGGTGAAATACGGCTATGCCATGGTGGGTCAGGTCGAAGGTGGATCCGTTGCTCTTCAGGGTCGGCGAGTATTTTGTCTCTTCCCGCATCAGACTCGCTTCTTGCTGCCGGAGAATGCCGCGATCGTCTTGCCGGATGATGTACCAATTCACCGCGCTGTCTTGGCGGGTCAGATCGAAACCGCGCTCAACGCGAATTGGGACGCCGCGCCGCGGATCGGCGATCGGATCGCGGTCGTTGGCGGCGGGACAATCGGCTGCCTGGTCGCGTGGCTCTGCGCCCGGATTCCTCGGGCGCGTGTCACTTTGATAGATCCCAACCCCATGCGCGCGGAAGTGGCCAAGACGCTTGGATGTGGCTTCGCTGCCCCGGGAGATGCTGAGGGCGACTGCGACCTGGTGTTCCACGCTTCCGGCACTGGCGAGGGACTCGCCCTTGCAGTCTCGCTGGCCGGATTTGAGGCTGAAATCATCGAATTGAGTTGGTACGGAACGCAGCCGGTCACCATCGCGCTTGGGGGCGCCTTCCATAGTCAGCGCTTGACCCTGCGTAGTTCGCAGGTCGGTGCCGTGGCCCCGGCGCGTCGCGCGCGTTGGAGCCATAAGCGGCGGCTGACCCTGGCGCTGTGCCTCGCCGCCGACCCATGTCTGGACGTGCTCGTCGAGAAAGTGACAAGATTCGATCGCCTTGCCGAGGCATTGCCCGAGATTCTTGGTAAGCCCGGCGCCTTGTTCCATCGTGTATCGTATGAGTTGGAGTGAAAGATGTTCGCCGTCGAAGTACGTGACCACATCATGATCGCCCATAGCCTGCCCGGAGAGGTTTTCGGTCCGGCGCAGAAACTTCATGGCGCGACCTTCATCGTCGATGTCGCGTTTTTCCGCGAGACACTTTCGCCCGACAATATTGTCGTCGATATCGGCCGCGCGCTCGACGCGCTGCGCAAGGCACTGGCGCCGTTGAACTACGCCAATCTTGACGAAGACCCGGCGCTGCGCGGTCAGGTGACCACCACGGAATTCCTCGCGCGCACGATCTTCGATCGCATGGCGCAGGCGCGGCGCGATGGCTGGCTCGGTCCTCATGCGGAGGGCGTGAGCCGGATACGCGTAACGCTCAGCGAATCGCATGTCGCGCGGGCCTGGTACGAGGCGGATGTCGATTCCTGAAGTCGGCTTCGCGATCCCAGGAGACATCGACACCCGCACCGGGGGCTACGGCTATGATCGCCGGCTGATCGTCGGGCTGCGAGCGCAGGGGTTCGCCATCCGCCATCTCGCGTGGCCTGACGGTTTTCCCTCACCGGATGGTACGGCGCTGGCGGCGGCGGCGCGTTCACTGGCATCGCAGCCAGACGGTCGCATCGTCATCGTCGATGGACTCGCCTTCGGCGCGATACCGGAACTCGCTGCCGAGGAAGGCGAACGCCTGCGATTTGTCGCACTCGTCCATCATCCGCTCGTCTTGGAAACGAATGCACCGCGGGGTCTCCACGCGGCCGAGCGGGAAGCTTTGCGCCACACGCGCGCTGTCATCGTCACGAGCAAAGCCACCGCCGAGACGCTACGCCGCGAATATGATGTGCCGATGGGCCACCTCCTTGTAGCACCGCCTGGAACCGACGCGGCGCCGCTCGCACCGCGCCACGGCAGGCCGCCACATCTGCTGTCTCTCGGCGCCGTTACACCGCGGAAGGGGCATGACATTCTCGTGGCGGCATTGGCCCGCATCGCGGATCTGCCTTGGCGCTGCACGATCGCGGGGAGCCTGGACCGCGATATGGATGCTGTTCGCAAACTGCGCGCGCAGATCGAGGCGGTTGGTCTCGGCGGACGGGTGGTGTTGCAAGGTGAAGTGGACGACGTTGGGCCACTCTTCGCAAGCGCGGACCTCTTTGTTCTCGCCAGCCGCCACGAAGGATTTGGCATGGCATATGCGGAGGCTCTGGCACGCGGCTTGCCGATCGTCGGTACGCTCGCCGGCGCCATCCCCGATGTCGTTCCGCGCGAGGCCGGAGCGCTTGTGCCGCCCGGTGATCCGGCCGCCCTCGGCGCTGCGCTACGGCATCTGCTGTCGGACCGCGAGGCGCGGGAAACGGCCGCAAGTGCGTCCCGCCGCGCTGGCGGACAGCTACCGCGATGGGGGGATACGATCGATAGCGTCGCATCGCTCCTCCGCCGTCTGTCCTGACGCCTCACGTGAAGTCGAGGTCGAACAGCACGTCGTCGCCGATCCGATGCGTGCGACAGCGGGGCCGCCTCGCCTCGGCCATATGCGCGATCGGCGGCAGACAGAGACCCGTAGGCCCCGAGCCGATGAGGACGGGGGAGACGCAAACATGCAGCCGATGAAGCGCGCCCGCCGCGACAAAGGCGGAAACAGTGCGGCCCCCGCCTTCAATCAACAGGCGCCGGAGCCCGCGGGCCGCCAAGGCCGCCACCAAAGCATGCGCTTCGATGCGACCGTTCACGGATGGGAGGGCAAGCGCCGTTACGCGCGAGGGCCGGTCTAACGCGCAGGCCTGAACCGCGATGCAATCAACACCATCCTCGGCCAGTATTCGCGCATCTGCGGGTAGACGGCCGTTGGGATCGATGACGACACGAACCGGACTTGGTCCCTCACAGTGACGCACGGTCAATTGGGGGTCGTCCTTGAGCACAGTGCCGATGCCGACCACCACGGCGTCAACCATCGCCCTGAGACGATGCAGGTGAGCGATAGCCTCGCCCCCGCCAATCGTGCGGGAGTGACCGGTGGGTGTCGCGATGCGGCCGTCCAGCGACTGCCCCAACTGGCCAAGAACGAAGGTTCCTCGTGCCTCGGCGATGGGGGCATAGAGCGGCCAAAGGTCGCTCCATTTATCCTGCCGGGCGCTGCTTGCATGCGATGTCGTGGAATGGGACCGAGGCCGCCAATCCGTTATTTCGTCCATCCCAAGCCTCGCTTTCATCCCCTAGAACACGCCGCTGCTTCGATCTATTCGATCCGGCGCTTGTTAGATGAGGATTAACGCGAAACGGGGTAGACGATCACATCTCCTTCGACATGGAGGCCAACCAGGTCGCCCACCGAGGGGCTCACATGCCCTGGCACCAGGGCGGTGACGGCCGTCTGTAGCCCTTCCAGCGCTAACATCACGCTGCAGTCGTGACCGTAATAAGTCACTGATTCGACGGTCGCAGGATGGCCCGTATCCGGACCGCTCAGGCGAATTTGCTCCGGGCGGATGAGGACCTCGGCCGCACCGGGCCGACAAGGGCGTGTCAGCGACAGGGTCCCGAGGAAGCAACTCACATGTTCCCTGGCCACTACTCCCGGCAGCAGCACGGTCTCGCCCAGAAAGCGCGCGAGGGCGACATCGACCGGGTTGCGATAGAGCGCCTTCGGATTGTCCATCTGGACGAGCGCGCCATCCCTCAGCACAGCCACCTCATCGCCCATTGAGAGCGCTTCGGCCTGGTCATGGGTGACGAGCAGCGCTGTGGAGCCGGAGGCGATAAGGGCCTGTGCGACGGCTTGCCGGGTCTCGATGCGAAGTGCCGCGTCGAGTGCGGAGAATGGCTCGTCCAGCAGGATGAGCGGCGGCGACGGCGCCAGCGCCCGCGCGAGTGCGACGCGTTGCTGCTCGCCGCCGGAGAGTTGGTGCGGCAGGCGGTCGGCATAGGATGGCGGCAGGCCGACCATCGTCAGCAGTTCCGTCACCCGGGCACGCGCTCGACGTTGCCTTCGAGGCAATCCGAAGGTGATGTTGTCGGCAACGGCCAGATGGGGGAACAGCGCGCCTTCCTGAGCGACGTAGCCGACATGCCGCTGCTCCGGGCGAAGGTGCAGCCCAGGGCCGGACACCCGGACCCCCGCGATGGTGATGCTGCCCGCATCGGCGCGATCGAAGCCGCAGATGAGGCGGAGAAGCGTGGTCTTGCCGCTGCCGGACGATCCCAGGATTGCGACCAGCCGCCGCGAGTCCACCGATAGCGTCAGGTCGCGCAGCACGGCACCCGATCCGAAGGACTTGGTCAGCCCTTCAAGCCGCAGCTCAGCCATGTCGCACGTCTTCCCTCACGGCAGGTGGGCCGCGCCGAAGCGTCGGGCGAGAACCCAGGCGGAAAGAAGGGAGAGCGCTGCCATCAACGCGGCGTAAGGCGCGGCGGCGGCGAAAGCCAGTGTCGTGGTGTTGGCCCAGACCTGAACCGCTAGCGTGCGCGTGCCGATCGGCGCCATCAGGAGGGTCGCCGTCAACTCGGTCACCACAGAGACGAAGACCATGGCCGCCGCGGCACCCAGGCCCGGCGCCGCCAGCGGCAGCAGTACCCGCAAGGAGGTCGCGAACCATCCGAGACCAGCGGCCCGGCTCGCCTCCTCCAAGCCGCGCTGTACCTGCCCGAATGCGGCGCGCACGCTGACCAGAGCCAGCGGCAGGAACAGGATGGCATAGACGATCATGAGCAACGCTGCGGATTGATAGAGCGGCCGCAGCAGGGTGATCGTCAGCGACACCATCGAAAGCGCGACCACGATGCCGGGCAGACCCTGAGCCAGATAAGCGGTGCGTTCCAGCAGCGCGATAAGCCGCCCGTCATATCGCGTGGCAAGAAAGCCAAGCGGCAGTGCCAGCGCCATCGCGATCGCCGTACCGCCAAGCGCAAGCCTCACCGAGGACCAGGTCGCACTCGCCAACGCGGGTAGATTGACCGCCGCGACCGAGGTCGCAGCGGAGTTATGTTGCGTGCACCAATAGAGAATCATGCCGAGTGGCGCTCCAAGTGTTACCAGAGCCAGAACGGCGAAACCGGCCAGAACCGGCAACCGAAACCAGCCGAGGGCGACAGGCGGCGTACGGCGTGCCGCTCCTCGCGCGACACGGCCATAGCGGGCATTCCCCCTCGCCCATTGCTCGCCCGCCAAACACAGCAGGCACAACAGGATGAGCACCATGCCGAACAAGGCGGCTTCGGAGCTGTCGTAGCTTGTGCGGTAGATGGCGAAGATCTCGGTCGTGAAGGTACGGAAGCGGAGAAGCGCGAAGGCGCCGAACTCGGTCAGTGTGTTCAAGGCCACCAGCAGGATGCCGCCGAGCAACGCGGGACGTAGCTGCGGCAACACGACCCTCGCGAAGCTCCGCCAGGGACCGAGGCCTAGACCGCGTGCCGTCTCCTCAAGCGCAGGGTCCATGCCGCGCAGGGCGGCGGCGACCGGCAGATAGATGAGGGGGAAGTAGGAACAGCTCACCACGAGCAGGGCGCCGCCGAAATCCTGCAGCGCCGGGCTCATGGAGACCCAGGCGAAGCTGGCGATGAAGGATGGGATCGCCAGCGGCACTACCGCCAGCACCGCCCAAAGGCGCCGGCCAGGCAGATCCGTCCGCTCGATGAACCATGCGGCGGCAGTCGCGACGATAGTCGTCACCACCGCCGTCGCCGCGATCAGCCCAAGCGTGTTGAGCAGCAATTCACCGACCAGTGGGCGGAACAGCAGGGAGGCGGCATCCGCCGGGCCGACCCCCGCCGCCAGACCGGCCGTCCAGGCTATGGGGATCAGAACCAGAAGCCCCGCAACCGTCGCCGCCGCGACCAGGGCAGCGGGCGGGCGGCGCGTGGATGTCCAGCTCATCCGCGAGCCGATTGGGGACTCAGATCAAGCCTGCCTCGCGCAGCAGCTTCGCCGCTGGCTGGTCATCCCCAAGCTTGGTCAGGGAGATCGCGGGCGGCTGAAGGTCGGCACGAGGCTTCATCAGCGAGTTCACGGCCACGCCGGCGGCTAGCGGGTACTCGAAGTCGACATCGGATTGCGCCAGCATCGTCTGGGTCGGCTTGGCGACCAGGAAGGCAAGGAACCTCTGCGCCGCTTCCTTGTTCTTGGACGACGCGAGGATGCCCGCGCCCGAGATATTCACCAGCGCTCCCGCATCGCCATTGGTGAAGTGATAGACCTTCGCATGCGTCTTTGCAGCGCCCTGCTCGGTCAGAAGGCGAGCCCAATAGTAGCTGTTGATGATCCCCGTTGCGACCGAGCCGCGATCGACGGCGGCGACCACGCCCTCATCGTCATCGAAGATCTGCGCATTTGCCTTGAGCCCCTTGAGCCAGGCGAGTGTCGCATCGTGCCCCTTCTCGGCCAGCACGGCGCTGACCAGCGGCAGGAAGTCGCTGTCGCTGGGGGCGATGGCGATCTTGCCCTTCCATTCCGGTTTGACGAGATCCAGCATCGACACCGGCAATGCGTCTTCCTTAATCAGCGCTGGGTTGAAGGTCAGCACGTTCTCGCGTGCCAGCACGCCAACCCAATCACCGCTCGGCGCGCTGTCCTCGCGCGGCACGGCCGCCAGCGTGCCCGCATCGACTGGCGCCAGCAGCCCTTTCTCGTCCAGCAACACGAGTTCCGGGGAGTTCTCCGTCATGAAAATGTCGGCCGGGGAAGAAGCACCCTCCTGCACGAGCTGGTTGGCGATGTCCGGCCCCTCGCCCTCATGGGCCTTTACCTTGATCCCGGTCTCCTTCGTGAAGGCGTCGGTCAGCATGTCGATGACCTGCTCATGCTGCGCCGAATAGAGAATGAGGGCCGGCGCGTCCGCGGCCTGGGCTGTGTTCATGACGGCCGGCACGCCCAGCAACGCCGCGAGGGCGGCAAGCACGGGCAACTGCGCATAGTGGTTGCGGCGGAAACTGGGGGACATAGGAGACGGCTCCTGGCGACTGCGTGCGTGGGCATAATTGCGAACGCCTCTCAATTGCAGTCGATAGGGCGTGGCTGAGCCGCGGTCAATCACTCGAAAGGTTTCAGACTGGCTGGCTCGCCTGTCAGTGGACGCCGCGGATCAAGCCGGCGACCAGGAAGCGATTCAGAACGAGTGCCACAAGGATGATGGGGATGGTGCTGATATGGGCCATGGCGCCCAAGGTGCCCCAGCTGCTGGTGGTCGGGCCGCCAAAGGCCGTCAGCAACGCGACCGAGAGCGGACGCGTCTCGGCGCGAGTGAGGAAGGCCGGATTGAGGTAATCGTTCCAGGCGAACATCATGCAGAGCAGCGCAGAGGCTACGACGGAGGTGCGGACAAGCGGCAGCGCCACGCGCCAGAAGGCGCCAAAGCCGCCGCACCCATCGACGATGGCCGCATCCTCGATCTCGGTCGGGACCGTGCGGAAGGCGGTGTACATCATCCAGGCCACGAAAGCCGTGCTGAGCGTGGCGTTCATCAAGATCACCGCCCACCAGGTCCCGAGCAGATGGATTTGCCGCATGAAAAGGTAAAACGGGATGAGTGTGACAACGGTGGGAACGCCACGGATCGCGAGAAACACATAGGCGAGGATAATGGCGCCGCGATGCCGCGCGCGGGCCAATGCGTAACCGCAAGGGATGCCCAGCAGCAGCGAGAGCAGCGTCGATCCGGCGCTGATCACCGCGCTGCCGAGTGTCAGTTTCGCCAAATCGAATTGCTGCGCGATGATGACGAAGTTCGCGAGACCTGGAACGAACCACGGTAGCGGCGGCGTGGATTGTATTGCCCTCGAAGGCTCGTAGGCGGTCAAGGCGAGCCACAGCACAGGTGCCAGAAAAACGACCAGCGCAATTATCACCGCGGAGCGCTGGGCGACCAACGTGGGGCGGGAAAGGCGGCGGCTCATGCCTGGTTCATCCGCCGGTCCAGCGAACGCAGGGTCACAATGAGCAGCGCCACCATCAAGACGATGCACAGGGTCATCAGGATGGAAATGGCTGAGCCATAGCCGATATCGAAGAAGGTCAGTCCTTCTTTGGCGGCGAGGAGCATCAGAAGGTTTGTGCTGTCGCCGGGGCCTCCGGCTGTCGCGGCGAAAACGATGTCGTAGGTTCTGAAAACGTCGGTGAAACGCAGCGCGAGCACAAGGAACAGGGACGGCAGCAGCATCGGCAGGATGATGCGCGTGAGACGCCTGGTGCCACCCGCGCCGTCGATTTCGGCCGCGTCGAGGATATCCGCGGGCAGCGCCTTCAGCGCCGCCAGCAGGATCAGCGCCACCAGCGGCGTCCACTCCCAGACATCGATCCCCATCATCGTCGCCAGCGCCGTATGGGTGTCGCCAAGCAGACCTTGCGGCGGCGCGAGACCGGCTTGCAGAAGCCAATAGCCGATCAGTCCGAAGCTGGGATCGAGCAGCGCCCTGAAGATGAGCCCGACAACGATTGGCGTGACGGTGATCGGCACCAGCATCAAAGTGGTGGCAAATCGGTTGAAGGCGCTGTCCCGCCACAGCAGCAGCGCGAGGCAAAGCCCGCAAACCAATTCGGCCGCGACGCATCCCACGGTGAAGATTATCGTCACCACAAGGGACCGGCGAACGGTGGGATCGGTGAGAGCGTCGGTATAATTTCGCAAGCCGACGAAATGGTGGATCCACGGCTGCATCAGGTTCATCTGAAACAGGCTGAACCCCATGCCGCGCAGGATGGGGTAAAGCGCGAAAACCGCGACATGGATCGCGGCTGGCGCCGCCATCAGACATAGGAAGATCGATCGCCGCTGAAGCGGCGTCAGGCGGAAGCTCATGCTCGGCAATACCCCGTCGAACGGGGATCAGAAATAGCGGAGCGCCTGTGTCTGTGCCGCGCTCAGAGCATCCTGCGGTGACGACGCCCCGACCAATGCGGAATTGACCGCCGTTCCCAGAATATCCTGAATCTGAGGATACTGCGGAACGCGTGGCCGGAAGTCCGGATCGCCATGGGTGAAGCTCTCATCGATCACCGGGAGAAACGGATACTTCTGGTTCAACTGTGGGTCGTGGATTTCGCTTTTGCGTAAGAAGCTGCCAGCGTTGAGGAGGTTGAGCGCCTTGTGGATCTCGGGACTGGTGATCCATTTGATGTAAGCCCAGGCGGCTTCCTTCCGCCGGTCCTCGATATCCGCGTTGATCGCGATGCCCCATCCGCCGATGCCGTAGCGTGGCTTCATGCCGGTCGCGGTCGGGGTCACCATCAGCGCCGCGGTTTCGGTCACTTTGGACTGCGTCGGATCGAAATAACCGAGCGCGCCGACCGACCATGTTTGCATATTCGCGGCAAGCCCGTTGCGAAAGCTCGCCTCGCGGCCATCCCAATCCCAATTGACAGCGCCGGGCGGCGCCGCCTTCTGGAAGAGGTCGCGATACGTCGTCAGACTTTTCACATTCGGCGCGGCATCGAGTGTCGGTTTGCCGTCCTGCACCAGCACACCGCCGACCTCGGCGAGATATTGCATCCAGTCCTGCGCACAGGCCGCGCCCTTTTGGCCGTTTGCAACCCAGCCGTATTGATTCCGGGACTTGTCGGTAAGCTTATACGCCGCCGACACAAGCGCCTGCATGGTGGCGGGCGGTTGCAGATTGGCGGCCTTATAAAGATCCTTGCGATAGGCAAGTACATTCGCGTAGCCGGCGAGCGGAAACGCGACTTGCTTGCCATCATAATTGCCCAGCGCCGGGAACAACACGGGATAGATGTCGTCGAGCTTCATCTCCTCCGCGTCATGCTTCATCCAATCGTTTAGCGTGACGGTATAGCCGGCCTCCGCGAGTTGCGGCGCCCAAACATTATCGGTGGTCGCGAGGTCGTAGCCCTTGGTGTGTCCGACGTAATCCGTGGTGATCTTGGTCTGGAGTTCTCCGTAGCCGAGGATGTCGACCAGTATGGTGACGCCGCTTTCCTGTTTGAATCGCTCAGCGAGCGTCTTGATCCCCGGTGAATACTGGTCGTTGACGCAGGCGAGACGCAGCGTCATGCCGTCGAAAGGCTTGCTCTGGCTCCAGCCGCGTCGGCTCCATGTCATGGCCGCCGCGGTTCCGATACCCGTCGCCAGGAGGGTTCTGCGCTTCATGCTCATCCTAAATTCCACCGCTCCGGACCCCTCAGACCTTACGGGAAGCGAAAAGACCACCGCAAGGTTGAATGCTGCCGGCTTGGCGGGCATCCTGTCGCCATGAATGCAATTGTGACCAATTTGAAGGCAGAGGCGCGCCGCGATAGCGCGGAATTTCCGCCCCTGATGGCCAATCACCTGCCGATGATCCTGGTGGCGCTCGAGCGGCTCGGCGCGACACCGGACCGGCTCCGCCAGTTCGATCGTGTCTATCGGGACAGTAGCGGACTGCATCCGCCGCCACCGCCGATGCGGCCAGTCACCGGCGATCAGTGGATGTCGCTGCTGGGCCAGCGGGCGAGAGAGACGGATCTGCGGGCGTTCTTTGTCCAGCAGGTCGCGCGAACTGGCGGAAAGGTGACGATCCGCGCCGCTCTCCCCGCGCTTGCCCCTGGAATAGGCGCGAGCGCCTTCCATCCCCTGATGCGCCTCGCCTATGGCGTGCTGGAGGATGACGAGGAGGAAATCGGCATCGCCCTCGGCTTCTGGGCCGCGACCTATCTGCCGCTTTGTCCGCCCGGAGCAACCAGCGGTCTCACCTCGGATCCGGCCGAGGTGCTACTGCGCGCCGCAGCTCTACCGGGACTATGCGATGCCATGCCGGAAAGCGATCTCGTCTGGCACAATATGCGGGCTGTCGCGGCGATGCCCTCGTTTGCGGGAGTCGTTGATTGGCTCACCATCGACGGCGAAACACTCGATCGGATGGCCGCGACATCGCTCGCTCTTTTCGCCGGCACGATGAGCTTCGAGGCGCTGCATGCCGTCACCGGTTGTCACTGGCTACGACTTCTGCAACCTGTCGCGCCAGATATGGCGCCGTTGCTGCGGCATTTCTGGGTGGCTATTGCCGCCCTCATGCCGAAGATGGGATTTCCGACGCCACCCTTGGTAGAACAGCTCGCGGATTGGCGGCAAGCACCCTGCCCCGGCTGGTCAGAGATCAAGGCCACTGCCGTCGCTTCAGATGACGAGCACGATCCCAGTCTGGTCTTTTCGGCCTTCGAGGAGTGGCGCCGCACCGGTGACACCCTCTATCGCCACGTCGCCGCGAGACGCGTCGGGCTTGTCGCGTGACGCAACCTCGCAGCTTGACCAATGCTCGCCTTGCCGACGGGCGGCTGGTGGATATCGACCTTCTCGATGGGCGCATCGCCGCCATATCGCCTGCCACAAGCGCGCCTGAAGCGCAGGACCGGTTGGACCTTTGCGGCAGGCTGCTCGTGCCAGGCTTCGTCGATGGTCACATCCATCTCGACAAGACATTGCTCGGATTACCTTTCCAGCCGCATCGGCCAGGCGACAGCATTGCCGAGCGGATCGCCGCTGAAAAAGCCTTGCTGCGCCACCTGCCGATTTCAGTGGAAGCGCGCGCCCATGTTTTGGTGGCGCAGGTGTCTCGCTTCGGCACGATCGCTTTGCGCAGCCATGTCGACATCGACACCGACTACGGACTGTCCAACCTCCACGCGCTGCTGAGCGTGCGCGAGGCCGTCCGCGATGTCATGGACATCCAGATCGTCGCCTTCCCGCAAAATGGCATTTTACGTGATGCTGGCACGGCTGAGTTGCTCGACGAGGCTGTGGCGACTGGCGCGGATCTCGTTGGTGGTCTTGATCCAGCCGGTATCGATGGCGACATCACGGCGCATCTCGATATCGTCTTCGGCATTGCGGAGCGGCGTGGTGTCGGGATCGATATCCACCTGCACGACCCCGGCGCGCTCGGCTGCTTCGAGTTGCGCGACATCGCATCACGAACAATGGCGAGCGGCTTGCAGGGTCGCGTGGCCGTTGCCCATGCCTTCGCGCTGGGCGAGGTCGAGCCCGCGGTCTTTGGCGCCACCGCCGAAGCTCTCGCCCGAGCCGAGGTCGCGATCATGACGAACGAGCCGGGCGCCGCGCCGATGCCGCCAGTGGGTCGCCTGCGCGACGCGGGCGTGCTGGTCTTCGCGGGCTCCGACAATATCCGCGACGCCTGGTCCCCCTATGGCAACGGTGACATGCTGGAGCGGGCAATGCTCATCGGCTACCGCCAGGGCATGATGGCGGATTCGGACCTCTGCCACACCTTCGCCATGGCGACGGCGCTACCGGCGCGCGCTTTGGGGCTGGGCACCGACTACGGGCTGGCCCCGGGCGCGCGAGCCGATCTCGTCGCTCTCGATGCCGGTTCTGTTCCCGAGGCAGTTGCCGGGCGGTCCGGCGGTCGCATCGTGATCAAACGTGGACGCGTGCTCGGCCATCGGTGACGACGGCGCCGCCGAGTGGTCCCCGCCCCGCCGGGACCTATCGGCTCGTGGACCACCGCGTTAGGGTTTGTCGATGACCACTTTCGAGACCCGGCACCATCAGATGTTCCCCACGCTCGACCCCGCCCAGGTCGAGACGGCCAAGCGTTTCGCCAGTGCCGCGCCGACAGCTTTCGCGCCCGGCCAAGTCGTCTACGGGTTTGGCGAGCATCACAGCTCCGCCTGGCTCGTGTTGGAAGGGACGATCGACATAGTGCGGCGGGACGGTCTCGACCGCGAGGCATTGGTCACCACCGAGAGTGTCGGCCAGTTCACGGGCGAATTGAGCCAACTAGCCGGCCAGGGAGCGCTGGCCACTGGGCGAGCCGGGCCGCAGGGCTGCACCGCTTTGCCTTTCGATGCCGCCCATCTTCGCGCGCTCGTCATCGGCTCCGCGGAAATCGGCGAGATCATCATGCGCGCCTTCATCCTGCGCCGCGTCGCTTTGATCGAGGCAGGTGGCTCGGGTTCAGTGCTCGTCGGCATTCCGGGTGCCCCCGACCTTGTGCGGCTCCAAGGTTTCCTGGCGCGCAACGGCTACCCCCACTTGGTGGTGGATGCAGCGGGCACGCCCGAGGGTCGTGCCCTTGTCGAGCGGTTGGGCGTCCTGCCGCAGGATCTCCCCCTGATGGTCTGCGCGAACGGCACCGTGCTGAAGCGGCCGACCGACGCGGAGGCCGGCGTTTGTCTGGGCATCACTCCTGAGCTCGATCCGAACACAATCTACGACGTGGCGGTCGTCGGCGCCGGTCCCGCGGGCCTCGCCACCGCGGTCTATGGTGCGTCCGAAGGCTTGTCGGTTCTCGTCTTCGATCAGCGGGCTTTCGGCGGCCAGGCGGGCGCATCGGCGCGGATCGAGAATTACCTGGGCTTTCCTACCGGCATCTCGGGCCAGGCGCTGGCGGGGCGGGCTTTTAGCCAGGCGCAGAAGTTCGGCGCGCAGCTGGCCATTCCGCTGGAAGTGACGCGTCTCGATTGCAGTCACCGCGAGCAGCGGCCCGACGAGCCTCTGCGCCTGGAACTGTCGAATGGGCAGGCGGTCCGCGCCCACATCGTCGTCGTGGCCTCCGGTGCGCGCTACAGACGGCCCGATATTGCCAACCTCGCGACCTTCGACGGGGCGGGCGTCTCTTACTGGGCGTCGCCGGTGGAAGCCAGGCTTTGCGAAGGTGGGGAAGTGGCCCTGGTTGGCGGCGGCAATTCCGCCGGGCAGGCCGTGGTGTTCCTGGCGCCGAAGGTAAAGCGGCTGCATCTCATCATACGAGGGAAGAGCCTCGAATCCTCTATGTCGCGCTACCTGATCGACCGGATCTCAGCTCTTCCCAATGTGGAGCTGCATAGCGAGACCGAGGTGATCGGCCTGGAGGGAGATCGTACCTCGGGCTTAACTGCGGTGATGTGCCGCAGCCGGAGCAGTGGCGTCACGCAGACACGACCGCTCCGTCACCTCTTCCTCTTCATTGGCGCCGAGCCGAACGGCGGTTGGCTGAGGGGCTGCGTCGCCGTCGACGGCAAAGGCTTTGTCATCACCGGAGCGGGTGTGGATGCCGAGGGGCGAACGGCTCAGCTCCTCGAAACCAATTTGCGAGGCGTCTTCGCGATCGGCGATGTACGCGCGGGTTCGACCAAACGCGTGGCCGCCGCCGTAGGGGAAGGCGCGGCGGTTGTGGCGCAAATCCATGGTGCGCTCGCGAAGGTTGCCCCGCAGATGTGAGGTTTACGCAAGCGCCTCGCGTCAAACCTCGTCAAGCTTCGTCAGAACTCGATGTGGGTTTTGAAACCGAAGACCGCGGCGTTCTGCAGGTTGTCCTGAGCGTTCGGGTGGAAAATGTATTGGAAGTCGGGCTCGAAATTTACGCCGCGAAAGACGTGGATGTCGTAATTCGCTTCCAGTATCTCCTCGTGGGTTTGCACACCGGTCGCGTTGTTGCTGAAGGCTAAACCAAATTCCTGTTCCTGCTGCTGCGCGCTCGTGAGCTGGTTGCTGACGGTCTGGTAGGTGAAGAGCAGCCCGATCGTATCGAGCGGCCGGGCTTTCCAGAAGCCTCCATCGACGAAACCGGCGAAGGCTTCGTCGTGATAGACATTGGCGCCCGGATTACTGTGGATATAGCCTGCCAAGGCGATCAGGCCGGCGGTGTCCCCGTCCCCCTGGCGGATCAACATCTGGTCCGCCAATGCCCAGAACTGAAACTTGCCGCTGCCGGTCAGGGCTGGCGCGGCAGGCGGTGCTGGCGGATTGCCGTTCGCGTCGACGAATTGCGTGTAGGGCGAACTGTCGTAGCCAAAGCCGACCTTGTAGTGACCGATCAAACCGCTTTTGCCGAATTTCGGCTCCCAGGCCAGTTCGACGGGCACTTCGACGCCGCTGTAGCGGGAGGGATCGATATCGAAGCCGGTGCGGTCGAAAACGTCACTATAAAGGAAAGGATCGACGCCATAGAGGCCGATTTGCACATAGGTATCCTCGGTCGGCCGCCCCCGGATCCGGCCGCCGATCGTTGCGTCCGGCCAGGCGCTGAAGCCGAGATCGCCGCCGGATAGCTCCTTCGGATTGCCGCAAAGCCCGTTGTTCATGAAATTGCAGTTGAGCGGCGAGGCAGCGAAATCATTGCCAACCGGCATCACTCCCGCGGCGATGTCGAGGCGGCCATTGAACAGCGTCTCTTCGCCATAAACATAGACGAGGTGAACAGCGACATCGCCGCCGGCGCCATAAATCTCCTGCGCAGGCATCAAATTGTCACCGAAGCCCTCGCTGGCGTTGCTGCCGCCGCGATTGACGAAAACAGTATGGGTCGCGAAGCCCTGGATACCGGCTAACTTCTGCCAGTCGATATCGATCTCGAGCCCGAGCTGATAGGCGGAGCCGAAATCCCGTTGCTTGCCGCCACTCACATTCCCGGCGGATTCCGACGTGTAGTTGAACATGACATTGATCCCGAGCTTGCCGAGATCCGTGCGGATGCCACCCCAGTCACCAAATAAATGTTCGGGCTGGGGAAAGTCATCGAATGGCGAAGCTTGCGGCGCGGTCGTCGAAAGCGAAGCGCTGGGACCAATACCGACGCCACTATTCGACTTTTGGGCCCAAACTGGATTGCCGATTGCCACCGCCAAGAGAGCGATGCCTCCGAGCAAAGCGACGCGGGTGATCAGCTTCCCGATCGATGACTCTCGATTCTTTTCCATTTCCGCGCCACCCTACTCGATTGACATCACGGCTTTGTTTCACCCTTGATAGCACCGTGGCGCCGGTTGTCGAACAGACGGTAGTGCATCAGGGGTCACCACGGAACCGTCGGTTGAGCAATCCGGAAACGGCGGGACCGATTACCTCCCAGGTCATCGGTCGCTCCTGACCGAGGTGGTAGACCGACAGGATGACACTCATCGCGATGCCATCGAGAGCCGGTTCCGTCGCGCCGATCGGCGCCCAGCTTCGGAACTGGCGGCTGCGGCGCCGGCTGAGCCAGCTCGATCTCGCCTTGGACGCGGGCATCTCCCAGCGCCACCTGAGCTTCGTCGAGAGTGGCCGCGCCGCGCCAAGCCGCGACATGGTGCTCCATCTCGCCGAGCAACTCGAAGTGCCTCTTCGCGAGCGCAACATGCTGCTACTTGCCGCCGGTTTCGCGCCTCGCTTCTCGGATCGACCGCTGGACGACCCGGCGCTAGCCGCCGCGCGGGGTGTGGTGGAGGCGATCCTGCGCGCTCATGTGCCGCACCCTGCCCTGGCCGTTGACCGGCACTGGACAATGGTGGCGGCAAATGAAGCGGTGGCGCCTTTGCTGGCTGGCGTGCGCGACGCGGCGCTTTTGCGCGCGCCCGTCAACGTGCTTCGTTTGAGCCTTCATCCTGGCGGCCTCGCCCGTGCCATCGCAAATCTTCAACAGTGGCGTGCTCATGTGCTGGGGCGCCTAAGACGACAGGTGATCGCGAGCGCTGATCCGATTCTGGCCGCTCTGCTCACCGAGTTGTCGGATCTTGCTCCGGACGGGAGGGATCGAACCGTGGTCGAGCCATTCAAGGACGAAATCGCGATACCTTTGGAACTTGATACAGCGCAGGGCCGGTTGTCGCTCATCTCGACGACAACGGTGTTCGGAACACCGACTGAGGTAACATTGTCCGAACTGGCGATCGAAGCCTTTTATCCGGCGGATGGCGCAACAGTGGAGCGACTTCAGCGCCTGAATCAGCCTCAACCCGGCGCGCGCTAAAAAACGCTTCGAGCGCGAACGACTTTATCGCAAAACGATATTCTACGACCAGCGAGGTAATCGACGCGCCGCATCTCCGTGGCGATCATCCTGCCGCCGGACTTTCCCGGTTCATCAAAGGATTTTCTCTATGACCGACGCAGCGACCATCGCGAATCGTTACATTGAAACCTGGAATGAAGCGGACACCATACGGCGACACACGCTCATCGCTAATGGATGGGCCGAGAACGCCAACTACATAGACCCGCTCATGCGTGGCGAAGGCCGCGAAGAAATTTCGGGCCTGATCTCCGCCGTGCAGGAGCGTTTCCCCGGTCACGCTTTTACCTTGATCGGACAACCTGACGGACATGCTGACCGAATTCGCTTTTCATGGCGGCTTGGGGCACAGAACGGACCCTGCATCGCACAGGGAACCGACTTCGCGGTGGTGGATGAGCAGGGACGTCTGCTGAGCGTCACGGGCTTCCTCGATCAGGTCGCGGCCTAGCAGCGCCCTTCCAGCCGGGCGGGCTGCATTGCCTGCTCGGCTCCATCGCCGCCCCGACCTTCTCCATCGAAGGCGGAAGGAGTAAGATAGCGGCGATGGTTCGCGCTTCGCTTCTTCTCGGCCTTCTTGCCTTGTCCGGTTGCGGTCTGTTTGCCGCGCCGTGCCGTGTAACCTCCGCCGCGCTCGATGTCGTGCCGGTCGTCGGCCACGCGGCGGCAACACCTACCAATGGTTGTGCCGCCGCCATCGATCCCGGCGGATAATCAACAGTGACGAGTCACAAGATATTGAGGTGATTGTGTATCGATACAGGTGTCTCGATACACAAATTGGTTGATATTTGACGCTTCCCTCCGTCAAAGAGCCGCCTGAAACGGAATTCTACAGGGTTTAGATAGTTACCATGATAGTGACGGCCGTGGCCGTCGAGGAGGTGCGAGTGCCGTCTGCCGGAGAACGACCAGTTGCCAAAGTCATTGAGGTCGCAGCCGAAAGGCTTGCGACAACAGAGGCTGGTGGCCTGAAATCCGCAGCGAGCCAAGTTTCGCCGAGCCACAACGCTGTAATCCTCTGGACGGGTCTCACCGCCACCGATGAGAAGAATGCCGGCTGGCTGAAGGATATTTTCTCGCATGCCGGCTACGACGCTCCGGGCTCCGCCGAGGCGCCGCCACCGCCCGTCCGGGAGCAGCCCAGGGAGCGCCCGCAAACGCTGGAACAGGCGAGACGGAATGCCGCCCAGCGGCGAGTTGCCCTGACGCGAGTTTATATGGGAGCGATCGCTTGCGGTCTGTTCTTGTCGGTTGCCGCCGCGGCCGGCGTCGCTTGGCCTAGTCTCCAGTCGGCCTTGAGCACTCACAAGCCCGCGCTGGCCGCGACCGCCATCAGCCTCCCGACCAAGCATGTCAGCGCCCTCACCCATCACGTCTCCGTGAACCCTGGTCCAAATCCGGGCGTGGTGCAGCCCGTTCCGGATAGTGACAGCGGATCGAGCCCCTCGGTTTACCCGACACAACCTGTGGAGAAGCCTCCGAAGGCGCTGCTCGACTGGGCGAAGGGCTGGGATCGAGGCAACGCGTCCGCCCAAGCGCCGTCGGTGCCAGCTCGTCCGACAACTTCAGCGAACCCCTCGACACCGCCCGGAGGTTCCTCCTAAAGGCTCGCCCGGCGAGCGACCCGCCCGGTCGCTCAGACCGACAGGTGCCGGCGGACATCTTCCTTGTCCAAGTCATCGCGGGCGCCAGCGACCACAACCACACCCCGATCCATCACGGCGAGCGTCTGCGCGAGTTCGTGCGCGAAGTCGTAATATTGCTCGACCAGCAGGATCGCCATGTCGCCGCGTCCCCGCAGCAACTCGATCACCCGGCCGATGTCTTTGATGATGCTGGGCTGAATGCCTTCCGTCGGCTCGTCCAGCACCAGCAGGCGAGGCCCCATGACCAGGGCGCGTCCGATCGCGAGTTGCTGCTGCTGGCCGCCTGACAGGTCGCCGCCCCGTCGTTTCAGCATGGTCTTGAGGATGGGGAAGAGGTCGAAGATCTCATCGGGCACACGGCGCTTGCCGCGTGGGAGCACCGCGAAGCCGGTCTCCAGGTTTTCCTGGACCGTCAGGAGCGGAAAAATGTCGCGGCCCTGCGGCACCCAGGCAATGCCGCGCTTCGCGCGCTCGTACGCGGGAAGCTTGGAGATCTCCTTGCCCTCCCAGCGGATCGCTCCGTTGCTGATGGGATGCGCGCCGACAATCGCGCGGAGCAGGCTGGTTTTACCCACACCGTTACGGCCGAGGATGGCGGTGACGGACCCCGCCACCGCCTTCACCGATACGCCGCGCAAAGCGACGGCCGCGCCGTAATGCAGGCTGATGCCTTCGACTTCGAGCATCGCTGCGCTCCTTAACGGCCGAGATAGACGTCGATGACGCGCGGATCGGCGCTGACGTGATCGAGCGTGCCCTCCGAGAGCACGCTTCCCTCATGCAGCACCGTGACCTTGACGCCGAGCGCGCGAACGAAGGCCATGTCATGCTCCACCACCACGACGCTGCGCGTGCGGTTGATGTCGCGCAGCAGATGTGCCGTTTGCTCGGTCTCGGAATCGGTCATGCCAGCGACGGGCTCATCGACCAGCAGAAGCTGCGGATCCTGGGCGAGCAGCATGCCGATTTCCAGCCATTGCTTCTGGCCGTGCGAGAGATTGGCTGCGAGCCTGTTGCGATGCGACGTGAGCCTGATGGTTTCAAGCAGCGCCTCGACCTTCTCGGTTTCGGCTGCTGTGCGACGCGCACGAAGCGTGAAGCGGGCGCGACGGTCGCCGGCGAGCGCCAGCAGCAGATTGTCCCAGACGGTGTGGCTTTCGAAGACAGTCGGTTTCTGGAACTTGCGGCCGATACCCAGCGAGGCGATCGCCGGCTCGTCCATACGGGTGAGGTCTGTCGAGGCGCCGAATACAACACGGCCGGCATCCGGCCGGGTCTTGCCCGTGATGATGTCCATCATGGTGCTTTTACCCGCACCATTCGGGCCGATCACCGCGCGCATCTCGCCACGGTCTAGCGTGATGGAGAGGTTGTTAATCGCACGGAATCCATCGAAGGTCTTGTTGACGCCACTGAGGTAGAGAATCGTGTCGGAGGTTGGCCCGATCGGCTGGTTCATGCGGGCTTCTCCATTTCGGCGCCGCTCTCACGCAAATCGGCCTGCACACTGTCGATGGCCGCTATGCCCTGCGGCTCGTCCGAGGTCGGCAAAATAGCGTCCCGCGCATTCTTGCGGCGCAGGCTGCCGACGATTCCGCGCGGCAGGAAGATCGTGACCAGGATGAACAAACCGCCCAGCGCATAGAGCCAAGCGCCGGGCAGTGCGCCCGTCAGGATCGTCTTGCCAAGGTTGACCAGCACCGCGCCTAAGATCGCGCCGGACAAGGTACCCCGACCGCCCACAGCAACCCAGATTACCGCCTCGATGGAATTGGCGGGCGCGAATTCGCTCGGGTTGATGATGCCGACCTGCGGGACATAAAGCGCCCCTCCGATACCTGCGAGCATCGCCGAAAGGGTCCAGACGACGAGCTTGTAGTATTCGGGCCGATAGCCGAGGAACCGCGTGCGGCTTTCGGCATCTCGCATCGCCACCATCACTTTGCCGAAGCGGCTGCCGGTGAGCCAACGCGCGCCGATATAGGCGAGCGCCGTGCAGATCGCGGAGATAACCATCAGCGCGGTGCCGGTGCTGCTGCGGCCGATCGGCGCGCCGAGGATGTCCTTGAAGTCGGTCATCCCGTTATTGCCGCCGAAACCCATGTCGTTGCGGAAGAAGGCGAGCAGCAGCGCGTAGGTCAGCGCTTGAGTGATGATCGAGAGATAGACACCGCCGACGCGGCTGCGGAAAGCAAAGAAGCCGAAGATGGCGGCCAGAACGCCAGGAACGATGAGCGCCATGACGATCGCGAAGGGAAAATGCGCGAAGCCGTGCCAATACCAGGGCAGGTTCTTCCAGCCGAGAAAGATCATGAAATCCGGCAGCTGTGCATTCGCATACACACCGCGTGCGCCGATCTCCCGCGTGAGATACATGCCCATCGCGTAACCGCCGAGGGCGAAGAAAGCGGCATGGCCCAGTGTCAGGATGCCGGCAAAGCCCCAGACAAGATCAACGGCGAGGGCCAGCATCGCGTAGCACAGGTATTTCCCGGCAAGCCCAACGACAAAATCCGAGACATGCAGGGCGCTGGTTGCCGGCGTCCCAAGGTTCAGGATCGCGAGTATCGCCGCGACGACAATGATGATGACGGGCGTTACGGTGAAAGAAAGGCGGGTCATGCCTCCACCGCCCGTCCCTTGACCGGGAACAAGCCACGCGGCCGGCGCTGGATGAACAGGATGATGAGCACGAGCACGACGATTTTACCGAGAACAGCGCCCGCCACCGGCTCCAGAGCCTTGTTGACGATGCCGAGCACGAGCGCCGCGAGCGTCGTGCCCCACAGATTGCCGACACCGCCGAAGACCACCACCATGAAGCTGTCGATGATGTAGTTCTGACCGAGATTCGGCGACACATTGTCGATCTGGCTGAGCGCCACGCCAGCGATCCCGGCGATGCCCGAGCCGAGGCCGAAGGTCATCGCGTCGATCCATGGGGTGCGGATGCCCATGGAGGCCGCCATGCGACGGTTTTGCGTTACCGCCCGCATCCGCAAGCCCAGCGGCGTGTAGCGCATCACCGCCATCAAAGCCGCGAGTACGATAATGGTGAAAACGATGATGGCGAGGCGGTTGAGCGTGATCGTGAGACCACCCAGCGCGAAATAGCCGCTCATCCAGTCCGGCGTGCCGACATTCTGGTTCTCGGCGCCGAAGATGCTGCGGATCGCCTGTTGCAGGATGAGGCTAAGTCCCCAGGTTGCCAGCAAGGTTTCCAGCGGTCGGCCATAGAGGAAGCGGATCATGCAGCGTTCGATCAGGATACCGATCGCACCGGCGACCAGAAAGGCGGCCGGGATCGCGACGATCAGGCTGCTGCCAAACATATCCGGAATATAGGCACGGAAGACCTGCTGCACGCTGAAGGTGACATAGGCGCCGATCATAACCATTTCGCCATGCGCCATGTTGATCACGCCCATCACGCCGAAGGTGATGGCGAGGCCAGCGGCGGCGAGTAGCAAGACGGAACCGAGGCTCAAGCCGTAATAGACTGTCTCCAGCCAGCTCCACAGACGCAGCGTGAAATCGATATGCGCAATGGCGGCGGCGGCGGCGGTTGCCACCGGTCCGTGCTCGCCCTGCAGAGATGAGAGCAGGTTGCGCGCTGGCATATCGTCGCGCGCGGCTACCGCGTGGATGGCGGCGAGCCGCTCGTCGCTGCTCGCGGATGGCGTCGAGAGGATATCGGCGGCTTCCGCTTGCAGGAGTGCCGCACGCGCGGCGGGGTTCTTCTCAATGGAAAGCGCATGCCGCACACCCGGTAGTGTGGCGGCGGCAGGGTTGGCGAAGATCGCGCTCGCGGCGGCCTTGCGGAGCGCCGGATCCGGGGAGGAAAGATCCAGAACGCCAGTCGCCGTCTGGAGCGCATTCTTCACCATATCATTCGCGACGATGCGGCGAACCTGCATGAAAGGTGGGGCGTGAACCGGATCACCTGTCCGCGCGTTCAGCCATTTCCCGGTCTGCGGATCGTGGATGAAGAGAGCGTGGTCGGGACGGTCGTAGCGCCAAGTATAGAGTGCGTTGTTGCCGAGGGCGTCGAGAACCTGATGCGCGCGGGCATCGCCGGACAAGGCAACGGCCTGCACGGCCGAAACGATTGAGTCGAAGCTCTGCGAGGCTAGGCCGGCATAGGGATCGGCAGCCGTATCAGCGCGAGCCTTCGCCCCACCAAAGACAAGAAAAAGGGTAAGCGCCAGGGCACAGCAGAGAGAGGCGAAACCGCGCCGCGTGCCGCCCTTCCCCGCCATCACCCTCGGCAAGTGCCGAGGATGATGAGAGGGGCGCAATGACAGAACCGCGTCGGGAGACTTTCGATCGGACAGACATGCAGCGGGCGTCATGCGCCTCTCCCCCCGTCCCGGTTAGGCCGGTTTAGCGCTGAGGCACTTGCCCTGAACCACGTCGTAATTTCCGCAGGACATTGGCGGCAGCCAGTCGCCGATCAGGTCCTTGCTTTCCGGCAAATACGGCGACCAGGGCTGAGCGACGATGGTGCCGGGGGTCTGCCAAACCACATTGAACTGGCCGTCGCCCTGAATTTCACCGATGAGCACGGGCTTGGTGATGTGGTGGTTGGGCATCATCGTGGCGTAGTCGCCGGTCAGGTTCGGCACGGCGACACCGACCATCGCGTCGATCACGGCGTCCACATCCGTGGTATTCGCCTTCTCGACCGCCTTCACCCACATGTTGAAGCCGATATAGGCGGCTTCCATGGGGTCATTGGTCACCCGCTTGTCGTTTTTGGCGAATTTCTTGAAGTCGCTGATGAACTGGGCATTCGCGGGCGCATCGACGCTCTCGAAGTAATTCCAGGCGGCGAGATGGCCGACCAGCGGCTTGGTGTCGATGCCGGCCAATTCCTGCTCGCCGACGCTGAAGGCCACGACCGGGATGTCGGTCGCCTTGATCCCCTGATTGCCGAGTTCCTTGTAGAAAGGAACATTGGCGTCGCCGTTGATGGTGGAGACCACGGCGGTTTTCTGGCCCGAGGAGCCGAAGCTCTTGATCTGGGAGACGATGCCCTGCCAGTCGGAATAGCCGAAGGGCGTGTAGTTGATCATGATGTCCGAGGCCGCGACGCCCTTGGACTTCAGATAGGCTTCCAGGATCTTGTTCGTGGTGCGGGGATAGACATAGTCGGTTCCGGCCAGAACCCACCGCTTTACGTGCTCGGTGTTCATCAGGTAGTCCACCGCGGGGATCGCCTGCTGGTTCGGCGCCGCACCGGTGTAGAAGACATTGCGGCTGCACTCCTGGCCCTCATACTGGACCGGGTAGAACAGGATGCCGTTCATCTGCTCGAAAACCGGCAGCACCGATTTGCGGGAGACGCTGGTCCAGCAACCGAAAGTGGCCGAGACCTTGTTGACGCTGAGGAGCTGCTTGGCCTTCTCGGCGAAAAGCGGCCAGTTGGAGGCGGGATCGACCACCACGGCCTCGAGCTGACGGCCAAGCACGCCGCCATTCGCGTTCTGCTGGGCAATCAGCATCAGCATGACTTCCTTGAGCGGAGTCTCGCTGATGGCCATGGTGCCGGAGAGTGAATGGAGGATACCGACCTTGATCGACCCGGAGGATTGCGCCCGTGCCCGGCTGCTGCCGAGAACGGTGGTGCCGAGAGTGACCGCGGCGGCCGCGGCCAACCCGAGCTTGCCGAGGTCGCGCCGTCCTGGGCCGGCGGGCGCCACGGATGTGTCTTCGTTTCTGACTGTCTCGTCCGTCATGGGCTCAGCTCCTAAAGGGGGACAGCTTCGTTGCGGGATCGTTCAGCTATACGGCTCCGAAACTGAGCAGCGCTTCGCCGTTGCGCCATACGCGAAACTGCGTATGGCGGGTTTGCGCCGGCCTCCTCTCCTCTTGGCGGCAGCAACGTTGACGGGGAGAGGCTGAGCGGGTGAGCAAGCTTCAACCGGCGGCACCACGCGCGGCACGCCAGCGCATCGTGCCGACGCGGCGGGAGTACAACCGCTGGGTCGCCAATCAGACGCTCGAGGATTACGCTCTCCGCTTCACCGCCAAGAGCGCCCGCAAGTGGTCGGCGCTACGCGTCGCCAATACGGCGCTGGGTGCCGTGTCCTTTCTGGCGCTGGAGGCAATCGGCGGCGGCATTACCCTCGCCTATGGTTTCACCAATAGCGTCGCCGCGATCGTCTTCGTCAGCATCATGATTTTCGCGATCAGCCTGCCGGTTTGCGTGCATGCGGCGCGGGCGGGCGTGGATGTCGATCTGCTCACGCGCGGCGCGGGCTTCGGCTATATCGGCTCGACGATCACCTCGCTGATCTACGCGTCCTTCACCTTCATCTTCTTCGGCATCGAGGCCGTGATTCTCGCGGCGATGCTGCAGGCATTTTTCGGCGTGCCGGAATGGCTCGGATATATTCTTTGCGCCGTCGTGGTGGTGCCACTGGTCACCCATGGCATCACCTTCATCAGCCGGTTGCAGCTGTGGACGCAGCCGATCTGGTTCGTGCTCAACCTGGTGCCGATCGCGGCGATGCTGGTCGTCCATCCGGAATGGCTCGGCGGCTGGGCGCACTATGGCGGAGACCATCAAGCGAGCAACGGTTTTCATCTTGTTGCCTTTGGCGCCGCCGCCTCGATCCTTTTCGCGCTGATCACGCAGACGGCCGAGCAGGTCGATTTCATCCGCTTCCTGCCGCCGCGCAAAAGCATGAGCGGCCTGCGGTGGTGGATGGCGCTGTTGCTCGGCGGTCCTGGCTGGATCGCCATCGATATCGTGAAGCTTCTCGCGGGCTCGCTGCTCGCCTATGCGGCTTTGCGGACCGGGCTTATTCCGTCACGCGCCGTGCAGCCGGCGGAGATGTACCGGCTCGCATTCAGCACCATCGCCTCGCCGGGGATGGCGATCGCGTTGACCGCCGCGCTGGTCGTGCTGTCGCAGATCAAGATCAACGTCACTAATGCCTATGCCGGGTCGCTCGCCTGGTCGAATTTCTTCTCGCGGCTGACCCATAGCCATCCGGGTCGGGTGGTCTGGCTGATCTTCAACATCGCCATCGCCCTGCTGCTGATGGAGACAGGGGTGACCCAAACCATCCAGCATACGCTGGTGGTCTATTCGGATATCGCCGCCGGATGGATGGGCGCGCTGGTGGCGGATCTCGTCGTCAACAAACGCCTGGGGCTCAGCCCCAAGGGAATCGAGTTCAAGCGCGCGCATCTCTTCGACATCAATCCGGTCGGTGTCGGAGCGATGCTGCTGGCGGTGATCCTCTCGCTCTGCGCCTATGCCGGGCTGCTGGGGCCGGTGGCGGGCGCACTTTCGACCTTCGTGGCTTTCGGCTCAGCCTTCGTGGCGGCGCCTGTCATTGCCTGGGCCACCGGCGGGCGAACCTATCTCGCGCGCCGTGGCCGTGCGGCCTGGGCCTCGCGCGGCACCATCCCCTGCCGGGTCTGCGAGCATGCCTTCGAGCCTGAGGATATGGCCTATTGCCCGGTCTATGCCGGACCGATCTGCTCGCTTTGCTGCTCGCTCGATGCGCGCTGCCATGATGCCTGTAAGCCGCATGGCCGCATCGCCGCGCAGGTGACCAAGCCCCTACGGGCGGTGCTGCCTGAGGCAATCGTCAACCTTGTGAACGTGCGGCTGGCGCGCTTCGCCGGCGTGTTCTTCCTCTTCGCCGCCGGCACCGGCCTGTTGCTGGTCGCCATCGCCGCCCAGACGATTGGCGAGGCGCCGTTGACGCATGAGGTGGCGCGCGCGGCGTTCTGGAAGACCTTCCTCATCATGCTGGTGATCGGTGGCGTCGTGTCCTGGCTGGCGGTGCTCGCGCAGGAAAGCCGGCGAACGGCGGAGGAGGAGACCCGGCGGCAGACCGGGCTGCTGCTGGACGAGATCGGCGCGCATCAGCGGACCGACGCGGCGCTGCAACGCGCCAAGGAGGCCGCCGAGGCCGCAAGCCGCGCCAAAAGTCGCTACGTGGTCGGCATAAGCCATGAACTACGCAGCCCGCTCAACGCCATCCTCGGCTATGCGCAGCTTCTGGAAAAGGACACCGACATCCCGGCGCGAAAGCGCGAGGGTTTGCGCATCATCCGGCGCAGCGGCGAACATCTCACCGCGCTGATCGGCGGATTGCTCGATATCTCCAAGATCGAGGCGGGGCATATCGAACTTTACCGCGATGAAATCCGGCTACCGGAATTCCTCGATCACCTCGTGCAGATGATGCAGCTTCAGGCGGAGACGAAGGGCATCGAATTGGTCTATCGCGCGGAAGGGCTGCCCAGCCTGGTCTATGCGGATGAGCATCGCATGCGGCAGGTGCTGATCAATCTGCTCTCCAACGCCATCAAGTTCACCGATCGTGGCCGTGTCACCTTCTCGGTCCGTTACCGCAGCCAGGTCGCCGAGTTCGAGATCGCCGATACCGGCCGCGGCATAGCGGCCAGCGACATCGCGCGTATTTTCGAGCCGTTTCAGCGCGCGGGCGACGCGCAATCGACCCCTGGGACCGGACTTGGCCTGACAATCGTCCGGCTGCTGACCGAGGTCATGGGCGGCGAGGTTACGGTCGCCAGCAGCGAGATCGGCAAAGGAAGCCGTTTCCGGCTGAGGCTCATGCTGTCGGAGGCTGCCGAAACCTTGCGGCCTAGCCCACCAACGCTGGAAATCACCGGCTATCGCGGGCGGCGCCTTACCGTGCTTGTCGCCGATGATGATCCGTCGCAACGCGCGTTGATGCTCGATTTGCTTACGCCGCTCGGCTTCACCGTCATGGGGGCGGCTGGCGGTGTCGATTGCCTGGAGATGGCGGCACAGTGGCGTCCCGATCTCATTCTGCTCGACCTGTCGATGCCCGACATGACGGGATGGGACGTGGCGGCGCGCTTGCGGGACGATGTTTACGCGCGCGCGCCGATCGTCATCATCTCCGCCAATGCGCGGGAGTTGGAGGCAGCGCCGCGCGAAGGGCAGCACCATGACGACGTCATGGCGAAACCGCTGCGGCTCGATCTTCTTCTGGAAACGATCGGGCGGCTGCTCGGCGTCGAATGGATGCGGCTCGAAAGCGATGTCGCGCCCGTCGCTGAATCGGCGGCGACGCTGACACCCGCGCAGCTCGATGAGCTGCGGGCGCTCGCGGCCATCGGCTATGTGCGGGGCATCCGCCAGCGGCTCGACAGCCTGGGCGACGAGTTCCCCGCTTTGAGCGCCGCGCTGGAACCTTTGCGGGCTCCAATCGCTGAATATCGCCTCGACGATTTTGTTCTGGCACTCGACCGCGCCGGTGCCGCGGTGACCGCTTCGTGAACCGGCGCGACATCGTTCTGGTGGTCGATGACTCGCCAGGCACGCTCGGCGTTCTCAATGAGACGCTGGAGAATGCCGGCTACACGGTGCTGATGGCGCAATCCGCTGCCGCGGCGATGATGGTCATCGCGCGGGTGCTGCCCGACATCATCCTCATCGACGCCATGATGCCCGATATGGATGGTTTCGAGGCTTGCCGACGCATGAAGCGGAATCCGGCGCTCGCCTCCGTTCCCATCGTCTTCATGACCGGCCTCACGGAAAGCGAGGATGTGGTACGCGGATTGGAGGCCGGCGGCGTGGATTACGTCACCAAACCGCTGCAACTCGACGAAGTCGTGGCCCGGATAAGCGTCCACCTGATGGGCGCGCGGCGCACGCGAAGCGCTCATGCCGCGCTCGACACCGCCGGCCGCTTCCTGCTCGCGACCGACGCCCAGGGCAATCTCGCCTGGTCAACACCCCAGGCGGCGCGTCTGCTAGCGAAGGCCGGAATCTCGGAAACGGCCTGCGACTGGGTGGCGGCCTGGCTTGGCGAAGCGGGCGAGCGATTGCCAGGAGAAGTCGCGGCGACGGCGGGGCAGTCACCGTTGCTGCAATTCGTCTATGTCGGACGGCTGGCGGCCGATGAACTGCTCTTCCGCGTGCAGGAACGCCAGACATCGAGCGAGGAATCCCGCCTCCGCGAGCGTTTGGGTCTGACCGCGCGCGAGGCCGAAGTTCTGCTCTGGATCGGGCATGGCAAATCGAGCCGGGATATCGCCGAGATCCTTGGTCTCAGTCCTCGCACGGTGCAGAAACACCTGGAGCAGATCTACACGAAACTCGGAGTGGAGAACCGCGCCGCCGCTGCGGCGGTCGCGGTGCGCACCATCGGGTAGGTGGCGACCCGGGATCAGAGCTTGTCTTTTGCCAGCATCATATGCGCGCCCTTCACCATATCGACGATCTGCGTCACCCGCAGATCACCCGCAAGCGAGCACAGCATATAGGCCTGGTTGGGCGAGAGATTGGTGCGGGCGCAGACGTGATCGACCATTTCCAGAACAGCCTGCTTCGCGGCGTCGTCCAAATCCTCATCTAGACCGATCGAGATGAGATGCGTGGCGGTCTCGGCAAAGGGGCGTTTGAGATGCAGGTCGCGCCGCACCGTCAGGCGAAAGGTGCCGGTGAGGCCGATTTCGAGCGCCGAGATGCAGACCTCGCCATCGCCTTGCACGCCGTGACCGTCGCCGGCCATGAACAACGCGCCATCATTGAAGATGGGAAGGTAGAGGGTGGCGCCGGGCTTGAGTTCCTTGTTGTCCATATTGCCGCCGAAAGCGCGCGGCTGCACGGAACTGCACGGACCCCAGGCCGGCGGGGGCGCGACGGCAATGATGCCGAAAAAAGGATCGAGCGGCAGGCGCGTGCCCCAAGGCAGTTCGACCGTCGATGCCGCAAGATCAACCTTCGGATGGATTGTTTCGTAGTCGGTAAAAACCTCCGGCGCCGCGCCAAGCAGGGGCATGATGGCGGTGAACCCCCACTCCATCCAAGGACGCGCCTCCAGGATTTCGACCTCAAGCGTGTCGCCGATGCGCGCGCCCTCCACATAGACCGGGCCACTCATGAAATGACCGCCGTGCGGCTCCGGAAAGGCCTCCAGCCCGCGTCGCCAGATTTCCGGAATGGCGCGCCCGTCTGTTGGCATGCGATCGAGACCGCCGGCTGGCAAAGCGGACAAAGCCACGGTATCGCCGGAGGCGACGCGCAGTACCGGTGGCACCGCGGCATCCAAGATGCCGCGAAGCATGGTCTCGGGGACGAAGGGAAGCTGGTGATGCGCCATGGGACTGATCCTGCGATGCCGTCACCATCGAAAACCAATGTGGGCGCGAGCGCAACCGCTTCTAAGCGGCGCCGGCAAGCCCGCCCTGACGCTCAATGAAAGCGGCGATTTCGGCGACGCCGTGCCCGGCTCGGATATTGGTGAAAACGAAAGGCCGCTCGCCGCGCATTTTGCGGGAATCCCGGTCCATCACTTCCAGGCTGGCGCCGACATGAGGCGCGAGATCGATCTTGTTGATCACCAGAAGATCGCTGCGTGTTATACCGGGCCCACCCTTTCGCGGGATCTTGTCGCCTGCGGAAACGTCGATGACATAGATGGTGATGTCGGCAAGCTCCGGGCTGAAGGTCGCCGCCAGATTGTCGCCGCCGCTTTCAATGAGAATCACATCCAGAGCCGGGAAGCGGCGTCGCAATTCCGCAACACCCGCCATATTGATGCTGGCATCCTCGCGAATGGCGGTGTGCGGGCAGCCACCGGTTTCGATTCCGAGGATGCGATCCGGAGTTAACGAGCCGGCCCGCGTGAGGAACTCGGCATCCTCCTTGGTGTATATGTCGTTGGTGATGGCCGCGATCTCGTAACGGTCACGAAATTGCTTGCAGAGCGCGTCCATAAGCGCGGTCTTACCGGTGCCGACCGGGCCGCCGACGCCGACACGCAGCGGGCCATGGGAAGAAGCATGCATCTCTAAGTCACCTCAATCCGATAAAGGCGCTCCAGGCGCATTACGTGGTTAGCGAGGCGGGGTAGAGCGCGCAAGCAACCGTTTCTCGAGGCGTGGCCCGCACGTCGTTGCGGTGTGCCGCTCGTGGAGCGCACGCCGAGCGATCGGCACAAGTCATTCCGAAGTCGGATCATATCGAATGGCAAAATAAATTCACTGTTAACCTGAAACGGCAATAAAGGTTCTCATTCAACAGATGGAGAATTCTCTTGGGAATGACAAATCCTGCCGGCAAAGCGCGCCTTGGCGTGTCGTCTGCGGGCGAAATTCCGGAACTCGACGACAACGCCTGGAAAAGTCTCCGCGAGTTCTAGGCCAAAACTAAATTTGCTCGAACGCGACGAACCTTCTGCCAGCGTCGAGTAACACCACGCTCTGCAACAACACGGCCCTCACGACGGGCGCGCAGACCTACCAAGGCGGGTTCAGTCCGTCGACGTTTGCGATGTTCACCCTACCGGTACTCGGCCTTGGCTGTGCGGCCTACACCGTTTACAACCGCCGTCAGCCTCTTGGATATGTGCGACCGACCGACGTGTAGCCCGTCAGCTGCGGAACAGACGCGTGTATTGTGTCTCGTGATGCAGGGCAGCCAATTCGGCGCGTAAGGCGGCGGTGCCGAGATCGTCGAGCGTCGCCGCGCGTGTTTCCTCCGCCACGGATAGCAGAACAGGTTCCAGCGCCGCCAGAATGCGCAAGCCCGCCTGCTGGCCCAGAGGCACGAGACGCACCGCCGCCGAAACGAGATTCGCGGCGAAGGCGTGCAGCAAACCCAGCGTCGCCCGCTCCTCTGGCACGCCATGCGCGGCGGCAACGGCGCCGACAGCGATAGGATACGCGATGTCGCCTTCAGCGAGCCGCGCCAAAACAGGCGCCGGCCAGGCGGCGGCGGCGAGGAGGAAGGCGCGGCCCTGGGCAGTCGTCTCCAGAAAGCGTTCGCGGCCGAAGGGCAAGGCGGCGCCAAGTTCCGCCAGTTCAGACAGCGCCGCCCAATCCTCGGCCGTCGTCGCGCGATGACTGTGGCGCAGCAGGATAGCGTCAGTGCGGCCGCTACCTTGTTCCAGGATATCCACGAGCCAGGCGACCAAACCGGCAGTGCTGCGCGCGTCCCCCCTTTCGATCGCCCATTCGAGGCCGTGGCTATAGGCGAAACCTCCTGTTGGGAAGGCCGGAGACAGCCAGGCAAGCAGGCGCAAAAGCCCGCCGTCCTCAGTCATGATGATGGTCGTGGTCGCCGTGATGATGGTGATGGCCGCCAGTGCCGGGGGCGTAGGCGCCGGATTCGGGATCGAATGGCGCGTCGTTCTCCTCCGCGTGTCCGCCGAGACCTTCGACCATTTCGGCTATGACATGGTCGTACCGGATACGTATCTGGCCCGGCAGGAACTGCACCGGAAGATGACGGTTGCCGAGATGCCAGGCGATGCGCATCAGGGCATCCTCGTCATGGGCGTGGATGTCGAGCACGCGCTCCGCCATGGCTTGCACCGCGATGAGCCGCCCGTCCTCCAGGCGCAATGCATCGCCAGCGCGCAGAGCAACGGCTTGGGGAAGGTCGAGCATGACTTCGCCACCAGCCAGAGTTTTGAGGAGGAAGCGGCGACGATGGCGGTGGTCGTGGTCAAGCAACACGGCATCGGTGGCTTCGGACGTGGACCAGCTACCGGCGGGAATGTATTCGGTCGCGCGGATCATGCGAGTGTTACTTACCCGCGACCCACCCCGGCCCCTCCCTTTCAGGGAGTGGACATGCGTTCTGCACCCCTCCCTGAAAGGGAGGGGCCGGGGGTGGATTCGCCCAAGCGGCAAAGCGCAGCATGGTCAGCGCCTCAAAACAAGAAATACCGCTGCGCCATCGGCAACACCGTCGCCGGCTCGCAAGTCAGGATCACGCCATCCGCGCGTACTTCATAAGTCTCGGGATCGACCTCGATTACCGGCGTCGCGTCGTTATGGATCATGGAACGCTTGCCGATCCCGCCACGCGTATTGGAGACCGGCAGCAACTGCCGCGTGAGGCCCAGGCTGCGGCCGAGATCCGCGTCGATCGCCGCACCCGACACGAACAACACTGACGACAACACCAAACTGCGGCCGTAACCGCCGAACATCGGCCGCGCATGCACCGGCTGAGGCGTCGGGATCGAGGCATTGGGATCGCCCATCATCGCCATCGCGATCGTACCGGCTTTCAACACCAGATCGGGCTTCACGCCGAAGAATGCCGGCGACCACAGCACCAGATCGGCGATCTTGCCGACCTCGACCGAGCCGATATAGGCCGAGACACCCTGAGCGATGGCCGGGTTCATGGTATATTTGGCGATGTAGCGCTTCACCCGCGCATTGTCGGCAGCACCATCACCCGGCAAAGCGCCACGCTGCACCTTCATCTTATGCGCTGTCTGCCAGGTCCTCGTGATCACCTCGCCCACACGGCCCATCGCCTGGCTGTCCGAGCTGATGATTGAGAAGGCGCCGAGGTCGTGCAGAATATCCTCCGCCGCGATCGTCTCGCGCCGGATGCGGCTTTCGGCGAAGGCGATGTCCTCGGGGATCGAGGGGTCGAGGTGATGACAGACCATGAGCATGTCGAGATGCTCGTCCAGCGTGTTAAGCGTGTAGGGGCGCGTCGGATTGGTCGAGGACGGGATGACATTGGGCAATCCCGCCACACGGATGATGTCCGGCGCATGGCCGCCGCCCGCGCCTTCCGTGTGGTAGGCGTGGATGGTGCGATCCTTGAAGGCGGCGATCGTGTCCTCGACGAAGCCGCTTTCGTTCAGCGTGTCGGTATGGATCATCACCTGCACGTCGAAGCGATCGGCGACGGAGAGACAGTTGTCGATGGCGGCGGGCGTGGTGCCCCAATCCTCGTGCAGCTTCAGCGCGGCGGCACCGGCACGCACCATTTCCTCCAGCGCCTCGGGGCGCGTCGCATTGCCCTTGCCCGCGAACATGATGTTGATCGGCAGCCCTTCCGCCGCCTGCATCATGCGCCCGAGATGCCAAGGTCCTGGCGTGCAGGTGGTGGCGGAGGTGCCTGTCGCCGGGCCGGTGCCGCCGCCAAGCAGCGTGGTGATGCCGGAAGCCAGCGCTTCCTCGACCTGCTGCGGGCAGATGAAATGCACATGCGCATCGAAACCGCCGGCAGTGAGAATCTTGCCCTCGCCGGCGATGATCTCCGTCCCCGGACCGATGATGATATCGACATTCGGCTGCGTGTCGGGATTACCGGCCTTGCCGATGGCGGCAATGCGGCCGTCCCTGAGCGACACGTCGGCTTTCACGATGCCCCAATGATCGATGATCAGCGCATTGGTGATGACGGTGTCGGCGGCCCCGGCCGCATTGGTGACTTGGGACTGGCCCATGCCGTCACGGATGACCTTGCCGCCGCCGAACTTCACCTCCTCGCCATAAACTGTGAAGTCGCGCTCGACCTCGACGAATAATTCGGTATCGGCCAGCCGTACTCGGTCCCCCACGGTGGGGCCGAACATATGGGCGTAGGAATGGCGGGACATGCGGGCCATGATGTCAGCCTTCCAACGCGCCGTTGATCTCGCCACGGAACCCGTAAACCACACGCTTGCCTCGCAGCGGGATCAGCGTGACCTCCCGGCTCTGCCCCGGCTCGAACCGCACGGCGGTGCCGGCCGCGATATCCAGCCGATAACCGCGCGCCGCGGCCCGGTCGAAGCGCAGCGCTGGGTTAGTCTCCGCGAAATGGTAATGGCTGCCGACCTGCACCGGGCGATCGCCAGTATTCGCAACCGTTAATTTTACTTCGACGGCACCGGCGTTGATCTCGATATCACCCGCTAGAGGCAGAATTTCGCCGGGAATCATGGGGCCGCTCATCGGATCGGCTCATGCACGGTGACGAGCTTCGTACCGTCCGGGAAGGTCGCCTCTACCTGCACGTCCTCGATCATCTCCGGCACGCCCTCCATCACCTGCGCCCGGGTCAGCACATGGGCGCCCGCCTCCATGAGGTCGGCGACGGAGCGGCCGTCCCGCGCCCCTTCCACTACGAAATCGCTGATCAGGGCGATCGCCTCGGGGTAGTTGAGCACCACGCCCCGCTCCAGCCGCCGCCGGGCGACACTGGCGGCCATGCTGATGAGCAGCTTGTCCTTCTCGCGTGGCGTCAGCTTCATCCGGGCCGGTCTCCCTGCAGAACAGCATGCGGCGCTAGCCTGTCGCCTCCCGCCCCGCCATGCAAGACCTGGGCCCTATCCTCGAGACGCCGTAGTGGTTTGAAGGCGCACCTTCCGCCACAACTCACCAATTCTCAATTGATGCCCCCTCAAGAGTTGGGACGCCCGAAAAAGCGGCGGCTCGCGCCGACTCCGGCACTCGAATGGGAAGCCCGCCATGCCCGATGTCTCCAGAATCCGAAACAACTCTTCAATGCAGCGAACGATTGAGCAGCCCTCGAAGCCGTTCATTCTCAAGCAGAAAGCATCCCCCGAAGTAGAGCCGCAAGCGCGGGCTCAGACGACGGCCCAGCATCTGTCGAGCCTCCCCTCAACCCGAGAAAATGTGCCGAGTTTCGGCAAGATGATCGCGTGCTTCGGGAAAATCCTGAAGGAGACGGGGAAACCTGTGGCGCAATCCGAACGTGGATCGATCGTCGATGCGCGAGGCAGCATGATCTATATTAGAGACAAGACCCAGCCGCATATTCTCGTAAGCCACGACGTTAACGATGACAAAACATGCTTCTGGGACATAAGCGACATGAGCTCCGGTAAGCCGAAGCAACTGAAGGGCAAAGATGAAATAAGGGGCATTAAAGTGATGAAGAAAGCTGCGGTAAGCGCCGCCATCAATCCGTACAGATGGTGGGCGTCTGAATTGTTCTGACCGTCGTTACAACCGCCAAGCGCGCGGCAACGGATCGTCGCCGCGCAGCAGGTTGAGCGTCCCGATCATGCTCCGCCGCAAATCCGCGCCATCTGCGGCGACCGCGCGCATCAGCAGGACACCATTCCGGGCGGAGACTCCGACTTCCACCGCCCCATCCTCCATCCTGCCACCGCCAAAACGCTCGCGGAGGATTGGGACCATGCCCTCTCCGTCCGGCGAGATCATCACGATGGTCGCCAACGCGCGGGCATCGGCCGCGATGGCGGCGCGGGCCATGAGGGCGGCAAGATCGCCCTCCAGCCGCAGCATGTCCTGAAAGACCAGCCAGCCGCCGATGCGAATCGCGATGCGGTCGCGGAACGTCGCGTCGCGCAGCACCTCGCCCATCGCGACCCTCCCGAACAGCAACGTCTCGATGCCCAGGAATTGGGCACCGGCCGCTAAATCCACATTCAGGGTGCGATTGACCCGGCAACCCTCGAAGAGGATCGCCTCCTGAGGCAGCCAGTCGAGCGCTGCGCCTTCATCCACTGTGATCCGCGTGGAGATGGTCGCCGGCGGAGAGCCAGTCGTGGCTCGGTAGAAGCGCTCCGCCGCCTGGGTGGTGATGACGGCCCGGCTCCCCTGGGCAGCGTGGAAATCGAGGGTGAGGTCATCACCGCCCGTAATGCCGCCTGCCGTGTTGAGGATCACCGCCTCGGGCGCGGCACCGGGTTCGGGGCGCGGGAAGCGTACCTTGAGACAACCCTCCTGGCGCAATTGCATGAGTGCCGTCACCGGGCCTCTGCGGCCGAAACCTAGATTGAGGCGGCCCCGGGATCGCTGCGCTCGATGAACGGTGCCGAGAACAGGCAAGTCGGCCACCGGCTGCGTGAAGGACATCCCCCGCCACTATCGGTAGCGGCGAAGGATGTCGAGCGGCATTTTTTTCCAGGGCTGTCCCCGGAGTTTCGCCTCGATCGGGTCAGGGCGTGATGGCGACCTTCAGCACACCATCGCGCTGGTTCGCGAACAGATCGTAGGCCTCCTCGATCTGCTCGAGCTTGAAGCGATGCGTCACCAGACCGCCAAGATCAACGCGACCCGAGGAAATCACGTTGAGCATACGCCGCATCCGTTCCTTGCCACCGGGACACAGCGTCGTCCGGATGGATTTATTGCCAAGCCCCGCGGCGAAAGCGTCGAGCGGGATCTTGAGGTCGGATGAATAGACACCCAGGCTGGAAAGCACGCCGCCGGGCCGGATAACGCGCAAAGCGTTCTCGAAGGTAAGTTGCGTACCCAGCGCCTCGATCGCAACGTCGACGCCCCGGCCATCCGTCAACCGCATGATCGCGTCGACCGGATTTTCTTTCTTGAAATCCACGACGATGTCCGCACCCATGCGCTTCGCCATTTCCAGCCGCGCGGGCACGGTGTCGACCACAATGATCGTCGTCGCGCCCATAAGCTTCGCCCCGGCGGTCGCGCATAGCCCGATCGGCCCCTGCGCGAAGACCGCGACGGTGTCGCCGATCTTGATCTCGCCCGTCTCAGCACCCGCGAAACCCGTGGACATGATGTCGGGGCACATCAGCACTTGTTCGTCGGTCACGTCGTCAGCCACCGGAGCCAGATTGGCCATGGCATCTGGAACGCAGACATATTCCGCCTGGCAACCGTCGATCGTGTTGCCAAATTTCCAACCACCGATCGCCTGCCAGCCATGCTTGGTTCCGGCGCCGTCCTGCGAGCCGCAGCCGCATAGACAAGCATGGCTCCAGCCCGAAGGCGTGATGGCCCCGGCGATGACCCGCTGGCCTTCCTTAAAGCCCTGCACCGACGAACCGAGCTTCTCGATGATGCCAACCGGCTCATGGCCAATCGTCAGCCCTTTGGCGACAGGATATTCGCCTTTCAGGATATGCACGTCCGTTCCGCAAATTGTCGTTGTCGTAACGCGGATCAACGCATCTTGCGGGCGAATATCTGGTATCGGTTTGTCGTCGAGAACTATTCGGCCTTTCTCAACGAATATTGCCGCTTTCATCATCTTGGCCATGTTTTCCTCCCTCTAGGACTTTGTCCTCATTGGCCTTGCTCATTGGCCGAGGCTGTCTCGGTATGCTCCTTCCACATCCTCCTGTCATCCGACGAGACCCCGGCATCACGCTCGGCCGAAGCGCGTTTTTTCGGCACCCGCCACGGATGCAGTCGTTGCACAATTTTGTTTTGAGCACAGCCCTGGTGTCGCATGGACCAAAAAAACGCCCACCTCGCTTAGGAAGCGATAAGGCCTTTTCGGACAGGAACGAACGAGTGGGCGCGGGCCGAGCGGCGTCATGCCCTCACCCCACGCGCTTTCTGATATCCCGCTCAGCGGAGTGAACGGGATATCAGAAATCTGTCCGGCGATGGAATGCCGGGTGGTCAATACAGCAATTTGTCAGCTATTCGCGCCGGACCTGTTCCGGGTGATCTCGAACAGGAACCAGGTCCGCCGCTCGGTCTCGTCGATCCACACTTCCAAGAGGCTAGCCGTCGCCACATCCCCATAGGTGTCGCAGGTGTTGTGGACTTCGCGCATCGCGGTCACCAGATGCTGATTGTCGCCAGCCAATTCGGCAAGCATGGCGTGCGGATCGACATACTCGGCATCATTGTCGAGTATTCTCTGCTGGCGGGAAATATCGCCGATCGAGCGCAGCGTATTGCCGCCAATCTTGCGCGCGCGTTCCGCGATTGGATCGGTCATCGCGAAGATCTGGTCGCCATGCTCGTCGAGGAGCAGATGGTAATCCCGGAAATGCGGGCCGCTCATATGCCAGTGAAAGTTCTTCGTCTTCAGATACAATGCGAAGACATCCGCCAGGAGGCCGCCTAGAGCTGCCGAAATATCCCGCGTGGCCGCGGCCTTCAGATCGGTCGGTGTCGCGAGTTGCTCACGTATATGGGCGACCTCGGCGGATTTATTCTTCGTCATGATGCTCCCTCCTGTCGTTCCGGAGCGGTAGCCGCATCCGGGATGGACCAAGAACTCAGATCCATAAGCACTTTCAGCCCGAAGCCGGGCCGGGTCCTGGCGACCAGGAGTCCGCGAGTCCTGCCACCGGTCGTCTCGCATTGCAAGACTTGGGCAAGGAATGCAAACGACGTGTCACTGTATCGCCGCCGTATCGCCCGCCCGACGTCTACAAGCCCAGATCCGAAAGACCGGGGTGATCCATCGGGCGCGGACCCGACCGGTCCCAGTGATACTTCCGCTCACTCTCCTTGATCGGAAGGTCGTTGATGCAGGCAAACCGTCGCCGCATAAGCCCGTCCTCCCCGAACTCCCAATTCTCATTGCCATAAGAACGAAACCAATTGCCGGAGTCATCATGACATTCGTAGGCGAAGCGGACGGCGATCCTGTTTCCCGTGAAAGCCCAGAGTTCCTTGATCAACCGATAGTCGAGCTCCCGTATCCATTTACGCGAGAGGAACTGAATGATCGCGGGGCGCCCCTGGACGAATTCGGCGCGATTGCGCCAGTAACTGTCGACTGAATAGGCGAGCGCCACACCCTCCGGATTGCACGTGTTCCAGCCATTTTCGGCGCCTCGCACCTTTTGGACGGCGGTTTCGTGCGTGAACGGTGGGAACGGCGGCCGGCTCTCGGACATGGTCTATCTCCTCGACGGTAGGGGCAACCAGAATGTGCCGGGACCTTAGGACTTGGGGCAGCCGAATGTCTTCCGTTTTTGCATGCAACACGTGAGGGCGCCCGGAAGCTCCGCTACGTCGCGCGGCCTTCCCAAGCACTCTCGCGCCAGTCGCCGTTTGAACCGGCGGCCTCCTGAACGGTCCGGCGCGCCGCTAACATGCGAATCGACTGGTGCGGAACCGGCGTACCGGCTAGTGAATCGCTCATCCATAGCGATGCAGCTGTCGAGAAGAGGGATGACGCCAATGTATCCTGCCCGCCTTTTGACAAGTGTCATAACTGTCCCACTGCTGCTTGCGACAAGCTGCGCCTATCACAACACGCCGAACGGCACCGTGCTTGGCACGGCGCCCCTCACTTGGACGTTCCCGGTGGCTCCGCCGCCATCACCCTTCGCTGTGGCAAGCCCGATGGAACTGGGGAATCCATCCCCTAGCGCATTGGGTATCCCGGAGAACCTTCCGCTGCCCGCCCCTGACCTGACCGGCGTCTATTCCGGAACGGCGGTAAGCACGTATAATCCGCGGCCGGCGTCGGACTGCGCGGATATAGCCATCAATCGGTCATTTACCGTCGATGGACGTCGAGCTCGCTTCTTCGCCTTTTCCGGCACGGTGAGCACCGATGGACGTCTTGTGATGCAGGCGGGCGACAAATGGATCAGCGGCAGATTTATCGGCAGAACCTTTCAGGGCGAGCTTCTTCGCAAGTATCCAGCCTGTAGCTGGAACCTTACGCTGAGTGCAACCTAGAGCACCCGCCGAGGTTTTGGAAACCAGCGGCCCCATCGGGGTGATGGGGCCGTTTCGTTGATAGCGCTTCAGCGAATGCCACGCTTGATCAGCGGGATCAAAGCATCGATCGACTGTGGTGTTTCCACCCCCGCGCCCGTATTGATGCTCATGCCGGCGAAATGATAGGCGGCCGACAATACGCATTGAGTGACCGGCAGAAAGCCCTGCAAGTAAAGCTGCTGGTCAAGCGTCGCGGTGATATATTTCCCTTGCAGGCCGGCGATGGTCGAGGGCGCAAGGTCAATGCCACCTACAATGATCTGGCCGGGCGCCTTGCCGGCTTGGCGCAGCGCTTGCGGAATGAAACCCGTCACGCCGCCATGCTGCGTGCCGATCGCCTTGAGTTTCGGATGCGATTCGATGAACGCCACCAGGATCGGCACTGCGAGCGAAGAGTCGGAATCGACTTGCGGGGAGATGTTGAGAGTCGTGACCTTCACCCCAGCCTTTTCCAGCGTATCGCGCAACCCGCGATCGGACTGACTCCGCTCCGTCTCGTTGAAGACGCCATATTCGAGCGCTTCGTCCCCGGCCTTTAACCCAGCCGCGAGCATGGCCTGCGCGGTGATCCCACCGCCAATATAGAGATCGACTCCGGCATAGCCGGCGCCCTTGCCGACATAATTCTTAGCGACCTGGGGCAGCGGGGTATTGCCGACAGTGACGATGATCCCCTGCGCCTCCGCCTTGGCAATGAGGGGGCCGAAGGCAGCGTCACCCGGATGGCCCGTGATCGCGATGCAAGTCGGCCGCGCGGCCAGAGCCTGACGAAACTGATCCAGCATCGTCTCCGGATTCCAGGCCGAATACTGCTCGATCACCTTGATGCCAAACGCATGACTCGCATCGGCGGCACCCACCTGGCGTGGCAGCGTCGCGCCATCCCCAGGATTTCCGCCCATTTGCATATAGATCGTCATGCCGGCGCCGAGCGGACCTGGTGTCGTCGATTGCGTGGCATAAGCAGGTGCCGCCACCGCCAATCCTGCGGCGAGCAGGCCGAAGCCCGCGAGCAGAGCAGTGTTATTCATCTTCATCTCGGTTTCCCTTCGTCGTTCGAGCTGCTTCTACTGGGCAGCATTCGGTGAAATGGTCAGGCCAGAAGCCTAGTTGCGCATTGGTCTCCTCATGATCCGCGCCTGAGGCCGACTAGGCCGCCGATGGCACGAAGCTTCGCGGGATTTTCGACCAGAAGATGCAGCGTGACCGCGGAAACAAACACTACGCCCTCGATCGCTTGCACCCAAAATCCGGCGATGCCTGTCGCCACTACACCCGCCTCCAACATGCCAATGATGAAGGTGCCAAAGAAAGTGCCGACGATCGTCGCCGCACCGCCAAATACGGATGTCCCGCCGATGAAAACACCGGCCAAAGCAGGCAACAAGTAGCCCTGCCCCTGGGTCGAGAAGTAGTTGAGGTTTTCGATGGTGAGAAGCACCGACGCAAACCCACCCAACACGCCCATGAGAGTGAAAAGCTTCACCGTCTCGCGGACGACGTTGACGCCGGCGACCCGCGCAACCGTCCGGCTGTCGCCAATGAAAAGGATGTGTTCGCCGAAACGATGACGGTTGAGAATAAACCAGATGAAGATGGCGATCGCGGCCGCCCAAAGCGACTGCATGGGCAGGAATCCAAACAGGTCCGAGGCGAAGGTCTTGTCGACCGATCCGCCCGATAGCTCTTGCAGCGCCGCGGACTGGCCACCTGACAGGATCGAAGCGGCTCCAGCCCAGAAGAACTGCGTGCCGATCGTGACGATAATCGATGGCACCCCAACGATCGCGACGAGAACGCCGTTGACCACGCCGATAAGCGCGCCGCCGGCAAGGGCCGCGAGAACGCCGAGCCATGGATGCCCCAGCGTCGTTTCGCACCAGGCGAAGAGAAAGCCGGAGAATGCCATTACGGAAGGAAAGGAAAGATCGATCTCGCCTGCTGCCACAACCAAGGTGAGGCCAATCGCCAGAATGACCATCGGCGGCACGGTCGTGAGAAATGACAGGTAGATCGGCCAGCCGAGGAAGACCTGCGGCGCCGCGCTCATGAAAAAGACGACGAGAACAACGAAGACCAGAATAATCGGAAGGCCTTCAATCCGCGCAATCGCCGGCAGGAAACCTGTGGCGCTACGGCCAGGCGCCTCGTGCGAAGGGTGAGCGCTCATTGCGCTGGTCCCACCGCGTGGCCGCTATGCTGAAGATCTATCAAGAATGTCGTCAATTGCTCCAGGCTCATCTCCCCGGATCGGATATCCGCGACAATCCGACCCCGATCGAGCACGACAAGCCGGTCAGCAAGCTCATGAACATGCGCGAGATTGTGCTCGATGTAGATGCAGGCCCGACCCGAGGTTTTTATTGAACGCACGAAATCAAGGACTTTCCGGACTTCACTGATCGCGAGAGCAACCGTGGGCTCGTCGAGAATAATGAGGTCGGAATCGAAATGCATCGCTCTGCCGATCGCGATCCCCTGGCGTTCACCACCCGAAAGCTTGGATATCGTGGAATTCGCATCGATTCCCACGCCGCGAAACCCGAGCTGCCGCTTGAGGATGTCGTTCGCAATCCGCCGCTCCTCCGCGACTTTGATAAAGCCAAAGCGATTGGTAATTTGCCGTCCGACGAAAATATTGCGCCAAAGCGGCTGCTTCTCTCCAAGAGATTTTTCTTGGTAGACGGTTTCGAAGCGAAGCCGGTGGGCTTCGCGCACCGAATAACTCGCCCAATCGACAAGCCGGTCACGAATAAACAACCGCCCGGAGGTCGGGCGCAGCACACCCGTCAGAACTTTGATAAGGGTGGACTTTCCCGCCCCGTTGTCACCGATCAGACCAACGATTTCATTATGGCCGATCGCCAGGTCGATCCCCGCGAGCGCCTGGACCTTCCCGTAGGACAGGCTGATATTCTCGGCTCGCACGATATGGTCATAGGATCGCGTCGCCGATGCGCCGCTATCCATGGCGATTGCCTGCTCTCGCAAACCAGGGTCGGGTGTATACCCGACCTCGCAGCAGCGGCATGGCGCCGTCCCTTTATCTGACGCAACCTTCCCCCGGATAGGCAGCCTATCCGTCGTGGTGGGATGAAGGATAGCTTGGGTGGCCATTTCGCAGAAGCGAAAACCGCCCGCGCCGGCGTTCTAGCCGGTCGTCAGTTCGGGGCTATTCGCAGGACGTTCTGTGACGATTCTCACGCCGGGGCCGATATCCCGTGGTCAAGCTTGCGCTGATGGCGCATCCACAGGCTGAACCAGAAATCCGCGCCGGCCGGCTTCTTTGCATCGAACAAGCGGCGAAGGCTCTCCCTGTCCTTCTTTCCGCCATCTTCGACATAGTCCAGATAGATGGCCTGCATCGTCCGGATGCTCCGAGCGAGCGGCTCGTCGAAACCATCCCGAATTACGGAACGGTAGACGTTCGCGAGAATCTCGTCCCTTTGAGTTGGTTCCACCTTGAGGGCTCCTGGCACTACCAGCGCGACGGCGCGTTAGCTTACCCTCATTCTTCGGATCGCTGGGTAGGAGGCAACCTAGCATTTAGGTCCCCTCCTACATTCGGAATGATGATCCTGCCGAGCCGCTTCGGCTAACTCATTGATTCAACGCCTCATTCGAGGTGCGACCTGGGAGCATCCCCCTCCCGCTCACGCTGCCGTCGCTTCCTACAACCTTCCGTCGCTGACGAGAGGCGCCGCCGCACCGGAACGGGCCGATGCGATCGTGTCCGCTCAGGGCCGTGCGCGGGCAGAGAATTTCCTCCATCTCTGACGGCGTGGACACCGCCGTCAGGCCACGTCTCTGAGAAATCCGCGCACGGCCTCGTTGAACTCGAACGGGTTTTCGATCATCGGGTAATGACCCGTTCCCGCGAGCACCGCGATGCGGCTTCCCGGGATCCGGGCCTGAGTTTCCTCCGTGCGACTCTGCGATACGAGCCAGTCCGCGTCACCGCGAAGCAGAAGTACCGGGGAGCGAATGGTCGCGACTTCCTTACGCTTGTCGAAGTTGGCATAGCCGGTGAGGTCGCCGCGCATCGCCTGTGGCGTCGTCCTTGTAATCTGCCATACCACTTCCTTCGCGCGATCCGGCGGCGTGCGGCGGCCTGTCATCGATATAGCCCAGCATTCCAGGATCTGCGAACCATTGAGAAGAAGCATATCCAGAAAAAATTGCGCAACGGTTGGAGTATAGTCCGCGCCCTCCGCTGAAACGACCGCACGATAAGCATCGAGCTTGCGCGCTGCCATTTCAAGAACGAGGTTGCCGCCCATCGAACAACCCATAATCACCGGCCTGTCGAGCTTCAGCGCCGTGATGAGCTTTTCATTTAATTCGGCGTGCTGAGTCAGACTATGAAACGGCCCGGCAGCAGGCTCAATCGTCTTCCCATGCGCCACTGCATCGACGGCGATGACCCGATAGGAATCCGATAGCCCATCGAGAACATGCCGCCACATAAGCGTGTCCTGACAAGCGGCGTGAAAACAGATGATTGGCGGGCCACTCCCCGCCTCCTCGTAGTGAACCCTGATGCCATCGACGTCGATATAGTGCCCCGTCGTCACCGCGCCGGAAGGCTTGGGAGGCGGTGACGATGCTATGGCGGGGGGTGTTTGGTTGACGCGCGCCATAACGGCGAAAGTCAGAGCCATCACCTTCACATCTCGCCAGGCGGCGACAGCGTTGCCGGAAAGCGTAAAATCGCCGAGCCCCGGGGAAAGCCCCTCAAACCAATCAATCTCGCCAGCCAGAAGACGGCGCCACTCCTTGTCTGGACCAGTGACAGTAATATCGGCTCCCATGAGGTCGGCTTCGCCAGAAACCTCCGCATGACTCTGAGAAATCTCTATAACAGCCGCACCTCTATCGTGCCGAAGTTCGAGACGGCCACGAAAATACCGGCTCGCCTCGCGCCATGCCTCATCCGCGTTGAGCGCATTCTCAAGTTTCTGCCACCAGCCTGCTTCAGAAAACATCACTTGGCATCCTCCTAAGTTTTTTGCGGCGTTGGGCCGTCATTTTGTCGAGACGGGTGATGGATCTTCATCAACCGGCGATCGAGTAGCCTCCATCCACCGGAATAGCCGCGCCTGTGACGAAATCTGACGCTGCGCTGGCAAGGAAGACGGCAATTCCCACCATATCGTCAGGCTTTCCCCAGCGGCCGGCGGGCGTGCGCGCAATTACCCGTCCCTCCAGATCCTGCACCTCGGAGCGAGCGGATGCACCCATGGCCGTGTCGATCCAGCCAGGAAGGATCGCGTTCACCTGTATATTGTCCGCGGCCCAAGCGACCGCGAGAGAACGCGTGAGCTGCACCAGGCCCCCCTTGCTAGCGCCATAGGCGGCCCCGAAAGAAGCGCCGAAGAGCGAGAGCATGGAGCCGATATTGATGATCTTGCCCCCTCCGGCGCCCTTCATGGCGGGATAGACATTCTGCGCGCAGAGAAAAGCCGAGGTCAGATTCGTCGCAATGACACTCTGCCATTCTGCGAGGTTCAAATCTTCGGGGCGGTGTCGAGCGACAATGCCCGCATTGTTGATCAGGATATCGACCCGACCCATGCTGCGCTTCGCATCCTCGACCAGTCTCAGACAATCCTCGGGGCGCGAGAGGTCAGCTGTCACAAAACTCGCACGGCCACCGAATTCCTCGACCGCGCCACGAGCCTCAGCGCCCTTCGCGGCGTCCCGACCCGAGAGCACGACATCCGCACCCGCCTGGGCCAATCCACGTGCCATCGCGAGGCCGATGCCTCCGTTACCGCCGGTGACGATCGCGACGCGACCACGGAGATCAAAACGGTCATGCGGCATTGGACATTCCGATCGAGCGTCGAGCGATCATTTCCCCAATCGGGATGGCGGATGTCGCCGCAGGAGATGGAGCGTTGCAGACGTGAAGCATCCGCTCAGTATTCAAAAACAGAAAGTCATGTATCAGTGTTCCGTCTCGCATGACGGCCTGCGCGCGAATCCCTGCCTTGTACGGAAGGAGGTCGGACTCGGCCAAATCTGGACAATATTTCTGGCACTCCGCGAGGTAGCGCCTTTTGGAGAGACTGTTACGCATCTCCGAAATTCCCGATCGCCAGTTCTGGGCGATCACGTTCCAGAATCCCGGAAACCGAAGGAACGTGAGAACGTCCTTCGCATCGACAGAAAACCGGCCGTATCCCTCCCGGGCCATGCCTAGGACGGCATTGGGACCGACCGTCAGGGCCCCCCCTACCATTGGTGTAAGATGGATGCCGAGAAACGGTAGATCGGGATCCGGCACAGGATAAATCATCCGCGTGACGATGTTCGCTTTCTCCGGGCGGACAAGATAGTATTCGCCCCGAAACGGAATGACCTGATGGGTAATCTCAAGCCCACTCAGGCGAGCGAGTCGATCGGATTGAAGTCCAGCGCAAACAACCAGTTTTGCGGCTCGCCACTTTCGTTCACCGGCTGTGATTGTGACCCCCGTGGAGTCTTCGCTAATGCCGTCAACGGCCACGCCCAGTTCGATGGTGCCGCCTGCCACACGAATTTTCGCGGCCATGGCATTGCAGACTAGTCGGTAATCGACAATGCCGCTGTCCCGCACGAATAACGCACCAAGACCGCGGACATTCGGCTCGAAGCTGTGCAGCCCGGCCGCGTCCAACCTCTCAATCGCTATGCCATTTTGCCGCGCATTGACTTCGAGAGCTCCCATCCGCTCAAGCTCGAGTTCGTCCGTGGCAACAACGAGTTTTCCGGGCACGGCGAATGGCACACTATTCTCGCGGCAGAAGGTCTTGGTCGCCTCTGCGCCTTTCCGGCACAAATCGGCCTTCAGGCTACCCGGCTTATAATAGATGCCTGCATGAATGACCCCGCTGTTATGGCCTGTCTGGTGCGCGGCAAGCCCGGACTCTTTCTCCAAAACGACGATGCGCGCGCCGGGCTGCAGGCGACCCAGCTCCAGCGCCGTCGCCAACCCTACGATGCCGCCGCCGATGACACAAACGTCGTGCATCAGGCGGCTGTGGGCTCGGCCACTGCGGCGGGTGCGGTCGCGCTGATTGTCGCTGCCAAAAGGCTATCGCGCGTGAATTTGACACGCGGCAGAAGCGCGGAGATGGCGCCATGGTGGATCACGGCTATCGTTTCCGATAGCGCAAGCAGCTCCTTCACGGAGGTCGAGATGACAATGACGACCGCACCATTGCGCGCCAGTTCGAGTATGATCTCATAAATCTGCCGAATTGCCCCGACATCGACGCCCGAGGTAGGCTCGACGAACACGTAGGCCCTAGCCTCGCGTTTGAGCCACTTCCCGATTACAGCCTTCTGCTGATTTCCGCCGGAGAAATAGCGCATTGCCCGCTCCGGCGCGTCAGGGAGAATTCCCAGACGCTCAACGACGGAACGAGCGTAGCGCCTAGCACGCCCATGTCCGATAAGCCCGACCCGTGACAGATCTCCGAGCGCCGGAAGGGTCACATTCTCTCCAAGGGAAAGATTTGGGAAAAGCGCCTGCTTCCGCCGATCCTCCGGAATCAGCGCGATTCCCGCGGCGCGGGCCTTGGCTGGACTACCGATATCGCAAACCCGTCCATCGATACTGATCGTTCCTCGATAGGCGCCGAGACCGCCCAGGCTTCGCTCGATCTGCTCCATCCCCGCCCCAAGCGGCCCGGTAACTCCGAGAATTTCCCCCGCCCGCAACCGAATCGAGAGCGGCCGGAGCCGATCCGTGGAAAGGTCTTGGAGCTCGAGAATGACCTGAGACTGGGCAAGGCCGGGATTGGAAATGTCAAGTTCCGCCGAGCTGCGATTGACCATCAGTTGGGTCACGACATCTTCGTCGATCTCCTCGCGTTCTAAGGTGCCGGACACCAAACCGTCGCGTAATATTGTCGCGCGATCGCAAAGCTCCTTCACCTCGTTCAGACGGTGGGAGATGTATATGATGGTGATGCCTTCTCTGCGAAAGCGCTCGATAAGACCGAACAGCAGACGCGTCTCTGGCGCCGACAAGCGTGCGGTCGGCTCGTCCAGAATAATCAGCTTGTAGCGCCGATGGAACAGCGTCGCGAGAGTGACCATCTGCATCTCGGCTGCTGTCAGGGTCGAAGCGCGACGGCCAGGATCGATATCCAGGCCGATCTGCTCCATGATGGCGACCGCCTCCCGCCGCATCGCACCTCGGTCGAGCAGTATCCCGCCGGGTTCGTTGCCGAGGACGATATTGTCAGCAACGGTAAAGGAGCCGGCGAGTTCCGAATCCTGATAGACGGCACCGAGCCCAAGGCGATGAGCGTCAATCGGGAGATGTATGGTTACCGGCTTGCCTTCCAGAAGTATTTCGCCGCTCGATGGCGCATAGACTCCGGTCAGAATTTTGATGAGGGTCGATTTTCCCGCACCATTTTCGCCAAGCAACCCATGGATCTCCCCTTGTCTGAAAGAGAGCGAGATCCCCTTGAGTACATGAACACCCGAGAAGTCCTTGCGGACCTCGCGAAGCTCTATGAGAGGCGTTTCCACCAAACCCTCAGATAAACTTGAGGTGAATTTCCTCGCGATTGAGCAGCGCATTTGCGCCAACCGCGAGGATGAGAACGAGGCCGTTGAAAAGCTGACGCGTGGCGAAGGAGATGCCGACCATGTTCATCCCCGAACTCACCATATAGAGGAAGAAGACACCCAGGAGCGTTCCCAGCAAGTGCGGTTTTCCCTTGCCCAGAATTGTAGCGCCGAGGAAGACCGCCGCGAAAGCCTCCAACAGATATCCCTCGCCACCAACCGGCTGGGCTGAGGACGAAATCGAGGTCAGAATAACTCCCCCAATTCCGGCAAAAAGCGCGGAGAGAATAAAAGCCACGATGACCCAGCGATAGACCAGAATGCCCGAGTAATAGGCTGCCATCGGATTGTCACCAACGGCGCCGATATAGTGGCCAGCCCTGCTGCGCGTCGACAGGATGTGCCCCAGGACAAATACGGCCGCGAGCAGGATCACCGGAAATCCGATCGGACCCAAACGCCCCTGCCCTAGAAAACGAAAGGCGACCTGGCCGTAATCCACCGGCACCTGATATCCGTTTGTGAGATACTGATTAATCCCCCCAAGAACGAACATCATTCCAAGCGTCGATACAATCCCTGAAAGTCTGGCGTAGGTGACCAGCAAACCGTTGACCAATCCGATAGCACAGGCAACGACAAGCGCGCCGATGATCGCCAGCTCCCAACCCGTATGAGGAATCAGAAGCGCGGTCGTGATCGAAACCGTGGTCACGACAACACCAATCGAGAGATCGAAGCTCCCCGCCGCGACGACGTAGGTAAGGCCCATCGAGACGAGAGCGCTCACGATCATCGAGAAAAGGATATTGTTGAAGTTCGATACGGTTCCGAAGTAGGGCGACAGAACCGCAAACAGAAGCCCGACGAGGACGATCACGATGATCGTCCCCCATCGCTTCAGGATGCCGAGCGCGAGGTTCGCTTGACTGCGGACGGCGCGTCGTTCCGCCGCGGAGTTCACCGTCGTGCCCGCCATCTCAAAATCCTCGGAACCGTGGCGCGTTACTAGCCACCATACTGCTTGAGTAGCGCTATGGCCTGATCGTCCATCGACTTGAGTTCAGTCAGCGCCTGAGCTGCCTGGTCCTTGGAGATGAAGGAAATCGGCGTCATGTAGGAGTCGTTCGGTACATCCTGCCCTTGGCCGAGCGCGATGGCGAGTTGCCCGACACGGCCGCCGGCGATGTGATAGGGCACATCGGTGCTGAACTGAATCGGACTATCCGGCGATGCCATCTCACTGAGAAGCTGATTCGAGAAGTAGTGATTAGTTACGATCGCTTTGCGGTTCATCTGCTGAAGTGCCTGCGCGGCTCCGATTGTAAGTGGCCACCACCATGAGGTGATCAACTGCAAACTATTAGGATCGGGGTGCGCCTGTAGCAGCGAGAGGCAATTCTCCCGCCCCTTCGATATCTCATCAGTCGTGGACACGCTGCCCGTCATGAAAGGCAACATCTTCATCCGCGGCTCGTATTTCGTCATGAGGGTGAGCATGTCAACCTCTTGGTCAAACGGCGTGTAGAAACCGCGATCCTCGGCGGTTTGCACAATCGTGCCCTGGCGCTGGAGCTTGTTCTGGATCCAATTGCCCATAATCGCACCTGTGCCCCAGGTATCTTCGAGCACAGCCGGCGAATCCTTCGCGTTGACCATGAACCCAACGGTCTTGATGCCGCGGCGATGTGCGTCATCGACGATATAAGCGGTTTCGGATTCGGTCGAATAAATCCCTAGGACCAAAACGTCGATACCGCGATCCAGAAGCTGCCGTGCGGCGTCCTGCTCACTCTGCTTTGAAGGTTCGCCGCGGATCGTTACAAGTTGGCCGCCCATCTCCTGCACGGTTTTAGCGATCTGCCAACAGCCCCGCCGCCACGGCTGATTGAAAGGTCCGTAGTTGAGGCCGAGGCCAACCTTCACCTTTTTCCCGTTCGACTTGATCGCGGGGAAATCATCAGCGGCAACGGCTTTTCGCGCCGTGCCCGCGAGAATGGCAGCGGCACCCGCGCCAAGTGCGAGACCCGCTAGAATGCGTCTGCGATCCGTTGTGAGGGGTTTCGACGTATTGCCATCTGAAGCGGGAGCGACCTCGGTCATTTGGACTGTCCTTCCTTTCCGAATTCTCACGCCACTCGCTCTTTGTGGCGAGGGCTGGCACGGTATTTAGCGGATATCAATCGTGTTACCACCATTGTCAACAATTTTCTGCAACCCTCTGCGCGCTAACGCTCCCGTCCATAGAGCCCTGGCTCGGGCCCAATGGCCGTTGTATGGCGCTCCGGAGCGTGTTAGCATCATTGTCAACAATCATGTGGGCGGCATTGGCCGACCCTGAGACTCTTGGGTGGGAGCGATGCCGACGGAAAGCTCGACAGCGGAGACGTCTCCAACAGGGCGCGCAGGCGATCGGCGACTTCCAGCAATCGTCAACGCACTGCAGCAGGACATCGTCTTTGGCCGCCTCAAACCGCGCGAGAGGCTGGTCGAGGAAGAACTAAGCGAGCGCTTCGTTGTAGGCCGCCACGTTATCCGGGCGGCCCTCGAGGAACTCGGACGTGCGGGTCTTGTACAGCGACGGCAGAATCGCGGGGCGGTTGTCAGCGACTACACTGCCGAGGAGATTGATGAACTCTATGATATCCGCGTCATCCTTCAGCAAGAGGCCGCGAAGCGCGTGGTGCTGCCCGCATCCGCGGACTTCATACGCGAGTTGCGCGACGTGAACGATGTCTACATGACGAGCGGGAAGAATGGCGATCTGAATTCCGCATCGGCGGCCAACGACACATTCCATCAACTCATCTATGGCAATTGTCGCAACCGGCAGCTTGCCGATCTAATCCAGCAATACTGGACCAAAACGGCAGCGATCCATTGCTATGCAATCGCCCATCCGGCCTTGGCGGAACAGTCGCGGCAGGAGCATTTTCAGATCATCGATGCGATGGAGCGTGGCGACCGCGAGGCATTCGAGTCGCTCTGTATCCTCCACATGCAACCCGCGCTGCAGGCCTTCAAGGCAGCCCATGGCGGTTGGATATCCCGGATGGCAGGCGGTTAAATAGAATGGCCAACGCGTGCGTCGGAGGAGAATGAAGTGCGCAACTCGGCACCGGTCGAGACTATGAATTTCGATTACATCATTGTCGGTGCTGGCTCGGCCGGGTGTGTGCTGGCCAATCGCCTGACAGCATCCGGGCGCCACCGCGTCCTGCTCCTCGAAGCGGGCGGGAAGGACAACAATATCTGGATTCATATTCCCATCGGTTATGGAAAGCTGTTCAAGGACCAGCGCGTCAACTGGATGTATCAGACGGAGCCTGAGCCTGAACTCAATAACCGCCGCATTTTCCAGCCGCGCGGCAAAGTGCTTGGCGGTTCCAGTTCGATCAATGGGCTGGTCTACTTGCGGGGCCAAAAGGAGGACTTTGATCTCTGGCGCCAACTGGGCAATACGGGTTGGTCTTATGACGATGTTCTGCCCTACTTCAAAAAGTCTGAAGATCAGCAGCGTGGCGCCGACGAATATCATGGCGTTGGTGGTCCGCTTAGCGTCTCGGATCCTGCCGCGCCGCATGAATTGGTTGAAGCGTTCATCCGCGCCGCCGGGGAAACGGGCTTACCACGAAACGACGACTTCAACGGCGCGACGCAGGAGGGTGCTGGCTACTTTCAAACAACCTCGCGGCGCGGAAGGCGCTGCAGCGCCGCGGTGGCCTTCCTCCGGCCGGCGATGAAGCGTGAAAATCTTGAAGTCTTCACTCACGCGCTGGCGCATAAAGTGCTCTTTGATGGCAAGCGTGCGATCGGCGTCGAATTCGCCCATGAGGGCAAAATCAAACGCGCTTCTGCGGGCCGCGAAGTCATCCTCTCAGGGGGTGCGATAAACTCGCCACAGCTTCTGCAATTGTCAGGCTGGGGACCGGCCGCGCTACTTCAGGATCATGGTATCCCGGTCGTGCAGGATGCGCTTGGCGTCGGTGCCAATCTGCAGGACCATCTGCAGGTTCGCATGGTATTTAAGGCGCGCAAGAAGATCACGGTTAACGACGCATACCATCACCCACTACGACGGCTTGGCATGGGCGCGGAATACCTGTTGCGAAGAACCGGTCCATTGACGATGAGCGCGGGTTTCGGAACCGCTTTCTTCAAAACAAACGAGCGTTACGCGACACCCGATTGCGAGGTGCATTTCATTCTGTTCAGCACCGACAAGATGGGCGAGGGCCTGCACAAGTTCTCAGGGTTTACCGCCTCTGTCTGTCAGCTTCGCCCGGAGAGCCGCGGGTCGCTGCGAATTAAGAGTCCCGATCCCTCGGTGGCACCGGAGATTCGTGTGAACTACCTTGCGACCGCCACGGATCGCCAAGCCAATGTCGACGCTTTGCGCAGGCTTCGTGCGATCGTCAATGCCCCTGCCATGCGCGACTACCTGAAGGAGGAAGCAGAGCCGGGCGTGAAGGTCGAAACCGACGAGCAACTCCTGGCCTACGCCCGAGCCTCCGGCAGCACCATCTATCATCCGACCTGCACCTGCATCATGGGACCAGGGCCCGAAGCGGTTGTATCGCCTAGGCTCAAAGTGCACGGGGCGGAAAGCCTTCGTGTAGTAGATGGCTCGGTCATGCCGCGCCTGGTATCTGGCAATACGAATGCCGCCATCATCATGATCGGCGAAAAGGCTTCCGACATGATATTGGCCGATGCCAAATCCGCATAGAAACGTGCTGATCCTTATCTGGCAGCAGTCAACGAGCGAGGGAATGTGATGTCCGAAATCCGGTTGTATATGTTCCAGACCGGCCGCATCCGGCAGAAAGAAGTCAACATCAAGCTGGGAGCCGGCCAGGGCGAGTTCTACACGCCAATTCCCTGGTTTCTCATCACACACCCGAAGGGCCATGTCGTCATTGACGGCGGCATCGCCGTTGAAGCGGCTGACGATCCACGCGGCTATTGGGGGTCGATCGTGGATATCTACTGGCCTTTCATGTCGGCCGAGGATGGCTGCGTCAACAGATTGCGGGAAATGGGAATCGCGCCGGAGGATATCCGCTACGTTCTGCAATCACACCTGCATCTCGATCATACCGGCGCCTGCGGACGGTTCCCCAACGCAACCCATATCGTGCAGAAGCTGGAATACAATTATGCCTTCACGGCGGATTGGTTCTCGGCTGGCGGCTATATCCGCAATGATTTTGATAGGCCCGGATTGAAGTGGCACTTTCTAGATGGCCCGCTGACTGACGGCTTCGATCTGTACGGCGATGGCGTCATAAAGATGATTTTCACGCCCGGACATGCGCCGGGACATCAGTCGTTTCTTCTCACGCTGCCCGAAAGCGGCACGATACTGCTCACAGTCGATGCGACCTATACGATGGACCACTGGAATGAGAAATGCTTGCCGGGATTCTTGACCTCGGCAATCGAGACAGCCCATTCGGTTCGAAAATTGCGCATGCTCGCGGAACAGACAAACGCGCTTGTTGTGACGGGCCATGATCCAGACATGTGGCCGAGCTTCAAGAAGGCGCCGGACTACTACGCATGAGCCTTGGTATGAAACACTCCTCGGAGCGGTTCAAGGATAGGGTCGCGGTCGTGACCGGTGGCGCATCCGGTCTCGGGCTGGGGATCGCCGAGCGTCTTACGCAGGAGGGCGCACGCGTCAGCGTTTGGGATCGGGCCGAAGCACTCCACTCATTCCATTCGATTTGCCTGGATGTGACCGATGCCGCTGCGGTGGACGCGGCCGCAGCGCAAACGGTGCAGGCCCTCGGTTCGATCGACATTCTGGTGGCGAGCGCGGGAGTCACTGGCCCGAACGCGGTCGCCTGGGAATATCCTCTCGACGCCTGGCGACAGGTCTTCGAGATCAACGTTCACGGACTTTATTTCTGCAATCGAGCGATTATTCCGCACATGCTGGCAAGCGGCTACGGCCGGATCGTCAATGTTGCTTCTGTTGCCGGAAAGGAAGGCAACCCACACGCCGCCGCCTACAGCTCTTCCAAAGCGGCCGTCATCGGCCTGACCAAATCGCTGGGGAAGGAACTCGCGGAAACCAATATCCGCGTGAACTGCGTTACCCCCGCCGCCGTGGCGACGCCGCTCTTCGCACAAATGACAGAGGCGCAAATCGCCTATATGCTCTCGAAAATTCCGATGAAGCGCTTCGGGGAGGTGTCGGAGGTCGCAGCACTCGTCGCCTGGCTTTGCAGCGAGGAATGCTCGTTTTCGACTGGCAGCGTTTTCGATATATCCGGCGGCCGCGCGACTTATTGAGGCGAGTCTATCTGGCGAGAGAGTTGCCCTCGCCAGACCAACCCGCGTTAGTTCACGGGTGTCGGGGCCGGAGTTTCCCCGCGATGCAGCTCGTGCTGCAGCGCATTGAGCCCAGCGCCCCCCGCCATATGGAACATGAGATCGTCCAGGCTAAGTTCCGAACGGGGCGCATCAAGCTCGACTTCACCACGCGCGAGAACCATGAAGTGGTCGCCGACCATGTAGGCGTGATGCGGGTTGTGGGTGATGAAAATAACCCCGATCCCCTGCTCTCTGGCCGCCTGAGCGATGTAGCGCAACACGATGCCCGATTGTGTCACGCCAAGCGCCGCCGTTGGTTCATCGAGGATCAAAACCCGAGCGCCGAAATGGATGGCGCGGGCGATCGCGACCACCTGTCGCTGGCCACCGGAGAGGGTACCGACGGGCTGCTCCAGATCGGACACGTTGATGCCCATCTGGCGCAACTCGACATCCGTCTTGTCCCACATCCCGGCGACATCGAGGCGTCGGAATGGCCAAGTGCCGGTGGTCATCTCCGAACCAAGGAAGAAGTTCCGCCAGATCGACATGAGCGGAACCATCGCCAAGGTCTGGTATACGGCGGAGATCCCGAGATCCAGAGCCTGGCGCGGCGAGCTGAAGTGAACGGGGTTCCCGTCGACGGCATAGACGCCTTCGTCGTGGCCATGCAGCCCGGCGATAATACTGATGAGCGTCGATTTACCCGCTCCGTTGTCACCGAGAATGCAGGTCACCTCGCCTTGCCGAACGGATATGCTGACGTCCTTCAAAGCACTGAAATTTCCATAGCTCTTGCCAACATTGCTGAGCTGAACGATGGGCGCTGAATCATTCTTCGACATATCATTCACCTCGAGCTTGCTCGGGTACGCAACCAGCCATTGAAGACCGTCGCCAGAAGTAGCATCGCGCCGACGAAGAACATAAACCAGTCCGGGTCCCAATCGGCATAGATCACGCCTTCCGTCGTCATGCCGAAAATAAAGGCGCCCAGGGCTGAGCCAATCGCCGAGCCATAGCCGCCCGTCAATAGACAGCCCCCGACCACCGCCGAGGCGATGTAGAGAAGTTCATTGCCGATACCAGCACCCGATTGCACCGTGTCGTAGGCGAAGAGCATGTGCATGCCGGTGAACCACACTGAAAGGCCAACCAGCATGAACAGGCCGATCTTGACCTTTTTCACCGGAATACCCACGGCGCGTGCACTGTCGCCCTGCCCGCCCACCGCGAAGATCCAGTTGCCGACCTTGGTGCGCAACAGAACCCAGGTGCCGAGAAGTGCGAAGATAATCCAATAGACAATGGCGATGCTGATGGTCACTCCGCCGATGGTCAGGCTCGAAGCGAAGACCGCGTGCGCTGAATTGAATCCGGTCATGCCGGATATGTCGTCAGTCGCGACATTTCCGGTCAGAAGCTTGGTGATAGCGATGTTGAGGCCTTGGAGCATCAGGAAAGTCGACAGCGTCACCAGAAAGCTGTGGAGTTTCGTCTTCACCAGCAGATAGCCGTTGAGCGCGCCGATCCCCAGCGACAGCACCAAAGCCGCCAGAACGCCAATCCATACATTGCCGAAGACCTCGGTCGCGAAAATCGCGGCGGCAAGGGACGAAGCGGTGACCGCAACTCCGGCGCTCAGGTCGAACTCCCCACCGATCATGAGGAGTGCTACCGCCACCGCCGGAATTCCCAGCGTTGCGGACTGATAAAGAATCGTCGTGAAAGCGGCCAACTGCCGGAACGGCGGCGCCATGACATAGAAGAAGATGAAGACGAGAATGACGCCGCCCAGCGCGCCGACTTCCGGCCGCTTGAGCACTTTCTTCCACAATGCCTGATGCGCCACCTGGCGGCGCACAAGACGAGGTTCGATTCCTTGTGTGACTGTGGTCACGTTTCCTCCCCTACGGCTTGTGCCGCCGATGTCACTCCACTGAGTCTACTCAGCGCGTTCCTTGCTTGGCGAACTTCGCGACTTCATCAACATTAGTCTTATCGACAAAGGCCGGACCGGTCAGGATAGGGCCGCCGCCGCCGACGACATCGCCATTGATCTTGTAGAGCCACAGCAGATCGATGGCCTCGTAGCCTTCAACGAAAGGCTGCTGATCAACCGCCCATTGCAGCTTGCCTTCCTGGATGAGCTTCACGGCGATAGGCGTAAGATCGAAAGTCCCCACCTTTGCCTTGCTGTTGGCCATAGTAACGGCGGTGAGTGCGGTCGGTGCGAAAGGCGCGCCGAGCGTTACGACATAGCCGACGGTCGGATCCTGCTGAAGCTTCGCAACGATACGGGACTGGGCAGTCGCCATGTCATAGCCAGCGACATAAAGAACGACGAGGTTGCCCTTGAAGGACTTCTTGATGCCATCGCAGCGCTCTTCGAGCTGGACCGCGCCCTGCTGCTGATCGACGCAGATTGCGCTTTTGACGCCTTCGGCGTTGAGCTTCTCGCCCACCGCTTCACCAGCAACCGTCTCATCCTGCCCGACATAGGACATGAGACCCGCCTGCTTCCAATTGTCCCCGCCGGCATTGAAGCCAATAACCGGAACATTGGCTTCTTCAGCCTTCTTGACCATCGGCGACAAGGTGTCGGGGAAGGCAAGGGTCAGCGCTATGCCGTCAACATGCTGCTGCAGCACGTTGTTCACTAACTGCGCCTCGCCCGACGCGGTCGGATTGGCGAGGTAGATCAGCTTCACATTATCCTTCACCGCGGCGGCCTGGGCTCCCTTGCGGATAATGTCCCAGAAAGTGTCGCCCGGCTGGCCATGGGTGATCATGGCGAAGCTGAAATGCGGCGCGGTGGCCGCCGAACTTGTGGCTGGGCTGAACAGGCCGGCAACGGCAAGCGCTGCACCGGCCGCGACGGCGCAGACCGTTTTCTTGTTGGTGTTAGTCATTCTATTTTCCTTCCCCTTCCGCCCCGCATTATACTTCGCGGCGGAACGCATAAACATCAGATCTTCTTGCAGAATGAAATCCCGCAGAGTTCAACTGGCGCAAAAAGTTTGAATGATCTACTGGCTCCCCTCATCTGGTTTTCTTGATTGGGCGATTGGCAGGGCATAAGGACACATCATTCACATCATGTAAATCAAATTCTGATTTAAATCTCCCCGCAGGATATGATCACGAAGTTACGCACCGCGCCCGGGGCAAGATCATCCATAGGCAAACTGCCCAGATTGGGGTTTGACATGATGGAAAACGCATCATAGGTTTAGAGAGTGCCATACAGCCCCATCATCACGGCCGCTTCCCCGCCCGGAAAAACCTGGCGAGCCCCCACCATTCGCGAACTCGCACAGGCGACGGGGCTGGGAACGGCGACGGTCGACCGCGTGCTGAATAATCGCGGCGGCGTCCGGGAAGCGACGCGCCTCAAGGTTCATGATGCGCTCGCGCGGTTGAACGGTCGCCCCGTGGAGGTCGCCGACGCCATCCAGACCAAGATCGCCTTCCTGAGCGAGGCAGGGGCCAGTTTCAATAGATCGCTAGAAGACGCCATGACGAGCTACGGTGCGGCGCATCCCGAAGTCGCTTGCAGCTTCACGGGTGTGGAAACAGGATCAATCGAGGCGCCGGAACTTGCGGGCCTCATCGAGAGACTCGCGGAACATGTTGATGGCCTCGTACTCGCGGTTCCCGATGGGCTGGCGATCAGTCGCGCGGTGCGCGCCGTCATGGCGCGTGGAATTCCGGTGGTCTGCGTCACGACGGATTTACCCACATCGAATCGCCTCGCCTATGTCGGGAGCGACCAGACCAGCGCAGGGGCAACGGCCGCCTACCTGATGGCAAGACTGCTGTGCCTCCGGCCAGGCAAGTTGCTCCTCGTCGTCAGCGCACCCTTCCGTTGCCAAGAGGAACGTGAGCTAGGGTTTCGCCGCGTTCTTCGCTCGGAGTTTCCGCAGCTCGAAGTAGAGGAGCGGGTCAGCTCGCACGACACCCACGAGCAATCATACGTCAATGTGCGAGATTATATCCGCGAGTTCGGTGCACCAGCCGGCATTTACAACGTGGCTGCCGGCAATGTTGGCGTCGCCCGCGCGCTGCGCGAGGCTGGGCTGCAGGACGAAGTGGTCTTTATCGCCCACGAGCTCAACGCCAATTCGCGCATGCTCCTCGAATCCTCCGTGCTTGATCTTGTCATCGGTCATGATCTTGCTCGTGAGGTAGCGTTGAGCGTGGATGCGATCACCACTTACCTCCGGCAGGAATCCGTGCCCGTGATATCGCCGACGGAGGTCTGCGTCTTCACGAAATATAACTGCAATTGAGGGGCCCTCTGGCTTTGACTCGCGGCCCGAGGATGGTGGATAGCTGTCGATAGGACAGCCGCCGGGCCGGCGCCAGAAGCCGTCGTCGCCACGTAAACAATCGGAGGAAAGTTCAATGAACAAACTCGGTGTCCACGCGTTGGTGTGGGAAAAGGGTTGGAGCCGTGACGAATGCGCCCGTGCGGTCGCGCGCTCGGCTGAGGTCGGTTATGATCTGATCGAGATAGTGGCCCTTGATCCAGAGGCGATCGATGTCGCATTTACGCGTAAGCAGCTCGAGCAGGCCGGGATCGGGGCCACGTCTTCATTGGGGCTGGATGCGGAAAGCGATATCTCGAGCAATGACCCGGATAAGACCAAGCGCGGTCAGTTGCGCCTGGAGCAAGCGGTTGCCATGGCCCGCGACATCGGCGCCACCCATGTCTGCGGCATCCTGCACTCCGCTTTCCAGAAATATGCCGTTCCGACCACCGCCGAGGGCGTGGCCCGGTCGGTGGAAGTGCTACAGCGAGTCGCCGAAATGGCCGCGAAAAGCAGTATCACGCTCGGCTTGGAAGTCGTGAACCGCTATGAATCCAATGTGCTCAACACGGCATCCCAGGCGGTCGAAATGTGCAAGCGCATCGGGGCACCGAACGTCAAGGTGCATCTTGATGTCTATCATATGAACATAGAGGAATCCGATATCCGCTCTGCCATTATAGAGACCGGTGATTATCTCGGCTATTTCCACACGGGAGATTCACACCGTGGCTATATGGGTTCGGGCTCGATCGACCTCGCCGGCGTTTTTCGGGCACTCGTCAAAGCCAATTACCAGGGGCCGATCACCTTCGAGTCTTTCTCATCCCGCGTGGTCGGCCAGCCGCTCGAGGGCATCTTGGGTATCTGGCGCAACCTCTGGGAGGACGGATTCGATCTTGCCTCGCATGCCAAGCAATATACGGAAGCTCAACTCAAAGCCGCGCAGGAAGCCGAGAAACAAGCCACCCGCAGCCGTCTCGTATAGTCGGAGACGTTACGTGAAGATCACGTCCATCGGCACGCGCATCGTCAATGCCGAAATGCGAAACTGGGTCTTCGTAAAGGTCGAGACCGATGAGCCAGGACTTTTCGGCTGGGGCGAGGCGACGCTTGAATGGAAAACCCGCTCGGTCGTTGGCGCAATTGAGGATCTGGCGCCGCTGCTGATCGGACGTGATCCGCGTGATATCGAACAAGCCGTGCGAGTCCTAAAGAAGCACAGCTTCTGGCGCCTCGGCGTGATTGGGATGAGTGCGGTCTCCGGGATCGAGATGGCGCTATGGGACATTTTCGGCAAACATCTGGGCGTGCCGGTTTGGCGCCTGCTTGGTGGCAAGGTTCGCGACAAGGTCCGCGTCTATACCCATCTCGGACTTGGGGACATGCGCGCGGTCTACGAAACTCTAGACGCGGCGCCACTGGTCGAGCGCGCGCATGAGGTTGTCGAGCGGGGTTACCGGGCCTTCAAGGCCGTGTTCATTCCCTACACCCACTATCACGCACCACTTCCAGAAGTGGACAAAGTGGCGCGCATGATGGAGGCACTTCGCAAGGCGGTTGGCCCGGACATCGAAGTCATGGTTGATTTCCACGGCCGGCCCGCCAGCGCCGCGGCGGCCCTTGCCTATATCGACGCGCTGGAGCCCGGCCGTCCCATGTTTGTCGAGGAGCCGGTGCCGCCAGGGGAAACCGGCGCCCTAAGGGTGGTCGCCAGTCGCACCAAGGTTCCCTTGGCGGCCGGCGAACGTCTGGTGGATCGCGCCGAGTTCCATGACCTTTTGGCAACATGGGCGGTCGATATCATTCAGCCGGACATCTGCCATTGCGGTGGTCTCCTTGAGGCCAAGAAAATTGCGGGCATGGCGGAAGCGGTTTCCGTCGGCGTGGCGCCGCACAATCCGCTGGGACCGATCGCAGGCGTCGCGGCGTTGCATTTCGCCGTGTCCACGCCCAACCATGTCATCCAGGAAGAGATGGTCGGCGCGGTGCCCTGGTATTTCGACGTCGTCCAGGGACCAATCCGCATGGTTGACGGCTTCTGGCAAATTCCGACGGCACCCGGCCTGGGTGTCGAGGTCAACGAAGCGGAATGCGCCAAACATCCCTTCCAGCCCGAGGTATTTCACACCCGCAATGCCGTCCTTGACGATGGCACGATCGTCGATTGGTAGTTCACTTCAACACACTGTTGCTCCAAAGGCCATTTCTGCCGTGTTCCAAGGGGAAAAATAGATGACGAATTTTTCGGCTTTCCCGATTGCCGCCCGCTGGCCTGCCGTGCATCCGGATCGAATTCAACTTTATTCCGTGCCGACGCCAAACGGCGTGAAGGCCTCGATCGCGCTGGAAGAAATGGGCCTGACTTACGAGCCTCATTTTATCGATATCAGCAAGAACGAGTCATTCAGCCCGGAGTTTCTCTCGCTCAACCCGAATGGCAAGATTCCGGCAATCATCGATCCGGAGGGGCCGGACGGGGTACCCTTCGGCCTGTTCGAATCGGGCGCCATCCTGCTGTACCTTGCTGAGAAAACCGGCCTGTTTCTTCCGACCGATGCGGCTCTGCGCTACGAGACCATCCAATGGGTGTTCTTCCAAATGGCGGCGGTCGGCCCGATGTTCGGCCAACTTGGCTATTTCCACAAATTCGCAGGGCGCGAGATCGCCGATAAACGGCCGCTCGAGCGCTATCAAAACGAATCAAAACGCCTGCTCGGGGTTCTTGAAACCCGCCTCAACGATCGAAAGTGGATCATGGGCGACGACTACACGATCGCCGACATCTCCTTGCTCGGCTGGGTGCGCAACCTGATCGGGTTTTACGGCGCGGGCGATCTCGTCAATTTCGATACCCTGAAATACGTCCCAGTTTGGCTCGAGCGCGGTCTTTCGCGGCCAGCAGTCCAGCGTGGGTTGGAGATTCCAAAACGCCCGGACGTCGGCGCCTAAGGGACGGCCAAAATCGCGACAGCTCCGGTTGCTCGCAAGAGTGGATCGGGCTGCAGAGCCCCGGTTGCGCCGCGGCGTAGAGCGAATGAGAAGCCTGGACCGTGCCCACCGTTCCGTTGCGGTGCGATCTGGGAAACAAAGACTCGGCGCGCCGTCGGATCGGCAATCTCTTGCGAGATAATATCGCCGATCCGGTCTAAATCCGCCTCGCGGCTCGCGGCTCGTTCCACCGCAAATTCGGCATAGGGGCCGATGATGCCAGCAAGCCGTGATGTGAGATGCTGTAGCGCCATCCTGCGCGATGCTTGACCCGTCTCGGCCAAGGCGAATTCAGCATGGTCTGTGGTGCTGGACAGTTCGAAGCTTATCTCACGCACCGCGCCCTGAAGTAGGATACAGCGGCAGCCTTCCAGCCGGTTCGGTACAACGATGCGCTCCCCCGCCGCGTACAGCAGCAGAGTCCCGATCTCTAACGCAGTCTCCGCTGTCAGGCCGCCGCCGGTCGCGGCGGACAGATGCTCCTCCGTCTCACGCAACAGACGCGAAAGCTCTTCCTTTCGCGACTGCGGTGCAAATCCCCAAGCCAAATACCGAGTGTCGGTCGAAGGAATTATCGGCACCGGCCACTCGATACCTTCACGTTGGAAGGCGTACCAGAGCCGACCGAGAACCTGCTCCTCCACCTCGACGCGATCCTCGAAGGAACGAATCCAATACCGCACGCGATAATGCGCCTGCGCGACTTCAGGTTTGAAGACTGCCGGCGCCACCAGAACCGGCAGGCCGACCGCCACCATGGTGAGGTCCGTCACGATCGTCCCGACCAGAGCGCTGATTCGTTGCGGCTCGACGGTAATCGGCGCGACGACGGTGACTTCCACGCGCAGCGGTGCCCCGCGCGCTACCATTTCGATAGTGCCGTCCAAAATGCGCGAACTCGACATCACGACGAGCGAACCATCGGTCTTTCTTGCAGTCACGGAACGCCAGCCGATCGCGGTCACGATGATGGCCTCGCCGTTCTGGATGACGCCGTCGCCGATTCTCAGCACGCGGTCTGCATGGAGTGTGAATCCGGCGATCAGGCCGCCGAGGGTCGATTGCAGTGCCAGCCCGATGATCGCCGTCAGCACGGCAGACGTCGCGAGTACCGTCGTGATATCGACCCCGAAATGGGCCAGAACCGCGGCAAGGCCTGCAATGCCCAAAAGCGCATAGATTCCGGCACGCTCAAACCCGGTCGGCTGTGCCGCGAGCAGAGTTGCGATTCCGATACCGATTACCGCTTCAGCAGCGAGAACGACACAGATCACCGCCGTTACCAGGGAGGCAGCGACATTCAGCATGAAGGCGAGCGTTCCGCCAAACAGCGCGAATTGCTGCGCAATGCCCTGGTACCACCAAAGGGCCACGCATAGCGCGACCAGAACGGCAAGCGCCCGCAAGCGTGACATCGCCTAATCCTCCTTTTTGTCGGGGGGAGTTTCGGGCGGCGGCGGTGCTCCACCGGAAAGCTGGCGTAGCGACTTTCGGAGACTGAGGTTGAGCCGCCCGATGGCGCTACTCAACTGCCTGAGTTCGCGAGTGCCGGAATTGGGCAGGGTAACGTGCTCATTCGTCGTTCGGCTGGCCGCGTCAGCCGCGTCGGCCAGCCTTTGCAGCGGCGTCACCAAGGCGGTCTCAAGAGCCGTGGTCAGGGCAATGTAGGTGATCAGAAAGACGAGCAGCAAACCGGCGGCGAGCGTCGCCGCGAGTTCGGCGGTGCCACGCAATTCATCGGTAATCGGAACGCTGAGCTCCAAAATTCCAACGGTGTCGTTCATCGCCCAACCGAAACCATTGGACGGGCCGTATTCAGCCACCATCGCCGCGGGGGCACGGTCGGGAGTCGAATGGCAGACCAGGCATTGCTGATGATTCACCTTGATCGGCTGAGCAAGATAGAAGAAGTCCTTACCCTGCTCTCGGCGAATGCCTTCGATTTCTTTCAGCGCCGGATTGTCTTGGAATCGCTCGGTGAGCTCCACTTCGTGTGGTGTTGGGCGGTCATTTGGATTGGTCGGGTTAAGGGCAGGCTCTCGATAGATGTAATTCGGATAAGTCTCTCGCAGCCGGTGGAATACGGCGTTCGCGGCATAGAACGGCACCAGCTGCTTGTAGAATTTATCGGGCGGAAGCTGGTTCATCAGATGAAAGACCTCATCATCCGTGAACGAGGTTACGGCGACAGCGCTCGTCAGTAGCAGCCGGGCGTCATTCGAGGCCGTTTCGAGCGCCCGGTTTCGCAGGATTTCATAGACCCCCCCGGCCCCGATCGTGAGCGAGACAATCAGGATCGCCAGGAGTATCCGGCGGATGAGGGCGCTCGTGCCCAGTTTGTCGAGCGAGGGGCCGAGCGCCATGCTAGCGCTCCCCGTTTCGCGTGCGTTCGGCAGGGTCCAGCAGTGGCCTCGCCGAATTACATGAACTTCCGATGGCCATGGAGTCCTTCTCCTCAGCGTCAGAGGTCAAGCACGATCGCCAAGCCAGCGAGCTGGCGACCGGGATGCCCATTCTCGTCAAGCAGCATGAGAGCGGCCCTGGATGGAACCCTAGAAGAAGGAATCACATCCCGAATGAGTCGCAGGGCATCGCCAAATCTTGCTCAAGAGTCATACAGCAGACTACTATAGCAGTGCAAAACTTGCTTTTCTGAAGGCCGCCAAGCCGAGCGGCCGGATGATTCAACTGAGAGGAATGCGAATTATGGGAACGTCCTTAACGGGCACTCGTGTCGTTGTGACTGGAAGCGCCGGAGGTGTCGGACGAGCTGTAGTCAAGGGCCTTGTCGCGGAAGGCGCGCGCATCTGCGCGACGGATATCACGAGTTCGGTTGCCAAGCTCGTGGATGACAATCCCGGCGGTGACATCATCACGATCGAAGGCGACGTGACTAAGGCGACGGATGTCGAGAGGATCTACCGGTTTGCGGAGGAGAAGTTCGGCGGCGTAGACGCGCTCGTCAGCAACGCTGGATATATCATTTCCAAGCAAGTGCACGAAACCACGGAAAAGGAGTGGGATAGCGTTCTTGATGCGAATTCAAAATCATTCTTCTTGATGTCGAAACGCGTTCTGCCGGAAATGCTAGTGCGTGGCGCCGGCTGCATCGTTGCCACTGGGTCCATCTCGGGCGTGCTCGGCTTACCAGCTCAGGCCGCTTACTGCGCAAGCAAAGGTGCGCTGCTGCAATTGGTCCGCCAGATGGCGGTGGACTATGCGGGCAATGGGATTCGCGTCAATGCCGTGGGTCCCGGGTCGATTAACACGCCATTCCTTCAAAGATACCTTGATGGGCTTCCGGATCCGGCTGCCGGCATGGCAGAGATCAAGGCGGCCCATCCGATGGGCCGATGGGCCGAACCGCACGAAATCGCTGATGCCATCATTTTTCTTCTGAGTTCGAAAGCCTCATTCATTACCGGTCAGATGCTGATGGTGGATGGCGGCTATTCAGCCAGGTAGCGCGGCTCTGACGAGCCGCTTAGTCGCCGCCTCAGGAGAGCGCGGCGGCGACGCGGCGAATGGGTGTCGACCAGTCGCCCCAGGCAGGCTGGCGATAGATGCGCAATGTCGGATACCAGGGGCTGTCTTCTCTCCCGCTCAACCAGCGCCAGCAATTGTCGTAGCGATCGAGCAAGTGAACCGGCACGCCCATCGCGCCCGCCAAATGAGCAACGGAAGTGTCGACACTGACCACCGCTTCGAGCGAGGCGATGATCGCCGCCGTATCAGCGAAATCCTCCACCTCGCCCATCGGATCACAGATGCCAAAACCGGATGCTGAGCGTTCCATCTGCAAGCTGACCCAACGCAGGCCATGTACTTCGAGCAGGGGCGCCAACTCCCGAGGGTCGATGCTGCGCCTTTGGTCTATCGCCGCGAGGTGCGGGTCTCGATCACGCGTGGAACCAGCCCAGACCAGGCCAATCCGCCTGCCGTCTTGGGATGATGGCAGGCGCTGTGCCCATCGGGCGGCCAGTTCGGGATCGGCGCGCAAATAGGGGACATCGGCCGGTATCGTTTCCAGCCTCGTGCCGAAGACCTCCGCCAATCGCATGATCGGGCAATGCCAGTCGAACTCGGGCCAGGCTCGATCGTCGGAGAACACCTCGGCCACGCCCGCGACCGTGGCGAGCAGGCGATGCAGGGGCTTAGGCACCCAGAGCAGCACGCGCGCCCCGGCCGCCGCGAGCATCGGCAGGTAGCGGGCGAACTGGATGGTGTCGCCAAGGCCCTCGTCATGCGTGACCAGCACCACCCCTCCCTCTAGCCGCACGCCGGAGGCGAGGGTTGGCAGAAGCGATTGCGGTGGCAGCAAAGCATGGTCAGCCAGCCCAAGTCTTCGGTTCAGGCCGGGCCAGCCTTCCGCGAGCCGTCCGGCCTTTAGCAGCGCCATGCCATGGTTTATCGCAATCCGCGCGTGGCCCGGCGCGAGGCGTCTCGCCTGCTCGAATTGGGCGAAGGCCTCCGAGAACCGCCCCTCGACCCCCAGCAGCACACCAAGATTGCCGAAAGCCGCGGCGGTGCCCCCACCACTCGCCACGACCGCGTGTAGCCGGGCCATCGCCTCGTCAATCTTCCCCGCGTCAGCAAGCACCGCCGCGAGGCCCACATGAGCCACCCAAAGATCAGACTGGAGCGCAATCGCCCGCTCTAGCAGTGCTTGCGCCCGCGGCCCTTCACCAATCTCCTGCGCCCGGCTACCGGCGGCGAACAATAGTCGCGCATCCCGCGGCGCGAGCGCCATCGCGGCTTCCAGATAGCCATCAATGGCGTCCGTTCGCCTTGCCACCGTCAGAAGTTGGATCAGATCATGCGCGGGGTGCTGCGCATCGGGTCGTCGCCGGGCCACGTCGTCCAGAAGATCCGCCGCGAGACCCGGATGACCGCAGCCACCGACCGCCAGTCCAAGGAGAAGCGTGACCTCGAGGTCATCCGCTCGCCGATGATACAGCGGTTCGACCAGGCGCGCCGCTTCACCGAAAATACCAGCGCGCAGCAGCGTGAGCGCCGCGCGCAACGCCTCGCTCCGCTCCCTCGCGTTACCTTCCGTAGGAGAACGCGGTAAATCTCGCATGTCCCTAGCCATGGCGTAAGACCGCTGTGCCGAACGCGCTATCGCAAGCCCGGCACCCCAACCTCTCGGCTAGGCATCGTGCAAAAGTTGCTCCGCCAGAGTCGCCCAGTATGAAGCTCCGATCGGTAGGATCTCGTCGTTGAAATCATAGCGCGGATGGTGGACGCCAGCGTCATCCGCGCCACGCCCACCTCCGAGCAAGATGTAGCTGCCTTGCTTCGCGTTCAGCATGAACGAGAAATCCTCCGCTCCCATGGTCGGCCGCGCCATAGGCTCCACCCTCGCTTCACCGGCAACGCTGGCGGCAGCCGCACGGGTCATCTTCGTGGCCTCTTCGTCATTGACCGTCGCCGGATAGGCGCGCCGGAATGAGACCTCCGCACGAGCACCGAAGCCAGCCGCGATCCCCGTCGCGACGCGATGGACGCCAGCATCGAGAAGATCGCCGATCTCTGGAGAGAACCAACGGGCAGTGCCCGTCATAGTTGCGCGCTCAGGAATCACATTCGGAGCGTTGCCGGCGGAAATATGCCCGATGGTGATCACGCCCGCCTCGGTCGGTTCCATATTGCGCGCGACGAGCGATTGCAGCGCGGTTACGATATGGGCAGCGACCAGGATTGGGTCGATGCCCTCATTGGGCTTGGCGCCATGCGCGCCCTTGCCGGTCACAGTGATCTCAATGTGAGCGGTTGCCGCCATGATTGGCCCATTTCTCCAGGCAAAGGTGCCAGCCCGCAGCGTCGGCCAATTATGCAGGCCGAAGACCTGCTGCATGGGGAAGCGCTCGAAAAGTCCCTCCTGCACCATCAGGTTGCCGCCGCCACCCCCTTCCTCGGCCGGCTGGAAGATGACGTAGACGGTGCCGTCGAAATTGCGCGTCTCGGCGAGGTAGCGAGCCGCACCGAGCAGCATCGTCGTGTGGCCATCATGGCCGCAAGCGTGCATCAAGCCCGGGTTGAGGGATTTGTAGGGGAGATCCGTCTCCTCCAGGATCGGCAGCGCATCCATATCAGCGCGCAAACCGATCGCGCGGTCGCTGTTTCCCCGGCCGCGAATAACCCCCACGACCCCAGTTTGGGCGAGACCCGTGACCACCTCATCCAGACCAAACGACTGCAGCTTCTCCTGCACCAAAGTGCTCGTGCGATGCTCCTGGAACCCAAGTTCCGGGTGAGCATGAAGGTCGCGCCGCCACGCGGTCATGTCGTTATGGAAATCGGCGATACGGTTGATGATCGGCATGGATTTGGGAGCTTCCTGGGTGGGGGCCTAGTGATACAGCGCTGCGGCGACCTTGCTTGCGGCCTACCACGCGCTACAGGCACGAACTCCTCGCCGCAACAGCAAAAGCGCGTTCCAACACGGCGGCCACTCTCGCCATCACCCTAACACGCGCAGAGCCGCGGCGACCTCCCGGCCCCGGCCGCCTCGCTCCATAAGCTCCGCGATGTGAGGTCGCTTTCCGATCTGCAATGCATGGAGCGCGTTCGTGGCCGCCACCAGAGTGCCATGTCGCCGCAGCATCGCGTCGCCGTATTCTATCATCCGGAGATTGGGCCAAGCCTTCTCGCGAATATCGTGAACAGAGGCCACGATGGCTCCGGCCGGCTGGTCGGGCATCGCCTCGGCGAGGATCAGCACCATGGCGGCAGTGGAACGAGATATGCCGGCATGGCAGTGGATCAGGAGATGCGCCGTGGGCTGCGGCTCCGCCATGAGGTTTCGCCCGAATGTCAGAAGACGCTCGACATGCGCAGGCTCCGGCGGTTGTTGGCCCGGGGAGGCTTCGATGACGTCGTGGAAGCGCAGTTCCAACTTCTCATGCTCGCCATAGGTGCCAAACGCCTCCGGTATGGGCGCGTCTGGATCGAGAATGGAAAGCACGTGGCTGGCGCCTGTCGCACGATGACCGGCCAATTCGTCAATCCCGCATACTGTAATTCCGAAAGGCAGATCCAAGACCGTCATGGAATTCCTGTTCGTTTTTTGTCAGGCCACGAGTCGATGGCGGCCCACAACAAATCGCGCCCATTCTCGTCTAACCTTGCCCAAGCGTCGCCGCGCGAATGTCGTATTGCTCTGAGGAGGACTGGCGCACACTCACAGAATCCTACATGACGAATGATATATATGCGATGCTGCAATCGTTTAATTTGAGCTGAGGCGTTATCCGCGTATGGCGACCTACAGAGAAATACAGAACTGGGTGCGTATTAAGAGTGGTTTCGTGCCGAAGACCTGCTGGATAGCGCATGTCAAATCGGACCATGGGTTGATCGAGCGCAATGCTCCCAATCGATTTATGCATCCTGTGCGCTTCCATCCTTGCCCGCCCCAACGTCGCTCGGCAATCGAAGCGGCTTTGCGCCATTTTGGCATGGTGTAGGCGACGGCTCTATCGCCAGCATAGCAAAGAGGCTGATTCCACACGCTTCAATCGTGAATATCTACCATAGACGGCGCGAATGCGTGCTGCTCTCGAAATCGCGCCAAGACTAGCCTACTGTCTCCACTACAGGCAAAGGAGGCCGGCATGGCAGACGGTTACGCTCTGACAAAACCCACTGATGCGGGGGCGCCGCTGATTGCTGGCGCCGTGGAGGGTGTCCTCAATTACCTCTCGCCGATTCCAGACAAGCCGCATACCTATAATTACGAGCCGCCCGCCGGAGTGCCTCGGCAGAATTTCGAGAACGAGGCGCATCGTGTCCTCATCGAGGACTTGCGCGGCCGTGAATCATCTTTCACGACCGATGGACAGGGCTTCGCCGCGGTTCGGCACCGCAGCCGCGAGCGTGACTTCGAGGACGACGCGGCGATCCGCAACTACTACTACCCGGAAAGCGAGGCGCTTTTGGCGGAGCTCCTCGGCGCCCATCGTGTGCTGATCTTCGACCACACCATTCGCCGGCGCCTGCCGGGCCAGTGCGAAAACAGCCCCGGCGCGCGCCAGCCGGTCGCCCGCGTTCATGTTGACCAGACGGACCTTTCCGGGGTGGAGCGTGTGCGGCGCCATCTACCGGACGAAGCAGATAGCCTACTTGCCGGCCGGGTCCGCATCGTGAATCTGTGGCGGCCGATCCGTGGACCGGTGCTCGATCATCCGCTCGCGACAGCCGATGGCGGCAGCCTCGCGCCGCCGGATTTGGTGGCGACTGATCTCCTCTACCCCGAGCGCACAGGCGAGACTTATTCGGTCACCTTCAACCCGGCGCATCGCTGGTACTATTGGTCAGGCATGCAGCCGGACGAAGTGCTGCTGCTCAAATGCTACGACAGCGCGCGCGACGGCCGCGTCCGCCTATCGCCGCATACGGCCTTCGCCGATCCGCGGGTGGACGCCTCCGCGCCGCCAAGGCAGAGCATCGAGCTGCGCGCCTTGGTGTTCGGAGGCTAATTCAACCGTCTCGGCTCCGGCGCGGTGACATGGAAAGCGGTCGCTAGATGCAGCGACCGCCATCCACCTCAAGCGCCACGCCGGTAATCATGCTCGCCGCATCCGAACATAGGAACGTCGCGGCGTTTCCCATATCTTGCGGCGTTGAGAAACGGCCGAGCGGGATGGTGGCAAGGAATTTCGCTCGTCGTTCCGGCGTGTCCTCGCCCAGGAAGGTCTTCAGCAGCGGCGTCTCGCCGGCAACCGGGTTCAGCGCATTCACCCGCAGCCCAAAGGGCGCGAGTTCCACCGCCATCGATCGCGTGGCGGTAATCACCCAGCCTTTCGAGGCATTGTACCAGGTCAGATTAGGGCGCGGGCTGACTCCCGCGGTCGAGGCTATGTTGAGAATCACGCCCGACTTCTTCGCCTTGAAGCGCGGCACGACGTGGCGTGCCGCCAGGTAGATGGCTTTGACATTGACCGCCAAAATCCGGTCGAAGGAATCCTCCGTCAAACCCTCGAGCGGCTGCGGCAGGTGGGCGACGCCGGCGTTATTCACCAGGATGTCCAGGTCGCTGAATTTGTCGTAGGCGCTTGCCACCATCACCGCCACGTCCGCGTCTCGTGACACATCGACCGTGACGGCAAAAGCCTGCGTACCCACGGCCGAGGCGACCCGCTCTGCACTGGCGGTATCGCGATCCGCCACAATCACGCGGGCGCCCGCAGCGACGAAGCTTCGAACGATGCCCTCACCAAAGCCCGATCCACCGCCGGTGACGATGGCAACCTTGCCCTCAAGCGACATGATACCTCCTGTCAGACGAACGCACTTGCCGCTCAGTGGCTTCGTGCGGCATCACCGTATCAGGCACCGAGGCACGGCCTTAGTCTACCCACGACGATCCATTTTCCGAAGTCACATGTGAATCGACAAGCCTACCGCGCACATGGCCGCTTCGGCTCAGCCGGTCATGACGGGTCCATGAAAAGCATCGCGGGACATTCCAGCAGTTCCTTGACGCGCTGGATGAAGGCGGCGGCGTCCCAGCCATCGACTACGCGATGATCGAAAGACGAGGAGAGATTCATCATGGTCCGGATCACCATCTGCCTGTCGCGAACCACCGGCCGCTCGATCATCTTGTTCACGCCGATGATGGCGACCTCCGGCTGATTGATGATGGGCGTCGTCGCCAAACCTCCCATCGGACCGAGACTGGTGATCGTAATCGTCGAACCTGTCAGTTCCGCCCTGTCTGCCTTGCCGACGCGCGCCAAGGCAGTCAGCCGCGTGAGTTCGCCCGCCACCTCCCACATCGAAAGCGCCTCCGCATGCCGCAGGACGGTCACGACAAGGCCGTTCGGCGTCTGCGTGGCGATACCCGCGTGAACCGCCCGATGCCGGTGCAGAACGTCGGCTGTGTCGTCGAAGGTCGCATTGAGCTGCGGATGGTCGGGCAGCGCCACGGACAGCGCGCGGATCAGGAAGGGCAGCAGCGTCAACCTCGGGCGACGATCGGCATGCTTCGTGTTGAGAAGCGTCCGAAGTTCTTCGAGTGCCGTGACGTCGATCTCTTCGATGTAAGAGAAGTGGGGGATGCGGCGTTTGGTGTCCTGCAGGCGTTCCGCGATTTTGCGACGAAGCCCGGTCACCGGGATGGCCTCGGTTCCATTCCGCTGCCCCGTCGTTGGAGCCGCCGCATCTTTGCCGCTCCTGCTCGAATGGGTTTGCAGATCATCCATGGTGATGCGTCCGGCCGGACCGGTACCGACAATAACCTGAAGCTCCACGCCCATCTCGCGGGCACGACGGCGCACAGCAGGAGATGCCTGGGGCGCCTCATCCGCGCGCCCGGGGCCGATCGCTCCTGACGCATCTGCGACAGGAGCGGGTTTGGGTTCCTCGCAACTCTCAATCGCTGGCGGCGCTTGCGCAGTCACAGGCGGGACAGGGGAGTCGATGTCGTTCTCCGTCGCACCCCTGACCTCCAGTACGACAAGTTCGGAGCCGATCGGCCGCTTGTCGCCTTTCGCACCGTTGAGGGCTAACACCGTTCCGCTTACCGGCGAGGTGATCTCAACCGTCGCCTTGTCGGTCAGTATATCGACGAGCGGTTGATCCTCCCGCACCACGCTTCCAACCGAGACATACCAGTCGCCAATCTCGGCCTCCGCCATGCCCTCGCCGATGTCGGGAAGCTTGAAAACGTAGCGGCCCATCTAGGACGCCTCCATCACTTGGCGAAGGGCATCGGCCACGCGCGCCGGGCCGGGGAAATAGCTCCACTCCAAGGCATGCGGATACGGCGTGTCCCAGCCCGCAACACGCAGAATCGGGGCGTACAGCGAGTAAAAGCAGTGCTCCTGCACCAGGGCCGCCAATTCCGCTCCGAAACCGCCTGTCAGCGTCGCCTCATGGACGATAACGCAGCGGCCGGTCTTACGCACGGATTCGACGATCGCATCCAGATCGAGCGGCACGAGCGTCCGCAGATCGAGGATCTCCGCGTCAACCCCGCTTTCCTCGACAGCAGCCAAAGCGACATGCACCATGGTGCCGTATGCCAGAACGGTGACAGTCGATCCCTGCCGCGCCGTCGAGGCCTTGCCGAGCTCGACGCGATAATACTCGGCCGGCACCTCGCCGAGCGGGTGGTTAGTCCAGGAAGTGACGGGCCTATTGTGATGCCCGTCGAACGGGCCGTTATACAATCGCTTGGGCTCGAAGAAGATAACCGGGTCGTCATCCTCGATGGCACTGATCAGCAGGCCTTTCGCGTCATAAGGATTGGAGGGCATGACGGTCTTGATCCCGCAGACATGGGTGAAGATCGCCTCCGGGCTCTGGCTATGGGTCTGTCCGCCGTAAATCCCGCCGCCGCATGGTGTGCGCACAGTGATAGGCGCTGAAAACTCCCCACCGGAGCGATGCCGCAGCCGCGCCGCTTCCGAAATCAGCTGATCGGTGGCCGGGTAAATGTAATCGGCGAATTGAATCTCGACCACAGGCCGCAGGCCATAGGCGCCCATGCCGACGGCCACAGCGAGGATACCGCCCTCCGCGATCGGCGTGTCGAAGGTCCGTGTCCGGCCATGCTTGCGTTGCAGCCCCTCGGTGCAACGAAAGACGCCACCGAAATAGCCGACATCCTCGCCGAAGATCACGACATCCGGATCGCGCGTAAGACAGATATCCAGCGCGGAGTTGATCGCCTGCACCATCGTCATCGCTGCCACGATCAATACCCCGCCTGCTGCCGCTGACGCCTGAGGTGCAATGGCATTTCTTTGAAAACATCCTCAAACATGGTGCCGGGACTGTGACCAGGACCATCGCTCAGCGTGCCATAAGACTGTGCCTCGCGATCCGCCGCGCGTACACGTTCAGTCGCCTCCGCCTCAGCCACGCTGTGCCGTGCCTCGCTCCATTCACCCAGTCGAATAAGATGCTGTTTCAGCCGCAGCATCGGGTCGCCGAGCGGCCAGATATCGGCCTCGCCCTTGGGCCTGTATTTGCTCGGATCGTCCGAGCTCGAATGTGCGTCCGCCCGATAGCTGAACAATTCGATCAGCGTCGGGCCGCCATTGCTGCGCGCGCGGTCGGCAGCCCAACGCGTTACCGCATAGACCGCAAGGAGATCATTGCCATCGACCCGGAGCGCAGGAATACCAAATCCCAAGGCACGCGCGGCGAAGGTCGTCTGCTCGGCACCGGCGATTCCGGAAAAGCTGGAAATCGCCCATTGATTATTGACGACGTTGAGGATGACGGGCGCTTTGAAGATCGAGGCAAAGGTCAGCGCGTGGTGAAAATCCGGCTCCGCCGTCGCACCCTCGCCGATCCAGGCGGCGGCGATGCGGTTGTCATGCTTGTAAGCCGCAGCCATGGCCCAGCCGACGGCTTGACTGAACTGCGTGCCAAGGTTGCCCGAGATCGAGAAAAAGCCGGCTTCCTTGCTTGAGTAAAAGACCGGCATCTGCCTGCCCTTCAGCCGGTCGCGGGAGTTGGAATAGACTTGGCACATCATGTCGACGAGAGACCAGTCTCGCGCGATCAATAGCCCTTGTTGCCGGTAAGTAGGAAAAAGCATGTCGTCACGCGACAAGGCAAACGCCTGTCCGACGGCAATCGCCTCCTCCCCCGTGCATTTCATGTAGAATGACGTCTTGCCCTGGCGCTGTCCGCGATACATGCGGTCGTCATAGGCCCGCGTCAGCAAAATCGCGGCGAGTGCCCGGCGCAGCAGCTCGGGCAGGAGTTTCGGATTCCACGCCCCCGTAGCAATGCCATCCGCGTCCAGCACCCGAATGAGGCTGAACGCCAAGTCGCGGATTTCGGAAGGCCGCACCAGCGGATCTGGACAAGCCGTGTCAGCGGGCTCGGGAATGTTGAGATAGCCGAAATCCGGCCTGTCTCCGGGTCGGTGAAGCGGTTCCGGGATGTGGAGCTGCGGCAACGGCTCGTTTTTCATCTTCGGTTCCCGTGACGGCACGCCGGTCTGGGACGAAGCTAGACACTAGCCGGACCCGCCGCCTTACGGCGAGAATAGCCCCGCACGCTGGCATACGCCTCAGGGTATTCACTCAAGACGAGGACAAGAAGGCATAACCTAAGCTTTATGGCCGGATACTAAGCCCCGCACAGATGACCGCGACGCATTGCACGCCCACAATCTGGCGCAAATTACCCTCGACCAGGTGCAGCATTGTCAGCGGCATCGCATCCATCGCGATCTCCAACCTCACAAGCTCGCCATCCCGGCAAGCCTGCACGCGGTCGGGGATGAGATTCCGCCGAGCGAAAGGGGCGAGAGCGCGAGGCAATAGCCCAGGCTCGGCATCGGCCAGCATCTCGTAACTCACCGCTCGGCACGCGGACTCTTCGGGCATGAACAACATGGGAGAACCTGCAACTTGGTTTCGGACGAGGGCGAAACGCCCGGCTGCCGAACCTCAGCGCGCATGCGCCGGACTGGCTAGGCAGCCGGGGTCGTAATTCGCGCGCCTGAGAACCAAACTTGCATGATCGACATCAAGTACCAGCTCGCATCAGCCGCCAACCCACGGCTTCGCGATTCTCCCATGTCCTGGCCGACAGTCAGCGGTTGCCGAAATTCGCCTTACGCTTTTCCACGAAAGCCGCCATGCCCTCCTTCTGGTCGGCCGTCGCGAACATCGAATGGAACAGGCGCCGCTCGAAGCGCAGGCCCTCGGCCAGCGTCACCTCGTAGGAGCGGTTAATCGTTTCCTTGGTCATCATCACGCCCGGCAGCGACATGCCCGCGATCGTCTCTGCCGTCTTCACCGCCTCCGCGACCAGATCGGCGGCCGGGATAATGCGCGAGACCAGGCCGGAGCGCTCAGCCTCCTCGGCATCCATCACCCGGCCCGTTAGGCACATCTCCATGGCCTTCGACTTGCCGACAAAACGCGTGAGGCGCTGGCTGCCGCCCATGCCGGGCATGATGCCGAGCCTGATCTCCGGCTGGCCGAATTTGGCGGTATCCGCAGCCAGGATGAAATCGCACATCATGGCGAGTTCGCAGCCGCCACCCAACGCGTGGCCCGCCACCGCAGCGATGATCGGCTTGCGAACCGCCGCGAAACGCTCCCACTCGCCGAACCAGTCCCCCGCATACATCTCCCCGTAGGTCTTGTCCTGCATCTCCTTGATGTCGGCGCCCGCCGCGAAGGCCCGCTCCGATCCAGTCAGAACAATGCAGCCGATTCCGTTATCGGTATCCATCGCGGAAACCGCCGCGATCAACTCTTTCATCAATTGGCTATTGAGCGCGTTGAGTGCCTTCGGGCGGTTCAGCGTAATGAGCGCGACGCGGCCGATGGTCTCGACGAGGATCGTTTCATAGGTCATCTCAGTTCCTCTTTTCCGAAAGCTGGCCACGCAGGAGGTGAATGATTGCGGAGAAATCCTCCCCGCCATGCCCCAGCTTCTCGAACAACCCATAAAGCTGCGCGGCCTGGGCGCCCAGCGGCGTGGAGGCACCACTCGAAAGCGATGCCTCCTGGGCAAGTTTCAGGTCCTTCAGCATCAGCGCGGCAGAGAAGCCCGGCTTGAAGTCGTTATTAGCCGGCGAGTTCGGCACCGGACCGGGCACGGGGCAATTCGTGGTCAGCGCCCAGCATTGGCCCGAGGATGTGGACGCAACCTCGAATAGCGCCTGATGGGACAGGCCAAGTTGCTCCGCCAGCACGAAGGCCTCGCAGACCCCAGCCATGGACACGCCGAGGATCATGTTGTTGCAGATCTTGGCGGCCTGCCCCGCCCCGGCCTCACCACAACGCACGATACGCTTGCCCATGCTCCGGAGGATAGGTTCCGCCTTTGCGCAAGCCTCAGCCGACCCTCCGGCCATGAAGGTCAGCGTGCCGGCCTTGGCCCCACCGGTTCCACCCGAAACGGGGGCGTCCAGCGTCAGGCATTCCTTCCCGGCGAGAATGCCATGTGCCTTGCGCGCGCTTGCCACATCGATCGTCGAGCAATCGATCAGGAGCGTGCTGGACTTCACCAAATCGGCGAGCGCGGTCCAAACGGTGATCACATGCTGCCCCGCGGGCAGCATGGTGACGACAGCCTCAGCATCGGCCACGGCATTGGCCACCGTTGCGACAATCCGGATGCCCTGAGCTTGCGCTGCGGCGCAGCACGCGGGCGCAAGATCGAAGCCCGCCACCTCGTACCCAGCCTTTACGAGGTTGGCCGCCATGGGGCCGCCCATATTGCCCAGACCAATGAAACCGATCGTCGTGGCCATGCCGTCTCCTCCCTCGTCGAGCGCGCAGGCTTCGCCTTGGCCGTTCAGCCGTGGCCGAGCAGCGACCGCGCCACGATCACCTGCATGATCTCATTGGTTCCCTCGAGTATCTGATGAACCCGCAGGTCACGCACGATCTTCTCGATGCCGTAGTCGCTGAGATACCCGTATCCGCCATGCAACTGCAGCGCCTGATTCGCCACATCGAAGCTGATGTCGGTGACAAAACGCTTCGCCATGGCGCAGAGCTTAGTCGCGTCGGGTGCCTTCGCATCAAGCGCGGCCGCCGCGCGCCAGAGGAAGGTGCGTGCGGCCTCGAGTTCAGTCGCCATATCGGCCAGCCGGAACTGTAGAGCCTGGAACTCGACCAGAGCCTGCCCAAAGGCTTTCCGCTCCGCCATATAGGCAATCGACCGCTCTAACGCCGCTTTAGCACCGCCGAGCGAACAAGCCGCGATGTTGAGACGGCCGCCGTCCAGCCCAGCCATGGCGATGCCGAAGCCTTTGCCCTCGGCGCCCAATCTATTGGCCACCGGCACCCGAACACCCTCCAGAATCACCGCGCGAGTCGGCTGGGCGTTCCAGCCCATCTTCTTCTCGTTGACACCGAACGAGAGACCGGGCGTGTCCTTCTCGACGATGAGAGCCGAGATGCCGCGTGGCCCATCCGCACCCGTCCGCGCCATCACGATATAGACGTCGCTGGTGCCGGCGCCGGAGATGAACTGCTTCTGCCCGTCCAACACATAGTGCTCGCCGTCCAATACAGCCCGGCTCCTCAAGGCCGCCGCGTCCGAACCGGCACCTGGCTCCGTCAGGCAGTAGCTCGCCAAAAGCTCCATCGCCGTAAGGCCTGGAAGCCACTGCCGCCGCTGCGCCTCCGAGCCGAATTGGTCGATCATCCAAGCGCACATATTCTGGATGGAGACATAGGCAGCGATCGCCGGGCAGCCGGTAGCGAGTGCCTCGAAGATTAGAGTTGCGTCCAGCCGGCTAAGGCCAGACCCGCCGAAATCGTCGCGGACATAGATACCGCCAAACCCAAGCGCCCCGGCCTTCCGAAGGGTATCGACCGGGAAATGCTTTGTCTGATCCCACTCGACGGCAAAGGGCGCCAGTTCCTTGGTTGCGAAGCCAAGCGCCATCTCGCGGATGGCCGCCTGCTCCTCGGTCGGGAGAAAGTCCATAGTGACACCCCGCACCCTGCCGCATCCTCAGCGCGCCGCTCACCATGCCCATAGGCACATCCGAGAGGAAGCCACGGGCGGCATGCTGGTCGCGCGCGAACGGCCCAGTTATGTCAATCGCGCGTTAGCTTTTACCGCCAGAGCGTCGCCAAGCGCGATTCGGACCTAAGCGCCAGCGAGCCCCAGGGCTGAGCGCGCCTCGGCGGCCGTCGCTGGACGGGAGCCGGAGCGCGCGATGGCCTCGACAGCGTGCCTGACCAACTCGGCATTGCTCGTGGCCAAGCGCTCGCGGCTGATCCGGATATTGTCTTCCAGCCCCGTGCGCACACCGTCGCCGCCGCGTGCCAGCACCCAGTCCATGACATGTTTCTGGTTCACGCCGATGCCGGCGGCCGTCCAAGTCGCTTTGGGCAGCACCCGCCGCAACTCACCGAGCATGAGGTCCAGCAAATGCTCCTCCGCCGGCAAGGCGTTCTTCACGCCCATGACGATTTGCACATGCGGTCGCTCATCCATGAGTCCCGCCTCGACCAGGCGCTTGGCTCCATGCAGGTGGCTAAGATCGAAGATCTCGATCTCCGGCCGCACGCCAAAGGTCTTCATCTTGGTCGCCAGATCGGCAACCAGCGTGGCCGAGTTCTCATACACGATCGTTGGGAAGTTGACCGAGCCGGTCGAAAGCGAAGCCATGTCCGGCCTCAATTCCAGCGCATTACCGCGCGCCGCAGGATCACGGCCCCGGCCGCCCGTCGAGAACTGCACGATCATGCCCGGGCAGTGCTTGCGCACACCTTCCTGCACCTGGGCGAAGAGTGCCGGATCGCTGGATGAGCTCTCGTCGGGATTGCGGACGTGGATGTGAACTAGGGAGGCGCCAGCCTCGAAGGCCTCGTGAGTGCTTTCGACCTGCTCCGCAGGAGTTGTGGGAATCGCCGGATTGTCCTTCTTACGCGGCACCGAGCCTGTAATGGCAACGGCTATGACGACGGGCTTCATAAGGTCTCCTCTCCAGCTCGGAGCGCCGCGTCGGGCGCGCCACCCTTGCAGGTATTATGGAACCGAGCGAGCGAGGCGCCAAACGCCGCTATCCGCCGCTGTCGCATGCAGATCCGCGGCAAGCTTCAGCTTGACCACGATCGGACGATGGTCCGAGGTTCCTTTCAAGAGAGCCCTGGCTTCCGAACACGCGAGGCCCCGCACAAGACAGCGATCGAGCCGCACAGGCACCATGTCGCCCGCCATATGCGTCGGCTCGCGAGGACCGACGTCACGGAAATCGGGCAGTAATGCCGGGCCAATAAGATTGTAATCACCCACCAGCGCCGCCCGAAAGGGAAGAATCTTCGCGATGGAACGAAGCTGCCGGCGATTGAGAACCTGCCCGTGCGAAAGGTGCACATTCGCGACGGCGAAGTCTCCAAGCTCGATGATTTGGCTAACGCGCTCGAATATTGCGCCTGATGGAAGTTTCAGCACTCTAGGCCGGCGAAGGAGTGGCAAAGCGCTCCACACCGCGAGACCATGCGGGCGGCCCGGCATCGGGCTGCGCAGATACTGGCCGCCGACCCTCGCCACCAGCCCATCCATCTGTTCAGTGGCTTCCTGCATCAGCAAAACGTCCGGCTGCTCCCGCTGGATCAGCCGAACAACATCGTCGAGCGAGGCTCCGGTGAGGCGGAGCAAGTTCCAGCTGATGAGCTTGATCATTACTTGCACCAAATGGGATTAGTCAGCGGTTTGCAACAGCCAGCGTTTCCGTAGGCTGTCCTCTCGACGAAAGAATGCGATTGAGCCAGGCAGCCGCCCCAGGGTCACGAGCGGCGGAGACTTATAGATTCCGCTCACAGATACGGCAACATCAGTCGCGCACCGGCATCTCGGATCTGCACGAGCAATGAACGGGCAGCCAAATCCGCCTCCATGAGCGGCTTGCCACGGCACCCCAACATACCGGTGCTGAGCAACTTCGCCAGACCCCGATCATAGACTTCAACACAGAGTTCGAAGTTCAGCCGAAATGAACGGATGTCCCAATTGCAGCTACCGATCAGACACCACTGCTTATCGACGACCATGACCTTGGAGTGGTGAAACGGTGACGGGCTCTGCCAGATGCGTACCCCTTCAGTCAGTAGCGGCCCGACATTCGCGCGCGTCCCCCAGTCCACCAACGCGTGGTTGCTCTTTTCCGGAATGACAATGTCTATCTCCACCCCGCGCATCGCGGCGAGAACCAAGGCTGTAATGAGCGCCTCGTCCGGCAGAAAATACGGGCTCATTACGGCAATGCTTTCATGGGCACAGGCGACCGCCTGAAGCACCGCGAACTCTACCTTTTCGAGGTCCTCATCCGGCCCGGAATCAATGACCCGAGCCAATGATCCTTCGGACTGAGGCATGCCCGGCGAGAGGTCACCCTCGTCCAGAACCTCATTCGCGACGAAAGCCCAGTCTCGTACGAAGGCATCGGCAAGCTGCGAGACAATCGGCCCCTCGAACCGGAAATGCAGATCCTGCACCGGTGCCTTCGGATGAGTAGCAAGAACGTTCTCGTCCCCCACATTCAACCCGCCCGTGAACCCCACTGACCCATCGACAACAAGTATCTTTTTGTGCGAGCGCAGGTTGATGAATGGCATCCGCCAGGGCAGCAGCGAATGCATAAACCGGGCCGACGTCACACCTGCGCGTCGCAGCCGATGATAGGCGCGCGACAACAGCCAGCCGCCTCCGATTCCATCGATCAGCACGCGAACCGTGACACCGCGCCGCTTGGCTGCAACCAGGGCTTCGATGAATCGCCCGCCCCAGAGATCGTCGCGGAAGATATAAGATGACATGCTCACGCTGCGTTTTGCCGCATCGATTGCCGCCAGCATCAGGGGATAGGCCTCATCACCGTCATGATAGATCGATGTTGTGGTTCCCGCCATCAATGGGCGACCGGTAATGCGTCCAATGCCACGCTCCAAAGGGGCCAGATTGCTGCCAGCGCCCACAAGCGCGTGCGAGGGCTGATCGTCGGGGCTATCGTCCTGCGGACGCGCCTGACGAGCGCGACGCTTCACGCGGTTGATGCCAAACATCAAATAGGTGATGGCGCCGAGGAATGGCGCGAACCAGACAAGCCCGATCCATCCGACCGCTGACGCCACCTCTCGCTTTCGCAGCAAAATATGGAGCGTGACGATGACGGTGATCAGCGAGCCGACCGCCAGGGTCACATCGGCGCGGACATGGAGCAATAGGAGCCAGATTTCGTCCATAAGCGCGGCAAGCTCTTATCGCAGCTAAGCCTGGAAGCTTAGCGGGAAGGCTATTGCGTGTCGAACGATTAAACCTAGCCTATTTTGACCTGTTCCTAACCTGGAATCTTAACTTAATTGGCATGAGCACGCGTTCGCGCTAAATTCGGCGTTCTTCTGGAGGCGTAGCCATGTTGTCGGCGAGCCAACTGCGCTTCCTGGCCGCTCATCCCGTCGGGCGTCTCGCGACGGCCGACCGCGACGGAGCGCCGCATGTTGTTCCCGTATGCTTTGCGGTGGCTGGCGCCAGCTTGTACATCACCATAGACGAGAAGCCGAAGCGGAACGACAGACCCGTGAAACGTCTGCGCAACATCGCTGAAAACCCAACGGTCGCCATCGTCGTCGATCGCTATGACGAGACCTGGAGTCACCTCGCCTGGATCATGATGCGCGGCCAGGCGGAAATTTTGAACCATGGAGTGGAACACGACGACGCGCAGGCGCTGCTCCGACGCAGATATCCGCAGCTCGGCCCGATGCGAATTGAACATCTCCCGGTCATCGCCGTCCGGATCGAGCGGGTGACGCAGTGGGGCGACTTGTCCTCGACCGCCTAGTTCCGATCCGCGTATAGCCAGGAGGCGCTAGGCCAGCCATACTGAGGCTTCTCACAAGGAGGAAACCACGATGCGCGTCGGTGTTTTCTATTTCCCCACCGATTACGGTATCGATATAATAGAGTTGGCGCAGGCGCTCGAAATACGCGGCTACGAATCTTTGTTCCTATGCGAGCATACACACATTCCGGTCAGCCGCCGCACGCCGTTCCCTGGCGGCGGAGATATTCCCAAGCGCTACATACATACGCATGATCCATTTATCGCCCTGTCTTTTGCCGCGGCCGCCACTACGAAGCTCCTACTCGGCACCGGCGTCTGTTTGGTGCCGCAGCACGACCCTATCGTCCTTGCCAAAACCATAGCCAGCCTCGACCGGTTTTCCAATGGGCGCTTCATCTTTGGAATTGGTGGCGGCTGGAATGTCGACGAGATGGAGAATCATGGCGCCCGCTACGACACGCGCTTCAAGCTCATGCGGGAACGCGTTCTCGCCATGAAGGCGATATGGACACAGGAAGAGGCATCCTATCACGGCGAGATGGTGAACTTCGATCCAATCTGGAGTTACCCAAAACCGCAGCAGCGCCCGCATCCACCAATCCTTCTGGGCGGGGAAACCGATCACACGCTGAAGCGAATTGTAGAATACTGCGATGGCTGGTTTCCGCGCGCTGGGGACGATTTCGATCCGCACAAAGCCGTCGAGCGCCTACGCAAAGCTGCACTAGCGGCCGACCGAGATTTCTCGACATTGTCGACCACGGTATTTCGCGCACCGAGTGACCCGGCGACACTTGCCGCCTATCGTGATGCGGGTATCCAGCGAGCGCTACTTGAAGTGCCCGATCAAAGCCGTGACGAAATCCTCCGGATTCTCGACAAAAACGCGCCGCTTGCCGCCTGAGCAAACCGCTCGCGCGGGCGACCGCGAAAGCACGCTTTACGCTTACGAGAAAATCGCTGCGAGAAAGTCATCGGCGACGATCGCTCCAACGTGCTCTAGTTTCTACGGCAACCATGCTTTGACAGGAGTTCACATGCCCAGCATCACCACTAAGGACGGCACGGAAATCTTCTACAAGGACTGGGGTTCGGGCCAGCCGATCGTGTTCAGTCATGGCTGGCCGCTATCGGCCGATGATTGGGACGCCCAGCTGCTGTTTTTCCTGCATCAAGGCTATCGCGTCATCGCCCATGATCGCCGCGGCCATGGTCGCTCGACCCAAACCGCTGACGGCCACGATATGGACCACTACGCCGATGATCTGGCGGCACTGACGACCCATCTTGATCTGAAGAACGCCATCCATGTCGGCCATTCCACCGGCGGCGGCGAGGTGGCGCGCTATCTGGGACGGCACGGTGAAAGCCGGACGGTCAAGGCAGCGCTCATCAGCGCCGTGCCCCCGCTGATGGTAAAGACGCCGGCCAGTCCACTCGGCCTGCCGAAGGAAGTGTTTGACGGCCTGCAGGCACAACTCGCCGCCAATCGCTCCCAATTCTATCGTGATCTGCCGGTAGGGCCTTTCTACGGCTACAACCGGCCGGGCGCGAAGACCTCTGAGGCCGTCGTCCAGAATTGGTGGCGCCAAGGCATGACCGGCGGAGCCAAGGCGCATTATGATGGCATCGTCGCCTTTTCCCAGACCGATTTCACCGAAGATCTCAAGAAGATCACCATCCCGGTATTGGTTATGCACAGCGAGGACGACCAGATCGTGCCTTATGCCGCGGCGGGGCCTTTGACCGCCAAACTTCTGAAGAACGGAACGCTGAAGACCTATAAGGGCTTCCCGCATGGCATGCCCACGACCGAAGCGGAAACGATCAACGCCGATCTACTGGCGTTCCTCAAAAGCTGAGCCCACCGATCTGCGCCGCAGATTCGACTACTAACGATAACCAGATCGATTGATTTTCCCTCTTCGGCCAGTTCTCGTGTGACACTTGCAGTCGGATCTGGTGGAGGTTGCCGCTTGGGTGCCTCCACCTAATACCTCTGCCCCGATTGCTGAATTTAAAAGGGGAGACATTAAATGGCTGACGTTCTCGTCGTTGGCGCCGGACCGGTCGGCCTTACCATGGCGGCGGAGCTTGCCCGCTACGGCGTCGGGGTCAGGATCATCGACAAGGCATCCCACCCCACCGAGACCTCGAAGGCGCTGGTCCTGTGGAGCAGAACGCTCGAATTGATCGACCGCATGGGATGCACGCCGCACTTCCTGGAAGCGGGTTTTCGAGCCCACGGCGCCTCAATCCGCAGCGGCGGAAGCTTGCTCGGACAAACGCGTCTCGATGATGTCGCCAGCCACTACAATTATGCCCTGATGATTCCGCAGCGGGATACCGAGCGGCTAATGGGCGCGCATCTCGCCACCCTCGGCGTCGAGGTCGAGCGCGAGCTGGAACTGGTCGGATTTTCGGAAGAGGCAAGCGCGGTCGAAGCCCATGTCCGACATGCGGACGGAAGCGATGAGACCGTTAAGGTGTCGTGGCTGATCGGCTGCGATGGTGCTCACAGCGCCGTCCGACACGGCGCAGGCATCGCATTTAGCGGGCAGCCTCAGGGCGACGACTGGGTCCTCGGCGACGTTCGTCTCGACGGGCCCGGCTCCCCACCCACTGACGAGATCGCCGTCTACCTGCACCGCGACGGTGTCCTCACAATTTTCCCGATCCCAGGCGGCCGCGCCCGCGTTGTGGCGACAGTCGGCAAGTCGGACCCCCGCCACCCAAGGCCAGACCCGACGCTCGAGGATATCCAGCGTCTCTGCGACCAGCGCGCCGGCGGCGGCTTTCGGGCCTTCGATCCCGTCTGGCTTTCCAACTTCCTCGTCAACGAGCGGAAGGTCACCCACTACAGTCAAGGACGCATATTCCTGGCAGGCGACGCCGCGCATATCCACAGCCCCGCTGGCGGCCAGGGCATGAACACGGGAATGCAAGACGCGATCAACCTATCCTGGAAGCTCGCAATGGTGATGAAAGGGGCCGCGTCCCCTGCCCTGCTCAACAGCTACAGCCCCGAGCGCAATGCGGTGGGTGAGATGGTACTGCGTAATGCAACCCGTCTGACCGAAATGGCGACGCTTCATAACCCCGCGGCTCAAGCTATCCGCAACGCCGTGCTGCGCTTCGTATTCGGGTTCCACGGCGTCCGGGACAAGCTTGCCGTGACGATGACGGAAATCGAGATTGCCTACGAGAATAGTCCGCTTTCCACGAAAACGTGGCATGCGGGGAACGAATTCGCAGCGGGCTCTCGGCTCGACCCAGCAGTCTATGATGGGCCGGCGCCCGGCACCGGCGACACTCCACGCTTTGTCTTGTTCGCCGCCGATAGGGAAAAGGGTGCGGCGCTAACCGAGCGTTATCCCGACTTACTGGAAGCCACGGTTCGGATACCACCGGACCCGAAACTCATCCTCATCGTCCGGCCTGATTGCTATATCGGGCTATCCGCCGGTGAAGCCGATTGGAAAGAAGCCGGGGCCTACCTCGCGGAGCTGGTATCGTCGCCGCTACGTTGACTCGCCGCCGCGAAAACGGGAAACGCGCTCGACCATGCCGACCATATGCGCGGCGGCCGTGATCGTCAGGGGGTGATGGGTGAACCCAGGCCTCGGCGAAATATAGGCCGCCATCTCGCGCGCAAGAGCGAGCTGGCGGTCGGATGCTTCGGCAAGCAAAGTGATCACAAGATTCTCCAGCGCGATCACCCGGATCCGAAGTTGCACCAGTTCGACATTCGTGAGCGGCAAGGTCTCGGCCTTGGTCTCCCCCAGGCTCGCCGTTTGAGGCATGGGGTGGGACAGGGCACCTCCCTCATTCTCCAAGGTCGAAAGCGCCTCCTGGTACTGCCTCGGATCACTCGGTATGCGGGGCGGCCTTCCAGGCATGACCAAACCTCCTGAACTGAACGCGCCCCGTCCAATCGCTCCGGAGCTACGGGTGGCGGCCATGATTAGTTCACGTGGCAGGCGCATCGACAAGCGATGATGCGCCCTGGGGCCGAGAAGCCGCAGCAGCAGCGGATCTTGAGGCCCGATCGTTTACCCTGGCGTCAATCGGCTCGCGGGTCCCAGAGCCGGCCGGAGAAGTCCGCCTCGTAGCGCTTTCCCCGGGGAAAGCTCACCAACTCCATCTGCATTCCCCAGGGCGAAAGGAAATAAACCCAGGCTTCGCCGCCACTCGGTCCTTCGGTCTTGAATTCTGGCTCGTCCAGGGTGCGCACGCCTTTCTCGCGCAGATAGGCGGTGGCCGAGACGATATCGTCGACGTAGAAGGCGAGATGGTGGCCGCCTATGTCGCTATTCCGGGGTTGGGTTCGGCTTTGATCGTCCACCTCATACTGGAAGATCTCGAAGTTAGCCCCGTTTTTACACCGCACCAGACGGATGTCTCGGATGCGCGCCCGCGGATCGACCCCGAGCTTGTCGCGCATCCGGGTGCCCTTGGCATCCCCTTGCGGGCCAAGCGAGTAGAACACCTCGCAGCCGATGACATCGCGAAAGAAGGCGACCGCCTCCTCAAGATCGGGGACGGTAAAGCCGATGTGGTCTGTGCCCCGCAGACCAGGAATGCCGGGTAAACCCATGGTCGTCCCCTCGTCGGTTCGCGTCTGCTGCATCCTAGCCGCCAGAGCCACGCGGCGTGAAGCGCCCGCAGCGGTCGCTCCGGACGCACTCCCGACTCCAATCGACCGTTCAGTCGAACAGTGTGGGTCTGAGAGGCGGGCATAGGTTCGGAATTCACGTGGCAGCCCGCGCCATCGCCACGCCTGCTAAACGCCGAGCCTAGGGATTAAGCCCAACCTGTGGCGTCTACGCCTCGATCGGCGGACGGCATATGTTCGAGATGACTCATCTTGGTCCGGAGACTGGCGACCGCGCCACCCTGATCGCCATATTCGTGAGACATCCATTTGTCGACGAGAAGAATGGCCCCCGCCGTCATGGCATCTTCTCTCGCATCATAGGTTTCGCGCGGGATCGTCAGGGTGCCTGACGGTTCTTGAATCACGGCTATGGCCCAGGCCCGTGACGCGGACTGGCTGATGACGACCCTTGTCGATCCAAGCTTCGCGGTCTCGTGCCCGTTGAGCGTGAACGACCAAGCAAGCTTTTTAATGTGCTCATTTCTGACCAGACGCCGGCGGGAAGCTCGCTCTTGAGCAACCCGCTCCGACGCCTCAGCGAGATCCGCATCCTCCGTGCCCAGCACAATCCTGCCGCACTTTGGACCAACTAACAGGCCATCCGGATAATCGTCATGTCGCACGTGGTGAAGAATGCCCCCAATCTCAGCTCCGCATAAATCGCACGCATAGTCTCCGAGACCAGCATCGTAGCATCGCAACCATCGCCATCCGGCGAGGGAGACAGCATCAGCCATAGCGACGCTTTTCCTGTTCGATTTTATCCTGCGCCTTCAACGGGAAATCTCTATCCGTTGAGCACGTTAACAGAGTAATCGTAACCGATTATTTCTGGAGCCTGACAATAGTTTGCATCCATTCCCGTCTGGGACACATGCTTTCCAGAGATACCAGACAAGCCAAAACGGTCGGTCCTCGCGAAATATTGAACGGCACCATTCATACACATTTCTAACATAATCTATTCCGCTCGTGTTGTTGCTCCCGGTTGCGTGAAGCGACTAAGCGATAGCGGCCTTAATCAACTCGTTATGCCGAGTCGTGTTGAGGAGCCTTGACGGCTCGTGGCGAACATCAATTGCGGCGGAACGAGGAGGTCTCGATGCGTAGATTACTTTTGGCCTGCGCTGCTGCCGTCAGCGGTGTTGCCGGCATTGCAAGCCTCAACCCAGCCTTGGCGCAGAGCACGTCGGAAAGCGCGGCTCCCGGCACTGTCACGGTTCGGTTGAACGGGCGTGTCAATTGGTATGCTGGCGTCGAGGGGTCGTCAGTCGATAGCCTTCCTGACGGCACCAAGACGAGCACGACAGGGTTCCTTGGCTATATGCGCCTTTATCCTGGTTTCGACGGCGTTGCCGCCAACGGCCTGCATTACGGCGCCGCGGCTGAAATCCGCATCAACGGCGCGAATAATGGCGCCAGTACAAGCGCCAACAACGAGACGCTCTACGTCTTCCAGGCCTATGGCTACCTTGGTTTGCCGCAACTCGGTCAGGTTAGCTTCGGTCAGGAAAACGGGCCGACCGTGATTTTCGAAACCGGCACCTTCGAAGGCTTCAATGATGGTGGCTGGAACGGCGACATTGAGGGACTCGTTCCCGGCCCCGCCAACCCGGTCTATCCCTTCCCGGATAGTGGCGCCGCCTTCAGCCAGACCACGAACAAGATCGTCTACTTGTCGCCCAGTATCGAAGGCTTCCAATTCGGTGTCGGCTTCGAGCCCAATCATGTGCCAGAGAACGTCGGCCCCGTCGTAACCTCTTCACCAACGCCGATCGTCGGTGGTCAGCCGCGCAACCTGATCGATGTCGGCGCACAATACACGAAGACATTCGGTCCGGTCGGCATCCAGGCTGGTGTGGACTACATATCGGCCGGCCAAGCCAACTTTACGGGTGCCGCTCAGCCTTTCACGACGGCGACCAACTACCACAATCTTAATATCGTCTCCGGAGGTTTGACGCTGAGCTACGCGGGCCTCACCATCGGTGGCAACTCCGTCTATGGCGCATTCAATCAGGTCGATGGCGATACCTTCCAGCTTGAACCTCAGGGTGGCAGTAACGCGGCCGGCTGGCTTGCCGGCGCCCAATACACCCTGGGACCGGCCGTGTTCGGCGCGAGCTTCTTCCGCTTCAACACGACAGGCGATCTACCCGGCGGGATCGATGCCGGCAGCACCGCAACGATCAACGCAAATGGCCTGACCAGCGGCCAGCAGCAAAATACCGGTGTCGCGGCAGGCGGAACCTATACCTTGGTGCCTGGCGTGAACCTCTTCGTCGACTATCTGTACGGCTGGCGCAAGCAGAGCGGATTTGACTTCGCGACAGGTGACGCCGGCACCGACCACAACTACGTGCAATCCCAGTTGCTTGGAGTTGGCTCTCAGATTCAATGGTAACGGGGTCGATGATGTAGCAAAGGCGGCGGCTATTTTGTAGCCGCCGCCTTTCTGCGCAGGATGCCGCCGCCGCAGCGGGCTCCTTGAGGGAGCCCGTTTTTGCTATTTGCGTTCCGCCAAATCACCCGCCATCTGCAGCAACTGCTGAGAAACGGCATGATGAAACGGTAGGAGACCCTTCTTCCGTGTTGTCCCGCCGAGCCTCTCCAGTACCGCCACCACGACGGCCACGGCGCTCTCGCGAGATTCGTTGAGCGGCCGCTCCCGCGTCCCCTGGTCGCCTGGCCTCGGCAGGGTGTGGATGACGGTATCCACAAGTGAATCCGCCAAAGAGGTAATGCCAAGGCTTGCGACCTTTACGCTGACTGCATCCGCCGGGATAGCGGCATTCATGCCTCTGCTGGAAGCGCTTGCATGAATGTGACTTAGTCCACGGGATTTCGGGAAATCGACCGCAACATCTCTGGTTGGCATGCTTGAAACCTCGGCAAATTCTACAATGCTCACCTATGAGATCGCCAACCCGGATGCGGGCAACATAGCGACTCGCCGCCAGCTCCGACGCCGTGACCTCAATATCTAAGTTCTCACGGACAGGCACGGTGACGCTACGTGCCAGAGCGGTGAGACATATACACTGAAGTTTGAAAGCAGCCGTTTCGTTTGCATCACTATGCGGTGCGCGCATCTTAACGGCGCCGTTCGTCGCGCCTCCGCCGCGATCGGCATCGCCGAATTGCGACCCGACCGGCCGATCCACATGCGGAGCCTCCCCAGACCGCTGAGGCGCACCGCGGGCAGCAAAACCTCGGGGGATGCTGGGCTTAATCTCCCTCTAGCTCACCGGAACAGGGAGTAGGCACCGGCCGCCCTCGCGGCTGGCCAAACCGCCTGCAAACCGGCCTCCACCCGGACATGGCACGGTGTTTGCATCGCAAACTAGCTGCCGCTTGCTTCGCCGAGCCGAACACAATGATCCGGAACCGGGAAACGCCTATTCATGCAGTCCGCCTCGGACGTCGAACTCATATCCGTCACCAAACGCTATGGCGTGACGGCCGCCGTGTCGGACGTCTCGCTCAAGATCCCGGGCGGCACCTATTGCTGCCTGCTCGGCCCGTCGGGCTGCGGCAAGACCAGCACGCTGCGAATGATCGCCGGGCACGAAATCATCAGCGACGGGGACGTCATTATCGGCGGCGCGAATGTGGGTGACCTGCCGCCCGTCAAGCGCGGCACCGCCATGATGTTCCAGAGCTACGCCCTGTTTCCCCATCTGAATTGCCTCGACAACGTCGCCTTCGGCCTCAAGATGCGCCGCGTCGGCAAGGCCGAACGCCGCGAGCGGGCGCGCGCCTTGCTCGAAATGGTCCGCATGGATGCCTATGCGACCCGCCTGCCCGCCCAACTCTCGGGCGGCCAGCAGCAGCGCGTGGCGCTGGCCCGGGCACTCATCACGCGGCCGAAGGTATTGCTATTGGACGAGCCGCTCTCAGCGCTCGATCCGTTCCTGCGTGGCCATATGCGCGACGAGCTGAAACGGTTGCAGCGGGAATTCGGCATCAGTTTCATCCATGTCACGCATAGCCAAGAAGAGGCCCTGGCGCTGGCCGATCTCGTGGTCGTCATGGACCACGGCCGCATCGTGCAATCCGGGCCGCCCCGCGAGATCTTCGACGCCCCGGCCACCGCTTTCATTGCCCGGTTCATGGGCGGCCACAACGTCATTGAACATGACGGCAACACCATCGCTGTGCGTTCCGATCGCTGCCGCCTGCTGCCGATGACAGCGAATGACGGGCTTCCAGGCGAGGTCTCGTCCATCGAATACCTCGGCGCCACCGTAAAGGTCGCGCTGACCACAGCGGCCGGCGCGGAAATCGTGGCCGTGCTTCCCGATGACAAGTTCTTCGCGGAGCCCTTCTCCGTCGGAAATGCCGCGCGCCTCGCCTGGGCGCCGCGGGACTCGCACCGCTTGCAAGCCTGATCAAGAACAAACCAACAGGAGACGGTATGACGACAAAATCCACACTGCCGCGCCGCGCGCTACTCAAGAGCACTGCGGCCGTTGCGGGCGCCGCCCTGGGTTCCAGCGCGATCACAGGCTTCCCGACGATCTGGGCGCAAAACATCAAGAACATCACGCTGCGCCAATTCGGCACCGGCGTTTCCAACCTCAACGCCATCGCCGATCGCTGCAAGAAGGACACCGGCATCACGCTGTCGATGACGGCGATGGATACCGACGCCGCGGCCCAACGCGCCGTCACTCAGCCGCATAGCTACGACATCGCGGATATCGAGTATTTCACGGTGAAGAAGGTCTTCCCGACCGGCGTGTTGCAGCCGCTCGACGTCAAGAAAATCAAATACTACGACGAGATCGTGCCACTCTTCAAGACCGGCAAGGTCACGCCCACCGCCTCGGTCGGCCAGGGCACCGCGCCCTGTCGCGTGAGCTATGTCGAAGGCGCGACTTCACGCAAATTCGCGCCCGCTCCCACCGAGTGGATGACGCTCATCCCCACCATCTACAACGCCGATACGCTTGGCATCCGGCCGGATCTCGTCGGCAAGCCGATCACGCATTGGAAGGAACTCGTCGACCCTGCCTTCAAGGGCAAAGCCGCGATCATCAACATCCCCTCGATCGGCATCATGGATGCGGCGATGACCATCGAGAGCCTGGGAATGATGAAATACGGCGATAAGGGCAATATGACGAAGCCCGAAATCGACAAGACCATCGCCTTTCTCATCGAGCAGAAGAAATCCGGCCAGTTCCGCGCTTTCTGGAAAAGCTTCGAGGAAAGCGTCGATCTCATGTCCTCGGG
>NZ_LMUQ01000025.1:181573-183930 GCF_009765865.1 Acidisoma sp. L85
GGTGATCCAATCGATGTGGTCGCCGGCGGTGACCGCCGTTCGTTCCAAGGGCATTCCCTGCGTCTTCCAGCCGCTGGCAGAAGGTTATCGCGGCTGGGGCGGTGGCCTCGGCATCGCCAAGCACCTCACGGGATTGGAGCGCGATGCTGCCTACGAATATATCAACTGGTATCTCTCGGGCTGGACCGGCGCCTACCTCAACCGCCAGGGTTATTACTCAGCGGTTCTGACCACCGCTCAAAAATATATGTCCCCGGGCGAATGGGGTTATTGGATGGAGGGCAAGCCAGCCACCGCGCCGATCATGAGCCCGCAGGGCCAGCAGATCGCCAAGACCGGAGATGTCCGCGACGGCGGATCCTATTACGACCGAATCGGCCATATCGCTTGCTGGAACTCGGTTATGGATCAGGACCGCTACCTGATCCAGAAATGGAACGAGTTCTCGGTTGCCTGAGCCTCGCGCGTGAGCACGACGACACAATCCTCCGGCCGCCTGCGCCGCCGCACCGAGGGCGACAACGCTCTCGGTGCGTGGCTACTGGCGGGCCCCATGGCAATCGTGCTCACGATCTTCCTGGTGGTGCCCATCGCCATGCTGATTGTGGTGAGCTTCCTCGATTACAATTCGGTGCAAATTCTCTGGAGCTTCGTGCTCCAGAACTACCAGGACGCGCTGACCTCGGTCGTTACGTGGAAGACCTTCGGTGTCACCATCGAATATGCTGTCATCACCTGGGTCATCGCGGTTTCTCTGGGCTTCTGGATCGCTTACTTTCTCGCCTTCGAGGTCCGCAGCACGACATGGCAAATGGCGCTGTTCCTGCTGTGCTCGGTGCCCTTCCTGACCTCGAATATCATCCGGACGATCTCCTGGATCCCGGCACTCGGCCGCAATGGCATCGTCAACACGCTGCTGCTGCACCTGCATGTCATCCATCAGCCGCTGACCTTTCTCCTCTACAGCAAATTCGCGATCATCCTGGCGTTCGTGCATCTCGACACGCTTTTCATGATCACACCCATTTTCAACTCAATGATGCGGATCGATCGCACGCTCATCGAAGCGGCGCGGGATAATGGTGCCGGCTTCTGGCGAACCATCCTCAACGTGATCCTTCCACTCTCGAAAAGCGGCATCGGTATCGGCACAATTTTCGTCATCACCCTCGTCATGGGCGATTTCGTGAGTGTCAGCATCATGGGTGGCGGCCAAAGCGCCTCGGTCGGCATCATGATCCAGAACGAGATTTCGCTGCTGCAATACCCGGCGGCGGCGGCGAATTCCGTCATCCTACTCGCGATCGTGCTGCTGATGGTGTTCCTGATCCTCCGCGTCATCGATATTCGCAAGGAACTCTGAGATGGGCGGGGAAAGACGCGGCCTCGCCTTTTATCTCCTGGCGGTGCTTTTTGCCGTCTTCGTGCTGTTCCTGTACGGGCCTATCGCAACCATCGTAATTCTGTCCTTCCAGGGACCGAATGGCGGCCTCACCTTCCCGATGAACGGCGTCTCGCTGCACTGGTTCCATGCGCTGTTTCAGCAGCAAATGGTGGGCGATTTCGGCGGCGCGGTCACGCGCTCCATCATGCTCGCGCTGATGGTGATGGTCGCCAATGTCGTGCTCGCCGTTGCCGGCGGCATGGCTTTCCGCCGGCGCTTTCGCGGCGCGACCTTGCTGTTCTACCTGGTGATCGCGAGCCTTATCGTGCCGTCACTTCTCGTGAGCCTCGGCATCGGCTTGTTCTTCAGCCAGCTCGGCGTCGATCCCGCCTGGTATAGCTCGGCTTTTGGCGCGCAATTGACCTGGACCCTGCCCTTTGGCCTGCTCATCATGTTCGCCGTCTTCAACCGCTTCAACAAATCCTGGGAAGAAGCCGCGCGGGATCTCGGCGCTGGCCCCTGGCGCAGTTTCCAGCACGTTGTCCTGCCAATCATTCTTCCCGGCGTCGTCGGCATCGCGCTCTTCGGTTTTTCTCTGTCCTACGACGAATTTCCACGCACCATGATGACGGCGGGAGACTCAAACACGCTGCCGCTGGAGGTCTTCGCGATGACCGCGAATGTCACCACACCCGTGATCTATGCACTCGGAACGCTCACCACCGGCTTCTCCGCCCTCATCATCGTGGCGGCGCTGACAACCATGGCGGTGCTGCGCAAAAGACGCCTCGCGCGCGCCATCTGACCCTTTGTCTTCTAGCTTCCGCGATACGTCGTATAGCCGAAAGGCGAGAGCAGAAGCGGAATATGCAGATGTGTGGTGCCCTCATCGACGCGGAACCGCAGGGTGATGCGATCGTAGAAGCCCGCCTCATCACCGCTCCACGCCGCCACATGGAAGGTGATCTCGTAT
>NZ_LMUQ01000064.1:0-4789 GCF_009765865.1 Acidisoma sp. L85
CCCTCGTAGCTGCCGGCGATAGGGGCGGGCACGCCGATCTCCGTTTCCGCCTGGCCGATCGCCGAAACCGCCTCTCCGAGCGAGACGCCCGGTGCGAGGTCGAAACCGATCGTGGCCGCGGGAAACTGCTCGTCATGCATGATGGCGAGCGGCGTCGTTTGCTGGCGGATGGTCGCGAAGGCGCTCAGCGGCACTTGCGGCGTGGCGCTGGTGCTCGCGGTCGCGACCGCCGTGGTCTGTCCGTTGGAGCTGCCGGAGGCGACGGTGGTGGCGCTGCCAGAACTTGCGGTGGCTCCCGCCGTATTGGTCGTGCTGCTCGTTCCGCCGCCGGGGAAGCGCAGGGTGTAGAGCAGGTCGGCGCTGCTGGCGAAGGCGGGATCGACTTCCAGGATCACGCGATACTGGTTGGTCTGGCCGAAGATCGTCGAGATCTGCCGCTGGCCGAAAGCATCGTCGAGAATGTTTTCGACCGTCTGCATCGAGACGCCCATGCGCATCGCCTGCGCCCGGTCGACATTGATAGCTACGGCGCCGCCATTGTTCTGCTGGTCGCTGCTGACATGCTGAAGCTGCGGCAGGGTTTGCAGCTTGGCCACCAGCTTCGGCACGAACTCCGTCAGCGCCGCGGCGGAGGTATCAGTCAGGCGATACTGGTACGCGGTGCGGGTGATGCCGGTGCCGAGCTGAATGTCCTGCACCGGGCGATAGTAGATCGCGAGGCCCGGAATATTCACCGTCGCCTGCCGCAGCTCCGCGATGATGCGGTTAACGCCCGGCCGCTGCCCGATCGGCTTCAGCGTGACAGTGATCTGGCCTTGGTTGGGCGTCGGATTGACCAGGCCGGGACCGACCACCGAAACCACATTCGTGACGCCCGCGACATGGCGGAAGGCTTCGGCCGCTTGATTCTGCATCGCGATCATGCCGGGAATCGAGATCGCCTGCGACGCTTCCGTCACGGCCACGATCGATCCGGTATCCTGCTGCGGCAGGAAGCCCTTGGGCACCATGACATAGAGCGCCACCGTGCCGAGCAGCGTTGCCGCCGAGATCAGCAAGGTCAACGTCTGCCGCCCCAGCACCCAGAGCAGCGTCACGCGATAGAGCGCCGCAACGCGTCCAAAGGCGGCCTCCGTCATGCGCGCCGGCCACGCCTGTTGTTCATGTACGATCGGCCGCAGCAGCCGCCCGCACATCATCGGCGTCAGAGTAAGCGAGACAACCGCCGAGACCACGACCGCGACCGACAGGGTGATCGCGAATTCATGGAATAGCTTGCCCACGACGCCGGACATGAAGAGCAGCGGAATGAAGACCGCGATAAGCGAGACGGTCAGCGAGATGATGGTGAAGCCGATCTGCCGCGCCCCGCGATACGCGGCTTCCAGCGGCGGCACGCCATCCTCGATGAAGCGCACGACGTTCTCGATCATCACGATCGCATCATCCACCACGAAGCCGGCGGCAACGGTCAGCGCCATCAGCGACAGGTTGTCGAGCCCATAACCGAGGAAATACATCACCCCGAAGGTGCCGATGAGCGACAGCGGGAGCGCGACGCCGGGAATGATGGTGGCGCGCAGGGAGCCGAGGAACAGGTAGATCACCAGCACTACCAGCAGGATGCTGAGGATGAGGGTGAATTGCACGTCATCCACGCTCGCGCGGATGGTCGTTGTGCGGTCGCTGACCAGCGTCAGTTTCACCCCGCCAGGGAGCGACTGCTCCAGCGCCGGCAGGATCTTTTTCACCGTATCGGCGGTCGAGACGATATTGGCGCCGGGCTGACGCTGGATCGACAGCACCACCGCCTCACGCTGATTGTAGCGCACATCGGCATGAGTGTTTTCGAGCCCGGTCACGACATTGCCGATATCGCGCAGCCGCACCGGCGCCCCGTTGCGATAGGCGATGACGAGCGCGCGATAAGATGCGGCGGTCTCCAGCTGGTCGTTGGCGCCAAGTGTGAAAGCCTGGTTCGGCCCGTCGAAACCGCCCTTCGAGCCGTTCTGGTTGCCGTTGGAGATCGCCGTCCGGACGTCCTCGAGCGACAGGCCGTAGGCGGCGAGGCGTGTGGGGTTAGCCTGAATGCGGAAGGCCTGGCGCAGCCCGCCGAGTACTGTCACCTGACCGATCCCGCTGATCTGGCTGAGCTTCGGCTGCAGCAGCGTGACGGCCGCATCGGCCATCCGCTCGATCGGCACGGTGTCGGAGGTCAGTGCGAGGGTGAGGATCGGCGCATCGGCCGGGTTTACCTTCACGTAGATCGGCGGATAGGGCAGGGAGGTTGGCAAGGTGCCGGCCGAGGCGTTGATCGCCGCCTGCACATCCTGGGCCGCGTCGTCGATATCCCGATCCAGGGTGAATTGCAGGATGATCTGGCTCACCCCCTCCGAACTGGTGGAGGTCATGCCGTTCAGGCCCTGGATCTCGCCGAGCTGCCGTTCTAGCGGCGCGGTAATGAGGTTCGCGATCGTATCGGGCCCCGCGCCGGGCAGCTGCGTGGTGATCTGGATGGTCGGGAACTCGACCTCCGGCAGCGACGACACCGGCAGGTTCATGTAACCGAGGATGCCGGCGAGCAGGATCGCGATGGCGAGCAACCCCGTCGCGATGGGTCGCGCGATGAAGGGGGCGGCGACGTTCACGGCTGGGCGGCCTTGGCCGCGTGGCCTCCCCGCACCGTTGCGGGAACGGTCCCATTGGCCGCCGCGGGTTTCACAACCCGAACCTTCGTGCCGTCATCAAGCTGCGAGGCGCCTTGCAGCACCACGCGGTCCCCAGCGGCGACACCGCTGCCGATCACCGCCGTCGTTTGGTCCTCCTGGGTCAGCGTCACGGTCTTCCGCGTCACTTTATTGTCGTCGCCGAGAACGTAGACGAAGTTATTGGAGGGACCTTGCTGTACCGCCATTGCCGGCACGGTGACGACGCCCTTCAGCGTCTTGACCGTCAGCCGAGCGGTCACGAAACCGCCGGGCCAGAGATGCAGGTCCTCGTTCGGGAAATACGCCTTGAGCTTGACGGTGCCGGTACTGCTGTCGACCAGGTTGTCCACCACGTCGAGCGTGCCGGTTTCCATCCTCTCGGATGAATCCGGGGTGCCCTCGGGATCCGTCGTGGCCGTTGGCGTGGCATCGGCGGCCTTCACCTCGCCTTCCGCATTGACCCGCACAACGGGTTTTCCGGCCGCCATGGCATCCTGGATCGCCGCCAAATTCTGCTGCGGCAGGGTGAAGACGACGGCGATCGGCTTCAGCGTGGTCAGCGTTACGATGCCGTTCGTCGTGCCGGCCTGCACGATATTGCCGAGATCGACATTACGGATGCCAACGCGGCCGGCGACCGGGGCGGTGAGCGTCGTGTAGTCGAGCTCGGTCTGCGCGGATTCGATTTGGGCGCGGTCCTGTTCGACCAGCGCCTTGGTCTCCTCGACGGTCGCGAGTTCGTCCTCGGCCGTCTGCTTCGGCGTATAGGCGGTGGAGGCGAGCTTGTTGAAGCGCGCGAGATCGCGCTGCGCCCCGGCCAGCGTCGCCTGATCCTGGTCGAGCTTCGCCTTGTTCTGGTCGAGCGTCGCCTGGAAGGTACGAGGATCGATGCGCGCCAGCACATCTCCCACCGCGACGTCCTGGCCTTCCTTGAAATTGATGGCGACGATGGGACCGGTCACCATCGGGCTGATGGTGACGGTATTGGATGCCTGAACCGTGCCGATGGCGGTCAGTATCACCGGCACATCGGCCGACTTCGCGACGGCGACCGTGACCGGAATCGGCTGGCCATTCTTGCCCTTCCCGCCCTTGCCCTTGGATTGGGTCGCCGGGGCGGTGCCCGGCGCGGAGAAATACTGCCGGGCCAGCAGAGCGCCGCCCACCACGATCAGCAGCAGGCAGATCAGCAGCGTGGCGTTGCGCCCGCGGTGGCGACGGATCCGGGGCCGGTCTGCGACATATTCGTTCATGCGCGGCTCATGGGATGGGGGACGGGTTGAGGATGGGCACGGGCTGCGCGGTCTCCGGATATGTTTGTTGCCAGCCTCCACCCAGGGCTTTGAACAGCGCCACCAGAGCCTGGAAGCGGGCGAGGCGTACGGTGACCAGCGTGTTTTCGTCCTGCAACTGGGTCTGCTGGGCGGTGATCAGCGTCGTGATATCGACGGTTCCGGCGGCCAACTGCGCGCGCGCCACGGTCGTTGCAAGCTCCGCCTCCTGCACCGCGAGGCGCTGGATCGCTTCCTGTTCGGTGGCGTAGCGGAGTTGGGTCAAGGCTGTCTCCACATCGCTGAGTGCCTGCACAACGGTCTTCTCGTAGGTCGCGAGATCCTCTTGCGTGATCGCGCGGTTCTCGGCGACCACGCCGGACAGCGCGCCATTGTCAAATAGGGTCTGGGCGATGCTTGCCGCGCCGTTGATGACAAGGGATTGCGGCGCGAATAGGCCGTTGAGCGCCGTACTCTCCCAACCGGTCGATCCGGTCAGCACGAGCGACGGAAACAGCGCCGCGCGCGCCGCTCTCGTGCTCGCAGTGGCCGAGACCAGCGTCGCCTCGGCTTCCGCCACATCCGGCCGCCGTTCCAGCAACTCAGATGGCAGGCCGGGAACAACGGCGGGCGACGGGATGCGGGTCAGCGTGCCGCGCCGGATCACGATATCCTCCGGCGGCCGCCCGACCAGAATGCCCAGCGCGATGACCTGCTGCTTCTCCAGCGAAATTAGGTTCGGGATGTTTGCTGCCTGCCCCGCCACAAGCGCCGCCTGCTGCGCGACATCCAGGATCGAGGCGGTGCCGG
>NZ_LMUQ01000064.1:4919-14093 GCF_009765865.1 Acidisoma sp. L85
GCTGGGCCTGCGCGAGATTGCGGCGCGCGACGTCCAGCTGGTCCTGAAAGGCGAGGGCGGCGAACCAGGTATTGGCGACCTGGCTCACCACGGTCAGCGCGGTGACGGCAGCCGCGTAACGAGCGGCCACCGCGCTCGCCTGGGCGGCGCGGAAGGTCGCATAGTTCTTGCCCCAGAAATCCACTTCGTAGGAGGCCGACAGGGTCGCGCTATAGGTGCGGGTATCGACGATGCCGCGGCCGATCGTCGTCGAGGTCGTGCCGGTGCCATTGGTGGTCGTCGATGTTCCGAAGCCGCCGGTGCCTTTGTTGCCGCTCAGATTGACCTGGGAGAAGGAGGCGCCAGCGCCGCCCTGGACCGTCGGCAGCAGGCTGCCGCCGGCGACGCGTACCGCCGCATCCGCTTCCGAGACCGCGGCCAGCGCCACCCGCAGGTCAAAGTTATGCGCCTGCGCCTCGGCGATGAGGCGGTTGAGCTCAGGCGATTGGAACCCCGCCCACCACGCCGCGTCCGGCCAGATCGGCCGGGTCGCGAGGGCGTTTCCGGAGGTAAAGCCGGGCGGGAGTTCGACTTGTGGCCTGTGATAGTCGGGTCCGACATCGCATCCCGCCAGCAGGGCGAGAAGCGGCAGAGCGCTCAGCAGTCGCCGATGCACTGTATCTCCATGACAAAATATCAGTCTGTTATGACCGTTACCTGCGTTTTGTAACACCTCGATTGCGTCGCGCTGGTTGTGACTTGCCGGGAAAGCCGGTCAAAACTTCCCGCCAAAGCCTCCTCAACAACCCGCCGCGCCGATCGCCATCGACCTCCTGGAGATAGGCAAGAGCGGCCGGGCTCAGTGCCTCGTGCCGCCGCCCGCGCGCCAGTAAAAAGCTTGCGATGATCGCCGCCACGCTCTGGCGGCCGAGCCCATGCCGGACGCCTCTGGCCCAATAGCCCAGCACGCGAAGGCCAAAGCTCGGCCAGGGCGTGCGCCACTTTAGGGCGATATAGAGCCGGTTGCGCGTGAACAGGAACCATCGCCGGCCAGACCAGCCTACTCTCCGTTCTGCCGCCAATGCATGATGCACCGCGATGTCGCCGGTATACAGCAGCCGCCAGCCTGCCTGGATGGCCCGCAGCGAGAAGTCGAACTCCTCCCAGGTGAAGAAGAGCCGTGCGTCATAGCCACCGACCTCTTCCCAGGCGGAGCGGCGAATGGCGTGGCCGGCACCGACGAAGGTCGCGCAGTCGAAGCGTCCGGCCGCCTGGGGCCGCAGCCCCTCGGGATAGCCCCAGGACGCCTCGTCCTCCCCGCTGCCGTCTCCATTCATGATGCGAAAGCCGATCGCGGCCAGATCCGGCCGGAGGTCGAGCACAGCGACGGCGCGCGCGGCGGTGGTGGCATCCGCGAAGACGGCGTCATTGTCGAGCGCAATGATGACGCGGCCAAGACCCAGTGCCGCCGCCCGGTTACGCCCCTCAGCGACCCCCAGATTGCCGCCCGCTGAGACCAGCAGTGCATCTTCCCGCTCCGCGACAAGGGCGGCGAGGCGCTGCCAGGTCTCGGGTGCCGATCCTTGGTCGAGCAGGATGACGCGCCGAGTGAGACCCACCTGCGCCACAGCCGAGCGCAACGCCGCCTCGGTCTCAGTTAGCCTGTCTAACGTAAGAATAAGAATGTCGGCATCGTAGGCTTCGGCCGGCGGGTGACGCCCAAGGTCAGGCGCCGTCACATGCGGCCGATCGCCATCATCGGTAGACGACGCGGCGCGACAGGGTGAAGTTGACGCTGAGCCCGGCGATGGACCCGGCCGCGACGGCGAGCACCGGGTAATGGACGCAGATCGGGAAGAGACTGATCAGGATCGCGAAGGTGCCGCGGTTGAGCACAAAGCCGATCAAATTGCAGCCGATGAAGCGGATCCACTGGTGATGCATCCGCCCCGCATGTTGGCCTCTGAAGGTCCAGACGCGGTTGAGGAACCAGTTGGCGCTGGCGGCTACGAAGAAGGAGAGCACTCCCGCGCCGAGCAATCCAAGCCAGTGGCGCGCCGCATAGACCACGGCCGTATCGACCACGAAGCCGAACACGCCGACGGCGCCGAACCGCAGGAACTGCGCCGCGACGGTGCGTTGAGCGGGAGACAGACGCCCTGCGACCCACATTGAAGGCGTGGAGCCTGCACCGGTGAGGCCGCCTTCGGCTGTGCCGGCGCCAGCCGATGCCGGGCGAGCGAGGGCGGAGGCCTCGGAAAGCGTTTCGGACACAGGCTGCGAATCCTTGTCAGGGGCGCGTGAACTGGGGGCGGTTGGATTTGGGAACACAGCGTCATAACATTCTGTCTCTGTGGCGTCATTCAGGCTTTTAGGTGGTGCGCGAAAGGAACGGCCTTTGAGGCGGCTGCGAGTTTGGCTCGCGCCGCTTCAGCCGGTGGCTTCGCCGCCCGTCGGACCCCAGAAGACGACCCAGGTGACGAAATCTTCGCTCATTCGATGGAAGCAATGCGTTTCGCCCGCAGCCACGAACAGCACATCGCCCTGCGCCGTTGGCGTGATCCCACCGCCATGTTCGAACTCGGCCGAACCGCTGACGACGAAGTAAAGCTCGTCCTGCTCATGCGGTCCCTGGAAATCCGTGCCGCGTGGGGCGAAGACCTCCACCGACATGCTCCCGTGGCGCATTCCAACGGTGAAGGGCTCACCGCCCGGCCAGGTCGGCGTCACGGGGCCGGGGAGGCGGCCGACAAGATCGGCGAGCGAAGTTTTCATGCCAAGCTCCGATGGTGGAATTGTGCCCGCTCGTGATGCGTCATGTTAATCGAGCCAACCTCCCGCCGGTTCATTCTCGCGTCGGGCGTTGTCGGAGAATCCTAGAAGCTTCTATGAGGGGCGTCATGAGCGAAGCGATTCTGCGCCCCGATGGTCTCCTCATTCTGGCCGACCGCCGCTACCGAGCCACGCTTGGCCGCGCAGGCATCACCCGCTTCAAGGTGGAGGGTGACGGCGCGACCCCCGCCGGTCTGTTGCCACTCCGCCGCGTGCTCTATCGCGCCGACCGTGTGTCGCCGCCAGCCGCGGGCTGCCCGATGGAACCCCTAAGCCCCGAGGATGGCTGGTGCGACGATCCCGCGAGCGACGCCTATAACCGCCAGATACGGCTCCCCTTCGATCACCGGCACGAAGCGCTTTGGCGAGCGGATGCCATCTACGACGTCATCGGCGTGCTTGGCTGGAACGACGATCCGCCGCTGGAGGAGCGCGGCTCCGCCATCTTCCTGCACCTCCAGACCCCCGACAGGGCGCCGACCGCAGGCTGCATCGCACTCGCCCTTGGTGACCTGCGCAACGTGCTCGGGGCGGGGCTGGCAGCCATTCGCGTGCTGCCTGAGTGATGGCGCTGACGGCGCGCTACAATACCTGCATGGCAAAGCTGAGGAACGCCCCTATATACGCGGAACTACAAGGATTATTCACGCGCCTGTTGCCCGGGTCTTGCCACAATCTGGTTTGATGCCCGAGTTCTGGCGGCGATTGCGAATGAAGCTGATCGAGCGACAAGGGAGAAGCCGAGTATGGCGGAAAAGCCGGCAGGGGATGAGCGGCCCATCCTGATTGTGGATGACGACCAGGCCTTGCGCGCCACGCTCGCCGAGCAACTCACCATGGATGGCGAGTTTTCGGCCACGGAAGCTTCTAGTGTCGCGGAAGCCGAAGCGGCTGTGTCTGCTCAGGACTCCCGTTTCGACGCCATCATTCTCGATGTCAGTCTACCGGACGGTGACGGCCGTGACCTTTGCACGAAGCTGCGGGCGCGCGGCTACAAGATGCCGATCATCATGCTGACCGGCTCGGCCGAGGAGACAGATGTCGTGCGCGGCCTCGATTCGGGCGCCAACGACTATGTGTCGAAGCCCTTTCGGCTCTCGGAATTGCTGGCACGGCTGCGGGCCCAGCTGCGCATTTTCGAGAATAGCGAGGACGCTGTTTTTACCATTGGCCCGTATGTCTTTCGGCCGGCCACGAAGTTGTTGCAGGAGCCGATTAAGAACCGCCGTATTCGCCTGACTGAGAAAGAGGCCGCGATCCTCAAATTCCTATATCGCGCCGGCGCTAAGCCGGTGCCGCGGCAGGTCCTGCTCAATGAGGTCTGGGGCTACAACTCCGCAGTGACGACGCATACGCTGGAAACCCATATCTACCGGCTCCGGCAGAAGATCGAGCCCGATCCGACCCATTCGCAGCTCCTCATCACCGAGGCCGGCGGCTATCGCCTGGACCCGAAGGCGTTGCAGACGGGCTAAGCCCGGTCGATACTTCGGCTATGCCGTCTCCACCGTCAGAGCACGCTAGGGCGTGCCACGCACGCCTCGCCTTAGCCCCACCGGTGAGAGTTTGCTGGGGCGTATTTGTCTGCCACACTGACGCGCCTCCGGTGGGGCCATGATCCCAACGCTCGCCATTGCTGTAGGCGGAGCGCTGGGCAGCGTCGGCCGATATTGGCTGGCGGTCTGGGCCCTCCCGATCAGCGGCACGCTGCCCTGGGGCACGATCCTCATCAACGTCATCGGCTCCTTCGCCATCGGCCTCTTTGGCGCCCTGACGCTCGATACCGGCCGCTACCCGTTGCCGGAAATCGCGCGGCTTTTCTTCATGGTCGGCATCTGTGGCGGGTTCACGACGTTTTCGTCCTTCAGCCTGCAGACTTTGGACCTGCTACGCGGCGGGCACGTCACGCGCGCTTTCGCGAATATCGCGGTTTCCGTGATCCTCTGTCTGGTTGCGGTGGCAATCGGCTATGCCGCCGGCGGCCACTTCGGCCACACGGCGCAGGTGGCCGAAATCTCGATCGAAGAGGAGGCGTCATGAGGCGCGGCTCAGTTTTCTTTCTCCTCGCGGTCTGCGCCGTACCGTCGGGCGTCTATGCCGCTGCCATGCCCGCGACAATGGTGGTCACCAATCCATGGTCCAGGGTTACGGCTTCGGCCGGCAGCGCGGCGGTCGTCTATCTGACTTTGCGCGACAATGGTTTGCCGGACCGACTGACCGCCGTCAGCACGCCTGTCGCCGCCCATGCGGATCTGCATGTGTCTCGCATGGTCAACGGCGTCATGGACATGGACCCGGCGGGCCCCTTGCCGCTGAAGCCCGGCGTGCCGCTGAGCTTCTCGCCCGACGGCTACCACATCATGCTGACTGGCCTGACCCATGCGCTGGCGGCCGGCGAGCAATTTCCGCTGACGCTCCAATTCGTTCGTTCGGCGCCCCTCACAGTGACTGTCACCGTGCAGCCGATGAGCTACATGCCGCCGGATGCCAGTGGCATGGGCGCGATGGCCGGAATGAAGATGAACTAGGGGGAGAGCCCGCATGGTCCACCGCTGCGCCTGGGCTGACAACGATCCGCTGATGCGCGCCTATCACGACGAGGAATGGGGCGTGCCGGAGCATGACAGCCGGGCGCTCTGGGAGAAGCTGATGCTGGATGGTTTCCAGGCCGGCCTCTCCTGGATCACCATCCTCCGCAAGCGGGATGCCTTTCGCGCCGCCTTCAAGGGTTTCGACCCGAAGCGCGTCGCGCGCTTCACCGAGAAGGATGTCGAGCGATTGTTGCAGGACGCAGGCATCGTGCGGTCGCGCGCAAAGATCCTGGCGACGATCGGCGGCGCCCGCGCCTATCTCGACATGCAAGCCGCAGGCGAGGATTTCTCGGAATTCGTGTGGTCGATGGCGGGCGGCAAACCGATCCGCGCCACCGGCCCGGTGCCGACGAAAACCGCGCTTTCCGAGCAGCTATCGGTGGAGCTCAAAAAGCGCGGCTTCAAATTCGTCGGACCAGTGATCGTCTATGCCTGGCTGCAAGCCACGGGAGTCGTCAACGATCATGCCCCTGACTGCTTCCGTCGCGATGCGGCATGAGCCGCTAAGCAAGCAGACGCGGCCAGTCTATGGCGAGCTGATCGTTGATTTCCTTTAGCGAGCCGAAGGCTGCGGGTGGCTCGGTCTTGCGGTTCTGCCAATGGTCATCATCGCCGAAATGGCCGCCCCACCACATGCCAGTCGCGTCGCCGATCTGTCCGAAGCGGGCGTATTTGGGGCTCTCCCAGTCGGGCTGACCTGTGGCATCGACGAGGAAGCAATCGACCGCCTCGCCATATTGATGCCAGGACAGGCCGGGCAGAGCATTGGTCGCCCATTTGCCTTCCGTGGCACCCGCCTTGGCGAAGCACTCAACCATAAAGTCGCAGTGTAGCCGCTGAAGCTCGCTGATCTGGTCTTGTACAACCGCGACGGATCTCGATTGGCGCCAGAGCCCGGCCTGGATGACCGGATTCCGCAGCGTGAAATAGGGTTTGAACTGCAATCCCTCTCTCGCCAGTGCCGCGAGCCCGGCGGTCACCTTGGCACGGAATTCGGGCTTGAGGTCGTTCAGGTCGGCGCTCATCAGCGGTTTCCCCCCGGAAATAGATCGAAACGATCCGCTGATTATTGGCTTATTTTGCGCGATTTAATGTGACTTCATTCACATTCTATAAAGATTTTCAGACTGTTTAAATGGATACAGCCACGGCGCGCGAGAATCTAATTGCCGTGTCAGACGCGATCGAAAATAGAAGCTACGCCTCTGCGGCGGCAGTCGCTGCGCTTCGTCCGCGTGCCAGTACCGTCTCAGTCTTTAGCTGCCCGCAGGCTGCCAGAATATCCTGCCCCCGAGGTGTCCGCACCGGCGCCGCGAAACCCGCATTCATGACGATCTGTGAAAACCGCCGGATCGCCTCCGGTGTGCTCGTCTCATAAGCGCTCCCCGGCCAGGGATTGAACGGAATGAGATTTACCTTCGCCGGCAATCCCGCGATCAGCTCGACCAGCAGCCGCGCATCCGCCTCGCTGTCGTTGATGCCCTTGAGCATGACATATTCGAAAGTGATCCGCCGGGCGTTCGACGCGCCGGGATACCGTCGGCACGCCGCGATGAGTTCGGAAATCGGATATTTGCGGTTGAGCGGCACCAATTCGTCGCGCAGCTCGTCCCGCACCGCATGCAGCGACACGGCGAGGTTGACGCCAAGCTCCGCTCCCGCGCGATCCATCATCGGTACGACGCCGCTGGTGGAAAGCGTGATGCGCCGGCGCGACAGTGCGATGCCCTCGCCATCCATCACGATCCGCATCGCCTTGGCGACATTGTCGTAGTTGTACAGCGGCTCGCCCATGCCCATCAGCACGATGGTTGAGAGCAGCCGAGGCGTCTCCCCCTTGGGGCTCGGCCATTCGCCATAGCTGTCGCGCGCCGCCATGAACTGCCCGACGATCTCCGCTGCGCCGAGATTTCGCATCAGGCGCTGTGTGCCGGTGTGGCAGAAGCTGCAGGACAGCGTGCAGCCGACCTGCGAGGAGAGGCAGACGGCACCGCGATCCTCTTCCGGGTCGGGAATATAGACGGTTTCGGCCTCCTGACCGTCGCGGAAACGGAACAGGAATTTGCGGGTCTCGTCCGTGCTGGTCTGCACAACAACGGGATCTGGACGGCCGACCACGAAATGCTCGGCGAGCTTCTCGCGCAAAGGCTTCGCCATGCTGCTCATGGCCGAGAACTCGGTCACGCCCTGGTGGTAAATCCAATGCCAAAGCTGCTTGGCGCGGAACGGCGCTTCTGCGATCGCCGCGACTTCCGCCGCAAGCTCCTCGCGGCTGAGCCCGACCAGATCCCGCCTGCCATCGGCCAAAACCGCCGGCGGTGGCGCGAAAAGCGCGGCTTTCGCGAGGATGCGGGCGGCGTCGTCTGGGGGCGCGAGAACCGGCGCCGTCACTACGCTCACTTCGCGGGACAAGCCTTGACGATCGCGCCATAGGCAGCGCTGAAGCCCGAAAGCGAGAAGCTCTGCGTGGCCTTGCCGCCCTTCGCCGCCCAGCTCGCCGTGGCGCCGGAGCCGCGCTGCATATCCACCACAACCGCCCGCCCATCTCGCGCATAGGCGGAATGACCGGCGGTATAGAGGGAAACCACCCCCTGCTTGTCGATCTGCAATGCCACCTCGCTCTTGGCGGGGTAGCTCGATGGCGCATTGACCACCACCTCGTCGCGCGAGGTTGGGCGCTCGGTTACCAGGATCATCCCGGCCGAGGGGGTCTTGGCGCTGCCCTTGGCGCGGCTGAAGGCGTAGCAGATCGGAGCGCCCGCGCTGCCATATTGCGCCGCGGTCCACTCGCCAAACTGGCCAAGCGAGACCGGCCCGCCAGCCTTGGTCGCGGCGAGCGCGGGCAGTGAGAGAAGCGAGCAGGCGGAAGCGAGGATGAGGATCTGGCGCATGGGGAAGCCATAAGGGAGCGCCATCGTGGCGTGCAAGGAGTCTCTATGCGTGTCACACACATGCCTCGCCAGCGCCGGGCCGAGCCGGTAGATCCGCCGCCATGACCGACGCCACGGACCGCCAGCTCGCCCGGCAATACGAAACCTATCCCTATCCCGCGCGGGATCCGAAGGAGGAGGCGAAGCGCCTCATCATCGGCAGCCCCTCCCATGTGCGGGAGATCGACTACTGGGTGTTCGGCGCGACCCGCCCGGCCTCCCAGCCGCTGCGGGCCTTGATCGCCGGCGGCGGCACCGGGGACGGCACCGTCATGCTGGCGACCCACATGGCGCGCGCCGGGCGGCCGGGCCGCGTCACTTACCTCGACCGCTCCGAAGCCGCGCTGCGCATCGCGCGGGCGCGGGCGGAGGCGAGGGGCCTCACCAACATCGACTGGGTGCTGGGCTCGCTGCTCGATCTGCCGAGCCTCGGCCTCGGTGTCTTCGACTACATCGACTGCTGCGGCGTGCTGCATCACCTGCCCGAGCCTGCGGAGGGGCTGGCGGCGCTGGAGGCGTCACTGGCGCCCGGCGGCGGCATGGGGCTGATGGTCTATGCCCCGCATGGCCGCACCGGCGTCTATATGGTGCAGGAGGCGCTGGCCCTGCTGGCGCCGGCCGACCTCCCGCCTCCTGCCCGGCTCGACACCGCGCGACGCGTCATGCGGCACCTGCCGGAGAGCAACTGGCTGCGCGCCAACCGCAACTTTTCGGACCACATCTCGGGCGGCGATGCCGGGCTCTATGACCTCCTGCTCAATCCGCGCGACCGCGCCTTCACCGTCACGGCCTTCGCGGCCCTGCTGGCGGGCGTCGGCATGGCGGGCGCCGCCCGGGTGGGG
>NZ_LMUQ01000064.1:14200-16581 GCF_009765865.1 Acidisoma sp. L85
ATCCGGCGACCTGGATGCCGGACCCCAAGCTGCGGGCCCTGGCGGCGGCGCTCGACCCCACCGCGCGCGCCGCATTGGCCGAGGCGCTGACGGCGAACATGAGCGTCCACATCGCCTATTGCCGCCGCGCCGCCGAGCCCGTGCAGCGCGCCGACCCGCTCAGCGACGCGGCGGTGCCGGTGATGCGTGAGGTTCCGGGCGCGGAGCTGGTCAAATCGATCCGACCGGATGGCGGGCTGCCCTTCCTTTTTGACGGTTTGCGCGCCGTGGTACGGCTGCCCCCCGAGGCACCGGCGATCCTGCACGCGATCGACGGCACCCGGACGGTGGCCGAGATCGCCGCCATCCTCGCCGGCAGAGGCATAGCCGAACCCCGCTTCCGCCGCGCCTGGGCAGAGAGTTTCCCGGCGCTGGAAGCGGTCAACCGCGTTTTGCTCGCGGTTCCCACCTGACCCGCTCCAGCCTCCAAGCCGCCCTGCTCCGGTTGGCGCGTCAAGCGTCTCCAGCCTAGGGTGAGCTTGCCGCCGCCGTCCTTGTCCAGGGAACCACTTATGGCCAGCGCGACCACGCCCCGCCTATTGTTCTTCCAATCCCTCTGGGCGATGGAGCCGAGTCCGCCGGGCGGCGCCGCCGAACCCCTGGAGACGATCCTCGACCGTATCAAAGAGTCAGGCTTCGATGGCGTGGCGACGCACTTCTATGATCCAGCCACCGTCACGCCGCTCATGGCCGCTCTGGCTGAACGCGGCTTGCAGATCGAGGGGCAGGTCTTCCCCCAGACGATCGACGATCTCAAGCCGGCGCTGGAACTCGCGGCCCGCTTCGGCTGCCACCACCTCACGCTGCAAGCCGATGTCAGGCCGCGCCGCGTTGCGGAGGCGGTGTGCTTGCTCGACGGTTGGGCGGGCCTTGGCCGCGAGGCCGGCATCGATGTGAATTTCGAGACGCATCGCAACCGCATCACCAATGATCTGCTGTTCACCCTCGATCTGCTGGACGCCTTGCCGGATCTGCGCCTCACGATCGACCTCTCGCATTACGTCGTGGCGCGAGAAATCTATCTGCCGATCTCCGATGAGACGGAGGCGATGATCCGCCGCGTAATCGGCCAGGGCTGGGCTTTGCATGGCCGCGTCGCCACCGCCCATCAGGTACAGGTGCCGCTCTCCTTTCCGCAGCACCTACCCTATGTCGCGCAATTCATCGACTGGTGGGCGCTGGCGCTCGCCGATTGGCACCGCCGCGCCGCGCCGGGCGCCAGTCTCTCATTCCTCTGCGAATTGGGACCGCAGCCCTATGCGATCAGCGGCGCCAACGGCCAGGACATCTCGGACCGCTGGGCCGAGGCGTTGATGATGCGGGACGCGGTGCGGGCAAGGTGGAATGCGATCATGTCGAGCACGTGACGCGATCAGATCGTCCAAACGCTAGCAACGGCACGCCCCTCAGCGAACCGGTGCCGCGTCTAGCCCAGTGTTCCGCAGCAAGCTCAGCGACATTGCGACCAGCGCGAAGCCACAGGCGACGAGCAAGGCGGCGCTCATCTGCGAATGCGGGAAAACCACGAAGATCACCGCACTCAACGTCGCACCCAGCGTCTGCCCCAAGAGTCGAGCAACACTGAGCATCCCGCTCGCCCCGCCGCTGCGATGGCGAGGCGCCGCGCTGATCATCGCGCGGTTATTGGGTGACTGGAACAGCCCGAAGCCAATCCCGCAAATCGCCAGCCGCCAGGCGATGTTGAAGTTCGACGGGTCATGCGGCATGAGCGCCGTCAGCAACAGACCGAGCGCGTAAATCCCCAGGCCAACGCCGCCCAGCGTGCCGGCGGAATAGCGATCTGACAGTCGCCCCGAAATCGGCGCCACGATCATCAGCATAACTGGCCAGGGCGTCATCAGCAGCCCCGTCGTCACCGCGCTATGCCCCAGCACATCCTGCACGAAGAAAGGCAGCGAGACGAAGGCCAGCATCTGCGCGCAAAAGGAACAGATCGAGGTCACGATCGACAAACGGAAGATCCGGATTCGCAGAAGATCGATCGGCAGCAACGGTTCGCTGCGCGATATCTGACGGCGCACCAGCAGCACCGCCGCCACCGCCGCGATCACCACCTCCAAGGCGATCGTCGTCGCCGATTGGCCATGCGCCAAGCCGTCCACCGCCAGGATGAACAAACCGAAGGTTGCCGCGTTCAACAATGCGCTGGTGCCGTCGAACCGCATCGAGGAGAGATGCGACAGTGGCAGGAAACGGCGCGCGAGAAAGAACGCGACAATGCCGATCGGTACGTTGATCGCGAATAGCCACTCCCACCGCGCAACGGCGAGAATGGCGGCGGCGATCGTCGGTCCCGCGGCGGGTGAGGGCGCAACCACCAA
>NZ_LMUQ01000064.1:16834-23259 GCF_009765865.1 Acidisoma sp. L85
GGTGAAAACCACCAGCCCGGTCTGGTAAACGCGCTTGTAGCCGTAAATCTCACCGAGCGACGACAGCGGCAGCAGCAGCACCGTCACCGCGAGCTGATAGGCGTTGATGATCGAGATCGAGGCTTCCGGCGTGGTCCGCAGATGCGCCGCGATGGTGGGCAGCGCGACGTTGGCGATCGCGCCGTCCAGCACCGCCATGATCAGCGCCAGGGCTATCGCCACCACCGCAAGTCGGCGTTGCGCGCCTTCCAGTCCGTCATGCGGGATAGTCTGCAGAACCGGCATCAAGCGGCGCCCGGCACCGAGACCGGTTTGATATCGAGATCGATATGCTGCCAGCCGCCTCCGAGTGCCTTGAAGAGCGCGATGATGTCCTGCAAGACCGCGACCTGGCTATTCGCCAGCGCATCACGCGAGGCGAAGACCGTACGCTCATCCGTCAGCAGTGTGATGAAATCGGTGAGGCCCGCATTATAGAGTCGTGTCGCATGGTCGAGCGCGGCCTCCGCATCCTTCAGGCTGGCGGCAAGCTCCGCCTCGGTCGCCCGGTCGCTTTGCAGATGCACCGTCGCATCCTCGACATCCTGCAGAGCCGTGAGCACCGCCGTCTTGTATTGCAGCCGCGCGACCTCCGCCGCCGCGCGCGCCGCCCGCTCGCGCGCCCGGTAGCGTCCACCGGCATAGACATGCTGTGTCGCCGCCAGCGCCGCCGAATAGGTCAGGCTGGCGCCCGAGAACAGCATATTGAGCGCGCTGGCCTGCGGGGTGATGGAAAGCGGGATCGAGAAATGCGGCAGCTGCTCCGCCACCGCCACGCCGATCTCGGCATTGGCGGAGGCGTATTGCAGCTCGGCCTCATGCACATCCGGCCGATTGGCGATGACTTCCACCGGAATGGTGCGGGGCAACGTCGGTGGCGGCGACATCAAAGGCCGGGGACGTTTGAGCTGCGCCTCCAGATCGCCGGGGTAGCGGCCGAGCAGCACGGCGATCGCATGCGCCATGACGGCGACCTGCGCCCGCAGCGCGGGCAGCGTCGACTCTGTTGCCTCAAGCTGAGCGCGGGCCTGCAATGTTTCGAGATCCGTGCCGATCCCCTCGGTGAGTTCCTTTTCCGTGAGATCGACGACGGAGCGCGCCGTATTCACATTCCCCTGCGCGATCGTCAGCCGATATTGCGCCGCGCGCAGCGTCGCGTAGTCGGAGGCGACTTCGGAGGTGAGGCTCACCAGTAGCGCGCGCCGCCCTGCTTCCGTACGCAAAACTTGATCCTCGGCGGCTTCGGTGGCGCGGCGGTTCTCGCCGAAGATGTCGAGTTCCCAGGATGCGTCGAAGCCGAGAATGTAACTGTGGTAGTTGCCGAAGCCCGGCGGATATTCCACCGTCGAGCTGGCGCGCGCGCGGGTGATGGCGCCCTCCGCGTCGATGGTGGGATAGGCTCCCGCCGCGACCTGGTCGCGTTCGGCCCGCGCCTGCACCAGCCTTTCGGTCGCCACCTGTAGATCGATATTGCCGGCGATCGATTCCGCCACGAGCTTGTCGAGATCCGGGTCGTCGAAGGATCGCCACCAATGCGAAAGGCGTGCGTTCGTCACGGCAATCTCGGTCGGCGTCGCCGCATGTTCGGTGAATTGCGCCGGCAGATCCATCTTCGGCCGTAGAAAATCCGGCCCGACGGTGCAACCCGCCAGCAAGAGTGTCACGACAAGAAAAGGGCCGGACCGATGGAAAAGCGGGTGTGCCGTTGCGCCAAGGAAGACACCCATCTCAGAGATTATCCTCGATCCAGCGCTGCACTTTCCCCGCAAGCCCTCTTTGACGCGACCTGTCTGGCCCGACATCGATTGATGCCGTCATGCCAGCCGCCAGCAAAACGCTCGGCGGAACGCTATCGATCTGGAAGTTGACCGGGATGCGCTGCGCCAGCCGCACCCATTCGAAGACCGCGGCCACCGTCGGCAGTCCCCGGCTATTCACAGCATCGTTCGCGTCCGCGATGCCACGGCCGATACTCGTGACGTGGCCCAGCAGAGGCGTCGGGAAGCCCATGAGCCGGATCCGCGCATGGTCGCCCAGATGCACATGGGCGAGCTTGGTTTCCTCGAAATAGCCGGCGACCCAGAATGAGGACGAATCGATGATAGCGACCACCGGTGTGCCGGCATCCGCATAGTCGCCAGGCTGCAAGCGCAGGTGGGTCACATAGCCGGTGGTGGGCGCGTAGAGTGTCGAGCGGGTCAGATTGAGTTTCGCCAGATCGACCGAGGCCTGCGCGCCGCCAAGGCTGGCCCCAGCGACTTCCGCGCTGATGCCAACGGTCTGCGTCTCCTCCTGGGACACCAGGCCGGCCAGACCCTTGCGCCGCGCCACATCAGCCTGCCGCAGTTTGAGTTGCAACTGGGCGGAATCGAGCTGCGACTGCGCCTGTGCAAGGGCGATCTGAAACCGCACCTGGTCGAGTTGGAACAGCTCCGCGCCCTTCTGCACCAGTTCGTTGTCGGTGAGCGGGACAGAGGTCACTGTTCCCGAGACTTCTGGGGCGACTGTGACGGTCTGCGCCAGCACGCGCCCGTCCCGCGTCCAGGGCGCGAGCATATAGACATACCACAGCTGCACCACGAGGAAGCCGGCAACGATCACGACGGCGAGCGTGAAGATCAGGCGAATCAGGCGGAGCAGGAGCGACATCGCGGCGTCCTATCGAAAGTCAGGCGAGGAACAGGGTGACAAGGCTGACGATCGAAACATAGACGGCAAGTTCGAACAGCGGCGCGTGCCACACCCGGCGTAACAACCCAATGCGGCCGAGCAGCCACCGAAACGGGATGAAGATGACGATCGCGATGACGCAGTAGGCGACGATCGGTGCATAGAGCACGTCGCCGAGATGGGCCTCCCGGAGCATGACTTACTTTCTCCTCAGCATGCCGCGGTTCAGGCTCAGCACCGGCTCGGCTTCCGGCAAAATTCTCGCAATGGCACGGAATGCCGCCGCCGCTTGCAGGAGAACCGGGAGCGGCGGTTCGGTCGTCTCAAAGGCGTGTTCGAGATGATTCGCGGTTTCCGCGGCTTGAGCGGCGGCGCGCGATCCGGGCCCGAGGCGCCCGAGGCTCCTGAGCGCGCGTGCAACCGCCGCATTACAATGGCTCGGGAGTGCGGTTCCGCGCAGCATGATGTGGAGACGGAAGATGTCCCGGCTGAGAATGAGCAATGGTCCGCCCGCTTCGATCGCCGCGAGGCGCTGCTCGGGGAAAGTCTGTAGCCGCATGAGCAGCCGCATGAATCGCTGGTTCTGCAGGTTCTGCCACTCCAGCCACAGCATTTCACCGGGCCGCCGGGCGGCCTGTTCGATCGCACAGCGAATCAGCCGCGCGAGCTGACAGGCATCTTGCGCGGGGTTCGGCGCCAGCAGGATGCGGAAGACAAAAACCCCCGCGATCGCGCCCAGATTGTAGCCCATCGCGTTGTTGATAAAAGCCGCGACGTTGAAGGTCGCCACGTTTGTCAGCGCAATCTGGGTCAGGAAGAAAATAACGAAGCCGAGCGCGAAGAGGCCGTAGCGTGGGACCGTCGTGAAATACAGCGCCGGAATCAGGAACATCAAGAGTACCACAGCCAGCATCGCGAAGCCCGTCACCGGCGGCAGCAACAGGCTCAAGCAGAGGAAACCTGCAACGGAAGCCAGGGCGATGCCCTTGGCGAACTCGACGCTCGCGGCCGCGGCGCTCGGTGCGGTGGAGAGCAATCCGCAGACCGGCCCCAGAATCAGCAGAAGGAGTGAGCCAGCCGGCCAGGCGGTAAGGTACCAGAAGGTGCCCCCCAGCATGAGGGCGATGGCGGCCCGCATTCCGTTCCGCGTGGCCGTCCGATAATCACGGAAAAGGTCGAGGTTAAGGTGGGCGTGATAGGGCGCCGCATTCATTTCCCAGGCCGCGATAGGAGCCACGGCCTCCTCCATCCGTCCAAGGAAGCCATGCAGCCGGGCGATTTGTCCGGCCAGCACCACATCCTCGGTCTCCGCCTCGATCTGGCGGAGATGCGCCGTCACCGCGGAGACTTCCATCGAAAGCGCGTTGAGTGCGGCCGGACCCAAAGACCGCGCGTCGGCGAGCCGCGCGATCAACGCCCGCAATTCCACGACAGTGCGGCCCACCGCGGGCGGCAGTGCCAGCGGGTTGGCGGAGAGCTCTTGCATGATCGTGCCGACGCGGAGCACGGCGAAGGGCGCGCCGCTCATCGCGATGAGCGCGCCGCGCAGGCTATTGGCATGCCGCTGAGTGTCCGGCGCCTCGACGCCCGAATATTCGATGACCTCATCGAGCTGCTGAAGCTCGGCGATCAGCTTCTCACGCGCCTGTCGCAAGGGTATGGGCGCCAGGGTCCCGCTGTCCCGCACCAGAGCCGCGATGCTGGCGAGACCGCCGAGTAACCGCGCGCGCAGAGCGGTTCGCGTGGTGGCCGCCTGGAAGATCATGGTGACGGCGCTCGATACCACCACCCCGAGCGTCACCGCTCCCACGCGATTAAGCGCCAGGATCAAGATGCTGTTGGGGTCTCGCAAGGCGCCAAACACGACCAGCGTCACGGTAAAGCCGGAGAGCACCGCGCCGTAGGAACGGGAATAGCGAAACATGCTGGCGAGGAAAGTGCAGAGGCCCAGCCAGAAGGCGACGCCCAGCAGGAACAGGAAGGTCGATTGTGGGAAGGCCGACATGATGACGACGCCCGCGGCGCCGCCAGTCACGGTGCCGAAGATGCGCCACGCGCCTTTTGAGATGATCGCGCCGCGTACCGGGCTCGCCAAGATCATCACCGTTATCGAAGCGGTGCCGGGCGAAGTCAGCTGCAGCTTGAAGCCGAGGTAAAGCGCGATGAGGATCGAGGCCAGCGTGCGCATCATGTAAGCGGCGCGTGGCGAGAGCACGGGTTCCGGCAGCCACGAGAGGAGCCGGGAAGTCATCCCGACCGGGCGGTTCATCACCGTCGCGCTCATGCTCCGCGCTCCTCGATGTGCAGACGCTCGATCGCGCGTTCGAGCTTCGCGAAAAGGCTCTGACAGGCATCAAGCTCAGCCGCGGTCGCGCCGTCGAGCAGAAATCGCGAAAGATCCTCGTAGACGGCGAAGAGCTTGCCGTGAAGAGCGTGGCCTGCCTGGGTCATTCGCACTCTTTTAGAGCGCCGATCCTCGGTATCCTCCACGCGCTCTATTAGATTCGCCCGCTCCAGCACATCGAGCAGCCGCACCAGCGAAGGCCCCTCGATATCGAGCGACGCCGCCAAGTCCGTTTGTCTCACCCCGTCCCCCAGCCGGCCGAGATGCAGCAGAGGCCGCCAAGTCGCATCGGTCAGGCCAAATCGCCGCATGCGCACGTCGATCTCCCGCCGCCAAGCAGTCCCAAGGCGGAAGAGCTGGCGTCCAAACTCGGGTGGAGAAAGAATTTCGGTCATTGCGTAGTCATGAGGGGGGGCCGCGGTAAGAGCCGCGAATGCGAAACAGGTCAATAGTCAGGTGAGCGAGATCGAATGCGGTGCTCATAATGAGCATCCTAACGAATCAGTCACATCCAAGAAAGCATTCAAATTCGCCAAATTCATTGAATCATTGCGTTCTCGGGCGCGAAATCCGTCGCCCCGGGCTTCGCCGGCTAGCGTTCCGCGCCTGTCTCGTCCACGCCCAGCTCGCCGAGCAAACGTTGCCGTAATCGAATGAATTCGCGGTCGCCATGGCGGCGCGGGCGGTCGAGCGGGATGGCGATATCGGCGGCGATCTGCCCATCTCGCAATACCACCGCACGGTCGGCGAGCAGCAAAGCCTCATCGACGTCATGGGTCACGAGCAGGACAGTCAGCCGATGCGCCTGCCAAAGCTCGGAAACCAGCGCCTGCATGCGCAGCCGTGTGAGAGCATCCAGCGCCGCGAAAGGCTCGTCGAGCAGCATAAGTTCCGGCTCACGCACCAGCGCACGCGCCAGCGCCACCCTCTGCGCCTCGCCGCCGGAAAGCGTAAGTGGCCAGGCGTCGAGCCGATGGGCGAGCCCCAGCTCGGCCAGCGCTTCCCGCGCACGCGCCTGGGAGTCAGGAACGCGAAGCCCGAGGGCAACATTGCGCCACACACGTTTCCACGGCAGCAGACGCGGCTCCTGAAAAACCACGGCCCGGCGTGCGGGAACCGTCACGACACCCTCCGGCGCGGTGTCGAGCCCGGCCAGCGTCCGTAGCAGCGTCGATTTGCCGGAGCCCGACCGGCCAAGGAGCGCCGTGAAGCTGCCGGTCGCGAGGTCAAGGTTGAGGTCGTCCAGCACCCGCGGCCCGCCGAAAGACCGGGTGAGCCCGCGAATCCTCACGGCGGCTTCCGCTTCGGTCACCGGCGCTTCCGGCGAGAGCAGCTCCAGGCGATCGAGCGCGTTCATGCCGCGGCTCGCGCC
>NZ_LMUQ01000064.1:23438-95938 GCF_009765865.1 Acidisoma sp. L85
CAGGAAGTCACGCGCATTCATGATGAGATACCCGATGCCACTGCTCGCATTGACCTGTTCGGCAACCACTAGCGTCAGCCAGCCGATGCCCACGGCATAGCGCAGCCCGGTCAGAAAGCCGGGCAGGGCGCCCGGTAGCACCACATTCCAGATAATTTCGGAGCGCGTAAGCTCCAAAGTTGTCGCGGCCTCGAGCACTTTGCGGTCGACGCCCCGGATGCCGGCGAAGAGGTTGAGGTAGATCGGGAAGACGGTGCCCAAGGCGATAAGCGCGATCTTCGGCGTCTCGCCAATGCCGAACCACAGGATGAACAACGGAATGAGCGCCAGATGGGGCAGGGTGCGCGCCATCTGCAAGGTAGCGTCAACGGTATCCTCACCGAGCCGCGAAAGCCCGGCGATCAAGGCGAAGATCGTGCCCAGCGCCACGCCGATCCCGAGGCCAACCGTGACCCGCACCAGCGACACGAGAAGGTTCGTGATAAGCTGCCCGGTGACGAGCAATTGCCAGAAGCTTTCCGCCACTGTGATGGGCGAAGGCATCAAACGCGTCTGGATTAGCCCGGCCGAGGCCAGACCCTGCCAGATCGCCAGGATCGCAACGGGTACCGCGACACGATGCGCACCGGTGCCCAACTGGCGTAGACCGCTCCAACGGAACGGCGCGCGGGACGTGGCGGAGCGCGAGGAGGAGAGGGCGAGGCTCATCGGACGGAGATGCTCCAACGGGAGGAGAAATCAAGAAAGCACGATTGACCGCGCCTGTATGGTTCAAATACCACAATTCTCACGCGGGTGCAGCATTAGCTGCCTCGCGCGGCTTGCAATCCCCGATTCAACTTAGGGTATCCCGATGATCCCGCGCCGCTCGCTTCTCACTCTCGCCCCTGCCGCCGCACTCGCCGGGTTGGTGGCCTCGCCCCGGCCAGCGGCTGCCGCAAGCGGCACCGTCCGCATCGGCTATCAGAAATACGGCACGCTCATCCTCCTCAAAGCCGCCGGTACCCTCGAAGCGTCGCTGGCGCCGCTCGGCTTTGGCGTGAGCTGGCACGAATTCCTGTCCGGCCCCCCGATGCTGGAGGCGATCAATGCCGGTGCCGTGGATTTCGGTATCACGGGCGAGACGCCGCCGGTCTTTGCCCAAGCCGCCGGCACGCCCTTTGTCTATGTCGCGGCCGATCCGCCGTCGCCCAGCGGCGAGGGCTTCGTCGTTCCCGGCTCCAGCACCGCGAAGTCGGTCGCGGATCTGCGCGGCAAGCGGATCGTCACCACGAAAGGCGCGAACGCCAATTATCTCCTCGTGGCGGGTCTCGATAAGGCGGGGCTGAAGCCGGGCGACGTCAAAATCGTCTATCTCGCCCCCCCCGACGCGCTGGCCGCTTTCCAGAGCGGCAGCGTCGATGCCTGGGTCGCCTGGGACCCTTTCTTCGCGACCGCTGAGCTGACGGGCGCGCGCCTTTTGGAAGACGGCACCGGCCTCGTGCCGAATCGCCAGTTCTTCCTGGCCGCCAAGAAATTCGCCGATGAGAGCCCAGCGGTGATCCATGCTTTGCTCAAAGCGGTGGGCGAGACCGAGGCCGCGGTGAAAGCGGATCCCGCCGCCGCAGCCGCCAAGATCGGACCGGTGACGGGTATTCCTGTGCCGATTCTCGTCCGTTCCTTGAGCCGTCTCGGTTATGGTGTGGGTCCGATCACGCCTGACATGATGGTCGATCAGCAGAAGATCGCCGATACCTTCTTCGGCCTTGGCCTTATCAAACAGAAGGTGACCGTGACGGATGCGGTCTGGAAAGGCTGACGGCGCGCCAATCAGCCCGGCTGTCGCACTGCATGGCTGCCGCGATCTTGAAAATGCCGGCGCGCGGTCGTTTCTGGCGGCTGCAGCCAGTCAGAGTTTGAAGCCATGTTCACGGGTATCATCACCGGCGTCGGGACGGTGTCCGAGATCGCCGCCATCGGCGAAGGCAACGACATGCGCCTGCGCCTCGCCGCACCCGAGGGCAATGCCGACTGGCAGGGCCTGCCGAACCTGGCGCTGGGCGCCTCCGTCTCCTGTTCCGGCTGCTGCCTCACCGTCGTCGAGAAAGGCGAGACCTGGTTCGCCGTCGATGTCTCGGCCGAGAGCCTGTCGAAGACCACGCTGGGCGGCTGGAAACCCGGGCGGCGCGTCAACCTCGAACGCGCGGTGCGGATGGGTGACGAATTGGGCGGCCATATCGTCTCCGGCCATGTCGATGGGCTGGGCGAGGTGCTGTCTGCGACAGCTGAACACGGCTCGACCCGCTGGCGGTTTCGCGTGCCAAAGGATATCGCGAGTTTCATCGCTCAGAAGGGCAGCGTCTGCGTCGATGGCGTCTCCTTGACCGTGAACGAGGTTCGGGGCGATGTGTTCGGCGTGAACATCATCCCCCATACGACGTCGGTCACGACCTTCGCGGATATGCGTGAAGGCGACGCCGTGAACATCGAAATCGACATGCTGGCGCGCTACGTGGCCCGGCTAGCGGAGGCCAGCGCATGAGCCTGATGGAAAGCCTCTCCCTGCACGACTACATCACGCCCGCCGCCGACCTCGTCGAGGAAGCGCGCGCCGGCCGCATGTTCATCCTGGTTGATGACGAGGATCGCGAGAACGAGGGCGATCTCGTTATCCCCGCGCAATTTGCGACGCCGGATGCCGTCAACTTCATGGCGCGCCACGCCCGAGGCCTGATCTGCCTCGCCATGACGCGCAGCCGGGTCGAGCAGCTCGGCCTGCCGTTCATGAGTTCCCAGCATCGCTCGCGCCACGCCTCCGCCTTCACGGTATCGATCGAGGCGCGGCACGGCATCAGCACGGGCATTTCGGCCGCCGACCGCGCGCGCACCATCGCGGTCGCGATCAACTCCGACAACCCGCGCGACGACATCGCGACGCCGGGCCATATCTTTCCGCTGTCGGCGCGGGACGGCGGCGCGCTGGTGCGAGCCGGCCATACCGAAGCGGCGGTCGATATCGCGCGCCTCGCCGGTCTCAACCCTTCGGGCGTGATCTGCGAGATCATGAACGACGACGGCACGATGTCCCGGCTGCCGGAACTGGTCGCCTTCGCGCAGCGCCATAACCTCAAGCTCGGCACCATCGCAGACCTCATCCGCCACCGCCGCCGCACCGAGAAGCTGGTCCGCCGCGCGCATGAGGGCTGGACGAACGAACTCGAAGGCGGCTCCTGGGCCGTGAAGGTCTTTGCCGACGAGATTTCTGGCACTGAGCACATTGCCTTGGTCAAGGGCGATGTCGCGGCACCCGGCCCGATCTTCGTGCGCGTCCATAGCGTGGAGCCCGTGGGTGATCTCTTCGGCACGGGGCGCGCTGCCCTCGCGGCCTCCTCGCGGATGATCGCGAATGAGGGGCGGGGCGTCATCGTCCTGCTGCGCGATACCTCGCCGGGCGCCGTTGCCCGCAAGCTCGGCCTAACCGAGGCCGCGCGTATCGAGGATCACGTGCTGCGCGATTACGGCATCGGCGCTCAGATCCTGATCGATCTCGGCGTGCGTGAGATGGTCCTGCTCACCAACCACCCGCGCAGCCTGATCGCGCTCGAGGGCTTCGGCCTGAATATCATCGACCAGCGGCCGCTTGAGCAGTTTCCCCTTGAACTCTGGACGGCTGGCAGCGGCGTATGAGCACCGCCGATTTCGTTCTCGGCGATATACCAAGCCTCGAAGGTTCGCCGCCCGAGGTCCTCATCATCGCGGCACCCTATTACCGCGACGTGGCGGACGGCATGGTTGGCGGTGCCCGGGCTGTGCTGGAAGAGGTCGGCGCCTCGCATGAAACCGTTGAGATCGCGGGCGCCTACGAGTTGCCCCAGGCGCTGCGCCTTGTCGCCACCGGGCGCCGCCGCTTCGACGGCTTCATCGCGATCGGCTGCGTCGTGAAGGGCGAAACCGATCATTACGACTTCATTTGCCGCGCGGCGATGGACGGGATGATGAATGTCGCCCTCGACCACGCCCTTTGCTTGGGCACTGCACTCCTGACGGTCGACACGCTCGACCAGGCGCGGGCGCGGTCGGGTTCAGAGCACAACAAGGGTGCGGAGGCGGCGGTCGCGATGTTGCGCCAGATCGCGCTTGCCCGCCGGCTGGGAAGCGCCTGATGGCCAATGCCCCGCGCCGCCCCCGCACAGCGTCGCGCGTCGCCGCAGTGCAGGCTCTGTTTCAGACCGAGCAGGCCGGCGAAAGCGCCGAAACCGTGATCGACCAATTCGCTCGTCATCGGCTGGGCGCGACCGAAGGCGGTTTCGAGGATGGCCGGGTGCCTGACGCCGATGTCCGGCTTTTCGCGGCCATCGTGCGGGCGGCCTCTACCGATCAGCCGCGTATCGACGACCTGATCTCCGAATGCCTGCCGCCCGAATGGGCCTTCCAGCGTCTTGATCCAGTCCTCCGTGCCCTGCTGCGCGCCGGTGCCGCCGAGCTTGCCATGGCGGGAGGGCCGCCGATCCGCGTGGTCATCAACGAATACCTCGACGTCGCGCACGGCTTCTTCACCGGCGACGAGCCGCGCATGGTCAACGGCATGCTGGACGCGCTGGCCCGCCGCAGTCATCCGGGCGAATTCGCCACGTCCCAATCCGGAACCCTGCCCGGTTGAACGTGACGCAGCTCGCACCCCATGACGGCTGAGACGGACGGCTCGGCTATGCCGATCATCGATCCAACGACTATTCCCTCCGAGTTCAGCCTGATCGGCCGGCACTTCCGGCCGTTGGCCGGGGAGGGCGCGCTCGATCTCGAGGACGATGCCGCCGTGTTGGCGCCCCCGCCGGGCCGGGAACTGGTGATGGCGGCCGATGCCATGGTCGCTGGCGTTCACTTCTTCCCCGACGACCCGCCCGACGGCATCGCGCGCAAGCTATTACGGGTCAATCTGTCGGACCTCGCGGCCATGGGCGCGGCGCCGCTGGGCTATCTGCTGACGGTCTCGGCCCCCCAATCGACGGCCGATGATTGGTTCGCCGGTTTCGCCGCCGGTCTGGCGGCCGACCAGGCCGAGTTCGGCCTGTCGCTATTGGGCGGTGACACCACCAGCACGCCAGGCCCCATCACCCTCTCGCTCACCATCATCGGCCATGTGGCGCCCGGTCGCGCGATCCGCCGGCGCGGAGCGCGTCCCGGTGATGAGGTTTGGGTCACCGGCACAATCGGCGACGGCGCGCTCGGCCTTGCCGTTTCGCTTGGCCGCCTGGACGACCCGACCGGCTACCTCAGAGCGCGCTACCGCGTGCCGAGCCCGCGCCTCGGGCTGCCGCTGGCCGGCCGCGTGCGCGCGGCGATCGATGTTTCGGACGGGCTGCTCCAGGATCTCGGCCATCTGTGCCGGCTTGCCGCTTGTGGTGCCGAGGTGGCAGCCGATCAACTTCCGCTTTCCCCCGCCGCGCGCGTCGCCGGTCCTGCCTGGCTGGCGGACTGCCTTGGCGGCGGCGACGATTACGAATTGCTATTGGCGGTGGCGCCCGGCGAAGGCGAGGCGCTCGCCGCCGACTGCGCCGCCCTTGGCGTGCCGCTCACCCGCGTTGGCCGCTTCGTGCGGGAGACAGGCGTCAGTGTAGTGGACAAGGATGGCGCGCCGCTGGCGATATCCCACCACGGCTGGAGCCACTTTTAGACCATCGCCGAACGGCCAATAGGCCAGACGCAGGCTGCTTTCCTACAGCGAGCCGCCCGAGAGGCCGCTACCCGGCCCGTTGCTGCTCGGGGTCTGGTTGAAGCGCCCCACATTGCCGAAGAGCTGCTGCAGTACCGAGGCACTCGAACCCGGCGACGGCGTCGAGCCTGGCGCCATCGATACCGACTTGGCGTCGCGCTTGTTGTAGGTCTTTACCTGCCGCAGTGTGCCGTTCGGATCGAAGGTCAGAACCACGACCCGCTGCGTCAGCACACCCGGCAGTCGTCCCACCCGCGGCTGGGTGATCTGACTGATATAGACCCAGCTGTTGTCGTCGAAGGTCTCGCGCGCTGTCGGTGAACCCAGCAGCGACGTGGCATCCGCGGTCGTGGACGTTCCCGGGATGAGCTGCTTCAGCGAATCCCGGTCCACAGGATTGCCGCGCACCGTAGTATTCGCAGCGAAAAGGCTGCAGCCTCCGAGGGATAGCATCAGGGCTACACCAGCAATCGCACCAAAGCAGCGGGCGGATCGCGCAGTGGATGAGGAACGCAGGACCACGCGGCGGGATCTCTCTAAGGTCTAGCGGGGCTGGGTGTCATGCCACCGATCCCCTGTCAACGCCTGAGCGACCATCCGGAATGTGTAAGAGCCGTTGAGGAAGCGGCTGCGGCCTTCCGCGTCGGGCGCTATAATCAAGTGATGTCGAAAGCCGCCACACCCCAAGAGCCTGCTCCGGAGTTCAGCCGCCTCCTGCCCGTCGGGCAGATCGGCGCCCTCGGAACCGAGCGGGAATTGACCGCCACGCCAGAGGAACGCGCGCTCATCGCCAAGCGCCTTGGTCTTGAGGGGTTGCCCATGTTCTCGGCGACTGTCCGAGTCGCGCAGCAGAAGCGCGGCGGCGGTTTCCTGGCGGAGGGACGGCTGCGGGCAAGGGCGCGGCGGGTCTGCGTCGTCTCGCTCGATACATTTACCGAGCCGACCGACCACACCTTCTCCCTGCGCTTCGTCACGGAGGACAAGCTCTCGGAACTTGACCCAACGGAGAGCGAATTGCCGGATGAGGTCGTCTATGACGGCGAGGCGATCGACCTCGGCGAGGCGCTGGTCGAGGAATATGCCTTGGCCCTTGCTCCTTATCCGAAAAAACCCGGCGCCAAGCTGCCAGTGATCGAGGAGCCGGAGGCCAGTCCTTTCGCGGTTCTCAAGAACCTCAAACTGCCAAACTGAGGCCGCCGCACCCCAGCCGGTGACCGCATTGGCTTGCTCCTGGCGGAACCGTCTGGTAAGGGGCGCGCCTCCATCAACACGACAGGGTGATGCGGTTTAACCTGCCGCGCATCACGCGAAGCGAAAGGGGTTTCGGCAATGGCCGTTCCCAAAAGAAAGACCTCGCCGTCCCGCCAAGGGATGCGCCGTAGCCATCACGCGATCCCGACCGAGGCTCACGCCGAGTGCGGGAACTGTGGTGAGCTGAAGCGCCCCCATCATATCTGCAGCCACTGCGGTCACTATGACGGCCGTGAAGTTGTAGGTGCGGGCAAGGCGCTCAAAGGCACGGTCCGGGTCTGATCCTCGGCGGCCATGGTGATGCCGTCCGCGACGACCGATACCGCAACGCTCCCATATGCGCTCGCCGTTGATGCGATGGGCGGGGATGACGCCCCGGAAATGGTCGTCGCCGGCATAGCTTTGGCTGCGGAACGTCATCCCGGCAGCCGCTTCCTGCTCATCGGCGACGAGACCCAGCTTGCGGCGCTGCTCGAGCGCTATCCGCGCGCGCGTGCCGTCTGCACGCTGCGCCACGCGGCCGAGGTCATCCTCAACGAGATGAAGCCGACCGCGGCCTTGCGGTTGCGGGACTCCTCGATGCGTGTCGCGATCGATGCGGTGGCGCAAAGCGAGGCGAGCGCCGTCATTTCGGCCGGCAACACCGGCGCCCTGTTGGCGCTGGCCAAGATTGTCCTGAAGACGCTCCCCGGCATCGACCGGCCTGCCATGGCGGCGACGGTACCCTCGGCGCGCGCCGATGTCGTCATGCTCGACCTCGGCGCGAATGTCCTCTGTGACACCCGCAACCTGGTCGAATTCGCCGTCATGGGCGAGATGTATGCCCGTACCGTGCTTGGCATCCCTAATCCCACCATCGGCTTGCTCAATGTCGGTTCCGAGGAACTCAAGGGTGACGAGCGGCTGCGGCAGGCGGCCGAAATCCTGCGCGCCAGCCATATGGGTCCTCGATTCCACGGCTTCGTGGAGGGGCACGACATTGCTGCCGGTACGACCGATGTCGTGGTTACGGATGGCTTCACTGGCAATATCGCGCTGAAAACCGGGGAGGGCGCGCTGCGCCTCGTCGGGGGCCTCCTGCGCCAGGTCTTTACCAGCAGCCTTTCGGCGAAGCTTGCTTATCTTCTGGCGCGCGCGGGGCTCGACCGACTGCGCGAATGGCTCGATCCCCGCCGCTACAACGGCGCCGTGCTGGTCGGCCTAAACGGGATCGTCGTGAAATCCCATGGCGGCACCGATGCGCTCGGCTTCGCCCATGCTATCGACGTCGCCATGAATATGGTGGCCCATGGCTTTACCGCCGGCATCCGGGACGGCCTGCTGCGCATCGCCGAGCTCGACGCCGCGGCGGCGCTTCTGGCGGCAAGCGAGGCGGCTGCTCAGGACGGGCCGCTCTCCACGCTCGCCGTCGCGACCTAGGCCGCGATCTTGGGCGCCTCAGCACGATCGGTCCTGGCAGGCGTTGGTGGCTTTCTGCCCGCGCGGCTGGTGACGAATGCGATGCTCGCCGAGACCCTCGACACTTCGGATACCTGGATCCGCGAGCGCACTGGGATCCGCCAGCGCTACCTCATCGGCCCGGACGACACCACGGGCTCCATGGCGACGGAGGCGTCGCGCCGGGCTCTAGCGTCGGCAGGGATAGCGGCTGACGAGATCGACCTCATCATTGTGGGCACCAGCACGCCCGACCAGGCTTTCCCATCGGTCGCTGTCCGCGTCCAGGCTGCCCTCGGCATCCCCGGCGGGTTCGCCTTCGACATCTCCGCCGCCTGCGCCGGCTTTGTCTACGCGCTGTCCCTGGCCGACGACCTCATCCGCGCGGGCCGCGCGCGCGGCGCGCTGGTCATCGGCGCCGAAGCCTTTTCGCGCATCCTGGATTGGACGGATCGCGGAACCTGCGTACTGTTCGGCGACGGTGCCGGCGCCGTGGTCCTGCGCGCGGCGCCCCCGAGCGACGGCGTCGAGCAACCCGGCATCCTCTCCACTCACCTGCACGCTCAGGGCTCCCTGGGCGACATCCTATACGTCGACGGCGGCGTTGGCGTGACCGACAGCGCGGGGCTGCTGCTTTCCGGCAAGCTTCGCATGAACGGCAGGGACGTCTTTCGTCACGCGGTCCAACGCCTCTCGGAGAGTGTCGAGGAGGCCCTCGCCGCGAACGGCCTCTCCCACGACGAGATCGACTGGCTTGTGCCCCATCAGGCGAATATCCGGATCATCGAAAGCATGGGCCGCAAGCTGGGCCTGCCGCCCGAGCGTGTCGTCATCACCGTCGATCGTCATGCCAATACCTCCGCCGCTTCAATCCCTCTGGCCTTGGCCGAGGCATGGACGGACGGCCGCATCCAGCCGGGTCAACGGATTTTGATGGAGGCCTTGGGAGGCGGCTTGGTCTGGGGTTCCGCGCTGCTGCGCGTCTAGCACCGAGGCGCTGCTGGCGGCGGCGGCAATACAATGCCGCTGCGATCCCTTCATCCAATGTGTTGAAGCTGTTGCATTTCGTTGACTCGCCTCGCGAGAATGTTAACGTTGTTTCATGAGTACCGTGACCCGCGCGCAGCTTGCCGAGATGATCTACACGCAGGTTGGGCTGTCACGGAACGAATCCGCAAGCCTCCTGGAATATGTTTTGGAACGTATCGCCCGCGCTCTCGAGGCCGGAGATTCTGTTAAAATCAGTGGTTTCGGAACCTTTTCTGTTAGGCAGAAAGGGCGTCGCGTCGGTCGCAATCCTAAGACCGGCGTCGAGGTTCCGATCCTGCCGCGGCGTGTCCTCGTCTTCCGCCCTAGCCAAGTACTCAAGGGCGTCGTTAACGGCGAAATCGTTCTCGATGATGGAGAAGACCTATGAGCCAGGCTGTCATTATGCCGGCGGAAGAGGATCTGCTCGGCAGGCAGAAGATCAAGAAAGCACCCAGCGCTTTCCGAACTATCAGTGAGGTAGCGGACGATCTTCACATACCGCAGCATGTTCTGCGCTTCTGGGAAACGAAATTCACCCAGGTGAAACCGCTCAAGCGTGGCGGCGGCCGGCGCTACTACCGTCCGGAGGATATCGCGCTGCTGCGGCGGATTGCCAATCTGCTCTACACCCAAGGCTATACGATCAAGGGCGTGCAGCGCCTGCTGCGCGAAGGTGGCGGTCGCCTCGCGGACGATATCCCGCCGCCTCCCGTCGATGAGCATGACGTCGAAACCGATATGCCCGAGGTTGAGCGCGCCGTCAGCGAAACCGCGTCGGTTCCGTCGCCATCGCCGCCGCAACGACTGCCGCTGCGCTTCGTGCCGAGATCGGCCGCGATCTTCGCGCCGATTCCGCTGCATGGCACGCGGCCTCTTGAGGCTGGCACTGCCCAGTTCGATGAGGTCGTGCGTCTGAAACGTGTTCTGAGCGACACCCTCTACCAGCTGGAGACGCTGAAGGACTTGCTGGCGCCGTAGAACCGGGCGGTCGTCACAAGTAATTATATCTCCATCACCCTCGGCGACCGTCGGGGGCGCCGTCTATTGCGCGGTCGAGCGCGACCCATATCCGCTCGACCTGATGGCCGGCCGAAAGCGAGTGTCATGGAACTGACACGGACAGCCACTTAGCGCGCAGGCTATGGAGCCGCGCAGAAGCTAAGGAATTGGCATGTCAGACGCGACGATGGGCTCCGCGCCCGCCGCTGGCCGCGATCTCAGCAATGATACGCATCCGGCAACCATACCGGTTTTCGTCCTCCTGCTCGTCTGCGGGATCGGCTACGCCGTTTACGGCCTCCTCTCGGATATCAACAACACCGGCCAGTCGCCGCTCGCGATAGGCGCCTTCGTGCTGCTCGGCCTGGCGCTGCTGATCGCGCTGGGCTTCGAGTTCGTAAACGGCTTCCATGACACTGCGAACGCGGTGGCGACCGTCATCTACACCAATAGCCTGCCGGCGCCGGTCGCGGTGGTCTGGTCGGGGATATGGAATTTCCTCGGCGTTCTCACCTCCTCGGGCGCGGTCGCCTACAGCATCATCGCGCTTTTGCCGACCGATCTCGTGCTCAATGTCGGCAGCGGTTCCGGCTTCGCCATGATCTTCGCGCTGCTCATCGCGGCGATCATCTGGAACCTCGGCACCTGGTGGCTGGGCCTGCCGAATTCCTCCTCCCACGCGCTGATCGGCTCGGTGATCGGCGTCGGCCTCGCCAACCAACTCATGGCACCGAGCGGCCAGGCGGCGGCCGGGGTGCAGTGGGGCGCCGCCATCGGCGTGCTCAAGGGCCTCATCTTCAGCCCCATCGCCGGTTTCATCCTGGCGGCGTTGCTTTTGTTGATCCTCAAATTCCTGGTGCGGAACAAGACGCTCTACACCGCGCCGGAGGGGAAGAAGCCCCCGCCGCTTTGGATCAGGAGTATCCTGGTGCTGACCTGCACCAGCGTCTCCTTCGCCCATGGCGGCAACGACGGGCAGAAGGGCATGGGCCTCATCATGCTCATCCTGATCGGCGTCGCGCCGACGGCCTTCGCGCTGAACCGCACTATTCCCGAAAGCAGCACGCCGGGCTTTCTCAAGGTCAGCGAGCAGGCGTCTCAGGTGTTCAAGACTCACTCCGCCGGGCAGGCGGCGGTCGATCCCTCAGCCGCGCGGCACTTAGTGGACGATGCGCTCAATCGAAAGGACGTCGTTCAGCCGCAGGTTTTCGCCGCCCTCAGCGTGATTACCGATGACATCCGCAACCAGGTGAAAAGCTACGGTGCCATTCGCCATGTCCCCGCCGCGCAGACCACCAATATGCGCAACGACATGTATCTGGCGGACAGCGCCGTCACCGCCATCGGCAAGGAGAAGGGTGCCGTCTCTGGCCCGGAGGCCTCGACCCTGAAATCCTACAAGAGCGCCCTGGAAAAGGGCACGCGGTTCATACCAACTTGGGTGAAGGTTTCGGTCGCCATCGCGCTTGGTCTTGGCACCATGGTCGGCTGGAAGCGCATTGTGAAGACGGTGGGCGAGCGGATCGGCAAGACTCACCTCACTTATGCTCAAGGCGCCGCATCCGAGATCGTCGCCGCGGGCACCATCGGCCTCGCCGAAGCCTACGGCCTGCCGGTCTCAACCACGCATATCCTTTCGAGCGGCGTCGCCGGCACTATGGCGGCGAATGGTTCGGGCCTGCAGTGGGGCACGGTGAAGGCGCTGGGGGCGGCCTGGGTTCTGACATTGCCGGCCGCGATCACCATCTCGGCCTGCCTGTTCTACATTTTCCGCCATCTCTTTTGAGGCCGCCGAACGCCAAGGGGCTGCCCGCGAACGGACAGCCCCATTTTTTCAAGCCCAAAAACCTCAGGCTAGGTTCCGCCGGAAGCCCCCGCCGATCCGGCGCCGGATGAGCCGCCGCTGCCAGGTGCCGCCGGCGCGGCACCGACAGTGTTGGTTCCTGGAACGGTGCCGGTCACCGGGTTGGTCGGCTGCGCTGCGGCTGGCGATGCGGCGGGCGACGGTTCAGTCGCCGGTATCTCTTTGGCCGTTGTGCCTTCCGTGTCATTGCAGGCGGCAAGACCAAGCAGCAGAGCCGCCGCGGCGGCGGCCTTCATGATGCGCGCGGATGTCATTGCGATTCCTCCTTTGAACGACGCCTCGGCCGAGACCGGATTGCCTGGACCAATTGACGATTCATGCAAGGCGATCTGAGGCCTCGAAAGCGTCTGTCAACATTCTGGTTTCCCAGAACATTTATCTCACGCGTTCGTGCACACCCGTGTCACGTCCAACAATTGTTACGAAGGCGAGGTCGGTGAAGCGCCCGACGAGTTAGGTCCCGGAACCGTGCCGGTGACCGGATTCGTCGGCGCCGAGACGGCCGGGGAGGCTCCCGGGACGGGCGAAGTCGGCGCCGGTTCTTTCGCGGTCACGCCATTGTCCTGACACGCGGCGAGCGACAGCAGCGCGAAGGCCGCTGGTGCGGCGATCCAGAGGTGAGACTTCATTGGAGTGGCTCCCAAACGGCTTATGAACCCGGAAAGTTGGGCCTTTCGCCTTGCGGTCAAATCGCAAGATCGTCATAGGCGAGGAATGAGGCGCCTCCAGGATCTCGGTGCGATCATCGGCGAGGCGGATGCTTTCCTCCTCGATCAGTTCGGCACCCTGCATGATGGAGCGGCGCTCTATCCCGGCGTTGCGGCGGCGCTGCGGCGAGTGCGGGCATCTGGCGCGCGGGTCCTCATTCTCTCTAATTCAGGCAGCCGCGCATCCCGCAATGCGGCGCGCCTGGCGAGGCTTGGTCTTTCGCCCGGCCAGTATGACGGCTTTCTGAGTTCGGGTGAGGTCGCGTGGCGGATGCTCTCCGGGCCTCGGCCGCCGAGCCTGCGCGGCGCCCGCCGCTGCCTGGTGCTGGCGCGCGGTGATGGCCCGGACCTCCTGAATGGCCTCGATCTGCTCCGCGTCCAGGACGCGGCCGAGGCTGACCTCATCCTGCTGCTTGGCAGCGAGGCGGACCGACTTGGCCTCGATCACTACCGGGAGCGCCTGCTGCCTGCGGCTCGGCGCGGCATTCCCTGCCTCTGTGCCAACCCGGACCGCCTCATGGTTCTCCCGGGTGGCGCCGAGGCCGCTGCCGCCGGCACGATTGCCGAGGCCTATGAGGCGATGGGCGGCCCGGTGATCTGGATCGGAAAGCCTCACGGCGCGATTTACGATGAAGCCTTCGCCACCCTGGGCGGTGTGCCGCGGGCGCGCATCTGGGCGGTGGGCGATAGTGTTGAGCATGACGTGGCGGGCGGCGCCCGGCAGAGCTGCCGGAGCGCGCTCGTTTTGACCGGCATCGCGGCGGCGCTGGACGCGATCGGCCTGGAAGCCGAGATTAAGCGCTTTGGTGCGAGTCCGGACGTCGTGCTACCCGCCTTTATCTGGCCGGAAGCGCAACCATGCTCTGGCTCGGCGACTGAGGGGAGATAGCGATGCGCATGCCGCGACTTCTGAAAGCGGGCTTGGCTCTGCTCGTTGCGAGCGTCGTCACCGCCTGCTACCCGCCGCCACCGCCGCACTACTACAGACCGCCACCGCCGGTTTATCGCGTGCCACCGCCGGTCTATCGCGCGCCGCCCCCGCCCGCCTATTATCGGCCGCCGCCTCCTGCCTATCGTCCCCCGCCACCGGGGGCCTATTACCGTCCGCCGGGGTATTGAACATGCGCTCCTTACTTTTCGTTATGACCGCACTTGTCGGCTTCGGCCTGGCTGGTTGTGGTGATTCGGATTCCCTTGCGAAGATGGGATTCCACGGCTCGACGGCAGCTAAACCGGATGGCGGGCTGCCAGCGGGTGCCTCCGCGTTCAGCGGCGGCCCTTCGGCTTCCAATGCGCCAAGCCCGATGTCACCGCAGTGACCATGCCTGTGCCGAGGGCGACTAGATAGCCCGCACTCTGTGCAGGTCAGCAACCTTCTGGACAGGGAAGTCGCAATAGGACAGACAGCCGGTCGCGGCCCCTTGATGTGGCCAGTGGAAGGGGATGGCTGTGCGAGGTCGAAAGCGGTCAGATGCCGGATGATGTTACAATCGGCGACGTCGCCGGTCATCCTTCGACGGAATCCGTGATGCCAGCTTCAACGTCGGGTTCGGAGATTCGCGAGGCTGTGCTGCGCCGAGAGATCGCGCAACTCACCCGAGAGCGAAACAAATTTGTTGGTGAAGTCGAAGAATTGACACGCCAGGTGGCGCTTTCCGGCGCGTCGCCGCAACGCCAGCCGCTCGCACATCCTGTCTCTGCTGCCGATCCCTTTGCTGCGGCACTGGAGCTTCATGCATTGCGCGAGAGCGGCGCCGCGAAGGATGCTTTGATCAGGGCTCTTTATAGTTCAACCTCCTGGCGCGTCACCGCGCCGCTCCGGGCGCTGTCCGCAATGCTTGGTCGCGGCACAGCGCTGAACCCAGAAGAAATGCTGGAACGCACGAACCTGAAGTTCGGCACTTCGCTGCCGCCCGGACGGGGCGTGGCCAAGCCCGAGCCAGCGCTGCGTATCGCGGCGCGCACCCGGAGTTCCACAGAGCCCGAGAAACAAGGCGGCGTTCTGGTCGTCGCGGACTACCTGCCCCTGTTCGACCAGCAAAGCGGCGGCCTCCGCTTGAAGACCATCATCGGCCTGATCATCGGCCTGGGCTGGGACGTGACATTCTGCTCCTTCCTCACAGCGGAGGCGTCGCCTGGCCCGCTCGCGACGCCTGAGGGAATCGCGCGCTACGAGACCGCGCTGCGCGACATTGGTGTCTCCCGCTTCATCTACGGCACCGAAGCGGCACGCGTTTTCCTGAATGAATCCGGCACACGCATCCGCCACGCGCTGGTGAGCTTCCCGATCGTCGCGACCGAATTCATCCCGATCATCCGCCTGCATTGCCCCTGGGCGAGAGTTATCTTCGACACCGTCGACTTCCACTATCTCCGCATGAATCGCGAGGCGGAGCTGCGGCAGGACGACGGCATGAGGCAGGACGCGCGCGTGATGCTGGAACAGGAACTCGCTTGCGTCCGCAGCGCTGACCTCACATTCGCCGTCACGGCGGCGGAGCGCACGGCGCTGCTCGATTTCGCGCCCGACTCCGTGGTCGAGGTATTGCCGAACGTCTTCACGGTGTCCGGGACCCCGCCCGGTCCCGAGGGCCGCCAGGGCCTGCTCTTTGTCGGCGGCTTCTGGCATCAGCCGAATGGTGACGCGGTGCTCTGGTTCGCCACGGAAATCTGGCCTTTGTTGCATGCCGCCGCACCCGATCTGGTCTTTCGTATCGTCGGCGCCAATCCGACGAGCGAGATCCTGGCGCTGGCGAGGCAACCCAATATCGAAGTGCTTGGCTATGTGCCCGAACTCTCGCCTTACCTCGACAATTCGCGGGTCTTCGTGGCACCGCTCCGCTTCGGCGCGGGGATGAAGGGCAAAGTTGGGCAGAGCCTGGCGCATGGACTGCCTGTTGTGGCCACGCCGGTCGGCGCCGAAGGCATGCAGCTGGAGGACGGCGTTCATCTCCTCGTCGCCGAAACGCCGGAGGCTTTTGCCGAGCAGGTGCTGCGGCTGCTGCAAGACGACGATCTCTGGACCGCGCTGCAACGGGAAGGCAGGACGCTCGTCCAGCAAACCCTCTCGGAGGATGTGATCCGCGAACGGCTCAATGGCGTGCTGCGTGGCTAATATTCTCGTCGCTGGAATCTACCTCGCCGGCCGGCCCAATACCGCCTCGCATCTGGTGTACGAGTTCGCCACCAGTCGCGCGCATCGGGTGACACAGAGATGGGTCGCCCTTGCGCTCGAAGGTCAGGATGATTGCGATCTGCCCTTTACCGTTTCCATTTGCACGCGGCGTACGCCGAAGTTCCTGCTCGTCAACGAACTCATCGCCGATGCCGCGGCTTTCGACTGGATCCTGTTGGTCGATGACGATGTCGAGCTGCCGCCGTATTTTGTCGATAACTTCATTGCTTTCGCCGATCGGTTCGACTTTGCCCTGTGCCAGCCGGCACGCACCACGGATAGCTATATCGACCATATGATCGTGATGCAGAGTTCCGGCTTGCTCGCTCGCCGCACGCGCTTCGTGGAGATCGGGCCAGTCACCGCGATCCGTCGGGATGCAGCCCGGCTGATCCTGCCGGTCGCCGAGGAAAGCGGCATGGGTTGGGGCCTCGATTTCGTCTGGCCGATGATCATGGAGAAAGCCGGTCTGCGCATGGGCATCGTGGATGCGACGCCGATCGCCCATCGCATGCGCCGCCAGGTCACCGGCTACAATTACGACGAAGCCGCCCGCGGAATGTCCGAGGTCCTCGCGACCAATCCCTTCATGCCGAGAGACCGCGCCTTCACGGTGCTCGAAACCTATGTCTGAGGTGGTGTTGCCGGAAGCGCCTGAGATTTCGGCGCTGCTCACCACCTACAATCGTGCGCATCTTCTGCCGCGCGTGCTGGCGGCTCTCGCCGCGCAACGCCTCGGGCATGATCGCTTCGAGGTCATCGTCATCGACGACGGATCGACGGACGAGACCCAGGCGGTACTTAGTTCCTGGGCCAATCGACTGCCGATGCGCATCGCGCGCCAGTCGCAAAGCGGACTCGCCGCGGCGAAGAACCTGGGCATCTTCCTCAGCCGCGCGCCGATCCTGGTCTTCCTCGATGATGATGATGTCGCCGATCCCAATCTGCTCGTTGGTCATCTGGCCGCGCATCTTCGTCATCCGGATTTCAATGTCGCCGTGCTCGGTCACACGGATCTCGAAGCCGAGGTAGCGCGGCTGCCAGTCATGCGGCATGTGACCGGCAACGGCGGCCAGCTCTTTTCTCATGGCTGGATGAAGCCGGGCCAGATGCTCAGTTTCCGCGAATTCTGGGGCGGCCGGAGTTCGTGTAAACGCTCGCTGCTCATCGACCATGGTGTCTTTAACCCGATCTTTCGCTTCGGCTGCGAGGACATTGAACTGGCCTGGCGCCTCAACAAGGTCGGCCTGCGCGTGGTCTATGAGCCCTCCGCGCGAGCGACGATGATCCGAGGACTTACCTTCGACGATTTCTGCCGCCGCGCGATGCGGCAGGGCCGCTCGCAGTGGGCCTTCGCGACATTGCACGGTACGCGGGAAGTGCGGGAGTATTGTGAGATCGACCGCGCGCTGGTCACCTGGCCGCAGGTGAAGACGGATTTCGCGGCCATCCTGCGCTGGGCGGCGAGCCTCGACCGCATGATGCTTCAACGTGGAACCTCGGCACCCCCGCTTTCCGGGGCGACGCAGGCGGAACTCGACGAAGCCTATTCCACAGCCTTCTTCCTCTGCCGCGCCAAGGGCATTGCGGATGCAGTGTTTCAGCCTCCCATCTTTCGCAGGCCGGAAGAGTTGCCCGTCAGCCGCATGGGTTTCCTGGATTGGGGCGTCCGCGCGTGACGTCTCTCGCCGAGTTCCGCGTCGCCGTTCTCATTCCCTGCTACAATGAGGCCATCACCATCGGTGGCGTCGTCGCCGATTTCCAGTCCGCGCTGCCCGGCGCCCGGATCTATGTCTACGACAATAACTCCTCGGACGACACGGTGGAACACGCGCGGGCGGCCGGCGCCACTGTGCGGATCGAGCGTCGCCAGGGTAAAGGCTATGTCGTCTGCCGCATGTTCGCCGATGTCGAAGCCGACGCCTACGTCCTTGTCGACGGCGACGGCACCTATGACGCGGCCGATGCCTCCACCATGATCGCCTTGTTGCTGGACCAGCAGCTCGACATGGTCACCGGCACGCGCATCGAGACCGCGAAGGAAAGCTACCGGCGCGGCCATCGCTTCGGCAACCGGCTGCTGACGGGTCTGGTGCGCGCGATCTTCGGCAGCGGCGTCGCCGATATGCTCTCTGGCTACCGCGTCTTCAGCCGCCGCTTCATCAAATCATTTCCCGCACTCTCGACGGGCTTCGAGATCGAGACTCAATTCACCGTCCACGCCCTCGAACTCGACATGCCGGTGGGCGAGGTGCCGACGAGCTATAGTGAACGCCCGCTCGGCTCAGCCTCCAAGCTCCACACGTACCGGGACGGCTGGCGCATCCTGCGCACCATCATCGCCCTCGTGAAGGACGAGCGGCCGCTGCGGTTCTTCATGATCTGCGCCGCCGCTCTCGTGCTCTTCGCTTTGGCGCTAGGGCTGCCCGTGGTGTCCGAATTCATTCGCACGGATCGTGTTCCGCGCCTGCCGACTGCGGTTCTCGCCGCCTCACTGATGGGCGTCGCCAGCCTTTCCGCCGTCTGCGGCCTTGTGCTGGACTCAGTGCAGCACGGCCGCAAGGAAGCGAAACGGCTGGCTTATCTCGCGATCTCAGCCGCTAGTCTTCGATCAGACTAACCGCGGGGTCGTACAAGGCTCAAAACCGCGAGGCCGATCAGCAGGTAGCTGATGACGATGGCGGCAAGGACATAACGCGCGATCAAATAGTTGCTGTAGAGGGGTGCCGCTGCGAGATCGGCGAGCAACCCCGCACTCAGGACGACGACGCAGGGGCGTCGCCGCTCGCGGACAAGGAGCAACAGCGCCGCGCATATCCCGAGGCCGAGTTGCACGGGGTAGGCGAAGGATACGAAATCGTAGAATCGAATGAGAAGAGAACGAACCTTGGTAATGTCCGGGGTGATCTTTGGAACGGAATAGCTGTTTAACATGCTGACAAAATCATCCGGCAGTGGCCGCGAGAGCCCCATTTCGCCATAGACCATCCGGTGCCATTCGGCGGGTTGCAAATACAGTTCGGAACTCCGCGCATAGACAATGGCCAGCGACAGCGGATCGCGAAGGAAGGCGCTCTCAACGAGCGCGCTCGCCGCGTGATCGACCTTAGCGGTGTAGTCCTCGTGAACATTCAGCTTGTCGCGGAGAAACTGCTGCAAGTCGTCCGGTGACTGGCCCCAGACCTGTGTGACCCGCTTGTCATAGTCGCCAAGCTTGAGGCTTTGAAATTCGGCGGGCGTCACTTCTAGGCCGGCATGCCGGAAATCGGCGATCTGCAAAGCAGGCGCGAAGACGCCGGCAAGGAAGACTCCCGACAATTTGGTCGCAAAGACCTCGCCGTGGAACCGCTGCGCGAATACCAGACTATTGGCCGCGAGGAGAAGGCCGACCGCGACGAAGGGTATGGAGGCGGCGAGCGCCAGCTCAATCCACTGCCGGGCCGAAAGCCGCAGGCACCACATAGCGGCGATCAAGACCACCGTAAGTTCCATGATCAGGGCATAGGCGACCCGCAGGAATACAGCCGCGACACCCGCCGCAAGCGCCAGCATCAACCCGATCATCTCAGTCCGTATTGCTGAGCCCCGCGTCACGATCGAATGAAGGCCGAGGAGGAAGATCATGAAGCAGGCGAAAGAGGCAAAATCCGTCATGAAGAAGCGGGTGTAGATTTCCACGACGGGATCCAGGCAGACGACTGCGGCGGTGATGGCATAGAGCGTCTGCCAGGACCTGAAATCACGGAAGAACAGGCGCGTTGCCCAGATGATGCCGCCGAGCAGGATCGTCTGGATAAGGATAAAGGCACTGTAGCCGTGGCTGTGGCGCAACAGATAGTTGACGGCGAAGCCGAAGCTCCAGGAACGGTCTGGCGGAATCCAGCCATTGTGTCCTGTCGTCAGATAGGACACGGAGTCGCCCTGGAAGAACCGCGGCACAAAATCGACTAGCAGAAACGCCACAATGATCAGGGCATAGAAGAACGTCTTTGGGCGGCCCAGATTGTCGCCGTTCAATGGATCCGGCCACTCCGGATGTAAATCGTCAGCCATTAAAACACATCTCCAAGCCAGGCCAGCCCCCACACTGGCTATGCCAATAGACTTGGTGCTGCTCTTGCGCCAGTTCCTCCTGTCCATTGCTCAAACCAATATGGCAAAGCCGAGAGTCTCAGCCTATCCACAGGATGGAGACGAGGGAGTATCGGTGTGGAATCCTGGTCGAAAACGCTTTGGCCCAGTCGTCATGGTTTGACGATCGTGTTTGTCCTCGCATTGGCCGTGCAGGTTCAAGCGGCCATGACTCTGCGTGGCCTTTATGCGGACGGGGCTTTCTTCGGCACTCAGATCCTGGCGTCTCGCGGCATCGATGTTTTCCAGCCGGCGCGCTGGGTCGGCAGCGTTATCCTGCAACTGCCCGTGGTGACCGCGATGGGCCTGGGGGTGCGCGGCACGCATAGGCTGATGCTGGCCTTCAGCCTCTCCACCAATCTGCTGCCTGGTCTCGGCTTTCTGCAGTGCCTGGCGATCCTGCCGAAGCTAGACCGACGTTTTTTCGTCTTCCCCGCCTTTGTCTACTTTGCCGGAACGCTCAGCGCCGGCTTTGCGAGCGTGACGGAGGGGCTGGTTGCGACCGCCTATCTCTGGGTGCTCCTGTGCCTGCTCGTCTTTGGGCGGAGCACGCTATGGCGGTCCCTCGCGATCCTGTCGCTCTCGATCGGCACGCTTCGCTTGCATGAGGAGGTGCTGTTTCTCGGCCCTATCCTCGCGGCGGCGAGCTACTTTCGTCTGAAGACCGAATCGCGCCGCTTCGATCGTGCCATCCTCGTCGTCGCGACGGTGGCGTTGCTGGGTGGTGCCGCGATCGGGGCGGCCGGAGTCGTTTTTCCCCGCTATGCGGGTGGACCCGGTGATTTTGCCTCGAACTTCTTGCACTTCCATTGGCTCTACGTGCCGGGAGCCGGCGTGAACCTGCCGGCTCTGCTCGGCATCCTGGCGGCGCTCGCCATGCTGCCAGCCATTGCGGTCCCCGCAATGGCTGGCGCCGCCTTCGGCGTCTTCACGGTGGTCGCCGCGGTGCTCTCCGTCGCGGCCTTCCGGTTCGACTGGCTGACTGTCCCCGCGGCGCAGTTCTTCGCGCGGGACAACGCCGCCTTCATTTCCTTGGTTCTCATGATCCTCCTGCTCGTCGCGCGGCGTCATCCGATGCTTGCCGATCGGCTATTCACGGCGCCGCTGGGCGGCATCGTGATGGCATTGGGTCTCGCCGTCAGCCTTTGGCACGTCTCCGCGACTGTAAAGTGGGACACCTTCCGCGAGGCTTTCGCTCAAAGATTGGCGGCCGAGACGGGAGTCATCCCCTGGTCGCGGATGCTGATGCCACCGGGGTCGCGAGACGCGAAACTCTCCGCGATGATGGTCTGGCCCTGGACCAACCCGGATCTCAGCCTTCTCGTCCTGCCGCGCCACTGCGTGAGATCGATTATTGCCAACCCGCGGCCATCGAGCTGGCAGCCCTACAACCCCGCCGATCCGCGAACCATGCCCGCGATCCCGGGCATTAAATACGTCTACCTCCTGCCGCCGGATCACCAATCCGCGGCATGCGCCGACGCTCGATCAGCGCCCTAGGCTCCGGACCCATAAAGTTGTTGGAGCGACGCGGGCGCTGTGATCCACCCTTTCCTGCTGAGGGGAGAGGATGATGGCGCAAGGGTTTTGGTTGAGCGATGCTCAGTGGGAGCGGTTGTCGCCGCTGCTGCCGAACAAGCCGCGTGGTGCGGCCCGGGTCGATGATCGACGAGTGATCAGCGGCATCGTGGTGGCGCTTCAATCGGGCGGGCGGTGGATCGACGTACCGGCCGAGTATGGCCCGCGCAAGACGCTCTACAATCGCTTCGTGCGGTGGTCGGCCAAAGGCATCTGGCGGCAGCTATTCGAGACCTTGGCCGCCGCTGGTGGCCCACCTGCCGAGGTACTGCTCGACAGCACCCACGTGAAAGCGCACCGCTGTGCTGCTGGAGGAAAAGGGGCTTCAGCGCCCACGCACTGGGCATCAGCCGAGACGGACGCACGACCAAGATCCACGCGCTAAGCGATGGCCAGGGGTGGCCGCTGGCGTTCCTGCTGACGGGCGGACAGGCAGCGGACTGCCGCGCGGCCGAAAGCCTGCTGCGGGGCCTTGCCCCATCCACTCTGGTCATGGCCGACCGGGCCTATGACACCAACGCCGTTCGTCAGCAGATCGAGAACCAGGGTGCGGTTCCGAACATTCCATCCAAGCGCACCCGCCGATGGAAGAGTTGCTTTAGCCCCGTGCTCTACCGCGGCCGCAACGCCATCGAGCGCATGTACTGTCGCTTGAAGGACTATCGCCGGATCGCGACCCGCTACGACAAACTCGCAGCCAATTTCATCAGCGCTATCTACCTCGCCGCAACCGTCAGCTTTTGGTTATGAGTCCGGACCCTAGCTGGCACACCCACCCGCCGCCGCGCGCGACTGGAAGGGTGATGGCCAAGTGCCCGGACGATAGGGATCCATCGGCTCCCAGCCGCCGGTAAAGGGGCTCGCGATGAGGGTGTGAATCTTGGGCTGCGGCGCCAGCACCAGGCTCATCAGCCCGCTGGTCCAGGGCCAGGAGAAGCGAGCGATGGCCTCGGCCTGCTTGGGCGGGAGCCGCCTCACCAACTGGGCAAGCGGCACCACGCCGCGCTCCGTCCGCAGCGCGGTCTCGAAGCCGCTGATATAACCGCGCCAATCGCGTGTGGCACGAAAGTCGATCACGGCGAGAGCGAGAGCGAGCATCGCGCCTAAAAGGAGCGGGAAGGCGAGGCTCGTCGGCCACCGCCCGGGGTGATTCGCCAATACCAGGCAAAGCCCCATCGCCGGCAGGCTGAGCAAGGCACCGTTGTTGCGGGCGGCAAAGGCGGCGGCGGGCGCCGCCGGCAATTCGCCTGCCGCGACGGCCACGGACGCACCCGTCGCCGCGATCGCAAAAGCCAGCACTCCAAACCACCGCGACGGCCGCCAGGACGCCAGCGCGACAGCGGCGAGACCCAAAAGGCCCAACAAGGCCGGAACATTGAGACCCTGCTCGGTCGCGAAAAACCATCGCAGCGACAGCACATCGCTCACGAAGCTTGCTCGGTTGCCCGGCGTATGGGGAAGCAGGATGTAGCCCAGTTCGACCGCACTCGACAGCGCCAGCAAAGCCGCCACGACCAGCAGTCCTCGCTCATAGGGCGTGCCGACAAGCTTGCGGCGGCGCAGGCAGGTCGCTGTCAGGATCGGTCCGAGATAGGCCATCGCCTCATGCAGCCGAAGCGCGCCCAGGCTCAACACAAGGATCGCCGCCGCGTGACCGGGGGTGAGCGGCGCAAAACGCAGGAGGAAGAACAGCACCCAGGCGTAGGCGGCTGCCGTCGCGCCGTCCGCGACGCTCGCGAAGGCCGAACCCATCGAGCCGCCGAGGAAGACGAAGACCGGGAATAGGAAGAACCGCCGCTCAGTTTTGGGCAGCAGCCAGAAACACGTCGCGGTCAGGAGCAGTGGCACCAGATTGGTCGAGAGGCTGAACAGCAAAGCCACGCCGCGCGGGCTATCCAGCCCGAAAGCCATCCCTGCCGCGACCGGCGCCTGCATGATGAATTGTGCTGTCCAGCGGGACGGTTCGACGATCGCCATGGCGCCATGGGCATAGATGCGCGCCGCATAGAAGACGCCATCGGCATAGAGGCCACGCAGCGCTATCCCGGCATCGATCTGCGCCGCAAAGAGCAGGCCGAGGCCCGCCGCGAGACACACCCAGCCGAAGGCTTCGAGCGAAATTTGTCGATAGCTTAGAAGCAGGATTCGATCCATCACGATAAACTATCGTAACGGATCGAGATCGCAATATGAAGTCAGGCTACAACCGCGTGAGAAAACTCCTGGACGGCTCGCCCGCGCGCGCCGTCCACCGTAACGAAAGTTAGTTCTTGGTCTTGTCGACCAGCGCGCCCTTTTTGATCCAGGGCATCATCTCGCGCAGCTTGGCGCCCACTTCCTCGATCGGATGCTCGGCGAGGCGGCGGCGGGTCGCCTTGAAGCTCGACTGGTTGACGCGGTTTTCCAGCATCCAGTCACGCGCGAAACGGCCGGACTGGATATCGTCCAGCACCCGCTTCATCTCGGCCTTGGTCTCGGCATTGATGATGCGCGGACCCGTAACGTATTCGCCGTATTCGGCGGTGTTGCTGATCGAGTAGTTCATGTTGGCGATGCCGCCCTCATAGATGAGGTCGACGATCAGCTTCACCTCGTGCAGGCACTCGAAATAGGCCATCTCGGGGGCGTAGCCGGCTTCCACCAGCGTCTCGAAACCCGCCTTGATGAGCTCGACCAACCCGCCGCAGAGCACGACCTGCTCGCCGAACAGATCGGTTTCGCATTCTTCCTTGAAGGTCGTCTCGATGATGCCGGCGCGGCCGCCGCCGATGCCGCTGGCGTAGGAGAGCGCGATTTCCAGCGCATTGCCGGACGGATTCTGTGCCACCGCCACCAGGCTCGGCACGCCGCCGCCCTTCTGATACTCGCTGCGCACCGTGTGGCCGGGGCCTTTCGGCGCGATCATGAAGACATCGATATCGGGGCGCGGATCGAGCAGGTTGAAATGGACGTTCAGCCCATGCGCGAAGGCGAGCGCCGCGCCTTCCTTCATGTTCGGTGCCAGCTTATCGCGATAGAGATCGCCCTGGCCCTCGTCGGGCGTCAGCACCATGACGACATCGGCCCATTTGGCGGCCTCGGCCGGGTCCATGACCTTGAAGCCTGCTGCCTCGGCCTTGGCGACGCCAGCCGAGCCTGGGCGCAGTCCGATGACGATGTCCTTCTGGCCGCTGTCCTTGAGGTTCAGCGCATGGGCATGGCCCTGGCTGCCAAAGCCGATGATCGCGACCTTCTTGCCCTTGATCAGGTTCACGTCGGCGTCGCGATCGTAATAGACACGCATGATGCGTTCTCCTTGTGGCGTCTAGAAAGTTTAAGGCGAGGTCAGGCTAGGCTAGGCGGTGGGGCGTGTACATCCGTCATGGCACGCGAAGGCGTGCCATCCACGCCTTCTTCGTCGGGCAAGCAAGGCGTGGATGCTCGGCCTGCGCCGAGCATGACGATGGTGGTGGAGTTGACCACGTAAAGGCGCACTACTCGATCGTCCGCGTGCCGCGAGCGATCGCGGCGATGCCGCTGCGGGATAGCTCGACGAGGCCGAGCGGGCGCATGAGGTCGAGGAATGCGTCGATCTTCTCCGTCGCGCCGGTCAGCTCGAAGACGAAACTCTCGATCGAGGTATCGACGATTTTGGCGCGGAACGCCTCGGCGATCCGCAGCGCCTCCATGCGCGGCTCACCTCGGCTGACGACCTTGATCAGCGCCAGTTCCCGCGCGACATGCGGACCCTCGACGGTAAGGTCGGCGACCTTATGCACAGGAACAATCCGGCTGAGCTGCGCCTTGATCTGCTCGATGACCTGCTCGGTGCCACGCGTCACCACAGTGATGCGGCTGCGGCCCTTGTCGTCGATCGGTGCGACCGTGAGGCTGTCGATATTGTAGCCGCGCCCCGAGAACAGCCCGATCACGCGCGCCAGCACGCCGGCCTCGTTCTCAACCAGCACGGCGATGGTGGCGGAGCGCAAGGCCCCGGTCTCGCCGAGCATCAGACCAGCACCATGCCCGCATTGGTAACTTCGGCATTGTCGCGGTTCTTGTCGGGCCCCAGCAGCATCTCGTTATGGGCGGCGCCCGAGGGGATCATCGGATAGACGTTCTCGCCCTGATCCACCGCGATATCCGCGATCACCGCCTTGTCGCAGGCGATCATTTCCAGGATTACCCGGTCGAGATCGTCGATCGTATTCGCGCGCATCCCCACGCCGTGGAAAGCGTCCGCGAGCTTCACGAAATCCGGCAGCGCCTCGCTGTAGCTTTCGGAATAGCGGCCGCCATGCAGCAGCTCCTGCCACTGCCGCACCATGCCCATGTACTGGTTGTTCAGGATGAATACCTTCACCGGCAGGCGATACTGCGCGACTGTCGCCATCTCCTGGATATTCATGAGGATGGAGGCTTCGCCCGCGATATCGATCACCAGTGCGTCGGGATGAGCCACTTGCACGCCCATCGCGGCCGGCAGCCCATAGCCCATGGTGCCGAGGCCGCCGCTGGTCATCCAGTGATTCGGCTTCTCGAAGCCGAAATGCTGGGCGGCCCACATCTGGTGCTGGCCGACCTCGGTCGTGATGAAGGTCTCGCGGCCGCTCTGCTGCGTCAGCTCATAGAGGCGCCGGACCGCATGCTGCGGCTTGATGATCGCGCCCGTGGCCCGCGACTGCTCGAATTTCAGGCTTTCGCGAGCGCGCCAGCCATCGATCTGCCGCCACCACGTCGCCAGCGCCTCCCGATCGGGGCCGCCGTCACTGCGGATCGCGGCCAGCAGCGCCTCCAGCACCAGCCGCGCATCGCCCACGATCGGCACGTCCACCACCACATTCTTGTTGATGTTGGAGGCGTCGATATCGGCGTGGATCTTCTTGGAATTCGGGCTGAAGGCATTCAGCCGCCCCGTTACCCGGTCATCGAAACGGGCGCCGATATTGATGAGCACGTCGCAGCCATGCATGGCCATATTGGCCTCGTAGGTGCCGTGCATCCCCAGCATTCCGAGGAAATGCGGATCGCTCGCCGGCAGGGCGCCGAGGCCCATCAGCGTATTGGTGCAGGGGATGCCAGTCTCCGCCACCAGCTGGGTGAGCAGGCGGGACGCCTCCGGCCCGGCATTGATGATGCCGCCGCCGGTATAGAGCATCGGCCGATGCGCCGACCGGATCAGTGCAGCGGCGCGGGCGATCTGCTCGCCATCCGGCGCGGTGCGCGGACGGTAGCTGCGGTGGCCGTTCGCAGATGCCGAAACGTAAGGCGCCGGGTTGATCAGAATATCCTTCGGCAGATCGACCACCACCGGGCCCGGCCGCCCGCTGGAGGCCACATAGAAAGCCTCATGCACCACGCGGGCGAGGTCTTCCGGCTTTTTGACCAGGTAGTTGTGCTTCGTCGCCGGCCGGGTGATGCCGACGGTATCGGCTTCCTGGAACGCATCATTGCCGATCAGATGCGTCGGCACCTGGCCCGTCAGGCACACGACGGGGATGGAATCCATCAGCGCATCCACCAGCCCCGTCACCGCATTGGTGGCGCCGGGACCGCTCGTCACCAGCACGCAGCCGGTGCGGCCGGTGCTGCGGGCATAGCCTTCGGCCGCATGCACCGCCGCCTGCTCATGGCGCACCAGCACATGGCGAATGGCGTTCTGCTTGAAGATCGCGTCATAGATCGGCAGCACCGCGCCGCCCGGATAGCCGAAAATAACCTCGACGCCCTGTTCCTTCAGCGCGCGCAGGAGGACCTCGGCACCCGGTGCCAGGTCTGCGTTCGGGAAAGGGCCGGTCGAGCCGGCGTGCGGGGTGGCGGTCATAACGGCGTCCTTGCCTAGGCGGGAATAGGGTGGGCGCCGGTAATGACGGGCTGGGAAAGCCGCGTCAACGCCTTTCGACAATAAAACGCGTCAGATCAGCCATTCGCCTTTCCGAAAGTTGCGTGACATCGCCAATTCGCGAACTAATCATTACCGTATCCTGGATTTCGGCGAGAGGATGATGCCGGAACCAGGTCGATTGCCGCTTGACGTAACGATTGGAGTTGGTGACTGCACGCTGCACCGCCTCGGCGATCGGCAGCTCGCCCCTCAGATGCGCCGCAAGCTCCGGCACGCCAAGGGCGCGCATGGCCGGCAAGGCCGGATCGAGCGCTTGGCCCATTAAAGCCTCGACCTCCGCGAGCGCTCCGGCCTCCACCATCTTGCCGAACCGCAGGGCGATTGCCGCTTGGAGCTCCTCACGCGGCGGGTCGAGTTGGATAGCGGCGAACCGCCAGTCGGGTGAGGCGAGGGCAGGGCTCGCTTGCCACGCGGCGAGGCCACGCCCGGTCGCCAGTAGCACCTCATAGGCCCGCGCGATCCGCTGGCCGTCGTTTGGAATGAGCCGCGCCGCCGTCTGCGGATCCTTGATGGTGAGACGGGCGTGCAGCGCGGCAGGGCCAATCTCCGCGAGCATCGCCCGCGCCTGCGACCGGATCGCAGGGTCGATCGCAGGGATATCCGCCAAGCCCTGAAGGAGAGCCGAGAAATACAGCCCCGACCCACCGCAAATAATGGGCAACCGCCCCGCGCCTCGCGCTTCCGCCTTCGCCCACAGCGCCGCCCCGCGCCACCAGGCCACGTCACCCGGCAGCGCCGCCGGTCGAACACCATACAACGCATGCGGCACCCGCGCTTCGTCTTCCGGCGACGGCCGCGCCGTCAGCACACGAAGCTCTCGGTAAATCTGCATGGAATCCGCGTTGATCACAGTTCCGCCCAGCCGCTCGGCCAGCACCAGAGCGAGAGCCGACTTTCCGCTGGCCGTCGGACCGGCGATGAGCAGGGCGAGCGGCGTCTCAGCCACGCCACGGCGTTCCGGCTCTTGCGTCAACAGGGCCGCGCCGCCAGTCTCCGCGCCCCATGCGCTATATCCTCACCCTCGTCGCCGACCGCCGCGCCACCACGCTCTCCCCTGCCATGATCGACCGGGTTCGGGAAGCGGTGGTAGGCGCCGAGCCCGTCATTCTCAGCCGTGGCGAGGCCGCCGATATTCCCTGTGCCGAGTTGCCGGATCCCATCGCCATCCAGCGCGCGCTGGAGAACGCCCCGGTCGATGCCATCACGACCAAGGCGCGGGGCCGCCGCAAGGGCCTGCTGATCGCCGACATGGACAGCACCATCGTCACCAGCGAGACCCTCGACGAGGTCGCGGCTTTCGCCGGGCTCAAGGACCAGATCGCCGCCATCACCCGCCGCAGCATGAATGGCGAGATCGATTTCGCGGATGCGTTGCGCGAGCGTGTCGGCATGCTGCGTGGCCTGGGCCTCGACGCGCTCGACCGTACCTGGGCGGCGACGAAACTGACTCCGGGCGCGCGCGAACTCGTGGCGACAATGCGGGCGCATAACGCTGTCACCGCCCTGGTCTCTGGCGGCTTTACGTTTTTTACCGAAAAAGTCGCGGCGCTGGTTGGCTTCGACGTCAACCGCGCGAATATTTTGGAGGATGACGGCACGTCGCTGACCGGCCAAGTGCGCGAACCGATTCTCGATCGCGACGCCAAGCGGGCGACGCTTGAAGAATTGGCGGCCGCCCGCAATCTCAAGCTTGCGGCGACTTTGGCGGTGGGGGATGGCGCCAATGACCTTACAATGTTGGCGACGGCGGGTTTGGGCGTCGCCTTCCATGCCAAGCCGATCGTCGCGCGCGAGGCCCGCGCCCGTGTCGATCACGCCGATCTGCGTGCGCTCTTGTTCGCCCAGGGCTACCCTGCCTCAGCCTTCGTGACGCCCTAACCGAGGATCATCGCGATGACAGAGACCCCTATCCGCGACTGGATGCTGCCGAAACTCGCAGCACTAATCGTTGACGCCGAGGCGCAGGGCTTCGACCGGGACGCGATTATCGCCGTCATCACCGACATCATCGAAGGCCCGGAATACAACACCGCGATAATCCTGCCGGACGGTGGTTGAGAGCGCGGGTCAGACGAAACGATCATGGCATTGGAAACCGTCCGAGCCCTGGTCTTCGACGTTTTCGGCACCGTAGTGGATTGGCGCGGCGGCGTCGCCCGTGAGGCAGCACCGTTCCTGGAGCGGCATGGCGCCGCAAATACCGATCCGCTGAGTTTCGCGGATGCCTGGCGACGCCACTACGCGCCGGCGATGGAGGAAGTGCGCAGTGGCCGCCGACCCTTCGTCCGGCTTGACGTGCTGCACCGGGAAAACCTCGTTGCCATCTTGCCGGAATACGGCATCGACCCCGCGCGTGTTCCATCCTCGGAACTCGACACGCTGAATCTCGCCTGGCACCGGCTCGATCCTTGGCCGGATGTAATCGCGGGGCTTCAGCGACTGAAGCCGCGTTTTATCCTGGCGCCACTCTCCAACGGCAACATCATCCTGATGCTCGACATGGCCAAACGCGCTGGCCTGCCTTGGGACGCGATCCTGGGTGCCGAGATTGTCCAAACCTACAAACCCGCGCCAAGAGCCTATCTCGGCACGGCCGAGGTTCTGGCCATGCGGCCCGACGAGCTTTGTCTCGTGGCCGCCCACAACTCAGATCTCGCGGCGGCACGAAGCTGCGGCTTGCGCACGATCTTCGTGCCTCGTCTGCAAGAACACGGCCCGGCGCAAACCATTGATCTCCGCGCAGAGCAGGATTGGGATCTGCTGGCGGAGGATTTCGTTGACCTTGCGACGAAGCTCGGAGCCTAGGACAAGATGTTCTTTAAACTGAACCGCGCGTATTCCACCCCGTCATGCTCGGCGCAGGCCGGGCATCCACGCCTTCGCTTGCTCGACAAAGGCAAGGCGTGGATGGCACGGGGTGCCCCGCACGCCTTCGCGTGCCATGACGAATCTCTGGATGGCACTTCAGTCTTAGATCATCACGCGTAGAATGCGCGGTGACGGTTTATGTCGCACTTCTCCGCGCTGTGAACGTCGGCGGCACGGGCACGCTGACGATGAAGGATTTGCGCGCGCTCTGCACGGGACTTGGCTTCGAAAACGTTCGGACTTACATCCAGAGTGGCAATGTCGTCTTCGAGAGCAAGCTATCCGCGGCCGCGCTGCAAAAGAAGCTGGAGACGGCCTTGTCGGAGAAAACGGGCCCGCAGGCCGGTGTGCTGATCAGGACCGCAGCCGAATTGAGTGCGGCTCTCGAGGCCAATCCCTTTCCCCGCGCAATGCCCGCGCGGGTCGCGGTGGTGTTTCTGGACAAGCCCGCACCGAGCAATCTGCTCAGCGGTCTTGTCATCCCGGGACGAGAAGAGGTGAAGGTGGTCGGCCGTGAAATCTTCGTCCACTATCCGGACGGGATAGGGCGATCGAAACTCAAGCTACCGCCTCTCGCGACACAAGGCACCGCCCGCAATCTCAATACGGTCGGCAAGCTGGTTGTGTTGGCGGAGACATAATGGCGACTCGTGGCTGATAGGCTCGCGCTACGCACTACAGACGGTCGATACCTATAGATCAGATGGTAATACTGCGGGGACGGGGACGCCGCGGTGGTGTCCGTGCAGACTGAACGTATGACGAGTACACTTGTCTTACCCTGCGACCAATACAATGACCCGCAGCGGCAGCGCCGACAACGCATGCGGCAGGAACGATAAGAGGGACTGCATACCACAATGCATAGTCGAGGAGATGCGGGTCGTACTGAGTGTCTGCCGCCCAATAGCTGTTTGCGGGCGAGTGGGAGATCACGTTAGACATCGAGCTGCACCTAGCCGTCACGGTTGTTGGAGCGCGCCACTGATATCCGTCTATAGCAGCCGGAGGCAAGCCATGATGCGCCTACAACAAGGTGACAATCCGCCGCAGTCGTTGACTGCGGGTGAGGTGCTTCACAACAGTCGATAGCATTAGTGAATCGCCGCATAATCTGGAGTAGTGCAGCGCTTACGACGCCGAAGGTGAGGTCGTTCTCATCAGGCGGTACTTATCGCGTCCCACACAGAGGCGCTGGAGGCTGGTTTGAGTCCGTGCGAGTAACATCATCCACCCGCCTCCGGAAAAACCGCGACCGCGTAATCTACGCCCGTCAGCGTCAGCCCATCCGGCGGCGCCGTCGGACCCGCCGCGGCGCGGCTCAAAGCCGCAAGCGCCACCAGCACGCGCTCCGGCGGCCAGGTTCCGTCGCCGACCAGCTTTAGCGTGCCGACCATGTTGCGCACCTGGTGGTGCAGAAAACTCCGCGCCTCCACCTCGATCACCACGCGGTCGCCCTGCCTAGTCACCACCAAGCGGTCGATCGTCCGGATCGGCGACTTAGCCTGACAGGCGCTCGCGCGAAACGACGTGAAATCGTGCCGTCCAAGCAAATGCACCGCACCCGCCGCCATCGCCTCGGCGTCCAGCGGATTGGGCAAGTGCCAGACTTGACCCATCGCGATCGCCGGCCGGGCGGGGCGGTTGAGGATCACGTAGCGATACCGTCGCGACACCGCCGCGAAGCGCGGGTGCCAGCCCTCGGGTGCGAAGGCCGCCGCCACGACCGCCACCCGATGCGGCAGCATGTGGAAATTCAGTGCCGCCTGAACCCGCGCCGGCGGCAGCGCCCCCGGTAGCGAGATCATCCCCACCTGTGCAGTCGCATGCACCCCGGCATCGGTGCGGCCTGCGATCGCACACGCCACCGGAACTCCCCTCGCCAGATGCGAAGCGGCCTGTTCAACCACCTGCTGGATCGAAAGCCCGTTGATCTGTCGCTGCCATCCCACAAAGCCGCTGCCGTCATATTCGAGGCGGAGCGCATAGGCCGACGTCATTCCGGCCCCAGCCGCGTGCCTGCTAGAATCGCGAACCCGCGCAGAAACGCGTCCGCCGCCGCCGGTGCCCGCCCCGCGCGCTGCAAGCGCAGAATCCGCAACGCGCTTTCCCCGCAAGAGACCGTCAGCCGATCGTCCAGCACGATCCCCGGCGGTCCCGGCGGCGAAGTCACGACTTCGGCGTCCAGCAGCTTGAGGGTCTCGGCACCGAAGGTCGTGAAGGCGCCCGGCCAGGGATCGAAGGCGCGGATCTGCCGCTCGATCTGTGCCGCTGGCTGCTCCCAGTCGATGCGACCATCCGACCGGCTGAGTCGAGGGGCATAGGTCGCGCCCTCGGCTGGCTGGGCTACCGCGGGTGGATTGCTCTCCAGCACCTCGCAAACCAATCGGGCGCCGAGGCTGGAGAGCGCGTTGTGCACCTCACCCAGCCGGACCTGTGGCCCAAGAGGGAGGCGACCCACCGCCAGCATCGGTCCGGTGTCGAGGCCCGCATCCATCCGCATGATGGTAACGCCGGTCTCCGTATCGCCGGCCAGGATGGCGGCGTGGATCGGCGCCGCACCGCGCCAGCGCGGCAGAAGGCTCGCATGGATATTGATGCAGCCGCGTCCCGGCACCGCCAGCCAGTCGGGCGGAAGGATGAGGCCATAAGCCGCCACCACGGCTGCCTCCGGGCGCAGCGCCTGGAAGGCCGCGAGCGCCTCCGCATTGCCGCGCAGCCTCGTCGGATGCCGCACCGGAATGCCTAAACGCTCGGCGGCGACCTGCACGGCACAGGGCTGCGGTTGATGGCCACGTCCGGCCGGGCGTGGCGGCTGGCAGTACGCCGCGATAATCTCATGCCCCGCCGCCTGTAGCGCCGTCAGCGCCGGCACCGCGAATTCCGGGCTGCCCATGAAGACGATGTGCATGTCGGCCGCCTCTAAAGCAACTTCAGGAACGCCGCCACCAGGATCAACCCGCTTTGCGGAGCCGGTTCTCCTTGGCCATTTTGCGCATGATCATATTGCGCTTCAGCGCCGAGAGATGATCGACGAACAGGATCCCGTCGAGATGGTCGATCTCATGCTGCAAGCAGGTCGCCAATAGCCCATCCGCCTCGATCGTCTGCTTGCGGCCGTCCAGATCCTCATAGGACACGACAACCCGCTCCGGCCGCGTCACATCAGCGTAGTGGCCCGGCAGCGAGAGGCAACCCTCCTCCCGCGTCGTCAGCGTTTCGCTGACCTGCTCGACCGCCGGATTGATCAGAGTGATCGGCGCCGGCTTATCGTCGGGCATGAGGTCGATCACCGCGAAACGCAGGTTCAGCCCGACCTGAGGTGCCGCGAGCCCGATGCCCGGCGCCGCGTACATAGCCGCCATCATGCGGGGCAGCACGGCGCGGATCTCAGCCAGATCGTCCGGCCTGACCCGCCGGGTCTTGCTCTTCAGCCGCGCATCGGGCGCGCGCAGGATGGGCAGGGGGTCAATCTCGGGCTCGGCCATCGCGGCGATGTAGCGGCACCGGCCCGGCCGATCAATGATACGCGCGGCTGGTCAGGTATCGCTGCCCATTCCCGGCAGCCCTTGCAAGCGCACCCCACAATAACCACAATAGCTTGCGGTGATGGCGCCTAACGGGCCTCGCCTGCTTCGCTCTTATGAGGAGGCTCGGCTAAATGAGTTCACGTGTCTTCACGTCGCCCCTGTTCCTGGGCTTCGATCATCTTGAGCAGATCCTGGAGCGCGCTTCCAAAGCGCAATCCGACGGGTACCCGCCGTATAATATCGAGCAGACGGGTCCCTCGGGCCTCCGCATAAGCCTCGCCGTGGCTGGCTTCAGCATGGAAGACCTCCAGATCACGCACGAGGACAATCAGCTCGTCATCCGCGGCCGGCAATCCGAGGACGCGCAGGGCCGGGTGTTCCTCTATCGAGGCATCGCAGCGCGCCAGTTCCACCGCGCCTTCGTTCTCGCCGAGGGAATTGAGATCAAGGGCGCATGGCTGAATAACGGCCTGCTCCATATCGACCTTATCCGTCCCCAGCCTGAGACCCGTATCCGCACGATCCCGATCGATTCCGGGTCGCAGCGTGAGGCGGCGCCGGCACGGCCGAGGCGCGAGGTACGCGACTCGGCGGATGTGGTCGCCGCCGCGGGCATCGCCCGCATTTCCACGACGTCTTGAGCGGGCGAAGCCTAAGCGCTTGGCACGCAAACGAGGAGTAACGACCATGGCGAACCAGAACCGATCATCCGAGCCGGTCGGCAGTATCCGGGCGATCGACATTCGCCAGATCACGACGGATCAACTCATGCACCTTGGTGTGTCGCGGCTCGCCTATATCAAGCCGGTGACGGTCGAGGGTGAGGATCTCTTCGCCATTCACGCCGCGGACGGCACGCCGATGGCCGTCGCCCCGAACCGCGAACTGGCCTGGGGCGCGATTCTCGAGCACGAGATGGTTCCTAGCCTGGTCAATTGATCGCCTCCATCGCGGTAGCCGCGATCCATTCGCGGAGCCGCGCCGGCGGGTCGGGATTACGCAACACATCGGTCACCGCCGCCACGCTATCCGCGCCAGCCGTCAATGCCGCCACTCCACGCTCCGGTGTCAGGCCGCCGATTCCGACCAGAGGCGTCTCGCCGACGCGGCGCTTCCAGTCGGTAACCTTGTCCAGCCCCTGCGGCTCCCAAGTCATGGCCTTGAGCACCGTCGGGTAGATCGGCCCGAGCGCCACGTAGTCGGGCGCGAAGCTCAAAGCGCGCTCCAGCTCCGCCTCGTCATGCGTGCTGAGACCCAGACGGATCTCGTGTCGCCGCAGGGCCGGGACATCCGCCGTATCCAGATCCTCCTGCCCGAGATGCACGAAATCGCAGCCTTCATCGATTGCCGCCTCCCAATGGTCGTTGATGACGAGCTGGGCGTCGAACCCCTCGCACAGAGCGCGCGCCTGCCGGATCTGGCGCCGCAACTCGAGTGGCGTCGCCTCCTTCACCCGCAACTGCACCAGCCGCAGCCCTTCCGGCAGAAGCCGCACCAGCAGCGCCGCATCGTCGATGATGAGATAGAAGCGGGGCAGGGCGATCATCCGCGAAACGCCAAGCCCAGCACCGGTGTCGAGGGCACCGCCATGTCCCGCATCGGCATGGGTTCGGCCAGATAGGCCTGCCGCCCAGCCTCAATCGCCTGGCCGAAGGCGGCTGCCATGAGCGCCGGGTCACCCGCCCGCGCGACCGCCGTATTCAGCAGCACCGCATCATAGCCCAGCTCCATCGCGGCTGCGGCCTGAGATGGCAGCCCGATCCCGGCATCAACAACCAACGGGATATCGGGGAAATGCGCCCGCATGGCACGCAACCCATAGAGGTTGTTGAGCCCGCGCCCGGACCCGATCGGAGCACCCCAGGGCATCAAAACCCGGCACCCAGCCTCGACCAGCCGCTCACCCACCACCAGATCCTCGGTCGTATAGGGAAACACCTCGAAACCGTCGGCCGCCAGAAGGCCGGCCGCTTCCACCAGGCCGAAAACATCGGGCTGAAGGGTGTCGTGGTTGCCGATCACCTCGAGCTTGATCCAACTCGTGCCGAAGACCTCGCGCGCCATCTGCGCCGTCGTCACCGCCTCGCGCACCGTATGGCAGCCGGCGGTATTGGGCAGTACGCGCACGCCCAATTCGCGGATGAGCGACCAGAACCCCTGGCCCGCCCGTTCCGCCCCGGATTCCCGCCGCAGAGAGACCGTCACCACCTCCGCGCCCGAGCGCCGCACGGCCTCCGCCAGGATCGCCGGGGAGGGGTAGCCAGCTGTGCCAAGCAGGAGACGCGAGCCGAGGGCGACGCCGTAGAAATCCATCGCCTCACCCACCCTGCATCGGCGCGAGCACTTCGACCGCATGACCATCCCGCAGCATCATCGAAGCCCGCTTTCGGGCGGGCACGAAATCACCATCGACGGCCGTGGCGACAACCGCGTTGCCAAAGCCAAGTTGCTCCACCGCATCCGCAAGGGAAGGCCCTGCGATCTCACGCGCTGCGTTGTTGACGAGGATCTTCATCCATCACCTCCGGATATTGCGTGCCGTGCAGCACATAATCGGCCGCCCGCGCCGCCAGAGCGGGCGACAACAGAAACCCGTGGCGGAACAGGCCGTTCACGTAGAGCGTCCGGCCAAGCTGCCGAAGCCGCGGCAGATTGTCGGGAAAGGCCGGCCGCGCATCGGCGCCAAGCTCCAGGATCTCAGCCTCCGCGAAGGCCGGATGCAGCGCATAAGCGGCGTTCAGCAACTCCACCACCGACCGAGCAGAAACGCGCCCGCGTTCCGCGCTCTCGATCATCGTCGCGCCCAGCATGAAGACGCCGTTACCGCGCGGCACGATGTAGATCGGAAAACGCGGATGCAGCAGCCGGATCGGCCGCGACAGCGTGAGCTCAGGGCAGCGCAACAGCAGCATTTCGCCTTTAACGCCCCGCAGATCGGGCAGCGCGTCAATCGCCGCGAGACCACAGCAATCGACGATGGGTTCCGAGCTGGTGCCCGGCCTGAAGGTGGTATCGAAATGAATGGCAACGCCGCGCGCTTCGAGCAGCGATGCGAGCGAAACCAGAGCAGCGCGCGGATCCAGATGCGCCTCCAGCGGGAAGAACAGCGCCGCCCGGAAGCGTCCACCAAGATCGGGCTCGAGCCTCGCGATACCCTCCGCATCGAGCCGCTGGTGGCCGGTGGTGCGCCGCGCGAAACGGTCGAGATCGGGCGCATCGCGCGCCGGCGCCATTACGAGGGTACCGCGCTGGCAAGTCGCCGCATGACGTGCTGGCCAATAGGCCAGTGCCTCCATCCCCCAATCGGAGATTAGCGGCTCCGCGCTTTCCTGCTCGCAACCGGGCGCAAGCATTCCGCCCGCGAGCCAGGAACAGGCGCCGACACCCAATGCCGGGCCACGTTCGATGACACTTACTTCGGCGCCACCCTCGCTCAACGCGAGCGCAGTCGTCAGCCCCGCCACCCCTGCGCCGACCACCGTGACACTCACGCCGCCACCCCGCTTCATACGGCAGGCCGGCGGAGAGACGGATCGCGCCGCTGCGCGGTTGAGAACCCATCCCTTCGCCAGCATGACCTGGATCAGGTTCGAAGGGTCGCCGCCCCGCAAGTGCGAAGACGGCCTCTCAGCCCCTAAGGGCTCCCCTTGGTATTTGTGAGTTTAGGGCCGCGCCATGGCCGCGTCAAAGAGACGCCGGTGGTCCGCCATCTTCTCATTTGATTGCGATAGTGATACGATTTGGTGACTGGCTTCGTTCCAGCGGCCAGAAGTTTGGGACAGTCACAGTGACGATATCGTCGGCGCTTGCGGATTTGCCTCCCCACCTCGGCCTGGTCCGTACCAAAGACGGACCTATGGTCTATTTCAAATACGATCATTACATCGGCCGATCCTTGGAGACGTACGGGGAATACAGCAAGCAGGAAGCTGACCTGCTAGCGCGGATGATTTCGCCGGGGGACGTTGTCGTTGAGGCTGGTGCAAATATCGGTGCTCACACAGTCTCACTTGCGCACCGGCTCGGTCCGCTTGGCCGCCTCTACGCTTTCGAGCCCCAAAGGATCGTGAACCAGCTGCTCTGCACCAACGTGATGCTGAATGGGCTCCTCAATGTCTGGGTTTTCCGTGCCGGAATGGGCGCGACCGCAGGATCGCTCGGAGTTCCGGAAGCTGATTTCATGAGCAGCCACAATTTCGGAGGCATCGGGCTCGGAGATGATCTCGGACGCGAATTGGTGCCAATTATGACGCTCGACGGTCTTGCCCTTGACCGGCTGAGACTTTTGAAAATCGATGTCGAAGGTATGGAGGAAAATGTTCTGCAGGGCGGGCAGGAGACGATCGCACGCCTACGGCCAATACTATACGTCGAGAATGATCGGGAGGATCGATCGGCAAGTCTTATCCGACGCATTCTCGGCATGGACTATCGGCTGTGGTGGCACCTACCGATGCACTATACTCCCAACAATTTTCGTGGCGTCGAGGAAGATATTTTTCCGGGTGTCGCTTCTATCAACATGATTGGCGTAGCGCGAGAGCAACCGGTGGACGATACGGGCTTTCACCCCATCCTGGACGACACGTCCGACTGGCGGAACTGCTTACCGTCTTAAGTGGTCAGAGGCATGACGGAGCCGGCTGTCTTATCCCCGATCTCCACAGGTGATGGCCGCAGACCCGGGACCGTGATCCGAACTATGATGGGGCGATGGATCAGATCGACTCGCCGCTCCTCGGCCTCAGCCAGCGCCTCCCGCCCAGCAACCTACAGGCCGAGCAAGCCCTGCTCGGGGCGCTGCTCGCCAACAACAAGGCTTATGAACGGGTGTCGGAATTCCTGGCACCTGAACATTTCGCGGACCCCATCCATGGCCGCATCTTCCAGTCGATTTCGCGCCGAGTCGAAGCCGGGCAGCTCGCCGATGCCGTGACGCTGAAGGCCGAGTTCGAGCATTCCGGCATGCTGGAGGAGGTCGGCGGCACAGCCTATCTCGGCCAATTGCTGACCGCGATGATCGGCATCATCAATGCCGGCGACTACGGCCACACGGTGCACGACGCCTGGCTGCGCCGCCAGCTCATCGAGGTCGGTGAGGTCCTGGTCAACCGTGCCTTCGGCGCCGAGCCGGAGCTTGATGGCCGTCAGCAGATGGAGGCGGCCGAGCAGCAGCTTTTCGACCTTGCGACTCGCGGCGGCTCCGAAGGCGGCTTCATCACCTTCGAGAAGGCGCTCGTTCTCGCGATCGAAGGGGCGGAGCGCGCTTTTCAGCGCTCAGGCACGGTTTCAGGACTCACGACCGGTTTGCGAGACCTCGACGCTAAAACCGGTGGCATGCATCCGTCGGATCTGGTCATCGTTGCCGGCCGGCCGGGCATGGGGAAGTCGGCGCTGGCCACGAAGATGGCCTTCGGCGCCGCTCGGGCACTTTTGAATGACGCTCGGGCGGCGGAGGGGCCGAACGCCATACCGAAAGCCACCGTCGCCATTTTCTCGCTCGAAATGAGCTCGGAACAGCTCGCGTCGCGCCTGCTGGCGGAAGAGGCCCGGATCAGCGGCGACCGTATCCGCCGAGGGGACATCGGACCCAAGGACTTCGACCGTTTCGTGGCCGTCAGCCGGGACATTTCGGCGCTGCCGATGGAGATCGACGATACGCCTGCCATTACGCTATCCGCGCTGCGCACGCGCTGCCGCCGGCTCAAGCGTAGCAAGGGGCTGGCGCTGGTGGTGATCGACTATCTGCAGCTCATGCGCCCCGCCGCCGGCACGCGGCCCGAGAGCCGGGTGCTGGAGATCAGCATGATCACCCAGGGCCTGAAGGCTCTGGCGAAGGAGCTTTCGGTGCCGGTGATCGCGCTCTCCCAGCTCAGCCGCGCGGTGGAGAGCCGCGAGGACAAGCGCCCGCAGCTCTCGGATTTGCGGGAGTCCGGCTCGATCGAGCAGGATGCGGACTCGGTCATGTTCATCTACCGCGACGAGTACTACCTGTCGCAACGCGCGCCCAAGCAAATGGCCTATGATTCCGAGGACAAGTTTCAGACAGCTCTGGAGAAATGGCAGCAGGACATGGAGCGGGTGCACAACAAGGCCGAGCTCTACCTCGCCAAGCAGCGCCATGGGCCGACCGGCAAGATCGACCTCTTCTTCGAGGGCGAATTCATCCGCTTCGCCGATCTGGATCAGCATCACGACCATGATCACGACCATGATCGCAGGGGCTGAGGTGCGGTTCTGACGTCAAAACTGGGCAGCTTGGTGACAGTCCCCGTGAGTTCTTACTCCGATTCGCCGGTCGCGGCGAAGGGCGTGCCGAACGACCGCCGCCGCATCGGCATTGGAGCCATGGGATGACCGATGTCGATGTGGCGATCGTCGGCGCGGGGGCGGCGGGACTGGCTGCCGCAACCATGCTGCGGGAGGCGGGACGCTCAACCCTGATCCTGGAAGCGTCGTCGGCGCCCGGCGGCCGGGCACGCACCAGCTTTCCGCCGGTGCTCGGTGGGGCCTGGCTCGATGAGGGTGCGGCCTGGCTGCACCAGGCTGAGCAGAATCCGCTGGTGCCCCTGGCTCGCCAGGCTGGCCACCGTCTAACCCCGGCCTTTCGAAGTGAAAGCCGCCTCTATATCGACGGGCGGCTCGCCACAGCGGCCGAACACGCCGCCTATGAGCGCGCCGAGGCGCGATGGACCGAAACCGTCATCGCGCGCACCGCTGAGGGCGGCCCAGATATCGACGTCGCCACCGCGGCGGGTCCACTTCGGCTCAGCGACCCCTGGGTGCCGACCCTGGAAGCCTGGAGCGCCAGCCTGATTGATGCGGTGGATGCGCCCCGTCTCAGCTTGGCGGATTGGAACACGAATCAGCTCGATGGCACGAACCTGAATCCGCCTAATGGTCTTGGCCGCCTGCTGCGCGACCTTCTCGAAGAGCCCGCCGGTCCAATCCGTTACGGCGCGGTCGTGCGTCGCATCGGCTGGAACGGCGGCGGCGTGGCGGTGGAGACGGCCGAGGGCAGCGTCTCGGCCGGGGCGGTCATCGTGACGGTCTCGACGGGAGTCTTAGCCTCCGGCCTAATCGCTTTCGATCCCGTATTGCCGGCGGAGGCCCAGGCGGCGATCGCCGATCTGCCGATGGGTCTGCTGAGCAGGGTGGTGCTGCGGGCGTCCGGCGACGATCGGTTGGGGATGGATGCCGGGACGATGGCGTTCCGGCAGGTGCGGCGGTTCGGTGATCCCTTCATGTCCTTCATCGCCTGGCCGCGCGGCACCGATCATGTTATCGGCTTCGTGGGTGGCGACGCCGCCTGGAAGCTCGCGCCCGATCCCGCCGCCGCCACCGATTTCGCCCGCGCGGAGTGGCGCGCTCTTTTCGGCGCGGAGGCCGACAGCAACTTCGCCCCCGGGAGTTTCACGACCGACTGGGGCACGGACCCCTACAACCTCGGCGCCTATAGCTATGCGCGGCCCGGAGGCGCAGGCGCGCGAGCGGCACTTACTCTGCCGCTCGGCGATGGGCGGTTGCTTTTCGCGGGCGAGGCTTGTCGCACGGATGGCTTGGCCGGTACGGTGGGCGGCGCGGTGCTGGACGGCCGAAGGGCCGCAGCCGCGATCCTGGAACAAGGAGCGGGCGGCCATCGCTGAGTCGTTGGACAGCCGGGGAGCGGTGCTGGAAATCGACCTCGACGCGATCGCCGCCAATTGGCATCTGCTCGCGGCGCGGCATGGCGGAACGGCAAAGACCGCCGCTGTCGTCAAGGCCAATGGCTATGGCCTCGGCGCGGTCGAGGTGTCGCGGCGCCTCCACCGCGAGGGCTGCCGTCATTTCTTCACTGCCCACCTGGCCGAAGCGATCGAGATCCGCCCCCATCTTCCGGGCGCGATGGTCTGCGGCCTGCATGGGCTTGAGGGCGTGGCGGCCGATGAGGTGCTGGGCACCGATATTCTCCCAGCGTTGAGCAGCGCGGATGAGGTCATCGCCTGGACCGCGGCCGGGCGGCGGCTTGGGCGGCCGCTTCCGGCGCTGCTGCATGTCGATACGGGGATGCATCGCACCGGCCTTATGCCCGCTGACCTGGGACGGGTGATGGCGAAGACCGAGGGTCTCGCCGGTCTCGACTTGCGTTACCTCATGACCCATCTCGTCTCGGCCGATACGCCCGAGGCGCCGATCAACGGCGGGCAGCTCGCGATCTTCGCCCGGGTGCGCGCGAAATTTCCCGGCGTGCCAACCTCGATCGCCAATTCCGCCGGGATCTTCCTGGGCGCGGCCTTCGCCTCCGACCTCGCCCGGCCGGGTGTGGCGCTTTATGGCATTGCGCCGGTCGCGGGCGAGCCCAATCCGATGCGTCCCGTGGCGACGCTGCGGGCGCGCATCATGCAGTTGCGAGACGTGCCGACCGGGCAGGGCGTCGGCTATGACCACACGTGGCGGGCGGCCCGCCCCAGCCGCATCGCGACACTGCCGCTCGGTTATGCCGACGGCTATCATCGGGTGCTGGGCAACCGGGCGGAAGTGGCGCTGCGCGGCGGCCTCTATCCGTTGGTTGGCCGCGTCTCGATGGACCTCGTCACCATCGACGTGACCGACTGCCCGGGTGCCGCGATCGGGGACTGGTGCGAGGTTATCGGACCCTCGGTAAAGCCGGAACGGCTCGCGGCGCTAGCCGGAACGAATGCCTATGAGATCCTCACCTCCCTGGGCAGACGCTTCAAGCGGGTTTATCGAGGCGTATGAATTCGATCTTAAGGGCCGTCGCTGCGATCGGCCGCAGCGCGATCAGTGTGTTGCGGGTTGCTGGCGACTTGGCGATCTTCGCGGTCACCGGCGTTATCAATATCCTTCTGCCACCCTATTACCCGCGGCTCGTCCTGCGAGCGCTGTTCACGATGGGGTTTTTGTCCCTGCCGGTGGTGGCGCTGACGGCGATCTTCGCGGGCATGGTGATTGCGCTGCAATCCTATACCGGCTTCGCGCGCTTCTCGGCCCAGTCGGCGACCGCGAGCATCGTTGTGCTGTCTGTGACGCGGGAGCTTGGGCCGGTGCTGGCCGGGCTCATGATGTCGGGCCGCGCCGGCGCCGCGATGGCGGCCGAACTCGGCACGATGCGGGTCACGGACCAGATCGACGCGCTGACCACGCTCAATACCAACCCGATGAAATACCTCGTCGCACCCCGGCTGCTGGCCGGTGTGATCGCGATGCCGCTGCTGGTGATCGTGGCGGATATCCTGGGCGTGCTGGGCGGCTTCATTGTCGCGACGGTGAAGCTGGGCTTCGTGCCGGCTTCCTATATCCACAACACCTTCATCATGCTGACCACCGAGGACGTGGTGTCCGGCCTCGCCAAGGCTGCGGTCTTCGGCTTCGTGATCGCGCTTTCCGGCTGCTATCATGGCTATCGCAGCCGTGGCGGCGCGGAAGGCGTGGGATCGGCGACAACCTCCGCGGTGGTGATGGCCTCGGTGCTGATCCTCGCGCTGGATTATGGGATGACGGAGATCTTCTTCAGCCGATGAGCGCCTCACCCCCCACGGGCTTGCCGAAGATCCGCGTGCGCGGGCTGCGCAAGGCTTTCGGCGCGAAGCAGGTGCTGGACGGTATCGACCTCGATGTCATGCCGGGCACTTCGATGGTCGTGATCGGCGGGTCTGGGACCGGCAAGTCGGTGCTGATCAAATGCATCCTCGGGCTCATCGAGCCGGATGCGGGCAGTATCGAGATCGACGGGGTCGATCTGCTGACCGCCGGCCGGAGTATCCGCAACGCGGCGCGCAGCGAGATTGGCATGCTGTTCCAGAACGGCGCGCTGTTCGACAGCCTGACCGTGCGCCAGAACGTCGCCTTCGGGCTGATCGCGCGTCGGCACATGGGCGGACGGCTCGCGTCCCAGCGAGCGGATGAGGTGCTCGGCCAGGTCGGGCTCGCCGCCAGCGTCGGGGACCTCGCGCCATCGGAGTTGTCGGGCGGCATGCAGAAGCGCGTGGCCCTGGCGCGGGCCATCGCGGCCAACCCCTCCATTATGTTCTTCGACGAGCCAACGACAGGGCTCGACCCGATCATGGGCGCGGTGATCGACGGTCTCATTGTCGATTGCGTGCGGCGGCTGGGCAGCACGGCGGTGGCGATTACCCATGACATGGCCAGTGCCCGGCGGATCGGCGACAGGGTGGCGATGCTGCATCGCGGGCGGATCATCTGGGAGGGGCCGGCGGCGGAATTGCTCGATAGTCACGACCCGGTGGTGGACCAGTTCACCCATGGCCGCCGCGAGGGGCCGATTCAGATGGAATTGAGGCGTTGAGGACAGGCGCCATCTCCCCTCCTTCTCAGGGAGGGGCCGGGGGTGGGTTGACGTGCTCGCGGGTTGTGGTTGTGGGCGGGGCCACCCACCCCCGGCCCCTCCCTGAGAGGGAGGGGAGATGGTTCGCGCTGGCTTCTTCTAGGGCCTAGCGGTGGCTCGCGCGGCGTCTCGGTATGTTTGCCAAAATTGCGGCGCTGTTCATGCCAAATGGGCCGGGCGGTGCGAGACCTGCGGCGCCTGGAACAGCATCGTTGAGGAGGCCGCGCCAACCGCTTCGAGCGGTGCAGCGAGGACCGGACCTGATCGGCGTATTACTCTCGTCGGCATGCAAGGTGAGGCGGAGCCGCCGCCGCGGCGTGTGCTGGGGCTCGCCGAGCTTGACCGGGTGCTGGGCGGCGGTCTGGTGCCGGCCTCCGCTATTCTGGTCGGCGGCGATCCCGGCATCGGCAAATCGACCCTGTTGATGCAGGCAGCAGCGAGCCTCGCGCAGTCGGGCGGTCGGGCGATCTATATCTCGGGCGAGGAATCGGTCGATCAATTGCGGATGCGCGCGCGGCGGCTTGGTCTCGGCGATGCGCCGGTGGAACTGGCGGCGGCGACCCAGGTGCAGGATATCGCGGCTACGCTGACGGAGGCAGGGCGCGGTGCGTCCGGCAAGCCCGTCGCGCTGGTCGTCATCGATTCGATCCAGACCATGTCACATGAACTGCTCGACTCGTCGCCCGGCACGGTGGGGCAGGTGCGTGCCTCGGCGCTCGAATTGATCCGCCTCGCCAAGTCCCAGGGCTTCGCGCTGGTGCTGGTCGGTCATGTCACCAAGGACGGCGCCTTGGCCGGGCCGCGCGTGATGGAGCACATGGTCGATGCGGTGCTCTATTTCGAGGGCGAGCGCGGCCACCAGTTTCGTATCCTCCGCGCCGTCAAGAATCGCTTCGGCGCCACCGACGAGATCGGCGTCTTCGAGATGACCGAGCAGGGGCTGGCCGAGGTCACCAACCCCTCGGCGCTTTTCCTGGCGGAACGGCGTGGCAATATTGCGGGCAGCGCGGTGTTTGCAGGGCTTGAGGGCACGCGCCCGGTGCTGATGGAGATCCAGGCGCTGCTCTCCCCGAATCCCGGCGGTGCGCCGCGTCGATCGGTGATCGGCTGGGATGGCGGGCGACTCGGCATGCTGCTGGCGGTGCTGGAGAGTCGCGGGGGTCTGCGGCTGGCGCAGCAGGACGTATATCTCAATGTCGCCGGAGGGCTGAGGATCAGCGAGCCTGCGGCTGACTTGGCGGTCGCCGCCGCTATCGCCTCGGCCGCGGCGGGGCAGCCGACCGATCCGAGCCTTGCCTTCTTCGGCGAGATCGGGCTTTCCGGGGAGGTGCGGCAAGTGGCGCAGGCGGAGGCTCGGCTGAAGGAGATGGCGAAGCTCGGCTTTACCTCGGCGGCGATGCCGCGCCGGGTCGGCGGCGGCACACGCAAGCCGCCCAGCCTGCCGCCCGGCCTCGGCGTCATCGAGATCGGCCATGTCACGGATTTGCTGAGCCGGTTTCGGGAGAAGCCGCCAGTCGTGAAGGCGGCGGAATGACCTGGTTCGATTTCGCGATGCTGGCGGTGCTGGCGCTTTCCGCACTGCTCGCCTTCTTTCGTGGCTTCGTGCGGGAGGTGCTGGGGGTCGGCGCCTGGGTCGGCGCGATCATCATCAGCATCTGGTTCTTCCCCTTCGTCAGCCCGCGATTCGAGCAGTGGATTCACGCCAAGGAATTCGCCGATCCGGCGGCCTATGGCGCGGTTTTCCTGGTGGCGCTGATCGTGCTCTCGGTCGTCAGCAGCTGGGTGGGGGCCTTGGTTCGGGGCTCCGCCTTGGGGGGCGTCGACCGCACGCTCGGTATTGTCTTCGGCCTGGTGCGCGGCGCGGTCCTGCTGGTGTTCTGCTACTTCGCGGCCGGACTCTTTACCACGCCGCAGGAGTGGCCTGTGCCAGTACGGGATGCGCGCTTCCTGCCTTATGTGTATGAGGGGGCGCGCGACCTGGTGACCTATCTGCCAGCGGGTTACCGGCCGCATGTGCCCGAGCCGCCGGTGACGGCACCGCCCAGCCTGGGCGATCTGCTACAGCCGACGCCAAAGGGCTCGGCTTTGACGCCCACCCAGAAGCAATAGACGTGCGGCAATGACTTGCGGCAGAGGGACAGTGACCTGATGGACGCTTCTTCCACCGAATTGCCTTACGAAACCGGCGACGACGACAAGCTGCATGAGGAATGCGGGGTCTTCGGCGTCTGGAACGCGATCGACGCGGCGGCGCTGACTGCGCTTGGGTTGCACGCGCTACAGCATCGCGGGCAGGAGGCGACGGGCATCGCGAGCTATGATGGCGACCGGTTCCATCTGCAAAAGGGTCTGGGACTCGTCGGCGACAATTTCGGGGATGCCAAGGTCATCGCGAGCCTGCCCGGCCATCGCGCGATCGGGCATAACCGCTACGCGACCACGGGCGACACGGTGCTGCGCAATGTGCAGCCGCTCTATGCGGATTTCGAGTTCGGCGGCTTCGCGGTGGGGCATAACGGCAATCTTACCAATGCGCTGGCGTTGCGGAAGCAGCTGGTTCGGCGCGGCTGCCTGTTCCAATCGACCACGGACTCCGAGGTCTTCATCCACCTCATCGCGATCAGCCTCTACTCGACGGTGGTCGATCGGCTGATCGACGCGCTGAAGCAGGTGGTGGGCGCCTACTCGCTGGTGGCACTGTCCCGCGAGGCGCTGATCGGGGTGCGCGATCCGCAGGGTGTGCGGCCGCTCATCCTAGGACGCTTGCCGCAGCATGATGGCGGCTTCGGCTGGGTGCTGGCGAGCGAGACCTGCGCGCTGGAGATCGTCGGCGCCGAATTCGTGCGGGACGTGGAGCCCGGCGAGATTGTGGTGATCGACGAGCAGGGCGTGCGGAGCATCAAGCCTTTCAGCCGCACCCGCTCGCGCTTCTGCGTCTTCGAGTATGTGTATTTCGCCCGCCCGGATTCCGTGATGGAGGGCAAGGCCGTGTACGATGCGCGCAAGCAGATCGGCGCGGTGCTGGCGCGCGAGTCTGGCGTCGAGGCGGATGTGATCGTGCCGGTACCGGATTCGGGCGTGCCCTCGGCGATGGGCTATGCGGCGGAGAGCGGCATTCCCTATGAGTTGGGGATCATCCGCAACCACTATGTCGGCCGGACCTTCATCGAGCCGACCGACCAGATTCGGAATCTGGGCGTCAGGCTGAAGCATTCCGGGAACCGGACGGTACTGGCGGGCAAGCGGGTGATCCTGGTCGATGATTCGATCGTGCGCGGCACGACCAGCCGGAAGATCGTCGAGATGGTGCGCGCCGCTGGGGCGACCGAGGTGCATATGCGGATTTCCTCGCCGCCGACGACGCATTCCTGCTTCTACGGCATCGACACGCCGGAGCGCGGCAAGCTGCTGGCGGCAAGGCACGATGTGGCCGAGATGACAGCGCTTATCGGCGCGGACAGCCTGGCCTTCATCTCGATCGACGGACTGTATCAGGCGCTTGGCCAAGCGAAGCGGGACGCGGCCGAGCCGCATTTCTGCGATGCGTGCTTCACCGGCGACTATCCGATCCCTCTACATGACCTTGAGGGCAAGGCCGAGCGGCAGATGAGCCTGCTGACGGCGGTCGCCTAGCGAAGCTTGATTCGGCGGATATCCGATCCTATCATTTGGATATCCAGCCGGAAGCGAACATGCCGCTTTATATCAAGGATGACCTGACGGCGGCGCTTGTGGGCGAACTGGCGAAGCGGCGTGGCGTCTCCAAACAGGATGCCGTGAAGGCGGCGGTGCAGGCGGAACTCGACCGGCTTTCTGCGGCTGTCCCGTTGCGGGAACGCCTGGAGGCGTTCTGGGCGGCCAATCCGCTTCCAGCCAAGACGGGGCTACGGGCCGATAAGGCCTTCTTCGACGCGCTGTCCGGCGAGGAATGACGCTCTTCGTTGATGCCTCCGCAATGATTTGCATGATCGCGCGAGAAGCTGAGGCGCGGCGGCTGGTCGAGGTGCTCAGGACGGATCCGGAGCGATTGTGCTCCGCGATGTCGAACTGGGAGACCATGGCGGGGCTGTGCCGTTCCTACGAGCTGCCGCTCTCTGATGCCCAGGTGCTGGTCCAGCGCTTTGTCGATGAGATCGGACTGCGTCTTGTGCCGATCGGACAGCCCGAATGTGATGCGGCTGCCGAGGCCTATCGCCGCTACGGCAAAGGGCGCCATTCGGCGGCCCTGAATATGGGCGATTGCTTCGCCTATGCCTGCGCCAAAGCGAACGAGGCGCGGCTGCTCTACATTGGAGATGATTTCAGCCGGACGGATTTAGGGTGAGACGACGGCCGCTACAGGTGGCAGGCGCCGGTTGAGCTGCCAGAGGACGACGGCAAGCACCAGGACGATGATCCCGGCCGCGAGGACGGTGAGCGGTGTGGCGCCCAGATGCTCAAACCACTGGGTGTAGAAATGGATCGCGCCGAAGACGACGGCGAGGTTGAGCACCCAGCGCCGGTTCGCCCAGCCAGCCCAGAGGGCCGCGCCGAACAAGGCAATAGCCCAGCCGAGCGCGAAAGCGATGGGCGAGATCGTGACGGCGGGATTGTGACCCAGCCAGCTCACGTCATCGCCCCATAGCGAGCCGACCCAGAAGCCGAGATTGGTCAGAAACAGCGAGACCCGCGCGACGGTGGTCGCCAGCCGCTCCCAGTCGTGGGTAAGGCTGCGCGAGACGAGGTGAGCGATCAGGGCCAGGGCCGAGAAGACTAGGACCGTGGCCAGCGGCTGGTTTACTTCGAGGCCGTAATAGGCGGTTTCATAGGCCGTGGCGCCGCCGAGGGCCGCGAATAGCATCAGCACCGTCAGTCCGGCGAGCAGGCTGCTCCGCGCCAGTACGGCCGCAGCGGCGAAGAGGACCGCGACGATCAGATAGGAGGCCGCCAAGCTAAGCGGCGGCTTGCTGACGGGGTCGAAGACGCCTGAGAGCTGGGCGAGGCCCTGCCCGAGCAGAATGATGCCGGCGCCCAGCAGCAACGCGGCGACGAGGATGCAGATATTAGCGAGCACGCTCCATTGCGCGCGGCCCGACAGGATGAGGCCGAGCCCCGCCGTCATGAGAATGGCGCCAAGTATCACGCCGGTCAGGGCATTCGGCACCAGGAGCAGCGCGCCGCCGGTGACCGCGATTACGCCGAAACCGATCAGGGCGTTGATGAGGACCATGCCGGTGTCGCGCCGTCCCAGGCGCGCCAGACGGTCATGCTCCTCGGCGGTGATGGCGCCGTCTCGGAGCAGCTTCGACAGATCGAGCGTGACCTTCATGGCGTTTCTTCAGCCTGGGATGTTCGGGCCAAGGTAGCGCGAAAGGCCGCTACCATCCGGTAAATCGCCGCACCAGCGATATTGCCCCATCGACGAGCGCGGCGGTTTGCTTCCGGCTGGTGCTGGTCTCAGTCCCGGTAGCTGGGCTGCTCCCGGTCGAGTTTGCGGCGCATCGCCTGCCAGACGAGCCAGCCGCCGTCATTATTCTCGACGAACTGCTTGGTCGTGCGTTTCTGCACCGCCTCGGATGGAATCGACAGGGGTGCGCCGGTGCACTGCGCGGCGACCTGGATGCGGCAGGCCTGTTCCAGATAGTACATGCGGTTGAAAGCCTCGGCGACGGTGTGACCAAGTGTCAGCAGGCCGTGGTTGCGCAGGATGACGCAGCTCTTGTCGCTGCCGAGATTCCGCACCAGCCGGTCGCGTTCGCTGAGATTGTCGTCGTCGGCGATGCCTTCGTAGTTGTGCACCACCGTCTGTTCCAGGAACTCCATGCTGATCTGGTTGAGCGGCAGGATGCCGCCGGTCTGCGCGGCCACCGTCATGCCGGCGAGGGTATGGGTGTGCATGACGCAATGAGCATCCGGCCGACCGGCATGGATCGCCGAATGGATCACAAAGCCGGCGGGGTTGACCGGCCAGCGGGTCGGCTGGGCGGGTTCGCCATCGGCATCCACCTCGACCAGCGAGCTGGCGGTGATCTCCTCGAACAGCAGCCCATAGGGATTGACCAGGAAGCGGTTGCCGTCACCCGGCACGCGGACGGAGAGATGGGTATAGACGGTGTCGGACATGCCGAAATGGGCGATGAGCCGATAGGCCGCCGCGAGATCCTCCCGCAACTCACGCTCGCTCGCGATGTGGTCGGCGGCGGGGGCGGCTGGCAGCGACGATGGCAGATGGTTCATGGGGGCTCCTCCTTGTCAGAGCGTGGATGCAGCCTCGATGAATTTGGGATCGCTGTCCACGCGATAGGCATTGACGAGGCGGTTGGTGTTGTTGGCCATGCCGATGACGGCGATGAGCTCCTCGCGCATTTCCTTGGTCATCCCGGCTTTCCGGGCTGCGGCCGTATGGGAGACGGTGCAGTATTCGCAGCCATTGGTGATGGAGACCGCGAGGTAGACGAGTTCCTTGGTAAGTGGGTCGAGCGCACCGGGCGCCATGATTTCCTTGAGGTCTTCCCAGGTGCGTTTCAGCGTCTTGGGGTCGTTCGCGATCATCTTCCAGAAATTGTTGATCCAATCCGTGCCGCGCGTCTGTTTGATGTCGTCGTAAACAGCGCGCACTTCTGGCGAGGCGTCCGCTTCCTCGATATATTTGCCGAGCGGCATTGGTCTATCTCCCATTGTCGGGGAGCAGCTTTGGCTGGGACGGCGGGGTAGGGTCAAGCGGCTGGCGATGTCAGGCGATGGGCTCGTGGCAGACGGCTTCGATGTTGTGGCCGTCGGGGTCGAGTATGAAGGCGCCGTAGTAATTCGGATGGTATTCCGGCCGCAGGCCAGGCGCCCCGTGGTCCCGCCCTCCGGCGGTGAGCGCGGCGTTGTAGAAGTGATCGACGGTGACGCGGTCGGGCGCGGTGAAGGCGATGTGGACCCCGGTATGCACGGCGTCCCGCAACGCGATCCAGAAGGCGGCTTTGCCCGCGACCGCGTAGCCCGCGTAGGCGTCGCCAACGGCATAGGCGCGTGCGATGCCGAGCGGTTCAAGGGCCGCGTCGTAGAAAGCCTGCGACTTGGCGAGATCGGTGACGGGGATGGTGACATGGTCGAGCATGAGTTTCTCCCGTGATGGGGGTTAGTGGAGCATGGGTGTGGTTTGGGTGGAACCGTCGTGCGGGGCGTCATACCGATCCGCGTGGCGTGTCTCCCCACGTCATCCTCGGCCTTCGCCGAGCATGACGGTAGTGACCGTCAATGGATTGATGAATGCGTCGGTCGGCGTTACTTGTCGGATACCGCCGCAATCGCGCTCTTCGTGAGATTCTGTGTGATCTTCGCGTAGTCGTCCCAAGGGTTGGGTTCGCCGACGGCCGCCATCGCTTTCGGCAGGGTCATGACATTGGCGGCTTTGGTCTTCGCCAATTCATCCCAGGAGAGCGGCCAGGCGATTGGGGCGCCTTCGCGGGCGCGCGGGGAATAAGGCGCGATGGCGGTCGAGCCGCGTTCGTTGCGGAAATGGTCGATGAAGAGTTTGCCCTGACGCTTGGCCTTGCTCATCGTGCCGACATATGTGGCGGGCTCATCCGTCACGATACGATCCACCAGCGCGGCCGAGAAGGCTTTCACCACGGGCCATTCGTGTTGCGGACGAATGGGGACGACGACATGGACGCCCTTGCCGCCGGATAGCAGCGGCAGGCTTTGCAGGCCGAGCGCATCCAGCACGTCGCGTAAACGGACGGCGGCGGTTTTCACGCGTTCGAAACCGAAGCCCTCGTCGGGATCGAGATCGAAGACGATACGGTCGGGCTTTTCCAAAACCTTAAGCGCGCTGCCCCAGATATGGAGTTCGATGACGCTCCATTGCGCGCCCGCGATAAGCGCGCGAGGTTCCTCGATATAGAGGTATTCCTCGTTCTGGTGCGTGGTCTTGACGGTCGTGTGCAGCCAGGCGGGATCCATGCCGCGCATCGGATGGCGCTGAAAGAAACGCTCATGCGCGATGCCGTCCGGGCAGCGGACCAGGCTTAGCAATCGGCCTTGCACGAAAGGCATCATGCGCGGGGCGGCGAGAGCCAGGTATTTCGCGAGATCCTGCTTGGTGATGCCGGCATCGGGAAAGAGCAGCTTCTCGGGATGCGTCAGGCGCACGCCGAGATCCTCGGGTTCCGCTGTCATTTTCTGCGTCTTCGCGGTTTTCGGTTTTGGCTTGGCGGGCGCCGAATCGGCCTTCGCCGGCGTCTCGCGGACCACTTCCTCGGCGGGCTTATCGGCGCGCTGGCCGAGATAGTGGCCCTGGCGGATCTGATTGTCGCGGGTCCAGCCGTTGAAGGCGATTTCGACCACGATATCGGGCTTTACCCAGCGCGCCTCGCGGATGATCTCGCGCGGGATCTCGATGGCGGGCGGCGTCTTGATGGCGCTTTTCGCAAAGGCCTCGCCGAGCGTGTTGAGCGTTTCCTCGGAGAAGCCGGAGCCGACGCGGCCGGCGTAGCGTAATTTTTCACCCTCATGGACGCCGAGGATCAGGGAGGAAAAGGGGCGCGCCTTATCCGATGGTCGGAAGCCGAGCACGACGAATTCCTGGCGATGCGCGACCTTGATCTTGAGCCAAGCTTCGCCGCGTCCGGAGCGATAGGGGCGGTCGGCGCGCTTCGCGATGACGCCTTCAAGGCCCTTCTCCCGCGCCATTTCCAGCATGGCGGCGCCATTGCCGTCGATGTGATCGCTATAGACGAGAACGCCTTCTTTTTGCGCCGGTGCGAGAATCTGCTTCAAGCGTTCCTTGCGTTCGAGCAGGGGTTTGCCGCGCCAATCGGTCTTGCCGTCTTGCAACAGGTCGAAGGCGTAGTAGACGAGATTGTGGCGGTCTTCCGTCAGGGAGTTTTGCAACGCGCCGAAATTGCTGCGGCCCTCGGAATCCAGCACGACGATTTCGCCGTCGATCAGCACGCGGTCGAGGTCGAGGGATTTGACGGCGGCGATGATGTTGGGAAATTTCTCGGTCCAGTCGAGACCGGTGCGGGTATAGGCGTGCACGTCATCGCCGCTGGCCGCGAGTTCCGTGCGGTAGCCGTCATACTTGACCTCGAAGAGCCAGCCGTCGCTTTCCGGCACCGCATCGACGAGGCTCGCGAGTTGCGGCTCGACGAAGACCGGGCGTTTGCCGCGCTTGCCCTGTGCCTTGGCGGGTGCTTCGCCGCCCTCCTTGCCGCTGCGCCAGGCGCTGCCGGTGGCGGCGATGGCGTCGAGATCCCGGCCGCTGACGACGCTGTCGGGTTTCTCATCCACCAGGCTACGGGTCTCGTCGGCTTCCTCGTCGCGTTCCTTAATGAGCAGCCAGTTCTCGCGCTTCTCGTCGCTGGCGTGGCGCATCAGGACCAGCGCCCAGCGGCCGCGCATCTTTTGGCCGAAAAGGTTGAAGGCGATCTTGCCCTTTTCGAGTTCGGCATGGGGATCGCCGATCGGCTCCCAGCGGCCGGTATCCCACAGCATGACGGTGCCGGCACCGTAATTGCCTTTCGGGATGATGCCCTCGAAGCCGCCATAGTCGAGCGGATGATCCTCGGTCCGCACCGCGAGGCGTTTATCCTTGGTGTTGAGGCTGGGGCCTTTCGTGACGGCCCAGCTCAGCAGCACGCCATCGAGTTCGAGGCGGAAGTCGTAATGCAGCCGCGTCGCCGCGTGTTTCTGGACGACGAAGATGCCGATGCCGGGCTCGGTCGATTTGGCGCGCTTGGCCGCTGGCTTTTTGCCCTCCGGTTCGGGCGTCTCGTTGAAGCGCCGTTTCGCGTTGTAGGTTTCGAGCGAGCCGCGCGCGGTGGCCATCAGCTTGCCTTGCGCCGGGGTGCCGCTTTGGCTGGGGCGCGTTTGGGCTTCGGCGCGGGATCATTGGCGGGTGCCGCGGCAATCTGCTCGTTTTTCTGGGCGAGGCTGCGCTTGAGCGCGGCCACGAGGTCGATGACCTTGCCACTGCCCTCCGACTTGCCGTCATCCTCATCAACCGCGAGCGGTTTGCCGGTTTTGGCCTTTTCCTCGATGAGGTCGCGGAGGGCCTCGGTGTATTTGTCGTGGAATTTGCTCGCGTCGAATTTCGCGGATTTGCGGGCGATCAACTCCTTGGCGAGATCGAGCAGTTCGGCATCCGCGTCGACATCGCTGATATCCGCGAAGAGCGGGGCGGCGGAGCGCACCTCATCGGTGAAGCGCAAAGTCTCCAGCATGAGACCGTCGCCGCAGGGCTTGAGGGCGGCGACATATTCGCGGCCACGCATGACGAATTGGCCGAGGCCCATTTTGTTGGTGGCCCTGAGCGCGTCTCGGAGGATGCAATAGCCTTCCTCGGCCAGTTCACCGTCCGGCAGAACGTAGTAGGGGCGGTCGAAGTAGATAGGATCGATTTCGCAATGGTCGACGAATTGCACCAGGTCGATGGTCTTGCGGGCTTCGATCTTGACCGAGTCGAGTTCCTCGTCGCTGAGCAGGACATAGTTGCCCTTGGAGATCTCGTAGCCCTTCATGATCCGGTCGGTATCGACGGGGCCTGAGCCGGGGGCGACCTTCTCGTAGCGGATGCGCTTGCCGGATTTCGGGTCGATCTGGTGGAAGGAGAGACGGGCGCCCGTCTTGATGGCGGAGAAGAGCTGCACTGAGACGGTAACGAGGGCCAGCCGGAGCGAGCCTGACCAGACCGGGCGCCCGGCGCCCGGCGGCGTGGTGCTATGGGTCGCTCGGCGGCGCGAGGCGGGTTTGGCCATGCCCTGATCTTTCCCAGATACGAGTCGCATGTGGGAAAGATCGGGCATCCCTCAAGGCATCGGCAAGTTGAGGGCGCGGCGCCGCAGGGCGGAGGTCGTTGGAGGGGCGGGCTGCTAGCCAAGGATGGCGCATGATTGCTGTGGCGACGCGGTGTGGAGACGACCCCCAGAGGTGACAGGGCGGCTCCCGCTGGGCAATATGTCTAGACATATTAGGAGGGGTCCATGGCTCTGGTTTTGACGCCGGGCGCGGTGCCGCTCGCGACGTGGCGGCGGATCTACCGCGAGGGCGCCGAGGGTCTGGCGCTGGCCGAAAGCGCGCGCGGACCGATCGCGGCGAGCGCCGCGGCCGTGGCGGCGATCCTGGCGCGGGGCGAGCCGGTCTATGGCATCAATACCGGCTTCGGGAAGCTCGCCAGCATTCGCATCGAGACGGCGGATCTGGAGCGGCTACAGCGGAACATCGTGTTGTCTCATGCCGCCGGCGTTGGCGCGGCGATGCCGCTGCCCATCGCGCGGCTGATGATGGCGCTGAAGCTTGCGAGCCTCGCGCAAGGGGCGTCTGGCGTGCGCCCGGAGACGGTGGCGCTGCTGGAGGCGATGCTGGCGCGGGATCTGGTTCCGGTCGTGCCCTCGCAGGGCTCGGTCGGGGCTTCGGGGGATCTGGCGCCGCTGGCCCATATGACGGCGGCGATGATTGGCGTGGGCGACATCGTGGTTGCGGGCGAGCGGCGGCCAGCGCTGGCAGCACTGGCGGCGGCGGGGCTCGCGCCGCTCACGCTGGGGCCGAAGGAGGGGCTGGCGCTGCTCAACGGCACCCAGTTCTCCACGGCCTATGCGCTGGCGGCGCTGTTCGAGGGTGAGCTGCTGCTGGGCTCGGCGCTCGTCACCGGGGCACTCTCGACCGATGCGGCGCGGGGGTCAGACACGCCGTTCGATCCGCGTATTCATGCGCTGCGGCGCCATGTCGGGCAGATCGATGTGGCGGATGCGTTGCGGCGCCTCATGGCGGGCAGCGCGATCCGCGAGAGTCATTTCACCGGCGACGAGCGGGTGCAGGACCCTTATTGCCTGCGCTGCCAGCCGCAAGTGATGGGCGCGGCTTTGACCGTGCTGCGGCAGGCGGCGGCGACGCTCGGCACCGAGGCGAACGGGGTTTCCGACAATCCGCTGATCTTCCCGGAGACCGGCGAGGCGCTGTCGGGCGGCAACTTCCATGCCGAGCCTGTGGCTTTCGCGGCCGATATGATCGCGCTGGCGCTGTGCGAGATCGGCTCAATCGCCGAGCGGCGGGTCGCGATGCTGATCGATCCGGCGCTGTCGGGGCTTCCGGCTTTCCTCACGCCGCGACCGGGGTTGAATTCGGGCTTCATGCTGCCGCAGGTGACGGCGGCGGCGCTGGTTTCCGAGAACAAGCAGATGGCCTATCCGGCCAGCGTCGATTCCATTCCGACTTCCGCCAATCAGGAGGATCACGTTTCCATGGCGGCGCATGGCGCGCGGCGGCTGTTGCCGATGGCGGCCAATCTTGGTCATGTGCTGGGCGTGGAGTTGCTGGCGGCGGCGCAGGGCTGCGACTTCCACGCGCCGCTCGCTTCCTCCGGGCCGCTGGAGGCCGTGCGGCGGTTGCTGCGCGCCGAGGTGCCGACCTTGGATGAGGACCGGCATTTCTCGCCGGATATGGAGGCCGCTACGGCGCTTATCCGCAGCGGAGCCGTCATGAAGGCCGTCGGCCTTGCGCTGCCGAGCGTCAAGGCGTGATTGCCGTGACTTCTGTGCCGGTCACAAGACGCGACGACCGAACCTTCATCTGCCCTCGCGGTTACTGGACGGTCAATGCAAAGCGAGTGCATTCCACATGCGCCGCGCGCCCAGCGAATAATTTTAGCGCACGTTGGGTGGAAGAAAAGGGCCACGGGTTGGCCCGTCATTGAAGTAGTTCCGGTAATGCTCTTGTTGCCGCAAATACGTCATGGGCGGTTCTTTCGGCTTGCGCATTCGTTCCAAGGTCTGCCTCCAATGGCGCGTGAAGGTCTGAAGAATACTACCATCTTGCTTAGGCTTTGGCGGGCTTTGGGTAGTTTCGGGGTTGAAGGGTATAGACTCATTGTCGCGTATCGCGGCGCATTTTGATGCGGGCGATGAATCTGCGGGTGGTAGTTGCATCGGAACCTCCTGAAAGCATCAGTATACGGGATCGGTCTGAACTCACGCTTAAGGTGTTATAATGATAACGAAACAAACACGGGTGCGGCGGTTTCTTACGGAGCTCGCTTCATGACACGCTTGGACAACAGCCGTCACATCCGTGCTGCTACCGGCACGACGCTGAGCGCGAAGAGCTGGCTGACGGAAGCGCCGCTGCGGATGCTGATGAACAACCTGGACGCGGCGGTCGCCGAGCGGCCTGAGGAACTGGTGGTCTATGGCGGCATCGGTCGCGCCGCCCGCGACTGGAACAGTTTCGACCGCATCGTGGAGAGCCTGCGGAAATTGGAGAACGACCAGACGCTGCTGGTGCAGTCGGGGAAGCCGGTGGGCGTTTTCACCACACATGCCGACGCGCCGCGCGTGCTGATCGCCAATTCCAACATCGTGCCGGCCTGGGCGAATTGGGCGCATTTCCATGAGCTCGATCGCAAGGGCCTCATGATGTACGGCCAGATGACGGCGGGGTCCTGGATCTACATCGGTACGCAGGGGATTGTTCAGGGCACTTACGAGACCTTCGTCGAGGTTGGGCGCCAGCATTATGGCGGCGATGTCGCGGGGCGGTGGATCCTGACGGGCGGCCTCGGCGGCATGGGTGGCGCGCAGCCGCTTGCCGCCGTGATGGCGGGGTTCTCGTGCCTTGCCGTGGAGTGTCAGGCGACGCGAATCGAGATGCGGCTGCGTACGCGTTACCTCGATGTCCAGGCGAACGATCTGGACGAGGCGCTTGAGATCATCGCGCGCGCCAAGGCTGACGGAAAGCCGGTGTCGGTCGGGCTGCTCGGCAACGCGGCGGAGGTGTTTCCGGAGCTGATGCGGCGGGGCGTGAGGCCGGACGCGGTGACGGACCAGACTTCGGCGCATGACCCGCTGAACGGCTATCTTCCGGCGGGCTGGAGTGTCGCGGAATGGGAGGAGAAGCGGGATCGCGATCCGCAGGCGGTCATCGCGGCCTCGCGCGCCAGCATGGCGACGCATGTGCGGGCGATGCTGGATTTCCATCGCGCAGGCGTGCCGGTGCTGGATTACGGCAACAATATCCGGCAAGTGGCGAAAGATGAAGGCGTCGCCGATGCCTTCGACTTTCCGGGCTTTGTGCCAGCCTATATCCGGCCGCTGTTCTGCCGCGGCATCGGGCCATTCCGCTGGGCAGCGCTCTCTGGCGATCCGGAGGACATTTATCGCACCGACGCAAAGGTTAAGCAGCTGCTGCCGGACAACGCGCATCTTCACCACTGGCTCGACATGGCGCGCGAGAGAATCGCGTTTCAGGGATTGCCCGCGCGGATTTGCTGGGTGGGGCTGGGCGATCGGCACCGGCTAGGTCTTGCCTTCAACGAGATGGTGGCCTCGGGCGAGTTGAAGGCACCGATCGTGATCGGGCGGGACCATCTCGATTCGGGTTCCGTCGCCAGCCCGAACCGCGAGACCGAAGCCATGCGGGACGGCTCGGATGCTGTCTCCGACTGGCCTTTGCTCAATGCGTTGTTGAATTGTGCGTCCGGGGCCACCTGGGTTTCGCTGCATCATGGTGGCGGGGTTGGCATGGGGTATTCGCAGCATGCCGGCATGGTGATCGTCGCGGACGGCACGCCGGATGCGGCACGGCGGCTGGCGCGGGTGCTGTGGAACGACCCGGCGACGGGCGTTATGCGGCATGCGGATGCGGGCTATCCGGAGGCTTTGGATTGCGCGCGGGATAAGGGGCTGGATCTGCCGGGGATCTTAGGGTGAGGGGGAACTAACTCCTTACGGTATTGGCAATGCCTCGCCGCCGTCATCCTCGGCGAAGGCCGAGGATCCACGCCTTACTCGCGGCCCGAAGGTAAGTCGTGGATGCTCGGCTTTCACCAAGCATGACGAGTCGCCGCCATTTGGTATGTGCCGCATGGCGAAGAATCGCCGCGCAATCAGCTGGCTCGGTTCCACCGTATTTCCGCCGTGGAGAGGTGGAGGGATTATGTTCCGCTTCTCCGCCACGCCGCCTCGATAAGGATATCGCCGATGCCGTCGCTACTCGCGCCTTCCGCCCTTCTTCCGTCTGGCTGGGCGGAGGATGTGCGGATCGACATCGCGCCTGACGGCACAATCGCCCAGGTCCGTGCCGATGCGGTTGAGGGTGCCGGCTGGGATGTGGAGCGCGTGGCGGGGCCTGTGGTGGCAGGGATGCCGAACCTGCACTCGCATGCGTTTCAGCGGGCCATGGCGGGTCTCGCCGAACGGAGGCGCGATCCCTCCGACAGTTTCTGGACGTGGCGGGAGACGATGTATCGCGCGGCGCATCGTGTGGGGCCGGAGGATCTCGCTGCGATCGCGGCGATGCTGTTCATCGAGATGCTCAAGGCGGGATACACCACGGTCGGCGAGTTTCATTACCTGCACAACGATACCGACGGCGCGTTGTTCGCCGATCCCGCCGAGATGTCGGTGCGGCTGATCCAGGCGGCGGCCGAGACCGGGATAGGGATGACGCTCTTGCCCGTTCTCTATATGCGCGCGGGGTTTGACGGCGCGCCGCTTGAGCCGGCGCAGCGGCGGTTCGCGATGGATGAGGACCGTATGATGCGATTGCTCGGATCGCTGCGGCGGCATGCGCGGGGAATGGGCGGGCTGCGCATCGGCCTCGCGCCGCATTCGCTGCGGGCGGTGCCGGTGGAGGTCGTGCGGGCCATGACGGCCGCGTTGCCGGATGAGACGCCGATCCACATCCATGTCGCCGAACAGTTGCGCGAGGTTGAGGACTGCCTTGCTAAGACCGGCGCGCGGCCGGTTGAGCTTCTGATGGTGGAGGCACCGGTGGGTCCGTCCTGGTGCCTCATCCATGCCACTCATGTCGAGCAGAGCGAGATCGAGGATATCGCGGCGAGTGGCGCGGTGGTCGGGCTTTGTCCCATCACCGAGGCCAATCTTGGCGATGGTCTGTTTCCGCTCGGGCCATTTCTTGCGGCGGAGGGGCGGTTCGGTATCGGCTCGGACAGCAATATCGCGCTCAATCCGTGGGAGGAGTTGCGGCTGCTGGAATATGGGCAGCGCCTCAGCCAGCGGCGGCGTGGCGTGGGGCTGCCGCCGCGCGCCTCGGGCAGTGTGGGCGCGGGCCTTTACCATGCCGCGGTGGCGGGCGGCGCAGCGGCGCTGGGGCAGCCGGTGGGTGCGCTCGCGCCGGGGTGCCGCGCCGATCTGCTGGTGCTGGATCGCTCGCGCCTGACGCAGCCTGAGGCGGAGGGGGATAACCTGCTCGACTGCGCCGTGTTCGGCGGGAGCGGGCTGCCGGTCCGGGACGTGATGGTGGCTGGTTTGTGGCGGGTGCGCGAAGGACGGCATCCGGCGGAGGAGGGCGTGCGGCCCCGCTTCCTGCAGGCTTTGCGGCACGTCAACCGCTGATGACGATGCGGATTGTCTTGCCGGAGGCGTTCCAGGCGATGCCCTGGCGCAATGGCGGAGGAACCACCTGGGAGATCGCGCGCGGCCGCCTGGGCACCGAATGGGCGACAGATGGCGCGTGGGATTGGCGCCTGAGCCTGGCGGAGATTGCTTCCGACGGGCCTTTCTCGGTTTTCCCCAATATCGACCGGCTGCTGACGGTGCTGTCAGGTGAGGGGCTCGCCCTTAGCCTTGGCGATGCGCCTGCGCGAATCCTGCGGCCCCTGGACGCGATTGCGTTCCCGGGTGAGGTTAGTGCCGTATGCCGTTTGCTCGCCGGGCCGACTCGCGATCTCAATCTCATGGTTGATCGCAGGCTTGCCCGTTACGCGGCGGGACTGACGCGGCCTGGCGAGATGGCACGGCTTGCGCCGGCTAGGGTGGGGCTGGTCGTCGCGCTGGATGGTCCGGTCGAGATCGGTATGGGCGACGCATCGCTCCTAGTGCCGGAGGGTGCCGTGGCGATGGTGGAGGCTGGAGAGGAGAGCATGGTTTTGGGCAGGGCGTTCTGGGCGCGGATCGAGGCAATCAGCGAGGAGCAAGACGGTCCGGAATGTGCCGCGTGAGATTCGTCTGCATCATGCTGCTCGGGTTCGTTCTATCCGCGAGCGTTGGCGGCTGCGCCTCGGCCCATCACCGGCATAGCTCGCACAGCAAGCACACATACCATTCGTCGCACGGTCACACTGGAACGCATCACAGTTACAAGCACACGTATACTGCGCCGAAGCCGCAGTATCCGCCCGGTTCCTACACGCTGCCCGGTGGTCTGCAGTCGGTTTGTACAGGCGGCACGCCGCCGCCCTGCCAGTAGCAGCGCGTCTTATCAAGCCTACGCGGCTGACTATCCCCGCCGCACCAGGTCCCAGAGTTCGAGCACCTTTTCGCGCTGAGCGTCAGTGTCGCCCGCGGTGATGGCGTGCTCTACGCAATGGCTGACGTGGTCGCGAAGAACTTCTTCCTCCACGCGCTTGAGCGCGGCGCGGACGGCGGAGATCTGGGTGACGAGATCGATGCAGTAGCGGTCTTCCTCCATCATGCGGGCGATCCCGCGCACCTGCCCCTCAATGCGGCCGAGGCGCTTCAGGCAAGAGGCTTTCGTATCGCTCTGCATCTTGTGCTTATACCCTGGGAGGGTATATGGGGCAAGATACCCTATGGGGGTATGTCGGAGGCGTCGGATGAGCGGTCATCGGGACCATACGGGTCATGGCGCGAGCGGTTGCCATCACGCGGAGAGGGCGAAGGATCCGGTCTGCGGCATGACGGTCGATCCGGCCGGGGCGAAACACCACACGACGCATGAGGGCGAGACGGTCTTCTTCTGCAGCGCCGGTTGCAGAGCGAAATTCGTCGCCGATCCGGAACATTATTCAGCCGCAAAGGATGCCGCGCCGCCCGTGGTGGCAGATGGCACGGTTTTTACCTGCCCGATGCACCCAGAAATCCGGCGACCGAATTTCGGTAGTTGCCCGATCTGCGGCATGGCGCTGGAGCCTGAAACGGCGACGCAGAATGACGGCCCGAATCCCGAACTCCTCGATATGAAGCGCCGGTTCTGGCTCGGCGTGGTTCTGACGGTTCCGGTTTTTCTATTGGGGATGGGCGGCGATTTGCTCCCGGGCCTGCACAGGCTGGTGTCCGACCGTGTTTCGGTTTGGGTACAGCTCGTTTTCGCAACGCCCGTCGTGTTGTGGGCGGGCTGGCCGTTTCTGGCGCGAGGCTGGGCATCGCTGCGTAGCCGCAACCTCAACATGTTCACGCTCATCGCCATGGGGATCGCGATCGCCTGGGCGTACAGCGTGGTGGCGACCGTCGCGCCGGGGCTGTTTCCGCGTGGCTTCCGGATGGAAGGCGGCAGGGTCGGGGTTTATTTCGAGGCGGCGGCCCTCATCACGGTTCTTGCCCTGCTCGGGCAGGTTCTGGAATTGCGCGCACGCTCCCAAACCTCCGGCGCGCTGCGGGCCTTGCTGGATCTGGCGCCGAAAACTGCCCGTCGTATCCGCGATGATGGCGGGGAGGAGGACGTCGCGATCGACGTCATTGCTGTTGGTGACCTGCTGCGGGTGAGGCCGGGAGAGGCGGTGCCGATCGATGGTGTGGTGACCGAGGGCCGCTCCAGCGTCAGTGAAGCGATGGTGACGGGCGAGCCGGTGCCGGTTCTGAAAGTCGCGGGCGCGCAGGTCATTGGCGGCACGGTCAACCAGACTGGCGGTCTTGTCATCCGGGCCGAGCGGGTTGGGCGCGAGACGATGCTGGCCCGGATCGTGCAGATGGTGGCAGACGCACAGCGGTCGCGCGCGCCGATCCAGCGGTTGGCGGATCGCGTGGCGGGGTGGTTCGTGCCGGTGGTGGTCGCGATCGCGGTGCTCGCCTTCGCCGTTTGGGCGCTGGTGGGACCGGAGCCACGCCTCACCTATGGGCTTGTCGCCGCGGTTTCGGTGCTGGTGATCGCCTGTCCCTGCGCGCTTGGTCTCGCAACACCGATGTCGGTCATGGTGGGTGTGGGCCGTGGGGCGGCGATGGGCGTGCTCATCCGCAATGCCGAGGCGCTGGAGCGGCTGGAGCGCGTCGATACGCTGGTGTTGGACAAGACCGGGACGCTCACGGAGGGGCGGCCGGTGGTGGCGGAGGTCGCCGTGGTGGCGGGCTATGCCGAGGCAGAAGTGCTGAGGCTGGCGGCGGGGGTGGAGCGGGCGTCTGAGCATCCTTTGGCCGCAGCCATAGTGGCGGCGGCGGGGGCGCGCGGGTTGGTGGTGCCGCAGGTTGAGGCGTTTACTTCCGTTACGGGCAAGGGCGCGGCGGGGTTGGTGGATGGTCGGCATATACTGGTCGGCAATGCGGCGTTTCTGAGTGATGCGGGCGTTGATGTCGCGGCGGTTGCCGAGCTCGCCGATGGGCTTCGGCAGGGCGGCGCGACCGTGATCCTGGTCGGTGTGGATGGGGTGGCGGCTGGTGTTGTGGCCATCGCTGATCCAATACGGCAGGGCGCGGTGGAGGTGTTGCGGTCATTGCGGGACGAGGGTTTGCGCATCGTCATGCTGACCGGCGACAGCCGCGTGACGGCGGACGGGGTGGCGCAGCGCTTGGGAATCACCGAGGTCGAGGCGGAGGTCTTGCCGGAACGCAAACGCGATGTCGTGGCGCGGTTGAAGGCCGAGGGTCGGGTTGTGGCAATGGCCGGGGACGGCGTGAACGATGCGCCAGCCTTAGCCTTGGCGGATGTCGGCATCGCGATGGGCGGCGGCACCGACATCGCCATCGAAAGCGCGGGCATCACGCTGTTGCGCGGCGAATTGGCGGGGATTTTGCGCGCGCGGAAGTTGTCGCGGGCAGTCATGTCGAATATCCGGCAAAACCTGATCTTCGCCTTCGTCTACAATGCACTCGGCGTGCCGGTGGCGGCCGGTGTGCTCTATCCGGTTTTCGGACTGTTGCTGTCGCCGGTGATCGCGGCGGCGGCGATGGCATTGTCTTCCGTCAGCGTCATCGGCAATGCGCTGCGGCTACGGGCGCGGGCAATCAGTTAAGTTCGGCACGGCCTTCGAGCCGAACGAGGCTTGGACGGCCGCTCTCGCAGTTTCTTGCTGTGGCGGCTTCTGGTGATTATAACTTCATCGCCGCCTTGAGACGGTAGCCGGCGAAGCGATGGTGGTCGCCGTCTGGGATCTTTTCGAAGTCATGCCGGATGTTATTGGCCCAGAGCGGTTTCAAACCTTGAGGGCGTTTGTGGTCGATATCCGGAGTGAACACCGCTGCGGCGAAATTGGCAGACGCCTCGCCACCGTGTTCGGTAATGAGGCGGTGCACGGGCCCGACGTGAAACGCACCCATCCCCGCCAGCGCGTTGCGGCCCGAGCGCTGAGCGTCAACGATATCCCTGGCGAAGTCTTCGTTCATGGCCTTCTCATCGGAGCCGTAGCGACCTCGCCTGAATTTTATCTCTATCCCCAGGTCTTCCGCGATTGCGGGCGGCAAGACCATGGCCGCCCAGTCGGCGTCGTGTTTCGAAATTGACCGAAGATATTGCGCCATGCCGCCAGCGCGTTTCATCTTCTGCAGCGCCTGTCGACCATCATGCAAACCGACGGCGCGATCTCCTTTGAGTATTCCGAGAGATATACGGGCTTGGAAAGTTTGGACAGCTGCTTGAGCGCTTCGTGGTAGAGCGACAGCAGCGCCGGCTGGCCGTGGACTTCGCCAATCACCAGGGTTCGCGGCTGGCCGGGCTTGGCGGTTGCCCTGCGGAAAAGATCCTCGACGACTTGGCAGCTCTGACTCAGATCGAAAAGCGGGAACGAGCGCACCAGCGCATTGGCTTTCGGGTTGAAGGGTATCTCGCGAAAATTGTCCTTCAGCTCGTGCCATTTCGATCTTATCGGCGCGAAAATGCCTTTCTTCAGAAGCGCACCATCGCGGGCGCGGCTCCAGGCTGCTGAATCGGCTGCGCTCGTGGTTTGCCGCGCCCCAGCCGCGTCGGACTCCGCGCGAGCGTCGTTAACATTGGTCGGCATTCCGCTCTCCGGCGTGGCTGTGGCGCGTGGGATATAGATCGAGTTCGAACCCTTTAATTTTCGACGGGATCGCGGCGCTATTTCAGACGTCCAGCGCTTCCACTGTGATGGCTTGGGCGCGTTCCTGGATGAATTGGAAGCGTAGTTCCGGCCTGCGGCCCATGAGGTTTTCGACCATGGCGTTGGTGGCGGCGCGGTTCTCCGGCAGGGCCACGACCTTGAGCAAGGTGCGGCGCTTCGGATCCATGGTGGTTTCCTTGAGCGCCGAAGGTGGCATCTCACCCAGCCCCTTGAAGCGGCTGACCTCGACCTTGGAGCCTGCCTTGAACTGCGATTTCGTCAGCCGCTCACGCCCTGCGTCATCCATGGCGTAGACCGATTTGGCGCCCTGCGTCAGGCGGTACAGCGGTGGCTGGGCCAGGTAGAGGTGGCCGAGGCGCACCAGCTCGGGCAGTTCGCGGTAGAAGAAAGTCATCAGCAGGCTCGCAATATGCGCGCCGTCCACATCCGCGTCGGTCATGATGATGATACGGCCGTAGCGCAGGCGCTTGATGTCGAAGCGCTCGCCGACGCCGCAGCCCAGCGCCTCGATGAGATCCTTGAGTTCCTGATTCTGCCGCAGCTTCTCAGTCGACGCGCTGGCGACGTTGAGGATTTTGCCGCGCAAAGGAAGGATCGCCTGGGTGTCGCGGTTGCGCGCCTGTTTGGCGGAGCCACCGGCACTGTCGCCCTCGACCAGGAAGATTTCGGTCTCGGCCGCGTTCTCGCGCGTGCAGTCCGCCAGCTTGCCGGGAAGGCGCAGGCGGCGAGTGGCGGATTTTCGCGGCGTGTCCTTCTCGTCACGTCTGCGGATGCGTTCCTCGGCGCGTTCGATGGCGAAGGAGAGGAGGTTGTCGGCCTGACTGGGGTCGCCCGCGAGAAAATGGTCGAAGCGGTCGCGCATGGCGGTTTCCACCAGCTTGGTGGCATCGCCGTTGGTGAGTTTCTCTTTCGTCTGGCCCTGGAACTGCGGCTCCCGCAGGAACACCGAGAGCTTGGCGGCGAGGGGAGTCAGCACGTCCTCGGCGGTGAGTTGGGCGGCGCGGCGGTTGCCGCGATGTTCGCCCCAGCCGCGCAGCCCCTTCAGCAGCGCGGCACGGAGCCCCGCCTCATGGGTGCCGCCGAGCGGGGTCGGCACAGTGTTGCAGTAACTGTTGAGGAAGCCGCCGGAGGTTTCCAGCCAGGCGCAGGCCCATTCGACGCGGCCGCCCTGGTTGGGGAAATCGGCCTCGCCGGCCCATGGCTGCGACAGCACGCGGCCGGAGTCGCCGAGATCCTCCTCCAGACTGTCGCGCAGGCCGCCAGGGAAGTGCAGGACCGCCTCGGCGGGCACGCCCTCGACGCCCGCGAGGAGTGCCGGATCGCAGCTCCAACGGATTTCGACGCCGCGGAACAGATAGGCCTTGGAGCGGCAGAGCCGGTAGAGCCGGGCGGGGCCGAAGGCCAGGGTCTTGCCGAAGATCGCGGGGTCCGGACGGAAACGAATCGTGGTGCCGCGGCGGTTCTGAATAGGACCCGAGTCGAGCAGCTTGGAGAGCGGCTTGCCCTGGCTGTAGCTCTGTTTCCAGAGCCGCTTCTCCCGCGCGACCTCGACCTCAAACAGGTCGGAGAGCGCGTTGACGACGGAGCTGCCGACGCCATGCAGGCCGCCCGAGGTCGCATAAGCCTTGCCGCCGAATTTGCCACCGGAATGGAGCGTGGTGAGGATCACCTCCAGCGCGCTTTTGGACTTGAACTTGGGGTGAGGATCGATCGGGATCCCGCGGCCATTGTCGCGCACCGTCAACAGGTTGCCGGCAGCCAGTGACATCTCGATGAAGCTCGCATGCCCGGCCACGGCCTCGTCCATGGAGTTATCGAGGATCTCGGCGGCGAGGTGGTGCAAGGCGTTTTCGTCGGTGCCGCCGATATACATGCCGGGACGGCGGCGGACAGGCTCCAGCCCTTCCAGAACCTCGATGTCCTTGGCGGAATAGGCGGATTCGTTGCTGCCCGGGGTGAAGAGGTCGTTCATGTCTTGTTCCGGTTCATGCCGCGCACGATAGGCGTGGCTTGGCTTGCGCCGCAAGGCCGGGACGAGGGGCATACCGGGGCCTTGGGGCGCTGTCGCGGAGAAGCGCGAAGGGCACATCGCGCAGAGGAGCGATGAGGCCGCGTGGCTGTTCCGGGGAGCCGCCGCCATCTACTAATCAGGGGTGGGGGCGGAACGGCGGCATGGGTGAAATACCGGAAGAGGCTATCGCGGTCCCGGCGCAGCGGGGGCGGCTGGTTATTGCCGCGATGCTGGTCTCCACCTTCATGGCGGCGGTCGAGGTCACCGTCATCAGCACCGCGATGCCCACCATCGTGGCGCGGCTCGGCGGCTTCAGCCTGTTTTCCTGGGCCTTCGGCGTCTACCTGCTGGCTCAGGCGATAACGACGCCGCTGTACGGGCGGCTCGCGGATAGCTACGGTCGTCGGTCGGTCTATCTCGGCTGCGCGGCCCTGTTCCTGGTGGGCTCGCTGCTATGCGGATGCGCCTGGAGCATGGGCTCGCTGATCGCTTTCCGCGCCATCCAGGGGATCGGCGGCGGCGGGCTGGTGCCGATGGCGACGACCATCATCGGCGACGTGGCGGCTCCGGCGGATCGGCCACGCATGATGGGCTATGTCAGCGGCATCTGGGGCATCGCGGCCGTCATCGGGCCGCTGCTTGGCGCCTTCTTCGTCGGCACGCTGGGTTGGCCCTTCGTCTTCTGGGTCAATATTCCGATCGGGCTGATCACCATGGCGATGGTGATCCGCTTCCTGCACGAGCCTCGCGCGGTGAGCCGGCCGGCGGCGATCGACTTGCCCGCCGCGTTGTTGCTGATGATCGGTATCGGCGCAGTGATGGGCACTCTGGTGCAGTTGCATGGCCTGTCCTGGCGCAGCGTCGGACTGCTGCTGGGGATCGGCGTCGTGGCGCTGCTGGGCTTCGCCTGGCGGGAGCGGGCGGTGCGCGTGCCTCTGCTGCCACTCCATCTGTGGCGGCGGCCGCTCATCCTGGCGGCGAATAGCTCAGCGATTTTATGCGGCGCCATCCTGATCGGCTTTACCGCCTTTCTGCCGACCTGGACGCAGGGGGTCGCGGGCGACAGCGCCCTGGTCTCCGGCATTGCGCTTGCGGTCATGACCGTGAGCTGGACGGGCGCCAGCATGAGCATGGGGCGCTTCCTGGGCCGCTTCCCCTACCGCCGCGTGGCGACGGTGGCGGCGATTCTGCTCCTGCTCGGCAGCCTCGCCTTCCTGGAATTGCGGCCTGGCCCGGTGGACTGGCGATGGATGAGTGTCGCCTGCGTGCTGACGGGCGTCGGGCTTGGCGTGACCAGCCTCGTCTTCACGGTGGCGGTGCAGTCGAGCGTGGTCTGGGAGGATCGCGGGCGCGCGACAGCGCTGTTCTACTTCAGCCGCCTCATGGGCCAGGCTTTGGGCGCGGCGGCTTTCGGTGGTGTCGTCAATGCCGGGCTGTCGGCAGCGGGCGTGCATGATGCGGCGCGTGATCTGGTCGATCCCGTGCTGCGGGGTGCCCTGGCGCCCGCGACGCTTGAGCGGATCGCAGGGCTGCTGGCGGGCGCGCTGCACAACGTATTCCTACTCGGGGTGATCCTCGCGCTCGGCGCGCTGGTGTCCGCTGTTCTGGTGCCAAGGGCGGCTCGGCTGCCGAGTTAGGCCCGCGGCGAGCTACTCGTCTGGCCGATGGATGTCGTGGCTGACGATGGCGGTTTCGGGGCCGGGGATCTTCAGCCAGTCCTTTCGCTCCAGAGTCAGGCGGGTGTCGCGCCGGCCGCTCTCCCAGTGGTCATTCATGGAGCGCCGGCTGAATTCATAGTCCTGTGAATCTCCCTCGTAAGCTGCCTGCTGGTAGATCAGTTGCAGGATGCTGACCTCCGGCAGTTCGCGCAGGGCTTCAAGCTGGAGGCGGTCTTCCTCCGTGCGCTGGTCTGCTGGCAGGCGTTCGAGCAACTGACGGATACGGCTCCTCAGCGTGTATTGCGACTTGAAAGCGTCGGTCACCATGCGGGTGCGGCTGGAATATTGGATCTCCTTTTGCCGCGCCGAAACCTCCTGGATATCGCGTGGCAGACGACCGCTTGCGCTGAACAGATCAACTTGGAAAACGAGCGCATCGGCGCCCTCGATCGTCGTGAGAACATGCGAGAGCGGTGTGTTGGAAACGGTGCCACCGTCCCAGAAATAGTCTGTGCCCACCTGGACCATTGGAAAACCAGGCGGCAGGGCTGCACTCGCCATGATGTGCTCCGGCAGAATGCGCGTCGAGCGATTGTCGAAGAAGGCGAAATTACCGCTGGCGACATTCACGGCGCTGACGGCAAAGCGGATCGGGCCGTCATTGAGCAGATCGAAATCCACGAAGTGCAGCAGCGTCTCGCGTAGTGGCGATGTGTCGTAGTAGGCGGTCGCCTGTTTCGAGCCGCGCGGACTGAGCCACGGTCCCGGCAGGTTCGGCTTGAAGAAGCCGGGCTGGCCAAACAGGATGCTGCCTGCCGCCGAGACATTGATGGCAATCCGGTGTGCCGTATCGCCGTCCAGAACCGGCCATTCCACGCGCCGCGCGGTGATGAGCTCCCAGAAGCTGCGGAGACGTTCGAGGCGCCGCTCGGGTGGATTGCCCGCGATGATGGCGCCGTTAATGGCGCCGATCGACACCGCCGCGATCCAATCCGGGACGATGCCGCCAGCCTCCAGCGCCTGGAAAACGCCGCCCTGATAGGCACCGAGCGCGCCGCCACCCTGCAGAACCAAGGCGACGCGGTCACGGCGGGGGCCTCGGGCATCCCTGCCGGAGTCGACGGTGGGCGCTGGGCGAGGCGGGACGGTATCCATGAGTGCTTCTCCGGGGGGCGCAGCGGTCGACGCGGAAAGATCACTGGACAGAAGGGCCGCGCTGTTCAAGTTTTACTTCCGAGACGCCTTAAGGGGCCGGAAGCGGCGCCGGCGCATAAAAAGGACCGTTGTGTGAATCGAGACGATGTTCTTGGCATGACCTCCATGCCCTTCGCGAGTCCGAGTTATCCAAAAGGCCCCTATCGTTTCTTCGACCGAGAATATCTCCTCATCCATTACGAGAGCGATCCTGAGGCGATCCGTCGGCTGTTGCCGGAGCCGCTGGAACCGGACGGCAATCATGTTTTCTACGAATGGATGAAGATGCCGGATTCCACCGGCTTCGGCAGCTATCAGGAAAGTGGCGCGGGTATTTGCGCCAAGTTCAAGGGCGAGCCGTGCAATTTTACGGTTCAGATGTATTTGGACGACGAGCCTCCGACCACGGCTGGCCGCGAGATCTGGGGTTTTCCGAAGAAATATGGTCTGCCCGAACTTCGCCCGATCCATGACACGCTGACCGGCACATTGCATTACGACGAGATCCGCATTGCCATGGGCACCATGTGCTACAAGGAATACAACCTTGTGCGTGAACAAGCGGATCATGACCGTATGATCAGCCAACTCAGCAAACTCGGCGTCAATCTGAAGTTCATCCCGGATGTCGATGGCAGCGCGAAAGTCGCGCAGCTCGTCGGCTACAATATGAATGATGTGAGCTTGAAGTTTGCCTTTGGTGGCGAGGCGAGGCTCGAGCTTGTCCCGCATGTCAATGCGCGGGTCGCCGATCTGCCGGTGCGCAGGATACTCCATGGGCAGCATATCAAGGCCGATCTCACGCTGCCCTATGGCCGCGTGTTGCATGATTTTCTGGCGTGAGGGATGGTCGGCGCGTCGCTAATCTCTGAAGGCGCGACGCGTGGTTTCTGAAGGAATACGCCCATGGCTTCATTGAAGGGGCGCGTGGCGCTCGTCACAGGATCGACCAGCGGCATCGGGCTCGGCATCGCGCGCTCGCTCGCCGCCGAGGGCGCCGATATCATGATGAACGGCTTCGCGTCGCAAGCCGATATCGACCGCGAACGGGCAGCGATCGAGAATGATTTTGGCGTGCGCGCCGGCTATTCCGGTGCCGATCTCAGCAAGCCAGCGGCGGTGCGGCAGATGGTGGCTGATACCATCGCGGCTTTGGGCGAAGTCGATATCCTAGTCAATAATGCCGGCATCCAGTTCGTCGCCGAAATCGTCGATTTTCCCGAGGAGAAATGGGATGCGATCATAGCGATCAACCTCTCCGCCGCTTTCCACGGAATCAAGGCGGCGGCGCCCGGCATGAAAACGCGTGGCTGGGGCCGGATCATAAACACCGCCTCAGCGCATGGGCTGGTGGGCAGCGGACAGAAATCGGCTTATGTCGCGGCAAAGCACGCCATCCTTGGTTTGACCAAAGTCGCTGGGATCGAACTCGCCAATACCGGCGTCACGGTCAATGCAATTTGCCCCGGCTGGGTGCTGACACCGCTGGTTGAGAAGCAGTTGCAGGATCGCGCGGCTAAAAGCGGCAAGTCGGTCGAGCAGGAGAAGCTCGAACTGGTGAGCGAGAAGCAGCCGATGCACGAATTCACGACGCCGGAGCAGATCGGGGCCTTGGCGGTCTTCCTGTGCTCGGATGCCGCCAAGACGATCACCGGCGCACCGATCTCGATCGACGGCGGATGGGTGGCCGAATAGCCTGGTGCCCTTATCTGATGGCAGCCAGACGGAGGTCCATCATGCCCGAAGCTGATCGTCGCGCCCTATGACCGTGCTCGTGACGGGGGCCGCGGGCTTCGTCGGCTACCACACCACGCTAGCACTTCTTGCCCGAGGTGAGCAGGTGGTGGGGGTCGATGACCTCAACACCTATTACGAGGTGCGGCTGAAGGAGGATCGGCTGGCGAGGCTGGCAGCCGAGCCCGGCTTTTCCTTTACCCAGCTTAGCATCGCCGATCGGGAAGCAGTGACCGGGCTGATGGCGCGGGAGCCCGGGATCGACCGCATCGTTCATCTGGCGGCCCAGGCCGGGGTGCGATTCTCAATGATCGACCCCTATGCCTACGTCACAGCGAATCTGATGGGCCAGGTGGTGATGGTAGAGGCGGCGCGGCATCTCAAAGGGCTGCGGCATTTCGTCTATGCCAGTTCTTCTTCGGTCTATGGCGGCAATACCAAGATGCCCTTCGCCGAGAGC
>NZ_LMUQ01000064.1:98438-106390 GCF_009765865.1 Acidisoma sp. L85
CCAACCTAGCAATAGGAGGCAGCCAACCACGGTCGGGTTAGCGACTGGGGTGAAGTCGTAACAAGGTAGCCGTAGGGGAACCTGCGGCTGGATCACCTCCTTTCAAGGAACTGTTCTGATTTCCTGCGGCATTTTCGGATGTCGAGGTTTGGAACGGTGTCCAATTGCTTCCGGCGGATGCTGGAAGCGGCTCGGTCGCCTGGTCTTCGATTGGGCGCCATCAACATATCCCTTCCCCGCGACGACTCTGTCTTGGAGTTGTGCGATGCTGTGCATCGTGCGAACCATGACTGAGTAGGGGGCTAGTAGCTCAGCTGGTTAGAGCACACGCTTGATAAGCGTGGGGTCGGAGGTTCAAATCCTCCCTGGCCCACCAAGTATTTCTCGGAGTTTTGTTCTGAGATAAGGTGCTGAGCACTTGGTCCCTGGTTTTTTCTTCTGGTTGTTACTGTCCTGTGAGGGGGTGTAGCTCAGTGGGAGAGCACCTGCTTTGCAAGCAGGGGGCCGTCGGTTCGAATCCGTCCACCTCCATGGGAGCCTTCGGGTGAGCCTGGGTGGGTTGGTTGGGCTGGTGTTCTGACCATCGTCGCGGTGGGAAAGTCTTCGCAAGGGTTAGGAGCGGTGCCGCGAGGCGCTGTGCCGGCTCATGCGGTGCGATCCGTTTGTTCTTCGATTGGAGAGCGGGCGGAATGGTCTTTTGAAATGTGAATCAGGGTTTGGCGCGTCTGGACGCGCCGGCTGCAAGTCTGACCGGAGGAGGCACGCGAGTGCTGAGTCCCCGCAGCCGGGAAGTGTTCAGAAGCGTGGAGGCGGCATGATCGCCGATCTTGGGGGCGCCTAGCCTTCGGGGTTGAACATCATGTCGTGGACTATGTGTGTGCGAAGTGGCGACGTCCATCGGGTTTATTCAGTGTTTCTCGCATTGAATGGAGATCGGTGGCATCGGGATGGGGATAGGTTCATCGATCGGTTGTCTGGAGAGGTCCGGGCAAGACGGGGTTGGATGGTTCCTGTGCAAGATGGGGGTGAGTGGCGCGAGCTGTTCATCTGCGTGGTTGTGAGCATGAGAAGGGCGTTCGGTGGATGCCTTGGCACCAGGAGGCGATGAAGGACGTGGCACGCTGCGAAAAGCCATGGGGAGCCGCGAGCAGGCGTTGATCCATGGATATCCGAATGGGGAAACCCACCCGCAAGGGTATCATGATCTGAATACATAGGGTCATGAGGCGAACCCGGGGAACTGAAACATCTCAGTACCTGGAGGAAAAGACATCAACAGAGATTCCGTCAGTAGTGGCGAGCGAAAGCGGAACAGGCCAGTGGCCTATTGAAATCGAGCAGAACGGTCTGGAAAGTCCGGCCATAGCGGGTGATAGCCCCGTATGCGGTGAGGTTTTGGTAGGTCCTTGAGTAGGGCGGGACACGTGAAATCCTGTCTGAACGTAGGGGGACCACCCTCTAAGCCTAAATACTCCCTGGTGACCGATAGTGAACAAGTACCGTGAGGGAAAGGTGAAAAGCACCCCGATGAGGGGAGTGAAATAGACCTGAAACCGGACGCCTACAAGCAGTCGGAGCCGCAACTGCGGTGACGGCGTACCTTTTGTATAATGGGTCAGCGAGTTTCTGTTTGCAGCAAGCTTAAGCCGGTAGGTGTAGGCGTAGCGAAAGCGAGTCTGAATAGGGCGATATAGTTGCAGGTAGAAGACCCGAAACCGAGTGATCTAGCCATGGCCAGGCTGAAGGTGCGGTAACACGCACTGGAGGGCCGAACCCACGCCTGTTGAAAAAGTCGGGGATGAGCTGTGGCTAGGGGTGAAAGGCCAATCAAACTCGGAAATAGCTGGTTCTCCGCGAAATCTATTGAGGTAGATCGTCGGGTGTTTACCCTGGGGGGTAGAGCACTGGATGGGCTAGGGGGGCCCAAAGCCTTACCAAACCTAACCAAACTCCGAATACCCAGAAGTATAGCCCGGCAGACAGACCATGGGTGCTAAGGTCCGTGGTCGAGAGGGAAACAGCCCAGACCGCCAGCTAAGGTCCCCAAATCGTGGCTAAGTGGGAAAGGATGTGGGAATTCCAAAACAACCAGGAGGTTGGCTTAGAAGCAGCCATCCTTTAAAGAAAGCGTAATAGCTCACTGGTCTAATAGAAATCCTGCGCCGAAAATGTAACGGGGCTCAAGCCACGTACCGAAGCTGCGGGTGTCAAAGACGTAGCTGTCTTTGATGCGGTAGCGGAGCGTTCCGTAGGCCTGCGAAGGGAGATGGGGTGACCCCTCCTGGAGGTATCGGAAGTGCGAATGCTGACATGAGTAGCGACAAACAGTGCGAGAAACACTGTCGCCGAAAGTCCAAGGGTTCCTGCGCAAGGTTAATCCGCGCAGGGTGAGCCGGCCCCTAAGGTGAGGGCGAAAGCCGTAGTCGATGGGAACCAGGTGAATAGTCCTGGGCCTGCTGGAAGTGACGAATGCGAAATGTTGTCGGGGCTTATTGGATTGTCCCGGCTTTTTGAGCATTCCAGGAAATAGCTCCAGCGTATAGACCGTACCCTAAACCGACACAGGTGGACTGGTAGAGCATACCAAGGCGCTTGAGAGAACCATATCGAAGGAACTAGGCAAATTGCTCGCGTAACTTCGGGATAAGCGAGACCCGTTTGTGGGCAACCATGGGCGGGTGGCACAGAGCAGGGGGTAGCGACTGTTTAGTAAAAACACAGGGCTCTGCGAAATCGAGAGATGACGTATAGGGTCTGACGCCTGCCCGGTGCCGGAAGGTTAAGAGGAGGTGTGCAAGCACTGAATTGAAGCCCCGGTAAACGGCGGCCGTAACTATAACGGTCCTAAGGTAGCGAAATTCCTTGTCGGGTAAGTTCCGACCTGCACGAATGGCGTAACGACTTCCCCACTGTCTCCGGTATGGGCTCAGCGAAATTGAATTCCCCGTGAAGATGCGGGGTACCCGCGGTCAGACGGAAAGACCCTATGAACCTTTACTGCAGCTTTGCAGTGGCATCAGGGGAGCACTGTGTAGGATAGGTGGGAGGCTTTGAAGCCGGGGCGCTAGCTCTGGTGGAGCCATCCTTGAAATACCACCCTGGGCGCTTCTGATGTCTAACCGAGTCCGGTCATCCCGGGCCGGGACCCTGCATGGTGGGCAGTTTGACTGGGGCGGTCGCCTCCCAAAGTGTAACGGAGGCGCGCGATGGTGGGCTCAGGCCGGTCGGACATCGGCTGCTGAGTGCAATGGCATAAGCCCGCCTGACTGCGAGAGCGACAGCTCGAGCAGAGACGAAAGTCGGCCATAGTGATCCGGTGGTCCCGCGTGGAAGGGCCATCGCTCAACGGATAAAAGGTACTCTAGGGATAACAGGCTGATCTCCCCCAAGAGTCCACATCGACGGGGAGGTTTGGCACCTCGATGTCGGCTCATCACATCCTGGGGCTGGAGCAGGTCCCAAGGGTTCGGCTGTTCGCCGATTAAAGTGGTACGTGAGCTGGGTTTAGAACGTCGTGAGACAGTTCGGTCCCTATCTGCCGTGGGTGAAGGAGACTTGAGAGGATTTGTCCCTAGTACGAGAGGACCGGGATGAACATACCTCTGGTGCACCGGTTGTCACGCCAGTGGCACAGCCGGGTAGCTAAGTATGGACGGGATAACCGCTGAAAGCATCTAAGCGGGAAACCCACCTCAAAACTAGGTCTCCCTGAGGGTCGTGGTAGACCACCACGTCGATAGGCCGGGTGTGAAAGCGGGGCAACCCGCTCAGCTAACCGGTCCTAATCACCCGATAGGCTCACAAGACACACCATCCTGCACAGCAATCATCCAACCATTCCTTCAATGGTGGACCGACCAATCCCAACTGACAGCATCCGCTGACAGGCAAATACAATCGCCACAACGCACACACACAAACTCCAGCCAAACCCTCACAACCCAACCGTCCCCAGGTGCAAACCTGGAGCCGGGTGGATTGGACGACCTGGTGGCCATAGCGGGGAGCCTACACCCGATCCCATCCCGAACTCGGCCGTGAAAAACCCCAGCGCCCATGGTACTGCGTCTTAAGGCGCGGGAGAGTAGGTCGCCGCCAGGTCTTCCAATCCACCCAACACACATACAAATCCGCAGGCACACCACCGCCCGCGATCACACAGCTACCAACGCGGGGTGGAGCAGCCCGGTAGCTCGTCAGGCTCATAACCTGAAGGTCACAGGTTCAAATCCTGTCCCCGCAACCAAATCAATCCAAGACCTATAGCCAAACGCACCATCGCCCCAAGCCAAGGTCGCGATGCTGTTAAAGCCATGTGAAAGTAGACCTAAATCTCCGGACAAGGTTCACCCTTAGCTAAGGGAGAGCCTTGTCCGGAGATTTAGGTGTACCTTCAACAGGATCGCGTCGCCATGGACGTAAGCCTGCGCTCAAGGCCGCCTTGCGGGGATTTGGCCTATTTGTGAGTCTGCGCTCGTAAGGAATCCTTATGAGCACTCATAGCAGCACAGCATGCCGCAGATAACTTTGCTGACGGGCCCAGAACGGCGACGTCGGTGGAACCTGGAGGACCGCCGTCGGATTTTGGCAGCGGCATTTCTCCCCGGCGCCGTAGTCGCTGAGGTTTCGCGCCAATTCGAAGTTTCCACAAGCCTCATCTACAAATGGAGACGACACGCGATGGCGAGTACGGGTGTGTCCTTCGCACCGGCGGTTTTAACGCCTGAGCCAGGACGCTCCGAATTGGCGGCCGACGCCACGGTGATCACGGTGGAACTAGCTAGCGGGACGCGGCTGAAGATCGGGGCCCAAGCATCCCCGACGCTGGTGACGGCGGCGCTGCAGGCCTTGCGATGATTCCGATTGCCAGTGGTGTGCGCATTTGGATCGCAACCGGCCACACGGACATGCGTCGTGGGATGCCCGGATTGGCGTTGCTGGTCCAGGAGGGGCTCGGCAGGGATCCATTTGCGGGAGACATTTTTGTCTTTCGTGGCCGCAGCGGTTCATTGATCAAAGCGCTTTGGCACGACGGCATCGGGCTATCACTTTATGCAAAGAAATTGGATCGCGGCCGGTTTATCTGGCCACAAACAGTGGGCGGCGTGGTGGCGCTGACGGCGGGTCAGATGAGTTATCTTCTGGAGGCAATCGACTGGCGGAACCCGCAGCAAACCTGGCGACCTCAATCCGCCGGATAGCCGAAAAAGGCGCTAAAATCGGCATATAACAGTACCATAGACCCCGAATTCATGATTCTATCGGGGTCATGGACGCCGCCTTTTCCGACCTTCCGGACGATATCGACGCGCTGAAAGCCGCGCTGACGATCGAGCGCGCCAAGATGCGGGAAGTCACTGCGGAGCGTGACGTCGGAGCCGCTGAACTCGCCGTCGCCCGAGCCAAAGCGTCGGCCGACCTGGCCATGATCGCGCACCAGAAGCTGCGGATCGCCAAGCTGGAGCGTCAGCTCTACGGCCCTCGCTCGGAGAGGTCGTCCCTTCTCATCGATCAATTGGCGCTCCAGTTCGAGGAACTGGAAGCAAGTGCCACCGAAGATGAGCTGGCCGCCGAGATCGCCGTCGCCAAGGTCACCACGGTGACGGGGTTCAAACGCCAGCGCCCCGAACGGAATACCTTTCCGGAACACCTTCCTCGCGAGCGGGTGGTCATTGAGCCGCCGACCGCGTGCGACTGCTGTGGCGGAAACCGCCTGCGCAAGCTGGGCGAAGACGTGACCAAGACCCTGGAATCGATCCCCCGCCAATGGAAGGTGATCGAGACCGTGCGGGAGAAGTTTACCTGCCGGGACCGCGAGAAGATCAGCCAGGCCCCAGCCCCCTTCCATGTAATCGCCAGAGGTTGGGCGAAGCTGGCCAAGGTTCCGCCGGCGTTAGCCGGTGGAATGCCAGCGGAGGGAGGGGCGAACCTGCTAGCGATGATCCTGTTCGAGAAATTCGGTCAGCATCAGCCTTTGAACCGGCAGGCCGAGCGCTACGCTCGGGAGGGCGTGCCGATCAGCCTGTCGACCATGGCGGATGCCGTGGGGTCGGGTTGTAAGGCACTGGAACCGGTGCTTCGGCTTGTCGAAGCTTACGTCATGGCGGCCGAACGCCTGCATGGAGACGACACGACCGTGCCGGTCCTGGCCAAAGGGAAGACCGACACGGGTCGATGCTGGGTGTACGTCAAGGACGACAAGCCCTTCGGCGGATCATCACCGCCCGCGGCGATGTTCTATTATTCGCGCGACCGTAAAGGCGAGCATCCGCAGATGCATTTGGCCAAATACGTCGGGCTCTTTCAGGCTGACGCCTTTGAGGGCTACCGCAAACTCTACCTTACGGACCGAAGTCCTGGTCCCATCTTGGAAGCAGGGTGCTGGGTTCATGCCCGGCGTCCATTCTTCGCGATGGCCGATCTCGAACAGAACGCCCGACAACAGGCCGCGGGGAAGAAGGCCATCGTGCTCTCTCCCATTGCCATCGAGGTCGTGCGCCGCATCGACGCACTGTTCGACATCGAGAGACCCATCAACGGCAAAAGCGCCGAAGAACGCCGAATGGTTCGCCAGGAACTGAGTAGACCGCTCGTCGATGACCTTCGTGTTTATCTGCGCGAGCAACGCGCCAAGCTCTCTTCAGCTCACGACCTCGCCAAGGCCATCGATTACATTCTGAAGCGATGGCCCGCCTTTACTCTGTTCCTGAGCAACGGACGTGTATGCTTGTCGAACAATGCCGCCGAACGTGCGTTACGCGGCATAGCTCTCGGACGTAAATCCTGGATGTTCTGTGGATCGGATCGTGGGGGCCAACGGGCGGCCGCCCTGTACAGCCTCATCGTCACCTGCAAGATGAATGACATTGATCCGCAGGCCTGGCTGGCAGACGTCCTGGCCCGTATCGCCACTCACCCCGCCCATCGCCTTGACGAACTACTGCCCTGGAACTGGAAACCAGCAACAGCCTCTGCCGCGGCTTGATCTACACAAGCCCAATGGATCAAACGATCCACCATGATTACCTGCGGCTTAGGCCGGATGCTTACGACAACCTATCCCGCCTTCGGCCTTTATCGTGCGATGAAATGGGGCATCGAAGGCCTCGTCGAGACGCTGGCGAAGGAGGTCGGCCCTTTCGGCATCGATCGCGTCATCGCCGAACCCGGCCCGACTGCCACAAGCGTCGGCGCCAATGTCGATCGCTCGGTTCCGCTTGCCGCCTATGACGCCACGCCTGCCGCAGACTTGCGCCGCGTCATCACATCCGGGTCGTTCGCGCCAGAGGCGATGCGCAACGCACTGTCGCGGCCGTGATCGTCGCCGCTGACGAGGAACGGCCCCATTGAGGCTTGCGCTCGGCAGTATCGCCTACGAGCGCATCGAGCAAGCGCTCGCCGAACGCCTTGAAGCGGTCCGCTGGCAGAAAGCCGTAGCATTCTCCGCTGATCGTCAGGAAGCCGCACTTAGTAGATGGCGCGGCACTACCCAACTGATTTTTGCTGAGCACTGGATCATCAGCAGGTCACATTACTATAGGAAGGATTGCGCTCCTCCGTAGCGCACTCTGCATAGTCGATTGATCCTCGTCGGGGTCAACACGCGAGACGCACCAATATCGCGTGTCAACGAGGAATAGAGGCTTTAAAACAGTTTTTGATCTTCGTGAGGTTTAAAGTGCGCCTTCTGCATCGGGTGACCTTGGAATACCAAGAGGACCGCAGCACAAGCCTAGCTTTTAGCCTGATGCTGCTTCCACCAGGAAGTGGCTGTTATCGACGAATATCATCTTCGTCTGACCTGACGAAAGCCCTCATGTTCGACGGTCGTAGGGTTTTCCACTTCGTCTGCAAAACTAGGGTCAGGACTCATTCTTTGAGATAGAAGGTGACACTGGCTGCGATGCAGATGGCGGAGAAGAAGGTGTGTGCGCAGCGGTCGTAGCGGGTGG
>NZ_LMUQ01000064.1:106400-168936 GCF_009765865.1 Acidisoma sp. L85
GCAGATCCACCGAACTAAAGGAGGCGCACGGGTTTCTCCCGAAGTCGCGCCGCCGCCAAACCCATGCCACTATCGCTCCAGATCTGGGAGCACCAAAGGTGAGCATCAAAATCGGTCTGATCGGCTGCGGCGTCATGGGGCTCGACCATGCGCGGCTCGTCATGAACGCCATCGGCGGAGCGGATCTCTCAGGCATCTATGATGCCGACCCGGCGCGCGTGAAATCGCTTGCCGAAATGTCTTCGGCGATCCGGACCTTTCCGACACCCGAGGCATTGATCGAGGATCCCGGGATCGACGCGGTGATTATCGCCGCGCCCGACGCGACCCATGCCGCTCTCACGCTCTCGGCGATTTCCGTCCGCAAGCCGGTGCTGTGCGAGAAACCGCTTGCCACCACGCTCGATCAATGCCGGGAAGTCATCGCGGCTGAGATGGCGACGGGCCGCCGACTCGTCCATGTCGGCTTCATGCGCCGATTCGACCCCGGGTACCGCGCCATGAAAGCGCAGCTCGACAGCGGGGCTCTCGGCCAGCCCCTCTTCCTGCACTGCGTCCATCGTAACAAGGTCGCGCCAGATTACGTCACCTCCGATCTCGTCATCGCCAATTCGATGGTGCATGAGATGGACATCGCGCGCTTCCTGCTCGGCGAGGAATTCGCGTCAGTCACCCTGACCAGCGCGCGCCGCAGCCGCTTCTCCTCAGCCCGGCAGCCGCAATTCGCCGTGCTGGAAACCGCAGCCGGCGTCGTCGTCAGCATCGAAATGACACCCGACTCACAATATGGCTATGAGGTGCAAGGCGAACTGGTCTGCGAGGAAGGCACCGTCTCTCTCGCGCCCGCGCCGCCTTTCGCGCTGCGCCAGGCCGGGCTGTCGGGATACCCCGTTGAGGAAGACTGGCGCCCGCGCTTCGCCGACGCCTATCGCATCCAGCTTCAGGAATGGGTCGCGGCGATAACCAGCGGCGAATCCTCTCCGGGATCCACAGCCTGGGACGGCTACGCGGCGTCGTTCACTGCTGCGGCCGCGCTTACTTCGCTAGCGACCGGTCAGCGGGAAGCGATCGAAATGCCCGCACGCCCCGCCTTCTACGACACCTGAGACAGCAGGGCGCCTGCGAAGCCGCGCGCCTAATGCGCGGCGCTCGGTGCCAGCATGTCGGCCGGCCTCACCCAGGTGTCGAACTGCTCGCCGGTGACGAAGCCCAATGTGAGTGCCGCCTCGCGCAGGCTGCTGTTGTCGCGATGCGCCTTCATCGCGATCTTCGCTGACTTCTCGTAGCCGATATGGCGGTTCAGCGCCGTCACCAGCATCAGCGAGTTTCCAAGGTTCTCTCTAAGGCGCGGCAAGTTCGGTTCGATCCCGCGCGCGCAATGCTGCTCGAAGGCCAGCATCGAATCCGTCAGCAGCCCCACGGACTCCAGCACATTGTGCACCATGACGGTCTTGTAGACGTTGAGCTGGAAGTTGCCCTGGCTGCCCGCGAAGGCTACCGCCGCGTCGTTGCCGAAGACCTGCACCGCGACCATCGTCATCGATTCGCACTGCGTCGGATTGATCTTCCCCGGCATGATCGAAGACCCCGGCTCGTTCTCTGGTATCGTGATCTCGCCGAGCCCGGCGCGCGGGCCGGAGGCGTGCCAGCGCACGTCGTTGGCGATCTTCATCAGCGCGCCCGCCAAGGTCCGCAGCGTGGCGCTCGCATGCACCATCGCGTCATGCGCCGACAACGCGGCGAATTTGTTGGGCGCGGAGACGAAGGGATGCCCGGTCTCGTCTGCGATATACCGCGCCGCGACTTCGCCGAAACGCGGATGCGCATTGAGGCCCGTGCCGACGGCCGTGCCGCCGATCGCCAGATCCATCAGCCAGGGCAGGCTCGCCGCGATCGCCCGCTTGCATTCGTCGAGCTGCGTGACCCAGCCCGAAATCGCCTGACCCAGTGAAATCGGCGTCGCATCCTGTAGATGCGTGCGCCCAATCATGATGACATCGGCGTAGGCGCGCGCCTTGGCATCGAGCGTATCGCGCAACACCGTGATCGCTGGAAGCAGCTGCTCGGCGATTTCCTGCACGGCCGCGATATACATGACAGTCGGGAAGGTATCGTTAGATGATTGCCCGCGATTGACATCATCATTCGGATTGATCGGCTTCTTAGTGCCGACAATGCCGCCGGCCATCTGAATGGCGCGGTTCGCGATGACCTCGTTCGCATTCATGTTGCTCTGAGTTCCAGAGCCAGTCTGGAACACGACGAGCGGAAATTCACCATTCCACCGGCCGTCGATCACCTCCTGCGCCGCGCGCACGATGAGCTCCACTTTCTCAGCCGGCAATTCGCCAAGCTCGCCATTTGCGAGGGCGGCGCATTTCTTGAGGATGCCGAAAGCGCGGATGACCGGCGGTGTCCAGGCGAAACGGCCGACACCGATTGGGAAGTTCTCGATCGACCGCTGCGTCTGAGCACCCCAAAGATGATCAGCGGGCACCGCCACTTCGCCGAGCGAATCGGTTTCGATCCGCGTCCCTGCTGGAGGCTGCGTTGCTGGGATGCCGCTCATCTACCCGATCCTTGTCTCGTCGTGGCCGCTTGCTACAGCGAAGTCGCCGCCTCTTCCAGCGCCGCCCGAAGGAGGCCGCCATGGCGCAGGAGAAGAGCTTCGGCGCTCGCCGCGTCCACGTCCTTCCGCACCATCACAAGGGCGAGCTTGATTCGCCCCTGCGCCTCCTTCAGCGCCGCCTCCGCCCGCTTCGTCGAACAGCCCTCGAGTTCGACGATCATCCGGGCGGCGCGCCCGGCAAGCTTCGCGTTGGTCGGCCGCATCTCCACCATCCGTCCGCGATAGATGCGGCCGAGCCGTATCATGACCAAGGTGGAAAAAAGGGTGAGTGCCGCCTTCTGTGCGGTTCCGGCCTTCATACGGGTCGATCCGGCGATCGCCTCAGCGCCTGTATCGAGCAGAACAGCGTGCTCGGCGGCTGCGAGCAACGGCGTTCCAGGACTATTCGCCATGCCGATGACGAGCATGCCGTGCGCCCGGCCCGCCGTCGCTGCGGACACCGCCCAGGGCGTCGTGCCGCTTGCCGCGAGCGCGACCATCACGTCCTCCGGCCTCGGATCAAGGGCCGTGAGCGCCGCGACGGCCGCCGCACCGTCATCCTCGGCACCCTCCGCGGCCCTAAGCAGGCTGGCGGTGCCGCCCGCAATTAGGATGAGACTGCGCTCCGGGGGCCAATCGAAGGTCGGCGGCAGTTCCGCCGCATCGAGCGCCGCCAGTCGGCCGGAGGTTCCCGCGCCGACATAGATCAACCGGCCTCGCCCTGGCGCCAGACGCGCCGCGGCCGCGTCGGCGGCGGCTGCCAGGCCGGGCAGCGCGGGCCGCAGTGCCGCGACAGCCGCCATCTGACCCTCCCACAAAGCCTCGAGCGCGACGGCGCTGTCCCAGAGGTCGAGATCGCGGAAACGCGGTGTGACGCGCTCCGTGGTGGGCAGCGGCGCTGGAGAATGGGTCGGGCTCATGCTCCCCGTTGACGGCAGGGCGGCCGCATCGTCAAGCGGCGCGGCTGGTCAATCGGCGCACTGTGGGTATGCTAGGAGCCTCCGGTCAAAAGGAGCCCATGTCAGCATGGTCGCGCGCATCATCACCGTCGATCCCTTCGATATCGTGGTCTTCGGGGGCTCGGGCGATCTCGCCCGCCGCAAGCTGCTACCGGCGCTCTACCAGAGGGACCGCAGCGGCCAGGTGCCTGCCGAAGCCCGCGTCATCGGCTCCTCTCGCCGCCATCTCACGGATGCCGACTATCAGGCGATGGCACGCGAATCGATCACCGACTTCGTGCCCAAGGATGATATCGACCCCGAGGTGCTTGAGCGGTTCATCGCCCGCGTTGGCTATGTCTCGATGGACGCCACCGGCACGGACGGCTGGAGCGATCTCGTGGACAAGCTCGCGGATGGCGCGGACCGCGTGCGCGTCTTCTACTTCGCGACGTCGCCGGAGCTTTTTGGCCCAATCTGCCAGCAGATCGCCGCCCATCACCTCGTTACACCGCTGAGTCGGGTCGTGATGGAGAAGCCGATCGGCAAGGATCTGGAATCAGCCCAGGAGCTCAACAACGCCATTGGCCGGGTCTTTCTCGAGAGCAGCATCTACCGCATCGACCACTATCTCGGAAAGGAGACGGTACAGAACCTCATGGCTCTGCGCTTCGGCAATTCGCTCTTCGAGCCGCTGTGGAATTCCGCCCATATCGACCATGTGCAGATCACGGTCGCCGAGGATCTCGGGCTCGAAACCCGCGCTGGCTACTACGATACGGCCGGCGCGCTGCGGGACATGATGCAGAACCATATCCTGCAGTTGATGTGCCTGATCGCGATGGAGACGCCGACCTCGCTCGACGCCGATACGGTGCGCGACGAGAAGCTGAAAGTGCTGAAGTCGCTGACGAAGATGACCCCGGACCAGGTCGCGCAGCACACCGTCCGCGGTCAATACACGGCTGGCGCCTCCACGAAAGGACCCGTGCCCGGCTACCTGGACGAGCTTGGGCGTCCCACGAGCATGACGGAGACCTTCGTCGCGGTGAAGGCGGAGGTCGGAAACTGGCGCTGGGAGGGCGTGCCCTTCTACCTGCGTACCGGCAAGCGCCTGCCAAGCCGCGTGTCGGAGATCGTGGTGCAGTTCCGCGGCGTCCCGCATCGCGTTTTCGAGCATGGCGCCGGCCAGCTACAGGCAAACCGCCTGGTCATCCGCGTGCAGCCGGATGAGGGCGTGCGGTTATGGCTGATGATCAAGGATCCGGGGCCGGGCGGCATGCGCCTGCAATACGTGCCCCTCGATATGAGCTTCGCCAAGGCCTTCTCGGTGCGCAATCCGGATGCCTATGAGCGGCTGATCATGGATGTCGTCAGGGGCAACCAGACCCTGTTCATGCGCCGCGACGAGGTCGAGGCCGCCTGGGCCTGGATTGACCCGATTCAGGATGCCTGGGTCGCTTCGGAGGAACTGCCGAAACCCTACCGCGCCGGCACCTGGGGTCCCTCCGCCGCGATCGCCCTGCTCGAACGCGACGGGCGGACTTGGTACGAGGAATAGAGGTCGCGAGGGGTTGTGCTGTCGGCTCAGTCCGACAGCACACAACGCTTACGGACTCGTCGTCGGGATGACCGAGATCGAGTTGAACGGACTACCTTCTTTGAGGCGGCTGCTGATGGCGAGGTAGATGACGACCTTCTTGTCCGCGTCCAGCATCCGGAAAATGACGAGGTGCTTGAAGAATACCGAGAGGCTGGCGGCGAAGACCTGCTGCTTCTTCGGCAGGTTCGCCGGATAGGCAACCGGCCCGACGGCGCGGCAGGCGATCGAGAAGCGCGACGGATCCTCCGCCAAACCCACGCTGCCCGAGATACCACCCGTAACGGCGCGGGCGAGGTAGCACGAGGCGTTGGGCACATCGGGATCATCGTAGCGGTCCACCACCACGCGGTCATTGGCGCCGAGCAAACGGAAGGTGGTGTCCACACCGCCTACGCGCGTTTGCGCCATCGCCGCAGCGGGCAACAGCGCCATCAGGGTCGTGATCAGGAATTTCGTTCGCACCGGCGCCATCCGTGAAAGTGTTTTCGTCATTTAGCGATGAGGCGCGGCTTTCCCACGCTTGATCGCCCTGCACTTGATCGCTAGGCCACGCTCCTGCATCCCGTCAGGAGGATGCAAAGCGAGGAAGGCATGCCTTCCGCATGACCAAGAAAGCCGAGACCGAGCCGCTCGCGAAGCCAGCGCGATCCACGACCGCTCGCCATCGGTCGCGGCAATGGCGCACCGTCAATCGCCCCATCCTCGCGACGGTCGTCTTTACCTTTGCCGCCTATATGATGGTCGGACTGCCTCTCGCGGTTCTGCCGCCCTTCGTGCGTGGTCCCTTGGGGTTCAGCTCCGTTCTCGCCGGCCTTGCCGTAAGCACGCAGTATCTCGCCACCTTCATCACCCGCGCACCGGTCGGCCGCCTGACGGACTCGGTTGGCCCGAAACACATCGTCATGTTCGGGCTTAGCGCCTGCGCTGGCAGCGGCGTTCTCACCGCCCTCGGTGGGTTGTTCCAGTCGCAGCACGTCCTCAGCCTCGTGTTGCTGCTGCTGGGTCGCCTTTGCCTTGGCACCGGTGAGAGCGCTGTCTCGACCGGCGGCATCGCCTGGGCCATCGGCAAGGTTGGCGCCACGCATAGCGCCAAGGTCATCTCCTGGAACGGCATCGCGACCTACGGCGGCATCTCGCTCGGAGCCCCGCTCGGCGTGCTGATCCAAAGTATCGCTGGGTTCAGCACGATCGGCATCGCGGTGGTGGTCGTCGGTTTGGCGGCGCTACCCTTTGCCGCCGCTGGCCCGATTACGCGCTTGGTGACAGGCCCTCGGATGTCCTTCGGCAGCGTCTTTGGCCGCATCCTGCCCTACGGCGCGGCGCTGGCGCTGAGTTCGATCGGCTTCGGCGCCATCGCCTCCTTCATCACGCTCTTTTACGCGAGCCGACACTGGGGCCATGCTGCGCTCGCACTGTCGGCCTTCGGTGGCTGCTTTATCCTCGCCCGCCTCATCTTCGTCGGCAGCATCGCGCGCCAGGGCGGCAATCGTGTCGCCCTGGCCTCCTTCCTGGTCGAGTGCGCCGGCCTGGCGCTCCTGTGGCGAGCGGGTGATCCAGCCTCCGCCCTCATTGGCGCAGGCCTCGCGGGTTTCGGCTTCGCCCTCGTTTTCCCGGCGCTGGGTGTCGAGATTCTGGCGCGCGTGCCCTCGACCAGCCGCGGTGCGGCGATCGGTGCCTTCAGCGTCTTCCTCGACGTCGCCCTCTGCGTTACGGGACCGCTCGCGGGCTTCATCGTCGGCTCCTTCGGCTACGCCACCATCTTTCTCGTCGCCGCCTTCGCTGCCGCCATCGCGGCCGTGATCCTCATCATGATGGGCGCGCTGCGCACTCCAGCCAGCCGCTAGGGCAGGCGAGCCCGCCTTGCCCAACGCGCCGCCTATGCGGAGACTGGCGGAAACCAAGCGGGAGACGCGCCATGGCGACCGGTCAGCAACCCTTCGAGTTCCGCACAGTTCCCTCGATCCAGGTCGAGTGGTCCGGCGCGCAAAGACTGGGCGCCCTGCTCGCGCCTCGCTTCGCCGCGCGTCGTGCCCTCATTGTGACGGATGGCGGTTTGGTCCGCGCCGGGCTCCTCGGGCCGGTTGAAGCCAGTCTGAAAGCAGAAGGCTTTACCGTGGCAGTCTTCGATGCCGTGGTGGCGGACCCGCCCGAGGCCGTGTTGCTGAGTTGCGTCGAGCAGGCAAAGGCTGCGGGAGTGGACATCGTGATCGGCCTCGGCGGCGGATCTTCGCTGGATGTCGCGAAACTTACCGCGGTTCTGGTGAGGTCGGATCAGCGCCTTGCCGATATCTATGGCATCGGCAAGGTCCAGGGCGACCGCCTGCCGCTCGTGCTGGTCCCGACCACGGCGGGCACCGGGTCGGAGGTCACCAACATCACCATCCTGACCACCGGCGAAACCACCAAGATGGGCGTCGTGGCGCCGCAGCTCTTCTGCGACTACGTGCTGCTCGACGCCGAACTCACCCTCGGCCTGCCCGCGACCCATACCGCCGCGACGGGCATCGACGCGATGGTCCATGCGATCGAGGCCTATACCAGCAAGAACAAGAAGAACCCGCTCTCGGACGCCCTGGCCCGCGAGGCGCTGCGCCTGCTCAGCACGCATCTCGTCACCGCCTGCCGCGACGGGAAGAACCGCGTGGCGCGAGAGTCGATGCTGCTGGGTGCCACGCTCGCCGGCCAGGCCTTTACCAATGCGCCGGTCGCGGCGGTTCATGCGCTCGCCTATCCCTTGGGCGGCCACTACCATGTGCCGCATGGCCTCTCGAACGCGCTCATGCTCGGCCCGGTGCTGCGCTTCAACTCCGCCGCCGCCGCGCCGCTCTATGCCGAACTCGCGGATGTCGTCATCGGCCCGGCCAAGGGTGACGCGCAAAGCCGTGCCTCGGCCTTTGTCGGCGAGATGGAGCGGTTGATGAATGAGAGCGGCGCGCCCCGCCGCCTCCGCGATGTCGGAGTGACCGACAACAGCCTGGCCTTGCTTGCCTCTGACGCCATGAAACAAGGGCGGCTGCTCGTGAACAATCCGGTGGAGGTTACCGAGGCCGATGCCCTCGCCCTCTATCGAGAGGCCTTCTAGGGAGACTGGATCATGCCCGTCAGCGGCCTCGGCAACTATGACGACCAGAACATCTTCGCGCGCATTCTGCGTGGCGAAATCCCGAACCGCACGGTGTTCGAGGATGAGACGGTGCTCGCCTTCCACGACATCGCGCCCCAGGCGGCGGTGCATGTGCTGGTGATCCCCAAGCGCCCCTACATCTCCTTCGCGGATTTCGCGAAAGCACCGGCTGACGAAGTCGCCGCGTTCTGGCGCGCGGTGGGCCGCGTCGCCGGCGAGCTTGGGTTGGAGGAAGGCGGCTATCGCCTGCTCACCAATATGGGCGCCGACGCCGGACAGGAAGTGCCGCATTTCCACGTCCACATCTTCGGCGGCGAGCCGCTCGGCCGGATGATCCAACCGCGGGGCTGACGCGCCCGCGAGTGCGGCGGCTAACGCGGTCCAACGGATAGTCCGTCATGGCATGCGCAGGCATGCCATCCACGCCTTACCTTCGCTACGCGGGTGAAGGCGCGGATGCCCGGCCTTCGCCGCGCATGACATGGTGGGGTACGCGCCGTTCAGACCAAAGTCGTTCTGATTTAGGCACCGCTTCGACGCGGGTTTGACTGGTAATAACGCTTTTAGGTAGGATATTTTGTAATCCACCATATCAAATCTACCAACGAAGGATCAGCGTATGTCCCAAGGAGAATACGCGCTTACGATGCCTCGACGAGGAAGGCGTCGCGCTGTCGCGGCAGGGCTGGTGGCGCTTGGCCTGTTCCTGCTCGGCCTCGTCGCCCATGCCCGCGCCGATGAGGTATTGCGGATCGCCGGGACACCTGGCCCGATGGCGGAGGTGCTGCGTCACGCCGCCGACCTCGCCGCCAAGCAAGGGCTGAAGGTGCAGGTGGTACAATTCTCGGATTGGGTGACGCCCAATGTCGCGGTCAACGAGGGCTCGGTCGAGGCCAATCTCTATGAGCACAAGCCGTTCCTGAACGCGGCCATCAAGGCTCGTCACTTCAACCTCGTGCCCGTCGCCTCGGCGGTCGTGATGCCGATGGGCCTGTTCTCGCATAAGCTCAAAAGTCTGGACCAGCTGCAAAATGGCGAACAGGTGGCGATCGCCAATGATCCGGTGAACCGCGCGCGGGGCCTGCAGCTGTTTGAGAAGGCGAGGCTCATCACGCTCACGCCCGGCATCGGCGATGCCGCGACGGTGAAGAACGTGACCTCCAACCCGAAGCATCTGCGGTTCATCGAACTGGAAGCGCCGCAGCTCGCCCGCGCGCTGGACGACGTGAAGGTTGCCCAGGTGAGCTACACCTTTCTCATCGCATCCGGCGGCGATCCTAATTCAGCGCTGATCGAAGATGGCGCTGGCAACCAGCATTATGCGTTGTTCTTTGTATCCAGGCCTCAAGACGCGCAGGATCCGAAACTGCTGAAGTTCATTCAGATCTTCCGGTCCGACGATGAGCGTGCCTTCATTCTCAAGCGCTACGCTGGCGCCATTTCCCCGGCTTGGTGATCGCGATGGACCAGACGGTTCTCGACTGGCAGCCGGACCACCGTGACCAGTCGGCGCCCGTACTGCGCGTCGGCAAGGTCTCGCGCCGCTTCGGCGGCGTGACCGCGCTCGACGATATCTCCTTCACGCTGGGCGCCGGCCAGGTGCTTGGCATCATCGGTCGTTCGGGCGCCGGGAAATCCACCCTCATCCGCTGCCTCAACGGGCTGGAGCGGCCGGATGCCGGACGCATCGAGATCGAGGGACGCGACGTCACGAACCTCTCCGAACGCGGCTGGCAAAAGGAACGCCAGCGGATCGGCATGATCTTCCAACACTTCAACCTGCTTTCCACCCGCACGGTGATCCAGAATGTCGCGCTCCCGCTCAAGCTCGCGGGTGTAGCCAAAGCCGAGCGGCTGGCGCGGGCAACGGCGCTGCTTGACCTCGTGGGCCTGGCCGACAAGGCCCACGCCTATCCGGCGCATCTCTCCGGCGGCCAGAAGCAACGTGTCGGCATCGCCCGAGCCTTGGCCTCGGACCCCGCGCTGCTGCTGTGCGACGAAGCGACCTCGGCGCTCGACCCGGAGACGACCCTCTCGATCCTCGCTTTGCTCCGGCGGATCAACGAGGAGATGGGCCTGACCATTGTCCTCATCACCCACGAGATGAACGTCGCCCGGCGCATCGCCGACCGCGTGCTGGTGCTCGCCGACGGCCGAGTCGCGGAGGAGGGACCGGTGCGGGAGGTCCTGATGGCGCCGCGCGCCGAGGAGACCCGCCAGTTGCTCGCCGCCGCCAGCCTCGGCTTCGAGGATGCGGGCCGGCCGGTGCGGGAGGTGCCGCATGGCCATTTCGCTTGACGATCTGCTGACGGCGCTGTGGCAGACGCTCGAAATGGTCGGCGTCTCCAGCGTGATCGCGGCATTGCTCGGCCTGCCGCTCGCCTTGGTCATGGTTGCGACCAGCCGGCGCGGCATCGCGCCCCAGGGTGCGATCAACATGGCGCTGTCCGCCGTCGTCAACGCTATTCGCTCGGTGCCCTTCATCATCCTGCTGGTGGCGCTGATCCCCGTCACGCGCCTCATCGCCGGCACCTCGATCGGCACCGAGGCGGCCATCGTGCCGCTGACCATTGCGGCGACCCCCTATTTCGCGCGCATCGTCGAGGTTTCGCTGCGGGAGGTCGATGGCGGTTTGATCGAGGCGGTGAGGGCCATGGGCGGCAGCCGCCTCGCGGTGATGCGGGAGGTGTTGATCCCCGAGGCGCTGCCGGGCCTCATCGCCGGCTTCGTGGTGACGCTGGTGACCATGATCGGCGCTTCGGCCATGGCGGGCGTCGTTGGCGCGGGCGGGCTGGGTGACCTTGCCATCCGCTACGGCTACGATGAGTTTGACACGGGCGTCATCATCGTGGTGGTCGCTGTGCTGATCGCCTTGGTTGCGGGGGTGCAATTCCTCGGCGACCGGCTGGTTGTCCGCGTCGACCATCGCTGAAGGACTTTCGATCGATGAGTGAGGCTCTTCGTGTAGCGCTGCCCACGGCACCGGCCGCGGCCCTCGATCCACGCGCGGCACCGCCGCTGCCGTTGCCGACCGTCCGGCCGCCTTTGCTGAACGCGGTGCAGGCCATCGAGGCTGCTCATGCCTTCGCCGCCTCCATCAAGGATGGCGCGGCGGAACGCGACCGGGACCGGCTTCTGCCCATCGCGGAGATCGAACGCTTCTCGGCAACCGGCCTCTGGGGGCTGAGCATTCCGCAAGCCTATGGCGGCCTCTCGCTGCCCTGGACCGTGATCGCCGAAGTGTTCCGGATCGTCTCGGCGGCTGACCCGTCGATCGGCCAGATCCCGCAGAACCACTATGCTTTCCTCAACCTCCTGCGCGCCGAACCTGACGAGGAGCGGAAGCGCTACTTCTTCGGCAAGGTTCTGGAGGGCTATCGCTACGGCAATGCGCTGGTCGAAGTGGGAACCAAGACGGCCGCCGAGTGGAAGACCCGTATCATCCCGGATGGCGGCGGCTTCGTTCTCGAAGGCACCAAGTTCTACTGTACTGGCGCGCTATTCGCGCATCTCGTGCCGGTGGTGATGCGGACCGAGGACGGTGCTGTGCTCCGCGCCATAGTGCCGCGCAATGCCCCTGGCCTTACCGTGATCGATGACTGGTCGAGCTTCGGGCAGCGCACGACGGCTAGCGGCACGGTCAGGCTCGACCATGTGCGGATCTCGGCTTTCGATGTCATCGGGCTGAATGGATTGGGCGATAAGCCCACCGTTTATGGACCTGTCTCCCAGATCATGCAGGCTGCCATCGATGCGGGCATCGCGGCGGGGGCCCTCGCGGATACGATGGAGTTCGTGCGCACGAAGTCGCGGCCCTGGATCGACAGCGGCAAGGAGAAGGCCGCCGAGGATCCTTTCACCATCAGCCAGATCGGCGACACGCAGATCCGGCTGCACGCGGCGGAGATGATGCTGGAACGCGCCGGTCGCATCATCGATGAGGTGCTGCTGGACGAGAATCCGGAAAGCATCGCCCGCGCCTCCATCGCGGTGGCGGAAGCGAAGGTGGTGACAACGGAGGTCGCCATGCATGCGACGAACAGCTTGTTCGAGCTTGCGGGCACCAGTTCTACGCTGGGTAAATACAATTTCGACCGGCATTGGCGGAACGCGCGCGTGCATACGCTGCACGATCCGGTCCGCTGGAAATACTTCGCGGTCGGCGACTACGCACTCAATGGCACGCCACCCCCGGTGCATAGCTGGATCTGAGCGGGGCCAGCGAAGAGCGACACTTGCGGAACGAGCCGCGCTGATTGGACGCAGATGACCAAGCCCATCCTGCTCAACGCCTTCGCGATGAACACCCTCACGCATCAGTCGCCGGGGCTGTGGCGTCACCCCCGCGACCGTTCGCGCGAGTTCAATCGCCTGCCGATCTGGCTGGAACTCGCGAAGCTGTGGGAGCGTGGGCTGTTCGACGGGGTGTTCCTCGCCGATGTGCTGGGTCCCTACGACGTCTATGGCGGCAATGCGGATGGGGCGGTTCGTAGCGGCGCGCAATTGCCGACCAACGATCCTATGATGCTGATCCCCGCGATGGCCGCCGTCACCCAAAACCTCGGTTTCGGCGTCACCGTCTCGCTCAGCTACGAGCCGCCCTATCTCATGGCGCGGCGTCTTTCGACGCTGGATCACCTTACAGATGGCCGCGTCGGCTGGAATATCGTGACGAGCTATCTCGACAGCGCCGCTCGCGCCCTGGGCCAGCCACGCCAGCGCGCCCATGACGACCGCTATGCCATCGCCGAGGATTATATGACGGCGATCTACAAGTTGTGGGAGCAGAGCTGGGAGGAGGGCGCGGTGGTCGCCGATCCCGTGCGCGGCTATGGCGACCCCAGCCGCGTGCATGTGGTGCGTCATTCCAGCGAACATCTCAGTATGGAGGCGCTGCATCTCTGCGAGCCCTCGCCCCAGCGGACGCCGATGCTGTACCAGGCCGGCAGTTCCCCGCCGGGCCAGGCTTTCGCGGCGCGTCACGCCGAATGCGTCTTTGTCTCTGGCCCCTCCGCGGCGGTCATCGGGCCGCGCGTCGCCAAGCTGCGCGCGGCGTTGGTCGCGGCTGGGCGCCGGCCGGATAGCATCAAGGTTTTCGCCCTCGCGACCGTCGTCGTGGCGCCGACCACCGCCCAGGCGCGCGAAAAACTTGCCGACTACCGCGACTATGTCGATCACGAGGGCGCCCTGGTGCTCATGGGCGGTTGGATGGGCGTGGACTTCGCCGGCTATGCCTTCGACCAGAAGATCCGCTTCATCGAGAACGACGCCGGCCGCGCGGCGATGGAGAACTTCACCCGGGGCGATCCCGGCCGTGAATGGACGGTGCGGGAAGTGGCCGAGCATGTCGCGATCGGTGGCGCCGGACCGGTCTTCGTCGGCAGCCCCTCCGATGTCGCGGAGACGATGCAGGCCTGGATAAAGGAAACCGACGTCGACGGCTTCAACCTCGCCTATGCCCTGCTGCCCGAGAGCTTCGAGGATGCGGTGAACTTGCTGGTCCCCGAGCTGCAATCGCGTGGCCTCTACAAGACGGCCTATGCCCCCGGCACCTTGCGGGACAAGCTGTTCGGCGAGGGTCCGCTCCTTGCCGACCCCCATCCGGCGGCCACTGCGCGCCGCCTGTCGCATTCGGCCGCCGCCGCTGTCGTTTCCGATCCAGTCGCCGTCTGAGCAAAGCGCCAGGAGGGGGCGGGTTGCGCGGGGGCTTCTTGGGACGATAGGAAGGCCCCTGAACTCGTAGCGAGTGTGTGGCGGTGGAGGCCTGATGAAGATCCTGGTGCCGGTTAAGCGGGTGGTGGATTACAACGTCCGCGTCCGGGTGAAGGCGGATGGCTCCGGCGTCGAGCTCGCCAATGTCAAGATGTCGATGAACCCGTTCGACGAGATCGCCGTCGAGGAAGCGCTGCGTCTGCGCGAAGCCGGCAAGGCGACCGAGATCGTGGCCGTCTCCATCGGTCCGCTGCAATCGCAGGAAACCATCCGCACCGCGCTCGCCATGGGCGCCGACCGCGGCATCCTGGTCGAAGTCACGGAAGCGGTGGAACCGCTGACGGTCGCCAAGATCCTCAAGGCGATCGTGGAGCAGGAGCAGCCCGGCCTGGTAATCCTCGGCAAGCAGGCGATCGACGATGATTGCGGCCAGACGGGCCAGATGTTGTCGGCGCTGCTGGGCTGGTCCCAGGGCACCTATGCCTCGAAGATCGAGATCGGAGATGGCCGGATCGCGGTGACGCGGGAAGTCGATGGCGGATTGCAGACCGTCGACCTGAAGCTGCCGGCTATCGTGACGACGGATCTGCGTCTCAACGAGCCGCGCTATGCGAGCCTGCCCAACATCATGAAGGCCAAGAAAAAGCCGATCGAGATGAAGAAGGCGGCGGATTTCGGCATCGACACCACGCCTCGGCTCAAGGTGCTGAAGACCGTCGAGCCGGCGGGCCGTAAGGCTGGCGTTATCGTGGGATCGGTCGGCGAGCTTGTCGCCAAGCTGCGCGACGAAGCCGGCGTGATCTGACGCAAGCACGACGGGACTGAGAACGCCGGCTTGCCGGACGGAAGAGGATAGGCTGATGAAGACGCTCGTTCTGGCGGATCACGACAATGCCAGCCTCAAGGAGGTCACGGCCCGCGCCGTCACCGCCGCTCAGGCGCTGGGCGGTGAGGTCGATGTACTGGTTGCCGGGCAGGGCGCCCGCGCCGCCGCTGAGCAAGCCGCCAAGCTCGCGGGGGTTTCGCGCGTGCGGCTGGCCGAGGATGCGGCGCTCGCCCATCAGCTCGCCGAGCCATTGGCGGCGCTGCTGGTCTCGCTGGCGCCCGAATATGATGTGCTGGCCGCGCCCGCGACAGCCATGGGCAAATCGGTGATGCCGCGCGTCGCGGCCCTGCTCGACGTCATGCAGGTGTCGGACGTCATTCGCGTCATCAGCGCGGACACTTTCGAGCGGCCGATCTATGCCGGTAATGCCATCCAGACGGTGCAGTCGGCTGACGCGAAGAAGGTGCTGACAATACGTACGGCAACCTTCGCGCCGGCGGAGAGCAGCGGCTCCGCGCCGATCGACAGTGTGACGGCGGCGGCGGATCCGGGTCTGTCTGGCTTCGTCGGCGAGAGCCTGTCGCGGTCGGAGCGGCCTGAATTGCCCTCGGCCAAGATCGTCGTTTCGGGCGGCCGGGCGCTGGGCTCCTCGGAAAAGTTTCAGGAGTTCATTATCCCGCTCGCCGACAAGCTGGGCGCGGCCATTGGTGCTTCGCGCGCGGCCGTCGATGCGGGTTATGCGCCGAATGACCAGCAGGTCGGGCAGACCGGCAAGGTGGTCGCGCCGGATCTGTACATCGCCGTTGGCATTTCGGGCGCAATCCAGCATCTCGCCGGCATGAAGGACAGCAAGATCATCGTCGCCATCAACAAGGATGCTGAGGCGCCGATTTTTCAGGTCGCCGATTACGGCTTGGTCGGCGATCTGTTCACGCTGCTGCCGGATCTCGTGAAGGCGCTCTGAACGACTACGTTTGATCAGCGCGTTATCCTCGGCCGTTGACGGCGGCTCGGCCCCGCTCGACCAGCGCCTGGAAGCGGGCATGCTTTATGCTCTCAAGATATTTATTGGTGGGATTTGGGTTTGGGAGCCAGTGGATGCCGTTGAAGCTGTAAGCATCCTGCCGCAACAGGACGGCAGTGGGAAAAGGATTCGAGAAGATATATTTGGTGACGTTTGAAGGCAGGTCCGCCAAATTTTGACTGTAGTTTACTGTGCTTGGTTGAGTGAATGTAATCACGCCTGGAGCTGGCCCTCTATTATAATGGGTCCAGCTTTGCCCATGAACTTCGGACCCGCGAAGGCCCACTTTGAGCAGGTGATCCAGCGAGGGAAAGAAAAACTCGCCATTTGCCCAGTCCTGAGCGGGAATGGTTGGCTGCCGATCAACATCCAAAAAATATTTGTCGATCGCTGACTGCGAGATGGAACTCGTCGTTGAGGTCGTTGAGGTCGTTGAGGTCGTTGAGGTCGTTGAGGTCGTTGAGGTCGTTATTGGCGGCGATGGCAGCAGGCCCGCGACCTGCGCGGATGCCGCCGCTTTCCTTTTGACCATCTCAAAGTTGATCAGGTCGTCTCGAATCGGCAGGCCGCGATAGAGCTCCTTCAGCACGCTGCGCCTGCAATCCGAGAGCGCCTCCTCGACGTACGGCACGAGGCGCCAGTTCTGCGCCATAGCCCAGTAAGTAGCCTGTTCCCGCGTGTTCCTCATCCTGGCGTTGAAGTCTCTGGCCGCTTGCAATGCTTTGAGGACGCCCTGAAATTCACCTGCTCTTTGGCCGCTATTGCCATTCTTGAAGGCAAACCTGACGTCTTCGAGGAAACCATCGACCACCCCGTTGGTGGATCTCGGCGCGGAGCGAAAATCGTCCATCTCCATAAGGCGTTGCACGAGTCCCTCGGTCTGGAGTCTGAGGTAGTAGCTTTGGAGATCTGTGAGATTGTTGCTCGCGATGGGAAGATACGAGGCAGCCGTCTGTCTTACTGCGGGGACCTGCCCGGGAAGCGATAAGAGCTGAGAGCCAATTTGGACGGGGGGAGCCACCGGGAAAAACGGACCAGCGATGGAACCCATTTGCGAACCCGCCGATAGCGGGGTTGTTCCGTTGAGCGCTGGCGCGTACATGCCGACATCCGTCTCATTGAGTGCAAACACCGCAAATACTGGACGAATACTTACCGATCGGTTTCCAATTGCTATCTTCAACGACCATCTTCGCACCTTGTTCAGCGATCATGGCGGTGGGCGTGTTGGTATTGCCCGAGGTGATGGTCGGCATGATCGACGCGTCGATGACGCGGAGGCCCGCGATTCCCAGCACGCGAAGACGTTCATCGACCACCGCGAGCGGATCGCTCGGCAGCCCCATCTTCGCCGTGCCGACGGGGTGGAAGATCGTCGTGCCGATAATGCCCGCCGCGCGATGGAGCGACTCGTCGTCATCGCCCACCGTCGGGCCGGGCAGGTATTCCTCGGGCGAGAAGGGCGCGACCGCCTTCTGCGACATCAGCCGCCGCGTCACGCGGATGGCGTCGGCCGCGACGCGGCGATCCTCTTCCGTCGTCAGATAATGCGGCGCGATCATGGGCGCGTCGCGCGGCTCGGCGGAGCGCAGCCGAACCGTGCCGCGCGAGGTCGGGCGCAGGTTGCAGGCCGAGACCGTAATGGCGGCGAAGCGATGGAGCGGATCGCCGAACTTGTCGAGCGACAACGGTTGAATGTGAAACTGGATGTTGGCGCGCTCCTGTCGCGGATCGGATCGCGTGAAGATCCCCAATTGCGACGGCGCCATGGTCAGTGGTCCTCGCCGGCGCAGCGCGTAGTCGATGCCCATCCAGCCACGCCGGAACAGCGAATAATAGATGTCGTTCATCGTCCGCACGCCGCGCATCTTGTAGATGGCGCGCTGCTGAAGATGGTCCTGCAAATTGCCGCCGACGCCGCGCAGCGCGTGAACCATCGCGATGCCGTGCGGGGCAATCGCCTCCGCATCGCCGACGCCCGAAAGCTGCAGGATTTGCGGCGAGCCGATGGCGCCCGCGCAAAGGATCACCTCCCGCGCTTTCGCCTCGGTGCGCGCGCCGTTACGCAGGAAACGGATACCCGTGGCTCGCTTGCCCTCGAAAATCACGCGCTCGACATGCACGCCGGTTTCCAGTCGCAGATTCGGGCGGTGCAGAACCGGCTTGAGAAAACCGCGTGCGGCCGACCAGCGGCGACCATGTTTCTGGTTGACGTGGAACGGCCCGGAACCCTCGTTATCGCCGGTATTGAAGTCGTCGATCTTACGGATGCCCATCTGCGCCGCCGCCTCACGCACCGCTTCTAGCACCGCCCAGGCGATGCGCGGCGCCTCGACGCGCCAGCCGCCGCCGACGCCATGGAATTCGCTCGCGCCGAGAAAATGGTCCTCCAGCCGCTTGAACGCTGGCAGCACGTCGTCCCATCCCCAGCCGGTCAAGCCGAGCTGCCGCCAATGGTCGTAATCCGCCCCCTGCCCGCGCATCGCGACCATCGCGTTGATCGAGGATGACCCGCCGATGACCCGGCCGCGCGGATAGGCAAGCGACCGGCCGTTGAGCCCGGCTTCGGGTTCCGTGCGGAACATCCAGTCGGCGCGCGGATTGCCGATGGCGAAGAGATAGCCGACCGGGATGTGGAACCAAATCCAATTGTCCATGCCGCCTGCCTCCAGCAGCAGGACCCGGCGGCGCGGATCGGCGGAAAGCCGGTTCGCCACGATGCAGCCGGCGGTTCCGGCGCCTACGATGATGGTGTCGTAATCGCCGTCGAGAAGGCTCGTCATGGACGGTGCCACGACCGAGGGGCCGGTTGCGTCACGCGCTTTTCCTCAACCGGCGTCGCTTGCCATCTGACCAACCTCGTCAGGACCCGCGGTTTCCTTCCGCGCCGGGTTTTCCGCCGGACTATCCGCAGCCAAAGCGCTCACCACCAGCGGATCGATTCCCGGCGCGCCTGCCGCGATCTGCGCCGCGAAGGTGCGTCGCATCTTCGGCGTCCAAAAGGATTCGAGATGCTTGGCGATGCCCGCCATGGCCTCGTCATCCGGATAGGAGCGGAAGAAGCTGGCGATCTGGTTCGCCATGCGGATCAGCTTGTCGTCGCCGCTCACTCGGCGGGCGCCTCTTCGAGCGAGGCTAGGCGCATCAGGCTGAAATCCTCCTCCGCGTTTTTCTCCTGCCAGGCGGAGATATGGTTCGTGCGGCGCACCTGCACCGCCGTCACCTTGTATTCCGGGCAATTGGTCGCCCAGTCGGTGTGATCCGTCGTCACCACATTCGCGCCCGTCGAGGCATGGTGGAAGGTCGTATAAACCACGCCCGGCTGCATCCGCTCGCTGATCCGCGCGGGCAATGTAATGTCGCCCGAACGGCTGGCGAGCGAGACCAGTTCGCCGTTCTTGATGCCGCGATGCTCGGCGTCGAAGGGGTGGATTTCGAGCACATCCTCCTCATGCCAGCGGCTATTCTCGGTCCTGCGCGTCTGCGCGCCGACATTGTATTGGCTGAGGATGCGGCCGGTGGTGAGGATCAGCGGGAAACGCGCGCCGGTGCGTTCCTCCGTCGGCACGAATTCCGTGATCATGAAACGCCCTTGCCCGCGCACGAAGCGATCGACATGCATCATCGGCGTGCCGGTCGGCGACGCCTCGTTGCAGGGCCACTGGATCGAACCCAGCGTGTCGAGCTTCTGATACGACACCCCGGAGAAAGTCGGCGTGAGCCGCGCGACCTCGTCCATGATCTCGGACGGATGCGTGTAGTTCATGGGGAAGCCCAGCGCATTGGAGAGAGCCATCGTCGCCTCCCAATCCGCGAGACCGCCCAGCGGAGTCATGACGCGGCGCACGCGGTTGATCCGGCGCTCGGCATTGGTGAAGGTGCCGTCCTTCTCCAGGAAAGACGAACCCGGCAGGAAGACGTGGGCGTATTTCGCGGTCTCGTTCAGGAACAAATCCTGGATGACGACGCATTCCATGGCGCGCAGCCCGGCGGTGACATGCTGCGTGTCCGGATCCGACTGCGCGATGTCCTCGCCCTGGATATAGAGGCCCTTGAAGCCGCCGCCCACCGCTTCGTCCAGCATATTGGGAATCCGCAGGCCCGGCTCGCCGGAAAGCGGCACACCCCAGATCGCCTCGAAGCTTTCGCGCACCGCGTCATTTGCCACATGGCGGTAACCCGGGAATTCGTGCGGAAAGCTGCCCATGTCGCAGGAGCCCTGCACGTTATTCTGCCCGCGCAGGGGATTAACGCCAGCGCCGAGTTTTCCGATATTCCCGGTCACCATCGCGAGATTCGCCATGGCCATGACGGTGGTCGAGCCCTGGCTGTGTTCCGTGACGCCGAGGCCGTAATAGATCCCCGCATTGCCGCCGGTTGCGTAGAGTCGTGCCGCTCCACGAACGTCGGCGGCGGGAACACCGGTTACGTCCTGCACGGCCTCGGGCGCATTGTCAGGCCGCGCGACGAAGCGCGCCCAGGTCTCGAAGGCCGGCATTTCGCAGCGGGCGCGGACGTAATCCTCGTCGATCAGCCCTTCCGTCACCACGACATGCGCCATCGCATTGAGCAGCGCGACATTTGAGCCCGGCATGAGCTGCAGGTGATAATCGGCCGCGACATGCGGCGTGCGCACCAGATCGATGCGGCGCGGATCGGCGACGATCAGCCTGGCCCCCGCTCGCAAACGCCGCTTCATGCGGGAGGCGAAGACCGGATGCCCATCCGTCGGGTTGGCGCCGATCACCAGGACGACATCGGCATGATCGACCGAAGCGAAATCCTGCGTGCCAGCCGAGGTGCCGAGCGTCGACATAAGCCCGTAGCCGGTCGGCGAGTGGCAGACCCGGGCGCAGGTATCGACGTTATTATTGCCGAAGGCACCGCGCACGAGTTTCTGGACGAGATAGGTTTCCTCGTTGGTGCAGCGAGAGGACGTGATGCCGCCGATCGAGTCGCGGCCATATTCCGCCTGAATGCGCTTGAACTCGGAGGCCGCGTGGTCGATCGCTTCCTTCCAGGTGACTTCACGCCAGGGATCGGTGATCTTGGCGCGGATCATCGGCTTGGTCTTGCGGTCCTTATGCGTCGCATAGCCGAAAGCGAAGCGGCCTTTCACGCAGCTATGCCCGGCATTGGCCTTGCCGTCCTTGAACGGCACCATGCGCACGACGGTCTCGCCCTTCATCTCCGCCTTGAAGGAACAGCCGACGCCGCAATAGGCGCAGGTGGTGACAACGGAATGTTCCGGCACGCCGATTTCGATGACGCTTTTCTCGTTCAGCGTCGCGGTCGGGCAGGCCTGCACGCAGGCGCCACAGGAGACGCATTCCGAGCCCATGAAGTCGGTGCCGCCGGGCGAAATCTTCGAATCGAAGCCACGCGCCAGCATGGTCAGCGCGAAGGTGCCTTGCACTTCCTCGCAGGCGCGGACGCAGCGCGAGCAGGCGATGCATTTCGACGCCTCGAAGGTGAAATACGGGTTGCTCTCGTCCTTCGCGGCGCTGAGATGGTTGGCGCCGTCATAGCCGTAGCGGACCTCGCGCAGGCCCACTTTGCCTGCCATGTCCTGCAACTCGCAATCGCCATTGGCCGAGCAGGTCAGGCAATCCAGCGGATGGTCGGAGATATAGAGCTCCATGACACCTTTGCGGCGCTTGGCGATCTCTGGCGATTGGGTATGCACCACCATGTTTTCTTCGGCCGGCGTTGTGCAGGAGGCCGGATAGCCGCGCCGTCCCTCGATCTGCACGAGGCACAGGCGGCAAGACCCGAAGGGCTCCAGATTATCGGTGGCGCAAAGCTTTGGGATCTGCGTGCCGAGGCCCATCGCCGCCGCCATGACCGAGGTACCGCGCGGCACGGAAACCGCCTGGCCGTCGATGGTGAGCGTCACGCGTTCCGGCGAAAGACGGATCGGCGTGCCGTAATCGGTTTCGCGGATCAGGGACATGCTGATGCCCTCCTCGTTTTCGCCATCGTCATTCGCTTACTCCGCCGCCGCTGGCAGGTGCCGCGCACGATCGAAATCCTCGGGGAAATGGGTAAGGGCGCTGCGCACCGGCACCGGTGTCAGGCCGCCCATGGCGCAGAGCGATGCGTCGGTCATGAGTTCGCACAGATCATCGAGCACCGCGAAGTTGCGGTCGAGATCGACGCCGGCCGTGATGCGGTCCATCACTTCGACGCCACGTACCGCGCCGATGCGGCAGGGCGTGCATTTGCCGCAGCTTTCATGGGCGCAGAATTCGAAGGCGAAGCGCGCCTGGGCGGCGAGATCCACGCTGTCATCGAAGACCGTGACACCGCCATGGCCGAGCAACCCGCCTGCCTTGGCGAAAGCCTCGTAATCCAGTGGCGTGTCGAGCATCGCATCCGGAAAATAGGCACCCAGAGGCCCGCCGACCTGAACCGCGCGAAAGGGCCGGCCGGTGCGTGTGCCCTGGCCCCAATCCTCGACGATTTCCCGCAAGCTCACGCCGAAGGGCAGTTCGATGAGGCCGCCGCGCGCGACATTGCCCGCGAGCTGCACCGGCAGGGTGCCGAGTGACCGGCCCATCCCCAAAGCGGCATAGGCAGCCGCGCCGTTCGCCATGATCCAGGGCACGCTCGCCAGGGAAAGAACATTGTTGACCACGGTGGGTTTGCCGAACAGCCCTTGGATCGCCGGCAGTGGCGGCTTCGCGCGCACCATGCCGCGCTTGCCTTCCAGACTGTCGAGCAAGGAGGTTTCCTCGCCGCAGATATAGGCGCCCGCGCCCATCCGCACCTCGATATCGAAGGCGTGGCCGGAGCCTTGGATATCGGCGCCGAGATAGCCCGCTCGCTGTGCCGCGGCGATGGCGCGGTTCAGCGCGCGGATGGCGTGGGGATATTCGGACCGCGTGTAGATGAAGCCCTTGGTGGCGCCCACGGCCACGGCGGCGATGGTCATGCCCTCGATGAGGGACAGCGGATCGCCTTCCATCAGCATGCGGTCGGCGAAGGTGCCGCTGTCGCCCTCATCGGCATTGCAGACGATGTATTTGCGGTCGGCCTGGGCCAGCGCCACGGTGTTCCACTTGATGCCGGTGGGAAAGCCCGCGCCGCCCCGGCCGCGCAGACCCGATAGCTTCACCTCATCGATGATGACAGGCCCCTCGGCGGCCAGAGCGCGGTCGAGCCCGGCATAGCCGCCATGGGCGCGATAATCCTCGACCGAGGCCGGATCGACGATGCCGCAGCGCGCGAAGGTCAGGCGCGTCTGGCGCGCGAACCAGGGGTGGTCTTCCGGCCGGCCAATCCGCTTGGGATGGTCGCCGCCCGTCAGCATCCCCGTATCGAGCAGACCCACGACATCCGCCGTGGTGACCGGCCCGTAGCCGATGCGCCCCTCGGGCGTTTCGACTTCCAGCAACGGTTCCAGCCACACCGCGCCGCGCGTGCCGGTGCGAATCACATCGAGGGTGAGGCCCCGCGCCGCCGCCTCACGCTCCAGCACTCGCATCACCTGATCGGCGCCGAGCGCCACGGCCGCCGCGTCGCAAGGGAGGTAGAGCCTCGTCATGCCACGGCCTCCGCCGCCAGGGCGTCCGTGACTTGGGCGAGAAGAGGCGGCGTCAGCCGGGCCAGCGGCTCGCCATCCAGCAATGCCGCCGGGGCGCAGGCACAGAGGCCGAGGCAGAAGGCGGCTTCCACGGTCAGCGCGCCATCGGCGGTCGTGCCGCCCCAGTCGAGCTCCAAGCGGCCAAGCACATCGGCGGCCAGGGCGACGGCGCCCATCGACTGGCAAGCCTCGGCGCGGCACAGCTTCAGCACATGGCGGCCGGGAGGCGCCTCACGGAAATCCTGGTAGAAGCTCACCACGCCCAGGACCTCGGCGCGGGAAAGGTTGAGATGCTCCGCGATCAGCGGCACGGCGGCACGCGGGACATGCCCGAAGGCCTCCTGAAGCGCATGCAGGATGGGCAGAAGCGGTCCTTCCAACCCGCCATGCGTAGCGAGGATTTGGCGGGCGGTTTCCTCGTCCCACGGCGCCACGCCCTGCAAAAGCTCGGAGAGAGGAGATGGTCGAGAGATCGTCATGCGCTTCCCGCGAAGAGCTTTCGTTTCGGTTTGCTCGCTGTGCCGGTTTTCGCAGCCGCCACCAACGCTCCCTAGGACGAACCGCCGAGGGAAGGCTTGTCCGTCCCCGTCATACAGCGGGGGAAGACAGACCTAGCCTACCGTGAATCTGGCATGCCAGGCCAGCGCCGTGCCCCAAAGGCCAGCGCGCACGGCCCCGCGACCTGGGCAAGCGTCGCCTGGGCGAGTTGTGGAGCGAGCGTCGCCCCCCTTAAGCTGGCGGACGACCATGGAAAAGCAGCATGAACTCACCCGCCTCGCTCGCCGCCATCCCGCAGACCTATGACTGACCGGACCTACAGCATCCCTGGCCTCACCGGCCCTGCGGAAATCAGGGTGGATCGCTGGGGTATTCCGCATATCCGCGCGGCCTCCCGGCTGGATGCCTTCCTGGTCCAGGGCTTCAACGCCGCGCGGGACCGGCTTTGGCAACTCGATCTTTGGCGCAAGCGTGGCCTTGGCTTGCTGGCGGCAGATCACGGCCCCGGCTTCCTGGCTCAGGACCGGGCCTGCCGCCTGTTCCTCTATCGCGGCGACATGGACGCCGAATGGGCGGCGAATGGGCCGGAAGCCAAGCAGATCGTCACGGCCTTCGTCGCCGGTATCAACGCTTTCGTGACCCTCGCCGAGACCGACGCACGCCTGATGCCCCCCGAATTCCCAGCACTCGGCCTGACGCCGGCCCGTTGGCAGGCCGAGGACGTGGTGCGCATCCGCAGCCATGCGCTCGTAGCCAATCTCGCGTCGGAGGTCGCGCGTGCCCGCGTCACCCAGGCTGGCGGCGATGTGGCCGCCGACGCCCTCCGCCGTCACCTCTCGCCCGACTGGACGCCGATCGAGGTGCCAAAGCTTGATGCGCCGCTACCCCCCGACCTGCTCGCGCAACATCTGCTGGCGAGAGCCGAGCCGAGCATCTCGCCGGAACGCCGTGCGGCGACGCTGGATGCCGCCTGGGCATGGACCAGGCTCGACGACACTGGCCGGGTCACGCGCGGCGCTGGCGGCAACCCGGCGCCGGCGGCCGAAGGCTCGAACAACTGGGTCGTTTCCGGCACGCGTACGGAAACCGGCCGCCCGATCCTGGCGAGCGACCCGCACCGCGCCTATGGCACGCCCTCGCTACGCTACATCGCCCATCTGACCGCGCCGGGGCTGGATGTGATCGGCGCCGGGGAGCCTGCTCTGCCCGGCGTCTCCCTCGGCCACAACGCCGACCTCGCCTTCGCGCTGACGATCTTCCCGGCCGACCAGGAAGACCTCATGGTCTACGAGACGGACCCGGCCGACCCCACGCGCTACCGTTACGGCGACGGCTGGGAGACGATGCGGATCATCACCGATTACATTCCTGTGCGTGGCGAAGCCGACCAGCCGGTGAAGCTCGCGTTCACGCGCCACGGTCCGGTGATCTGCGAGGACGCGGCGCATCACCGCGCCTATGCCGTCCGCAGCGTCTGGTCGGAGCCGGGTGCCGCTGCCTATCTCGGCAGCCTCCGTTACCTCGATGCGAAGACGGCGGGAGAATTCACCGCGGCGCTCGATCACTGGAAGGTGCCGCCGGTCAATCAGGTTCATGCCGATACCGCCGGCCATATCGGCTGGCGGGTCGCCGCCGCCGTGCCTCGCCGCGCGAATTGGGACGGGCTGAGCCCTGTCCCGGGCGATGGCCGTTACGAATGGGATGGCTTCCACCCCGGCGCCGATCTTCCCGGCCGCCTCGATCCGCCGCAGGGCTTCATCGCCACCGCCAACGAGATGAACCTGCCGCCCGATTATCCCAACGCGCAGCGCCGCCTCGGTTTCGAATGGAGCGAGCCATTCCGCGCCGACCGCCTGCATACGCTGCTGGCCGAGGTGAAGCCGATGAGCCTCGACCTGTCGCGGCGCCTGCAGAGCGATCTCGCCTCCGAACCTGCCAGGCGCCTCCTGGCTTTGGTCGCGGCGCGCGGGCTCGGCCATCCGGTTTTCGTCGATTGGGACAGGCGAATCACCGCTGATAGTGCCGCCGCTGCGCTCTTCGAGGTTTGGTGGAGCCGCCATCTGCTGCCCGGCGTCGTCGCGGCACTGGCGCCCTCGCCGGCGGTCGCGGCTTTGATCGCTATCGGCGACGAGGTTTCCGTTCTTGGCGCCCTAGAGCATTCCGCGCCACATTGGACCGAGGCGGCGCGGGATGCGCTGATGCGCGACACGCTGGCGGCGGCGGATGAGGATTGCGCGCGGCTGATGGGTCCGGATCGCGCCGCATGGGCCTGGGGGCGGCTGCACCAACTGCGCTTCGCTCACGCGCTTGGGCAGATTCTTCCGGAAATCGGCGGGCGTAGACTTGACGTCGGTCCCGTGCCGATCGGCGGGTCGAACACGACCGTCGGTCTCGCCGAATATCGCGATACGGATTTCGGTATCATTTTCGGCGCGTCGTTCCGCATGGTTCTGGATGTAGGAGACTGGGATCGCAGCCTCGCCATCAACGCGCCGGGCCAAGCGGGCAATCCCGCCTCCCGACACTATGACGATCTCACGCCGCTCTGGGCCGCCGGCGATTGCGTGCCGCTGTTATTTTCCGACGAGGCAGTGGAGGCGGCAACTGTTGCGCGCATCCATCTGTTACCCAGCGACGGGTTCGGCCGCAGAACGTGACGATCTCATACAGTACCGTAACCCAAACGACCCGACATGGCACACGAAGGCGCGCGGGGGCACCCCGTGCCATCCACGCCTTGCCTTGTCACGCAAGCAGGGCGTGGATGCCCGGCCTTCGCCGAGCATGACGTGGTGGAACGAGCAGGGTTCAAGCTAAAGACATGCCATCCTACTGGTTCGGGATGGAATAAATCTTGCCAAGGTAAGGGGATTTGTCGATCTGATCGAGCGCCGTCACATAAACCGTCTTGTCGTCAGGACTGAAAGCCAGGTTCGGCACTTGAGGGGATGGCAGGCTCAGCGTGCGAAGCAGCTTGCCGTCCGCGTTCACGATAAAGATCTTCCCGACCAGGGGAGCCTTCACGTCACGCGGACTCTGCCCGATGTAGATCTCGCCCTTCGAGTCGATCTTCACGCCATCCGGCCAGATATGCACGACATGGTTGGTAAGATCATCCAGGTTCAGGAAAACGCGCCGATCCGATAGTGAGCCGTCCTCGGCGATCTTGAATTGCAGCAGCCTGTTATCCTCGGTTTCGACGACATAGAGGATCTTTCCGTCGTTCGAGACCACGAGACCATTGGCATTATGCAGATCCACCGCCTCCTGCGTGATGGTTTCGTCTTTGGCGATGTAGAATACCTTGCCGTCGATCACCGGTCCCTGATCGCCCGAGGCGGTGAAATAGATCCCGCCCTTCTTGTCCGGGGCGAAATCATTCGGCCCGACGAACTTGTTGCCATCCTTGTCCTGCGTATAGGGTTTCAGCGTCTTGCCCTCGGCCGAAACTCGCCCGATCGTGCCGTTATCGTAGCAGGTGACGATGAAGTCGCCGCGCACGGTGGGAACCACGGCGGATTCGCCGCAACCCTTGTCGGTATTGAAGATGACGTTCTTCGTGCCGTCCCAGGTTGTGATCGTGTTGCGGTCATATTCGATGTACCAGAGCTTGCCCTTGTACCAAACTGGCCCTTCAGGATAATGCGCATCATTGTTCAGAATCTTGATGCCATCGGCATGAGCAAAAGACGCCAGACTGGTCGCGAAGAACAGTCCGAGCAGGAACTTCTTCAACGGAATCTCCTTGGGTTCGGGTGCTGGCGCACGGCTCAGCCGAAGGTGGCTTGCGACAGGAAAAGGCGGTTGGCGATTGGAGGAATACCGGTCAGGCCCTTCTTCACCGGCACAAGGTAATCGTAGAAATAGGCGAAGATGATCGGCGTCTCGTCGAGCAGCAGCGTTTGGATCTGCTTTGCGAGCACACGTTGACCGCCGAGGTCGGGTGCCTTGCCGTATTGGCCGACAAGCGCGTCATAGGTCGGGTTCTTGAAATGCGCCGCGTTCCAGGTGCCGTCGCTGAGCAGCGGCGCGCGCATGAAGACATTCGGCACGCCGCGATGACCATAATCCGTGATGCCCAGGGTGCTATCGAGCCAGTCGGATTTGCCGAAGACCGCCGTGCCGTAATAGGCGCTCTGATTCTCGACATTCAGTTTGATGTCAATGCCGACATGCTTCGCGAAGTCCTGGATCAGTACGGCGTAGTCCGGAATTTCGATATATTGCTCGGTTGTCAGCGTGACCTTGAAGCCCTTTGGAACACCGGCGGCAGCCAGCAATTGCTTCGCTTTGCCAAGATCCTGCTCGCGTTGCGGCAAGGAGTGATCGGTCATCGGAAAAGCGGGGGCAAAGGGGCTGTCATTGCCGACAACCGCCAGGCCACGGAACAGTCCCTTGACCAGCTTCGCTCGGTTGAGCGTCAGCGCCAGAGCCTGCCGTACGCGCTTATCGGCGAAGGGGCCGACATCGCACCGCATATGAACTTGCTCATGGCCGGAGCTGCGCTCGCGAATGATCTCGAAGCGTGGGTCGTTTAGAAGTGCCTGCCCGCCCGATACCGGGATCTGCGCCAGAACATCGACCTCGCCGCCCTGCATCGCGAGAATCTGTGGTTGCAGATCCGCGTAGAAGGTGAACTCCGTGCGATCAGGCAGTGCCTTCGCGCCCCAATAATCCGGATTGCGTACAAAGGACGCGCCGACCCGTGCCTTGTATTTGTCGAGCTTGAACGGTCCTGTGCCATCCCAGTTGTTTTCGAAGTCGCCCTTGTAGCTCGCCGGGAGGATGACGCAGTTGTAGTTGTCCGAGGACACCACGTAGGGAAATGCGCCATACGGCGTGTCGAGATGGAAGGCGACCGTCAGGTCATCGACCTTCTTGCTATTGCCCGGTGACAGAATACCCTTGAACGCGGAAAGCGCATTGGATGCATTCTTCGGGTCGCAAAGACGATCGATGCTGGCGACGACGTCTTCGGCCTTCATCGTAGCACCGCTGTGGAACTTCACGCCGCTGCGCAGCTTGAACGTCCAGACGGAACCGTCCGAATTATGCGTCCAGCTCTCAGCGAGAACCGGCCGCAACGTGAAATCCGGCCGCAGGACCGTCAGGAACTCGCCGGTCTGGATGAGAAGTTCGAGACCGCCATTATCCGCGATCGTCACCGGATTGATCGAGGCCGCGGGTGTCGTCAGCCCGACACGGATCGTGCCGCCCGGCTTTCCCGCCGCTCGCGCTGCGCTGGGTTCCGCGAACATCCCATAGGCGGAGGCCACGCCACCGAGCAGCGGAAGAGATAGGCCAAGCAGGCTTCCCTGGCGCAGAAAAGTGCGGCGGTCGATGCGGCCCGACGCCAATTCATCAATCAGGTCGTTATCGATTGCGTCAAGCCGGCGGCGGAGTTTCTCGATCGAGTTTCTATCGGCTGCCATGGTGGTCTCCTATTGGGAGGTGCGGCGATGCAGCTCCGTGGTGACGATGTACAGGCGTCGAAGGGGCAGTTCCGTCGGCGCGGCTTGGCGCCTTCCAGCGGTTCCCGCATCAAACACGTTTGTTACAACAAATGTAATGCAGGAAATGGGCCACGGTTTACGAAATATGGCGAACTCCACATACAAGAGAGAAACTTCTGAGGAACGCGGAACGGGAAAACTACGCTACTCAACCCAGGGTTTAAGACCAAGAATTCCGGTCGGCGGCTGAAGAAAGCAAGCCCCGGCTATTCACCCGGTTACTGTCTCGCGCCAGCCCTGCAAGCTTTGCCAATCGGCTTCCAATCGTCGGAAGCGTGAGAGGGAGAAGCTGGAAATATCGGCAAACCCGCAGGCGCCGCGCAAAACAAGATCGCAAATAGCGCGCCCCGATGCCGGAGAAAGCCCGAAGCCGATGCTCGACAATGTCGCGATCACGACATTCCCGGTCGCCTCCGGCTTGTCCAGTATCGGCCGCCCATCAGGTGTGTTCTCGATAATGCCGGCCCAGCTTCGAATGATCCGGGCATGTGCCGCTCGTGGAAACATCCGGGCCAGGCGCCCCGCGATATTCGCCATCAATGGCGTACTGGATGGCGGACCGGCAGCCTCGCCGAATTCAATCCATTCGTGTGGTCCGCCCCCATAGGCGAGGTTGCCACGCAGGGTTTGCCGCCCATACAGGCCGTTGCCGTCAACGCCGCCAATCGGCATCAGCGGCAGCGGCTCGGTCACGATCATCTCGGCTCTAGCGGCAACCATGGGCACATCGAGATCCAGCATTGCCGCAAGCCGCCCGGTTGCCGGGCCTGCTGCGATGACGACCTGATCGCATTCGATCTCGCCCTGGTCAGTCATCACACCAATCACGCGGCCTCCGGCGCGCCGAAAACCCCGCACGCTGGTATGCTGCATGACCCGCCCGCCGAGATCCTGCATCGCCCAGGCATAGGCTTGAACCGTGCGGTGCGGATTAGCATGACCGCCGAAGTCGTAGAAATAACCGCCGACCGCATCCTCACCGGCAAGCGGCACCATCTCGAGAACCTCTCGCGCATCGAGAAGGGTCGAGGCGAAGCCCTGTCGTGCGGCGTTGCGAACGGCGCGTCCGTAAAGCTCAAGCTGGTGCTCGTCATAGGCGATGCGAATCCGCTTTGCCTGGAATTCAGTCGGATAACCGAGCAGCCCATCCATTTGCGGCCATAGTCGCTGCTCCTCGACAAAGAGCGGGCTGAAATGATGCGAGCAGCCTCCGCCGTTGCGTCCCGACGCGCCCCATCCGATGATGCCGCGATCCAGCACAACAACATCCACACCTTCGCGCGCCAGCCACCAGCCCGCGCTCAAACCCGTCGCACCACCGCCGATCACCGCAACAGTCGCGCCGCGCGGAGACTGGGACAGGCTCATTCGCTTGCCACCTCCGCATCCTGATCGCGTTCTCCTGCGGTGTAAGTTTCAGGCACATCCCAATACGGAACATATTGGGACGGCATGCCAAACCATGTGTCCCAGTGCTCTGCCATGGCAGCAGATTCGGAAGAGGCGAGCGCGGCGAGGTTCAGCCGCATAGGGCGAACGGGCGCGCGATGGGTCGCGGCGGGGATGCTCTCCAAAGGAACATTGGCCGCCAGAGCAAGAAGTGCGGCAACTTGTTCGCGGCATCGCCGTCCCTGGCAAACACCCATCCCCGCGCGCGTCAATCGCTTGACCTGATCAGGATGCGGCGGCGAGTCGCCGAGCAGGCTGTGGAGGTCGCGCCGATTCCGCCGCACCGGATCCGCCTCACTCGCAGGCGGCAGGTCCTCCCATCCGAGATAGCGCGGCGGCCGGACTTCGAGAATTTCATGCGCCGTCACTTCCTCGCATTGGCATACGTGGGCGGCGCCTTCGGAGTCGATCACCGCGGCCTGTACCCAGCGAAGACGATACTCGCCGAAATCGGGGGTTGGGCCGCCGCTAGTCTCCGCCTGCACCTGTTCTGTCTGAGATGCGGCGCGGCGCCCTTCCGCGCGGGCGATCTCGGGATCAAGCGTTTTCGCGGCCCAGATGCCGGCGCAGTCGCCAACCGCGAAGATGCCAACTTTGGTCGTGCGCTGCGCGCCATCCAAAACCGGAACGACACCACCTCGTCCGCCGTCGAAAACCGTTTGGCAGCCTACGGAATCGAGCAACTCGATGACCGGAACAGCGCCGACGCCGAGCAGCACCGTATCGCAAGCAATCGTCAGCTCGGCGCCATCGGAATCACTCGCGCGCCACGGAGAAGCGATCACCGCCTCGACGGATTCCTGTGCACCCACCGCTTCGCGCGGCACATAGCCAAACAGCCCCCGCGTTCCGCCAGCCGCCAACTGCGCCCACAAAACTGGCGATCCGAGTGGCTCGAAGACGTGGTCAATGACCGCGGCGATCTCGACCCCCGCATCACGCAGTTCGAGCGCGGACTGCAATGCCTCGGTGCTGCTTCCCAGCACCACTGCCCGGCGTGCCTGTAAGGCGCCATAGCGTTTCGCCAACCGAACGGCGGCCGTGATGCCAACAACGCCGTTCTTCTCCCATCCGGCGAAGGAGAGGCCCATATCGCGCCGGCCCGCCGCGACGATGATCTGCTCCGCGCCGACCATCCAGGACCGATCGCCATCCATCAGCCCCGCGACGGGTCCAGGCAGCCAGCCAACATCGGGTCCAGGCGCATAGACCCCCCAGCATGTTGTGCCGAGGCGAATATCGATGCCGGCGTCGAAAGCCTCGCTGAATGCCGGTTCGCTCTCGACGACGGCTTCAAGCATTGCATTGCGGTTGCGCACGGCATTCGTCATGCCGCCACCAAAATGCAGCGGAACATTCTCGCCCATCGTCTCGGCACTCAATGGATTCTCATCAACGAGGATGACGGACCGCCCGAGGCTAGCCGCCTGAAGCGCCGCCGCGAGACCGGCGGGCCCTGCTCCGATAATCAGAACCTGCGTTCGCTCATGCACCGGAAGATCGGTGCCCGCGATCGATTTCGGGTCAGGCCGAAAAGGCATATCGCCTCCTGATCGCAAACAATGAAGGAGGCGTCACGGCAGTGCCCTTTGCGGCAAAGGCGGCGATCGCGACAGCGGGATCGCACTTCCTGCCGCGAGTGAGGTCTCTCGGGCACGCGTCGCCTTTCCGGCGGGGCGCGTTGCCTCGGAACTCGGGGTGCGGCCGAACATGGCGCGATAGGCATGGGCGAAATGGCTCGCATTCGCGAAGCCTGTCGCCAGCGCGACCTCCACCATGGGCATCGGCGTCTGACGCAGCAGCATCCGGGCATGTTCGAGACGCAGCCTTAGATAATAGGCGGCGGGCGTGACGCCGAAATGCCTGCGGAAGAGCCGCTCGACCTGGCGCAGGGAAACGCCCGCGACTGCTGACAGTTCCGCGCCCGTCCCCGGCTGTTCGAGATAGGCGTCCATATAGGCGAGGACTCGCAGGAGAGCCGGGTTTCTGACACCGAAACGCTCCGAAGCGGACATGCGTTGCGGATGTCCACCTTCACGCACTTCGGTTTGCATGAACCAGTCACTCACCGCCATGGCGAGCGCGCTGCCATGTTCGTGGGCAATCAGTGCATGCATCATGTCCAGCGGCGCCGCTCCACCCGAGCAGGTGAGCCGATCGCGATCAATCTCGAACAGACATTTGCGCAAGTTGAGGTCGGGAAATTCCTCGTTGAATCCGGCCGACAATTCCCAATGCAGCGTGAAGCGATAGCCGTTCAGCAGCCCTGCGCGAGCGAGAATGTACGGACCAGCCGAAACCCCGCCCATCCGAACGCCTTGCCGCGCCAGCACCGCCAAACGCCGCAGAGTTGTGGGATCGCGAAAGCTCATGGCCGAGGCACCCGCGCAGACAATCAACCAGTCGAGGTCGCGCGAAGACGCCCAGTCGAGATCGGGCGTCACCGTCAGGCCGTTCGACGCCTCGACCGGCGTTCCTTCCGGTGTCAGGTGATGCCATTCATAGAGCGGGTGTTCCGCGATGGCGTTGGCGGCGCGCAACGGCTCAATCGCGGAAGCGTAAGGCAGCAGCGCGAAGCCGGGGATCAGCAGAAAGCCGATCCGCGTGGTGCGCTCCGATCTGGCGGGGGCGATTATGAAGACCGCCCGTCGCGATTGGGCGACCGGGAAAGGCCATCGAGATGATGGTCAAGCTTCTCGCAATACCAATCGACGAATTTCAGCACGCCCGCTTCCAGGGAGGGCGAATAGGGGCCCGGCCGATAGCCGCTCGATCGGACGCCGGCTTGGTTGCGTTCGACCAGCGCCTTGTCCTGATCATTGGTGATCGTCCAGACCTTCAGAAGATTGCTGAGGTCGTAGTCGCGGCCTTCGACGGCGTCCGCATCGACCAGCCACTTGGTCGTCACCAGCGTCTCCTCGGGGCCGAGCGGAAGCATGCGGATCAGCACTGTGTAGTCGTTCAGGCAATGGTTGAAGGTCGAGGGGTAATGGACCCAGCGCAGCGAACCATAAGCATCCGCCGGCGCCTGGCCGAGTGGACGGCCAACCGCGATCTTGCCGTCCATCGTCATGGACCGGGCATCGCCGGTGAGCGGCAGGCGGACGGCCCGGTGGGTTGGCCCCTCGCTGACGCTCGGCCCGAATCCCGCGGTTTCCCACTTGTCCCAATAGGACCTGATATTCGTCGCCTGATCCGGATTGGCGAAATCGTAGATGTCGAGGAACGTCAGCATCAGCTCGTCATGGCCGGTGGCGCAGTGATAGCACTCGCGAGAGTTCTCCATCACCATTTTCCAGTTGCCGTATTCGACAAGATCGGCCTCGAACGCCACCTTCGCGTGTTCGAGTGCGTGTGGCGCAAGCTGTTGGGTCAGCGCCTCCTGATAGGGCGCGAAATCCGGCGGATCGTCGGCGAGGCAAACATAGATCGTGCCGCCGACCGTCCGGACATGCACGCTGACAAGGGGAAACTCCTCGGGGTTGAAGTCTTCCGGCATGTGTTTGGCGTGGGCGAGGGTGCCATCCAGCCGGTAGGTCCAGCGGTGATAGGGGCAGATGAGCGCCGGTGTATGTCCTTTGGCGGCATCGCAGAGCTTGAAGCCACGATGACGGCAGGTGTTGAAGAACGCGCGCACCTCACCTTTGCGGTCGCGCAACACGATGATCGGGCTGTTGCCGATGGTGACCGTGAGGAAATTGCCAGGTTTCGGGATCTCGCAGAGAGCGCCGACGAAGATCCACTCGCGTTCGAAGATCGCCGCGATGTCGAGGGCATAGATGTCAGGGTCGGTGTAGAAGGCGCCCGGCAAGCCATGGCGCGGGCGCCGTGCACGGAGCAGATCGCGCACCGAGGCGGCACCTCCGGCGAATGTCTGTCGTTCCAAGGTTGCGCTGGTGGAGATCATGGGCATTTCTTGCCGTCGTGCTGAGAGAGTGTTGACCAATGAAACTCGCCTTCCCCGATTGCAGCGCGGAGATGGCTGCCGCTTTCGATCCGGAGATCCGCGCCCTGCTTCCGACGCTGGATGTGCGGCTTGCCGAGCCTGGCGCGGAAGGATTGGTGGCGGCTGCGCAAGGCTGCGCCGGCCTCGTTCTGTTGCGGACTAAAGTCGACGCCCGCACTCTCGCGGCATTGCCGGATCTGCGCGTGATTTCCTACCTCAGCACCGGCGTCGGAAGCTGGGTGGATCTCGCGGCGGCGCAGGCGCGCGGCATCGCCGTGCATCGTGTGAAGGGTTATGGCGACGGTTCGGTGGCCGAGCACGCGCTTGGCCTGATCTTCGCGGCGCGGCGCGGTATAGCCGCCATGGATCGCGGCATGCGGGCCGGCCAATGGGCGCCACAACTCGGCCGGGACATCGCCGGAGCACGTCTGGGCGTTCTGGGGCTTGGCGGCGTCGGCCGTGCCCTGGCGGTTCTGGGCAAGGCGGTGGGCTGCGAGGTCGTTGGCTGGAATCGCTCGCCGCCGCCTGATGCGCCCTGCACCTTGCTGGAGTTCGACGAAGTATTGGCGACGTCCGATATCGTCTCGCTGCATCTCGGGCTGGATGAATCGACCCGTGGCATCATTAATCGCCAGCGGATTGCTTTGCTGAAAAGTGGTGCGGTCCTGGTGAACACGGCGCGCGGCGGCTTGGTGGATGAGGAAGCGCTTGTGGCCCGCTTGAGAAAAGGCGACCTGCATGCGGGCCTCGATGTTTTCGCGCAGGAGCCGCTGCCGCCGGGTCATGTTCTGACCACCCTCGACAGCGTCACGCTGTCCCCCCACGCCGCATGGTTCACGGTGGAGGCGACGCGCCGTCTGTTGCGCGCGGGCATCGTCTCGCTGCGAGACGCCCTGAGCTGAGGGACCCGCAGAGTAAAGGGACCGGTCGCCAAGGGATACTGTGCCGAGGCGACTGTTTCAGGCGCAACGAAATCCACTGATGCCGTGCTCCGATGCAGGGGAAAGACTGCCCCTCATCAAAGCACCGTGTTGTCGTAAATACGACCTAAACTTGCGTCTGGCCGACGGAGTGGGCCGGGTGACGGGCGATCCAGTGCCGCGCGATGGAGGAGCGGTCGCACAGCCAGACGCCGTCGTGGGTCTGGATATGATCGAGTAGCCGCGCCAGCGCGCCAATCCGGCCGGGGCGGCCGATGATCCTGGCGTGTAGGCCGATCGACATCATGCGCGGGCGGCCCTCGGCGCCTTGGCGATACAGCCAATCGAAAGCGTCGCGGCAATAGGTGAAGAAGTCGTCGCCCGTGCTGAAATCAGCGCCGCGCGGCAGGCGGCTGTCATTGTTGTCGAGGCTGTAAGGGACGATCAGATGCGCGCGGCCATCCACCTTTGTCCAATAGGGAAGATCGTCGTTATAGGCGTCGCTGTCGTAGAGGAAACCGCCAGCCTCCACGACCAGCCGACGGGTATTGGGGCCAGGCCGGCCGGTGTACCAGCCAAGCGGCCGGCGCCCGATCATGCGGGTTATGACCTCGATATTGCGGGCGATATCCGCGCGCTCGACTTCCTCCGGGACCTGCTGGTAGTCGATCCAGCGCTGCCCGTGGCAGGCGACTTCCAGGCCGCTGGCGGCGATCTCGGCGGCCGCATCGGGGTTGCGTTCAAGCGCCATGCCGACGCCGTAAATCGTCGCATCGACGCCGCGCTCGCGGAACAGGCGCATGATCTCCCAGAAACCCACGCGGCTGCCGTATTCGAACATGGATTCGACGTTGAGATCGCGCAGTCCTTGCAGGGGAGGGACCGCGCCGAGATCGGTGAGCACATATTCCGAATGCGGGTCGCCGTGCAGCACCGAGTACTCGCCGCCTTCCTCGTAGTTCAGCACGATGGAGACTGCGATCTTGGCGTCATTCGGCCAGCGCGGATGTGGCGGGCGGCCGCCATAGCCGAGGAGATCGCGAGGATAGGGTTCGGCTGAGATCATTGCTGTGCCCGAGTCATTCGATGCTCTGTCAGGTGGCCGATCGCCGCGCGGCGATCCAGTCCATATAGCCATGAAACGCTTCGCGCGTCGGGCGGGGCGTCCAGCCGGTATCGGCAGCGATGCGCGAGATATCGTAGGCACCCCACATGCCGCCGGTCAGGCTCGCATCATTGAGGATGTCGGCCCGCTCGCCATGCGCGATCTCGGCGGTGAATCCAGGCGTCTTCTCGGCGGCCCAGTCAACAAGTTCACGGATCGTCGTGACGTGGCCGGCGGCTATGTTGTAGGCCGAAAATCGCAGTTTCGGCGCGTGCAGCAGCGCAAGGATTGCGGTAGCCACATCCTCCGCATGAATATAGTCACCGACGACATCGAGCGAATTCGCGCGCACGGGGCTGGCGCCGTCGAGCGCCATGTGGGCGATGCGATTGGGAATATGGCGGAAGTTGCGGCTCGCCGTCGCGCGGTCCATTGTGCCGTAGACCGATGACAACCGGACGGAGGCGGTGGAGAGCCCGAACAGGTCGCCATAGCGTTCGGTGATGAGTTCCGATGCCAGCTTCGAGATTCCGTAGAGCTTTCGCGGCATGACATAGCCATCCTCGGGCAAAGGCTCACCGGGACGATCGGGACCGTGATGCTTGTAGACCGCGCCGGAGCTGACATAGATGACGCGTTGCAGACCGGGCAATGCGCGGGCCCAATCCAGCACGGCCACGGTTCCCATGATGTTGACGTCGATGATGCGGGCAGGATTTTCCGCTTCGGGCTCCCGCTTCGCCTCGGCCGCTGAACCGCGCGACAGCGGCGTCACGGTCGCGCCGTGGACGATGTGCGTTATGTCAAACCCCGCCAGCGCATCGCGCCAGCTTTCCGGCCGCGTGACATCCGCGACAATGACGGACAGGCGATCTGCCACCGGCGCGAAATAGCGCAACGCCTCAGCGTCGAGCGGTGCGGTGTCCAGAGCCACCAGCCGCAGGGTTGGGTCGGACTCCAGCCAGCGCCGCGCTAGCACGCTCATCACGAAGCCCGTCGCCCCAGTCACCAATACGGTCATCGCGAATCTTCTCTCATATCGGGAAATCGACGAGCAGGCTGATCAGCGTCTGTGTCGCGACACCGAAGTCATCCAGCGTCATCGCCTCATCCGGGTTGTGACTGCCATTCTCGTTACGGATGAAGATCATGGCGCTCGGGATCCCCATTTGCGCGAAGACCGCCGCGTCATGGCCTGCGCCGCTCGCCATCTCGAAAGGCGCGTCGAGCAGACCCATGATCTTCGCACGCAGTCTTGTGTCCATGAGTGCCGGTGGCGAATCGCTAGTGGTGCCGAGATCGAAGCTCACCCGATAATCTCGCCCGATACGTTCAGCCGCATCTCGCGCCTCGGCCGCCACGATGTTCATGGTGGTGTCCGACGTGCTGCGGATATCCAGAACGAAGCGCGTTTCTCCGGCGATCTTGCTGGGGCCGTGCATTGTGGCGTCGGTGTAAAACTCACCCGAGGTCAGCACGAGATCCGCGCCGGCCGCTTCCTCACGCAGCCACACTGCTTCCATCTGATGCAGAAGTGCGACTGTCGCGGCCACCGCATCGCGGCGATAGGGGCGGGCGACGGCGCCGGAATGCGCATAGGCGCCGACGCACCGCGCATTGCGGAACCGTTTGCAGCCCCGGATGCCGGTGACCACGGCAACCGGCAGGCCCTCGTTGACGAGCGTCGGACCCTGCTCGATGTGCAGCTCCAGATAGGCGCGGATGCTATTTGGTTCGATGAGGTGACGCCGCTCGCGAATTGCGCTGGGATCGAAGCCTTGCGCGGCCAATGTCGCCTCTAGAGTGAGTCCGGTATCCGCGCGCGCGACCGACAGGCAATCCGGATCAAGCAGCCCGAGAGCCCCGGCGCTCCCGACATAAGCGATATCGAACCAAGCGGATTCCTCGGCGCGGATGCCCATCACGGCGATGTCGCAACGCGGCACGAAACCGCCGCTTCGCAATGCCGAGAGGGCGCAAAGCCCTGCTACGACACCCGCCGCGCCATCGAAATTGCCGCCCTGAGGCACGCTGTCGAGGTGGGAGCCGATGATGATGCGCGGCGCCGCGCGGTCAAGGCCCGGCAGTGTCATCGTCAGGTTGCCGATGGCATCGACCGCGCATTCCAGACCGATCGCGACGGCCCTGCGCCTCAGAATGTCATGAGCCGCCTGCTCACCCGCGCCGTAGCTATCGCGAACGATACCGCGTCCGACGCGCGTGGCCAGCGCCAGCTCATCGAAGATCGCGCCGGCGAGGTCGGGATCGAATTGAATGATGTCGTTAATCGGCAAGATCCTCGAAAACTGGTTGCTCGCTCTGCAAGTTCAGCGAGAATGCGTGTCACGTCAGCGACAATTTCATCCAGCCATGGAACCACCATGAATGTCTAGTTTGCTCGCCGGAAAGATCGCCGTCGTCACCGGAGCAAGTGCCGGGATCGGTCGCGCTATCGCCCTCAGCTTCGCGGCAGAGGGGGCGACGGTCGCGCTCGCCGATATCACTACCGAACCGCTGGAAGGCGGCGAGCCGACGCTCGATCTGATTACCCGTGCGGGCGGCAAGGGCATTTTCGAAACCGTCGATGTCTCGAAATGGGAGGATCTCGACCGGCTCGTGACGAAAACGGTGGCGCTCTATGGCCGGCTCGATGTCATGGTCAACAACGCGGCGATCTATTCGGGAACGCCGCTGCTGGATACGACGATCGAGCAGTGGGAGCATGTCATGGCGGTCAATATGACCGGCATGTTCCTCGGCTGTAAGCGCGCGGTGCAACAGATGATCTCGCAGGAGCCTCGGGAGGAGGTGCGGGGGCGGCTGATCAATCTTGGCTCGCAGCAGGGTATCGTGACCTCGCCGCGCGATACGCCCTATGGCGTCAGCAAGGCGGGCGCCATCTATCTCACGCGGCAGATCGCCGTTGACTATGCCAAGGACCTGATCGTCTGCAATTCGATCTCGCCGGGCAAGGTCGTGACCGGCAAGCCGGGGCTGCCGATGGATCCCGCTCTGATGGAGAATGCCCGACGCCGCACGCCCTGGCCGCGTCTCGGCCGGCCGCAGGACATCGCGAATGCCGCCGTGTTCCTGGCGAGCGACCGCGCCACCTTCATGACCGGCTCGAACCTCGTGGTCGATGGCGGTTGGCTGGCCGCCTGATCCTCAGCCGCCGCGGCGCTTCTGGTTGAGGCTGTCGATCAGCACCGCACCGAAGATCACCGCGCCCTGGATGAACTGCACCCAGAAGGGCTGCACGTTTTTCAGCGTAAGACCGTTGTTGATCAGGCCGATGATCAGCACGCCCAGCAGCGTACCCAGGATGCTGCCCTTGCCCCCGAACAGGGACGCGCCGCCGATAACCACGGCCGCGATCGCGTTCAGCTCCAGCCCCACCGCCGCGATCGGCTGCGCGCTGTCCAGCCGCCCAGCCAGCACCACGCCGCCCAGCCCCGCCAGCGCGCCGCTGATGATGTAGACGATGGCGAGCGTGCGCGTCACGGGAATGCCCGCCAGCCGCGCGGCGTCGCGATTACCGCCCACGGCATAGACCTCGGCGCCGAACACCGTGCGTGCCAGCACCAGGCCCGCGATCAGGAACACCGCCGCCGCGATCAGTGCCGCGACCGGGAAGGGGCCGATATTGCCGCCGCCGATATTGTCGAAGGCGTCCGGGAAGGAGAAAATCGTATTGCCGTTGGTGACGATGAAGGCGAGGCCGCGCGCCATGGCGAGCACCGCGAGGCTCACGATGAAGGGCGCCATGTTCAGCGTCGTCACCGCGAAGGCGATGAAGCCGCCCGACAACGCGCCGATGCCCACACCCAGCAGCACCGCGATGGGCACCGGGATATGCGCGTTGAGCGCGAGCCCCGCCATCACGCCGGTAAAGGCCACCACCGAACCCACGGATAGGTCGATGCCGCCCGTTACGATGACGAAAGTCTCGCCCACCGCCACGATGCCGATCAGCGAACTGGCAAGCAGGATCGAGAGCAGATTGGCGGAGGTCAGGAAGGACGGCGTCGTTATCGCCAGATAGACCGAAATCGCGACGAAACCCACCACGATGGTCAGCTCGTTGATGGCGCGCGTCACCGAGGAGAGACCGAAGTTTCGCTTCGGGGCGGGGGAGGTTTGACCGGATGCCATCGACAGCCTTCTCTTTAACGGACGCCGCGTCAGCCGAGGGCTGCGAGGGCCATGATGCGTTCCTGGCTGAAATCGGCCTTGGCGACCATCCCGGCGATGCGGCCTGTCCGCATCACCAGGACACGATCGCAGAGACCCAGCAGCTCCAGCATGTCGGAAGACACGACCAGGATCGCCGCTCCGCGCTCCGCCAAGGCGTTGATGAGCCGATAGACCTCGACTTTCGCACCCACATCGATACCGCGCGTCGGCTCGTCGAGCAGGAAGATGCGCGGCTTCGTGGTCAAGGCGCGAGACAGTACGACCTTCTGCTGGTTGCCGCCCGACAGCGACCGGACAAGCTGGCGAATGCCCGGCGTGCGGATGCGCAGGTCTTCGACAGCGTGCTCCGCCAGCCGGTCGATCCGGCCTTGCGCGAGGATCGAGCGCAGCCAGGAAACCTTGGTGAGGGTGGACATCGCGACATTGGTGCGGAGCGAGAAGGGCATCACCAGACCCTCGCCCTTGCGGTCCTCTGGCACTAGCGCGACCCCGGCGGAAAGCGCCTGGCGCGGCGAGCGAATATGGCGCTCCCGCGACTCGACATGGATCTTGCCCTTGGTCGCGGGTAGGGCGCCGTAGATCGTCTTGAGCACTTCGGTTCGGCCCGCGCCGATCAGGCCGCCGAGGCCGACCACCTCGCCGGCCCGAAGCTCGAAGGAGACATCCTCGAAGCGGCCGGCGGAACTGAGCCCCTCGACCTGGAGCAGCACTTCGCCCAGCGTGGCGTGGCGGGCGGGGAACAGCGCCTCGATCGGGCGATTGACCATCGCCTGGATCAGCGCGTCCTCGGTCCAATCCTTGGTCGCTCGGGTTTCCACGGCGGCGCCGTCGCGCAGCACCGTCACGCGGTCGCAGATCTCGAAGACTTCTTCCAGATGGTGGCTGATGAAGACCAGCCCGACGCCGGCATTCCGCAGCGTCGCGATCGTGGCGAACAGGATGCGCTGCTCGGCCGTGGTCAGCGTCGCCGTCGGCTCGTCCATGACGATGACCCGCGCCTCGCGGGACAGCGCGCGGGCGATCTCCACCAGCTGCTGCTGCGCGATGCCGAGCCGGCGAACCAGCGTGCGTGGCGAAACGGAGAGGCCGACGCGGGCGAGCAACCGGCTCGCCTCGCGGTTCAGCGCGGCGCGGCGTATCCCGCCGAGCCTGCCGCGCGGCAGATGGCCGAGGAAGATGTTCTCGGCCACCGAACGCTCGGGGATGAGGCTGAGTTCCTGGTGGATCACGATGATCCCGGCATCCAACGCGTCTTTGGGACGCCTTGGGCTGAATGGCACGCCCTCAAGATGCAACTGGCCCGCATCGGGGCGAAACACCCCGGCGAGAATCTTCATCAAGGTGGACTTCCCGGCGCCATTCTCGCCGACGATACCGAGCACCTCCCCCCGGTCGAGGGAGATGCTGACATCGGAGAGAGCTTTCACCCCGGGGAACCCCATGGAGATGCCCTGCATCTCCAGCAGCCGCGTCATGCTGTCAGGCCCGCATTTGCGCGGGGTCTTACGGCCAAGTCCTGTTGCCATCCACGCCTGCCCACGACTTCACTAGGAAGGCGTGGATGCTCGGCCTTCGCCGAGCATGACGAATGGGTTGGGTTGAGCGGGCGGCTCACCGGCTCAAGGGACAGGCTGGCCTCGAGAGTATCGTCATGGCACGCGAGGGCGTGCCATCCACGCCTTGCCTTAGTCGAGCAAATAAGTCCTGGACGCCCGATCCTCACCGCATCCAACAACATATTGTCGCCTTACTGGCTCACCTCGTCGCCCCACAGGCCATAGGCCTTGGCCGCCGGGCTATCGATCGTCTCTTTCGTCAGCAGCATATGCGGCCAGAATTGATGCGCGGGGATGCTTGCCTTGTCGCCATGCAGATAGGCCTCGACATAGGCGACCGACTGCTTGGCCATGGTCAGGGGGTTCTGCGACAGCGTGCCATCCATCTGGCCCTTGCGGATGGCGCTCAGCGCCTGCTCGGTGCCGTCGATGCTGATGATCACGATGTGCTTCGGATCGCCGATCGGCGCGAATCGGTTGGCCTGGCGGATCGCGCGGATGGCGCCGACCGCGTTGTCGTCATTGCCGTTGAACACCGCGTCGATGTCGTTATGGGCCGCGAGAAGCTGGGTCATGATGTTGAAGGCCTTGTCGGCATCGAAATCCGCCGCCTGCTTGGCCACCAGCTTGAGGTCCGGATTGTCCTTTTGCAGCACCGCCAGCTCGGCGGCGAAGCCTTGCTCGCGCTCATCGCCCGCCGTGGTGCCGAGGAGACCTTCGAGATCGACCACATTGCCCTTCACCGAGCCGTAGCGCTTCTTGAGCTGCTCCGCGATGAAGTCGGCGCCCTCCTTGCCGAGCGCCACGTTGTCGGTCTCGAGGAAGTTCACCTGGCAATCGCCGCAGGCGGCGCCACGGTCCAGCGTGAAGACCGGAATGCCCTTCTTATTGGCTTCCTTCACCACCGGCACGATGGAATTGGCGTTGATCGGGTTGAGGATCAGCGCCGCCACATGCTGGTTGATGAGGTCGGTGACCTGGTTGGTCTGGGTATTCGCATCGCCATTGGCGCTGGTATTGATGAGCTTGAGGTCAGGATGTTGGGCGATCCCGGCCTGCACGCCCTTCGTCATCCCCTGGAAGAAAGGATTGGCGAGGGTGGCGACGCTGAGCCCGACCGTATAGCTGTCGGCCGCATGGGCTGCCGAGGCGGCCCATGCGAGACACGAGACAGCGGCAATCGCCGCGAGATTCTGCTTGAGTTTGGACATGAGTTCTCCCTCGCGCCGAGACTTTTCGCTTTTTTACGCGGCGTTGATTAGGACAGTAGATAGCCCCCCTGGCAGCGTCAACGCGGCGAAACTCGCCGTCGGCGGCAAACCAGATATGCCTCAAACGAGACAATTTGAGCCACGGAGCAATTGAAGGGTCGGAGTCCAACAGACCTCGCACGCTCCCAATGACACTTTTGCTTCAGCACGCCCGCCTCGCCGTGCGGAAGGCAAAAGCCGCGGCCCGAGACCATTTTCCCCCGGGGGGACACGTGCTAATTGAGGACTAAGCCTGACCGACATTCACCCAATGGCGGATCGGGAGGCTGGCCGAAGTGGAAGGTGCGCCGTGGCGTGCCAGGACCACGAGGACGCATCCGATCCGGCAACCCTAGACCAGCGGTAAAGGAACCAACCCATGGCCTCAGACGCACCGAAGACTCTGAACCGGCTGGGCCAAAGCTTGTGGCTCGACAACATCACGCGCGATCTTCTCGATAGCGGCACGCTTAAGCGCTACATCGACGAGCTGTCGGTCACGGGCCTGACCTCCAACCCGACCATCTTCGACAACGCCATCTCGAAGAGCAAATGGTACGACAAGGAAATCATCTCGCAGCTCGATAGCGGCGCCAAGGGCGAGGGCCTGTTCTTCAACATGGCCGTGCAGGACCTGAGCCGCGCGGCGGATCTGTTCCTCCCGGTGTACGAGCGCACGGGCACGGTGGACGGCTTCGTCTCGCTCGAAGTGTCACCGGTCTTCGCCTATGACACCAAGGCGACGGTCGATCAGGCCAAGACGCTGCACAAGCAGGCGAACAAGCCGAACCTCTTTATCAAGATCCCCGGCACGCCCGAGGGCCTGCCCGCGATCGAGGATGCGATCTTCGCCGGCATCCCCATCAACGTGACGCTGCTGTTCTCCACCGACCAGTACAAGCTCGCCGCCGATGCCTATATGAAGGGACTGGAGCGCCGGGTCGCCGCCGGTCTGTCGGCCGATGTGCGCTCCGTCGCCTCGCTGTTCATCAGCCGGTGGGATGCGTCCGTGACCGAGAAGGTCCCGGCCGAGATCCGCAATACCCTCGGCCTCGCGGTCGGCGCGCAGTGCTACAAGGCCTATCGCGACATCATCGAGAGTGACCGTTTCCAGCGTCTGCAGAATGTCGGTGCCCACGCACAGCGCCTGCTCTTCGCTAGCACCGGCACGAAGGACAAGAACGCGTCCGACACGCTGTATATCGCGGGCTTGGCCGCTCCGAACACGGTCAATACGATGCCGGAAGGCACGCTGCTGGCCTTCGCCGATCACGGCAAGTCAGCGACCGCCCTGCCGCGTGACGGCGGTAACGCCGAGGAAGTTCTGGCCGCGCATGTGAAAGCGGGCATCGACCTCAGCGCGCTATCGACCGAGCTGCAATCAGCTGGCGCCAAGGGCTTCGTGAAGTCCTGGACCGAGCTGATGGGCGCGATCGAGTCCAAGAGCAAAGTGCTCGCTTAGTCTTCGAACGACCAAACCCCTCTCGTCGCACAGGTGGCGAGAGGGGCGCTTTACTGTTCCGTGCCGATAGAGCGTTGCCACCGGCCTGATCCTGATCTAGCTGGCTGGAAAGACTCTCGGCGAGGAGACTTCCCAAAGTGCATATTCTCATCCTAGGCGCTGCCGGCATGCTCGGCCGCAAGCTCACCGATCGGCTGGTGAGCGGGACGGCGGGCCTGTCGCCCGACACACTGACGCTGGTCGATGTCGTTGAGCCGCTGGCGCCCGCCGGCTTCAAGGGCAATGTGACGCGTCAGGCGGTGGACCTTTCGGCCGCCGGCGTTGTCGATCGCTTCGTCGCGACGCGCCCCGACATCATCTTCCACCTCGCCGCCATCGTTTCCGGCGAGGCCGAGGCGGACATGGACAAGGGTTACCGCGTCAATCTCGATGGCACGCGGTATCTGCTGGAGGCCATCCGGCAGGAAGGCGCGCGAGCCAATACGGAGAAGTATTACCCGAGGGTGGTCTTCACTTCCTCGATCGCGGTTTTCGGCACGCCGATGCCGCCGGTCATTCCGGATGACTTCAACCTCACGCCGCTCTCCAGCTATGGCACCCAGAAGGCCATCGGCGAACTGTTGCTGGCGGATTACAGCCGCCGAGGCTTCCTCGATGGCATCGGCCTTCGCCTGCCGACCATCTGCGTGCGGCCGGGCAAGCCGAACCTGGCGGCATCCGGCTTCTTCTCCTCCATCATCCGCGAGCCTTTGGTGGGTCAGCCGGCGGTGCTGCCGGTCAGCGACAAGGTACGCCACTGGTTCGCCAGCCCGCGCGCCGCGATTGGCTTCCTCATCCATGCCGCGACCTGCGACCTCGCGCCCTTGGGCGGCAGGCGAAGCCTGGCGTTGCCGGGCGTCACGGCCACCGTCGCCGAGGAGATCGAGGCGCTGCGAAGCGTCGCCGGCGAGGCCGCGACCCGGCTGATCACCCGCAAAGCCGATCCCGCGATCGAACGTCTCGTCAGCAATTGGCCAGAGGCTTTCGACACCCAGCGCGCACTCGCGCTCGGTTTCCGCGCCGATGCGTCCTTCGAGGCGATCGTGCGCGTGCATATCGAGGAAGAGCTGGGCGGCCGCGTTTAGCGTCGGTGTCTTCGACGCTAAGCCGCGGCCAAAGGATCCGTCATTTCACGCAAAGGCGGGGCGGCCCCCCGCGTGCCGTCCATGCCTCGCCTTCGTCGAGCAAGGAAGGCGTGGATGCTCGGCCTTCGCCGAGCATGACGTGGCGGAATTGGCGCGGTTCAAACCAAAGACATCCTTCGCACGGATCACGACAGGCTCCTTATCCTCTGCGCCAGACCCGAACGCCCTGACGCGGAGAGTGGCCATGCGCATCCTCTTCATCTCGTCCAATCGCATTGGGGATGCCGTCATTACCTGCGGCGTTCTGGATCACCTCATCCGAACCTACCCCGAAGCGCGCTTCACCATCGCCTGCGGTCCTGCCGCACGGGACGTTTTCGCGCGGATGCCGAACCACGAGCGCACGATCATCGTCGTCAAGCATCGGCGCGACCTGCATTGGTTGAGGCTGTGGCGCGACGCGGCCTTTACCTTCTGGGATCTCGTGGTCGATATGCGCGGCTCCCTCATCGCCTATCTTCTGCCGACGCGCAGGCGTGCCGTGCGGCGGCGGGTTCCGGGGCGGATGTACGAGCAATACGCCGCCATCCTCAAAATTAAACCGCCACCGCTGCCGATCGTCTGGACGGCGCCGGAGGATCGCGCGAAGGCGGCAACGCTGTTGCCGCCGGGCCGGCCAGTGATCGGCTTCGGCGCGACCGCGAATTGGGCGCCGAAGGTCTGGGCCGCCGACCGTTTCGCGGAACTGTTTCGCAGGCTCGCCGAGGGACCGCTGCCGAATGCCATCCCCGCCGTCTTCGCGGGACCTGGAGACGCGGAGCGCGACATGGCCGCACCTTTGCTCGCGGCACTGCCGGGCGCGCTCGACTTCCGTGGCAACCTCATCATCCCGGAGGTGGCCGCCTGCATCCAGCGCTGCGCCCTCTATGTCGGCAATGACAGCGGGCTCATGCACCTCGCCGCCGCGTCCGAAACACCGACGATCGGTTTGTGCGGGACGACGATCGATCGTGCGGAGGAAATGGCCCCGGCCGGCAAGCATGCGGCCTGGGCCTTGGCGGACGGACCGTCGATGGAGAGCCTTTCCGTCGATACGGCCTACGCGGCCTGCATGCGAATGCTGGACACGGTGCCGGAGCGGACGGCGACGATATTGGCGGCGCGTTGAGGCGGGATGTCTTTGGTTTGAACCGCGCTCATCCCACCACGTCATGCTCGGCGAAGGCCGAGCATCCACGCCTTTGCTTGCTTCACGAAGGTAAGGCGTGGATGGCACGCCTTCGCGTGCCATGACGGATCTTTCGGGTCGCGGCTCGCATCAGTGCATCACGTTCGCACCACGCCTAACCCGTTGGCGTTGAGCGCAGCCGGTCGAGTGCCGTACCGGCCAGGATGAAGCTGTCGTCGTGGTCTTTCAGGACGAAGCCGATCCGCTCGTAGAAGGCGCGTGCCGAGGCGTTCATCCGATCGACTTCGAGCAGGATGAAGCCGCAATCCTCGTGAGCCTCGCGCGCCAGCACCGCGCGCAAGAGCGCGATGCCGAGGCCCGCGCCTCGCTGCGCTTCGTCCACATAAAGATCGGATAAGTAAACGCCCGGCCGCCCTCGCCATGCCGAGAACAGCCAGGAGTAAAGGCAGAAGCCGACCAGCCCATGCGCCTGTTCCGCCACCAGGATGGTGAAGCGGCCTCGCCCCGCAGCCCCGTGCGCAAGCAGATCCGCGGCGGTCGTCCTGGGGACGAAGCCCGGTTCGATGTGTTCGGCGAGTTTGCGAATCATCGCCGCGACCGCGCCAAGCTCGTCTACCTTCGCCTCCCTGATAAGAGCCGACGAACTCAAGCCGATGCCCCAGCCGGCAGACCAGCTCCCCTCGCGAAGTCGAGGAGGCTCGCGGTGATCCCATCCATGATCTCGTCGATCTGCGCCTCCGTCACGATGAGCGGCGGACAAACCATGAAGTGATCGCCGATACGGCCACCCCGTGTGCGGCGCGAATAGAGGATTAGCCCACGCTCGTACGCGATATCGATCAGCCGCAGATGGGCGTTCAGCTCAGCCGGGAGCGGCGCCATCGTCTCCCGATCCGCCACCAGCTCGAAGGCCAGCAGCAGCCCCTTGCCGCGCACGTCGCCGATAAATGGGAAACGCTGCATGAGCGCCTGAAGCCGCGCCTTCAGCCGTTCACCTCGATCCTGCGCCGCTTCCAACAGGTCCAGCCGATCGATCTCCTCGATCACCGCGAGGCCGGCGGCACAGGCGAGGGGATTGCCGGCATAGGTATGGCCGTGCATGAAGCCGCCATTGTCGATCACGGCATTGGCGATCCGCGCGTCAGCCACCATCGCGCCGAGCGGCACGTAACCCGCACCCAGCCCCTTCGAGAGTGCGATAAGATCGGGCCGTACGCCCCAATGGTCCAGCGCCAGATATTTCCCGGTGCGGCCGGCGCCGCTCATTACCTCGTCGCTGATCAGCAGGATGTCGAACTCGTCACAGATGGCGCGGATCTCGGCATGGTAGCTGTCCGGCGCCACCAGCGCTCCGGTCGAGGCGCCGCCCACCGGCTCCATGATGAAGGCGAGCACCGTCTCCGGCCCCTGCCGCAGAATCTCCTCCCGCAGCATCCGCGCATAACGCAGCCCGCGTTCCTCGGCCGAGAGGCTGTCCCGGTCGAGGTAGCAAGTCGGCGCAGGGATCTTCGGCATCTCGCGCATCATCGGCGCGAAAGGCGCACTCATCAGTGACATGCCTGTGACTGAAAGGGCGCCCAGGGTCGTGCCGTGATACGAAGGGAAGCGCGAGATGACCTTCCAGCGCTGCGCCTCACCGATCGCCAGCGCATATTGGCGGGCGAGCTTGAGGCAACTCTCCACCGCCTCCGAACCGCCCGAGACGAAGAAGACGCGGTCGAGCCCCGGCGGCATCTTCGTTGCGATCCGGTTGGCGAGTTGCTCAGCCGGTTCGTTCTCGAAATGCAGGCGATAGCCGAAGGTCGAACGGTCCATCTGCCGCCGCATCGCTTCCAGCACGGCCGGGTTGGAGTGCCCGATGTTGGAGACCATCGAGCCGCTGGAACCGTCGAGGTAGCGCTTGCCGTTCTGGTCCCAGAGATAGACGCCCTCGGCCCGATCGAGCAGGGGCCGCCGCAGCCGCGTCTGGTAGAACAGTTTCGACGCGGATTGATCCGTCGGCATAACGCCTCCCCCTATCGCCACACCCTAGCTTCGGCCGGGACGCCGCATTTGCCCAGGCCCGCGAGGCGTGCTTGAGACAGTTGATCCGCTGACGACCCCAAGCATCGAGGCCCTTACGATGACCGACCTGAATGCCGTGCTCGACGCCGCCGATAATGGTCTGGATCGCAGCCTCGACCGGCTCTTTGAATTCCTGCGAATCCCATCAATCTCCGCCGATGCCGCCTATGCGGCGGATTGCCGCCGGGCCGCCGATTGGGCCGCTGCCGCGCTGACCGAAATTGGCTTCGAGGCCTCGGCACGGAAGGCGCTGGGGCAGCCCATCGTCGTCGGCCACCGCCGCACCGGTCGCGCTGGCGCGCCGCATGTCCTGTTCTACGGCCATTACGACGTGCAGCCGCCCGACCCGCTGGATCTTTGGACCTCGCCGCCCTTCGAGCCGCAACGTGTGCCGGGTCCGCGCGGTGAGGCGATCGTTGGGCGCGGCGCGTCGGACGACAAAGGCCAGGTGATGACCTTCGTGGAAGCCTGCCGCGCTTTCATCGAAACGCGGGGCGAATTGCCCATCGACGTCACCGTGTTGCTCGAGGGCGAGGAGGAATCCGCTGCCCTCAGCCTGGTGCCCTTCCTCACCGAGAACCGGGAGGAGCTGAAAGCCGATTTCTGTCTCATCTGCGATACCGACCTTTGGAATGCGGAGACCCCCGCGATCACCACGATGCTGCGCGGCATTGTCTATGAGGAAGTCACCATTCGCGCGGCGTCGATGGACCTGCATTCCGGCATGTATGGCGGCGCGGCGCAGAATCCGATCCGTGTGCTGGCCCGCATCATCGCCGACTTACATGACGCCGAGGGTCGCGTGACGCTCCCCGGTTTCTACGACGACGTGCGGGAATTACCGCCGGAGGTGAAAGCGGGCTGGGACGCGTTGGGCTTCGACGATGCCGGTTTCCTCGGCGCGGTCGGCCTGTCGGTTCCGGCCGGCGAACGGGGGCGCTCCGTGCTGGAGCAAATCACCACACGGCCGACCTGCGACGTGAATGGCATCCTGGGTGGCTACACGGGGGAGGGGGCGAAGACCGTCATCCCCTCCGAAGCCTCCGCCAAGATTTCCTTCCGTATGGTGGGCGGGCAGGATCCGAAGGCGGTGCAGGCGGCCTTCCGGCAATTCGTGACGGAGCGTCTGCCGGCCGACTGCGAGGCCCGTTTCCTCGGCCACGGCAATAGCCCGGCCGTGACAGTGCCTTCCGACGGCGAACATGTGCGGCGCACACAGGCGGCCCTGACCGAAGAGTGGGGCAAGGCGGCCGCGATCATCGGTTCGGGTGGGTCGATCCCCGTGGTGGGCGACCTTCAGCACGTTCTCGGCATCGACTCGCTGTTGGTCGGCTTCGCGATGGACGACGACCGCATCCATTCGCCTAACGAAAAATACGACTTACGCAGCTTCCAGAACGGAATCCGCTCGTGGATCAGGATCCTCGACGCTCTGAAGTGACCAACCGACGTTGAGCATTGCAATCGCCCGCTCGGATCTCGCCGGGCGAAATGGTGAGAGCTGCTTCAGATCGCGAAGACGATCGGCGCATGGGCCGGGCGCTTCAGGCCCGAAACCTGGGCGCGCTGGATGAGCGCCTCCAGCGTAATGGCCTGCAAATGGGCATGGACATGCTGTTCCAGCTCGACCCACAGAGGCTCGACCGCCGCCGTCTGCAACTCGCCGCCTGCTTCCGTGACGGTTTCCTCCGCGCCGTCGCCTCCCGTCACCGCTTCCACGATCTCGGCGAGGTTGATTTGACGGGCGCTGCGGCCCAGACGGTAACCGCCTTTCGGGCCGCGCGTGCTGTCCAGCAGGCCGACTCGGGCGAGTCCCTGCAGAACCGGCTCGATTCCACGCCGAGCCATCGCCAAACGGTCTGCGATATCACCAGCGCTTTCAAGGCGCTGCCGGCCGGCGTGCCATCCTATATCCAGCATGACCGCGATAGCGGTATAGGCCCGTTCGCGACGCATGAGCATCGACGTTCTCTCCTTGATCGCGGCGAAGCTAAGAAATTCACTTCCTCCGAGGGTTATATAGGACAATGACGGGTTCGGTAGGAGTCGCTGGCAGGAAAAAAGGCCGGTCGACGGAAATTGCGCGAGAAAACGAACAAGCACGGGCCGCCCACGCCGTATCGGTGCCGCGCGGGCGGATTTATGGCAGCATTCTCGATGCCATCGGCGGCACGCCACTCATTCGCCTCGCACGGTTCAAGGCTGAGGATGGCCTCAGCGCGGACGTGCTCCTCAAGCTCGAATATCTCAATCCGCTGGGCTCGGTGAAGGACCGCATCGGCCTGGCGATGATCGAGGCCGCCGAACGGGATGGTCTGATCGAGCCTGGCCGCAGCCTCATCGTCGAACCGACGTCCGGCAATACCGGCATTGCCCTCGCCTTCGTCGCGGCCGCCAAGGGCTATGCGCTGACCGTGGTGATGCCGGATTCCGCCTCCATCGAGCGGCAGAAGATGCTGCGCTTCATGGGCGCGACCCTGGAACTCACGCCCGCGCGGATGGGCATGGCCGGGGCGATCAGCCGGGCCGAGGCGATCATTGCGAAGTCACCGGGTTCGTGGATGGCGCGGCAATTCGACAATCCGGCCAACCCGGCCATCCATGCAGCAACGACCGCCGAGGAGATCTGGGCGGATACGGGCGGCGAGGTCGATATCGTCGTCGCCGGCGCCGGCACCGGCGGGACGCTTACGGGCATCGCACGCGTTCTAAAGGCCCGGCGGCCTGGCATGCGCATCATCGCGGTCGAGCCCGCGGAAAGCGCAGTGCTCTCGGGCGACGATCCCGGGCCCCATGAGATCCAGGGCATCGGGCCTGGTTTTTGCCCCATCAACCTCGAAATGGAGCGGATCGACCAGGTAATTCCGGTCTCGGAGCGGGATGCCATGCAGGAGTCCCGCCGCTGTGCGCGGCTTGAGGGCATCCCGATCGGGATCTCCTCGGGCGCCGTACTCCATGCGGCACTGCGGCTGGCGAAGGATCCGGCCAATGAGGGGAAGAACATCGTGGCGATCGCGGCCTCCTCGGCCGAGCGTTATCTCTCCACGAATCTCTTCGCCGGACTGTAAAGGCTAGGTCGCTATAACGAAGTTGTGACGCTATTGCATGGCTGGATGCTGCGCTGCGGCATAGACTGTCAGGGCCCTCGGACATATGTTGCATCGCAGCATAACCATGCCGAGGAGGCATTTAGCCGTGGCATCTCTTACCCATTCTCGTCACCGCAGCATCGGCCGCGCTTTGGCCGACAGCGTCAGCGCCGTGACCTTCAGCATCCAGGCTCGCTTCGCAGAAGCGAAGGAGCGCCGCCGGATCTCCAAGGAGCTGTCGATGTACACGGATCGCGAGCTGCAGGAACTCGGCTTCAGCCGCAACGACATCCCTGCGATCGCGGCCGGCCACTACCGCCGCTAAGTTGTAACGGGAGCTCGGCGCGGATAAGGCGCCGGGGCTCCCGAGGCCTCAACCGCGATCAAAGATTCGTCATGGCATGCGAAGGCATGCCATCCACGCCTTGCGGCGACGGCCCCGCCTTTGTCATGCAAGCGAAGGCGTGGATGCTCGGCCTTCGCCGAGCATGACGAGGTCGAGTGAGTACGGCTCAGTACCAAAGACACCCAGCCCAACCTATCGGGTTGGCGGCGAGCCCAGCACGCCGGCGGTATAGCTTTCGACGACCTCCGCGATCGGCAGCCCGGAAACGGCGTGAAGAACCGCCTCGTTCGTGATGACGTGAGCGGGGAAGGCGAGATCCCCGCGAATATCCGGCGCCGCCGAACGCGACGACCAGAAAACTTGCGACGACAGTGTCGTCCGCCGGAAATGCAGCGCGCTGATGACCCGCCCAAAAGGCGTGTCGGTGCTTTGGAGCAGCCGGTTCATCTCGGTCGTAAGCCGGTCGGCGACGTACCAGTTGTCTGCTTCCGAGAGCAACTGGCCCCCGCATAGCAGACGAACATGCCGGTAGTGGATCGTCTCGCCCGAGGTGATGCGGAGGTGGGTCCGCACATCGGGCGGCGCGGGTTTATCCGGAGCCGGTGGCCGCTCGGCAATGACGCGAGGGTCCCGCGCGATCTGGTAGGTCTTGCACCAGCTTTCGAGCACCGCCGTCGCGCTCGGCTGCGTCAGCAATAGGTTTTCGAGGCGCTTTAGGCGGAACTCGGCCTCGGCCCGCGACGCCGGGTTGTCAGGCCACGCGACCGCGTGGTCAGCCGCCTTCACGGGATACGCCTGCAACAGCAGCAATGAGAGCGCCGCGAGACCCGTCGGCAGGCGCCACCGGGGGCGGCGTTTGGGATGCGGGTCCATCGGCCACTCAGCCGCCCGCGACGAGACGCTCGAGCCAGTGGATCGTGTAGTCGCCAGCCTGAAAGGTCGGATCGTCCAGGATCCGGCGATGCAGGGGCAGGGTGGTTTTGACGCCGCTCACCACGAACTCGTCGATCGCACGCCGCATGCGCGCTATGGCCTGCGCGCGGTTGGGCGCGTGGACGATCAGCTTGGCAATCATCGAATCGTAATAAGGCGGCACCCGGTAGCCGCCATAGAGCGCGCTATCGACCCGCACCCCGAGTCCGCCCGGCGGATGGTAGACGCTCACCACGCCCGGCGTGGGCATGAAGGTCTCGGGATCCTCGGCATTCACGCGGCATTCGATGGCATGGCCGGAGAACTGGATGTCCTCCTGCGCGTAGCCAAGCGGCTCCCCGACGGCGATGCGGATCTGCTCGCGCACCAGATCGACGTTGCAGACCATTTCGGTGATCGGATGCTCGACCTGCAGACGCGTGTTCATCTCGATGAAGGCGAACTGCCCGTCCTGATACAGGAATTCGAGTGTCCCGGCGTTGCGGTAGCCGAGTTCCTTGAGCGCATTGGTCACTGTCACACCCAGCGCGTCGCGCTGCTCGGCGGACAAAGCAGGCGAACCGGCCTCTTCCAGAACCTTCTGATGGCGGCGTTGCAGCGAGCAGTCACGCTCTCCGAAATGAACCACATTGCCGTGGGTGTCGGCGAGCACCTGCATCTCGATATGGCGCGGCCGGTCGAGATACTTCTCCATGTATACGGCGTCGTTGCCGAAGGCCGCCTTGGATTCCGCGCGGGCCACGGACCAGGCTTCGGAGAGGTCGGCGGCGGTCGGCGCGACCTTCATGCCACGTCCGCCACCGCCCGCCGCCGCCTTGATCAGCACCGGGTAGCCGATGCGGGACGCGACTTCCCGCGCCGCTTCCAGATCGGGCAAGGCGCCATCTGATCCCGGCACCAGCGGCACGCCCAGCCGCATCATCGCCGTCTTGGCCGCGATCTTGTCGCCCATCATGCGGATGTGGTCGGCCGAGGGGCCGATGAAGGCGAAGCCATGCACCTCCACCATCTCCGCGAAGCTAGCATTCTCGCTGAGGAAGCCATAGCCAGGATGGATGGCGTCGGCCCCCGTGACGCTCGCGGCAGAAAGAATTGCCTGTATGTTGAGATAGCTGTCCCGCGCCGCCGGCGGCCCGATACAGACGCTTTCATCCGCGAGGCGCACATGCATCGCGTCGGCATCGGCCGTCGAATGCACGGCGACGGAGGCAATCCCCATCTCGCGGCAGGCGCGCTGGATGCGAAGCGCGATTTCTCCGCGATTGGCGATCAGGATTTTGCGGAACATCGCGTGTGTCAGTCGACGATCATGAGGAGTTCGCCGAACTCCACCGGTGTCGCGGTGCGCACCACGATCTGGGAGACAGTGCCCGCGCGCGGCGCCTTGATCTGGTTGAAGGTCTTCATCGCTTCGATGAGAAGCAGCGTCTGGCCAGCCTCCACCCGTTGCCCAAGAGTAACGAACGGAGGTGTCTCAGGATCGGAGGAAAGATAGGCGATACCCACCATGGGGCTGGCGACGGCGCCCGGGTGATCAACCTCGGGTTCTGCGATGGTTTCCGGCAGGGCGCGCGGTGGGACAGCGACCGGAGCAGGCGGCGGTGCGGCAGCCACGGGTGCATGGTGCATAGCGACGGTGGCCGGCGTCCGCACGATGCGGATGCGGCGATCCTTCTCCGCTATCTCGATCTCGGTCAGGCCCGTTTCGTCGAGAATGGCGGCGAGTTCGCGGATATCCTCGGGCTCGAACGACAACCGGCTCATGAACGATCCTCCAGCAGCCGGGCCATCGCGGTCAATGCCAGGGCGTAACCATGTGTTCCGAATCCGCACAGCACACCCGTTGCCATTGTCGACACATAAGAATGGTGCCGGAATTGCTCCCGACGATGGATATTCGAGATATGCACCTCGATGACGGGTAACTCCGTAGATAGCAGCGCATCGAGCAGCGCGACCGAGGTATGGCTGTAGCCGGCCGGGTTGATCACGATCCCCTGTGCCCGTCCCCGGCATTCCTGGACCCACGAGATCAACTCGCCCTCGCCATTGGTCTGGCGGAAATCGATCGCCAGGTCGAGGCCCTCGGCTGTCTCAGCGCAAAGCTGTTCGATGTCATCGAGCGTCGCGGCACCGTAAATCTGCGGCTGCCGCAAGCCGAGCATGTTGAGGTTGGGGCCGTTGAGCACGGCAACGAGAGGGGCGACCATCACCCGCGCCTAGCATAGCGGATTGCCGGGGCCAATGGCTTCCCGCCCGTGCCGCCCTCAGAGAAGCTCACAGGCCTCGTCAAAGGTGAGGCGCGGGTTGCGTGGGCCTTCGGGCGGAATGCCATAGCCGAGCGACACCAGGAAGTTGGACCGCCAGCCGCGCGGGTCGAGAAAGAGCTGGTCGACGCGATTGGTATCGACCCCCGACATCGGCCAGCAGTCGAGCCCGAGCAGGCGTGCCGCCGCGATAAGGTAGCCGCCTTGCAGCGTGCCGTTGCGAAAGGCGGTCTCCTGCGAGAACTCGTCGTTCCAGGCGAACCAGGACCGCGCATCGGCCTGCGGATAGAGGCGGAAGAGATTGTCGTAGAAAACCGGGTCATAGGCGACGATCACCGTGACCGGCGCGGCCATGACGCCCTCGACATTGCCCGGCGACAGGGTCTGCCGCAGCTTCTCCTTGGCCTCCCGGCTGCGCAGGAACAGGAAACGGGCAGGCGAGGAATTGGCCGAGGTCGGCCCGAGCTTGGCGAGATCGTAGAGCCGGCGGAGGGTGCTGTCCTCGACCGGACGGTCAGTCCAGCCGATCGGGGTCCGCGCGTCGATAAAGAGCAGCGGGAGGCCGGGGACTTCACGGTCGGCCTCGGTGAAGTCAGGCGCCGGGATGACCTCGGGCGCGGCCTCGATCTCGGTCTCGGGCTCAGTCGGGAAGGCGATATCCTCGTCGCCGGTCGGCACGATAGGCTCATCGACGGCAGCCACGCGTTCGGGCTCGTGCGGTAAAACGATGTCCTCATCGCCGGTGGGCACGACAGGAGCTTCTACGGAGACGTGCTCGGCGCTTGCTTTTGCGACGCTGGCAGTTTCAGGTTCAAGCGTCTCAGCCATCGCACCGGTCTCCACGAAAGCCGGAGTGATAGCACGCGCCCCGCCTCGGGCAATGCCGGCCGGACTTCGCGGATAGCGCGCCTTCGCGGCGGGTAAGCCCGATTGCTCCGGCGACCGCAGCCCGATGCCTAAAGCTCGACCTGCTCCACGGACGTCACTTCCGGCACGTAGTGGCGCAGCATGTTCTCGATGCCGTGCTTCAGCGTGGCGCGGGAGGAGGGGCAGCCGCTGCAGGCGCCCTGCATGTGCAGTTTCACAACGCCATCGCGATAGCCATGGAACACGATGTCGCCGCCGTCGCTTGCGACTGCCGGGCGAACCCGCGTATCCAGCAATTCCTTGATCTGGTCGACGATCTCGCGGTCCTCGGGGAGGATCTCCTCCTCGGCGATCACGGCGGCTTCGTTCACCACCGGGCGACCGGAGAGGAAATGCTCCATCAGCGTGCCGAGCACCTGCGGCTTAAGCTCCGCCCAATCCTCATCCTCGGTCTTGGTGACCGTGATGAAGTCCTGGCCGAGGAAGACGCGCGAAATGCCGGGCAGCTCGAAGAGCGCGCTCGCCAGCGGGCTGCGATCCGCGGCGTAGGGGCTCGCGAAATCGGCGGTGGATGCACCCATCACGTCCCGCCCGGGCAGAAACTTAAGCGTCGCGGGATTGGGGGTGCCTTCAGTCTCGATGAACATGGCGGTTTCGGCGCTCCGGGAGGGATATGCGCGGGATACAGGACCCCGCTGGTCCGGTACCCTTCATCCTCCTCGGCGTGCGGCAATGCAAGACGAAGCTGACGGGCGGAGGTCTGCCAGACGCTTCCGGCAGGGCTCCGCTAGTCTCTCAGGGACCGTTTGAGTCTGCGCGGGCCCTCGCCCCCATCCGGCCACCCACGACAGTATGCTGATGGGTGACCGGGTGGGGGTGAGGGCCGGCGCAGACTCGGAAAATGCGCGGGCAGCGCATTTTCAAATGGTCTCTCAGGCGCCGCGCACGATCTTGTAGTTGCGCTTCACCACTTCTAGCAGCTCCGGCACCGAGGTCTCGGCCGATTTGGCCTGGAAGGTTACCTCGCCATGCTGGAACAGCATCACCCGATCGCAGACTTCCAGCGTCTGCGCGTAGTTATGCGCGATCATGATCAACGATAGGTCGCCACGCTTCTTCAGCCGGTCGATCAAATCCAGGATCAGGCCGGATTCACGGGCCCCCATCGCCGCGAGAGGCTCGTCCAGCAACAGGATACGGGCATTGGAATAGACCGCCCGCGCGATCGCCACCGCCTGCCGCTGTCCGCCCGACAGCATCGCCACCTCTTCATCGACCGAGGGGATGTTGACGCCGATATCCTCCAGCGCCTCGACGGCCCGGCGCCGCATGCTCTTGTTGTCGAGCAGCCGGAAGGGCCAGGGCCGCAGCGGCTCCCGGTTGAGGAACATGTTGTGGTAGATCGACAAGCCCGGGATCAGCGCCAGATCCTGGTAGACGCATTCGATGCCGAGCGCCCGCGCGTGATCCACCGACTTCAGCGCGACCTGCTTGCCATCCACCGTCATTGTTCCGCTGGTCGGCGACTGGAAGCCGGTCAGGATCTTGATGAGCGTCGATTTGCCCGCGCCGTTATCGCCCAGGATGCCCAGCATCTCGCCGGGCTTGAGATAGAGCGACACGCCATTGAGCGCCGTCACCGCGCCGAAACGCTTGACGATATTCTCGGCCCGCAGCGCTTCGGGACCGGTGGCCGGCGGCAAGCCGATGGCTGCTTGGCTCATAGCTTCCGCCCTGCGCGACGCAGCCGCGCGACATGGATGTTGAAGACCATGGCGATGAGGATCGCGCCGCCGATGATCATGTCGAAGGTATAGGCATTGATGCCGTCGATGGTGAAACCGTCCTGCAGCACGCCCAGCACAAGCCCGCCGACCAACCCGCCGATGATAGTGCCTGAGCCGCCCATCAGCGAGGTTCCGCCGATGACGCTGGCCGCGACCGCGAGGAACATCATATTCGTGCCGCCCGCGAGCGGGTCGGTCGAGCCGATGCGATAGGCTTCCACGATGCCGGCGAAGGCGCCCAGCACGCTGGTCAGCACGAAATTGCCGATCTTGATCTTCGGCACGTTGATGCCGGATTCGGCGGCGGCCAGAACATTGCCGCCGACCGCGATTGTATGCAGCCCCCAGCGCGTATTGCGCAGCACGACATGCATGATGGCGACGATGATCACCGCCCAGATGATCTCGGCATAACCCGCCGCTCCCATGATCTTGGCGAAGGCTGGGCTGCCGGGCGTATCGACGGGGAAGCCTTTGGAGATCGTCAGCGTCAGGCCATTGATCAGGAACAATGTGCCGAGCGTCGTGACGAAGGACGGCACCCGAAGCTTGACGGTAATGAAGCCATTGATGAGTCCGATGCAACCCGCGACGGCGAGCGCTATCAGCATCGCAATGATGATCGGAAGACCCAGCGAGGTCGCGCAGAAATACATGATGAAGGGCGCGATGGCGAAGACCATGCCCACCGACAGGTCGATCTCGCCGCAGATCAGCAGCATGATCTCGCCGCAAGCGATAATTACCGGTGCGGAGATGAATTGCGACAGAGTCTGAAGATTGGCGTTCGTAATGAAATTGCTGTTGGAGATCTCGAAATAGATAATCAGCAAAATCGCCACGACGACGATGCTGGCTTCGCGGAAACGTAGGAAGCCATGCAGGGTCCGCGCGGCGATACCGGGGCCCGCAGAGAGAGGCTGTTGATGTGCGCTCACGATAATTCCAATACGCAGTAGCCGCCCGAAGGCCGGATGAGGCGAGCGGATGAACCGCTCGCCTCCATAATCAGCCGGAGATCGGGCCGGACGACGTTACGATCTGTTGCTGGCCAGAATTGCCCTCGTAGCGAGTCTTCGTCGCCAGATAGGGCTTCACGCCGTCCTTGTTGATGAACTTCAGGCCGGTATTGATATCGGCCGGTCCAACCAATCCGCCGGATGCCTTGAACAGGAACATCTCGAGCACCGTGTAGAAGCCTTGGAGGTAGGGCTGCTGGTCGATGGTGAAATCCATCTGGCCCTGGCTGATCAGCTCCAGCGTTTTCGGCAGCAGGTCGAAACCGCCGCCATGCACGCCCTTCGCGACGAGGCCATACTGCGCCATCGTTTCGGCCACACCGAGGGTGGTGCCGCCATCGACGGCATACATGCCCTTCACGTCCTGGTGGCCGAGGTAATACGCCTTGACCTTGCTGATCTCCTCATTGACCGTCGGGCCGCTGGCGATTTCCTCGATCGTGATGTCCTTGCCGGACTTGGCGATCGCCGCCTTGGCGCCGTCGAAACGCGGCTGGATATTCAGCTGGCCCGGTGTCGCGATGAATAGCGCCACCTTGCCGGAGCCCACTTCGTCGGCGATGCGCAGGCCCATCTGATAGCCGGCCTGGTAGAGATCCTGCCCGATATAGGCGAGGCGCTTGTTGGAGCTGCCCAGCGGCACATCGGCATTATAGGCGAAAACCGGAATGCCGGCGGCGAGGGCGCGATCTGTCGGGCCGTCAAAGGCTTTCGGATCGACAAGGCATGCCGCGATGGCATCCGCCTTGCCCGCGATGGCGGCATTCATGGAGTTGACCATCTGGGCGGCATCGCTGGTTTGCGATCCGGTCCATTGATAGGTGCATCCCAGCAGCGCGCAGGCATCGGCGATGCCGTATTGCGTCGGCACGAAGAAGGGGTTCGTCGTCACGTGATTGACGAAGACGAACTTCCAGCGCGGATGCTCCGGGAAGGCGGTGGAGGCAGCGCGCGCCTGCCTCGCCACACCCGCGAGCAGAGCGGCGGCGGAGCCGGCAATGGCACCCGTCAGCATGCCGCGCCGCTGTAACCCCTGCGGCGCCGCAGATTCCTCGACAGTTTCGCTTGGCGTCTGTTGATCGCGATCCAAATCCATAGTGTCCCTCCGTGACCGCTGATCCGGCGCGACCTGAGGCCACGCCGCCAGACGGGGTTTTTGCTTGAAAACGGGGGCGCTCGAACCCGCCCACGCGCCACGACCTGGCTGCCGTTGCGAGGAGACATTGAAGCGCCAGCTTTTGCCCTGTCAATGGTCGGACAAGTGACCGGCCGTGTATCCTTAGGGAGACTTCCATGACGACACCCGAAGACGGTTCCGGACGCCAGCCGATGGCGGCCGTGAACGAGATGCCGACGGAGGAGTTCGTCGAGGCTTTCAGCGATCTCTGCGGCAGCGGCTGGATTGCCCCGCGGTTGGCAGGGCAGCGGCCTTTCGCGTCGCGCCACCTCATGCTCAGCGCCTTGACCGCGGTGGTCAGAAACGCGCCCGAGGAAGATCAGAAGGCGTTGCTGGCTTGTTTCGCGGCCGCGCCGAGTTTGCCCAAGGACGATGCTGAGACCGCTAAGCGGCGATCAGCTTACGAAGCGCGATTTGGCCAGCCCTTCATCATGGCGCCTGATGGAGGTCGCTCACACGAGGCCGTCAAAGCCGCACTCCGGGCGCGCCTCCACGCGACCGAGGCCGAGGAGCGGCAGACGGCGATTGATGAAATTGTGAAGATTATCGGCGCACGTCTGGATCGCCTCGTCGCGGATGGACCGGGAGGCGAACGGGCTGCCTAGGTGACTCGCACTGGAGCCGCCTAGCGCAGCACATCCATTGTTTGAGCAGCGCCCACTGTTTACCTCGTCATGCTCTGCGAAGGCAGAGCATCCACGCCTTGCTTGCCCGACGAAGAAGGCGTCATGGCACGCCTTCGCGTGCCATGACGAGGGGTAGCGCTCCAGTAATAGGCGCCTTACTGCGCCGCCACGTCCTGTCGCTCGGCGCCACCCACCGCCTCGAACCCCTCGAAATCCGGGTGCCCAAGCGTGAGTGGTTTCGCCTGCCCGGCCCCGGCATGGGCCTGGCGAAACGCTTCCGACCGGGTCCAGGCCTCGAAATCGGCTGGCGACTTCCAGATCGTGTGGGAGGCGTAGAGGATATGATCCTCGCGTTCAGGTCCCCGCAGCAGGTTGAAGCTGACGAAGCCGGGCACGGTGTGGAGTTGGCTGTCGCGCCCGATCCAGCGTTGCTCGAAAGCCGCCACCTCATCCTTGATGACGCGGAAGCGGTTCATTGCGACGAACATAGCCATAGGTCAGTTCTCCAGCTCGCTATCCCAGTAGAGATAGTCGCGCCAGCTCTGATGTAGATAGTTTGGCGGAAACGCGCGCCCGGTTTCCTGCAGTTCCCAGGTGGTTGGCTGCCGCGGCGTGCGGCGCGGCACCATGTGGCACTCGCGCGGCAGGCGGGAACCTTTGCGCAAATTACACCCGCCGCAGGCGGTCACCACATTATCCCAGGTCGTCCGCCCACCTCGGCAACGCGGGATGACG
>NZ_LMUQ01000064.1:168946-182885 GCF_009765865.1 Acidisoma sp. L85
GGTCCCATTGACGATCGGTGTGGTCTGGTTACCGTTTGACAGGATCCCGAGCCTCCATGCGCGGCGTTCCGACACCCAACGCCGACAGACGTTTCGAAAGGGAGAGCGAATGAGCGATACGATTGTTGACAATAAGAAGGGCCACCGGTTCGAAATGGCTATCGGCGACGATATGGCCGTCGCCTATTACTCTATTGAAGGTGGTAAATACGTTCTTCTTCACACAGAGGTTCCGTTCGCGATTTCAGGTCAGGGCGTAGGATCCCGCCTCGCACGGCTGGTCTTCGATGAGATCGATACACGGGGAGCCCGAATCATCGCCAAATGCCCTTTCATGAGCGCATTTGCCGCGCGCCATCCGGAGTATAATCGCCTCGTCGATGGCTAGCGATCTACAGCGAGCGCGTTCGAGCCGTGGGTAGTCGTTGGAGAGGACCGTGACCATTCAGCAGAAGCACGCTGCATTCGAAACGAGATCAGGCTTTGTAGCACTTGCCTGGAACGCGGCCTGAGGTTACCCACGCATACGGAAGCAGCGGCTGAGGCGGCCCTTCTCCGAAGGGCTGCCGTTGGCTCAACGTGCCACCCCTTCCCCACCAATGATCCGCAGGCCGGCGGTTTCGTGGTCAACGTCGATCGCAGTTGACTGGAAGGCGCGCCCGCCTATGCGGCTCATGAAACCAGCCTATGGGATGACCGGCGGAGCACTGACATCGACACCTACTATGGCACCAGTACGGGGATTGGTTCCTCGCCTGGCTCGGGCAACGCAGGCCTTGGGAGTGACAGACGCTTCGGTAGCTGGGGTCTTAGGCGCTCGGCGCGGCGTAACGAGTGGATGGTCAGGGGCGGCCTGCTGCGTCCGGCGCTGGCGACGATACGCCCTGTTCCGGATCCTCCGGGCCGTCTCGGACTGACGGATACAAGTAGGGACCGGCCCCCGGAGGTCCGCCCCGAAAATGGCAACCCGCCCTCCCCTAATGTAGAGGCACGGTAATTATAGATTACCGTGCCTATCTAGGCACACGCATGCAGCCCCAAATGGCTAAGGCGTTGATTAGACCTGTAATTTGTTAAAGTCGAAGACCGCGACGATGGCAAACGTTATGGAGCTGATTTTCATCGCCACAACTAGGCATTCTACGGGGTTCTAGAGCTTATATTGTGCCGTCGGTTGGCCGCTTCCAGCTTGTTCCAGATAGATGGCAACGGAAGCGACCATCATAGATATCGCTAGTCTCTTTGTGATTGAAAAGAGAGACGCTCCCCCCTTACTTCGTCCACGCCGCTAAGACTCCCAAAACTTGCCGGCAGCGGGGATAAAGCGACGCTCATCATCCCTGATGCGGTGGGCTACGCCCTGAGGGCAAAGCTAAGCGACATAAGTCACAGGCGACCTTGAGACCCCGGTAGGTGATGCTTCTTCAAATTTTGATGGCGACCTCGCCACCAGCGATCGAGCACAATCCCCGCCGTCAAAACGGCCAATGCCCCTAGGGGGAAGACGAGCTGGCCAGTTCGCTGGCCGGGCGCGGCCAGCCACCCTGCAAGAAAGAAAAAGCCTGCGATAACCGTGCCGAGGACCAAAAGGTAGATGCGCAGAGTGGACCACAGCCACCTTCCCGGCTTGGGAGGGAGCACCGTTCTTACATTCAGGTCCGCCCGATACTGGCTCATTCGCCCCTACTCACGCATAATCCTAATGGCCTCAATCAGACCAAATACGCCGAACACCCCAATCATGGCCACGTCTACTGTCTGGAACAAGTAGGACAGTGGCAGACGATTATACACCAACATCTCCTGGCCGCCATTTAGATACCGGATCAGGTGATCGACCGCCGCCGAGCAGATCACTAGCACGGAGGCGATCAGGGCGTGGCCGATGACGATGACGGCACCGCGGATCGCTTTGTGAAGGCTCTCTAGCAAGGGCTCACCGCCCCCCTGCCCGCTTCAACTGCTCCTCTAGCTGCCTTATCTCTTGATCGAGTCGATCACGATCTCGTCGCAGCTTGTCTCGCCTCACTTCTAATTCCATTAAGTCAGACCGCTTCGGGCGGGTCTTTTCTTTGCGCCACGCGACTAATTCGGACCGGCGAAGCTCAGGTCGCACCAGCCCCTCAGCCTCCGCGGCCTCGAGGGTTGGCGGATCAAGCGTCGAAAGCAGATAGATTGTCGAATAAGACCCTGGCAGTCGGGACATAGGTATGGCCCGGCTCGCATCCATTTCGATTGCCCAACGAGCGGCTTCTCGAAGCTGATAGGCGGTTCGAGCGGTAAACGGAAGCCGTCCCTCAACTGCCGCGGTATATTCACCGTGCGGGAGAAGCTCTTTGGCTCGGATTAACAGGCGCCCGATGTCAAGAAAGGCTGCGTGGGCCTTCGACCAAAGCGTGTTGATCGCATGCACATAGTCGTCCGCCTTGATCGGCTCAGACCGAACCGTCTGTAGTGCCTGAACACGAACATCGCCTTCAAGGAGAACCGGCGGCGGAGCGTTATCAACCCTTAGTCTTGCCACGACGTTTCCTCCAGATTTGACCTTTGACAAATTTCCACACGCCACCAATCTCATCGGCGCCCACGTGGTTCGGCACGTCGATCAAACCCAGTCCCTTTGCAGCAGCTCTGGCGTAGTCGGTGCGATCAGCGACCTCGACCGGGCAGATATCGCCATATTCGAGCAGATACGACTTCACTGCATTGATATTTACTCGCGGCTTCACGAAATTTAGCACGACAACCGCCCTTTTCCCTTCGTCCCGAAGATGCCTTAGGAACGGCGCCGCACTCTCAGCATCATCAAACGTCGGGCGACAAGGCACAAGCGTAACGTCTGCGGCAGCTAAAAGCTCAGAGAACGCCCTCGGCTGCGTTTCAATCGACGGCGGCGTATCGATCATGATCACGTCATGCAAAGAAAGCTCCTGATCATCGAGTAGCGCGTCGGCCTCATCCCAAACAACACGATAGTGCGGTATCTGAGGGACGTCTTTGGGCCGTCGCCTTGACCAAATCGTTAGTGTAGCTTGTGGATCAAGATCGGCAGTCGCAACCTTGATTCCATCCCAGGCAGCGGCCACAGCCAGGTTGCGCGCCATCATCGACTTACCGACGCCACCTTTCGGGGATGTCATTAGAACACGAAGTACCATGATGTCTCCTCTCCAAGATCTGTTAGCATCAGCACATCAAGTGTGGAAGAAAATACTGACGCGTTAGGAATCTTCGCGACCTTATTCACTCAAAACACTGACCGGTCAGCGCTTCGGCGGCCCTAGCATTCTCGTATCTCGTTCGTGTCCCAAGCTAAAGTGGGGCCCGCTGTCCACCGGGGGAGCCCACGTGTAAGAATCGGCTGGTCACTTCGAGTGCCGGCGCGTCACTGGCCGGCGGGTTTGCTGAAGCAGCAATGCGGCCCGCCGCCTTATGAGAGAGAACTGAGAATGTATGCGTGTCGCTTTCCAAGCCGTAGAGCGTGGCGCGACGGCGCGGGGACAGTTCGGTCGGCCAATTGTTAAAAGACGAACTTACGGTAAGCGCCGCCAAAACGGAGAGTTTTTTTGAGAGCGGCCCAACGCATAAATATTGGAAGTTAACGACGCTGCATGATGCCACAATATGCGTTGGGAAAGTTCATGAAAAATAGTAGGCCGAACATTGTACGTCAGTCAGCTCAGAAGCATCGGCAATACTCTCGTTCCGAGAGCTTTTTGGATGGCTTTCGCGCAAGTGTTTCGGCGTTCGGCCTCTATCACCTCGGGCTGAGTGACCGCCGCGACGCCGTTGCTCTTTATCCACTTGCGAGCACCGGTCGAACGGAGCTTCTGGGGACCACAAGCTATTTTGGCCGCACCATATTTATGATCGAGCTCTGTCCTCGCACTGGTGAGGAAGTGCGCGGGCAGCGAAGCGATCACGAGCGATTGTGAAGACTGCTTTTGGGTAAAACAGCGCATTGAGACTCTAAGTATGGCCGCACGCTCGACTGACGCCAAAGTACATCAACTGCCGGCGCATGAACACGCTCGAGAACTGCAGCCAAATCAGACCTGTGTCTCAGTGGTGAGAAACGCGTCACGACGAGAAGCGGCGCCCAGCGCGCGCGAGCGCCGCCGTGAAGTCTAATCCGTACGGGACCGAATATAGAATCGTGCTGGCGACCGGCGGCTGACTGACATTTTTCAGCGCCTCTGCTTCTTTTGACTATCGAAGCGCGCGTCACTGTCAATGGTTAGACAAAGTTCGCGCCGGTCCGCCGGACGTGTGCAAGGTGCACGTTGGCGTGATAGAAGAACCTTCAGTTTCGTGACGGTGTGGGCGCTGGATCATGCGATCGAGCGTTGAACATAATAGTGCGCTCGAAGCCATGCCGGCTTGGTTCGCACGCTACGTGTTGTTGCATGAACTACGCTGCAGAGGAGGTCGTGAGCCGTGATCCTAAGCAAGTCACGCTATCGATACGATATGGCAACGAGCTGGCTGGTGGGATGAAAACACGGGGTCTGCTCGCGCGCTTTGGGGGTTGAGCGGTGTCGGATGGCCGATCGTGTGATCTTTTAATGGCGAGACTAGGCTACGGGGTACCGTGAAAGAGCTGAACGGTCGCCGGGTACGATGCTAGGCTCCCTCGTGCAAACGAATTGAAGATGGTGATGGGGCCGAGCTGAGAAAATAAGAGGAGGGAAGGGGCCCCGCGGAGCCCGACGGTCATCTGAATGGGATGGTTGCAACGTGAATTTGTGGTAGCTGTCGGCTCGCAATAAAGTCTGTGGTACCTCGTTGGTGGTTTCCCAGAGCGTTACGCGGCTGGTTGTCGCTCTGGGGTTGGCGCTGGCGATGATGGCGAGCCCGTTGCTCCGTTCGCTCTAAACCGGCGTCAACCTGCTGATTCTGATGAAATGGGGTTAAAAAGATGCGACGGGACGGCGAGGGGAAGCCGACTATCTCAAGACCTCGGTCGACTGCCAATCGAGATCGTACATGATCCTGCGCTGGTTGCTGAACCGGCTCGTAACAGCTTATAAATTAGTTTCCAGAAGCTTGAAGCCTTGGACCATTGTCCGAGGCACAGCGGGCTGTGAGGGCTTGAGGGTGATGCCGGTTCTCGTAACCTCGATATTTGCGTGAGGATAGGCCGTGAGTACGTGAGGCATGACCTGCCTGATGTTTTGCGCAATCCTAGCTGTCGGCGACTCTGAGCCTAGTTGGCTTTGAAGGTGCTCCCACCGCAGGTGGACGTCTGTCGTCAGGCGCGGAAGCCGGTAAGCGAATAGGGCATATAAATCGAGGCCCAGGGAGTTTCCAGCGAGGATCGCGATTCCCCGTTTATCTAAAGGCACCGCGTGTTCTTTTAGGTGAGAGTGAAACTTCTCACTCAACTCGACGGTTCCCGACCAGTCGTCTCGGCTGGAGTTCAAAAGCTCCAAACCCTCAACAATCTTTGTATCGGAGATAATGGTCTTCTCATGCCCAGATTCGGAAATATTGCTCCATTCCAGGGAGAAGCTGCACCTGGCAATTCGCATGCATTGTTCCCGCACGGCGGTGACGGAGCCCCGCGGACCACCGCTAATAGATAGTCCAAGCGAACGCAGGAAGGCGCTGAGGCTTGACCCGAGCGAGACAGTCCTGGATTTCAGGCCTTCCGTCTGGAGGTGAATCATAATAAGCCGCGCCTTCGGTCCATACGGGACGCCTACGTAGCCGGACGTCGAGTCATCTCCTGATGGTGGTTTTAGTTTTTTGGAGTTTTGTTTGGTTTCGGAGATAACTCCTGGCACTACAATCAGAGTAAAGCGACCAGACTGACGCTTCCAATATTGGTGATTCGAGTCTGGCCGTGAGTGTGGGAGGCAGGTTTGCGCCAGCCCGGAATGCAGGAACGAGAGATCGCCAATTGTCGGAACTGCACTCAGTAGATCATGCACAGTCTCAATCCGATTTGTTAACCTGGAGCGAACACTTGCCGTGCGGCCTTCTGCTGCCGCGAGGCGGAGGCTTTCATCGAGGCCGAGGATCTCCAACTGCTGCGAGACGTCGCTCATCGCCGACTCCTACCGATCACGGTTCCAGATCAGAACCTTACAGCTCGGTGTGGGTATGTGACATCAGCATAATTTGGGAAAACCACCTCCCATTGCCTGAAACCTACCGAATGCAGCAAGAGAAACTCGCTAACCTACCGGATTCAGCATGGAGCCAGTCATGCCACCGAGCTCGAACATACCGAAATCAGCAGTTTCTCGCCCCAGATCGCGCGTTCCTAACGGAATCAGCAGGGACTGTGCTCGACTCGAGGCCCAACTGGATGAGGGGAAGGGAAGCCTTCTGAGCCATTTCAGTGACTTAACTTCGCAGGCCGTTAAATGGTGGCTGCTGAATCCGGTAGGTTCTCTGCTGAATCGGGGATCTTTTTTCAGAAGCCTCTGCTGAATTTGGTAGGTTTCCCCGAGCTCGTATCCCTGCTGAATTCGGTACAAGCGATGTTCCAAACTTCGGGGAAAACTGCCCTGATATAGGTAATCTTATAGGACTTATTATAGGTAAAGTATGATACCGGATTCAGCAGGTAAAACTGGCGCTCTTGTACCCTATTCAGCATAGATAGTTTGAACGCGATCCCGAATTCAGCAAGACGCTAAGACGGATTCATCTGTGGATAACCTCTTATACCGAAGTCATCTGTGGATAACGAGAAACCAGTTCCGACCACTACTTGCAGGGGGTCTCACCATCGCCTTTGAACTGACGGCTTCGTACATGAGCTGTTGTCGGTTCGGCTTCCCTCGGCGTGACAAAAATCAAGCGGCTGAGCTTCGGCGTTCCGAGAGGACGTTTGGCATGGTGCGCTGCGGCGCGAGGGCAATCCTCGGCAAGCTTTATGTGAGCCGCCTTCCAGGCGGATAAGAAAGAAAATCAACATATTCGAGGCCGTCGACTGCAGTGAACTTCACGCAATTCGAATATTACCGTGCCTATCTGTGCGTGAAGAACCAGTTGCCACAGTCGCCGGATGGACTGAGACTGAGCAGGGCAGCGGCCGCGTCGCGGGGCAGGCGGTGGGTCCCTTTGTGGGCAGCATGGCGGCTGAGGGGAGCACACGGTTCTGCCGCCTGACGCCGAAGCGCCTTTACCTGCGGCGCGCCGTTAAACCGTGGCCGCCAGCCCAACCAAGCTGCTGGATCTCTGACCGTGATCGAGACGCCCGCCGAGCCTCGCACGCAGGGCCGCGGAGGTTTCGCGAGCGGCGTCGACGCTGACACTGCCGCAAGCCGACTGGCTGCGGCACGATCTCGTCGTCAGCGGACCGGCGGAGGATGTCGCGGCGCTGCGGCTGGCGGCGGAAGGGGCGGGGCTATTCCCTGGCACTTGCCGGACCTCGATCTCGCGGAGGAGGATCGCGTGCTTTCCTTGGTCAAGCCGCCGGATGGTTCGCCCGGCTTGCGAATCGCCGCCGCCCGCGTGCTGGCGCCGCAATTGCGCGGCCGTCGAAGATTATCAGCAGCGGGTGATCGCGGCGGCCGGCCGCAGCCGCGCCTGCCCGTTCGACCTGCATGCGCTGCTGCCCGTGCCCTATGCGCACCCCCGGCAGGGACCCGACGACCCCGCGAGCATCGCCTGGCTGCGGCGGCACTGGGGAACGATCCAGTCGTTCGTCCGGAATCCGCCGCGGCAGCGGAACAGGATGCGGCGGTGGAGCTGCGCCGCCCTCGACGACCTGGCGGCGATGCGGGACGCTGGGGTCTGGCAGCAGCAGCGGCCGCAGCTTGGGCTGGATGTTTTTGCCCGGCGGCCAGCGGCCGTGCCGCGAGAGGGCGGCTATGTCGCGCTGATGGAAGCCTGCCTGGTGGTGCTGCGGGGCAGGGATGGGTGCCGCCGACGAACGACTCCGGTGATGATCTCTATGCGAGAAACGTGTCGGACATAGGTATAACACCGGGTCTGTGCCTGGGCCTTCCGGCTATGGCCGGTGTCCGGTCGAAACAGGGTGCAGTTCATCCCACCCTCGACTGCGACGAGACACCCTTCCGGTTCGGGCGGTCGACGCAGCTTTGCACCGAGTCTTCTGCGGCACTACTCCATTGGGAACAGACCGATTCCCGGTCAATAGAGCAACGTCTGCCAACCCATCTGTTACGCCCGCGTTAAAGGGGAAGCACTGCCGCCTACCTACGGGGGCGGCGTCGCTTCATCTTGACCAAACTCTTTATTACATTTGCCTCTTCCAGAAACCGACGATCTCCGCGAGCAAGTCTTCGGCGCTGAGTTCGCTTCCGTCGTCGAGAGTAATCACAAGAGGTTTGGCGAAGCTGCTAGATATGCGCGAAGAGACGCCAGGTTGGGTCCGGGTCGTGGTAGTGGCTTTCGAGTGTTTCCGAAAACGTCTTGTGCCATTTACGATGCTGCGGATTATCACAAATAAACAAGCCACCGACGCTTCGTTGGGATAGCGACGTGCAAAATCCTCCTCAGAAAACCTCGCTTGATTAGTCCATTCATACAACTGATAGGCTATAGTTAGGCATATTACTGCACGGCGCGGTGATGCGCTGCGGACTAAGAAACTTCTATATAACGGTAGGAGAATCTCCTCGAGGAAGTCATCGACTTCTTGGGTGCCGAAGGATTTCTCGCCCATGCCATTGCCTCAATCGATCAAAATCCCCGTGTGGTCCGATTGGTCATGGCCCGTTGACGTGCCGCTTGGGAGAGTGGGGTTGCCAGCAGCCTGGGCTATGCGATCAGTCGTCTCGGTCTTCCGGTCAGCCCGTGATATTGGGCATCTCACCGATAAAAGAACAATGCCTAATTGGACTGTTGACGCAGCATCCGTCCTCGGACGTGACTGAAGTCCCTACCCCTGGCTGTCAAAGTAGCAGGGGGTCTCCCGCTGAAATAGAATTGAGCCGCTCCGAGCCGGCAGAAGGTCTGACTGGTGGCTCGCGCGAAAATCGGCCAACAGGGTCTATTGATCGTACTCGGGGCAAAGCCCCAAAACCGCGCGCTTGATAGGCGCGCGATCGCGTTCCGCGCGGGACGGCGCTTCGCCCGTTGTTCGAGATGACCGCGGTAGAAGTCACAATCCTGACCCTGCTCTGACCATGGCGGCTTGTGGGTCGTGCTGGAGGGATCTCGGACCGAGGTGGGGATGAAGGAGCACATGACGCGCCGCAAAAACTGTTGACGAGGTCCAAATTCTGCAACATAAGTTGCTCAACAGATCAGGGAGGAATATTCATTATCAAGGCCCCCTCTGGGGTTGCCGCCGGTATGCCGCCAAACTTGCGGTCCGGTCTCCAGATATCAGCTGGTTAGCTGGTACCTGCGATACTCAGGCGACACAGCCGAGAAGCCCGCGGGCTTATAGAAGCGCTATGCTGGAGCCTCCAGCATCTTCTGTAGATGCGTTCGGTGCGGGGATAACCCTCATCTACGTCGTGGCAGTGGTCTTGACCATGCTCGGGTTGCAACGCGCTGGCCTGGTTCAAAGTGCACGGCTCAGGTTGTTTGTTAGCGGTAGCCTCATACGTTGAGAGAAGCGGATCGTGCACGTCGGCTGCTTACTTATCGAACCGCGGCAAGACAGGAAATATTTACAACTGTGGTGCCTGTCGGCCCCTGCGGGAATACGTCCTGTATGGTGAGTGAATCTTCGTTTGCTGACGGGCTTCAATGTGAGCCAAACCGAAAAGGGAAAGAAAAAATGACTCGCAATAACAAAAAAAACATCTGCGCCGCCGCGGCTGGCGCCGCGCTCGCCGCTGCCGGGCTGTTCAGTCCAACAACAGGTTCAGCGGCCACTGCGCCGCATTTTAGCTTCGCGATGATCACGCATGGGCAGCCCGGCGACACCTTCTGGGATATTATCCGGAAGGGCGCCCAGGCCGCCGCGGCGAAAGATAAGGTGAAGCTGATCTACCTCTCCAATCCGACCGCGTCTGGCGAGGCGCAGCTGGTGACAAACGTTCTGCAGCAGCATGTCGACGGGATCGCGCTGACCTTGGCCTTCCCGGACACCCTCTCGCCGATGGTCAAGAAGGCGGAAGATGCCAATGTTCCGGTCATCGGCTTCAATGCTGGTGGGGACAACTGGAAGCAGGCTGGTCTCATGTCCTATGTCGGACAAGACGAGACAGTTGCCGGTGAAGCAGTGGGTGAGAAACTCAACGCTGAAGGCATCAAGAGCGCGGTCTGCGTCGATCAACAGCAGGGCGCGGTCCAGCTCGAAGAGCGCTGCGATGGCATTAAGAAGAGCTTCAAGGGAAATCTCGTCGTCCTGTATGTGAACGGCTATGACATGGCGACTGCCCAGTCCCGTATCGTTGCGAAGCTTCAGCAGGATCCGACCGTTGGTTATGTCGTGACACTGGGCGCACCTTTCGCACCGACAGCGCTCACTGCCGTCAGCATGGCCAATAGCAAAGCAAAGGTCGGAACATTCGATCTTACGCCACGCGCCGTGACGCTCATCCAGGAAGGCAAGCTGCAATGGGCCGTTGATCAGCAACCCTTCGTCGAAGGTTATGAGTCCGTCGATCTGCTGTGGCTCTACAAAATTAACGGCGATGTCGTCGGCGGCGGTGGCCCAGTCCTGACTGGCCCGGCTTTCGTCGATAAGACGAATGTCGATCAGGTCGCGAAGTTCGCGAAGCAAGGCACCCGATAAAATCAATAGGGCAACCAATAGCGGCGCATAGGGCCGCAGGGGAGGGAACGTGACTACAATCACACAAGGAGTCGAACCTCGTCTTGTGCGTCGCCAGGTGGCGCATCAAGCACTTTGGAAGAAGGTACTCAAGCGGCCGGAAGTCGGCGCGCTGGGCGGCGTCATTCTCGTCTTCATCTTCTTCTATGTCATGGCGCCGCCGTTCCGGCAGTTGGCCGCATTCACGACGATTCTCTACCAGTCAGCGACTCTGGGGATTCCGGCGGTGGCGGTCGCGCTCCTCATGATCGGAGGGGAATTCGACCTAAGCGCCGGAGTTGCCGTCACCGCCTCATCCCTTGCCGCTGCCATTTTTACGACGGAGGTCTTTGGCAATGTGTGGATTGGTGTCCTTGCCGCTTTGGTCCTGTCATTGGGAATCGGTGCGCTCAACGGCTATCTGCTGGTCAAGACCAAGCTTCATAGCTTCCTGGTGACATTGTCGACATTCTTGATGCTTCAGGGGTTGAATATCGCTGTCACCAAGCTCCTGACGGGCAACGTCGCAACCGACGACATCTCCGGCATGACCGGCTTCAACTCGGCGCATGCCGTCTTTGCTTCCAGCCTGACAATCGGTGGCGTGACGATCAGCATCGCCATCATTTATTGGATTATCTTCGCGCTTCTCGGCACCTGGGTCCTGCTGCGCACCAAGGTTGGCAACTGGATCTTCGCAGTGGGCGGGCAGGGCGACAGTGCGCGCGCCGTCGGTATCCCGGTAAAGAAGGTCAAGATCGGCCTGTTCATGCTGGTTGGTCTTGCGGTCTGGTTCACCGGCATGCACATGCTCTTTGCCTATGACACCGTGCAATCGGGCGCCGGTATCGGCAACGAACTTCTATACATTGCGTCGGCGGTGGTCGGAGGTTGCCTATTGACCGGCGGCTACGGTTCAGCGATTGGCTCGGCTTTGGGCGCCTTTATTTTTGGCATGACGACGGAGGGCGTGATCTACGCCGACTGGGACCCCGACTGGTTTATGTTCTTCGTGGGCGCGATGCTGCTGCTGGCCACGGTCTTCAACGGCTGGCTGCGAACCCGTGCAAGCTCGAGGTAAATGACATGTCGAAGAGCAATTCAACACCCATCGTTCAGCTCAGCAATGTTGGCAAGAGCTATGGCAATTTCAGTGCCCTGAAGGATGTCAGCATATCCGTTCGCCAAGGCGAGGTGACCTGCATTCTCGGTGACAACGGAGCGGGTAAGTCCACGCTCATCAGCATTATCGCCGGGCTCCATGGTCACGACGAAGGCGTCTATGCTGTCGACGGTAACCCCGTGCACTTTACCTCGCCTCGCCAAGCTCTCGATCTCGGGATCTCCGCCGTCTACCAGACCTTGGCGATGGTTCCCCTTATGTCGATCTGGCGGAATTTCTTCCTCGGTTCGGAAATGACCACCGGCACCTGGCCGTTTCGGCGCTTGGATGTCGCCGGGATGTGGGATAAGACAGACGTGGAACTCCGTCAGATGGGCATCAACGTGTCCGATCTAGAGCAGCCCGTCGGCACGCTTTCCGGCGGCCAGCGGCAGGTCGTCGCGATTGCTCGCGCCATTCACTTTGGCGCCCGCGTCTTGATCCTCGACGAACCGACGGCGGCGCTTGGCGTGACGCAATCGGGCATCGTGCTGCGCTACATCGCCCAGGCGGCGAGGGAGCAGGGGATCGGTGTGATTTTCATCACGCACAACCCGCATCACGCCTATATGGTCGGCGATCACTTCATGGTTCTGGCGCGCGGCGAGGTTGAGCTCGATGCCCCTCGTTCAGAACTTAGCCTGGACGATCTCATGTTCCATATGGCGGGTGGCGCAGGTCTCAACGCGCTGCAGCATGAGCTGCATCGTGGGGACGCCCGGGGTCCCACGCCGGTGAACTAACGCGGTTTGTCGTGAAGCCGTGCCAACGGCTTCATTGGCCGCACTGACACTCATCACTCAGCCGTTGCGGTTGGGACACCGCAACGGCGAATTTCAAAACGTTGGAGGGAATGACTATGGCTCCATCTGGTATTCCAGGCCTTCGGGGCACAGACCACGTCGGATTTACCGTGCCGGATCTTGAGGAGGCGGTTACCTTCTTTCGTGATGTCATTGGTTGCGAGATTTTTTATTCGCTTGGCGCGCAGGAGGATAGCAAGGGCACGCGTATGCGCGATAAACTCGGGGTCGACCCGAGGGCGCGTATCCGCGACATTCGCCTGGTGCGATGCAAAAATGGCGCGAACTTTGAGATCTTTCAATATGAGGCGGACGATCAGAACAAAACCCAGCCACGGAACAGCGACATCGGCGGACACCATCTTGCCTTCTACGTTGACGATATCGTGTCAGCCACGGACTACCTGCGCGAAAAGGGTGTGCGCATTTTTGGCGAACCAGAGTTCAAGACCGAAGGTCCTAGCGGCGGCGAGAACTGGGTCTACTTCATTACGCCCTGGGGAATGCAAATGGAACTAGTGAGCTATCCTAAGGGCAAGAGTTACGAAGCAGACTTCTCCGGCCGTCTTTGGGACCCGCGCGACAGTTGAACGCGGAGCGGCTTCGCAAGCCGCCTACTATCGTTCCGACTTTAAGCCTGCGCTGCCGCCGGTGTTCTGACGGCAGCGCAGGCTTAGGCCTGTCAGCTGGATCATAAGAGGAACAACTACCCTCTCCTGGTGCGTAGGTCGGCCTCAAACTGAGCCTCAGTACGCGCCGCGGATAAGCGCCATGATTCAAATCGTCCGGTGCGGGCCGTCGCTCGATAAGCGTCGCATGAACGGGTATTTAATTTGGAGTGAGTTCAGCTACCGATTTCGCTGGGCACGAACGGGTCACCGTGAGACATCCTATCGCTCAAAATAGTGATGCCTCTAATGCTGCTCTTTGTGCTGATTGTTTTGGCTGTCATCTTTTCGGCGATGGTATCGGCTACGGCTATCGCGGCGGCCGCACTAGTTACGGCCACGGAGGCGTCGGCATTGGAACGATCCTGACTATCATCTTGATCGTGGTGCTTCTCAGCGGCCATCATTTCTAGGTTTCGTCAAGACGGCATTTCGACCTTCAGGCAATGCGGTCACGTGACACGCCGAGTGCGGCCTGTGCGGCGGCCAGACGCGCAACCGGCACGCGGTATGGGCTGCAGGAAACATAGTCGAGCCCGACCTCCTGGCAGAAGGCGATCGAGGCCGGATCGCCGCCATGCTCGCCGCAAATGCCGAGCTTGAGCTTCGGTTTCGT
>NZ_LMUQ01000064.1:182895-186925 GCF_009765865.1 Acidisoma sp. L85
AAGGTCAGTTCCGGCGTCGGGAACCGCTCGTCGCAATATTGGCAGGCGAAGCCGTCTCGCAGAAACACGTTGAAGCGCGTGAAGGCGGGGCGCCGGGAGGAGGGGATATAGTCCTTGAGCGCGATGACGCTCGGCAGCTTCATCGTCAGGCTCGGCGAGTGAACCTCGGTCTCATACTCATTGAGAACGGAGACGCGATCCAGGAACACCGCCTTGACAGCATCCTGCCAGGACCAGACGGATAGCGGAAAATAAGAAAGAGGCCTGAAATCCGCGTTCAGGACCAAGGCTGGATAGTGCTGGCCGCCGTCAGGCAATCGCCGCTCCTTCACCCGCGGCGATATCTGGTGGGTGAAAAGCCGCTCAACCCGCCAGATGTGGTGCGCCGCCGAATCCGTTAGCGACTATTGCAAAGCCCACCGGGCGGAGCAAGCACCGCGCCCTTTGTGTCACGCCCTCGTCATGCGGCAGGGGCGGGTCTCGCGAAAGCCTTAGCCAAGGCCGCAACCCCCTCCGCGACGCCCGCGTTGTCGATGCTGTGGCCGAGGTCTGGTCGCAGAACGAGGTGCGTGGGCACACCCAAGCGTTCGAGCACCTTCGCGCCCATGCGGCTCATATTGGCCGGTACGACCTCGTCCTGTTCGCCGTGCACCATCAGAACCGGCGCGTGATTGGCCATCTCCTCGGCAAGTTTGTCGGGACCAAGCAGCATGCCGGAATAGGCGAGAATGGCACGCGGCGCGGCGGCTCGCCGCAGCCCCGCGAACAGCGCCACCATCGCGCCCTGGCTGAAACCAGCGAGCGCATAGGCGGTTGCTGGGAGATGCAATTCGGCGAGCGTAGCATCGACGTATTGGTCCAGCGCCTGACGCCCGATCCGCACCCCGGCCTCCATCGGCGCAAGCCTTCGGTCGGCGAGGCTGAACCATTGCCGGCCGGACGGCGCCATGTCGTAGGGCTCCGGTCCGTGCGGTGAGGCGAAGAGGATATTGGGCAGCTTCGCCGCCAGCATGGGCGCAAGAGAGATGAGGTCGTCACCATCCGACCCGACGCCATGACATAGCACCACGAGACCCTGCGCCCGGCCACCGGCGGTTGGACCGAAGCGGGGGCCGCTCAGAACAGACATTTCCGTAATTCCTGTAGGGTGTGGACCGGAGATCGATGACGGCAACGCCCTTGTGCCCTACAGACCTGAAGACAGAAACTCGATATCGTCATCCAACAGGCATGTGTTGTGATACGACGAGACGACCGGTGACTAGTACGCGGTGAAGACTTCGCTAAGCTCCGCACCCATCGTCACGCGTTTCGCCCCGAGTCCCACCGGGCTGCTGCACGCCGGCCACGCTCGCACGGCCCTGTTTGCCTGGCGGCGCGCGAGGGAGGCTGGGGGCCGCTTCCTCCTGCGAATAGAGGACATCGACACCACTCGCTGCAAGCCGGAATATGAGGCCGCGATCCTCGAGGATTTCGCGTGGTTGGGTCTCGACTGGGATAGCGAGCCGCGCCGCCAGTCGGAGCATTTCGCGGAATACGCTCGGGTTCTCGATGCTCTGCGGAGCCGGGGTTTGCTGTACCCATGCTTCTGCACGCGCGAAGAGATTGCCCGGGAAATCTCTGCGGCGGATGCGGCGCCGCATGGGCCGGAGGGTGCGATCTACCCGGGAATCTGCGCCGCTATTCCTTTGGCGCTTGCCGCCGCCCGCATCGCCCGGGGCGAGCCCCATGCCTGGCGGCTGCGTATGAACGACGCGGTCGCTACCACCGGACCGCTGACCTACGAGGAAGATGGGTGTGGGACGATCCGCTGCGATCCCGCCGCCTTCGGCGATGTCGTGCTGTCGCGCAAGGAGACGCCCGCGAGCTACCATCTCTGCGTGACTCATGACGATGCGTTTCAAGGAGTCAGCGTCGTCACCCGAGGCGAGGACCTACGCGCCGCGACCGACATCCACCGTTTGCTACAGGTGCTCATGGGTTGGCCCGAACCGCGCTACGCTCATCATCCGCTTATGCTGGACAGCACTGGTCGCCGGTTGGCAAAGCGGGACGGGTCGCTCAGCCTGCGGGCGCTACGACAGAGTGGCATGACGCCGGCCGAAGTGCTAGAAATGGTCGAGCGCGTATAAACATATGTTTATACGCGCTCGGGCAGAATCTGGAGCGGTATGTCCCACTAGGTCATGCTCGGCCAAGGCCGGGCATCCACGCCTTCGCGTGCCATGACGGATCCTTGGACCGCAGTGATCATCACGCCCGAACGCAGTCCTTAAGCCAGCGAAGGCTCCAACCGGCGAGACCGCTGCATCAACACAACGCCAAGTCCCGCAGAGGCTATGAAGAGGGCGATACCAAGCGCGATCTGAGTCGTATGGGACACTTGCACGCCGCTGCCGAGCAGCCCGAAGACGAGGGTCTGCGGGAGATAGCCCAGGACCGAGGCAAGAAAGAACGGTAGCGGCCGCACCGATGACAGCCCCGCCAGCAGGTTCAGCACGACGTTATTGCCGACCGGTAGTAGCCGAAGAGTGAGCGACGCGGTGAAGGGCTGCGAGCCAAGCTTGCGATCGAGCCAAGCCAGTCGGCTACCAAGACGCCCGCGCACCCACTCCCGCGCGAAGGCTCGCGCCCAGAAGAAGTCGATCACGCAGCCGGTAACCTGCGCCACCATGGCAAGCGCCAGACCAAGCTTGAGGCCGAAAGCATAGCCGCCAGCGAAGGCCACGGCCTGCCGAGGCAATCCGGCGGCGCAAAGCAACGCGCCCGCCGCCACGAAGACGATCTCGCCCTGAAGCCCATGGCCCATGACGTAGTGCTGGAGAAAACCGCCCTTGACGCCGCCGGCCAGCGTCTTGAGCACGACGCCCGCGATCACCAGCCCGACCAGTAGGCCGAGCGGCTTGACGAAGAGCCGCCAAGCCTCCGGCCGCGCGCTCGCGCCGGAGATAGCGGGGCCGGAATGCGCGCTCATGCCCGCTGTCCTATCGTTGCCGTGCCGAGTGTATGATCAGCGGCCGTCGCGGTGTCGAGGAGGGCTGTTTCAGCCGCCACCCTGGGGATGCCGATTTCCAGCGGCGTGGTCTCAACCTCGGGATGCTTCCAGCGGCGCTGCAGCCAATACATTCCGGCGAGATCGACGATGCCGACCCGCAGGCGCTGGAAGTTGTTGTAATTCGACTTACCCTCGGTGCGCGGCCGGTGATTGACCGGAACCGAGATCACCCGGCCACCCGCGCGGATGAACAGCGCCGGCAGGTAGCGGTGCATGTGATCGAAATGCGGCACTTCCAGGAACGCGTCGCGCCGGAACACTTTCAGGCCGCAACCCGTATCGGGCGTCGCGTCCTTCAGGATGGCCGCGCGCACCTTATTGGCGAAGCGCGAGCCAAGACGCTTGGCCGAGCTGTCGCGCCGCTTCTGGCGCCAGCCGGCGATCAGGATCGGTTGCGTCCCGGCCTTCTCCTCGCGCTGCGCACGTAACAGCATCTCGGGGATGGCCGCTGGGTCGTTCTGGCCGTCGCCGTCCAGGGTCGCGATCCAGGTGCCACGCGCATGTTTCACGCCGTTGACAACACCGGAGCTCTGCCCGCCGCTGGTGCGGTGGCGGATGATGCGCAGCGGCGCGCCCTCGGCGAGAGCCTGACGCAGACGCTGAGGGGTTTCGTCCGTGCTGCCATCATCGACATAGATGATCTCGTAGGGCGTCCCGATGAGGGCCGCGCGGATCTCGCCGATCAGCGGCAGGATATTCGGCGCCTCGTTCCTGACCGGAACGACGACCGAAATCAGGGGCAGACCGGAAAACTGAGACGAACTCATCGCCTGGCTCATCGGTCTTCTGACTCCTTGCTCTAACCAGGACGGCGGGACAGGGATTGCCCGCCGAACCCTCGTTAAGTCGTAGAAAACCCCCGGAGAATGGTCAGAAGATGGCCGTGTTTGTCACAGTTCAGGCAGTGCGGTCACGTGACACGCCGAGTGCGGCCTGTGCGGCGGCCAGGCGGGCGACCGGCACGCGGTATGGGCT
>NZ_LMUQ01000064.1:186935-265611 GCF_009765865.1 Acidisoma sp. L85
CACCTACATTATGCCCGCTGCATAGACCCATATTTCGGACCTTCTTGGTACTGGCGGGTGCTCGGGGTCGCCCAGTTCGCGCTATATCAATACGGGGAAGCCTTGGCCAACTTTGATCGGGGCGCACCAACGGGCGCGGGCGAGACTGCCATGATGGCGGGATGCTGCGCGAAGTTGGGCTTCGTCGAACGCGCTCGGGAGTTGGTGGCGCAGTGTTTGGCAATTCAACCCGACGCGACGATAGGCTACCTCGTCGCCAGAACCCTCTTTAGCGAAGGTGACCGCGAGCATCTTGCCGAGTGCCTGCGTCTTGCCGGATTGCGCGAATAGCCCCGTTTGAGGAACACGATGTACACTCTCTATTATTCGCCGGGCAGGGCAAGCCTGGCGATCCACTGGATTCTGATCCATCTTGGCGTTTCCTTCGAGGCTCGCTTGATAGATTTCGTCACCAAGGCCCACAAGAGCCCCGAATACCTTCGGATCAACCCCGACGGAACGGTTCCAACGCTCGTCGTGGGTGGTGCGCGGTACTTCGAGTCCGCCGCGCTTGCGCTGATGTTGGCGGAGCGCCATCCGGCGGGCGACCTCGATATTCCGCAAGGAGCGCCGGAGCGGTCAGACTACCTGCAGTGGATGGTTTATTTTGCCAATACGCTGCAGCCGCTCTACCGTGCGTGGTTCTACGCCGATGAGGTTGGAGGAGCCGAAGCGGTCGAGGCGGTGAAGGCGCATGCGCGTGTGCGCATCGAGAGGGTTTGGGAGCGTGTCGATGCACGGCTGCGGGAAACGCCCTACATTGCGGGCAAGAGCCTCAGTGCCGTCGATTTTCATGCGACCATGCTTATGCGCTGGTCACGCGAAATGCCAACGGCCGCGGATCGATGGGACAATATAGCTGGTTATCTTGATAGGATGAGAGCTTTGAAATCATTCAGCCTTGTGCACGAGCGCGAGGGACTTGAGATGTGGCCTCGTGTCCTTCGCGGATTCTAGCTCGGGGGTCGACATTTCTATGTCTCATCTCCCAAACAAGAGAATTAAATATCTCGTTCAGCTCATTCGAGCTTTCCCGGGAAGACTTTCGCTCTACGGCACTTTTACGCCCTCTCTAGGGCCGACTGTTCCGGATAATCATCGAGCCTTCCCAGAAAGAGTCGCCGTTTTCTAACACTTTTATGGCCCACGGAGCTGGAACACCTTGACCGAGCGACCGGAAACATAGTCGAGCCCGACCTCCTGGCAGAAGGCGATCGAGGCCGGATCGCCGCCATGCTCGCCGCAAATGCCGAGCTTGAGCTTCGGTTTCGTCGCCCGCCCTTTCTCGACCGCGATCTGCACCAGCAGGCCGACGCCATCACGATCGAGCGAGACGAAGGGGTCCTTCTCAAAGATCCCGCTCTCGACATATTTCGGCAGGAACTTGCCGGCGTCGTCGCGCGAAAGCCCGAAAGCGGTCTGGGTCAGGTCGTTGGTGCCGAAGCTGAAGAAGTCGGCATCGATCGCGATGCGGTCGGCGAGCAAAGCTGCGCGCGGCAGCTCGATCATGGTGCCGACCTGATACTCGATCCGCTGTCCGGCGGCGGCGAAGACCTGCTCGGCCATGCGATCGACCTGGGCGCGGGTGATCTCCAATTCGCGCTTGCTGCCCACCAGCGGGATCATGATCTCCGGCACCGGTGCTTCGCCGCCCTCGGCCACGATCGCCAGCGCCGCCTCGAAGATGGCGCGGGCCTGCATTTCGTAGATCTCGGGATAGGTAATGCCGAGGCGGCAGCCGCGATGGCCGAGCATCGGATTGGCTTCCGAGAGATCCGCCGCGCGCTGGCGCATCACGGACGTATCGACGCCGATCGCCTGCGCCACCTCGGCCAGCTCCTGCTCGCCATGCGGCAGGAATTCATGCAGCGGCGGGTCGAGCAGGCGGATGGTCACCGGCAGCCCGACCATGATGCGGAAGAGCGAGATGAAATCGTCTCGCTGGAAGGGCATCAGCTTCTCGAGCGCGACGCGTCGCCCCGCCTCGTCGCCCGCCATGATCATCTGGCGCACGGCGCCGATGCGGGTGGGGTCGAAGAACATATGCTCGGTGCGGCAGAGGCCGATGCCCTCGGCGCCAAACTTGCGCGCCGTTTCGGCGTCGAGCGGGGTCTCGGCATTGGCGCGCACCGCGAGGGTGCGGATCTCGTCGGCCCAGCCCATCAGGATGCCGAAGTCGCCCGAAAGCGCGGGCTCGATCATCGCCACGGCGCCGACGAAGATCTCGCCGGTTGCGCCGTCCAGCGTGATGGTCTCGCCGCCGCGCACGGTGCGGCCGCCGGCCGAGAGGGTCTGCGTGCCGTAATCGACCGCGACGCCGCCGGCGCCCGAGACGCAGGGGCGGCCCATGCCGCGGGCCACCACCGCCGCATGGCTGGTCATGCCGCCGCGCGTGGTGAGGATGCCGCGGGCGGCATGCATGCCGTGGATGTCCTCGGGGCTCGTTTCAATGCGAACGAGAATGACCGCCTCGCCCTTCTGCGCCCGCATCTCGGCCTCATCGGAGGAGAAGACGACGATGCCGCAAGCGGCACCCGGGCTCGCGGGCAAGCCACGGCCAAAGAGCGTCCGCTTCGCATCGGGGTCGAGCATCGGATGCAGCAGTTGGTCGAGCGAGGCCGGGTTGATGCGCCGCACCGCTTCCGGCTTGTCGATCAGCCCGGCCTGAGCCATTTCGACTGCCATGCGCAGCCCGGCGGTGGCCGTGCGCTTTCCGTTGCGGGTTTGCAGCATGTAGAGCGTGTTGCTCTGCACGGTGAACTCGATGTCCTGCATGTCGCGATAGTGCTGCTCCAGCGTTTCGCGGACCTTCAGCAGCTCGGCATAGGCCTGGGGGAGTGCCTCCTCCATGCTGACCTCGCCGGGTTTCGCACGCGCCTTGGATAGCGGTTGCGGGGTACGGATGCCGGCGACGACATCCTCACCCTGCGCATTGACCAGGAACTCGCCGTAGAAGATGTCCTCGCCGGTCGAGGGATCGCGGGTGAAGCACACGCCCGTCGCGCAGTCCTGGCCCATATTGCCGTAGACCATCGCCTGCACATTGACGGCGGTGCCCCACTCGGCGGGGATGTCGTGCAGCCGGCGATAGGTGATGGCGCGCGGGTTCATCCAGCTGCCGAAGACCGCGCCGATCGCGCTCCATAGCTGGGCCTGCGGATCCTGGGGGAAGGGGGCGCCGGTCTCGTTCAGCACGAGATCCTGGTAGGCCTCGACGACTTCCTCCCATTGATGGGAGGTCAGCGCGGTGTCTTCCACCACGCCGGCATCGATCTTGGCTTGCTCGATGATCTCCTCGAAGCGGTGGTGATCGACGCCGAGTACGACGCTGCCGAACATCTGGATGAAGCGGCGATAGCTGTCCCAGGCGAAGCGGCTGTCGCCCGATGCCGCTTCCAGTCCGCGCACCGTCTCGTCGTTCAGGCCGAGGTTGAGCACCGTATCCATCATGCCGGGCATCGACACGCGCGCGCCCGAACGTACCGAGACGAGCAATGGCTTGGCCGGATCGCCGAAGTTCAGGCCGACGGCCTCCTCGACCCGCGCCAGGGCGCTGCGTACCTGGGCGTCGAGATCATCCGGGTATTTGCGGCCATTGTCGTAGAAGGCCGTGCAGAGATCAGTTGTGATGGTGAAACCGGGCGGCACCGGCAGGCCGATCCCGGCCATCTCCGCCAGGTTTGCCCCCTTGCCGCCGAGCAGGTTGCGCATTTCGGCGCGGCCCTCGTTATGGCCGGCCCCGAAGTTGTAGACCCACTTCGTCATCACATCAGCCATTACACGGCTCCCGTGGTTTCTAGTCGCGAGAAGTCTGCGGCTCGATCCATCGTGCCGCGCAGCCGCTTGAGCAGCCGCAGCCGATTGTCCCGCAGTTCAGGCACGTCGGTATTAACGATGACCGCCTCGAAGAAGGCGTCAACCGGGGCACGCAACCGCGCGAGCGCCGCCATGGCGCCCGAGAAATCCTCGTCGGCAAGGCGCGGCCCGATCGCCGCTTCGGCGGCGTCGAGCGATTGCACCAGTGCCGTTTCCTCAGGTTGCGTCAGCCGCATCGTATCGACCGGGCCCTCGGGCAGTGGCGCCTTACGCTCCTCGATGCGGAGGATGTTGGCGGCGCGGCGGTAGGCGGCAAGGAGATCCGCGCCCTCTGTCGTGCCGAGCAAAGCCTCGACCGCATCGGCGCGGCGCAGCAGGCGATTGAGGTCGTCATCATTGGCGGCCGCGAAAGCAGCGGCGAGCACGTCGTGACGGCGGCCCTCGGTGCGAAGTTGCACGCGGAGGCGTTCGACGATGAAGGCGAGCACGTCGTCGGCGAGAGCGGCTTCGCTGTCCGTCGGCTGCGCGAATGCTTGGTGTGCATGCCGCACCAGTTGGCGCAGTTCAAGCCGCAGGTCGTTCTCGCGGATGAGGCGCAGGACGCCCAAGGCGGCGCGGCGCAGCGCATAAGGATCGCCCGAACCGGAGGGCTTCTCGCCGATCGCGAAAAATCCCGTGAGGATGTCGAACTTCTCGGCAAGTGACACTGCTATCGAAACTGGCGCGGTCGGCGTCGGGTCTTGCGGCCCGCGTGGCGCATAGTGGTCGCGCACGGCATCGGAGACTTCGATCGTTTCGCCGTCATGGAGCGCGTAGTAGCGGCCCATGGCGCCCTGAAGCTCGGGGAATTCGCCGACCATTCCCGTCGTCAGATCAGCTTTCGCGAGTTGCGCGGCACGACGCGCTTGCGCCGGGTCCGCACCTACCAATGGCGCAATGATTCCGGCGAGCGTTTCCATCCGCCACACGCGCTCTCCCTGATTGCCGAGCTTGGCGTGGAAGGTCACGCGGTCGAGGGCCGGGAGGCGCGACGCAAGGGTATCCCGGCGGTCCAGATCCCAGAAATGCCGCGCATCCGATAGCCGCGCGCGCAGCACGCGCTCGTTGCCCGCGACGATCGCCATGCCACCATCCGGGGCCGCGATATTGGCGGCGAAGACGAAGGCCGGTGCGGGTTTTCCGAAGGCGTCGGTGAGCGCGAAATAGCGTTGGTTCACGCGCATGGAGACCTGTCTCACCTCAGGTGGCAGCTCCATGAATTCGGCATCGATGCGGCCGAGCAGTGGCACCGGCCATTCGACTAGGCCGGTCACCTCATCGAGTAGGCCATCGTCGGGTACCATGTGGTATCCAGCGGTCTCCGCGACCCGCGCCAAACCCTCGGCGATCTGCGTTCGCCGTTCGACGGGGTCGGCGAGCACGAAGCGCGCGCGCAGGGCGGATTCGTAGTCGGCACTTGACGCGATGGCGACGCCGCCGGGCGCAAGAAAACGGTGGCCTTCGGTCTTGTTGGTGCTGGCCAATCCGTGGCCGTTATCCTCGCTTTGGGCGAGATCGAACGGCACGACGGTGCCATCGAGCAGGCACAGGATCCGGCGTAGCGGACGGACCCAGGTGAAGGCACTCGTGCCGCCCCAGCGCATGGATTTCGGCCAGGGGAAGCGCCGCAACAGGGCCGGGATTGCTTCGGCGATCAGCGCTTCGGCCGGGCGGCCGGCGGTGCGCTTGGTGAGCAGCCAGTAGCCACCCTCCTCGCGCAGATCGTCGCGCGCGGCGCCGTGTTTGCGGAGAAAGCCGGCGACCGCTTGCTCTGGCGCGGCGAGCTTCGGTCCGCGTTCGTCGGTTGTGGCGGCCGGAACCTCGGCGGCCACCGTGCCGATCCAGGCGATCCGCCGGGGGCCATACAGCACGCGTGTCGTAGTGGGGGCGAGAGTGGCCAGGGCTTCGGTCAAGAGACGGCTGAGGTCCTCGGCGGCGCGCTGCTGCATGCGCGCCGGGACCTCCTCGGAGAAGAGTTCGAGCAGGAGCTCAGGCATGGACCGAGCCCGGCCGTAGCGGTGGGCTAGCCGGTGGATCGGCCGACGCCATCAAACTTCACCCGCCAGCCAGGCCTCGGCGCAGCCACGAGCCAACGCACGGACCCGGCCGATATAGGCCGCGCGCTCCGTCACGCTGATGACGCCGCGAGCGTCGAGCAGGTTGAACAGGTGGCTCGCCTTGATGCATTGGTCGTACGCCGGCTGCGCCAGCTTGCAGCTGAGCAGGCTGGCGCACTCGGCCTCGGCATCCGCGAAATGCCGTATCAGCATCTCGGTATTCGCGACCTCGAAATTGTAGCGACTGTAGTCCCGCTCGGCGCGCAGGAAGATATCGCCATAGCTCACGCCCTGACCGTTGAAATCGAGGTCATAGACGCGCTCGACGCCTTGGACGTACATCGCCAGCCGCTCAAGCCCGTAGGTCAGTTCCATGCTCGGCAATTCGCAGGCGATGCCGCCGACCTGCTGGAAATAGGTGAATTGCGTCACCTCCATGCCGTCGCACCACACTTCCCAGCCGAGGCCCCAGGCGCCCAGGGTCGGGCTCTCCCAGTCATCCTCGACGAAGCGAATGTCGTGCAGGGCGGTGTCGATGCCGATGGCGCGGTAGCTGCCGAGCAACAGCGCCTGGGCATCCGCCGGGCTCGGCTTCATGAGCACCTGATATTGGTAATAGTGCTGAAGCCGGTTCGGGTTTTCGCCGTATCGCCCATCGGTCGGGCGGCGGCTCGGCTGCACATAGGCGGCTTTCCACGGCCGCGGACCGAGCGCCCGCAAGGTCGTCGCCGGGTGAAACGTACCGGCGCCCATCTCGACGTCATAGGGTTGCAGGATGACGCAGCCTTGCGCCGACCAATACTCGTGCAGGCGCAGAATTATGGCCTGGAAGCTCAGGGGCTTGGCCATCGATGAAGCCCCTTCGACGGGGGGCTTGCACTGGTCCATCGAACTCGGGTTCATGGGCTCGCCACGCTACGGGGCCACTCCCTTACGGCCCCTCAGGCGCCAGGGCAAGGCGAGCGAGCGAGAGGGTTGGATCCGGAATGAGCGAGACGGCGCGGGTAATCGAGGCTTACTACCGAGCCTTCAACGCGGGCGACAAGGCGGCGTTTCTCGCTTTGCTCACCGAGGATGTCGTCCACGACATCAACCAGGGCGAGCGACAGGTCGGGCGGGAGGCGTTTGGCCGCTTCGTCGACCACATGACGCGCTGTTACAGGGAGCGGCTGGAGAATCTGGTGATCCTAACCGGCCCGCCCGGTAGTGGCGCGGCGGAATTCACTGTCCATGGCAGCTACATCGGCACCGATGAGGGGCTGCCGGAGGCAAAGGGCCAGACCTATGTCTTGCCGGCCGGCGCCTTCTTCGAGGTGCGGGACGGTAAGGTCGCTCGCATCACCAACTACTACAGCCTGCCGGATTGGATCAGGCAGGTCGGCGGCTGACGTTCTCGAGGCGTTGGGACGGACGGGCGCCTCGAGCGGGATGCGTTTGGTTTGCGACCATGCTCATTCCATCACGTCACGCTCGGCGAAGGCCGAGCATCCACGCCTTTGTTTGCCCGAACGAAGGCAGGCGTGGATGGCATGCGGGGGGCCGCCCCGCCTTCGCATGCCATGACCGATCTTTGGAGCGCCGTTCAGACCAAAGACACTAGGCTTAAGGTCCCGACAGCCCCGTGATGCCCGAAACCATGCTTTGAAACAGGCTCGGCGGAAGATTGACCGTTGGCATGCCGTCGGGCGGATCGAACAGATCGGGCGGCTGATCGACATAGTTCACACTCAGCGCCGTGACGCGGCCGGACGGGATCCGGCCGGAACTGTCAGGCTTGTCGCCCTTGCCCTCGGCGCTCAGGATAATGCCGTCATTGGTGATGCAGCTATCGCCAGCGCCATGCGGCCCCTCGATCCGCCAGACGGTGCAGGCGATGCCGGCGACGCTGCGGGTGCCGGCGCGGCTGAAATGGAGGTTCGACCCAGGGTCGAGCTGGCGGTGCAGGAAGCCGCCGGTCGCGACGGCGAAGCTCATGCCCTTATCAGGCGACACCAGGATGACCTGTTCGGCGCCCCGGTCGATCAGCAGGTAGTCGGGCCGGCCGACTTCCGATAGCCGCAGCTTCTGGTTGGCGGCTGAGATATCCGCTTCGACCCGCAACGCACCGCTTCCGGTGCTCTGGACATCATAGACGATGGTCGCGTCCCGCATCGGCAGGATCGAGGGATACTCCTGCGCCGCGGCACCGGTCGCGACGCAAAGGGCACCGGCGGCGCCGAACACGAGCCGACGCAAGATCAGGCCAGAGGGGAGGGATTGCATGAGGCGATGCTACTCCAATTCCGTAACGATACGGTTGAGAAGATCCGCGTCGATCGTCTCGACCCAACGCGCGTCGATCCGCAACGCCCTTTCGAGCCGGTCGCGGTAATCCTGTCGGGCGATCTCGATGGTGCCGAATTGCGCCAGGTGATCGGTCACGAACTGGGTGTCGAGGAGCGTGAAGCCACCCAGCCGAAGCCGCGCGACAAGCTGGACCAGGGCTACTTTGGAGGCGTCTCTCGCGCGGGAAAACATGCTCTCCCCAAAGAACGCACCGCCAAGGACCACGCCATAAAGCCCGCCCACCAGCCGGTTCCCGGACCAGCATTCGATACTATGGCCATAGCCCATCATATGCAGCTCGCAGAACAGCCGCTCGATCTCCGGATTGATCCAGGTATCGGCGCGGCGCGGCCCGGTTTCGGCGCAGAGATGCAGCACCTCGGCGAAGGCGCGGTCGGCCGTTACCTGGAACTCGCCGGACAGGACGGTCCGGCGCAGGCGGCGCGGCAAATGGAAGGTATCGAGCGGGAGCACGCCGCGCAGCTCAGGGTCGAGCCAATAGAGCCTCGGGCTGCCGCGCGTTTCGGCCATCGGGAACAAACCCGCCCGATAGGCACGGAGCAGAAGCTCCGGTGTGACATCGATCTGGCGGCGGGACATGCGAGGCATGTGGGGCGATTCCGCCTGGGGAGAACTAGCGCCGGGCGCGGTAAACATTATTGGCTCGCCCAGACGATGCGATGCATCCACAGAATCGCATCCACCGGCAGGCTGACATCGCCGCGCGCCGGGTTGAGCGACCGGGCGTCCACGCTCCGCGCCGAGCGGCGGGCGATCTGACGGACCAGGAAACGGCCCTTGCGATCCCGCAGCACCACGCGGTCGCCGCGCCGGATCGGGGCGAGGGGCGAGACGATCACAATGTCACCGTCACGATACACCGGCTCCAGCGCATCGCCGCCAACCTCGATGGCATAGGCGCGCGGATCGAGCACTTCGGGCAAGCCCGCCTCATCCCAGTCGCTGCCGGTCGGATTGCCGGTGTCGTCGAAAAAGCCGGGCAACGTCGCTTGGGCCAGGCCGATGAGGGGGAGGCGCCGGGTCGCTGGCCGGGAACCCGCGGGCAGCGCCCGCGCACCGCTCACGAGGGCGGCGAACTCCTCGAGCGTGGCGTCAGCCGCTTCGAGAACCTTGGAGACGCTTTCGGTGCTTGGCCAGCGCTCGCGGCCCGTTTGGGTCGCTCGTTTGGACGGGTTGAAGGTGGTCGCATCCAGGCCTGCGCGGCGAGCCAGGCCTGAGGCAGAGAGCCCACGTTCCGCTGCCAGCGTATCGATGGCGCGCCAGACGTCTTCATGCCGCATTCAAAATCCCATCACGCTCGGCCCGCCTGCCGGAGCGGCACTCTGACGAAGATCGTCCTGGCCGAAAATAAGATAATTTTCCTTGCGTCGAGCTTGAAAATCTCCTTCGCTAACGTTAGTTATTTCGTTATGGTAACGAGTGTCCCTCCTAACCGTCTCTATTTTGCGATATTTGCCTTCGCGACGACCAGAAAGGGTCTTTGAGGCGGTATAAAATTCTGGGCTATTCCATTGGCGGAGAGGCCGCTTGATCCGCAGAGACAAACCTGCGGTCGCCGAAACATACTTAGCCTGTGAGCACAATCTGTAGAATCCGAAAAGCCCGCAAAACCCGTTAAAGCGACAGAGCGGTCTCGGGAATTTTTTTAAGACACTAACATTTTAACAAGAATTAATTCCTGACGTAAATCTCTCAGGATTAAGTTCATAGAGATAAAGGATGGGACCAATGTCCTTCGCTCTCCGGAACCTTTGCGTTCTCGCCTATGCGAATGGCTTTACGCTTTGGCACTACAAGGCCGGGGCGGACGCGCTTGACGATATCGGCGGTCAGGGCTTCTTCGCCGACGCTTCCAATATGATGATGGCCGGCGACATGGTCATGATTTCGGCCCATGACGGCGGTCGAGTCGCGGCAGTTGCTAAGCGCCAGGGGGCCGTGGCCTTGGCGGAGTTGCAGGCATAGCGGGTTAGGGTCCGGCTGCTGGTCGCCGGACCCCGCCGCGACGCTAGTAGCCGCCGTAATAGCCGCCGTTGTTATAGTACTGAGGCCGCTGGGGTGTTGTGGCGGCGCCGCCAGCGGCGCCGACTGCGCCACCGATCAATGCTCCGATACCGGCACCCTGGCCGCCGCCTGCGATGCCACCGATGACGGCCCCACTTCCCGCGCCGATGGCCGCGCCGCCGAGGGCGCGCTGGCCGGGGCTATAGGGATCGGTACAGGCGCCGAGTAGCGTTAGGCCAGCCAATGCGGCGAGCGTGGTCAGCTTGGTCTTCATGGTTAAGGCTCTCCTTGTCCTAGTGACCGCAACATCTGGGTGTGCATGCGAGTTCCGGCATCACCCATCGCGCTACGGTTTGCTTCTGAGACCTAGATCGGCCCCGAGGCCGAATTGGCACCTTCCTGTGGTGGCGTTGTGGCGATGCGGCGGTGAGGCCGTTACAGAACCACAACGCCGGTATGCTTCGCCTTTCGTTCCGGCTCGACATGGATGGTGACGACAAGACCCTCCATTTCGGCACGCAGCGCGGCTTCGATCCGGTCGCAGATGTCATGCGCCTGATCCACTGGCATCGCACCTGGCACGACGAGGTGAAACTGGAGGAAGGTCAGCCGGCCCGCCTGACGTGTCCGCAGGTCATGGGCTTCCAAGGCGCCGTCGGCATGGGTGCTGACGAGGTAGCGGATGCGCGCCAGGGTTTCGGCATCCGGCGCCGCATCCATCAAGCCGCTGACGGAACTGCGCAGCATGCGAAGGCCAGACCACAGGATATAGACCGCGGTCGCGGCGGCGAGGGCCGAATCGAGCCACAGGATCCCGGTGGCCAGGACGAGGCAAAGGCCGAGGAGAATACCGCCTGAGGTTACCACGTCCGAGGCGAGATGCCGTGCGTCGCCCAGCAAAGCAGGGGAGCGCAGCCGCCGTCCCTGGCGGAACAGCACCGCCGACCAGGCGCCGTTAAACGCGGTCGCGACCAGGTTGATGCCCATCCCGGAGAGTGGCGCCGACAGGCTGTGGCCGAGCTTGAGATCGAACCAGACGTGGAAGAGGATCGAGCCCGCCGCGAGGATGATCAGCAGCGCCTCGACCACGGCCGAGAAGAATTCCGCCTTGTCGTGGCCGAAGGGGTGATCGTGATCGGCCGGGCGCGCGGCGATCGTCAGCGTCCAGAAAGCGACCACCGCGCCGGCGACGTTGACCACGGATTCGAGCGCGTCGGAATAAAGCGCGGCGCTGCCCGTCAGCCACCAGGCCGCAACTTTCAGGGCAAGCACCGTCAGCCCGACGAGGATTCCCCCCGCCGCGAGGCTGCGCGCCGGAAAGGCCCCGCGTGAGCGCGCCCAATCCGCTGCGTCATCGCTTAGATCGACTGCAGGCAAGGCCATCCGAGGAACACTCCCGGCTTCTGCTATTCGCGCCGGAGCACCCGGTCCACGACGAAGGCTGAGAGGCCGCCGGCGATAAAGTCCCGGCGGAGGGCCGCTTCGTCATACTCGGTCTTCACCCAATCCAAAAACGGGATTCGGCCTTCCGCCTCTCTCGCGTAGAGCAGGAAAAATGCATCGAGGATGCCGGTGCGGGCATTGCTCCAATGGCCGAAGCGCCAGGAGAGCTGGTTCAGGGCATCCGCGCTGGTGCCGCCGCGCATCACCAGATAGAGGCCGGCGGCAAGTCCGGTGCGGTCCGCGCCCGACTTGCAATGCATGATCGCCGGCTCGACCAGGGTTTCCAGGATCGAGGCGAAACGCAGAATGCGCTCCTTGTGCGGCGCGCCACGGCTCTCGAACGCCATGTCGATATGGTGCAGCCCGAGTTTCGCCGCTGCCTCGCGCGACAGCGCGTCGGATCCGCAGAACCGCTTGCCACGCAGATTGATGACCGTCTTGATGCCGAGCTTGCGCTGCGCCGCGGCCAGCCGCCAGGCATGCGGATGGTTGCAGCGATACATTCGCTTCGGCGCCACCTCCGCCCAATTCGCGAAGACGAAGCGGACGAAGGAATGGTCCATCACGAGCGAGTCGGACCAGGCGGCTACCCGGCCGCGGCCCGTCGTGAGATTTCCTCTGAACATGCGAGTTGAAGCGGTGCGCGCCCGGCCTTAGCCTTGGCGCTGCACCATGAGCTTCTTGATCTCGCCGATCGCCTGGGCGGGGTTCAGCCCCTTGGGACAGGTCTCGGCGCAGTTCATGATGGTGTGGCAGCGGTAGAGCTTGAACGGATCCTGCAGGGCGTCCAGCCGCTCGCCCTTATGCTCGTCGCGGCTATCGGCGATCCAGCGATAGGCGGCGAGCAGCACGGCCGGCCCGAGATAGCGGTCGCCGTTCCACCAGTAGCTGGGGCAGCTTGTGGTGCAGCAGAAACACAGGATGCATTCCCACATCCCGTCGAGCTTGGAGCGCTCCTCCACACTCTGCAGCCGCTCGGCATCCGGTGGCGGCGGCGTGTCGGACTGCAGCCAGGGCTCGACGCTGCGATATTGGGCGTAGGCCTGGCTGAGGTCGGGCACGAGATCCTTGATCACCGCCATATGCGGCAGCGGATTGATCCTGACCGCGCCACGGCAATCCTCGATCGGCTTGAGGCAGGCAAGGGTATTCGTGCCGTCGATATTCATGGCGCAGCTACCGCAAATGCCTTCACGGCAGGAGCGGCGAAAGGTCAGCGTGCCGTCGACCTCGTTCTTGATCTTGATCAGCGCGTCGAGAACCATCGGCCCGCAATCATCGAGATCGATCTCGTAGATATCGGTATGCGGGTTCTTTTCGTCGTCGGGGTTCCAGCGATAGATCTTGAATTCGCGCACGCGTTTGGCGCCGGCCGGCGCCTTGTAGCGCTGACCCTCGACGACCTTGCTGTTCTTCGGAAGGGTGAACTCAACCATTTCCGGGATCTCCTAGGAGTCGATGCGGGCGGGAGTGATCCGCGCCGGATGAGCAAGCACGACGTCATCCCATGCGAAGGCATGGGATTCACGCCTTGCCGCGGGCGGCCCCGCCTTCGTGACGCGCGTAAGGCGTGGATGCTCGGCCTTCGCCGAGCATGACGAGGTGGTTGCGATGGCCATCAGCCTCAATACACGCGCTTCTGCGGCGGGAAGACGGAGACCTCGTTGGTCAGGGTCTGCATCTTGACCGGCCGATAATCGAGCTTCACCGCACCGGAGTCGTCACACCAGGCCAGGGTGTGCTTCATCCAGTTCTTGTCGTCGCGATCGGGATAGTCGTCATGCGCGTGGGCGCCACGGCTCTCATGGCGGGCTTCCGCGCCGACCATGGTCACCATCGCATTGCCCATGAGGTTCTGCAGTTCCAGCGCCTCCACCAGATCCGAGTTCCAGATCAGGCTGCGGTCGCTGACACCCATATCGGCCATGCCGCTCCAGATCTTCTGCACCTTCTCGACGCCCAAGGTCAGACTCTTGGCGTTGCGGAAGACGGCGGCGTGGGACTGCATCGCACGCTGCAGATCTACACGCAGCTCGGAGACGCGGGTCGCGCCTTTCGCGTGCCGCACGTCATCGAAGCGCGCGATCGACGCCTCGCCGGCGCGTGGCGGGAGCGGCGCCTGGGTGGCGCCGGTCTGGATCGTCTCGGCGGCGCGATGCGCGGCGGCGCGGCCGAAGACCACTAGGTCGAGCAGCGAATTGGTGCCGAGGCGGTTCGCGCCATGCACCGAGACGCTGGCGCATTCGCCGATCGCCATCAGGCCGCGCACCACGCGGTCCGGATCGCTCGGCGTAGGGGATAGTACCTCGCCGTGATAATTCGTCGGGATGCCGCCCATGTTGTAGTGCACGGTCGGCAGCACCGGGATCGGCTCCTTGGTCACATCCGTGCCCGAGAAGACCCGCGCGGTCTCGGAGATGCCGGGCAGCCGCTCATGCAGCAGCGCGGCGCCGAGATGCTCCAGATGGAGCAGGATGTGGTCCTTGTTGGGACCGCAGCCGCGTCCCTCGTTGATTTCGATGGTCATCGAGCGTGACACCACGTCCCGGCTCGCCAGGTCCTTGGCGGTCGGCGCGTACCGCTCCATGAAGCGCTCGCCCTCGCTATTGGTGAGGTAGCCGCCCTCGCCACGCGCGCCCTCGGTTATCAGGCAGCCGGCGGAGAAGATGCCGGTCGGGTGAAACTGCACGAATTCCATGTCCTGCATGGGCAGGCCGGCGCGGATCACCATGCCGTTGCCGTCGCCGGTGCAGGTATGGGCGGAGGTGCAGCTCTGATAGGCGCGGCCATAACCGCCGGTCGCGAGCACCACCGTCTGCGCTCGGAAACGATGGATCGAGCCGTCATCCAGGCACCAGGCCGTCACGCCGCGGCAGACGCCTTCCTCATCCATGATGAGGTCCAGCGCGATATATTCGACGAAGAACTCGACCTCATGCTTCAGGCTCTGCTGATACAGCGTGTGCAGGATGGCATGGCCGGTGCGGTCGGCGGCGGCGCAGGCGCGCATCGCCGGGGATTTGCCGAACTCCTTCATATGGCCGCCGAAGGGGCGCTGGTAGATGCGCCCATCCTCGGTGCGGCTGAAGGGGACGCCGAAATGCTCAAGCTCGTAGATTGCCGGGATGGCGTTGCGGCACATGTATTCGATGGCGTCCTGGTCGCCGAGCCAGTCCGACCCCTTCACGGTGTCGTACATGTGCCAGCGCCAGTCATCCTCGCCCATATTGCCGAGCGCCGCGCCGATGCCGCCCTGCGCGGCGACCGTATGGCTGCGGGTGGGGAAGACCTTCGTAAGGCAGGCGGTCTTGAGGCCGGCTGCGCCCATCCCCAGGGTCGCGCGCAGCCCGGCCCCTCCGGCACCGACGACGACAACGTCGTAGGTGTGGTCGATGACGTCGTAGCTGCCCAGGGTGGGCTTCGTGATCGCGTTCATCTCAGCCTCGTCGTGATGGGAGGGACGGCCGCATGGGAGGGCCGCCAGCCTCGCCTGAATTCAGATCGCGAGCTTCACCACGGCGAGCAGGGCCGCGAGACCGAGGAGCACCACTGCGGCTTTCATCACCAGCAGCACGATGAGCCGCGTGCCCTCGCCATGGATGTAATCGTCGATCACCACCTGAAGCCCGAGCTGCGTGTGGTGGAAGGAGGTCACGATCAGCGCCACCAGCAGTACGGCGACCAGCGGATGCGAGACCCAATGTGCGATGTCGGGCTGCGGATGGCCCGCCATGCCCAGAACCGAGAAGACAAACCAGAGGGTGAGCGGGATGAGCGCGACCGAGGTCACGCGCTCCATCCACCAGTGATGCACTCCGCTGCGCGCGGCGCCGAGCCCTTTGACGCGGCCAAGCTCGCTCTGCCGCACCGTGATCGAAAGCTTGTCCTTGGGCGCCATGATCGCGGTCCTCAGAGCCACACGGCCAAGCCGACGACCCAGCTCAGCACCGTGAGCACCACGGTCGCAACCAGGACCGCGAAGGCATTGCGGTGCGATGTTTTGACATCGAAGCCAAAGCCGGCGTCCCAGAACAGATGCCGGATGCCGTTGCAGAAGTGGTACCAGAGCGCCAGCGTCCAGCCGAACATCAGGATCAGGCCGATCGGCGAGCCCACGAAGCCCTGAGCCGAGGCGAAAGCGCGGGGACCCGTCGCCGCCGCCACCAGCCACCACACCATGAGCAGCAGCCCGACCGCGAGCGCGCAGCCGGTGATGCGGTGAAAGATCGAGGTCGCGGTGCTGATCTGCGGCTTGTAGATTTGGAGATGCGGCGAGAGCGGGCGTTGCACCAACTTGCCGTCGCTGCGCTTGCCGATGATCAATGCGTCGCGCACGTCCGCCATGGGTCGGTTCCAGTTAGAATGTCGGTCGGGCCGGGACCGTGCGTCCGGCAGAGGAGGGCCGAGGAAGGCTAGGTCTTTGGGACGCTTCTCTAATCTTCGACGGAAGATGGGTCAACGCAGGTGCAGCATCACGATCGTGGGTTGCCGGGGCAGCGCTTACGCTGCCTGCCGGGCGAAGACTCCCTGGGCCACCAATGTTTCGGCGATCTGCACAGCATTCAACGCGGCGCCCTTGCGGAGGTTGTCGCCGACACACCAGAAGGCGATGCCGTTCGGCACGGTGGGGTCGCGGCGAATGCGGCTGACATAAACATTGTCCTCGCCGGCGACCTCGGTGGGTGTCGCATAGCCGCCATCTTCGCGCACATCCGTCACCGCAATGCCGGGGGCGCCACGCAGCGCCGCGCGGGCTTCACCGGGGGCGACCGGCCGTTCGAACTCGACATGAAGGGCGAGGGCGTGGCCGATGAACACCGGCACGCGCACGCAGGTCGCCATTACCGCGATATTCGGATCGAGGATCTTCTTGGTCTCCACCACCATCTTCCACTCTTCCTTGGTGGAGCCGTCATCCATGAAGGAGTCGATATGCGGGATGACGTTGAAAGCGATGTTCTTGGTAAATTGCTGCGGCGTCACAGGATCGTTGACGTAGAAGGCCCGGCTATTGGCGAAAAGCTCGTCCATGCCTTCCTTGCCTGCGCCAGACACTGACTGATAGGTCGCGACGACAACCCGCTTGATCTTGAACTCGTCGTGTAGCGGCTTGAGGGCGACAACCATCTGGATCGTCGAGCAATTTGGGTTCGCGATGATCCCTCCGCGGAAGCCGTGGAGCGCCTCGGGATTGACCTCGGGCACGACCAGCGGAACGTTCGGGTCCATACGGAAATGGCTGGTATTGTCGATGACGATACACCCAGCCTCGACCGCGCGCGGCGCGTGAATGGCGGAAACCGACGCGCCGGGGCTGAACAGTCCGATGTCCCAGCCGCGAAAGTCGAACTTCTCGAGATTCTGGGTTTTGAGGACGCGGTGCTCGCCGAAGGAGATCTCGGTGCCCGCCGAGCGGCCCGAGGCCAGGGCCGCGATGTCGCTCACCGGAAAGTTGCGTTCCGCGAGCGTCTTGAGCATTTCGCGTCCCACCGCTCCGGTGGCACCCACGACCGCGACCCGATAGCCCATGACCCTCTCCCGTCCCGGCGCCTGAATGCCGCGCCACCAACCCGAAGCGGTTAAGCCCAAGCGCCGCCGGCGACAAGCAGCGCTATAGGGGGGATGCCCTGCATAAGGCGCTTTCCACTTTTGGCTGCCATCGTCAGGCTTCCTCGTCTGAACCGGCCCGCATCGCTTCCGCCTCGTGCTTGAGCCGGTGGAAGCTGCGGAGGCTGAAGGGGAGCATGCCGAGATAGATCAGCCCCGCCGCGGCCAGGGCGGCCCAGGGCTCGGCGAAGAGGATGGCTGCGAAAATGCCGGTGCCGAGCAGCAGCGGCAGCACGTATTCCGCCGGCACCTTGAAGTTCTTGAAGCTCCAGACGGGCAAGGTCGAGACCAGCAGGATGGCGGTGCCGATCAGCACCAGCGCCCCGAAGAACGGCGAATGCGCGATCATCGAGAGCCAGCCGAGGTCGAGGGAACGCGCTTCGAGACCAAGGAAAACCGGGAGGAGGGCGAGCCCCGCTCCGGCCGGCGCCGGAACGCCGGTGAAGAAGCCGGAGGTATAGGTCGGCGCGGAATCGCTATCGAGCGCCGCGTTGAACCGCGCGAGGCGCAGCGCCATGCAGACCGCGAACATCAGCGACGGCACGAAGCCGATGCCGCCATAGGTGCCGAGCGACCAGAGATACATGACGAAGGCGGGGGCCACGCCGAAGCACAGGAAATCCGCCAGGCTGTCGAATTCGGCCCCGAAACGGGAGGTGCCTTTGAGCAGGCGGGCGATGCGCCCATCCAGCCCGTCGATAACCCCGGCAAGGCTGATGGCCACGACCGCGGCGTCAAAATGACCGCCAAGCGCGAAGCGCATGCCTGTCAGCCCCGCGCAGAGGCCGAGCATGGTGAGAAGGTTCGGCAGGAGCCGGTTGAAGGATGGACCCTTGAAGCGCGGGCGATGCGGCGGGCGCACCCGCCTCCGGCGCCTCCGGGCCGGCCAGATGCGCCCGTCGGGCTCGCCCGAAAGGCGCGGGCCGCTCAAAAGACTGTTCCGCCCGAGATTGTGGAGGCGCCCGCGTAGGTGATTGTCGGCCCCGTCGTCTCGGCCCGAGCGCGGGGTGCGAATTCGAGGTCGAGCTCGGCGATGACGCTTTCGCCGCCGACCATCTTCTGCCCTTCCGACACCAGGGGCTGGACGCCTTCGGGCAGATAGAGGTCAGTGCGGCTGCCGAAGCGGATGATGCCGAAGCGGCCGCCCGCCTGCACCGCGTCACCCTCGCGAACCTGGCAGACGATGCGCCGCGCGATGAGGCCAGCAATCTGCACCACGGCGATCTCCCGCCCGTCCGGCAAGCGGATGGCAAGGGCGTTGCGCTCATTCTCGTCGGCGGATTTGTCGAGATTGGCGCTCAGGAACTTGCCGTGACGATAGGCGATGCGGGTGACGGTGCCATCCGCCGGCATGCGGTTCACATGCACGTCCAGCACCGAGAGGAAGATCGCGACGCGCCAGCGCGGCATGATGCCGAGGCCAAGTTCGGGCGGCGGTGTCGCCAGCATGACGCTCACGACATGGCCATCGGCAGGCGCCAGCAGCGCGCCGGGGCGCGGCGGGGGATGCCGCTCCGGATCGCGGAAGAAGTAGAGGCAGAACAGCAGGAACAGCACGCCGATCCAGGACAGCCAGTGCCCGAAGATCAGCCCGACGACGACGACCGCCGCGCCGATGGCGAGGAAGGGCCTCGCCGCCGGGTGGGGTGGGGAAAAAACGAAGCGAAAAGCGCTGCCGTGGGCCATGATGGCGGTGCTGTTATCAGCTCTTATGGTGGTGTGCCATCTTGTGCCATGGCGGCAGAGGCGGCGCATGGGCTGCCTCGTCGGCGGTCGGCATGTGGAAAGTCTGGCCAGGATAGATCAGGTCGGGGTCGCGGATCTGGTCCGTGTTCTCCTTGAAGATCGCAGTATATTCCGTGCCGTGCCCGAAACTGTGGCGCGAGATGAGCCAGAGCGAGTCGCCGGGCTGCACGATGGCCTGGCCTGGCAGCAGCAGATGCGCGAGGTCGGCGCGGGCGAAGGGCACTTCTGTGCGCGCCGCGACCTTGCCGCTGGCGCTCAGCTCATCCGCGCGCAGCTTGTGGACGCCTGACTTGAGTTCATCAATCGGCGAAAGCTGCCATTGGCCTGACGCATCGGCCTCGGCATCCCCAACAGCCTTGTTGTCGACGTAGAGGCGAACACTCCGGCCCGGCGCGGCATGGCCGACGAAGCGGATATGCCCTTGCTGGTCGTATTGCACGATATCGAGGCCGACCGGCCCCGGATGGCTGCCCGGCACTGGTTGCAGCAGGCGTGGCGGCGCATTGCCCTGCGACAGCACGACAAGGGAGCCGCTCGGGCCGATGCTGCTCGGCGGGTTTGCCGGGGGCGCGCCGCTTTGCGACATGGCCACGCTGCCCGGTGCGCTCGGGGTGGAAACGCCACCGGGGGGGCTTTCGGCGGGGATGACCTTCTGGACGGTGTTGTCGGCGACGCTGCCCTGGGGGCTTTGGGGCGCCGCGCCCTGGGGGGTCTCTGTCGCACCGGCGCTCTTCGGCGCGAGGGCAGCGACCACGCCGGGAACGGTCAGAAGGACGGTGGAACTGCCCGGCCCAACGGTTTTCGTGCCGGGCGTCGTGAGATGCAGCTCATGCACACCCGGCGCGAGCGGCGCATCGGGCAGGAAGACCCACTGGCCGTTGCTGTCGGAGGTGATCTCGCCAATGACGTTCTTGTCGTTGGTGATCGTGACAGTCGTTCCCGGCGCCGCGCTACCGGCCATGACAAGCGAGCCCTGCGGATCGACCCGCACGACGTCCACGCCTGGACCTTTGGTGGCAGCGGGTGGGGCGGGCGGTGGCGCGACGCTCGGCGGCATGGCCAGCGCGGTCATCTTTGGCGCACTCGCGGCCGGTGCCGCGCTTGCTGGCGTGGTTTGCGGTTTCGCGGGCGTGGTCGGAGCCATGGCAACACCGTGCGGCGCCGCGGGTTCGCTGCCTGGTCCCATACGTTCGTAGACGGTAGCGGCACCTGCGGCCAGTATACCGAGCAGGAGAACAAGTCCCAGGATGGGCCGCCAGGACGTCCGAGACGTCCCAGTGCCTTCTTCTGGTGAATGGCGAGTCACCTCAGTCATCGATTCGCGGCCGCCCCTGTCGAAAAGCTCTCAATACATCCGCTCGTTATCATGAAATGAATAATTCTTGTGCACCCTTCGGGTTCGCAGGTTCTGATTGCGGTGCCGGGGCGGTTGCACCGCAGCCGAAGGGCTGCCACCAAGCGCTCGCTGGCGGAGACTCTGCTGGCGGCAAGGAAGGAGAATGCATGCCGGCGATCAAGGCAGTGACGGTCTTCGGCGGCGCGGCATCCGGCCAGGATCCCGCCTATCGGCGCGCGGCTCTGGCGCTGGGTGAGGGTCTCGCGCAGGCGGGCATCACCGTGATCTACGGCGGCGGCGGCATCGGCATCATGGGCGCCGTCGCGGATGGTGCTCTGGGCGCCGGTGGCCATGTCATTGGAATTATACCGGACTTTCTGGCCCGGCGCGAGGTGGCGCATCGTGGCGTTAGCGAAATGATCGTCACCGACAGCATGCATTCGCGCAAAAGCCGCATGTTCGAGATGTCGGATGCCTTCATCACGCTGCCCGGCGGACTCGGGACGCTGGACGAGACCTTCGAGATGATTACCTGGCGGCAGCTCGACCTGCACAACAAGCCGATCTTGATCTGCGACATCGGCGGCTGGGCGGCGCCGTTCATGGCTCTGATCGACACGCTGGTTGGCCAGGGTTTCGCGCTGCCCTCCGCCCGCGCGCTTTATGAGGTGGTGGACAGCACGGATGCCGTGCTCGCCCGCTTACGTCAGGTGCCGGCCGGCGATCAGGCAGTGGAAACTGAGCAGCTTTAGAGGCGGATTTCTCTGGTTTGGACCGTGCCCAATCCCCCACGTCATGCTCGGCGAAGGCCGAGCATCCACGCCTTTCTTGCTCGACGAAGGCAAGGCGTGGATGGCACGCGGGGGCCGCCCCGCCTTCGCGTGCCATGACGGATCCTGGGGTCGGGGTTCAGTATTAGACCATCACGCCCTAGAAACGAGACGCCGAGCGGATGAATTATCGCCACGCCTTCCACGCCGGGAACTTCGCGGACTGCCTGAAACATGTGCTCCTGCTCTGGCTGCTGCGTGCCATGGCGCGCAAGGAGGCGGGCTTCGCGGTGCTGGATACTCATGCCGGGGCAGGGCGCTACGACCTGTCGGGCACCGAGGCTGAGCGTAGCGGGGAATGGCGGCAGGGCATCGGCCGGCTGCTGGATGACACGCCGCCAGCCCTTGCCGATTACCTGGGCATCGTGCGATCCCTCGGGCTCTATCCCGGTTCGCCGGCGCTGACCCAGGCCGTGCTGCGCCCGCAGGACCGTCTCATTTGCTGCGAATTGCAGCCCGAGCAGAACGCGGCGCTCTCCCGGCTGTTGCGCGGCGACAAGCGGGTCGCGGTCCATCTGCGGGATGGATTCGGGGCACTGAGGGCCCTGCTGCCGCCGGCCGAACGGCGCGGGCTCGTGCTAATGGACCCGGCTTTTGAGAACCCCGGCGAGTTCGACCGTATCCTGGTGGCTCTGCGGGAAGGGCTCGGCCGGTTCCCGGCAGGCGTCTTCGCCGTCTGGTATCCCGTGAAATATCGCGCCCGGGTGCGGGCTTTCCATGCCGCGATCGTGGAGAGCGGGATGCGGGACGTGGTGGTGGCCGAGCTCTTGCTGCGGCCGCCTAACGAGTTCGAGCATCTCGGCGGTTGCGGTGTCCTTGTGGTCAATCCGCCCTGGCGCTTCGAGGAAGAAGCGGCGCCGATCCTGGCGGCATTGGCCGAGAGGCTGGGAGAGCCCGGGATTACCGAGGCGGTGCTGACGCGGCTGGCAGCGGAGTAGAGGCTGAGCGCCCGTTGCCAATCGGCAAGATACTGACCGATCCAGGAGTCCCCCCGTCATGCTCGGCGAAGGCCGGGCATCCACGCCTTACTCGCGCAACGAAGGCAAGGCGTGGATCCTCCGCCTTCGCGGAGGATGACGATGGTGGGCTTATTGCCAACGCTAGCTCGTATCAGTCCGCAATTCCGTGCAAAGCCGCCCATTGCAGCAGCAGAATCGTCTTCCCATCGACGATCTCGCCGCGGCCGATCATCGCCACGGCCGCTTCGAGCGTGATCTCAAGCACCTCGATATCCTCGCCCTCGTCGGCCAGGCCGCCGCCCCGGCCGGTGCGGTCGGCTTCGCCATAAGTCGCGACGAAGAACGAAATGCGTTCGGTCAAGCAGCCGGGGCTCATGAACGAGTCGAAGATTCGGCGCGGGTTGCGGATGACGCAGCCGATTTCCTCGCGCGCCTCGCGGATGATCGCGGCTTCCGGCTGTTCGTCGCCATCCAGCATCCCGGCGCAGACCTCGATCAGCGGGTGCGGATGGCCGTTGAGATAGGTCACGAAGCGGATCTGGCGGGTCAGCAGCACGGTGCCGCGCGCCGGGTCATAGGGTAGCAAGGCGACGGCATTGCCGTGGGTATAGACTTCACGGGTCAGCCTCGACCACCGCCCATCGAAGTGGCGCTGGTCGAACTCCACCCGCCGCAGCAGGAACTTCTCGTCCGAGAGCACCGTTTCCTTGAAGTTCCGGACGGCGCTCTCCTCCGCCATGCGGATCAGGAGGCCATGGTGAGGCGTTTGACGAAGGCGGAGACCTTGTGGCGGCGCATTTCGGATCGGGCGGTGCTGTCGGTGGTCATGTAGTTGAGCTGGATCACGTAGCGCGTGCCGACGAACTGCTTATGGCCGTGCCAGGTGGTGGGGCCGTTGGGGAAGATCAGCAGCGTGCCGTTCACCGGCGGCACTTCCACCGCGAAATCCTCGATGTCGTCGGGGCCGCGCAGCAGGCGGAGGCAGCCTTCACGCCGCGCCCAGGCCTCGGTCTCGGGGTTGAGATACAGCAGGATGGTGACGCGTTTGGTGTGGCTGTCGCAGTGGATGCGGCCATCCTTCTCCCGGCTCGACCCACGCAGCGTCACCATCGTCGGCGCGCCTTCGAGGTCGAGGTCGAACTTGGCGGCGACGGCATCGCGGAACCGCGGGCCTTCCAGCTCCTCCATCAGTGCCTTGGCGTTCGGGCCGAGGCGCAACGAGCCGATCGGGAAGGAGCCGCCCTTGTCGAGCTTGGGCAATTCGCGCGTCACGGCGGCTAGCGAGGCGGGGCGGACGAAGTTCTCGATCACGATATGCTCGTACGGGTCCTCGGAAACCGGCGTCGCCTGCAACGCCTGATAGTCGAGATCGATCATGGTGACCCTCCATGCGGCAACGGACTCCCACCTAACATGGTGCGGGCGCGTCGCGTTGCGCGAAACTCGCGGGGCGGCGGCTCCTCAGCCGCGATGGGCGTAGATGTCGGGTTCCTCGTAGCCGAGGAGATCGAGCTCGCAGCGCGCCGGCAGGAAGGCGAAGCATTCCTCCGCCAGAGCCAGCCGATTTTCGCGGATCAGCAGCGCCTCTAGCCGCGCCCATAGGGGGTGGAGGTACATAACGTCCGAAGCGGCATAAGCGAGTTGCTCGGAAGTGAGTTCCGGGGCGCCCCAGTCACTGGTCTGCTGTTGCTTGCTGATCTCGACTCCGAGCAACTCGCGGCAGAGGTCGCGCAAACCGTGTCGATCGGTGAAGGTGCGGACCAGCTTGGCGGCGATCTTGGTGCATTTCACCGGCGCGGCGCGGATGCCGAGGGCGTGGTACAGCATCGCCACGTCGAACCTAGCGAAATGCATGAGCTTGACCCGGTTGGGGTCGCTGAGCTGCGCCTTCAGGTTCGGGCAATCATAGCCCCGGCCGCCGAGCGCGGGCGGGATGAGCTGCACCAGATGCGCCTGGCCGTCTCCCGAGGAAATCTGGACCAGGCACAGCCGGTCGCGCCTGGGGTCGAGCCCCATGGTCTCGGTATCGACCGCGATGACAGGTCCGAGTTCCAGCCCGTCCGGCAGGTCGTGCCGATGCAGGTGGATCGTGGCATTGGGCATGAATTGGGTAACGTCCGCCATGAGCGGTGGCCTACAGCATCAACCTTGGACCCTCAAGCGAAGCGGCGAAAAGAGTGGCGCCATGCATGTCTCGGCTGCGGTTCCGGTCGGCGGGCGTTCCTCTGGCCAGTCGCCGGAGAAAGGGTGCAACCTCCCCCGATTCAGCCGGAAGCCCCTTTATGTCACAAACCGTCATCCAGCATGTGCTCCGTCGCCTGACGGAGATTGGCCTCACCGATGTTTTCGGTGTTCCCGGAGACTTCGCCTTTCCCGTCAATGATGCGATCTGCGCCCCGGACTCGGGTCTGCGCTGGATCGGCACGGCCAATGAGCTCAATGCGGGATACGCGGCGGATGGCTATGCCCGGGTCCGCGGCTTCTCGGCCGTCTGCACGACCTATGGCGTGGGTGAGCTGGCCGCGCTGGCCGCCATCGCAGGCGCCTATGCTGAGCATGTGCCGCTGTTTCATCTGGTCGGCATGCCGAACATGGCGGTGCAGGCGAGCCATTCGCTGATGCACCACACGCTCGGCAATGGCGAATTCAATCTGTTCCACCAGATGAGCCAGCCCGTGGTCTGTGCCAGCGCCATCTTCACGCCGCAGAATGCCGCGTACGAAACCGAGCGATTGATCGCCGAGGCGCTGATGCACCGGCGGCCCGTCTATATGGGCTTCCCGGCAGATTACGCGTCGCAGCCGGTGCTGGGGCAGGCGTCGCCAATTCCCGCGCCCCGCAGCGATCCAGCAGCGCTCGAGGCCGCGCTGGTGGCGGTACTGGCCGAGCTTGGCGCCGCGAAATCAGCCTGCATCCTGCCCGGTACCCTCGCGGCCCGGCTTGGTCTGCAGAGCGCGATCCAGGCCATCGTCGATGCCAGCGGACTGCCCTTCGCGACGATGTTCATGGACAAAACGATGCTGGACGAATCCCAGCCCGGCTATCTCGGCATCTACATCGGCAAGCTGATGAACGAAGCGGTAAGGGTTTTCGTGGAAGGCTGCGACCGCATCCTCACCATCGGCACCATGATGACCGACTTCAACAGCGGATTTTTCACCGCGCGGCTCGATCCCGAGCGAGTCATTGCGATCCACCACCATCATGTGACGGTGCGCGGCCATGTGATCGCCAATGTCGAGATGGCCGATATCCTCGCGGCGCTGGCACCGCGGCTGACGCGCGGGCGGAGGATTTCGGCGCCGGCGCCGGAGCTTCTTGGCGATATCGAAGGCGAGGGCGACGCGCCGATCACAGCCGCCGCGCTTTATCCGAGATGGGAGCGCTTCCTGCGCGAGGGCGATATTGTCGTCGCCGATACCGGCACGGTCTCGATGGGTCTCGGCTTCGCCCGGATGCCGAAGGGCGCGACCTTCTACAATCAAAGCCTTTGGGGCGCGATCGGCTGGGCGACGCCGGCAGCGCTTGGTGCGGCACTCGCGGCGCCGGAAAGGCGCACCGTGCTCGTAACGGGCGAAGGCGCGCATCAGTTCACTGTGCAGGAGCTTGGCCAATTTGGCCGCCTCGGGCTGAAGCCGGTGATCTTCGTGCTCAACAACGACGGCTATCTCATCGAGCGTTTGCTCTGCCGTGATCCGGCGATCAGCTACAACGACATCGCGCAATGGAAATACGCGCAACTGCCGGAGGCCTTCGGTTGCGAAGGATGGTTTTCCGCCCGCGTCACGACATGCGGCGAATTGGATGCCGCGATGGAACGGGCGGCGCGCGGTGACGTCGGTGCCTATATCGAGATCGTCACCGACGCCTATATGGCGCCGGAATTGCCGCAACGGATGCACGAAAACGTTGCGAAGATGTATAAGCAGTGAGGCGGCACCGTGCCCTTCGACGGTCCCCATAGGCCCGAGCCCAATATCGTGGGAATCGGCGTTGGACTCGCGGTGGTCCTATCAATGATAGCGGGGATGACGGATGCCGTCGGCTTCATCCGCAGCCGGGACTTCGTGTCCTTCATGACCGGCAACACCACCCATCTGGCGATCGCTGTCGGGCAGGGTTTGTGGCGCGAGGCCCTGCCGCTGTTGCTCCTCATTCTGGGCTTCGTTCTTGGCAATACCCTGGGCGGCCTCGTCGTCATCCTGACACGCGGGCGGCAGACGCCGCTGCTTTCGCTTGTGACGCTGCTGCTTGCCGCCGCGGCGCTGGTATCGCCAGCGAACGCGCTATCGTTGCCAGCACTGCTTCTGCTCGTTCTCGCGATGGGCGCGAGCAATGCCGGGCTGCAGCGAATCGGCGGGACAGCGATGAGCGTCAGCTTCGTGAGCGGCGGTCTTTCCCGCTTCGGCATCGGTCTTGCCGGGTGGCTCATGGGCGAGCGTCGCTCCGGCTGGGTCATCCAGGCGGTTCCTTGGATCGGCATGCTGCTCGGCGCCATCCTGGGTACCGAGCTGGAATTGCGGGCGCAGGCGGTGGCGCTTTGGGTGCCCTGCGCCGCGATGGGCGGACTTGCATTTCTCACGCTCGCGCTGCCGCACGAACGGCAACAGGGCTTCACCACCGTTTTCTCCGCCCCATCAGGCGCGGGCAAGAGAAGATCATCGACAGGATGACGCATGACCGAGACCCGGATCGAACACGACAGCCTCGGCGAGATCGCCGTGCCGGCGGCTGCCTATTGGGGCGCGCAGACTATGCGCGCCGTGCAGAACTTCCCCATCAGCGGCCAGACGCTGACCCGGCACCCGGCCTTGCTGCGCGCGCTGGCCATGGTCAAGCACGCGGCGGCGCTCACCAATAGCCAGCTCGGCAAACTGCCAGATACCAAGCGGGACGCCATCATCGCCGCAGCGCGCGAGATCGAGCGCGGGCGGCTGCACGACCAGTTCCCGGTCGATGTCATCCAGGGCGGGGCCGGCACCTCCACGAACATGAATATGAACGAGGTGCTTGCCAATCGCGGGCTGGAGCTGATGGGTCATCCGCGCGGCGCGTACACGCATCTGCATCCCAACGACGACGTGAATCTCAGCCAGTCCACCAATGACGCTTATCCGACGGCGGTGCGCCTCTCGGTGCTGCTGGAAATGGGCGGCTTGATGCGTGCCTTGGAAGCTCTGGCCGCGGCTTTCGAGGATCGCGGGCAAGCCTTCTCCAGCATCGTGAAACTCGGCCGCACGCAGATGCAGGATGCGGTGCCGATGACGCTCGGCCAGGAATTCGACGCCTATGCCGTGACGATCCGCGAGGATATCCAGCGCCTGCAGGAAGCCCAGCCGCTGCTCTGCGAGGTCAATCTCGGCGGCACGGCGATCGGCACCGGGATCAATGCGCTGCCGGAATACGGACCGCGCGCCATTGCCGCACTTTCGGCGATCTCCGGTTTCCGGCTGGTGCGCTCGGTGAACTTGCTCGAGGCGAGCTGGGACATGGGCGGCTTCGTCATGTTTTCGGGCGTGCTCAAGCGCGTTGCCTCGAAACTGTCGAAAATCGCCAATGATTTGCGGCTGCTGTCTTCCGGTCCGCGCGGCGGCCTGGCCGAGATCGCCTTGCCGGCGATGCAGCCGGGCTCGTCGATCATGCCGGGCAAGGTCAATCCGGTGATCCCCGAAGTGCTCAACCAGGTGTGCTTCCAGGTGATCGGCAACGACCTCGCCGTGACCATGGCGGCGGAAGGCGGCCAGCTTCAGCTCAACGCTTTCGAGCCACTGATCGCGCATAACATCCTGTCGTCGATCGAGTTGCTGGCCAATGGCGTCCGCACCTTCACCACGCGCTGCGTCGCGGGGATCGAGGCGCGGCCCGACCAATGCGCCCGCCATGTCGAGGCGAGCGTCGGCGCGGCGACCGCCCTGGTGCCACTGCTGGGCTACGAGCGCTCGGCGATCATCGCGAAGGAGGCCCTGGCAAGCGGTCGCACGGTCCGCGAACTGGCGATCGAGGCGGGTCTCCGCTCCGACCAGGTCACCGACCTCCTCAACCCCGCCCACCTCATCCTGGCGCGCCGCGACGAATGGCTGAGCGCGGTGGAGAATACGCCGGATCCGTGAGGAGTGTGGGGTGTCTGTCTTCGGTTTGAACCGTGCTCGCCCCACCACGTCATGCTCGGCGAAGGCCGGGCATCCACGCCTTTGCTTGCGTGACGGAGGCAAGGCGTGGATGGCACGCCTTCGCGTGCCATAACGAATCCCTTGTTTGTGGTTCAATATCAAGCCATCGCGCTCTAAGAGTTCGGGGCGGGACGGTGGCGCCCCTCCGATTGCCACGCCGCCGCGGGTGCGAAGACCCTGAGGCGATGACCGTCCGGATCCAAGGCGACGAAGGTCCGGCCGAAATCCATGTCGGTCGGCGGCTGTGCGATGCGGAGGCCACGCGATGACCAATCCCGATGCACGGCATCAATATCCTCGGCGGCGAAAACCACCTCCGCGCCCCCGGGCCCAGCCAATACGGCGGGTTCCACGGCGTGGCGCGCCCAGAGGCCAAGTCCCATGCCGCCCGACAACGGGAACATGACGAAGTTCGGCGATGATTCCGCGGGCTCGCGGTCAAGCAGGTCGCGGTAGAAGGCGGCGCTCGCGGCGAGGCTGTCGACGTAGAAGACGACAAGATTCGGCTTGGTCATGTGTGTTTTCCGGTTGTGACCGAAGCAGCTTGGCGCCGAGCTGTGACAGTTTCCGGCAGTAGACGTCACACGTCCGAGTCCAACTCCCGGCTCCGCCAGTCCGCGAGAAGGATTCGCCGGCGTTTCGCGTAACGCTGCCCGGTTGTCTCGGCCGTCGCCATCCGGTCGAGGCGGAAGTGGCGGAAATCCTCTCGCATCTCACACCAGGCGGCGAGAACCTCGGCGGCCTGAAAAAAACCCAGGGCGATCGGCCAGACGATGCGTTCGGTGATAGCGCCCGACTTGTCCGTGTAGCGCAGCCGCAGTCTGTGCTCGGCGCGGATCGCCTGACGCAGCGTGCCAAGGTGGGGCGTGTCGTCCTGGCTACCCGGCGCGGCGAGGAGACCGCTGGTTGCGGCCGCATCCTCCATCTCCGGCGGCAACACGGCGGAGATCTTGGCCAGCGCATCCTCGGCCGCTTGCCCGAGCGCCTCGTCGCCGCGCTGCGTGACGAGGCGGAGGCCGAGGATGAGCGCATCAAGCTCGTCCTCGCCGAACATCAGCGGCGGGAGGAAGAAGCCCGGCTTGAGCACATAGCCCAACCCAGCCTCGCCCTCGATCGCGGCACCTTCGGCGACCAAACTGCCGATGTCGCGATAGATCGTGCGGAGGGAAACACCGAGTTCGGACGCGAGAACCGCCGCCGTCACCGGCAGCCTCCGGCGCCGCAGGGCCTGCATCAGCGCGAGGAGGCGTGCGGAGCGAGACAGGATTCTCTCCCAAAGCGGCGGAAGCTGCGCCTCCGCTCGATGATGGCGTCATCAGGCTGTGAGCGAAAGAACCGCGTGGTCCTGATCCGAAACCGTCAGCCCATCGAAGTCGGTCGAGCCGGTGACCGTGGCGTTGCGTTCCAACTCCGCCAGGCTCGCCTTCAAGCCGTTGCGCATGATGGCGAGCGCGTCGTTGCCAAGTGGGAGTCGTAGCGGTGGCGCCCGCATTTCGGCGATGTCGAGGATGACACGCGCCGCCTTGCGCGGATCGCCGGGAACCTCCGGGCCATGTGCCTTGATGAAGTCGCTGAAGGCGCCGACCGACGGGGCGTATTCTGGCATCGGCTCCGCATAGGCCATCGAGCTGCCCGCCCAGTCCGTGCGGAAACCGCCAGGCTCGACGATGGTAAGCTTGAGGCCGAGCGGCTTGATTTCCTGTGCCAGCGATTCGCTGAAGCCTTCGACCGCGAATTTCGCCGCGTGGTAGCCTGACAGGCCCGGCATGGCATGACGACCGCCGACGGAGCTGAACTGGAAAATATGGCCAAAACCCTGCCGGCGCAGATGCGGGAGGGCTGCGCGGGTGACGTTGACGGTGCCCCAGAAATTCGTGTCGATCTGGCCGCGGAACTGCGCCGGCGTCATCTCCTCGAAGGCGCCGATGAAGCCATAGCCAGCATTATTCGCCAGCACATCGAGCCGTCCGAAGCGCGCAAAGGCGGCCTCGATCGCCGCGGCCGCCTGTGTCTCATCCGTGACATCGAGCGCGATGGGGAGGATGCGGTCGCCGTAATGCTCGGCCAGCGACGCCAGTGACTTTGGATCACGCGCGGTCGCGACGACGCTGTGCCCTTGCTCCAAAGCGGCTTCCGCCAGATTGCGCCCGAGGCCGCGCGAGCTTCCCGTGATCAGCCATACCTTCGTCATGTCCGTCGTTCCTTGCATTGGCGGCCGGAACATAGGAGAGCTGGTTTCCATCGGAAAGAAGGCACCCGGATGTTCCATACTAACCCCGCGGATACTATCGGCGCTGTGACCGCTGCCTGCGACGCGCTGACGCCGGAGGAGGATCGGCTGGCGCGGGACATCATGAGCCGGGTCACGGACACTTGGTCGATGTGGGTGATCCACGTGCTTGGGGAGCACAGCCCAATGCGGTTCTCGCGGATCGCGGAGCAGGTGGAGGGCGTCAGCCAGAAGATGCTGACCAAGACGCTGCGTCAGCTTGAGCGGGACGGGCTGGTGACGCGGCGCATCTTCATGGAAGTACCGCCGCGCGTCGAATATGCGCTCACGCCCACGGGCCGGGAACTGATGCTGAAGTTCCTGCCGCTTTGGCTGTGGATCGTCGAGCAACTGCCGGTATTTGTCGCGGCGCGGCGGACATACGAAGCGCGGCTTGCGGCGGAGTGAAGAGGGCTCGGATGCGATAGTCGCTCGAAGTCAACAACCGCATATCACGCGATGGAACGAGATTCGTTTCGTAAGCAGCTCTTTAATTGAGCCTTTTCTTTTTGCGGCAATACAGTGAGGCTCAAGCAAGGAAAACGGTCATGTCAGTGAGTTATTGCGGTCGTCAGCGCTCCACCAGCGATACGTCGGACCACTCATCTTGGGTTAGCGACGATGTCTTCGAACCCGCAACCAATACAACTTATATTAGCTTTGCAACGGTGACGGTGGCGCCGCCGCCGCCCCGTCCAGCCTACAAACAGTCGGGACTGGCGAACCAGAGCTTCCAACGCCTTGGCGTCACCTACTACAGACTCCGCTAAGCGACCTACCCGAAGCGAAAGCCCGAAATCGCCTTGCCGAGAACGTGGTCGCTATAGGCGTGTGTGGCGGGTTCGTCTTCCGCCGCGCCGGCGGCGACCATGAGGGGGATGAGATGCTCCTCGCGCGGGTGGCATAGCCGGGCAGACGGCGCCGAGGCCCAGTCGATCAGCCGCTTGCTGCGGGTCTCGCCCGTCTCGTTGCAGACTGCCTCGCTGAGCCAGGCGTCGAAGGCTTCCGAGGCGGCGGCGCCTCGGGGGTCGCTGCCGAAGAAGCCGCGCAGGTTGTGGTAGCTCATGCCGGTCGCGACGATCGCCACCCTGTCGTCCCGCAGCGGCGCGAGCGCGCGGCCCATGGCGAGATGGGCGGCCGGGTCGAGATCCTGGCGCACCGACAGTTCCACCACTGGAATGGCGGCCTTGGGGAAGGCGAGGAGAAAGGGGATGAACACGCCGTGGTCGAAGCCGCGCGCGGGGTCCTGAATCGTGGGGAATCCGGCCTGTTCCAGCAGCCGCGCGACATCCGCCGCGAGCGCGGGATCGCCCGGCGCCGGGTAGCGCAGCGAATAGGTGCTCTCGGGGAAGCCGCAATAATCGTAGATCAGGTCCGGGGCAGCGCCGGATGTGACGGCGAGATCCGGCGTCTCCCAATGGCCCGTCACCGTCAGGATGGCGCGGGGCCTCGCGCCGAGATCGGCCTCGATACCGCGCAGGAAGTCGGCCATGCGGTCCCAGGTGCCAGGCGGTCCCATCGGCGGGTCCATGAAAAAGCAAGGGCCGCCACCATGTGGCAGGAAATAGGTCGGGAAACGCTGAGCGCCCATTGTCATCGCCTTTACGGAGCTGATTTCGCAGTGATGGCAAAATTCACGGCAACCTCAAGCGCCACATATTGCGCCGTGCTCCAGGCGCCCTGACCGACGCCGAACCGCGTACGGATGAGCTGGACATGGCCAGTGGCCTTGGCGATGTCGCCGGTGATCGCGAGGGTAAAGGGCAGGGTGACGGGCTTGGAGATGCCACGGATCGTCAGCGTGCCATTCGTCTCGAAGCCGCCAGCGGTGGTGAGCTTGAAGCCGGTCGCGACGAAATGCGCTTGGGGGAATTTTTGCGCCGCGAACCAATCGGCGCCGGGCATGGCGCCGTCTTTCTGGCTGTCGCCCGTGGTCGCGGTCGCAGTGTCGATCGTGACATCAGCATGGCCGGCGGCGGGGTTGGCGGGATCGAAGGCGATCGTGCCGGCGAAGCCAGTGAAGTGGCCGTTGAAGGGCGAGCCACTCTGCGAACCGGTGAAATCGAGGTGGCTCTGTGCCGTATCGATCGTCCAGTCGGCGGCATGGGCCGCGGAAAGGGAGGCCGTGAGCAGCACGGCACCGACGGTAAAGGCGACGGCCTTCATGGGAGAAGTTCCTTGGGAGGGGTGTCAGTCGCGGCTCGGCAGGCCGCGCCCGGGCAGCATGCGGCGCAGGATGGGCTCGCGCTTTAACAGGTGGTGGCGCAGCACCGCTGCGATATGGACGGCGAGGAGGCCGATGAGGGTCCAGGCGCCATAAGCATGGACCCAGGCCAGGATATGACTGACCGCTGCCTTATTCGCGAGATTGGGCAGGACCGGCAGATCGGGCCAGGGCACCAGGCTGTAGAGAACCGTTGGCAGGTTGAAGGGCGAGGACGAAACTACCGCCCAGCCTGTCAGCGGCATGCCGAACATGAAGACATAGAGCAGCCAGTGCAGCCCATGCGCCGCCCCCTTTTCAAGAGGTGGCGTCTGGGCCGGAAGCGGCGGCGGCCGATGCGTGAAGCGCCATAGCAGCCGGACTACCGCGAGCAGCAGGACGGTGATGCCGATCGATTTGTGGAGCTGGAAGAGCTTGAACTCCAGCATCTGCGTGATCTTGAGCTGCGTCATCACTAGGCCGATGACGATGAGTGCGAGAATACCTAGCGCGATCAGCCAATGCAGCAGGATCGCCACCAGGCTGTAGCGCGAGCGGCGCAAAGGAAGGATCGCGCGGGCCATGACCAATGCGCCGTCCGAATGTTAAGCGCGGCGCTCGAAGGCCGAACTGATCGTCACCGTCACGGTGTCGCCGATGAGCGGCACGTAAGTCTTGATGCCGAAAGCGCTGCGCTTGATCGTCGTCGTGCCGTCGAAGCCGATCGTGTATGCCTTGTCCAACGGGTTGACGCCGCCGCCGTTGAAATGGGCGTCCAAGGTGACCGGCTGGGTCACGCCGTGCAGCGTCAGCTCGCCCTTAATGCGGCCGGTGTCATGCCCGGTGCGGGTGATCGAGGTCGCGTTGAAAGTGATCGTCGGATATTTCGCCGCATCGAGCCAGGTCGGGCTCTTCAGCTCACCGTCGAGCTTCGGGTTGGTGGTGCTGATACTGTCGGTCGGAAGGGTGATCGAGAGCTTGCTATGGGAGGGCACCTTGGCGTCGAAGTCGAGCGAGCCGCTGGCGTCGGAAACGTTGCCGTACCAGGTCGTGAATCCCATGTGAGACACGGCGAAAAGAACGCGGGTATGCGCGGGTTCCACGGCGTAATTGCCGCTTTGGACATGGCCCGGATCCTTGGTCACGACCTGGGCAGAAGCGGGAGTCGAGACCGCGGCGGCACCGAATGCAACGCCGGCAGCGACGGCAACTGCGAAGAGAGGAGAACGTATCATGATTGGTCCTCGAGAGATTGAGCAGATGCCCAGCGGTTTATTGCAGCTGAAACATAGAGGAAATAGATAAAATATAGTGAAACTCCATCCAATCTTCGGATAGAGTGAGGGCGATGATTACGGACGGACTAACGCTCGACCAGATTCAGGTCTTCCTCATCGTGGCGGACCAAGGCAGCTTTTCGGCCGCTTCGCGCAGTCTCGGCCGCGCACAATCCGCGATCACCTACGCGGTCCAGCGGCTGGAGGAGCAGATCGGCACCAGCCTCTTCGACCGCAGCGGCTATCGTGCCGTGCTTACCGAGGCGGGCGCGGCGCTGCTGCCGAGGGCCTGCCGTATCGCGCAGGAGGTCGCGGCCTTCCGCGCCCAGGCGCATGGCCTGACTGAGGGGTTGGAGCCCGAGCTGACCCTGGTGGTGGATGCCATGTTCCCGACCACGGCTCTGGTCGCGGCGCTGACGGATTTTCGCGAGCGCTACCCGACCGTGCCGACCCGCATCTATGTCGAATCCCTCGGCGCCGCGGCGGCTTTGGTGGCGGATGGCACCTGCACCATCGGTCTGCTGCTGTATTTTGCGGCCGAGGACCCGCTTCTGAGTTTGCGGCCAATCGCGCGGGTTCGCATGGTCGCGGTGGCAGCGCCGCAGCATCCCCTGGCGCTGATGCCGGGTCCGATTCCGACAGATGACTTGCAGGCCCATGTCCAGCTCGTGCTGACGGATCGTTCCGGCCGGACCGGCAGCCGGGACCACGGGGTCCTGTCCAGCCGCACCTGGCGTCTCGGCGACCTTGGCGCCAAGCATGCGCTGCTGCTGGGCGGCCTCGGCTGGGGCGGCATGCCGTGGCACATGGTGGAAGCGGATGTCGCGGCCGGGCGGCTGCGGATTATTTTGCCGGAGGAGTGGCAGGGGAATGACGGCGGGGTACCCCTGCAAATCTGCGTCGCGCACCGGACCGACCGCTCGGTGGGTCCAGCCGGGCGCTGGCTAATCGAGCGGCTGATGGCAACCCAGGACGAGACCATAGCGGAGAAAGAGCAAGCGAATGGAGATCAGGCCGGCCGAGGAGAGCGATCTGCCGCGCATCCTCGACATCACAAACGACGCGATCCTCAACACCACATCGAGCTGGAACATCACGCCGACCACGCTTGAGGCGCGCAGCCGCTGGCTTGCCGAGCGGCAGGCTGCCCGGCTGCCGGTACTGGTGAGTGTGAGCGATGGGTTTGTGACGGGCTTCGGGAGCTACGGGGCCTTCCGGCCCTGGGATGGCTATGCCCTCACCGTCGAACACTCGATCTACGTCGACGCCGCTTGCCGGCGTCATGGGGCCGGTCGCCGGCTGCTAACGGCGCTTCTCGATCATGCCGCGCGGGCCGGGATGCATGTGATGATCGGGGTGATTTCCGCCGACAACCTCATCTCGATCCGGCTGCATGAGGAGTTCGGCTTCGCGGTGACCGGCCGCCTGCCGGAGGTCGGCCGCAAGTTCGACCGTTGGCTCGGCCTCGTGCTCATGCAGAAGACACTCGATTTGCCGGAGGCTTGAACAAGTCGTTTGAAACTCAAATGAATTTCTTCGGTTCCGACAAGTCGCCGCGCTAGCCTCGGATCCTTGACACCTTAGGGGGCGGTCGGTAGCAGACGCTGTGCCCTGGGTGGGCCCGCTTGCGGCGGGGCTGTTCGGCTATGAGAGGGCATGGGAATGAGCGGCGGCGAGGGGAACGAATCGTTCGAACAACGGCTTGCCAAGGCTCGCGGAAGCGCCGGTATGGATCGGCCGCCGAGCAGTGGGAAGCCACCGGACAACTCTAACAGCAATGCCATCAGGCTCGCGATGCGCCTGGGTATTGAACTGGTCGCGGCGCTTGTTATCGCCGTGGTGATTGGTTGGGGTTTGGACCGGCTGTTCCATACGCGTCCCTGGCTGATGATCGCCTTCGTGCCAATCGGCGCGGCGGCAGGGATACGGAATTTGATCCGGGCCGTCGGTCCGGGTGACAAAAGCTGACGAGGCTACTGGGAAACGTTCATGGCTGGTCCTTCGATCGACGCGCTTGGCCAATTCAGGCTGACCACGGGACTGGGGCCTATCGGTCATGCCGTAAACTTCACCAATTCCAACGAAATGATGGTTGTCGCGGCCGGCATCATCATCGTGCTTTTCGCGCTCGGCCTGCGCGCCCGCGCCGTGGTGCCGGGCCGGCTGCAATCCCTCGTCGAGATGATCTACGAGTTCGTCCGAAATATGTGCGTGGATACGATCGGGCCGGAGGGGGTGAAGTTCTTTCCGCTGGTCTTCACGCTGTTCAGCTTCATCCTGCTGGGCAATCTGCTCGGCCTGTTCCCGTATTTCTTCGCTTTCACCAGCGGCATCGTGGTGACGCTGACGCTCGCGATCTTCGTGTTCCTGTTCTCGACGGGCGTGGGTTTCTATGTCCACGGCTTCCGTTTCCTGAAATTCTTTGTGCCCGACGGGGTGCCCGGCTGGCTATTGCCGCTGCTGGTGCCGATCGAGATCATCTCCTACCTGTCGCGGCCGGTTTCCCTCTCGGTCCGACTTTTCGCCAATATGACCGCCGGGCATGTGATGCTTGAGGTCTTCGCCGGCTTCATGATCCTGCTGACGGCGAGCCTTGGCATTTTTGGTGCTGTTGCCTCCATCGTGCCGCTCGGTCTCAATGTCGCGCTGATGGGGCTCGAAGTTCTGGTGGCGTTCCTGCAGGCTTATGTTTTCGCCATCCTCACCTGCCTGTATCTGCACGACGCCGTGCATATGCACTGACACGATCCGGTGCCTGTGCACTGATGAATTCCTGAAAGGACGATAGAACTATGGACATCAATTCTGCGCTTCTCGCCAAGGATATCGGCGCAGGCCTAGCCACTATCGGCGTCGCCGGTGCCGGCGTGGGTATCGGCAATCTGTTCGGCGCCTTCGTCTCCGCGGTTGGCCGCAACCCGGCCGCGCGTGACAAGATGTTCCGTGACGTGCTGCTCGGCTTCGCGCTGACGGAAGCGGTGGCGCTCTATGCGCTCGTCATCGCGCTGGTCATTCTGTTCACCTGATCCCGCGCCAAAGCTGATCCTCATGCGCCGCTTCGTCACCAGCGCCGGTTCCGTCCTCACCGGCCTCGTTCTCGCCGCCGTCTGCCTGCCCGGTTCTGCCTGGGCTCAGGAAGAAGGCAGCAAGACCATGCCGCAGATGGATTTCAAGAATCCGCTGACGGCGAGCCAGGTCGTCTGGCTGGTGATCATCATCGTCGCGCTCTACTTCATCCTGTCGCGCTGGGCGCTGCCCGCGGTCGGCGAGGTGCTGGCGGATCGCGCGAAGCGGATCGAGACGGATCTGGAGGCGGCGCGCGCGGCCAAGGCCGAGGCGGACGCCGCGGTCGCCGAGCTCAACTCGGCCATGAAGGCGGCCCGCGAGGGCGCCCATGCCGAGATCGCCGAGGCGGTGGCCCGTGCCAAGGCCGAGGCGGTCAAGGAAGCGGCGGCGGCATCGGCCAAGCTCGATGCGAGGGTGGAGCAGGCTGAGGCGCAGATCGCTGCCGCCCGTACCTCAGCGATGAGCGCGATCCGGCCGGTTGCGACCGACACCGCGAAGCTGCTGCTCGCCCGGCTGACGGGCGGGAGCGCGGACGAGGCCATGCTGGGCCGCGGCATCGATGGCGCGCTCGCGGCGCGCGGTCTGGCCGAAGCCGGCAAAGCCTAGAGGGAGCGGGACATGCAATACGAATCGCTCGCCAACGCGCCCTGGGTCCACGGGACCTTCTGGGTCTTCATTTCCGTCGTCATCTTTGCGCTGCTGTTCGGCAAGAAGATCCTGGGGCCGGTCAGCAAGGCGCTGGATGGCCGCGGCGAGGCGATCCGGCTCTCGCTCGAAGAAGCAGCGCGGCTGAAGGTCGAGGCCGAGGCGATGCTCGCCAGCGCCCGCATCAAGCGGGATGAGGCTCTGGCCGAAGCGCAGGAGATTTTGGCGCGCGCCAAGGACGAGGCGCTCCGCATGGCCGCCGAGCTCGCCGCCGAGGCGGAGACCCGGGCACGGGCGCGCGAGCGGATGGTTACCGAGCGTATCGCCGCCGCCGAGGCTTCGGCGATCACCGAGGTGCGTGCCGCCGCTGTCGAGATCGCCATCGCCGCGACGGCGCAGGCGCTACGCGAGGGGTTGGGCGCGGCGCAGGACGCGGCGCTGGTGGATCGCGCGATCGCCAATGTCCCAACGGCTCTGGCGGCGCGCGCGGCTTAGGGTCGTCTGCGTGGGCGTCGACGCCCGCCGAACAACAAGAGTCACGTCATGACCAACTGACTAACGTCATGCTCGGCGAAGGCCGAGCATCCACGCCTTTGCTCGCGTGACGGAGGCAAGGCGTGGATGGCACGCCTTCGCGTGCCATGACGGATCTTTTGGGTCGCCGTCCAATCTTAGATCGTCACGCCTGGCCCTACTCGGCCGCCAGCCGCGCCCCAGAATCCGTCATCTCCACCGCGCGCCCAAGATCGACCGAGAGCAGCCGGGAAACGCCGCGTTCCAGCATGGTGACGCCGTAAAGGCGGTCCATGCGCGCCATGGTGTGATGGTGGTGGGTCACGATCAGGAAGCGCGTGCCGGTCTCGCTGACGATCTCTCGGAGCAAGGTCGAAAGCCGCTCGACATTCGCGTCGTCCAGTGGCGCATCGACCTCGTCCAGCACCGCTAGCGGCGCCGGGTTGCAGCGGAAGACCGCGAAGATGAGGGAGAGGGCGGTCAGCGCCTGCTCCCCGCCCGACAGCAGTGATAGGGCCGAGAGCTTCTTGCCCGGCGGCTGGGCGTAGATTTCGAGCCCCGCCTCCAGCGGATCATCCGAGCCGACCAGCGCCAGATGGGCGCGCCCTCCGCCGAACATCCGGGCGTAGAGCGTCTGGAAATGCTTGTCGATTTCGACGAAGACGGTGGTGAGGCGCTCGCGTCCCTCCTTGTTGAGATGACCGACCGAGCCCCGCAGCTTGGCGATGGCGGAGGTGAGATCGCCTTTCTCGCTGTCGATCAAAGCAATCTGGCGGGCGAGTTCGTCCGCCTCGATCTCTGCCCGGAGGTTTACCGGACCCATCTCATCGCGTTCGCGTGTCAGTCTTTCGAAGCGGCGGCGTGCCTTGTCCTCGGCCTCGACGGTGGGTTCGCCGGCCAGCTCCGGGAAGCTGGGATTGGTGCCGAGGCGTTCCAGCACGCGCTCGGCGGCGGTGCCCCAGGCGTGTTCGGCTTGGGCCAAGGCGCCTTCCGCGCGCACCACCGCCTCGCGCGCCAGGGCCTGGGCGGTTTCGGCGCCGCGTACGGCCTTTTCGGCGGCTCGCGCGGCGCTTTCCGCTTCACCGAGGCGCGTGGTGGCGACCCGGTGCTCCGCCTCGGCCTCGCGCAGCAGGTCACCCTGGGCGGCGCGTTCGGCGGCGAGGGCGGCGGGTCGGTCGGTGAGTTCGGCGTGTTCCGTCTCGGCGGTGGCGCGCCGCGTCTCGAGCTCGGCGATGTGGGTCTCGGCGTCTCGTGCGCGGTCCGACCAGCCGGAGCGTTCGCGCGTCAAAGCCTCGCGGCGCTGAGCGCGGCCGGAGATGCCGCGCGAGAGGTCGTCGCGGATGGAGCGGCATTCCGATTCGTGTCGTCGCGCCTCGCTGAGCGCAGTCCGGGTCGCGTCCACCGTGGCGCGCAGGGCGGCGAGGTCGGGGAGATTTTCGGTTTCGGCGCGCGCGGCCGCGAAGGCGGCCTCCGCCTCGCGAGCCTCGGCCGCCGCCGCTTCGCTTTGCGCGGCGACACCCGCGAGCCGGGCGGTCGCGGCGGCGGCGCGGCCGCTGAGGGCGTGGGCGGTCTGGCGGCTGCGTTCGGCGCCCTGCTCGGCCTCCCGCCGCGCTGCTCGGGCGGCTTGTTCTTCGATGACGGCTGCGCGGTCGGCGGCTTCCGCGCTTTCCCGTAGTTCGCGCGCTTGGATGGCGGCGGCTTCAGCGGCGTCACGCTTCCGGCGTAAGGCAATGAGCCGGTTGCGTTGGGTGAGGCGCACGGTCGCGGCGGTCGGCGTGCCGGGTCGGATGGTGTAACCGTCCCACCGCCAGACACCGCCCGCTTCGGAGACGAGCATCTGGCCGGGGCCGAGGCGGGCTTGCAGTGCTTCTGCCGCGCCTTCGGGGGCGAGCGCGATCCCCGCTAATGCACGCGCGAGTGCAGGGGGGCCGCGGACGATCTCCGCCAAGGGTTTGCAGCCCTCGGGCAGGTCTCCGGCCGCGTCGAGCGGCGGCAATTCGCGCCAGTGGCGCGCCCCTTCGGGATTCGCCGCGGCGCCGAGTTCCTCGCCCAGAGCCGCGCCAAGCGCCTGCTCGAGACCCGGCGGCACGTCCAGCGCATCGACCATGGGCGGCCAGCGCTCGCCATCACTGACGCTCAGAACCTCGTCGAGCGCGCGGCATTCCGCCGCCAGCCGGCCCCGGGCGGTTTCGGCGGCGTGATCCTGCTCGCGGCCGGCGGTGAGCGCCGCCTGGGTGCCTTGGCGCGCTCGTTCGGCGGTCTCCAATCGAGCAAGCGCGGCTTCGCGCGCGGCGATGGCTTCGGCGACCGCAGCCTCAGCGGCAGCGATCTGTGCCTCGGGGATGATATCCGCCGCGAGTCGCGCCCGGTCGGCGGCGAGGCGGGTTGCCTGCTCGGTCAGGCGTCGCGCCCGCTGCTCGGCCTGGGTCAGGCGTTGCCGCATGGCCTGGCTTTCGGCGGCCAGCGCGGCATTTCGCTCAAGCGCCTCCTGGGACGCCAAGTCGGCCGCGCGCGCGGCTGCGACTGCCGATTCGAGCGCCGCCTCGGCGGCATCCAGGCGTGTGGCCGCGTCGATATCGGCGGTCGCGAGACTTTCCTCCTCGGCGGCGAGGCGGCGTTCCGCCTCCGCCGCGTCCCGCAACACGGCGCGTGCGCGGTCGAGGTCCCGGGCCGTGTGCTCGAGCCGGCTGGTCGCGGCGGCGAGCGCGGCGCGCACGCGATTCTCCTCCGCCGAGAGTTGCTCATGGGCGATGCGCTGGCGTTCGAGCGCCGTGCGGGCCGCGCTTTCAGCTTCGCGCAGGCCGGGCAGCGCCTCGTCGGAATTGCCGTGGCTGGACGCGGCTTCCCGCGCTGCCTCAGTGGCGGCGGTCGCCGCTATCCGCGCCTCGCCAAGCGCCGTGCGCGCCGCCTCCCGTTCCTGCTCGGCGCGGGTTTGCAAGATGGCGAGGAAGGTTGCCTCGGCGGTGCGGATGTCGCCGGAAATGGTGCGGTAGCGGGCCGCCTGGCGGGCCTGGCGCTGGAGCGCGAAAAGCTGCGTTTCGACCTGGCCGCGCAGATCTTCGGCGCGCTGGAGATTGGTTTCGGTGGCACGCAGCTTGAGCTCGGCCTCATGCCGCCGGGAGGAGAGGCCGGCGATGCCCGCGGCTTCCTCCAGGATCGCCCGCCGCTCATCGGGCCGGGCATTGACCAAAGCCGCCACCCGGCCCTGGCTGACAATGGCGCAGCTCCGTGCACCGCTCGCGAGATCGGCGAAGAGCGTCTGTACATCGCGCGCCCGGGTCTCGCGTCCATTAATGCGATATTGGCTGCCGGAGCCCCGCTCGATCCGGCGCGTGATCTCCAGCTCGCTCTGCTCGGCCAAAGGCGGCGGCGCGACGCCGATCGTCTCCTCCAGGCTCAGCGTGACCTCGGCAAGGTTGCGGGAGGGGCGGCTGGTGGTGCCGGCGAAAATGACGTCGTCCATCTCGCCGCCACGCAGGGACCGGGCGCTGGCCTCGCCCATGGCCCAGCGCAGGGCGTCGACGATGTTGGATTTGCCGCAGCCGTTGGGGCCGATGATGCCGGTCAGCCCCGGCAGTACGTCAAGGCTCGTGGTGTCGGCGAAGCTCTTGAAGCCTGCGATACGCAGGCGGGCGAGCCGCGCGGCCATCGGGCGCTCTAGCTCCCCGTGCGAATGGCGTTCGCGAACTCGTCGTAGCTCATGTCGCCGGCCTGGAGGTGGCCGTTGATCAGGAAGCTCGGAGTCGCGTCGATGTTGTATTTCTTGGCGTCCGCCGCCTGGCGCTGCAGGATCCAGGTCTTGAGCGCGTCATCCTTGATCGCCGCATCGAAGGTGGCGCGGCTCATGCCGGCGAGTGCTGCCATCTTCCACAGCTCGTCGGTGTAGTTCACGCCCTGGGCGAAGGCCCAGCGGTCCTGGCTGGCGAAGAGGGCGCTGCAGAAAGGGAAATACTCGTCGGGCGGCAGGTGGCGCGCGACCATCGCGGCCTCGAGCGCCACCGCGTCGAGCGGGAAGTCGTGATAGACGATTCGCAGCAGGCCCGGCTTGATGAGCTTGTCCATGACCTGGGGCATCGTGGTCATCGAGAAATGGGCGCAGTGGGTGCAGGTGAGCGAGAAAAACTCATCGACCGTGGTCTTGGCGGTCGGTGAGCCTACCGAGCGCGGCCCCTCGGTGTCCGGCAGCGTGTCGGCGCGGGCGAGGGATGGCAGGGCGGCGAAACCCGCGGTGGACACACCGGCAGCAAGCAGGAAGCGGCGCGAGATCATCTCTTGGTCCCTCAAGATCTAGTGGTCGTTAGCTCAGCCTATCCCAAGCTGTCGAGTTTTATGCCTGGTCAGGAGCGTTTCGGGGCGCTTTCGCGCCGAATGGCGGCGGCCGCCTTGACCGCGCCGCCGAGTCGGGCGAGCGCATCATGCAGCGGACCCGGCGAAATCCCCTCGATCGGCGGTGGAGTCGCCGTGGGGCGCGGGGCGCGGGGCGGCTCGATCACATGCGAGACGACGGCGAGTTGCACGAAGCGAAGGCGCTCGACGAGCCGCTGGCCGACATGGCCGTTGATGCGCGCGATGAGCTGCGGCGCGAGGTGCTGCAGCTCCATGGCGACGGGACCGTCGCAGGCGATGGTGAGGGTTCCGGCGGTGAAACGGTGGGGCGCGGTGCGCGCGCCGAGGTCGGGGCCGAGGATCGTCGCCCATTCCGTCATGATCTGGGAGGCGGCCGGAGAACGGCGGCGAAAGGCCGGACGCGCCACGCGGGCGACGAGGCCGCCGATGCCGCGCGGGCCATAGGCGCGCGGCGGCTCCATCTCGGTCTTGGCGGTGGTCTTGTTCGCGGCCCCGGCCTTCGCCATGGTGCCGCCCGTGTCCTCTGCCAGCCTGTCCTCGCCCAAGCCTTCCCCGCTTTCCGCGCCACCCGTGGCGGCGCTGCTGCACTGGTATGGCCGCCATCGCCGCCGCCTGCCCTGGCGCGCCGAGCCGGGCGAGACGATGGATCCATACCGCGTCTGGCTGTCCGAGATCATGCTGCAGCAGACCACGGTGACGGCCGTCATTCCCTATTATGACCGGTTTTTGCGCCTCTTCCCAGCCGTTGAGAGGCTCGCGGCGGCGGAGGATGACGCCGTCATGGCTGCCTGGGCCGGGCTTGGCTACTACGCCCGTGCCAGGAATCTCCTCGCCTGCGCGCGACGGGTCGCGGCGATGGGCGGGTTTCCCCGGGATGTGGCGGCACTGCGGCTGCTGCCGGGCATCGGCGACTACACGGCGGCGGCGGTGGGTGCGATCGCGTTTGGCCTGCCGGCGATCCCGGTGGATGGCAATGTCGAGCGGGTGGTCAGCCGCCTTTTCGCCATCGAGACGCCCTTGCCCGCCAGCCGGCCCGCGCTTCGTGTGGCGGCTCTTCGTCTTGCGGCGGATCCCATCGCGGTGGCATCGCCATCGGATACCGCGCAAGCCCTATTCGACTTGGGCGCTACGGTCTGCACCCCGACTCGGCCTGCCTGTGGGGTCTGTCCGTGGGCGGCGGAATGCGAAGGTCGTCGGCTGGGCATCGCCGAGACCTTGCCGCGCAAGGCGGCGAAGGTGCCGCGACCGGTGCGTCATGGCGCGGTTTTCCATCTGACGGATGTGGAGGGACGGCTGCTGCTGCAACGCCGCCCGCCGACCGGTCTCCTCGGCGGCATGACGGAGCTCCCAGGCACGCCTTGGCTCGCGGAGGCATTGACCAAGGCCGAGGCTCTGAAACTCGCGCCAATGATCGCCGCCTGGGAACGGGGTGGCGAAGTGCGCCATGTCTTCACCCATTTCGAGCTGCGACTCGACGTCTACGCCGCGTGGGTGGAAAGAATTTCCCCGACATCGGGCTTCCTCTGCACGCCCGAGGATCTGGCGGCGCAGGCGCTTCCCAGTCTCATGGTCAAGTGCCTATCCTTGGCAGCGAAGACGGCCACGACGGACTCCACGCCGAAGCCAAAAGAACCTGCCGTCACTCTTCTCGTTTAGGGAGCGATCCATGAAGACCCGCGCCGCCGTCGCCCGCGCCAAGGCCCAGCCGCTCAGTATCGAGACCATCGACCTAGAAGGTCCGCACGCTGGCGAGGTGCTGGTGGAGATCAAGGCCACCGGCATCTGCCACACCGACGAATTCACCCTGTCGGGCGCCGATCCGGAGGGCATTTTCCCCTCCGTCCTAGGCCATGAGGGCGCGGGGATCGTGGTGGATGTGGGCGCGGGCGTGACCAGCCTGAAGAAGGGCGACCACGTCATTCCGCTCTACACGCCGGAGTGTCGGCAGTGTGAGTATTGCCTCAGCCGCAAAACCAATCTCTGCGTCGCCATTCGCGCGACCCAGGGGCAGGGGCTAATGCCGGATGGCACGTCGCGCTTCTCCTCGGGCGGCGAGCCGATCCACCATTACATGGGCACCTCGACCTTCTCGAATTTCACGGTGCTGCCGGAGATCGCGCTGGCCAAGATCCGGGAAGACGCGCCTTTCGAGAAGGTTTGCTACATCGGCTGCGGCGTCACCACGGGCATCGGCGCCGTCATCAACACGGCGAAGGTCGAGCCCGGCGCCAAGGTCGTCGTCTTCGGCCTGGGCGGGATCGGGCTGAACGTGGTGCAGGGCGCGCGGCTGGCGGGCGCCGAGATGATTGTTGGCGTCGACCTCAATCCGGGCCGGGTGCCGATGGCCGAGAAATTCGGCATGACCCATTTCGTCAATCCGGCCGAGGTTGAGGGCGATCTGGTGCCCTATCTCGTTAGCCTGACCAAGGGCGGGGCCGATTACAGCTTCGAGTGTATCGGCAATGTGAAGGTCATGCGGCAGGCGCTGGAATGCGCCCATCGCGGCTGGGGTCAGTCGATCATCATCGGCGTGGCGCCGTCCGGGGCGGAAATCAGCACCCGGCCCTTCCAACTGGTCACCGGGCGGCAGTGGAAGGGAACGGCTTTCGGCGGTGCCCGTGGCCGGACCGACGTGCCGCGCATTGTCGATTGGTACATGGACGGCAAGATCAACATCGACGACCTCATTACCCATGTGCTGCCGTTCGAGCGCATCAATGATGGATTCGACCTCATGAAACGCGGCGAATCGATTCGGACGGTGGTGACCTACTGACGCCCGGTCCAGCGCCGGGCACGCCTGGCCACTCAGATTTCGCGGCTGCGACGGAGGGCGGCGATGGTTTCGGCCGCCTTGCGCGCGTCCTCGTGGCGCAGCGCGTGGATCTCGGCGGCGGGCGCCAGAGGCGCGCCACGGGAGAATTCCTCGACCAGGATGAAGCCCACGCCCAACAGCACGGGGCCGAGGAATATTCCCAGGAGGCCGAAGGCGAAGGCGCCGCCAAGGACGCCGATGAGGGTGAGCAGGAAAGGCAGATGCGCGCCACGGGCGATGAACCAGGGCCGCACGAAGCTATCCGCCACGGTGATGCCGATGGCGCACCAGGCGGTCAGGATCGCGCCGGCATAGGGGTGGTCCATGCTGAACAGCCAGATCGCAGCCGGCACCCAAATCACCATCCCGCCCCCCGGCACCAGGGAGAAAAACGTGCCCGCCAAGGCCAAGGTCAGCGCATTCGGCACGCCGCTGACCCAGAGGCCGAGGCTCAGCATGAGACCCTGAACCAGCGCGGTGCTCAGAATCCCATAGACGGCGCCACGAACGGTCGCTCCCGTGATCGTGATGAGACGTTCCGCCTGGCCGCCGATGATCCGATAGAGGAAACCTCGCAGCCGGCGCTCGATCGCATCGCCATAGAGGAAAAAGAAGAAAGCGATGAAGAGGGCGACCGCCATCCGCGCCACCCCGTCTGTAACTGTGATGACGAGGTGAAGCCCTTCCTTAGCAAACATTCCGAGATAAGGATGGATTGCGGCGAGCAGGCTTTCGAGATCGGCAGACCAGTGGTTCCACAGGTCGCTGACCGTCGAGCCCAGCACAGGAAGGGAGGAGAGCCATGTCGGAGCGGGCGGCAGACCGAAGATCAAGACTTCGTTGATCATGCGGCGAATATTGGCTGCATTCTGCAGGCCGCTCTCGGCGATCAATGCGAGGGGAAGGAGGATGACGACCGCGGTCAGCACCACCATGAGTAGAGCGGCCGGGACGCGATGGAGCCGCCAACGGAGCCGGAGCCATGCATAGATCGGCCAGGTGGTGAAGGTTAGGATCGCGGCCCATGCTAGTGCTGCAATGAAAGGCTGAAGAACTGCGAGGCAGCCGGCGATGAGACCGGCGAGCAAGACCCAGATCAGAAAGCGTTCGGTCACGGATCTCGATCCTTGTGGTCCGCATTGCAGCAGACGGGGCCGGAGCCGCTCAAAATGAGCGACCCAGCTAAGCGCGAAGGGGCTTGTAGGCGATATAGGCGCTCGTCGGGAGCCGTCTTGATAAGCTTTCGCTTCAAAGTCTCCGAAAAGGCTTGCCGAAGCTGGGTCTGTGTCGATATCACAACGTTCTCGACAAGGTTTTTTTAACCCTCTTCACAGTTTTGGAGCGTTTCATGGTATCCGGCTCCAGCGTCGTTCGCAGTCTCCAAAATGCAAATAGGGAATAGCCGGTCGGTGCGCCTGAACGATATCGGACAACAACTCCGTGCTTACAGGATGGAGTCGGGGCTGCGGGCGGACGAGATTGCTGCACGACTCGGTGTGTCTCGTGCGGCACTCTACCGTTACGAGAAGGGCGAGGTTATCAAGCTCGACACGGTACAGCGTCTCGCCGAGCTCCTCAAGATTTCCCCGCTCGCGCTGCTCGGTGTCGGCGTGGAATATTACACGCGGCTCACCGGCTATTTGGAGCGTATCCGCCAGATCGAGGAGAGTGCTGACCAGATATTGCACCTGTCTGGGCCATTCCATTATCTCATGACCTCGGACAATTTTGACACCATCTACGCGGAGGCCCTTAACGAATTAGTAGCGCAAGCCGGCGATGATCGGGCGGCGCTACGCGCGCAATCGGACCAGGTTCTCAATCTCATGGCGGAACGCCGTCGCTCATTTCAGAACAGGCGGCCCAATATCGTGGCTATCATCGCGGCCGAGGCGATCGACCAGTATATCCGGCGGCCACCAAGCACGCGCTTTACGGCCTCGCCACGACTCCGCCGGCGGATGCTCGACGCTTCGGTGACGGAGCTGATGACTATCGCAGATCTTATGGAGGCGGAACCGATTGGCTTCCAGTTTGGCCTGCTCACTAACGAAGTCCCGATTACCAACTTCACGGTGCTTCGATCGCGCGAGCGTGCGCAGATCGCGATCAATCCATTCCGCTCTGACGCACATCCGACCCAGGTTGGCTGCGTAATGATCACCTCTGCGGAGGAAGCGATCGGCGCGCATCAACGGGTAGCGGAGGTCTGCTGGCGCGACGCCCTGAAAGGCTCTGCTGGGGCACAGAAGCTCAGGGCTTTGGTGAAGGTAGCATCGGATGCGGAGAGCGCCATCGCATGATGCCGCTTGTCTCGACGAACTGGCTAGCCGAACATCTCGGTGAGCCAGGCATCGTGGTCTGCGACTGTTCCTTCCATTTGCCGGCTGACGCGCGCGACGCCACCGCCGAATATCGTGCGGCGCGTATCCCAGGGTCCCGTTTCTTCGATATAGAAACTATCGCCGATCGCAGTACCGGACTTCCGCATATGCTGCCCGAGGCGTCGGCTTTCGCCGACATGGTCGGCGCGCTGGGTATCGATAACGAATCCACCGTCATCTTTTACGATCAGACGGGACTATTTTCCGCGGCGCGCGGCTGGTGGATGATGGCGGCATTCGGGCATGACCGTGCCGCGGTGCTAGACGGTGGACTGCCGAAGTGGCGCGCCGAAGGCCGGCCGCTCGATATCGGGCTGCCCATGGAGGTTCCCGCCGCGTCCTTTACGTCGCGATCGCAGCCCGAACTCGTCCGCGACCTCGTCGCGATGCGCAATCTGGTGCAGAGCGACTCGGTGGTGATCCTCGATGCCCGTGCCGCCAATCGGTTCGCCGGCACCGTGCCCGAGCCCCGGCCGGGCTTGCGGTCTGGACATATGAGGGGCGCACACAATCTGCCGTTTACCGAATTGTTGGCCGGCGACGGTACGATGCTATTGCCCGACCAATTGCGTGCCCGCTTTGCAACGGCGGGCGTGGATGGCACCAAACCGGTGGTGACGAGCTGTGGCTCTGGCGTCACCGCGGCCGTGCTTAGCCTTGGCCTCGCCGTGGCTGGATTGCCGGGCGGCGCGCTTTATGATGGTTCTTGGGCGGAATGGGGCTCCCGCCCCGAGACAGCACCGGATTCTGAAACCTATGCCGCATGACTCGCCCGAAGACCATTCGCCGAGACGGGAGCTTCAACCTTCCACACGGATGACGCAGGTCGGTCGAACCTCCACCCGCGGCTACGGCTTCGTCAATCCCGCGGTGGTTCGCGGATCCACCGTTCTGCACCCGGATCTCGCCCATATGCGCGGCGTGGAGACGGCGCGTTACGAGCAGGCCGTCGTCTACGGCACTCACGGCACGCCGACCCATTTCGCTCTGGAAGACGCGGTCGCGGAGATTGAAGGCGGTACGCGTTGCCAGGTCGTTTCCTCGGGCCTGGCAGCGGTCACCACCGCGCTGCTCGCCTTCGTGAAGGCTGGCCAGCATATTCTGGTGCCGGATAGCGTTTACGGCCCGACGCGGCGCTTCTGCGGCGGCATACTCGCCGGCTTTGGCGTGGAGACTACCTATTACGACCCCATGATCTCGGCGGCGGGGCTCGATGAGCTGATGCGGCCGACCACTCGGGTGGTCTTCACCGAGAGTCCGGGCAGCCATACTTTCGAGGTGCAGGACGTTCCGGCCCTGGCGGAGGTGGCGCATCGCCACGGTGCCAAGGTGCTGCTGGACAACACCTGGGGCATCCATTTCTTCCAGCCCTTCACCCACGGCGTCGATGTCTCGATCCAGGCGCTGACGAAATATGCCGGCGGCCATTCCGACATTATCCTGGGGGCCGTGACCGTCGCGACGCCAGAGGATTGGATCAGGCTGCGGGACGCCGCCACGTCGCTCGGCCAATATGCGAGCCCCGATGACTGCTGGCTGGCGCTGCGAGGCATCCGGAGCCTCGGCGTAAGGCTGTCCCGCCAGATGCAATCCGGCCTCCTCGTGGCGCGCTGGCTGGAGCAGCGGCCCGAGGTGCTGCGTATTCTGCATCCGGCTTTGCCGGGTTCGCCGGGCCATGAAATTTGGGAGCGGGACTTCTCCGGTGCCCCAAGTCTCTTTGGGCTGGTGCTGAAGCCCGAATACAGCCTGCACGCGATGCACGCGATGATCGATAGCCTCGAGTTATTCGGCATCGGCGCATCCTGGGGGGGGTTCGAGAGCCTGGTGCTGCCGACCACCGAGACGATCCGCCGCTCCGCCGGAACCGGCGATTTCGGCGGCGAGATCATGCGGCTGCATGTTGGGCTGGAAGATCCCGCTGATCTGATCGCGGATCTGGAGCGTGGCTTCCGTCAGCTCCGCGAAGCCACGATGCGGGGATGACCAGGTCCGAAACCGTGCTGGCTGCCATCGCTTTCGATGCCGCCGGCTTGGTGCCCGCTATCGCGCAGCAGCACGATACCGGCGAGGTCCTCATGATGGCCTGGATGAATCGCGAGTCCGTGGCCGAGACCCTGGCGACCGGGCGGGTCTGCTATTTCAGCCGTAGCCGCAACCGGCTGTGGCGCAAGGGCGAGCAGTCCGGACAGGTGCAGCGCCTCGTGGAGCTGCGGATCGACTGCGACGGCGATGCGCTGCTTCTGCGCGTGGATCAAACGGGCGTCGCCTGCCATACCGGGCGTCGAAGCTGCTTCTACCGCGCCGCGACGCCGGACGGACTTGCCGAAATTGTCGCGCTGGAGGTCTCCCCGGAGGCTCTCTACGGCCATACGGAGGCGAGTCATGGCTAAGAGGGCGGAGACCGCGAAAGCGGGCGCCATCCGGGTCGGCGTTGGAGGCTGGACCTTCGAGCCATGGCGCGGCGTCTTCTATCCCGAGGGTTTGGCGCAACGGCGAGAGCTGGAATACGCCGCCTCCCACCTCACCACGATCGAGATCAACGGCACCTATTACGGCTCGCAGAAGCCGGAGAGCTTCGCGAAATGGCGGGATGAGACCCCGGAGGGCTTCGTTTTCTCCGTCAAGGGTCCGCGCTTCACCACCAACCGACGCAAGCTCGCCGAGGCCGCGCCATCGATCGAGCGATTCTTCACGAGCGGCGTCATGGAACTGCGTGAGAAGCTCGGCCCGATCAATTGGCAGTTCCTCCCCACCAAGCAGTTCAATGCGGAGGATTTCGCCGCTTTCCTCGCCTTGCTGCCGAAAAGCATCGCAGGCGTGAAGTTGCGCCACGTGGTCGAGGTGCGGCATGCGAGTTTCCGCGTGCCGGCTTTCATCGCGCTGTTGCGGGAATACGAGGTCGCCACGGTCTGCACGGACAAGGCGGACTTTCCGCAGATCCCTGATGTGACCGCACCCTTCGTCTATGCCCGGCTGCAGGCCGCCGCGGAGTCGGAAACCGTCGGCTATCCGCTCAACATGTTGGACAGTTGGGCCGCGCGTGGCCGTGCCTGGGCGGCTGGGGGAGCGCCAGCGGACCTCGAAACGGTCGGTCCGTCCCAAAAAAATCAGGCCGCGGGACGCGATGTCTTCATCTACATGATCAACGGCTTCAAGCCGAAGGCCCCAGCTGCCGCGATGGCGCTGATCGAGCGTTTGTCGCGCGCCGAAGCGTAAGCGACCGCAAAAACCAAGCCTGGGAGACAGGAAATGGCCGACGCAATGGGACAGTTCGTCTGGTACGAGCTGATGACGACGGATGCCGACGCGGCTGAGGAATTTTACCGCAGCGTGATCGGCTGGGGTGTTCAGGACGCCAGCAGGCCCGAGTTTCGATACACCCTTCTCACGGCCGGGGAGATTCCGGTCGGCGGGGTAATGGACCTGCCCGATGCCGCGCGCGAGATGGGCGCGGGTCCTGGCTGGATCGGCTATATCGCAGTCGATGACGTCGATGGCCGAGCCGCCATGCTGGCCAAGGCGGGCGGCAAGATCCATCGCTCGCCAGAGGATATTCCCGAGGTCGGCCGTTTCGCGGTCGTGGCCGATCCGCAAGGCGCGGTTTTCGTTTTATTCAAGAGTTTGTTGAATCAGCCTGTGCCCTCCGCCCCCCTTGGGACGCCGGGCCATGGTGGCTGGCGCGAGCTGCATGCCGCGGACTGGGAATCGGCTTTCGCCTTCTATTCCGGCCTGTTCGGATGGAACAAGGGCGAGGCGATGGATATGGGGCCGATGGGCGTCTATCAGCTTTTCGCGCGAGGCGCGGAGCCGATCGGCGGCATGATGACCAAGCAGGACGCGGTTCCCCATCCCTTCTGGCTGTTTTACTTCAATGTCGAGGGCACCACGGAGGCGGCGGGCCGTGTGGAGGTCGCCGGCGGCCGAGTTCTCAATGGACCAGTGGAGGTGCCGGGCGGCATGTGGATCCTCCATTGTATCGATCCTCAAGGTGCCATGTTCGCCTTGGTCGCCGCCCGCCGTTAAGGCTTCGGGCAGGTGGGTCGGTGCGGCGTGTTGCTCGGGGCTCATATCGTCGCCGCATCGACAGGAAACTGATATGCCGGGCGCACTGTCTTGACAGGTCCTGCGCCGAGCGGCTGCCCTGCGGCGTGGTTCCTCACGGGAACACACGGTCTTCCCGGGGGAAATCGATATGAGTGCGTTCGGCATGGTTCAGGACAAGGTCGCCATCATCACTGGTGGGGCCAGCGGCATTGGTCTCTCGACCGCGACATTGTTCGCGCAAGAGGGCTCGAAGCTCGTCATCGCGGATATCAATGAAGCGGGCGCCATCGCCGCCGCGCGGGAACTTGGCGGCGGCGCGATCGGTGTCGGCGTGGATGTCAGCAAGGCGGCCGAGGTTCAGGCGATGGTCGCGGCCGCTGTCGCGGCCTTCGGGCGCATCGATGTGCTGGTCAATAACGCGGGTTTCGGCTTCAGAGGGACTGTGGAAACGATCGAGGAGGCAGACTGGGACCGGCTGATCTCGGTCAACCTCAAGGGCATTTTCCTCTGCGCCAAATATGTGATTCCGGTGATGGCGCGGCACGGTGGCGGCAGCATCGTCAACACCGGTTCGTACACGGCGACCTCGGCGATCGCGGATCGCGCGGCTTATGTCGCGTCCAAGGGCGGCATCGGCGCTTTGACGCGGGCGATGGCGATCGATCACGCGAAGCAAAACATCCGCGTCAATTGCGTGGCGCCGGGAACGATCTCGTCGCCCTATTTCGACAAGATGTTCGCGCAGGCAGCAGATCCCGAGGCGTTGCGCGCGGAGCTAGACGGCCGCGCGCTGATGGGCCGCATGGGCAAGCCGGATGAAGTCGCGGAGGCGATTTTGTGGCTCGCCTCGCGGCGTTCCGGCTTCGCGACGGGCAGCACTCTCACGATCGACGGCGGCACGAGCATTTGGTGACGAGACGATACGCGCCCCGGCAACGACATCGCCCGCTATGGCAGGGCGCGGCCGGGCAGTCCGAGCTCGGCCAGCAGCCAATCGAGAAATAGCCGTAAACCCCGGCTATGCGACAAGCCTCGCGGAAAGACCAGGTGGTGGCCGATATAGGTCACGTCCTGGCAGCGCCCGAGGAGCGGCCGGACAAGACGCCCCGAAAGCAATTCCCGCTCCGCGAGCAGTGTCGATTCCAGCGCGACGCCCAAGCCGTCAGCCGCCGCGCTGAGCGAAAAGAAGCTGCGATCGAAGCGCGGTCCGTGCGGCGCGGGCGCCACCATGCCATTGGCCTTGAACCAGGCATCCCAGCGGATCTTCTTATTGTCGCTCTCGATCAAGGGATGGTCGAGCAAGGCGGCGACCGAGGTAATGCGTGGCGCCATCGCCGGGCAGCAAAGCGGCGTTACGGTTTCCTCGATGAGCGGAAGGATGACGATGCCCTCATGCCCGCGCGGGCCGTAGGCTTTCGGCTCCGGCGCGCCATAGACGATATCGGCATCGAACTCGTCGGCGACGAAGCGCGTGTAGTCGGTACCAGCCGCAAGACGTAGTTCCAGGCCGCCTCGCCGCCCGAGTAGCTGTGGCAGGCGCGGCACCAGCCACTGCGCTGCAAAGCTCGGGGCGCAGTGTAAGCGCAGCAGTGTGGGACCGCGCGTCGAAACACTGAGAAGTCCGTGACGCAGTTCGCCGAAGCCGCGCTCCACATGCGTCATGAGCGTTTCGCCCTCGACTGTCAGCCGCACGGAACGGCCATCCCGCGCGAAAAGCGGCGCGCCGATCTGTCGCTCCAGTCCGCGGATGGCATGGCTGACCGCGCTGGGTGTCAGCGACAGGGAAACCGCGGCGGCGCGGAAAGAGCCGGTGCGGGCCGCCGCCTCGAAGGCCCTCATCGCGGAAAGGGGAAGAGCGCGCATAGCCAATGATGAGCCTGATTCACCCTTGGGTGCAAACTTCGCGCTTGTTTGTAAGGGGGTATATTAGGCATGGCTCCCTCAAGCGGACTACCGCAGGGAGGAAAATCGGATGCTGCTCGCGAATAAGGTCGCCGTCATTTCGGGCGCCGCCGGTCCCCGGGGCATCGGCCTCGCCACTGCCAAGCTCTTCGCGCAGCACGGCGCCCGCGTTGTCATCCTCGATCTCGAAGGCGCCAAGCCGAGCGAAGTGGCGAACAGCATCGGCCCGGAGCATCGCGGCTATGTCTGCAATGTCGTCAATCTCGACCAGTGCCACAAGGTGGCCACACAGGTCATCGCCGACCTCGGACAGGTCGATATTCTTGTCAACAACGCCGGCATCAGCCAGCCGCTGAAACTCCTCGAAATCAAACCCGCCGATTACGACGCGGTTTTGGATGTGAACCTGCGCGGCGTTCTCTATCTCAGCCAGGCCTTCATTCCCCATATGCGAGAGCGCAAGCAAGGCTCGATCATGTTCACGTCTTCCGTTTCGGCGCAGCGGGGCGGCGGCATCTTTGGTGGCCCGCACTATTCGGCTTCCAAGGCCGGGGTGCTTGGTCTTGCCAAGAATATGGCGCGGGAATTCGGCATTGATGGAATCCGGTCGAATTGCGTGACCCCCGGCCTGATCCAGACCGACATCACGGGCGGCAAGCTGACCGCGGAGATGAAGGAGGAAATCGCGCGGGGCGTGCCGCTCAACCGCCTTGGCGTGGCCGATGACGTCGCCGGAGCCTTCCTGTTTCTCGCCTCCGATCTTTCCTCCTACATCACCGGTGCCACCATCGACGTGAATGGCGGAATGCTGATCCATGGTTGAGGATCATCTCCGCAACGCGCCGAGCCTCGCCGCGCGCGCCTGGTCGATCCGGCGCAATGCGGTGCTGATGGGCGAAGTGCAAGGCCAGGGCTATATCGCCCAGGCCCTCGGCATTTCGGACGTGCTGGCGGTGGCGTATTTCCACGGCATGACCTATCGCGCGGAAGACCCGCATTGGGAACAGCGCGACCGTTTCCTGCTCTCCATCGGCCATTACGCCATCGCGCTCTACGCCGCCCTCATCGAGGCCGGCATCCTGCCGCGCGACGAATTGGAGAGTTACGGATCGGATGACAGCCGGCTACCGATGTCGGGCATGGCCTCCTATACGCCCGGCATGGAGATCACCGGCGGCTCGCTTGGGCAAGGCTTGAGCATCGCGGTCGGCATGGCGCTTGGCCTGAAGCGCAAGAAGAACCCCGCGTTCATCTATAACCTGCTGTCGGACGGCGAAGTCGATGAAGGTGCGACCTGGGAGGCCGCGATGTCCGCCGGCCACTGGAAGCTCGACAATCTTATTGCGCTGGTCGATGTCAACAATCAGCAGGCCGACGGACCCTCGACCGCAATGCTGAACTTCGAGCCTCTGGCGGACAAGTGGGGCGCTTTTGGTTGGCATGTGCAGCGTGTGAATGGCAACGATATTCCAGCTCTGGTCGCTGCCTTCGAGACTGCGCGGAACCTTTCCGATCCCAAGCCGCGCGTCATCATTTGCGATACCAAGATGGCGCGTGGTGTGCCCTTTCTGGAAGCGCGCGACCGCAATCACTTCCTGCGCGTCGAGCCCGCGGAGTGGACCGAAGCCCTCGCAATTCTTGATGCCACGAGGCCCGCATGAGCCAGTCGTCACCACCGCAAAAAGCGCGGCTCAAGACCTCGGCAATGATCGCCTCGCTGGCCGCCGAAGGGCAGCGGACTAAACCCGCGCCTTTCGGTCATGCGCTGGCGAAACTCGCAGAGACGCGGCCGGAAGTCGTCGGAATGACGGCGGATCTCGGCAAATACACTGACCTGCACATCTTTGGGCAGGCGCATCCCGACCGTTACTACCAGATGGGGATGGCCGAACAGTTGCTGATGGGCGCTGCATCCGGCATGGCACGTGAGGGTTTCATGCCCTTCGCTACCACATATGCGGTCTTCGCCTCCCGCCGCGCGCATGATTTCATCTGCATGGCGATCGCCGAGGAGAAGCTCAACGTCAAGATCGCCTGTGCTCTGCCCGGTCTGACGACAGGCTATGGCCCAAGTCACCAGGCGACCGACGATATCGCGATCTTCCGCGCCATGCCGAACCTCACCATCATCGATCCCTGCGATGCGCTCGATATCGAGCAAATCGTGCCCGCCATCGCGGCGCATGATGGCCCGGTCTATCTTCGGCTGTTGCGCGGCCAGGTGCCACTCGTGCTCGACGAATACGATTATGAGTTCAAGCTCGGCCAGGCGGCTTTGCTGCGCGATGGCGGCGACGCGCTGATCGTCTCGTCGGGTTTCATGACGATGCGTGCGCTCGAAACCGCGAAGCTGCTGGAGGCGGATGGCGTTTCCCTCGCCGTGCTGCATTCGCCCACCATCAAGCCGCTGGATGTCGCGAGCATCACCCGAGAGGCACGGCGCAGCGGCCGGCTTGTCATCGTCGCCGAAAACCATTCGGTGATCGGCGGATTGGGCGAAGCTGTGGCGGGCGTGTTGATGCGTGAGGGCATCCACTGTGCCTTCCGCCAGATCGGTCTGCCGGATGAGTTTCTCGACGCGGGCGCCCTGCCGACGCTGCATGACCGCTATGGCATCTCGGCGGAAGCCATGCGCGCCAGCATCAAGGGCTGGCTCTGACCGCCATGGCCGACAAAGGTTTCCTCCTCGACGCACGCGGCATCACGAAAAGCTATGGCCCGACGCATGTGCTGCGGGGCATGGATTTCGCGGTGGCGCCCGGCGAGGTGCACGCCTTCCTCGGCGGCAACGGCGCTGGGAAATCCACGCTGCTCAAGATCGTCGCCGATGTCGTTAACCGAGACGGCGGCACGCTGAACTTCGACGGGCACAGCGTCGATGAGCCGCAGGGCGCCGCCGCCCGCGCGCGCGGCCTCGCCATCGTGCACCAGGAACTCGCCGTGCTGCCGCATCTCACGGTGGCCGAGAATATCGAGCTGCCCCATTACCATCGCGGCCTCGCGCTGTTCGACAGGCGGGCCGCCGACCGCACGGCATTGTCCGCCCTTGCCCTCATCGACCGCGACTTTGCTGAACACGCCGCGCATCGCCTGGTCGGCGACCTGTCGCTGCATGAGCAGCAAATGGTGGAAATCGCCCGCGCGCTGAAATCCGGCGCGCGCCTGTTGCTGCTCGACGAGCCGACCACCAATCTGACCGCCGGCGAGGCGCAGCGGCTCTTTGCCGTGCTGCGCCGGCTGGTGAGCGAGACCGAGATCGGTGTGGTCTTCGTTTCCCATCGCATGCGGGAAATCCGCCAAGTCGCCGATGTTTGCACCATTATTCGCGATGGCGTCGCGGCGGTGCATCGCAAGCCGGTGACGGAACTGACCGACGCCGACATCGTCGAACTCATGGGCCAAGCCTCGGCACTGACCGAAACGCCAGTCGGCGGCGAGTTACCCGCGGCGGTTTCCGCCGCCCATGTGGACGCGCCGCGCCTCAAGATCGAGGGGCTCGGCTTTCCGGTCGAGGTCGGTGGCGGAGCTATCCTCGGCTTGGCGGGCGCACCGGCCGGGCCGCAGGCGCTCATCGATCTTCTCATTGGTGCCGCCCCGTTGCCGGGTGTGGTCATCCGCATAGGCGACCATCCGCAAGGCTATCGCTCGCCGCGCGAAGCGGTGCGCGACAAGGTGGGGTTCGTGTCGGGCGACCGTGCCAATCGCGGCATGCTGTCAGCATTGCCCATCATCGACAATATGCTCGCCTCCCGTCGTATCGTGGAGCGGCGCGTGCTGGTCTCCGGCAAGGAAGCGGCGCAGGCGAGATCGCTGCTTTCGGCACTGAGTATCAAGGCATCTTCCTATTGGGCGCTGCCTTCCTCGCTCAGCGGTGGCACGCAGCAGAAGCTCATCATCGCGCGCTGGCTGCAGCTTCAACCGCGCATGCTGGTGCTGGAGGAGCCAACGCGCGGCGTTGACATCGGCACCAAGCGGGACATTTACGCCCTCATTCGCGTCATGGCGCAGGCCGGCACAACTATCGTCTGGTGGTCCACGGAGCAGACCGAACTCGTCGAGCTTTGCGATACGGTTCTGGGCTTCGGCCCGGACGGCCGCGCGACCCAGTTGTTGCATGGCGCCGAGATTACCGAAGAGCGGCTCGCTGAAGCGACAGGAATGGCGGCATGATGCGAATTTTCTCGTCCTACCGCACCGAGATCGCGATCGCTGTGGCGATCGTGGTGCTCGAACTGGCCCTGGGCATTCTGGTGCCCAATGCGCTGACCTTCGGCAATATCTCGGATATCGCGCAGGCTTCCGCGCCGCTGATCATCATGGCGGTTGGCGTGCTGTTGGTGGTGATTACAGGCGGCATCGATCTCTCGGTCGGCTCCATCTTCTCGCTGACCGGCATGGTCACCGGCCTCGCGATGAATAGCGGCTACAATTCGGTGCTCAGCACGATCCTCGGCCTGCTGGTGGGCGTCGTGTTCGGCGGCATCAACGGTTTTCTCGTGACCTTCGTGGGCTTGGCGCCTTTTGTGGTGACGCTCATCACCTACGCGGTCGCGGCCAGCCTCGCCTTCATCGTGACCAACGGGCATTCGCTGCCGATCAACGACCAGAACTACTACCTGCTGAATGGCGGAACCCTGATACCCGGCGTGCCAAATTTCGTATTATTCTGCGTCGTCCTGGTCATCGTCACTGAGTTCGTGTTGCGCCGCGTCGTCGCCGGGCGCTGGGTCTATGCGATCGGCAGTAGCACGAACGCCGCCCGCCTCCTCGGCATTCCCGTCCACCGCATTCGTTTCTCGGTCTATGTCGTCTCGGGCCTTTGCGCATCTTTCGCCAGCGTGCTCAGCGTCTCTTACATCAGCAATGCGGAGGGCACGGCGGGCGAGGCGATGATGCTGCAGGCCATCGCCGCGGTCGTCATCGGCGGCGCGAGCCTGTTCGGTGGTACCGGCTCGGCTTTTGGCGCGCTGCTCGGCGCGCTCATGATCACGGTCATCCAGAACGGCGTGAACCTGATCGGCATCAATAGTTTCTGGCAAGGCTCAGTCACGGGCCTCGTCATTCTCGTCGCGGTCCTGATCGACCGTGTCAGCAAGGCAAGGCGCTAGAAGGCGCCGCGTATCTCCAGGGAAGGAACCCAAAATGCCTCGTCAACCAGGCCTCCGCTACCTGCTCGCCGCTGCCTGCGCGGTCATCGGCCTCGCGACCGTCGCGGCTCATCCGGCCAGCGCCGCGGATAAGAAGCTGACTGTTGCCTATATCGCGCCTTCGCTCGACATTTCCTATTGGCAGTGGGTGGCTTACGGCGCGAAGACCCAGGCCGCGAAGCTCGGCATGAATTATGTAGAGTTCACGTCTGAGAACTCGCCTGGCACGCAAATGAATAACGTGCGCACCGCGCTTACCCGCGGCGTCGATGCGATTGTCATGGGTCCGGTCAGTTCCAGCAGCACGCCGCCGATCCTGCGCTTGCTCAAGTCGAAGAACGTGCCGATCGCCTTCACCGGCATCGGGCCGCAGCCTGGCTCGACCGACTATACCTCGGCCGTCACCGCGAATAACTACGAGACCGGCAAGGCCGAGGGCAGTTTCGTCTGCAAGGCTGCCAAGGCGCTGGGCGGCAATAAGATCGGCATGCTCTCTCTGCCGCAGGATCGCGAGAATGCGCAGAAATACCTGAGGGGCGCCAAGGAAGCCTTCGCCGCCGACGGCTGCGATCTGGTGCAGGTACTTCAAACCCACGGGCTGACCGTGCGCGAGGCGGTGGATCAGGCCAATGACCTGCTGACCGCGCATCCGGACATCAAGGGTATCTACGGCATGTATGACGAAGCCGCGACGGGCGCCGCCAAGGCGCTGCAGACGCGTGGCCTAGTCGGCAAGATCACGGTCGCGACCGCCGACGGCAGCCCGACCACCATCAAGCTGCTGCGCGACGGCGTGATCCAGGGCCTGTTCCTGCAGGAGGCTGGCGGCCAGGGCATTGATGCGACGACCCAGGTGTTCAACGCGCTGACGGGTAAGCCGACAACCAAGGATATCCCACTCGCGGAGCCGCTGGTGACCAAAGACACCATCGACAGCCCGGAGGCCCAGGCGACCATCAAGCGCGTCTACCCGCCCTCCGCCGGCGCTTTCTGACGCCGTTCCTCATCACGGGTGAAGGCGCTCGGTGCGCCACGTGCCGTCCAGGCTTCGTTGCCCGCAAAGCGGAGTCTGGACGGATGTGAGGCCTTTGTTGCGCATGGCGGCAACGAGCATTGCCAAGTTCAGCAGGGCCAGATCTGGATAGATCGCGAGACGAAGCGGAGTGGCAAAGGGTGGCACCCGCTGCTACGCCTCTACGACCCACTAGAGCCTTGGTTCGACAAGACCTGGAAGCCGGGCGATTTTGAACGGGTAGACGCAAGCTTCTCAATGCGCGCGCCGATCGGCTCGCATCGGGAGGAGCAGCGAGCCCTCGTGAACGCTCGATAGAGTCGCCGTGCGCTCGGCCGGAGCGCTGGGTGCAATGAATGTCTAAGTTGTCACTCGATTGGTGGCCTGGCAGTAGCCCGCAAGTCTTAGATTGGCGCGCCCTGGTGGATTCGAACCACCGACCCACAGCTTAGAAGGCTGTTGCTCTATCCGACTGAGCTAAGGGCGCGGCGCAGGCGTTTCAGTGGGTCCAGTTCTCGGCCCGGTCCGTCCGGAAATTATCGGCATAGGCCTTGGGCTTCACCACGCGGCTATGCGTGATCTCGACATCGTAAGGCAGTTTGCGCGCCTCGGCATAGGCGACCGCCTCCTCCCGTGTGGGGAAGGTGAGCGTGATCTGCTGCTGCATGTCGCCGCTGCCGATCCAGCCCATCAAAGGGTCGGCACGCTTCGGCTCGGCCTGATACCACTCCAGAACCCAGCCATGGAGTGCACTGCGGCCGGACTGCATCGCGGATTTCGGGTGCTGGTAGATGCGTGCGCGCATGATCGTTCCTCTGCTCCCGCCCCGTGATCCTGGCCGATGGTCGGGGCGGCCGGACTCGAACCGGCGGCCTCGTGTACCCAAAACACGCGCGCTACCAGGCTGCGCCACGCCCCGCCCGGCGGTTCTATAGCGCGGGGTGTTACTGCCGGGTAGTAGCCATGACCGCTACTTGGTGTCGTGGAAGGCCGCCGCCACCACCTTGTCGCCGACCCCGATGTTCTCCTTCGCGGTCAGGCCGCCCTGAAGCTCCAGCACCGCCAGCACCGGGCCGCCGCTGTCATCGACCGCCAGGCTAAGCGGCACGGTGTTCTCCGAGATACTGCGGATCGTGCCGTCGGCGTTGATGAAGACCATGTCGAGCGGCACCAGGGTGTTCTTCATCCAGAACTGACCCTCCTGCGCCGCCGGGAAGACGAAGAGCATGCCGCTATCGGACGCCACCCCGTGGCGGAACATCAGGCCGACTTCCTGCTGCTGCGGGGTCATCGCCATCTCGACCTGGAACTGATGCGTCTTACCGCCATCGCTCACGATCGAGAGTGGCTGCTTCGGGAGAGTTGGCTGGGCGGCGGTGATATTGTCGTCCTGGGCCATCGCCGGCGGCGCCAGAGCGGCGAGGAAACCGGCGCAGGCAAGGCCGAGGGTAAGGTGGCGAAGGCGCATCATCCGTTCTCCGTCAGCGTCTGTCGGGCGAGCGCCCGGATTTCGTCGCGTACCGGGCCCTCGCGCGGCGCGTCGCGCAGCGTGGTGAACCAGTGATCCGGCGGGTTGCGGCCGGCCGCGCGGTTGTAGACCAGGCGGCGGAGAATTGTCTCCGCTTCCTCCGGCAGGCGAGGCGGTATCTCGAAGCCACAGAGCGTGCCCCAGATGCCGGCCCAGCAGCGCGCGACCGTATAGGGGTTATAGCCGCCGCCGCCGAGCAGGATGAGGCGGGGAGCGAGCGGCGCGATGGCCGTCACGGCCTCCCAATAGGCGTTGTTGGAGAGCGAGAGGCGGGCGAGGGGGTCTTCCTCCAGCGCATCGGCACCGCATTGCATCATGACAGCCTGCGGGCGGTAACGCTCGATCAGCGGCAGCATGGCGTTGTGCAGCAGATACCGCGCCTCGCTGTCATTATATCCGGGCGGCACCGGCAGGTTGCGGGCATTGCCGCCGCCCCGGTCTTCGGCGAGGCCAGTATGCGGCCAGCGCCCGGCCTCATGCACGCTGACCGTCATTACCCGCTCGTCGCCCGCCATGGCGTCCTGCACGCCGTCACCGTGATGGGCATCGAGGTCGAGATAGAGAAGCCGGGTGAGCCCCTGGTCGAGCCAGGACATCAGCCCGAGCACGCAATCGTTGAGGTAGCAGAAGCCCGAGGCGCGATCCGCCCGGCCGTGATGCGTGCCGCCGCCAGGCACATGGACGATTCCGCCCGCGGCGGTGAGCTGAGTGGCGAGGAGCACGCCGCCTGCGGAAGTCGCGGGGCGGGCAAAGATTTCGCGATAAACCGGGTTGCCCTCCGCTCCGATGCGATAGCGCGCGCTGTCCTCCATTGTGATGACGCCATCGCCCGCTGCCGCCGATTCTGCGCGGCGCAGCGCCGCGAGGTAGCCCGGGTCGTGGAAGCGGAGCAGTTGCGCTTCCGTGGCGGTCGGCGCCTCGCGGTAGCGCTCCTTGGGCAGCCAGCCGAGGGCGCGGCAGAGGTCGATGCAGGTCGAGACCCGCGGTACCGCGAGCGGATGGCCCGCCCCATAAGTCGAGTGGCGATAGATCTCGCTACCAACAAAGAGCGGCGGGCCGGGGAATGGGCTGGGCAGGAGCGTCACGCCACCTATATGGACTGCGGACCAAAAAAAAGGCGGTGCCGAAGCACCGCCAAGTTTAGGGAGGAAACGTCCAAGAAAGCAGCAATACGATCATGGACCGCCGTTGCTGCGATGCACAATCTAGAAATTATGATGGCGGTTTGCAAGAAGTTTTTTGCGGTGCAGCACCGCGTTGTGAACACGCTTCCGTTATAGCGATGCTCTAGGCGCATAAGGTAATAACAGCTTCTACCTTGCGCGCGCGTCCGTTGCGCCCCCGCTGCGTGACTCCGGGCAGCGCCTGCGCTAGGTGCGGCACTCCCTCCTCAAACTGGTCCAGCGCGCCATGTCCACCAGCAGCAATGATATCCGTGCCACCTTCCTCGATTATTTCGCCCGGAATGGTCATGCCGTGGTGGAGAGCTCCCCACTCGTTCCGCGCAATGACCCGACTTTGCTTTTCACGAATAGCGGCATGGTCCAGTTCAAGAACGTCTTCACTGGACAGGAGAGGCGACCCTATAGCCGCGCCACGACCGCGCAGAAATGCGTCCGCGCTGGGGGCAAGCATAATGACCTCGACAATGTCGGCTATACCGCGCGCCACCATACCTTCTTCGAAATGCTGGGGAATTTCTCTTTCGGCGACTATTTCAAGGAGCAGGCGATCGCGCACGCCTGGAACCTCGTCACCAAGGATTTCGGGCTGCCGGCTGATAAGCTGCTGGTCACGGTCTACAGCGAGGACGAAGAAGCGGCGATTTTCTGGCGCAAGATCGCAGGCCTCCCGGACAGCCGCATCATCCGCATAGCGACCTCCGACAATTTCTGGCGCATGGGCGATACAGGCCCCTGCGGCCCCTGCAGCGAGATCTTCTACGATCACGGCGCCTCCATTCCGGGCGGGCCGCCCGGTAGCGCGGATGAAGATGGCGACCGTTTCATCGAAATCTGGAACCTCGTATTCATGCAATACGATGAGGGACCGCCCGGCACGCGCGCGCCGCTGCCTCGCCCCTCGATCGATACCGGCATGGGTCTGGAGCGGTTCGCAGCCATCCTGCAGGGCAAGCATGACAACTATGATACGGACACGCTGCGCGCCCTGATCCTGGCTAGCGCCGAAGCGACCGGGCGCGATCCAGACGGGCCCGAGAAGACCAGTCACCGCGTTGTCGCAGACCATCTTCGGTCGTCGTGCTTCCTCATGGCCGATGGCGTGCTGCCCTCCAACGAGGGACGCGGCTATGTGCTGCGGCGGATCATGCGGCGGGCCATGCGGCACGCCTATCAGATGGGCGCGGGTGAACCCCTCATGCCGCGCCTGGTGCCGGCGCTGATCCGACAGATGGGCCAGGCCTATCCGGAACTGGGCCGCGCGCAGGCACTGATGACCGATACATTGCGGCTGGAGGAGACGCGTTTCCGCACTCTGCTCGAGCGCGGGCTGCATCTGCTGGCCGATGTGACCGGCCGTCTCGGCGAGGGCCAGCCTTTGGCCGGGGACGTCGCATTCCGCCTTTACGACACCTTCGGCTTTCCGCTCGACCTCACCCAGGATGCCCTGCGCGAGCAGGGCCGCACGGTGGATGTGGCGGGGTTCGAGACGGCGATGACCGAACAGCGGCGCCGCGCCCGCGCTGCCTGGGCCGGCACCGGCGATGCCGCGACCGACAGGGTATGGTTCGATCTGAAGGAACGGCTCGGCGCCACGGAGTTTCTCGGCTATGCGACCGAAAGCGTCGAGGGCGAAATCCTGGCGATCGTCGTCGATGGCGCGCCTGTCGAGCAGGCTCAGACCGGGAACGAGGTCGCGGTCATCCTCAACCAGACGCCATTTTACGCCGAGAGCGGCGGCCAGGTTGGCGACCAAGGGCTTATCAGCGGGCCGGACGGTTTGGTTATCCGCGTCACGGATACGCAGAAGAAGCTCGGCGACCTATTTGTCCATCTTGGCCATGTGGAGAGCGGTGTGGCGCGGCTTGGGCAAGCGGTGCGGGCCGATGTCGATCATACCCGCCGCGGCGCCATCCGCGCGCATCACTCGGCGACGCATTTGCTGCATGAGTCGTTGCGCCGTCATCTCGGCACCCACGTCGCGCAGAAGGGCAGTCTCAATGCGCCGGACCGCCTGCGCTTCGATGTCAGCCACCCCAAGCCCGTGACGCCGGCCGAGCTTGCCGTGGTCGAGGCCGAGGTTAATGAGCGGATCCGCGAGAATAGCGCGGTGACGACCCGGCTCATGACACCGGATCAGGCGGTGGCCGAAGGTGCCATGGCGCTGTTCGGGGAGAAATACGGCGATGAGGTTCGCGTCGTCGCGATGGGTGACGGCGACGCTGATCGCCGCGCCTATTCGATCGAGCTTTGCGGCGGCACGCATGTCGGCCGCACCGGCGATATCGGCCTGTTCCGCATCACCGGCGAGACCGGAGTTTCCGCCGGCGTGCGCCGTCTGGAAGCCGTGGCTGGGGCCAGCGCCTTCGATAGCTTGCGCGAGACGAATCGCGTTTTGGAGGAGGCGGCGGCCGCGCTTAAGGTTTCACCCGCCGAGCTTCCCGCGCGCATCGCGTCGCTCCTGGAGGACCGCCGGCGATTGGAGCGCCAGCTCGCCGAAGCCCAGCGCAAGCTGGCGACGGGTGGCGGCGAATCCGCTGTCGAGCAGATCGGGGACGTGAAGCTTTCGGCGCGCAACCTGGGCGATGTGCCGCCGCGCGATCTCAAAAGCCTCGCGGATGCCATCGGCAAGCAGATGGAGGGCGGCGGTGTGGTCGCTCTGGTGTCCACCGCCGAGGGCAAGGTCAGCATCGTGGTGGGCGTCGCGCCGGGCCTCACGGCGCGCTTCAGCGCCGTTGATCTGGCGCGGGCGGCTGCGGCGGCGGTGGGTGGCAAGGGCGGCGGCGGGCGGCCCGATCTCGCGCAATCCGGTGGACCCGACGCCGCTCAGGCGGATGCGGCGCTGGCGGCGGTGAGGGCTGCTCTGGTCTGAACCGTGCTCACGCCGCAGCGTCATGCTCGGCGAAGGCCGAGCATCCACGCCTTTTCTGGCTTCACGAAGCCAAGGCGTGGATGGCATGCCTGCGCATGCCATGACGGATCTCCTGGTCGCGGTTCAATACCGGATCATCACACGCCGGACTGACCATCTACCACTCAGACTTCGCGAAGCATGAAGATCTCAGCCTTCGCCAGGATCTCTTTCACGTCCGCCCGAAACGCACTCATGTGCGGCGCCACGCCATGGGCATCGAGCTGGGCTTTGGTTTCCCATTTCTCGATGACGACGATGGCGTCCGAGCCGAATTTATCGGGCGAGCTGTCGAGATCGACCGTTGGGAAATACTCGATGCAGCCGTCCTCGGCATGCACCACGGGCAAAAGCTGCTTGAAGCGCGCGAGCAGCGCGTCCCGTTTGCCAGGATGGGCGGTCAGGACTGCGACGAGCTGGATCATTGGCGGTTCCCTTCTTCCGGTTGCGCAGGCGTCAGGTCGTTGAGGTGGCCTGGCCGTCGAGTGTGAGGAGACTGCCATAGAGGCCTGGCCGCCGGTCGCGGAAGATCCCCCAGGCGCGGCGCTGGGCGGCAATGGCGTCGAGATCGAAGCTTGCCGTGGCCACCGTTTGGTCCTCGCGTCCTGCCTCGGCCAGGACTTCGCCTGTGGGTCCGGCGATGAAGGACGTGCCGTAGAAGGTCATGCTGGTGCCGCGCCGCCCGTCCTCGGTGCCGATGCGGTTGGAGGCCAGGAGCGGCATGAGATTTGCCCCTGCATGGCCCTGCATGACGCGCCGCCAATGCGCGGCGGAATCCAGTGTGGGATCCGACGGTTCGGAACCGATGGCTGTGGGATAGAGCAGAATCTCCGCGCCCTGCAACGCCATCGCGCGCGCCGCTTCGGGAAACCACTGATCCCAGCAGATACCGACGCCGATACATCCGACTCGCGTATCCCAGACCCGGAAGCCGGTATCGCCAGGCGAGAAGTAGTATTTCTCCGTATAGCCCGGCGCATCGGGGATATGGCTCTTGCGATAGCGGCCGAGCACACGGCCATCGGCGTCGATGATCGCGATGCTGTTGTAAAAGGCCTGGCCCGCGCGCTCGAAGAAACTGATGGGCAGCACAACGCCAAGCTCGGCCGCCAAGCCGGCGAAGCGGGTAATGATGGGGTTGTTCTCAAATGGCGCGGCCAGATCGAAGAAACTCGCGTCCTGGTCCTGGCAGAAATAGGGCGCGGCGAATAATTCCTGGATGAGTACGAGACCAGCGCCGCGGCTATGCGCCTCTCGGATAAGCGATTCTGCGCGGTCGAGATTGGCCTGCAGATCCCAGCTCACCTTCATCTGAGTCGCGGCGACAGTCACGTTACGCATTGGAACCGGCCCCACTTTGGCGATCGAGATAGTCTAGCAGCGCGGCGCGAAAGGGCCGCAGGCTTTTGTAGCGTTCGAGTTCGGGCGGAATGCCGCGCACCGCCACCGCCAGCCGCGCGGCCTCGCCCGGCAGCGCTGTCACGTCGCTCAATGGCGTGACATGCGAGCGGATGCCGAAAACGATGGTGAGGTGCACAGGCAAAAGCCGGAACGTCTGTCGCTCGACTCTCAGCCACAGCGTTTCGCCGGCATTCTCGGCGGTGATGGATGGGTCGTGGTCCTCGCGCTCATGGCCGCCGGGCTGGAAGAGCGTGGGCTCCTCGTGGATAGACCAGTTGAGACGGGCCGCGAGGCGCCCGGGCTTCAGCGCGCCCAGAAAGCGATCGACCGGTTTGCCGAGCGTCTCCGCATAAGTCGGCACCGGCTTATGAATCGCGAGCATCGGCCGGCCAATCTTATCGGCGAGCCGCCACCGGCTTGGAAAGCAGAGCAAGGCGGCGACCAGCCTTGGCCCTTCCGGTCCTGGCTCCAGCAGGCAGAAATCCTCGGCGACCTGATGGCCGATTGCCGCGAGCGGATGGTCATTCTCGTCTTGGGCGGGCGCGACCCAGCTCGGATGATGGGCGCGGAGATGCGCCTCGATCAGCGCGCGCAGTTCGGTGCAGAGCGGTTCGGTGCCCGGCAGTGCGGCGAGGACCTCAGAACGATGTTCGGCGAGCAGCCGCCGGCGTTCCGCGATTTGGGCGAGGGCCGCATCATCGATCTCGATCCAGTCGGCTTCACGCAGCGCGGTGACGCCGAGCGCCATGCGGAACGGGCCGGCCTCGTATGGCAGATGCAGCTTGCGCTGTGGCACCATGAAGTCAGCCATGACCGGCGACCTCGCCACTTTGCAGCGGGAAATGGCAAGCGACGCGCCGGCCAGGATCGAGCGGGCGCAGCACAGGCACTTCCACGCCGCAGCGTTCCTGCGCGATGGGGCAGCGTGTGTGGAAGCGGCAGCCGGAGGGCGGATTGGTCGGGCTGGGCGGCTCGCCGCGCAGGATGGTGCGGGCGCGGATATTGCCGTGCGGATCGGGCTCCGGCACCGCCGAGATGAGGGCGGCCGTATAGGGATGCGCGGGGCTGTGCAGCACCGTGTCGGTATCGCCGATTTCCACGATGCCGCCGAGATACATCACCGCCGTTCGCGTCGCGATCTGCCGCACCACGCTCAGGTCATGCGCGATGAAGACATAGGTCAGGCCCAGCTTCTGCTGCAGGTCCATGAACAGGTTGACGATCTGCGCCTGCACCGAAACGTCCAGCGCCGATACCGGCTCGTCGGCCACCACAAGTCGCGGCGACATCGCGATGGCGCGCGCGATGCCGATGCGCTGCCGCTGGCCGCCTGAAAACTCATGTGGGAAGCGTTGCAGGAAGTCGGGCGAGAGATTGACCAGCTCCATCAGCTCGCGCAGGCGGTTCTGCACGTCGGCCTCGCTGCGCTTGCCGTGAACCCGCAGCGGTTCGGCGATGAGGTCACCCACGCGGCGGCGCGGATTGAGGGACGAATAGGGGTCCTGGAAGACCATCTGCATCTCGGCCCGCAAGGGACGCAGCTCGCGCTGGCTGAGATTGGTGATGTCCTTGCCCTGAAAGGCGATGCGCCCGTCATCGATGCTGTAAAGCCGCAGCAGGCAGCGGCCGAGCGTCGATTTGCCGCAGCCCGATTCCCCGACAAGACCCACGGTTTCACCGGGAAAGACATCGAGCGAAACATCGGTCAGTGCATGCACGATTTGCACACCGCCGGTACGGAAGCGGCTGCCGACGCGGAAGCGTTTCGTGACGCTCGCCGCATGCAGCATGGTCGGCCGCGTGCCGCTCATGCGGCGGCCCCCGGCGCGCGGATCGCCCGTTCGTGGTCCCAGTCCGGAAGATGGTCGGCGGCGAGGAAGCAGGCGACTTCCTGGGCGCCATGGCGGAACAGCGGAGGGCGGTTGCCGCAGGGCTCGAACCGGAAGTCGCAACGCGGCTGGAACGGGCAACCGGCGGGGCGCGCGGTGGGTGCGGGCGGGCTGCCGGGTATGGAAGGCAGGCGAAAGGGCCGCTCGCCATGCATCGGCGGGATCGAGCGTAGCAGGCCGAGCGTATAGGGATGGCTCGGCTGCGCGAGCACCATGGGCTTCGGCCCGCGTTCGACCACGGTTCCCGCATACATGACCATGACACGGTCCGAGATGGTGCCGACGACGCCCATGTCATGCGTGATGAGAATTACCGAGCTGCCGAAATCCCGTCGCAGGCGCTGGATGAGTTCGAGGATCTGCGCCTGCACCGTGACATCCAGCGCCGTGGTCGGCTCGTCGGCGATGAGGAGCGACGGGTTGCAGGACAGCGCCATGGCGATCATCGCGCGCTGCCGCATGCCGCCCGAAAGCTGGTGCGGATAGCGCGTCGCGGCGCGTGCCGGGGCGGGGATGCCCATCTCGCCCAGCAGCTCCACCGCGCGGGCGCGCGCGGCGCGGCGCGAGAGTTTCTGATGCGCGCGAATCTGCTCCTCGATCTGCCAGCCGATCGTATAGACGGGCGTCATCGCCGTCATCGGATCCTGGAAGATCATCGCGATGTCCCGCCCGCGCAGGTCTCGCATCTCGCGCGGATCGAGCTTTAGCAGGTCGCGGCCCTTATAGATGATCGAGCCTTCGATGATCGCGTTCGGATCGGTGATAAGCCGCATCACCGCGAGGGAGGTGATGCTTTTGCCCGAGCCCGATTCGCCGACGATGCTGAGGATTTCCCGCGCGCCGACGCTGAAGGAAATATCCTCGATGATGCGGATGACGCCCTTCTCCGAGCGGAAGGACACCGAGAGGTTGCGGACATCCAGCAGCGTCTCGGCCGGGGCCGAAGGTTCAGCGGGCATCGCGCACGCGCGGGTCGAGCCAGGCATAGGCGATATCGACGATGGCATTCGCCACGACGACGAAGAACGAAGAATACATCACGGTCGCCATGATGAATGGCAGATCTAGGTTTTGCAGCGCCTCATAGGTCAACCGCCCGACACCGGGCAGGCCGAAGACGACCTCGGTGAGCAATGCGCCACCGCCGACGAGCGCGCCAAAATCTAGGCCGAACATCGAGACAAAGGTGATGAGCGAGGTGCGCAGCGCATGGCGAAACATGATGCGCGTTTCCGATAGGCCTTTAGCGCGGGCGGTGCGGATGAAGTCTTCCTGATAGGCCTCGACCAGATTGGCGCGCAGCACGCGGCCGTAGAGGCCGATATAAAGGATCGCCAAAGTGACCCAGGGAATCACGAGGCTTTTGAACCACACCCATGGATGCAGCAGCAGCGGCGTATAGCCGAGGCCGGGAACCCAATGGAACAGCCAGGTGTTATGGAAGCGCGATTGGGTGACGAGGTTCATCACCGATCCGACCCAGAAGACCGGCATCGAGACGCCTACCAGGCCGAGGAACATGAGCGTTCGGTCGGTGATCCCGCCGCGCGTCGCCGCCGCGACCATGCCGACGATGATGGCGAAAATCACCCAGATCACGGCGGCGCCGAGAACCAGCGAGAGTGTGACCGGGGTTGCCTCGATCACCGCCGGTATCACGCGCTGGCCGCGATTGACGAAGGAGGTGAGGTCTCGGGTGACGAAAAGCCGTTCCATGACCAGCGCGTATTGCACCGGCAAAGGCCGGTCGAGGCCGAAGCTGTGCCGCACCTGCGCGAGGATTTCGGGTGTCGCATTTCGGCCGGCGATGCGAGCGGCGGGATCGGCGCCGGGGGTCGCGAAGAAGATGAGGAACACGACGATGCTGATGCCCAGCATCACGAAGATCATTTCGGCCAGCCTGCGGAGTGTGGGGAGGAGCATTAGGCGAGGCCCATGTTTAGCGTCATGGCTCGCGCGGGCCTGCGGAGTTCGAAGGGACCGTCATGGCACGCGAAGGCGTGCCATCCACGCCTTACCTTGGTCGAACAAATAAGACGCGGATGCTCGGCCTCTGGCGGGGCACGCTTCGCTGGGCAAGACGGTTGCATCTGTCCACCGTCCCGCATCAATCCTTCCTCACCCGCAGCTTGGCGCGCGGGTCGAAGGCGTCTCGCACGCCGTCGCCCAGGAAGTTCAGCGCCAGCACCGTGATGACGATGGCGAGGCCCGGCGCGATGGCGACCATCGGCCGCGTGTAAAGCAGATCCTCGCCATCCTGGATGATGGTGCCCCAGCTGGCACCGGGCGGCTGCACGCCGATCGAGAGGAAGGAGAGCGCGCTCTCGGTCAGCATGTTCAGCGCCATCATGAGCGGCGCGAAAACAATGATCGTGGTCGTCACGTTCGGCAGGATGTCCCGCAGCAGAATGCGCCCAGCCGGCACGCCAAGGCAGCGCGCCGCCAGCACGAAGTCGCTGCGGGTCAAGGACAGCACCTGGCCACGGATGGGTCGCGCGACATAAGGCACATAGACGATGCCGATGATGAGGATGGGCAGAATAAGGCTGTCCGAGGCGATATTGATCGGCCCGATTTGCAGTCCTTTGCTGATCAGCACGATGGAAAGCGAAATCGCCAATAGATAGATCGGAAAGGCCCAGAGCACGTCGAGCAGCCGGGCCAGTATCGTATCGGTCAACCCGCCCGCGAAGCCCGCGACGATGCCGACCACGGCGGCGAGCACCAGGCAGACCACGGTGGAGGCCGCGGAAATGATCAGCGAGTTGCGGCCGCCGTAAAGCATGCGGGCCGCGACATCCCGCCCCTGATTATCGGCGCCCAGCAGATACTGGGCGTGCCAGGTCGGTCCGATCGGCGTGACGCCGAGGCCGAGGCCCGCGGTATCCGCCTGCATGACGTCCAGCGTATTGGCGCCGATGGTGATCTGGCCATCGAGATTGGACTGGAACGGGTCGGTCTGCGAGAGGCGCGACGCATAAAGCGGCGCCGCGCAACAGGCGAGAACGATCAGCACCAGGACAATGACGGAGGCCATTGCCGTGCGGTCCTGGCGCAGCTTGCGCAGGCCCGCACGCCACGGCCCCTCGGCGGGGCGGCCGGCTGTCGCCGGCGCGCTCTCGATGGGACCGAGGGACGCCGGAACCCCGGACGCCGTGTCGGACATAGCGGTTACTGCACGTAGGCCAGCGACAGAATCATTTTGAACTGATCGCTGAACGTGAAGTTCTTCACGTTCTTAGACACGAAGTCGAGCTGCTTCGGCGTGAACATCGTGACCCAAGGCGCGCCATCCGTCGCGGCATGGTCGATCTTCGCCCATTCCTTATTGGCGGCGGGCAGATCCGTCACGGCGGTGATCAGGTTCTTATTGATCATCGCGTCGAGCGGCTTGGAGCAGTAGCCGGCGATGTTGACCGAGGCATCCGAGCCCGGATGGAAGGCGCCGCAGCTCAGCAGCACGTTCAGGAAGTCCGAGGCCGCCGGATAATCCTGGTACCACTGAGTGATGCTGATCTGCACATTGTTCTTGGTATTCTGAATATAGGTGAACTGGATGTTCGCCGAAATCACCTTCGATGTGGCCTTGAAGCCAAGTTCGTTCAGCACGCTGACGAGATAGGTGCCGAGCGCCGGATCGACATTCTGGTCATCCGCGATCACGGTGACCTTCTGGCCGATCTGGCCGGATTTCTTCATCAGCTCCTTGGCCTTCACCATGTCAGGCGCGGACCATTTGGTGCCGGGGTTCTTGGTATAGGGGCAATAGGCTTGGTAGCCAGGGAAGCCGGGCGGCAGAACTTGGCAATTCGGCACGGCGAGGCGAGGGCCGCCATAGATGCCGACGGCCGAGCGGCGATTGAGCGCGTAATTCACAGCCAGCCGCGCGTCCTTGTTGTTGAACGGCGCGATGTTCACGTTCATCGGCGCATAGAAAATCGCGAACAGCGGATTGATGTGGATCTGGCTGGCATATTTGCTGCTCATCTCACCCAAACGGTCGGCCGGGGGAGTGTCGAACATCCAATCCTGCTGACCATTCTCGATCGCGGTGATCGCATCCTCGGCTCGGGTGCCGAAGGTGTAATCCATCTCGTCAACATAACCGGCGGGCTGAGCGTCCTTGCTCCATACCTTGAAGTAGGGGTTGCGCTTGATCACCATCGACTTCTGCGGGTCGTAGCTCGTCACCATGTAAGGGCCGGTCGCGGCGGTCGGCACGGTACCCACATCCTTCGAGGGAGTATCGGCCGGCAAGATCGAGCCGAAGGGCGTCGCGAGCTTGTAGAAGAACTCGGAGTCGGGCGCCGTCAGGTGGAAGGTCACGGTATTGGCCGCGTCATCCGCCACTACGCCGCCAGCCAGCGTGCAGGTTGCCGGCGTCTTGATGCAGGCATCCGAGCCCGCGATCACATTGTACCAGGAACCCGCGTTGGGGTTGCTGATCTTGAACAGGCGCTGGAAGCTGGCGACCACATCCTCCGGCGTCACTTCCTTGCCGGTCGAGAACTTGATGCCCTTGCGCAGCGTGAAGACATAGGTCTTGCCGCCATCCTGAGGCTTGGGAATTTCCGTCGCGAGATCGGCTACCACGTCATTCGAGGAGGAGCCCGCAGACTTCCTGAATTCCACCAGACCGTCATTCGTGACGTAGAATATCTGCCAGAATTGCGCGGTGTAATTGATCTGCGGATCGAGCGTGCCCGCAGCGGCGGCGGAGACCAGCTTCAGCGTGCCGCCCGTATGAGCATCCGCCGCCTGCGCGGCGCCCACCTGCGCAGTGCTGGCACCCAGCGCGCCGAGGCCGGTGGCCGTAAGCAGCGCGAAGGCGGAAGTGGTGAGGCGTTGTCGCAATGTCATGAGCGTTTCTTTCCCGTTTAAGTGAATCAAGGCGCGTCGAGGAATTCGGCGACCGCGGCGAGGCAGGCTTCTCTCTCCTCCAAATGGGGCATGTGGCTGGAGTTCTCGAAAATCCGCCAGCGGACGTCCGGGATGCTGTCGGCGAAGGGCTGCACGCAGAGTTCCGTCGCCTCGTCGTAGCGGCCGGAGATCAGCAGCGTGGGGGCGATGATGGCGTGCAGCCGGCTTTCGATCGTCCAGTTTTTCATCGTGCCGATGACGTGAAACTCGGTCGGCCCGTTCATGGTGTGGTAGACTGTCGGGTCATCGACAATCGCGCGGTCGTTGCGCACGACGTCATCCGGTTTCGGTTCGATGCGGCATACGTGGCGCCGGTCGTAGACTTTCGCGGCTTCCAGATATTCGGCGCTCGCGGTGGTGCGCGCGGCTTCGTGGCGCAGCAGCGTCGCCTGCACTTTGGGCGGGAGATCCTGCCGCAAGCGGTTCGCCTCCGCCACCCAGGTTTTCATCGAGGCCGGGGAATTGGCGATGACCAGCTTCCTCAACCCCGGCGGTTGGCGCACGGCATGTTCGGCCCCCAGCATGCCGCCCCAGGATTGGCCCAGGAGGTCGTAGCTTTCGGCGATGCCCAGATGTGCCAACACACGATCGAGCTCACCCAGAAAAAGGTCGACGGTCCAGAAATCCGGCCCTTTTTCGCGCAGATGCGTCGAGCGGCCATTGCCGAGCTGGTCATAATGAACGACTGCCCGGCCGGTCTCCGCCAGGTCCGCGAAGGAGGCCACGTAGTCGTGGACGCAGCCTGGACCTCCGTGCAGGATGACCAAAGGCGGTTTGGCGCCCTTCAGCTCCCCGGTGATCTTGTACCAGGTGCGGCCGAAGGGGCCGGGAACATAGTCTTCCGTCAGGTGCATTTGTCCTCGTGGCGGGCCGATGACCCGGGCGGCGCTACCTGGATCGGTAGCGAACCGTTCTAAGCAAAACCTGTTCCACACGCCGCCGGTTCTTGGCAAGCACCTGTCTTTCCCGTCGAGGGCTGTATCGCGTCTTTGGGCGGGCTGCATCTGGCCAAGAAGGGTTTAACTCCTGGGATCGGTTCAACGGCCTCGGAGCGTGATCATGGAACAGCACCAACTCGGCACTTCCACCATCAGCGTGCCGCCGCTGGTCTTCGGCGGCAACGTTTTCGGGTGGTCAGCAGACGAGGCCACCTCCTTCCGATTGCTCGATGCCTTGGTGGAGGCGGGACTGACCGCGATCGACACTGCGGATGTCTATTCCCGCTGGGCATCTGGCCATCAGGGCGGCGAATCGGAGACGATCATCGGCCGCTGGCTGAAGAAGCGCGGGAAGCGCGACGATCTCGTCATCATGACAAAGGTCGGCATGCCGATGCCGGAGGGCAAAGGCCTCTCGGCCGCCTGGATCGGCCAGGCGATCCAGGATTCCCTGCGGCGGTTGCAAACGGATTACGTCGATCTCTATCAGGCGCATCAGGACGATGAGGCAACGCCGCTGCCCGAGACTCTGAGCGCATTCGCCGGCCTCATCCAGTCGGGCAAGGTGCGCGCCATCGGCGCCTCGAACTATACCGCGGCCCGGCTGAAGCGGGCGCTGGAGACCAGCGACGAGCTTAGCCTGCCCCGCTATGTCTCTCTCCAGCCGCATTACAATCTGGTGGAGCGGCCGCTCTTCGAGAAGGAGCTGGAGACGCTGTGCGAGACGGAGAGACTGGGGGTAATTCCGTATTACTCACTGGCCGCCGGCTATCTCACCGGCAAATATCGCTCGAAGGTGGATCTCTCCAAAAGCGCCGCACGAGGCGAAGGTGCGGGCAAGTATTTGGATGGCCGCGGTCCCAAGGTGATCGCGGCGCTTGACCAGGTGGCGAGTGAGACCCATGCCACTCCGGCTCAGGTGGCTCTCGCTTGGCTCATCGCGCGGCCCAGCATCACCGCCCCCATCGCCAGCGCCTCCAAGCCCGAACAACTCGCCGATCTCGTGAAGGCCTGCACGCTGAAATTGACGCAGGCGCAGGTAAGGGCGCTGGATAAGGCGAGCGCCTGATCAAAGGCGCCACATCTCTCGGCAGTCACCGGCGCCGAGGGGCGTGACGCCTGACTTGCGCTCCTATTCCTTGACTCCTGCCCCGGCGCGGGGCACACCCCGCCTCCTCTGATCCGCCGCCCCGCGAGTGTTCGCGCAGCGGCGCGATCGCTTATGGAAGCTCGGGATGTTCGAAAGCCTCTCCACCAAGCTGAACACCGTCTTCGACCGCCTGCGCGGCCGCGGTGCGCTCAGCGAGACGGATGTCATGGAGGCGATGCGGGAAGTCCGCCTCGCGCTGCTGGAGGCTGACGTCGCGCTGCCGGTGGTGAAGGACTTCATCACCAAGGTGCGGGAACGCGCGGTCGGCGCCGAGGTGCTTCGCTCCGTCACGCCGGGCCAGCAGGTCGTCAAGATCGTCAATGACGTGCTGGTGGAGGCACTGGGCGGCGAGGGCGCGGTTCCGCTCAACATCAATACGCCTGCGCCGGTGCCGATCCTGATGGTCGGGCTTCAGGGTTCCGGCAAGACCACCACCGCCGGCAAGATCGCCCTTCAGCTTCGCACCCGAGAGCGCCGGAAGGTGCTGCTGGCGAGCCTCGATACACAGCGGCCAGCGGCGCAGCTTCAGCTCGCCCAGCTCGCCGAGCGGGCGGAAGTTGCCAGCCTGCCGATCATCCAGGGCCAGACGCCGGTGCAGATCGCCGAGCGCGCCATGGATACCGGGCGGCGCGAAGGCTTCGACATCGTCATCCTCGATACCGCCGGCCGCCTTTCGATCGACGAAGTTCTGATGGCCGAGGTCAAGGCCATCCGGGACGCGACGCGCCCGGCCGAGACGCTGCTCGTGGTCGATGCCATGACCGGCCAGGATGCCGTCAACACGGCCCGCGCCTTCAACGATGCCCTGGGCGTGACCGGCATCGTGATGACACGCATGGATGGCGACGCCCGCGGCGGCGCCGCGCTTTCGATGCGCGCCATTACCGGGGCGCCGATCAAGCTCACCGGCTCGGGCGAGAAGATCGATGCGCTGGAGATCTTCCATCCGGAACGTGTCGCCAGCCGCATTCTCGGCATGGGCGACATCGTCGGGCTGGTCGAAAAAGCCTCCGACACGATCGACCAACAGGATGCCGAGAAGCTCGCCGCCAAGATGGCGAAGGGCAAGTTCGACCTGGAGGACTACGCGTCCCAGCTACGCCAGATCGGGAAGATGGGCAGCCTGTCCGGCATCGTCGGCATGCTGCCGGGCATGGGCAAGATCAAGGAGCAACTCGCCGGCGCCAATCTCGACACCACGATCCTGAAGCGTCAGGCGGCCATTATCGGCTCAATGACGAAGAAGGAGCGGCAGGTGCCCGACATCATCAAGGCCAGCCGCAAGAAGCGAATCGCCACTGGTGCGGGTGCGACCGTGCAGGAGGTCAACCAGCTTCTCAAGCAGTTCGACCAGATGACGACGATGATGAAGCGCATGAACAAGCTGGGCCAGAAGGGCCTGATGCGTGGCGGCCTGGGCGCCCTGATGGGCGGCATGGGTGGCGGTGGCGGCGGAATGATGGGCGGCGGTGGCCGCCGTCCGCACTGAGTTTTCCAAACTATCCGGCCGTAGGCCGGTTCTCGACTGAATGACCAACAGGAGTGTTTGAATGTCTGTGAAGATCCGGCTGGCCCGCGCGGGCGCGCATAAGCGTCCCTTCTACCACATCGTGGTGGCCGACAGCCGCAGCCCCCGTGACGGCCGCTTCATCGAGAAGGTCGGCAGCTACAACCCGATGCTGCCGCAGGAGCATGCCGACCGCATTCTGCTGAAGCACGACCGCATCGCTCATTGGCTGAGCAATGGTGCGACGGCGACCGATCGCGTCGCGCGCTTCATCGGTCATGCCGGTCTCGCCCCGATGCCCGCGTGGCGCGAGCAGCCGTTGCAGTCCGCGCCCAAGAAGAAGGCGCAGGAGCGCGCCAAGGCCGCCGCCGCGGCCTGAACCAGTCCGGGGAGCTGAGGCACGTCTTGCCTGAAGACCGCATCCTGATGGGCGTGATCGGCCGGCCGCACGGTGTGCGCGGGCTTGTCCATGTCCAAAGCTATACGGCCGATCCCGCGGCGCTCGCCGATTACGGCGTGCTCGCGGATGATCGCGGCCGGCGCTTCGTGCTGCGCTGGCAGAGCGAGGGCGTCGCGCGCCTGGCCGAGATCAGGGACGGGCAGGAAGTGCCTCTCGCCGACCGCAACGGGGCGGAGGCGCTGACCAATACGCGCCTTTATGTCGCGCGGGACGCGCTGCCGGTGGCCGAGGCGGATGAGTATTACCTCGCCGATCTCATTGGTCTCCGCGCGGAAGACGCCGCTGGAACACCGCTGGGCGAGGTGACAATCGTCCATGACTATGGCGCCGGCACCAGCCTGGAGATTGCCCGGCCGCAGGCGCCGCCGCTCATCCTGCCGTTTACGGCGCAGGCGGTGCCGGTTGTGGATGTGCCCGGCCGCCGCATCGTGGTCGATCCGCCGGTGACGCTTGATGGCGAAGTGCCCGCGCCGCAACACAGCGAGTCGGTGTCGCCGTGAGCTGGCACGCCACCATCCTGACGCTCTTCCCCGAGATGTTTCCGGGGCCGCTGGGCGCTTCGCTCGCCGGCCGCGCCTTGGCCGAGGGGCTGTGGCGGCTGGAGACGGCGGATATCCGCGCGCATGGCCTCGGCCGTCATCGCGCGGTGGACGACACGCCTTTCGGTGGCGGGGCCGGCATGGTCATGCGCCCCGACGTGACGGCGACGGCGCTTGCGGCGCATCGGCGGGCCGATGACGCGCGGCCCTTCGTTTACCTCACGCCGCGCGGCCGC
>NZ_LMUQ01000064.1:265746-297331 GCF_009765865.1 Acidisoma sp. L85
GGGCTGGACCAGCGCGCCATCGAGGCGACCGAGGCGGAGGAAATCAGCATTGGCGACTACGTGCTGTCCGGCGGCGAACCGGCGGCGCTGGTGTTGCTGGACGCCTGCCTGCGGTTGCTGCCCGGCGTCATGGGTGCCGCCGCGAGCGCCGAGGAGGAGAGCTTCGCCGAGGGCCTCCTCGAATACCCGCATTACACCCGCCCAGCGGAATGGGAGGGGCGCGCCGTGCCGCCCGTTCTGCTCTCGGGCGATCACGCCGCCATCCGTGCCTGGCGCCACGCCGAATCCGAGCGTGCCACGCGGGAGCGGCGGCCAGATCTTTGGGATCGCTATCGGCAGGGGCGCATGGCAGGCCGCCACGCAGACTCCGCCGCATCTGTTGCAACGGCCTAGCCCGGCCCGTAAGAACCGCTTCACGAGAGGATTTTCCCATGAACCTACTTCAGACGATCGAGGCGGAGCAGATTGCTCGCCTGACCGAGAAACGCGCCGTCCCGACCTTCCAGGCCGGCGATACGCTGCGCGTGATGGTTAAGGTGGTTGAGGGCGAGCGTAGCCGGACACAGGCTTTCGAAGGCGTCTGCATCGCGCGTTCGAACAAGGGCCTGAACAGCAACTTCACCGTGCGCAAGATCAGCTATGGCGAAGGCGTGGAGCGTGTCTTCCCGCTGTATGCGCCTTCGATCGCCGAAATCATCGTCGTGCGCCGTGGCGACGTGCGCCGCGCGAAGCTTTATTACCTGCGTGATCGCAGCGGCAAGTCGGCGCGTATCGCCGAGCGCGCTCGTGAGCTTCCGACCGAGACAGCGGCCCCGAAAGCGACACCGGCCGCGCCGGCCGCCGAGCCCGCTTCCGCCTGAACGGCGCCTGCCGCAAGGCAGGTATCGGCCGATCCTGGTCGCGTCGTGGTCGGTTTAGGCCGACCATCCACGTTTTCGCTTGCTTCGAGGAAGACGTGGCTCCTCGGCTTCGCCGAGGGTTAGCGGCTGGCTCACTCGAAGCGAACGCTAGGAGAGGACCATGTCGGAGACCCGGCCGCGTACCCTGTTCGACAAGATCTGGGACGACCATGTCGTCGAGCGGCTCGAGGACGAGACCTGCCTCCTCTATATCGACCGCCACCTCGTCCATGAGGTGACGAGCCCGCAGGCTTTCGAAGGTCTGCGTGCCGCCGGCCGCAAGGTTCACGCGCCGCAATCGACCATCGCAGTGGTTGACCACAACGTGCCGACCAGCGACCGCAGCCAGGGCATCAAGGAGCCCGAGAGCCGGTTGCAGGTTGAAACCTTGCAGGAAAATGTCCTGGAATTCGGCGTGCCGTTCTTCGATGTGCTCGACCGTCGTCAGGGCATTGTCCACATCATCGGCCCGGAGCAGGGCATCAGCCTGCCCGGCATGACGATCGTCTGTGGTGACAGCCACACCTCGACACACGGCGCGATGGGGGCCCTAGCCTTCGGCATCGGCACCTCCGAGGTCGAGCATGTGCTGGCGACTCAGACGCTACAGCAGAAGCCGGCGAAGAACATGCTGGTCCGCGTCGAGGGCACGCTGCCCCCAGGCTGCACGGCCAAGGATGTGGTGCTCGCGATCATTGGCAAAATCGGTACGGCCGGCGGCAACGGCCATGTCATCGAATATGCCGGTTCGGTCATCCGCGCGCTCGACATGGCCGGGCGCCTGACGGTCTGCAACATGTCGATCGAGGGCGGCGCCCGCGCCGGGCTCATCGCGCCGGACGAGACGACCTTCAACTATATCAAGGGCCGCCCCTTCGCCCCCAAGGGCGAGGATTTCGACCGCGCCGTGGCTTATTGGCGTACGCTGCCCTCAGATCCCGGCGCGCATTACGACACTATCGTCGAGATGGACGGTTCCGAGATCGCGCCCATGGTCACCTGGGGCACGAACCCAGAGGCCGTGTTGCCGATCACCGGCTCCGTTCCGAATCCCGAGGATACGCTGGACGAGGCCAAGCGGGCGCAGGTGCAGCGCATGCTGGAGTATATGGGTCTCACGGCCGGCATGAAGCTGACCGATATCCCCGTGGACGTCGTCTTCATCGGCAGTTGCACCAATGCCCGCATCGAGGATCTGCGCGCCGCGGCAGGCGTGGTGCGTGGCCGCAAGGTGGCGAACACTGTGCGCGGCCTCATCGTTCCTGGCTCGGGACTGGTGAAGAAGCAGGCCGAGGATGAAGGGCTGGACCAGATTTTCCTCGACGCCGGCTTTGAGTGGCGGGAGGCGGGCTGTTCCATGTGCCTCGCGATGAATCCGGACAAGCTGATGCCCGGACAGCGTTGCGCCAGCACCTCCAACCGCAATTTCGAGGGGCGGCAGGGCCAGGGCGGACGCACGCATCTTCTATCGCCCGCGATGGCGGCGGCGGCGGCGGTGACGGGCCATCTGACCGATATCCGGGAGCTGGTGTGATGCAGGCTTTCACGACGCTGAGCGCCATCGCGGCACCGCTGCCGATGGCGAATGTCGATACGGACAAGATCATTCCGGCCCGCTTCCTCAAGACCATCAAGCGCAGCGGCCTCGGCCAATACCTTTTCGCGGGTCTTCGCTATGACGATGCTGGCGGGGAGCGGCCCGAGTTCGTGCTCAACCAGGAGCCGTTCCGCCATGCCGAGATCCTCATCGCCCATGAGAATTTCGGCTGCGGCTCCTCGCGTGAGCACGCCCCTTGGGCGCTGCTCGATTTCGGTTTCCGCTGCGTGATCGCGCCAAGCTTCGCGGATATTTTCAATAACAACTCCTTCAAGAACGGCATCTTGCCGGTGGCAGTGCCGCGCGAGGTCTGCGACCAGTTGATGGAAGACGCCAAGCTCGGCGCCAATGCCCGCATCACGGTCGATCTAGGTCGCCAACTGGTGATCCGGCCGAGCGGTCAGGAGATTCCCTTCGCGGTCGATCACTTCCGCCGCCATCTGCTGCTCAACGGCCTGGACGATATTGGGCAGACCATGCAACGCACCGCCTCGATCGCTGGTTACGAGAGCCGGCGTCTGGTGGCGAAGCCGTGGATGCCCGTCATCGCGGTCTAGAGCGGGATGAATGTGGCTCGAAGCGCTGCTCGTCCCACCACGTCATGCTCGGCGAAGGCCGAGCATCCGCGTCTTCCTTCGACGAAGGTGAGGCGTGGATGGCACGCCTTCGCGTGCCATGACGGAACTCTGGGACGCGGTTCAATATCAGATCAGTAGGCCTTAACGCCGCGCCCCTCCGGTCCTCGTGGACGATAAACCACGGCGGGGGTGGGGTGTCGCTTCGCTATCGTCTAAACGAGGCAGAAGAAACGGAAGGCTCGACAACCTATGCCCTCGAACAAGAAACTGTTGATCCTGCCTGGCGATGGCATCGGCCCCGAAGTCACGCGGGAAGTGGTGAACGTCATCGAATGGCTCGACCGTCGGCGGATCGTGAGCTTCGATCTTTCGGAGGCCCTGGTCGGTGGCGCGTCCATCGAAGCGAATGGTGTGCCGATCACCCCCGAAGTGGTTGCCCGCGCGAAAGGCTCCGATGCGATCCTGTTCGGTTCCGTCGGTGGCCCGCAATGGGACCGGCTGGGCTTCGACCTGCGGCCGGAACTGGCCATCCTCACCCTGCGCCGTGAGCTTGGCCTCTTCGCCAATCTGCGGCCGGCGACGGTGCTCGATCCGCTGATCGACGCGAGCACGCTGAAGCCCGACGTGGTTCGCGGCCTCGACCTCATGATCGTGCGGGAGAGCACCGGCGGCATCTACTTCGGCGAGCCGCGTGGCGTCGAAACGATGCCGGACGGGCAGAAGCGCGGCATCAATACCGAGGTCTATTCCACGAACGAGATCGAGCGCGTCGCCCGCGTTGCCTTCGACCTTGCCCGCACCCGCGATAACCGCCTGTGCTCGGTCGAGAAGGCCAATGTCATGGAGAGCGGCTTGCTGTGGCGCCAGATCGTCACGGCGCTGGGCGCGCGCGACTATCCGGATGTCCAGCTCAGCCACATGTATGCCGATAACTGTGCCATGCAGCTGGTCCGCAATCCCCGGCAGTTCGACGTCATCGTCACCACGAACCTTTTTGGCGACATCCTGTCGGATCTCGCCTCCATGCTGACCGGCAGCCTCGGCATGCTGCCTTCGGCGACCCTAGGGGCGCCCGATTCCTCCGGCCGGCGCCTCGCTTTGTATGAGCCGATCCATGGCTCGGCCCCCGACATCGCGGGCCAGGGCGTGGCCAATCCGCTGGCGCAGACGCTCAGCTTTGCGATGCTGCTGCGGTATTCGTTCGGCATGAAGGAAGAGGCGGCGCTGGTTGAGAATGCGGTCAATAACGTGCTGGCAAGCGGTATGCGGACCGCCGACATCATGCAGCCGGGCAAGGCAAAGGTCGGCACGCGTGTGATGGGAGACGCGCTTTTGCGGGCTTTGGACAAGGCGGCGTGACGGACCCGCGCCGAAGCCCCCTTGCGGCTCGGGATAGGTTTCGCTAAATCGCCGCACCGGCACGCACCCGTAGCTCAATTGGATAGAGCACCAGACTACGAATCTGGGGGTTAGGAGTTCGAGTCTCTTCGGGTGCGCCACTGGCCTTCGCGTAAACCAGGCCGGGGGCCGGGCGGCTCGGCTAGCAATGGAGCCGCCAGCCATGACCAGCGACGACGCCAATCCCGCATTCGGCCGCGCCCGATCGGAGATCGAGCCACTCGATATCGACGCTTATCTCGGCATGGCTCGCGCTCATAGCGCGACCGATGATAGCCGGAAGTGGGTCGAGGACCTCGAAGACATCATCCGCGTCGCCTGGCGCCTCATGACCGAGGAGCAGAAACAGGCATTTCGCGGCGATCCCGAGATTCTCGCAATCTCCGAAGCCGCCGGCGATTTCGCCGACGACCAGCAAGCCGGCTTTTAGGCGTGGTCTCGGCGGAAGAGGCGGGCACCGCGCTCGATGCGGTGGTTGCCCGGGCGATCGAGGCTGGCCGCATCGTCGGCACGGTCATCCTCATCCACAAGGACGGCAGGCTGCGCTACCGCGCTGTAGCGGGTCTTGCGGATCGGGAAGAGAAACGCCCGATGGCCGAGGATACCGTCTTCCGCCTGGCCAGCATGACCAAGCCCATCGTCTCGGTCGCCACTCTGGCTTTGGCCGAAAGCGGGGTGCTCGGCCTGGACGACGCGGTGACGCGCTTCCTGCCGGATTTTCGTCCACGCACCGCTGAAGGTGAGACGCCCGAGATCACCATCCGGCACTTGATGACCCACACCGCTGGCCTCTCCTACGGCTTCCTGCAGGAGGGCGAGGGGGTTTATCGCCGCGGCGGGATTTCGGACGGGATAGATCGGCCAGGCATCTCTTTGGAGGAAAATCTGCGGCGTATCGCCGTGCTGCCGCTGGGCTTCGTGCCGGGCAGCCGCTGGCACTATTCGCTCGCGACTGACGTGCTGGGTGCCGTGTTGGCGGCGGCGACCGGCCTCAGCCTGCCCGAGGTCATAAGCGACCGCGTGACGCGGCCTCTGGCGATGGCCGACACGCATTTCCTGGCGCCATCGCCCGAGCGGCTGGCGACGCCGTATGCCGATGGCGAGCCCCTTGGCACACCGGCTCGCCGGATGACGGACCCATTCGTGCTTCAGCCGCTCGAAAGCGGACCGGTCCATTTCTCGCCGGGTCGCGCCACCGATCCCCAGGCCTATGCCTCAGGCGGCGCTGGCATGGTTGGGACGGCGGCGGATTATATGCGTTTCCTGGAAGCGCTACGTCTTGGCGGCGCGCCCGTATTGCGGCGCGAGAGCGTTGCCGCACTAATCGCGGATGCTGTGCCTGCGCTCGAGATCGACATTGCCGGACCGGGATGGGGCTTCGGGGTCGGGGTCGGTCATCTGCGGGATCCGGCGGCGGCGGCCACAGCGATGACTGTTGGCAGCTGGAACTGGGGCGGGGTTTACGGCACGAGCTTCTGGGTGGACCCGGCCGAGGGGCTGAGCGCGGTCGCGCTGACCAATACCGCCGTCGAGGGCACCAACGGCGACTTCACCCGCGATATCGTCGCGGCGGCTTACCTCGGGAAGGTGTGACCGGTCACGGGAAGGTGAAGTGGCGCGCGAGTGCGTCGTTGTGCAAGCTATTGGCGGAACGATGACAATTGCTGGCGCGCCCCCAGATTGTGAGGCCACCACTCGACGGAGATTGCGATGACTTCCTCTTTTGTGTTCGGCAGATTGATGCGTGCCAGTGCGGCCGTGGCGTTTCTCGGCGGCGCGGGTTTTGGTCTTTCAGGCTGCAACACCGTCCATGGTGCCGGCAAGGATCTCTCCAACGCCGGCACAGCGACGGGCAACGCGGTCAACACGGCAGGCACCGCTACGGGCAATGCCGTCGACAGTGCCGGCAATGCGGTTAGCAACACCGCGAATAACGTCCAGCAGAAGATGTAATCAAGCATGCGGCCTGCGCCTGGGGCGCGGGCCGCATGCTGTGACGTACAGGAAATGATCTAAGTCAAGCCAGTTCAGCTCGAGCGGTCAGTCACCCATCATTCGCATCCATCGGTTTTGAGGATGCCGGGCCGCTTGCATTCCTTGCGGAACCTGGACAAATCCCGTTCCGTATGCCGGCCTATCGTGGTGCTGCCGCGACGGCTCCTGGCGCCGAATCTTTTCGACCTCTCCCCAGATTGCCCCCTCATGGGCGTCGCCGAGCATTGTCGATAATTGGCGAAAATCGTTCTCCACGCTTCGCGTTAGAACCTTAAGTAGCTCGCGATTTTCGGCAGCGTCGATGAACGTCTTTACGCGGCGGTCAAGAATTTCCCCGTGTTGCTTGAGCGCTTCTTGATTGTCTACCTGACCAGTCACATGCTGCCATGCGATGGAAGCATGATGGTAATTAGCCTCGTCACGATCGATCGGCCTCGTCCCAGACGGTGGGGTGCGCTGCTTTAATTTCAATATAAATTGCGCGCGCAGAGAGTCGCTATACGCTTTCCCGAGATTTTGTGAATAGTCTTTGACTCCGCCCTTGAGTCTGGCGTGTGTTCGGCTCCCTGTGGTGTGCGATATAACGCGGTTCTTCAGCCGTCGACCCAACTTATTATACTCGTCAACAAACTCCTGAGCCCTTGCTTTGATCGCATTGTAAGCAGGGCTCGTCTGGTCTCGAGCGTTGCGGTTGATCGGGAGCACAAAGGGCGATGCCGAGTCAGGCGGTGGACTCAGTGGGACTCTTTGGGTTTGCTGAATGGTGGGGAACACGTAATCGCTCCTGGTTGCGCTGGTCTGGCTGATGTCCAGACTCGCGCTAACCACTTGCGATCGTGTTAAGCGCCGTCAGACCATGAGGGCCTGCGTCCGCACCAGGCGCGCGTACATGCCGTCCTGCGCGATCAGCTCGGAATGAGTGCCGCTTTCCATCGCCCGTCCCTCCGCCATCACAACCACAAGGTCGGCGTCACGCACGGTTGAGAGGCGATGGGCGACGATGATCGTGGTGCGGCCCTGGCGCAGCCTGCTGAGGGCCGCCTGCACGGCGGCCTCGCTTTCGGCGTCGAGCGCACTGGTCGCCTCGTCGAGCAGCAGAATGCGCGGGTTGCGCAGGAAGGCGCGGGCCAGCGCCACGCGCTGCCGTTGGCCGCCGGAGAGGCTGGTGCCGTTGTAGCCGACGGGGGTGTCGCCGCCCTCCGGCATGGTGGCGATGAAGCCGGCGGCGGCAGCGGCCTCGGCGGCCTCGGCGATTTCCGTTTCGCTCGCGACCGGCCGGCCCATGCGAATATTGGCGAGGATCGTGTCGTTGAACAGAAGCGAATCCTGGCCGACATAGGCGATGGCGTCGCGCAGGCTCGCCATGGTCACGTCGCGGATATCGGCGCCGTCGATGCTGATGCCGCCGCCCTCCACATCGTAAAGGCGCGGGATGAGGGCCAGGGCAGTGGATTTGCCCGCGCCGGAAGCGCCAACCAGCGCCACCGTCTTGCCGGGCTCGGCGGAGAAGGAGAGCCCCTGCAATCCCGGACGGCCATCGGGATAGGTGAAAGTCACCTCATCGAAGCGCAGCGCGCCGTGACCCGAGGGGAGCGGTCTCGCGCCGATGCGTTCGGTGATGAAGGCTGGCTCGTCCAGCACGGTGAAGGACCGCGCGAGTCCCGCCAGCCCCTCCTGCACTGCCGCGTTCAGTGAACCCAAGGCGCGCAGGGGACGAGAGGCGAGCAGGAGTGCCGCGAGGAAGCCGGAGAAATTGCCGAGCGTCGCGGCACCGGCGGCGGCGCGCCAGCCGGTGAAGCCGATCACCAGCGCGATGGTGGTGCCAGCCAGCACCTCAAGCACCGGATCAACGCGGGCGCGCGACCGAACCATGCGCAGCAGTGCGCGGTAGAGCTGCGAGAAAGCGTCCTGCGCGCGCTCCCGTTCGACACCCTCGAGCCGATAGGCCCGCACCGTGCGGCTCTGCGCGAAGCTCTCGTTGAGCATGGTCGCCGCCTCACCCATGCGCTCCTGCATGCTGCCGGAGGCGCGGCGCACGCGCTTGCCGATGCGCTGCATTGGCAGAGCGGCGAGGGGATAGAGCGCGGCGGCGATCAGGCTGAGCACCCAATCCATGTAGAACATCGAACAAACCAGCCCGACCACCGTCATGGCGTCGGAGACGCCGCTGACCGCACGGGTCAGCGCCTCCCGGATCGTCGCGGCATCGGTCGTGAAACGGGCGGCGAGCTGTGCGGGCGGCTCGCGCTCAAGCCGCGCCAGGTCAGCGTCCATGAGATGGCTGAACATGCGGTTCTGCAAGTCGCGGATGACCAGCAGCACGAGGTTCTGGGTGGCGACAGACTGGCCGAACTGCACCGCCGCCTTGAAGCCGGTAACGATGAGAACCTGGATCGGGATTTGGTAGAGGATCCGGCGGTCCTTGCGCGCGAACATATCGACCGCCTGATCGATCACCGCCGGGTAGAGCGCGGTGATGCCGGCGACGAGCAGCGTTAGCAAGCCGACGACGAAGAGGCGTCCCTTGTACTGGCGGAGATATTCGCGCCAGAGGCGAGCGACGAGCGCGCGGGTCGATTCATCCGTGGGGAGCGTCTTCATCTGCGGCCGCGTGTATCAAGAAGCGGACGCCGCGACCACCCTGGCCAATTCGGCCCGGCAGGCTTCCGCGTCGTCCACGCAGCCTCGCGCGAGCCACCAGGCTCGCACCTGTCGCATGACCTGGCCGACTCTAGGGCCTTGGGTGAGACCAAGCGCGACCGCATCGCGGCCTTGCAGAGGGAAGACCGGCGGCGTCATGGCCATCAATCGCTGGCGCAGCGCGCGGCTTTCGGGTGCCGATGGGTGGCGCAACAGCGATCGGCCGACCAGGATGGCGGGCTCGGTTTCGGCCATGGCCCTCCTCAACTCCGCGCCATCAGCGGTGGACGTCGGCACTGGTCCCGTCAGTAGGGCGAGCAGGCGCTCGCGCTCGGCGACCGAGAGCTTCAGCCGTGCCGCCACGGCGCCTGCAGCGGTGCTTGTGCCCAGCAGTGCCGCGAGACGGAGCACAGCGTCGGCTGGCGCGTCGGTGTCGAGGCGGCCGATCGCTTCTGGCGTGGCACCTTCGGGAAACAGAGCCGCCAGCACGCCGAGTTCGGCCATGAGGCGAAGAACCGGTAGCGGATCGGCGGTGCGGAGGATCTTCGCCGTTTCGCTCCAAACCCGCTCGGCGGATAGCGAGCCGAGCCGTGGCGCGGCGTCGGCTAGGGCAGCGCGCGTTTCGGCATCCGGTGGCGTTCTCCCGTAGCGGCCCTGGAAGCGAAAGTACCGCAGGGCGCGGAGATAATCCTCGGCGATCCGCGCCGCTGGACTGCCCACGAAGCGAACGCTTCCGGCGGCGAGATCGGCCGCGCCGCCGAAATAGTCGTGGAGCGCGCCATCGCGCTCCATCGACATGGCGTTGATGGTGAAGTCGCGGCGGGCCGCATCCTCCCGCCAATCCTCGGTGAAGGCGACGATGGCGTGGCGGCCATCGGTCTCCACATCGCGGCGGAGGGTCGTGACCTCGAACGCGCTTTGCCCCGAGAGGGCTGTCACGGTGCCATGAGAAATTCCGGTCGGCAGAGCCCGCAACCCGGCCCGATTGAGCGCTCGCGTGACCTCCTCGGGAGACAGCGGCGTCGCGATGTCGATATCCTGCACCGGCCGCCCTGCCAGCATGTCGCGCACCGCGCCGCCGACGATCCGCGCTCCGGGCAGGACGTCCAGCACGGCCAGAAGCTCGGCATCCGCGAAAGGGGTCGGCAGTGACATGGCACTATCGTTAGCCCGGTCACGCGGTGACAGACAGCCCGTTGAACCGACCGCGCCTCACACCCCGCCGCGTAGCCGCCCCGCCAGAGTGACCAGGATCGCGGCGGTGGCGCCCCAGATATGGTGCTCCTCGTGCGGCCAGACCCAGACCTCGTGCCAGTCGCCGCCTCGGCTACGGATGCGGCTGCGGCGCGGTGCCTGAGGGTCGAGCAACACCGCCAGCGGCAGATGGAGGATGGCCGCGACCTCGGCTGGCTGAGCACGCAGCGCGGCCCCCGGCGCGACAAGTCCCACAACCGGGGTCACGCGGAATCCGGTGCCGGTCATATGATCAGGCAGCCGGCCGATCAGCTCGACGCCGGCGGGATCCAGTGCCACCTCTTCCCAGGCCTCACGCAGCGCCGCCGCTTCCGGGGTCGCATCCTCGGGATCGATGCGGCCGCCGGGGAAACTCACCTGGCCAGCATGGTGGCGCAGCGAATCGGCGCGGCGGGTCAACAGGATGCTCGGCTCAGCCTCCATGATGATGGGAATGAGGACAGCGGCCGCTAACGACTGGGATGTCGCCACACCCGCAGCCTCGCTGGTTTGCGGCTCGCTGAGGCGTTGGCGGAGGAACTCGGCGGTGAAAGGTGGCGTCACTCGTCTCCGGCAGGCATCTCGCTCAGAGGAAAGAACACGCCTTCGCTCCAGACACCCAGCATCATGCGGCCGCGCACCGGATGGGGCTCCGCCAGCGCCGCAAGCTCATAATATACGGAGCGATTGATTCGCGCCTCAATGGGGTGGCTGCCGGCGCCAGGACGAATACGCAGGTATGGCTTGGGCTCGCCGATCCCTAGCCCGTGGCTGAGACGCAGCGGATGTTCGAGCCCGGCACTCACAACCTCGTCCACATTGGTGCGGAAGGTGAGAACCTGATCGAGGCCGTTACCGCTCCAATCCATTTCGACCACGACGAAAGGCGCATCCTCGACTTCAATCTTGCCGCGCTCCACGGGCGTCTCCAACCAGAAGCTGCCGTCCGCTTCCCGTCGCAAGACACTCGCGAAGAGGCAAACAAGCTCTTTCCGGCCGATCGGACTATTTTTGTAGAGCCAGCTACCGTCGCGGCGAATAAGGAAGGGCAGATCACCGCATTCGGCAGGACCCCGGCGCGCACCGCGTTCTGGTGCAAGACCCGAATCGGTCGGCTGGGCGGCGATGGCTCCCGAGGGGCGCGGCGTCGAACCGCCTCCGATTCGACGAGCGGCGGTGGCGCAGGGCAAAGGGGGCGCCGCGTCGATCTCTATTCTTCGCACCATCCGCGCCTCCCTCACTCGTCTGAACCGGGTCGCAGACATCGACCTCGCGTGAGATATAGGTAGCCTCTGGGGCCAACCGAGGCCGTCATCGCAAGAAACCGCCGATCCCCATGGATCGGGCCCTATCGCATCGCATTGCAACAGGATCTCCATGGCCCTCACGACCGCCACTTTGCCGCCCGCCAGCGACCCGCAGGCGATTGTCGCCGAAGCGGAAGCGTTGGCGGTGCGGCTCGCGATGCTCCGGGATGAAGTGCGGCGCGTCATCTTCGGGCAAGACGCGGTGATAGAGGAAAGCCTCGCCGGCATTCTGTCCGGCGGCCATGTGCTGCTGGTCGGCGTTCCTGGCCTCGGCAAGACTCGGCTGGTGGAGACGCTCGGCCGGGCGCTGGGCCTCGATACCCGCCGCGTGCAGTTCACGCCCGACCTCATGCCGGCCGATATTCTCGGCAGCGAGGTGCTGGATGAGGCGCCTGGCGCGCCGGGTCATCGCGCTTTCCGCTTCATCCCTGGGCCGGTCTTCTGCCAGCTCCTCATGGCCGACGAGATCAACCGAGCCAGCCCGCGCACCCAATCCGCCTTGCTGCAGGCGATGCAGGAGCATCATGTCGCCGTCGCGGGACACGACCGGCCGCTGCCGCAACCCTTTCATGTCCTCGCGACGCAGAATCCGCTGGAGCAGGAGGGCACCTATCCTTTGCCCGAGGCGCAGCTCGATCGCTTTTTGCTGCAGATCGACCTCGACTATCCATCACGGGATGCCGAGCGCGCCATGCTGCTGGCGACGACCGGCATCTCGGCGGCTGAGGCGTCGCCGGTGCTGACGGCCGCTGAACTCATCGCCGCGCAACAGCTCATCCGGCGCATGCCGGTGGGTGTCTCCGTAGTTGAGGCGATCCTGTCGCTTGTGCGGGAAGGGCGGCCGGAGGGATCCGGTCTCGCCCTCGTGCGCCAGCATGTCGCCTGGGGTCCCGGTCCGCGGGCCGCGCAGGCGTTGATGCTGGCGAGCCGGGCGCGCGCGCTGCTGGATGGCCGCTTGTCGCCGAGCCTCGCCGATGTCACCGCGCTGGCGCCCGCCGTGTTGCGGCACCGCATGGCTTTGTCCTTCGGCGCTCGCGCTGAAGGCGTGACGCTGGCCGAGGTGATCGGCGCGATGGTCGCCGGCATTGGCTGAAGCGGGTTCCGCTCAGAATCGCGGCCCGCAGAAAAGGGCCGAGGCGCTCGGCGGTGCCCTGCCGCCGTTGCTCGTCGCGGCCGAGCGTATCGCGGCGACGGTGGCGCAGGGCGTGCACGGCCGCCGCCGCACCGGACGCGGCGACAGCTTCTGGCAATACCGGCCGCTCGGACCAGGCGACTCCGCCTCTCGCGTCGATTGGCGGCAAAGCGCGCGTAGCGACCGCCTGTTTGTGCGCGAGACGGAGTGGGAGGCGGCGCAAACGGTCCATCTTTGGCTCGCCGATGGTCCGGCCATGCGGTGGCATTCGCCGGGCGTCGAATCTCGCCGCGAGCGAGGTGCCCTGCTGCTGCTGGCGCTCGCATCTCTGTTGCTACGCGGGGGCGAGCGGGTCCGTCTGCTGGGCGCGCCGCCGCATCCCGCCACCGGCCGCCCGGCTCTCGCCGCAATGGCGACCTTGCTCGACCAGCCGGGTAGCGAAACGCCTCCGGCCCCGACCGCGGTGCCGCGCCATGCGACCGTCGTGCTGTTCGGCGATTTCCTGGCCCCCCTTGAGAAGATTCGCACGCAGGTCGCGCGCTTCGCCGCGCTGCCGGCCGCGGGGCATATCCTCCAGCTTCTCGATCCCGCCGAAGCGGAACTGCCTTTCGAGGGCCGTATCCGTTTTCGCGGCGTCTCTGGGGGCGAGGGCATCCTGATCCCGCGCGTCGAGGATGTGCGCGAAGCCTACCGCCGGCGTCTCGCGGCTCAGGTCTCGGGCGTTGGCGCCATCGCGGCCGCCGCCGGCTGGCGGGCCGGGCTGCACCGCACCGATCACGCGGCAAGCGGCGCACTGCTCGCCTTGCACCAGGCGCTCGCGCCAGCATGATCCTCGGCCAGCCCTGGCTGCTGCTCGCACTTCTGCTCCTACCGGTTCTGTGGTGGCTGGTGAGGGCGACGCCGCCCGCGCCGCGTAGCCAGATCTTCCCGGCGCTGCGGCTGCTTGCCGACCTTCAGACCGCCGCTCAGTCGCCCGAGCGGACACCCCCTTGGCTGCTCGCCCTGCGGCTGCTCATCGCCGCCTGTCTCATCCTCGGCCTGGCGAATCCGATCCTCCATCCGGGGCAGGACCTGCCGGGGCGCGGGCCGCTCCTCATCGTGCTCGACAATGGCTGGGGCACGGCGGCCGATTGGCCTGATCGCGTCGCCGCCGCCGATGCCGCCATCACTTCGGCCGCGCGAACCAACCGGGCGGTTGCGCTGCTGGCCACCGCCCCGGGCGCCGATGGCGCGCCGCCCGCTCTCATCGGCCCGCTTCCCGCGACGGCCATCGGCGCCCGGCTGCGCGCCTTGGCGCCACTCCCTTGGCCGAGCGATCATGTCGCGGCTGCGAAGGTGCTCGACCGCGTTTGGCGCGTGGGTGGCGGCGCTGTCCTCTATCTTTCGGACGGGCTGACCGACGGCTCCGCCACTGCATGGGCCGCGGCACTTGGCCGAGCTGGGGCGGTGACGGAGATGCGGCCGCCCGTTCCGGCAATGCTGCTGCTGCCGCCAGTGCTGAGGGATGGGCGGCTGATCTTGCGCCTTGCCGCCGCCCCTGTGGCCACGCCCCGGCATTTCGCGGTTCTCGCCCAGGGCGCGGATGGCCGTACGCTCGACGAGGTCGGAATTACGATTGCCGCTGGCGCCGCCCTGGGCGAGGCGCCGCTGCGTTTGCCTCTTGGCATCGCGAACACCGTGGCGCGGCTGCGGCTGGCTGGCGCCTCCACTGCTGGCGGTACGGTGCTGCTCGATGCGCGGTGGCAGCGGCGTACAGTTGGTCTTGCCGCCGCTACCGCTGCTGACGCCGCCGATGCGCCGCTGGCCGGGCCACTCTATTTCCTCAACCGTGCGCTCGGCACCGATGTCGAGATCCGCCGCGCCGGACTGGAAACCCTGCTCGCCCAGCCGCTTTCGGTGCTCATTCTAAGCGACCGGCCGCTGACACAGGGACCGGAGCTGACCGCCGTGCAGGCTTTCGTGGAGCGTGGCGGACTGCTCATTCGCTTCGCTGGGCCGCATACCGCGGCGACGCCCGATCCGCTCTTGCCGGTCCGTCTGCTGCGGCAGGATCGCAGCCTGGGCGGTGCGCTGTCCTGGACCCGGCCGGCGCATCTGGCCGCCTTTCCGGCGGCTGGCCCCTTCGCGGATCTCGCCGCGCCATCCGATGTGACCGTCAGCCGCCAAGTCTTGGCCGACCCTGCCTCCCTTCAGTCCGGCGCGGTGTGGGCATCGCTGGTGGACGGCACCCCGCTGGTTTCGACGGCCGTGGCGGGGCGTGGCCGTATCGTGCTGTTCCACGTCTCGGCCGACGCCGACTGGTCGAACCTGCCGCTTTCTGGCCTCTTCCCGCAGATGCTCAACCGGCTGGTGCAGCTTTCGGCCAGTGCCGAGGGTGAGGGCGGCAACCAGCGTTTGGGGCCGTCTGAGGTGATGAACGGCTACGGTGAACTCGGGCCGGCCAATCCGGCCGCCGGACCCGCCACCGCCGCCGCGCTGGCGACGGCCCGCCCGTCGCCGCAGATCCCGCCCGGACTCTATGGACCGCAAGGCGGCCGAGTCGCCTTCAACCTCGGGGGTGCTTTGCCTAAGCCGGAGGCGAGTAATCCGGTTCCCGGCGCTGACGAACGGCCGCTCGGTCTGGCCAAGCCGGAGCGCAGCCTCGGTGCGCCGCTGGTAGCGCTTGCTCTCCTTTTGCTCATCGCCGATTTGCTGGCAAGCTTGGCGCTGAGGGGTGCCCTGGCGCGCCGTTCGCGCGGTGCGGCTATCCTTCTGCTCGGTCTCGGTCTCGCCTTCGCCACTGGCCCAGCGGCGCACGCTGATGATTCCGGCAGCGCGCCCGTGCCGGCGGCGGCGCTGAAGACTGAGCTGGCTTATGTCCTCAGCGGCGATCCCGTGCAGGACAAGCTTTCGCATGACGGTCTCGCCAGCCTCTCCGACTTCGTGACCAGCCGTTCGGCCGCGGCGCTCGGGCCGCCTGCCGGTATCGCGCCCGGTAGCGACGACCTCAGTCTCTATCCGTTGCTCTACTGGCCAATCACACCGGGCAGCAGCGCGCCTTCGGCCGCCGGTATCGCTGCGCTCAACCGCTTCATGCAGGACGGTGGCATCATCCTGATCGACACCCGGGGCGGGGACGCGAATGCGACCGGATCCGGCGCGGGCTTGCAGCCCGGCGCGACCGAGGCGCTGCGTCGTGTCACCGCCGGTCTCCAAATCCCGCCGCTGACGCCGCTGACCAGGCGCCACGTCCTCGCCCATAGCTTCTATCTGCTTCGCGACTTCCCCGGCCGATACGCTGGCGCGCCGGTCTGGGTGGCGAGTGGCGAGGATGCCAGCAATGATGGCGTGAGCCCGCTGGTCATCGGCGGCAATGACTGGGTGGCCGCCTGGGACATGGCCGATGACGGCACCTTTCCCTTCGCGACCGCTCCCGGCGGCGAACAACAGCGGCTGATGGCTTATCGTTTTGGCCTCAACCTCGTGATGTATGCGCTCACCGGCACCTATAAGGCCGACCAGGTCCATGTGCCGACGATCCTCGAGCGGCTCGGCGAATGAGCGCCGTCACCGGTCTCGCCTTTGCTCCAACCCTTCCGGTCTGGATCTTGGTAATGCTCGGCGCTGCCGGGCTTCTCGCCCTTGTGCCGGCCTTTCGCGCCGCCACGCCTGGCCGCTTCTGGCGTTTGCTCGCCCTCGCGCTGCTGGTGGCCTGGCTCGCCGGGCCCCGGCTGGTGCGGCAGCAGTGGCGGCCGCGGCCCGATATCGCGCTGCTCATGCTCGATCGCAGCGGCTCGATGTCGATCCGTGACCGGACGGCGCAGGTCGATGCCGCGCGGGACAAGATCCTGGCCGAGGCCGCCGCCGTCCCGGGTCTGGAACTTCGCGTCGCGACGGTGCCCGAGCAGGGCCAACAGGGCACTCGGCTGATGATGGCGACCGAGGCAGCCCTCGCCGATATTCCGCCGGACCAGCAAGCTGGTGTGATCGCGCTGAGCGACGGGCAGATCGCCGACCTGCCGTCACCCGCGGCGAAGCCGCCGTTCACCGCACCCTTCCACCTGCTCCTCCCGGCGCAAGGTGAGGAGACCGATCGCCGCTTGCGGCTTGTCGATGCTCCACGCTACGGCGTCGTCGGCGGCACCGTGACGCTGCGCTACGTTGTCGAGGATCTCGGTCCGGGCGCGAAGGTGGCCGAAGCCGGCGTCACTATCCGGCGGGACGGCAATACGGTCTTCGATGGGCCGGTGCCACTCGGCCATGTTCAAAGCCTCACTTTGCCGGTGACGCGCGAGGGTCCCTCGGTGGTGCTGCTCGATGCCGCCACTAAACCGGGCGAGGCCTCGCCGATCAACAACGAGCAGATCCTCACCATCAACGGTGTGCGCGACCGCCTGCGCGTGCTGCTCGTTTCGGGCCAGCCCGACCCGGGGGAGCGCGCCTGGCGGCGGCTGCTGAAATCGGACCCGGCGGTCGATCTCGTGCATTTCACCATCCTGCGGCCGCCCGACAAGGACGACCTCACCCCGCTCGACCAACTGGCGCTCATCGCCTTTCCGGAGCGTGAGCTGTTCGAGCAGAAGATCCGGAACTTCGACCTCATCATCCTCGACCGCTTCGTCAATCAGGGCATCCTGCCGAGCGCCTATCTCGCGAATATCGCCGACTACGTGCGCGGCGGCGGTGCCCTGCTGCTGGAAGCGGGACCTGAATTCGCCTCGATCAACTCGCTTGCGCGGACCGCGCTGGGCGATGTGCTGCCCGCGCAGCCGACGGCGGTCGATGATCCCGGCGATTTCTCGATGAGCTTTCCGCCGCCGAACGCGGATGCGCCGCCGGCTGGTCAGGGGGTCTTCACAGGAGCCTTCCGGCCGCAGCTCACGGCAATGGGCCTGCGTGATCCGGTGACGGCCGATCTGCCGGGCCTCGATGGCGCGAATGCCAGTTCGCCGGTCGGACATTGGTACCGCCTGATCGAGTCGAAGGATCAGCACGGCCAGGCCCTCATGGAGGGTGCGGGCTGGCCGCTCCTGATCCTCGATCGTGTCGGCCAGGGCCGCGTCGGGCTGTTGTTGTCGGATCAGATCTGGCTTTGGGCGCGCGGCCATGATGGCGGCGGACCACAGGCGGAATTGCTGCGCCGGGTCGCCCATTGGCTGATGAAGGAACCGGCGCTGGAGGAAGACCGGCTTTCCGCGGGCCTAGATGGCGGCCAGTTGCGTGTCGAGCGCCGCAGCCTGGATGCTGGCCCGCCCCCTATGGTGACGGTCACAGACCCCACGGGCGGCACGCAGCGCCGTACGCTCGACGCGGCGGCTCCCGGTTTGGCGCGGCTCGCCTTGCCGGCGCCCGCGCCGGGGTTGTGGCGTGTTACGGATGGGGTTCGGATCGCCTACGCCGCTTCCGATACGGCCGATCCGCCGGAATGGTCCGACCTGCGGGCGACCGCGACACGCGCGGCACCGCTCATCGCCGCCACCAATGGTAGCGCGCGCTGGCTCGCGGCCGAGGGCACGCCTGGGCTACGGCTGGTCGCGGCGGATGACACGGCGGGCGGACCGGGCTGGATCGGTCTCCGCGGCAACGGCGCGCATGTGACCACCGGGGTGGACCTTACCCCACTGCTGCCGGGATGGGCGGCGCTCGGATTATTGTTGGGTTGTTTACTGATCGCGTGGAAACGCGAGGGCAGGTAGGCACGACTCAGAGGTTAACGCCCATGACGGGGCGCCGATTTTGTGTTATAGCTATGCGTCAGAGGGGAGGCGTAACCAGCCGTGCGGCGTTTCAGCATGTGCTTCGAGTTTCGCCTCGCTTTCTTATCGTTTTTGGAGATCGACGCCGGTTTGCGTCTCCGTACAAGCGGGGCGCGTGAACCGGGGCGAATTTTTTTTGCGGAAGGCTGTTAATGAAATCCTCCTCTGCGATTCAGCTCGACGAAACCGAGATCCCGCCCGCCGTTGAGGCGCCGGCGCCCGCCCCTCCCGATGCGAACCCGCCCCAGGAAGCGGAGGCCGCGGCCGAAGGCATAGAGGCGGTCGCGCCTGACGAGGAAGAAGAGGTCGAACGGCCGGTCCGGGTCGTTCCCGCCAAGGCAGAGAAATTCGCGGAAGGTGATTACGTCGTCTACCCGACCCATGGCGTGGGCAAGGTGGAGCGGATCGCCGCGGAGGAGATCGCCGGCCATAAGCTCGATCTCATCCACATCACCTTCGAAGAGAACCGGATGACGTTGCGCGTGCCGGTCGCCAAGGCGCGCAGTGCCGGGCTGCGCAAACTCGCGACCCGCAAGCTGTTTGATGACGCCCTGGCAGTCCTCAAGGGCCGCGCGCGCATCAAGCGGACCATGTGGTCGCGCCGGGCTCAGGAATACGAGGCGAAGATCAATTCCGGCGACCCGATTGCCATTGCCGAGGTGGTGCGCGACCTGCATCGCAACGCGGGGCAGCCGGATCAGAGCTTCAGCGAGCGGCAGATCTACGAGGCGGCGATGGACCGGCTCTCCTCAGAACTCGCGGCGCTCGACCGGACCGACAAGCAAACGGCTTCCGTCAAGCTGAACGATTTCCTCAAGACTGTCTGACGCTCAGGCGGCTGACTAAAGGGGCGGTGGAGTGATCCACCGCCCCTTTTTCTTGTCCGCGCCTGGCCATCATCCGTGGCTCGGCCGAGGGTCGGCATCGACACGAAAAGGGGGCAGTGGATGAACTCCACCGCCCCCTGCTTCTGTGCGCCTGTCCGGTTAGTTGCTGTTACGGTTGCCCATGATCTGCAGCAGCATCAGGAAGAGGTTGATGAAGTTCAGATAGAGCGACAGCGCGTCATAGACGCTGCGCTTTGCGGCCACATCCTGGCTGTAGCCGTAACCCTGCTGAACGTAGTCCGCCTTGATCCGCTGGGTGTCGTAGGCGGTCAGGCCCGTGAAGACCAACACGCCGATTATGCTCACCGCGAACTGCAACGCGCTGGAATGCACGAAGATATTCACGACCGAGGCAATGATGACGCCGAACAATCCCATGATCAGGAAGCTGCCGAAGCGGCTGAGATCGGTCTTGGTCGTGTAGCCCCAGAGACTCGTCGCCGCAAAGGTCGCAGCACAGACGAAGAACACCGTCACGATCGAGGTCTGGGTATAGACCAGGAAGATGTTGGTCAGGCTGGCGCCCATCGTCGCCGCGAAGACCCAGAACAGCGTCTGAGCCGCCGTGGTCGACAGCTTGTTCACGCCGAAGCTCAATACCATAACGAAAGCGAGCGGCGCGAGCATGGCGATATAGGCGAGGCCGCTCGGGCGATGCACCATGAAGCCCTGGGGGCTCTGCACCAGCGGATAAAAGTAGTTCATCGCATCGGTATGCGAGATGCCATAGGCGACGATGCCGGTCAGCAGGAGGCCCGACGCCATCCAGTTGAAGACGCGCAGCATATACGCGCGCAGCCCAGCATCGAGAACCGCGGCCGACGCGGCAGAGCTGCCGCCACGGTAGGTTCGGAAGTCGGGACTGAAAGCCATGTTTCGGTAGATCCTCTACACCGCACAATGCGGCTGGGCTCATTTTGGCGTGATCCGGGGCCGGATCAAGCTAAATCCACCCTACAAATCAGCAATGAATCCGGAAACCCGCAGAAAGGCCCTTAGAATTGGGCCTTCGGCGCGGGGTCTCAGCCTGCGGTCTGCGACTGGAAACGGGCCAATTGCTTATGCATCGCGTCAATCAGGGCATCGATGTCGCCACTATGCTGTGAGATGACCCCTGCATAGTCGTTGCGCTGGGTCAGCCTGAGGCTCGTCCCCTCGGCAAGGATGTCGATGATCATCGGCCGGCCATTAATCGGCGCCACCACCCATTGGACATGCGCCTCGGGCTTGCCTGGAATGTTGACGAGCGTGTCGACCACGACGCCTAGGTCTCGCTGGTCGGCTGAGGCGACGCGGAACTGGGCACCCTGGAAGCTGCTCGCCTGGGCGGTCACCGCATATACCAGCAGCTGGCGGAAGGTGTTCATATAGTCTTGCTGCTGCTTCGGCGTGGCGATCCGCCAGTAACGGCCGAGAACGAAGCGGCCGACCGCATCGACGTCGACATTCGTATAGATGAGTTGCTGGAGCTGGGACTGTTTGTCCGACGCGCTTCCGTTGCTCTCCGCCACCTTGAGCAGGGCGGAGCCGGTGGACAGGATCATCGCTTTCGCATCGGAGGTCGGGTCCGCCCGCGCCACCAGGGGGGCGGTGAGAACCAGGACTCCGGCGGTGAAAAGCGCGAGGAGGTGACGGCGTGGGGCCATGATCGTCATTCAGCCTTTTTTCTACTGCTGCTGCGCGTCGGGGGGCTGCGTGAACCAGTCGGGGACGGTCGCGCGATGATCGTCTCGCGCGTCCTGGATCACGGATTCGCGGTGCTGCCTGTAAAGACTACGGAAGGTGGCATAGGGGTCGAGGGCCATCCGCTTGACCTCGTCGATGGGCTTCAGAAGCGAAGCGCGTGTGTTAAGCAGGTTGACGCTGTAGCGCGTCCAGCCGAGCGCCGTCACTATCGCTCCTTGGCCGACCCAGAAGAAGGGATCGGAAATTACGCCCACGCCGAAGCCTGCGGCATCACGTGGGCCGGACGGGCCAAGGACCGGCAGATAGAGGTAAGGGCCCTCGCCAATCCCCCAGATCGCGAAGGTTATGCCAAAATCCGCCTCATGCGGTTTGTAGCCGAGTGATCCGGCCGGGTCGAAGATGCCGCCGAGGCCGATCGTGCTGTTGAGGACGAAGCGCACCAAGCTGTCGCCGGCCCGCCGCGATTTCGCTTCCAGGATGTCGTTCAGGAAGACGACGGGCAGGTTGAGGTTGCTCAGCACGTTGCCGATATGGGTGCGAACCGTCGAGGGCACGACCGCGGCATAGCCCTTGGCGACCGGTTTGACGGCATAGGTGTCGATCGTGTCGTTGATCGCGTAGAGCTTGCGGTTCATCGGCTCGAGCGGATCGTTCGTCGCCTTGTAGGCGGCGAGCGCGTCCGGGTCCGAGGCAGGCGGCGGCGTGGCGCAGGCCGCAAGGGCGAGGGCTAGACCCGCAGCCATCGCGGCATCTGCTATCGATCGACGAGACTTCACGCGGCCGCCCCCTGTTCCCCGCCCGGCCAGGCGGGCGCTGCTTAATAATCACGCCAAGCGTCGCAAGTGGCGAGGCCGGAATACATTAGTTTAAGTTTTTCGGCGCACGGTGCAACACAGCTATCGGTGGAGTCCCCTACGCGCCTCTGTTCAGCAGCCCGCACGCGCTCGCAGCCCTTGCACCTCACAACGGTTGCTGCCACGGAAGGGCGCCAGGTTAGGTGGTCGTTTCTGATGAGTCTTTCCTCTCCGCCCGGTCTTCCATCGCTTGCGCGCTGGGCTAGCGGGCCACGTTTTGGCGCTATTCCGATGCCGGACCGTTCGGCGCCAGCGCCCCTCCTGTCCTTCGAGTTCTTCCCGCCCAAAACGGAGGCGCTGGAGGAGCAGCTATGGACCTGCATCCGGCGACTGGAGACGCTGCGCCCGACCTTTGTCTCGGTAACCTATGGCGCCGGCGGCAGCACGCAGGAGCGCACCCATAAGACCGTCATCGACCTGGTGCAGAAGACCTCGCTAACCCCCGCCGCGCATCTGACCTGCGTCGGCGCGAGCCGCGCCGAGATCGATGCCGTCGCCGCCCGCTATTGGGAGGGCGGGGTCCGCCATATCGTGGCATTGCGCGGCGATTTGCCCGCCGAGGCGAGCCGGGAACCGCGCGCCGACGGCTATGCGACCGCCGTGGACCTGGTCGCGGGACTGCGCCGCATCGCGGATTTCGAAATCAGTGTCTCGGCCTATCCCGAGGTGCATCCCTATGCGGCGAGCCCCGAGGCCGACCTCGACAATCTCAAGCGCAAGCTGGATGCCGGGGCGACCCGCGCCATTACCCAGTATTTCTTCGATAGCGAAATCTACCTCCGCTTCCTCGATCGCTGCCTCGCGGCGGGGATTACCGCGCCGATCGTGCCCGGCATCATGCCAGTGACGAACTTCGCCCAGGCGGCCAAGTTCAGCGCGAGTTGCGGCACCTCGGTCCCCGATTGGATGGCGGCGATGTTCGCCGGGCTGGACAGCGACCCCGAGACGCGGCGCATGGTCTCGGTGGTGCAGGCCGCCGAGCAGGTGCGGCTGCTGCAGGCCAATGGCGTGGACGAGTTCCACTTCTACACGCTGAACCGGCCAGACCTGACCTACGCCATCGCCCATGTTCTGGGCGTGCGCCCCGACCAGGAGCAGAAGGCGCCAAAAACGGATACGCCGGCCGCGTGACCGCCTATCTCGACCGGCTCAACGCCGAGCAACGCGCGGCTGTCGAAACGCTGGACGGACCGCTGCTGGTATTGGCGGGGGCGGGCACCGGCAAGACCCGCGTGCTGACCACGCGCTTCGCTCATATCCTGATGTCCAACCGCGCGTTTCCCAATCAGGTGCTCGCGGTGACCTTCACCAACAAGGCGGCGCGTGAGATGCGGGAACGCGTCTCGGCCATCCTGGGCCGGCCCGCGGAGGGGCTTTGGCTCGGCACCTTCCACGCGCTTTGCGCGCGGATGCTGCGGCGTCATGCCGGGGTGGTCGGGCTCGAATCCAACTTCTCCATCCTCGACACGGACGACCAGCTCCGCCTGCTCAAGCAGGTCATGGAGGCGAACCACGTCGACTCGAAGCGCTGGGCGCCGCCCGCGCTGATGGGCATCGTGCAGCGCTGGAAGGATCGCGGCCTGACGCCCGATCGCATCACGGCCGCCGAGGATACCGATTTCGCCAGCGGCCACGCCCGCGCACTCTATGCCGCCTACCAGGATCGCCTGCGCCAGCTGAACGCCGCCGATTTCGGCGACCTGCTGCTGCACATGACGGAGATCCTGCGCACCCAGCCGGAGATCCTGGCGCAATATCACCGCATGTTCCGCTACATCCTGGTTGACGAGTATCAGGACACCAACGTCGTCCAATATCTGTGGCTGCGGCTGCTGGCCCAGTCGCACCAGAATATCTGCTGCGTCGGCGATGACGACCAGTCGATCTATTCCTGGCGCGGTGCCGAGGTCGAAAACATCCTGCGGTTCGAGAAGGACTTTCCCGGCGCCCGCGTGGTCCGGCTGGAGGCGAATTACCGCTCGACCGATCCCATCCTCGGGGCCGCCGCCGGTCTTATCGCACATAACGAGGGCCGCCTCGGCAAAACCCTCCGCTCCGGCCGCAACGACGCCTCCGGCGACAAGGTCGAGGTCGTCGGCCTGTGGGATTCGGAGGAAGAGGCCCGGATGGTCGGCAGCCGGATGGAGCAACTGCGGCGGGACGGCCATTCGCTGGCCGAGATGGCCGTGCTGGTGCGCGCCGGTTTCCAGACCCGGGCTTTCGAGGAGCGGCTGATCACGCTCGGCATTCCCTACCGCGTTGTCGGCGGCCAGCGCTTCTACGAGCGCGCGGAAATCCGCGACGCCGTCGCCTATCTCCGCCTGCTGGTTCAGCCGGCCGACGACCTCGCCTTCGAGCGCATCATCAACGTGCCGCGTCGCGGGGTCGGGGATGTCGCGCTCCGCACGCTGCACACCTATGCCCGCGCCAATTCCGTGCCGCTCATGCTGGCGGCCGAGCGGCTGATCGCGGCGGGCGAGCTGCGCGGCAGGGTGCGGGAAAGCCTCACGGAACTGCTGTCCGGCTTCGCCTCCTGGCGCCAGCTTCTGGCTCGCGATGGCCATGTGGTGACGGCGGCCACGGTGCTGGACGAAAGCGGCTACACGGCGATGTGGAAGGCCGACAAGTCGCCCGATGCGCCCGGTCGCCTCGACAACCTCAAGGAACTCGTCCGCGCGCTGAACGACTTCGAGACGCTGCCCGGTTTCCTCGACCATGTCTCGCTGGTCATGGAGAACGAGGAGAATACCGATGCCGACCGCGCCAGCCTGATGACGCTGCATGGCGCCAAGGGGCTGGAATTTGACACCGTCTTCTTGCCGGGTTGGGAGGAAGGCCTGTTCCCCAGCCAGCGCTCCATGGAGGAGAACGGCAATAAGGGGTTGGAGGAGGAGCGGCGGCTCGCCTATGTCGGCCTGACGCGGGCGCGGCAGAGAGCGATCGTCAGCCACGCCGCCAATCGCCGCATCTACGCCAATTGGCAGAGCAGCATTCCCAGCCGTTTCATCGAGGAACTGCCGGCCGAACACGTGAACCAGACCGGCGCCGCCCGGCTGGAACGCGAGCAGCGGCTATCGCAGCCCGCGATCTTCACCGGCGCCTTTCCACTAACCGCGACCCGGGTTCGTCAGTCCCCCGGCGCCTGGGAAGCGACGGCGAGGCCACCGCGCGCGGTGGCCATTCCGGTCGGCTCGCGGGTCTTTCACCAAAAATTCGGCTACGGCACCGTAACTGCTGTCGATGACGACCGCCTCGACATCGCCTTCGAGCAGACCGGGCCGAAGCGCATTCTGGACCGTTTTGTGGAGAAGGCATGACCCGCCGCCGCGCGACACCCTTGGAGACCATCGCGCTGACGCTGCCCGAAGAGGCCCTTCCCGCCTACGAATCGGCGTTGCTGAGCATCTGCTCGACGGTCGGCTTCTTCCGCGATGGCGATGAGGGGCCGTGGCGGCTGGAAGCGGTCAAGCCGGTCGGCGAAGGCGACAATGAACTCGTCGGAGCGCTGGCACTCGCCGCCATGATGACTGGCGTCGAGGCGGTTTTGGAACGCAGCCCGACCGAGGCCGAAGGCTGGCTCGTCCGCAACCTCGAAACCTTCCCTGAGCAGGAGATCGGCCGCCGCTTCGCCATTCGCGGCACCCATGAAACGGCGCCGCTTCTGCCTGGCCGCATCACACTGACTGTCGATGCTGGAGTCGCTTTTGGCAGCGGCGAACATGGCTCGACCCGCGGCTGCCTGCGCGCGTTCGAATCGATTGCTCATTTACACCCGAGGCGGATTCTCGACCTGGGTACAGGCTCGGGCATCCTCGCCATGGCGGCGGCAAAACTGCTGCGCCGCCCGGTGCTCGCGACCGATATCGATCCGTGGTCCGTGCGCGTCACGCGGCAAAACGCGGCGGCCAATCGCGTCGGCGGCTTCGTCCAGGCGCGGCTTGCGGATGGCTGGCGCAGTGCGGTCACCCGGTCCCGCGCGCCCTATGATCTGGTCTTCGCCAATATCCTGGCGCGTCCGCTGTGTGCGATGGCGTGGCCTCTCGCCGATAACCTGCTGCCCGGTGGTCACGCTATCCTGGCGGGGCTACTCGCTAGTCAGGAGAGGATGGTGGTCGGGGCCCATCGCCGTCAGGGCATGGTGCTGAAGCGGCGATTCCAGGAGGGCCAGTGGACCGCCCTGCTGCTCCACAACCCCAGCTTGGGCCGACCATGATCGGTCTGCTCCGTGCCTCTGATGCGACACAAACAAAAAGGGCCAACCTCCGTGGAGGCTGGCCCTTTGTGATCTGGCCGAAACTCCGCTGGATCAGCGGCCGGTGATCGCCGCGCCGATGAAGACCGAGCGGATGTCGCCACGGGCCAGACCGATATCGGCCAGCTCGCGATCACTGAGCCGGTCGAGCTCGTTGATGACTTGGCGGCGCTGACTGCGCTCACGCATCCAATGGGCTGCGAGGGTGGCCGGCTTCGCAAGGCGGCTGAAAGCGGAGCCAATGCCGTGCGGAGCGCGAACGATGCTGTTGGTGTTGATGGAGGCTTGCATTTTGATGGTCCCTAGATAACGGCCGGAGTTTGTTCGACCGCCGTTGCTCAGGGTTATACTCGTGCTGCATGTGCGAAAGGAGCGGCGAGAGTCGATCTCAGGGATGCTCTCCACGCATGATCACGCCTAGGTCATGTTTCTGACACATGACACTTTTGGAGTACTAGACGCATGACTTCGATCGGCCACCGCCTCCTGGCGCTTCGCGAGGTGCTCCGAGGGCTCGGCGTCGATGGTTTCCTCGTGCCGCGGTCCGATGAGCATCTCGGCGAGTATGTCCCTGCCAATGCGGAGCGCCTGGCCTGGCTCACGGGCTTCACCGGTAGTGCGGGCCTCGCGATCGTCCTGCCCGATCGTGCCGCCGTGTTCACCGATGGCCGCTACACGACGCAGCTTCCGCAGGAGACGGATGGCGCCTTATGGGAGCCACGGCACATCACGGATGCGCCTCCCTCCGCCTGGCTGAACGAGCAGAAAATCCCGCTGCGTGTCGGTTACGACCCTATGCTCATCAGCGAGGATGCCATCGACCGGTTGGCGAAGGATGCTCCTCGCATCGCATTGGTGCCGCTCGCCGCCAATCCGGTTGACGCTGTCTGGCACGATCGCCCGCTGGCGCCATGCGGCGCGGTCACGCAGCATCCGCTGGAATTCGCCGGGCGATCCGCTGCGGAGAAGCGCGCCGATATCGCTGGCATGCTTCGGGGCTCGGCGGAGGATGCCGTGGTGATCACCGACCCCGCCTCGCTGTGCTGGCTGCTGAATATTCGCGGCGCGGACGTGCCTTTCGCGCCACTGGCACTCGGCTTCCTGATCCTGGCGCAAGACGGCACCGCCGAGCTTTTCATGGCGCCGGAGAAGATCGGGCCAGCGGTCCTCGCCCATCTTGGTGCCGAGGTTGTTCTGCGGCCGCCTTCCGCGTTGCCCGAAGCGCTGGACGCCTTGTCGGGCAAGCGTGTGCGCGTCGATCGGGGCAATTCCCCGATCTGGTTCGCCCAGCGGCTGCGTGCGGCGGGAGCGGAGGTGGTGGCGGGCGCCGATCCCTGCGCAATGCCGAAGGCGCGGAAGAATGCGGCCGAACAGGCCGGCGCGCGCGCCGCGCAAACTCGCGACGCCATTGCCCTATGTCGCTTCCTGCACTGGCTCGCGGTCAACGCCGCGAAGGGAACGGAGACCGAGCTATCTGCCGCCGCGGCGCTGCGGGGCTTTCGCGCCGAACTGCCGGAGTTCCGCGATGAGAGTTTCCCGGCGATCTCCGGCGCCGGCGAACATGGCGCGGTCATCCACTATCGGGTCTCGGCTGCCAGCGATCGCCGCCTCGCGCCCGACGAGGTCTATCTCACCGACAGTGGCGCGCAGTATCCGGACGGTACGACGGATGTAACGCGCACGATCTGGACCGGACCGGGCACGCCACCCGAGCCGCTGCGGGAGCGGTTCACGCTTGTGCTGCAAGGACATATCGCGCTGGCGACGCTTGTATTTCCCGTGGGTATCGCCGGGGCCCATATCGACGCGATGGCACGTCGGGCGTTGTGGGCCGAGGGGTTGGACTATGATCACGGCACGGGGCACGGCATTGGCAGCTACCTCTCGGTGCATGAGGGGCCGGTCAGCATTTCCCGTTCCTCGCGCGACCTCGCGATCGCCGAGGGCATGATTCTCTCGGATGAGCCCGGCTACTATCTTCCGGGCGCCTACGGCATTCGGCTTGAAAACCTACTGCTAGTGCAACAGGCGGACCTGCCGGCGGCTCTGAAGCCGTTTCTCCGCTTCGAGACGCTGACCCTGGCGCCCTTCGACAGGACGCTCATCGACATCGGGTTGTTGACTCCGGCGGAACGCGACTGGTTGGATCTTTATCATGCCCGGGTGCTGGCGGAGGTCGGCCCGCTTTTGCCGCCAGCAGTCGCCGGATGGCTGGCTGAAGTCTGCAAGCACCTCTGATGCCGACAGTCTTGCAGGTGCTTCCGGCGCTCGACTCGGGTGGCGTCGAGCGCGGCACGGTCGAAATTGTCGCGGCCCTCGCGGCTGATGGGTGGACGCCTCTGGTGGCGAGTGCCGGCGGCCGGCTGGTGTCGTCCGTCGAAGCGGCGGGCGGGCGGCACATTGCTCTGCCGCTCAATACCAAGTCGCCCGTGCAGATCCTGCGCAATATCGAGCGGCTGACGCGGCTGATCCGGGCCGAGAAGGTGTCTCTGGTCCATGCGCGGTCGCGCGCGCCCGCGTGGTCCGCGTTTTTCGCCAGCCGCCAGACGGGCGTGCCTTTCGTCACCACCTATCACGGTGCCTATGGCGAGGGGGGCGCGGGCAAGCGCCTCTACAACAGCGTCATGGCGCGTGGCGAGAAGGTGATCGTGGCGAGCGCCTTCATGGCGAAGCTTGTCCACCGCCGCCATGGGACCGGCGATGACAGGTTGCGCCTCATTCCGCGCGGCATCGACCCGGCGGTTTTCGAGCCGAGCGCTGTCGGACCCGTCCGCGTCGCGCGTGTCGCCGCCGGGTGGGGCATCCCGGAGGGGGTCGATGTCGTCTTGTTGCCGGCGCGGCTCTCGCGATGGAAGGGACAGGACGTGCTCATCGCCGCGATGGGCCGGTTGCGGCGGCCGGACCTGCGCTTTGTGCTGCTCGGGGGAGAGGCGGGCCGGGAGGGCTATGCCGAGACTCTGCGCGCTCTGGCTGCCAAAGTCGGTGTCGGGGCGCAGCTGGTTTTCGCGGGACATTGCGACGACATGCCGGCGGCGCTGCTGCGTGCGACCATCGTCGTCAGCCCCTCGACCGAGCCCGAGGCCTTCGGCCGCGCGGTGATCGAGGCGCAGGCCATGGCCCGACTGGTGATCGCGACGAACCATGGCGGCGCGGCGGAGACCGTGCGGGACGGCGAAACGGGGCTGCTCGTGCCGCCGGGCGATCCGGCCGCTCTGGCCGAGGCCCTGGCGAGGGCGCTCAATATGCCCGACAGCTCGCGCAGGGCGATTGGCGCGCGCGCCCGGCGTGAAGTCCGCGAGCGCTACACGGTGGCCGAGATGCAACGCGCGACGCTTGAGGTCTACGAACAGATCCTGGGCGGTGAGCATCGCACCTAATACGCGGGGCAGGCCCGGCGGTGCCAAGCTCGCGCCGAAGCGGCTATGAGGACCGGATGAAACGGATACTGGTCATCCGCCTCAGCGCGCTGGGCGATTTCGTGCTGTCCTTCGGACCCTTCGCGGCGATCCGCGCGCATCATCCGGATGCCCAGATCACGCTGCTGACGACAGCACCTTTCGCGCGCCTCGGCCGGCTGAGCCCCTGGTTCGACAAGGTGGTGATCGACCGGCGCGCCCCATGGTGGGATCTGCGCGCCCTTTGGCGGCTGCGCCAAACGCTGCGTGGCTTCGACTTCGTCTACGACCTGCAAACCTCCGGCCGGTCCTCCCGCTACTTCCGGCTCGCGGGCAGCCCTAAGTGGTGTGGCATTGCGAAGGGCGCCTCGCATCCGCACGCCAATCCTGCGCGCGACCACATGCACACCTGGGAGCGGCAGCGCGATCAGCTCGCCATGGCGGGAGTCGCACGCGTACCGCCGGTCGAGACCGGCTGGTTGCTCGCCGCAGGACAGCCACCGGAGTTGCCTCGACCCTATGCTCTGCTGGTGCCGGGCGCCGCGCCGCATCGGCCCGCGAAGCGCTGGCCGCCGGGGCGATACGGCACCCTCGCCTCGGCCCTGCTGGCGCGCGGGATTACGCCGGTCGTCATCGGCACCGGGCCGGAGGCGCCGCTGGCCGCGATCATTCTCAATGCCTGCCCGCAGGCGGTCGATCTCACCGGCCAGACTGACTTGCCGACCGTCGCGGCTCTCGCCGCCGGGGCGCTTTTCGCGGTGGGCAATGATACTGGCCCGATGCATCTCGCCGCCGTCATGGGTTGCCGCTGCCTGGTGCTCTTCTCCCACGACAGCGATCCCACCCGCACCGCACCGCGCGGTCCTGCGGGCGAAGAGGTGGTTGTGCTGCGGGAGGATGTGCTGGCGGATCTGCCATCGGACGAAGTGCTCGACACGTTGGAACGTGCGCGCTTCTTCTGACGCGGCCATGAACGTCTCGCGCGAAGACGCCCTTCTGTGTGTACGTTGTGGTGGCAAAGGGGCGAGACGAGGGTTCGATGCCAAGGCAGACCGCGACTAAACGACAGACCCAATCGGGCGGCCGTGAGAGGCCCACGATCAATGTGCGGATTTCGCAACCCGATCTCGACCTGATCGACCGGGCGGCGAAGGCTCATGGCACGAACCGCTCTGTCTTCTTGATCGAGACGGCAACCGCGAGGGCGGAGAGCGTTCTGCTGGATATGCGTCTCTTCGGTCTCGACGATGAAGCCTATGACCAATTTCTTGCTCGACTGGATCATCCACCCAAAGTTGATGCCCGGCTGAGGCGTCTCCTGACGACACCTGCGCCTTGGGAGGCATAAGCGCTCCGGCACTTTGCGCGCCGACACGTCTGACCCGCGAACATGAAGCCTCGCATTTCGCCAGTGGCGAGGAGGCGCTCGACGGTTGGCTGCGGCAACACGCTCTCCGCAGCGAGGGGCGGCTGTCCCGAACCTACGTCGTTTGCGCCGGTAACCGCATCGCTGGCTTCTACTGTCTTTTGAACGGCGCGGTGCGGCGGAACACGGCCGTCCCGAAGCTGAGGCGGAATGCCTCGGCTCCCGTTCCCGTCATGATTGTCGGGCGGTTGGCGGTCGATCGAGATTGGCAGGGTGGGGGCGTAGGTCGCGGGCTTCTGCGTGACGCGGTTCTGCGAACGTTGCAGGCCAGTGAACTCGCAGGTATCGCGGCTTTGCTCGTCCACGCGGTCTCTGCTGATGCCCGGCGCTTTTACGAGAGCAGCGGTTTCACAGCTTCGGAGCTTGAGCCGATGACCCTGATGATCACGCTGAAAGACGCGGTTGCGGCTTTAGGATAGCTCCCTTCAGCCGTCTCGCCGCAGCTTCGCCGCCGTTATCGTGTTGCGCAACAGGCAGGCAATCGTCATTGGTCCCACCCCGCCCGGTACCGGCGTTATGCGGCCCGCCACACCCTGAGCCTCGGCGAAGGCCACGTCGCCAACGAGGCGGG
>NZ_LMUQ01000065.1 GCF_009765865.1 Acidisoma sp. L85
CAGGGTGAATTACGCTATCTCTGGCGCGCCGTGGATCAGAACGGCGTCGTGCTGGACATCCTGGTGCAGAGCCGCCGTGATGGCGCCGCGGCGAAGCGCTTCCTCAAGCGCCTCCTGAAAGGCCTGCACTATACGCCACGCGTCCTCATCACGGACAAGCTGAAGAGCTACGGTGTGGCCAAACGCGAAGTGCTGCCGGACGTCGAGCATCGAGAGAGCCGCTACCTTAACAACCGGGCACTCGCACCGGCCGACCCGGCAGCGATAGCGGCAAATGCAGCGATTCAAGTCGATGCGCCAGGCCCAGCGCTTCCTATCCGCTCACGCCTTCTTCTCTGGGCACTTCCGCCCTCGGCGCCATCGCATGACTGCCAGCCGGTATCGTGCCATGCGTGAGAGAGCCTTGAAGAGTTGGACACAGGTGACGTGCGCCCGAACCGCCGGATGACCGCTCCCGCTGCCCACCGGCTGATGTTGCTCAACCCCACCATTTAACGTGACAATCCCATCTGCGGCTCCAGCTGCTCACGCGCGCGGCACGCGGTTGGGCTCTCACCTGTCACAGTGCGGAAAACACGCCCGAAAGTTCCGAGGCTCTTCCAGCCAGTGTCGAACGCAATCGCGGTGACGTCAAAGTCGGTGTCGCGCAACATCGCCTTCGCTCGTTCTATTCGGCGGGAAAGCAGGTAGCGGTGCGGCGGCACGCCGAACGCTTGCTGGAAGGAGCGGGCGAAGTGCGACGCCGACACGCCGCTCACCCTAGCGAGGCGGCGGACCGGCCAGTCCTCATGCGAATAAGCGTCCATGCGGTCCTTCGCGCGCAGGAGGCGCCTCAGCAATGCCGGGTCCTGAGCCTGGGCTGCCCTCGGCTTTAGGGGGAATGATGATACCAGCGGACCGCATGCAACATCCGTCACCATGAGCGATCTCCCGCGCGACGGGCGATGCGTCGCGAACGTGTGGTTTTAAGCCGAGTGAGTTGCCGAGCAATGTTCTAGACAGCCGGCGGGTCGCAGCCTGACCCGTGCTTAGCCGTCCTGGTTATCCGGCTCGGAGAACTCGATGCCGTCGTAAATTTCATCGACGGGAGTTTCAACGCCGATTTCGGGCATGCGGAGGATGTCGCCGCTGGTCAGCGCGGTAGTTTGCCAGACTTGCTCGGGAGACGAGCGTTCCAGGACTTGAAGTCCAATGGAGCTGGATTCAAAGATGACGTATCGCTTGATCGATGCCACCGCTGCATATTCGCGGAGTTTGACGATCCTGTCGGTTGCGCCGGAGGACGAACTGATCACCTCGAAAACGACGACCACCCCGGAAATTTTGCGCTCGTTGCCCGCGGTTTTAGAACAGGTGACGAGGGCGTCCGGATATCGAACCGTGTCGCCTATGGTGCCGAGGCCGGCGTCCGGCCCAAACGGTTCACAGGGGCCTTTCCCCCGAGGCAGGCGACGGTCGAGCGCGCGATGAATACCCCACATGACCCGGTTATGATGAGCGGTGCCACCGGTCATGGCGACGGGCCGGAAGCCGTCGAACTCGTAGCGCTCCTCCTGGCGTTCCGCCCAGGAGAAGAACTCTTCCTGTGTCCATGCTTTGCGAAGCGGCGCGTTCATGGAGTCAGTATTAGCACGCGTTGTCATGTTTGGCTTCCTTTTGCGAACGGAGAATGAAATCAGACGCATAGCGCCGGCATGCGAGGCAGCGGCGCCGGTCTCGCGCAGGCTGTGGGGCGAAGCACTGCAGTCGAGCGGACCTGCGCTGCGCCTCCGAGCGTGCCTCAACCGGCGGGGCCCCCAGCTCGGCCGTTGAACATGGGAAAAGGCGGGGACCTGAAGGCCACCGCCTGGCCGGCCGCGCCCTGCTCGTCTCAGCCGAGGGCGTCCATCTGGACGGCTGTGGCTTGGGCGCTGACGCCGCGGGACGGGGCGGTGGGGGCCTCGTAGGGCTTCCACTCTTCGCCGGTCAGCTCCCCGAAGGCGTGAACGGCGCCGGTAGCGACGGCGAAGAGTTCGAAGGCGGTGAGACCGGCCTGGGCAGCGAATTCGCGGGCGCGGGCGGCACAGCACCAATGGAGTGGCAGCCATTCATTCAGGCCTGTTGCGCACGATAACGGTGAAGGATCTAGTGTCCTGGCCGAGAAATAACTAGACACCTTCGCGTGGCTATGATTCGCTGAGTTCCTGGCAGCGCAGGAGACGACGCGTGGCGACACCGAA
>NZ_LMUQ01000066.1 GCF_009765865.1 Acidisoma sp. L85
GCAGAAACAGTTTGTCCATGACGGTATCCTCCCGCCATCTCCAGAATCACAATGCGCCGAGCCGAAGCAAGCAATTAATGGGTCCTGACCCTAGCTGTGCCTGAATCGCGCCGAAGTATTCGGTGTCTTGTTTCCTAGTCTCGCCTACATTCAATACGAAGAACCGACGACTATCCAGTGAGGCGGGCACGACCCAGTTGTTGTTCGATGCCATCATCAGATGGAGGTAGTTCGGGCTTGTCGTGGCATTGACGAATTTCGCTTCGGTCGTCAACGTCGGCTCAGTGACGATATTTTTCAAGACACCCACATGAGCCCGATCACCCGCGAAGAACGCCTCGTCCGCGAACAGGAAAACGCAATCCCGCAGGTGGCTGTTAAAGGTGCCGACTAGATGTTTAGCATTGCTGATTTGCATTCCGTGCGGCCCCATAATCTTGAGCAGTGCCCTAGCCAAGATACCCTTACCAGTACCTTCACCCGATTTCAGGACGACCGCCACCTCACCCAGTTGATCGGGGCGCTGCAACAGGCGAGCCATCCAGCCAATTAAATAGCGGAAGCACTCTTTGTCACTGTTGCAAATGTTGTCGTGTATGTGCTTGCGCAAAAGTCCCCAGTCACCAGCCTTCGGGTCTACATCATAGCCCATCCAGAGGTTCAGCACATCGGGACGTTCTAGGCCTGACGGATCGAACACGATGCCGTCCGTATACTGACGGCGCCTGCGATGCTTTAACCAGAGGGCTGCCGCGTTTCCATATTCGATATTCCCATCCTTATCGCGACCGGTTCTGACCTGCTTATTGAGATACAAGTTCCGAAAATCACTGAATGACATTCGGTCAAATTTGCGTCGATTGAGCCCGTGGTCATAACTTTCTATGAAGACGAGGGTCTTGCCGTTCTCTTGGACAACGAAATATTTCCCGTTAAACGCCTTAATCTGCGCCGCCAATTCTGGGGTATCGTCTTCGGCGGTCGCTTTGCCGTTATCTGTGTCACTGCCAACGTCGGCGGCACTGTCCGTCCCGTTGTCGGTGCTTCTAGCCGTGTCGATATCTGCGGGTCCCGAAGCGGCACGCTCGGTGAAGCTGAAGTCATCCACCGCTGCTGTCTTTGGCTCGCTAACATCGAGCCTATTATACATGTCGCGCACTTTCAGGTCGGAAGCGATTGAGCCTAACTTCTTCCAACCGCTTCGCACAACGGCTGTAGACCAATCCTCTTTGTACTTCGCAGCCTCTTTGTCCCATGTCGTGCCCGGCTTGCCTGCTTTTGGTTTCCAGCGGGTGGACCACCTGATAAGCTCGATAATGATTGCTTGGTTTTCTTCAGTGGTAAGCTTGCCCAATTCCCATAGCCCACGGCGCGCGCCTTCGACGGCAAGGTTCACGTCGGAATAGGTGTCGCGGTCGACGTCCTCATTGTTCGGTAGCTCCTGGCAGTAAGTTATCAGGGCTGCCGCGCTAGGAGCGGCAAAGTCAGCCAAATTGGACTGTTTGACGGTGCCGTCGTCGGCACGCCGCTGCCTCTGTGCTGCGCGGCCATCCGATACACTGCTGACACCTATTTTCTCCAGCTCACTGAGGACGAAGCCGACCAAGTCATAGAACGCGTTGAGATCCTTAAGCTCGGGGATGCCGCTCAACGCGGGCGCGGGCATCGTCACGGCCTTGTCGTCGTCACCATACCAGAAGATTCTTCCGGCATGCTGATGGACTCCAGCGATAACAATCTGTTCGCCGGTCGTTAGTAGCTCTATTTTTCCGTAGGATTCTTGCGTGCCAGTCTTATTCAGGTAATGAACCAGCTTGTGCCCCGCGAACTCCTCGTTAGGGATTCGCACGAGGAAGGCGATACGACCCGGTCGCGACTCACGGAACAACACATCGTAAAAGCAGGTAACAACGTTCCGCACGGTTTCGCAGAGTTTGAGCGACCGCTCGATTTGCTCGGGCGTGTCAATGGCGAAGTCACCGTCGAAAGCTAGGAACTGGCCCGCTTCGGTCTTGAGGCCGAGGACCAATCCGCAGTTTGCGCCGTCTCGATTGGCAACGCGTTTGCTGTTCGCGTCCTGATTCCCCTTCTGCCAGGCACCGAGGCCTTGGTAGCGGATTTCGCCGCTGTCGGTTTCACCGCATACTTCGGCGGGCGCCTTGCCCCATCCTGCCTCGGGAATGCCTTTGGCGTTAGGTGGCGCGACAGAGATCAGAGGCTCATCAGGAAGTCCCGCTAGGCGAGCATCGGTGATACTGCCGGGCGTAGTATCGCCATGCGAATTTTCGTCCGCAGAAACGTCATCCGTGCTAAGTTCAGCCCTAGACAAGAAGTCATCGGTTGTGTTAGAGTAATCCATTAGTCAAATTCGCTTATCAGAGAGTGGGTTTTGATGGCTGGAGGCTTCCGTGGTAGGCGCCTCCGGGATTTGTGTTAGTGTTGACTTAGGGGGCTCGGCGTTCATTCGCTGCGCCCCCTTTCTTTGTTTGGGCCACGAGGTGTGCGGGTATCGGTTGCTTGCACAACGCGGGCAATCCCGCATGCAACACGGCGCGAATAGCCGACCGCTCGTTTGGCAATCTATATACGGATTGGATCAGGACGAGCTTGCGGCGCATGCTCGCGGGCAGAGCCAGCCTATCGAAGATATGCCGCCCGTCATCGGGGGCTTCGGCATCGTCATCTAGCTCATCGACCTCGACGGGGGCGGGAGTGTCGCCGCTCACGGCTGTGCCTCGCCCGTAGCCGTAGAACTAACAGCCCGCAGTCGCGCCGCTTCACTGTCGAGCCAGACGCCGATGGCGCGGCGGACCACCTCAATCTTCGGAACGCCTTCTCGGGCAGCAGCTGCCCGCAGTGCGTCGTATTTGTCTCTCGCCAAGTAAATCGAGAACTGCTTGGCGTCTTTCGGCAATGCCATCTAATAATTCCTTCTGAAATGATGGTTGAAATGCTTTGCTAGGACCTATATACCCTGCCGGGTTGTACCTTACCTATTGTCCTGGCAGGGTATATACTTCACGAATTGTTACTGAAGTTGATACAGTAGTTGATGACGCGGGGATAATATGTCCGCGTTGCTTCCGGCCGAGTCACGGTAACTCGCTGGTAGTCTTATCGCTACAAAGGCTGGGAAGGGTTTGTATCGCTGCCAAAGCTCTACCTCGATTGGAGGGAGCGGCGCGGTGGCTCGGGGGACTACGGACGATATAGACGGCATGGGTGTATCTCCTTTCAGGTTCCGGTCATCGGCACACTTACCCTTCGGTTGACGGTTAAGGCTGGGTAGGCACGGCTACGCGTCTGCGGCGGTCCCTATAGCCGGACCGGCCCGTGGGAGTCCAGCGGAAAGATATATCTGGAACAGTCTCAGATGGGTCGAGATAGAAGACGCGGGGCCGAGCTAATTAGGCGAAGGAGCATGGTTTAAGGTAATCGGGGGCCTCTCTGGCAGGGTTGGCAGGGTTGAGTTGCCCCCTGACAGGGTAGCCAGAATCAACCCTGACAGTCAAAAGCCCTGTATATATCTATATCCTTCTTCTTCTGACAGGGTTGGTAGGGTATAATAAGAGGATAAGAAGTTTAGAAAAATTAGCCCGAACCAATAGCAAGGACATACACGTGCCCCCCTTAAACTAAGCGGGACGGCACCCCCACGGGGCTTCCAGGAATTTTGTAGAAAGGGTTTAGAATCTACCCTGACGCCCTGTATCCCTGTCAAATTGGAAACTTCGTAGATATACACTCGACTTGGCTGGCAGGGTTGATTTACTCTACCCTACCATCCCTGACAGAGTTTGGCTTATACCGCGCGGTGCCGCGTCCAGCTCGCCGCGTCGGTCGGCTTAGTCTGCACCTCATCAGCCACGACATTATATCGCCCGAGTTCGTCCAGCGCCCCGGTGAACAGGTCGCCCATCGCTGGCCGTGCCCGGACCAACATCTCGCCGTTGACCAAGGTCGGTGAGCAGAACATCTCGGCATACACCGCCTCTGGGTCGGGTCGCTCGTGCCAGGCAAGCCCGATACCATCATCCAATCTCGGCATCTCGAATGGCTGGTCGGGGAAGCCTGTACGTTCCCACCGGACGTGAGCGGCGTAGCCTTCCTCGGCCTGTCCGCTCAATACGGCTCGGTAGCCCGCGCCGAGTAGTTCAACCTCGCCCAAGCTTCCGTGGTTGGCATGATGGATATGGGCACGGCGCCGACCGACGATTGGCCTTGCCGTGCGGAATAGAAGTGCCGTGTCGCCCTTATCGCTTCGCCGCACCCAAAGCCACGGGGCATCAAACTCCGCGAGGATTCGGCCGATAACGATGGCCTCGATCTGCGCTGCTATATGAGTTCGGAGACTATCCGGCCGGTTATCGTCGGGCAGTGTGTGTAATATGAGTGCGGTGAAGGAAACGCTCTGATGAGCCGCGCCAAGCTTGAGGCTTACGGTTGGTTCCTCGTGGCGCTCTTTATGTAGTAGTGGTTCGGGCCACCCTGCTTGTGCAGTCTGTGTTAGCAAATTATCTAGCGCAGGACTCGACTTCTGCATAGTTTTAGTATAAGGATTGTACATAGTATAAGTCTATCTGTTGAGAACGGGCGCCCTTGCCGGGGCGCCGTTTCTTTATTTCGGGGTGGGCACAGGCTGTGCCGGTTTAGGGTCAGGACTCATTCTTTGAGATAGAAGGTGACACTGGCTGCGATGCAGATGGCGGAGAAGAAGGTGTGTGCGCAGCGGTCGTAGCGGGTGG
>NZ_LMUQ01000067.1 GCF_009765865.1 Acidisoma sp. L85
CGCCTCATGCTCGTCCCCGCCGGTGAACCCCGGCCGGGAGCATGTCAGCTGAGGCAACGGGTAGGGCCCCGGTAACATTTCAGGTGCGGCAATGCGCCGGTTATCGACATCGCCGGATGGCCGGTTAGGCTGACCGAAGGTCGGGCGGAGCCTGGCCGTAGGTCAGCCTAACCGGCGACGAGGTTTCTGCCCTCGTCTGCGGGCCGCGGCGTGTGCGGGCAACATGGTTCCTCGACGAAGACGAGGACCGAAGTGCCCGGACCACACGTCACCAGCCAGCAAAAGAGGCTCTTTATGGATTTCCGTCGTCACCATCCTCAGCCTGTCGCTGCCGCCAAGGCGGGGTTCAGCGAACGAACCGGCCGCCGCATCGAGACCGCGCACCACCTGCCGCCCCTGCCTTTCGATAAACCCCGATCGCGACGTCGAACCGCCGATCCTTTCCTTGGGCTATGGGATGGCGAGATCCGCCCGATGCTTGAGGCCACGCCCGGCCTGCGGCCCGTGACCCTGCTCGAGGAGATGCAGCGCCGATATCCTGATCATGATTGGGATCGCTTACGCCGTAGCCTGGAGCGCCGGGTCCGTGCCTGGTCCGCCGAGCATGGGGCCGACCGGGAGGTGATCTTCCGTCAGGACCATATCCCCGGCCAGCAGGCGCTTTCTGACTTCACGGACATGGGCGATGTGGGCGTGAGCGTCGCGGGCCAGGCCCTTGATCACCGGCTCTATCACTTCGTTCTGGCCTATTCCGCCTGGGAGCATGCCGAGTTGGTGCTCGGCGGCGAGAGCTTCACAGCCCTCGCGGTTGGTCTGCAGAACGCTCTCTGGATGCTGGGCGGCGTGCCCGCCGAACATCGTTCGGACAGCCTGTCCGCCGCCTTCCGCAACCTCGATGACGATGCGCGTCTCGATCAGACACGACGCTACGAGGCCTTCTGTGTCCATTACGGCATGACGCCGACCCGCAACAACACCGGCGTGGCGCATGAGAACGGCGCGATCGAGAGCCAGCATGGGCATCTCAAGCGTCGTGTTGCCCAGGCCCTTCTGCTCCGGGGTAGTGCCGACTTCGCTAGTCTCGACGCCTACCGCGCCTGGATCGCCGACTTCATCGGTCGTCGCAATGCCCGGCGCGGCAAGATGGTGCGCCTGGAAGCCACGGCCCTGCACGCGCTGCCGTCTCGACGAACGACCGATTACGACGAGGCCACGGTGTTCGTGACCTCCAGCAGCGGCTTCGTTCTCCGCAAGGTCTTCTACACCGTCCCATCCCGGCTGATCGGCTTTCGGATGCGGGTGCGGATCTATGATGATCGGCTTGATTGCATCGTTGGCGACAGCCCGGTCCTGACGCTGCGCCGTGGTCGCAGCGGCGCCGACGGGCGACATGGCCATGTCATCGACTACCGGCACGTCATCCACAGTCTGCGTCGCAAGCCGATGGCTCTGCTTAATCTTGTCTATCGCGACGCTTTGTTCCCCCGGCCAGCCTATCGCCTGGCATGGGAGAGGTTGTTAGCCGACGGTGATGCGTCTGCCGCCTGTAAGACGATGGTGGCGCTTCTCCTCCTCGCCCATGAGAGCGGCCATGAGGCGGAACTCGCCGTCGCCCTGAGTGACCTGATGGGGCAAAACGCCGGGGCTGAGATGAATGGCGGCTTCGCCATTGATCTCGCGGCGCTGAGGACCCGGTTCGCGACGGTGCGGGGCATAATGCCCGATATCGTCGTCACCCTCCCATCCGTCGCCAGCTACGACACGTTGCTCCCCTCGATGGGGCAAGCAGCATGAACGACAGGATCAGCGACACCATCACCGTCGACACCGCTCGCCTGCCCTTGTTGCTCAATGAATTGCGGCTGCCGACTATCGGGGCCATGTGGTCGAGCTTCACGGAGCGTGCCGACCGAGAAGGTTGGCCAGCGGCGCGGCTGCTGGCCACACTCACCGAGCTGGAGCTCGCCGAGCGGGCCCAGCGAGGGATTGTCACGTTAACTGGTGGGGGTTGAGCAACATCTGAGCCGGTGGGCAGCGGGAGCGGTCATCCGGCGGTTCGGGCGCACGTCACCTGTGTCCAACTCTTCAAGGCTCTCTCACGCATGGCACGATACCGGCTGGCAGTCATGCGATGGCGCCGCGGGCGGAAGTGCCCAGAGATGAAAGCGTGAGCGCATAGGAAGCGCTGGGCCTGGCGCATCGACTTGTATCGCTGCATTTGCCGCTCTCGCTGCCGGGTCGGCCGGTGCGAGTTCTCTGCCCGGTTGTTAAGGTAGCGGCTCTCTCGATGCTCGACGCCCGGCAGCACTTCGCGTTTGGCCACACCGTAGCTCTTCAGCTTGTCCGTGATGAGGACGCGTGGCGAATACTGCAGGCCTTTCAGGAGGTGCTTGAGGAAGCGCTTCGCCGCGGCGCCATCACGGCGGCTCTGCACCAGGATGCCCAGCACGACGCCGTTCTGATCCACGGCGCGCCAGAGATAGCGTAATTCACCCTGAACGCGGATGAACAGGCGAGTGGCGCGGGGCAGTTGCATCCCCGCGCTCTCTCAGAACCGGACGTGATACTCTCGCATCATCCGGCTCCCATTGTTCGGCCGCTTCCAT
>NZ_LMUQ01000068.1 GCF_009765865.1 Acidisoma sp. L85
CGACGTGACGATCGGCAGCAGTGCGCCCAGCACGTTGTAGCTGAAATTGGCGGAGAACGCCTGCCTACTCAACTACTTGCTCCCGCCTTGCGCGCGTTTCGCGTAGGTTAGGGGATCCAATAGTCTCACGATAAACATCGACGTAGCGAGAAGCGACTTCGTCCCAGTCGTAGCAACGTGTCGCGTGCATGGCGTCCAGTCGCTGCCGCAGATGTCCCTCTGCATCACTCAGCGCCGCAGACTGAACTGCAACACTGGCGCTTTCGGGGTTCTCGGCATCGACGAGGAGGCCGATGCCTGTACTTTCGACGAGTCGCCGGAAGGGTGTG
>NZ_LMUQ01000063.1:0-79908 GCF_009765865.1 Acidisoma sp. L85
ATGGAAGTGCAGTAGATGGAGGCGGAACGATCCCCCGCGACAAGGGCGAAGTCTCTGGTAACATTTTTGGATGAGGCAACAGGACCGGCCATCAGTTGTGTCGCGCTACAGACATTCAACCCCGAGTGACCGAGCCATTGACTGACAGTGGCTATGTCAACGCCAGCCTTGAGGAGGTGGATGGCAGTCGTGTGTCGAAGCGAGTGGGGGTGGATGCTCTTTTCCGCCAGGGCAGGCGCTTCCTTCGCAGCCACCTCGACGTATTTTTGCAGCAGGAATCGAACCCCGAACCGGGTTAACGGCGTACCGCGGTTGTTCAGAAAGACCTTTTGGTCAGTCGGATTGTCGGAGTAGGGATGTGTACCGATGAGCGCCTGCAGGAGCTGTGCCGCGGGTTGCCAGATGGGGCAAAGCCGGATCTTGTTGCCTTTGCCGTGCAAGCGAACCTGGCAGGGCGATAGCAGGCGGAGATCGCGCACGCGAAGGTCCAGTATTTCCTGAACCCGCGCGCCTGTATTGAACATCAGTGAGAACAGCGCGTAGTCCCGACGCCCTGACGGCGTGTTGCGGTTGACGCTCTCCAGGACGCCTTTGATCTCGGCCTCTTCGAGATATTCGACCGGTGCAGCCCGCCCCACCTCGCCTGAAGGGCAGCCCGACGACCTGTTGCAGGCTGTTCATATGCTCGGGATGCTCGGCGATCAGGAACCGGGCGAAGCTGTGTATTGCCGCCAGCCTTGCATTACGGGTCGCGATGCTGTTGCCACGTTCCATCTCTAGCGAGGTAAGAAAGCTACAAAGCCGATCCGCGTTGATGTCGTAGACACCGAGTTTCTCGACCGACCCGCCGGTTTCGACCGCCGCAAACCGCAGGAACAGGACCATCGTGTCGCGATAGCTTCTGATCGTGTGGGGACTCATGCCGCGAAGCGTGGGAAGATAGTTCTGGAAGAAGCGCGCGACGCTTCGACCCAGCACCGTAGATTGATGCTGTGTCATGTCACCGCCTCCCTGACGAGATCCCCGAACGCGCTTTCGAAGCGGTCGCTGGCGATTGCCCGTAGCTTTGGAATGAAGTGCAGGTAATGCGCCGTCGACACGATGGAGACATGTCCCATGTACATGGCCAGCTTCGGAAGATTGGATTGCACGTCGGCGCCCTCGAGATACCAGCGGATAAGCGCGCCGACCGCGAAGCTGTATCTAAGATCATGAACGCGGGGACAACGGCCTTCGCTGTCCTGCACATGCGCCGCCTTGAACAGGGTGCCGATTCCGCCGCTAATCCCAGTCCCGGTGTAGGGACGGGGACCGCCTTTAGCATTGATGAGAAGGGGTGTGTCGGGATCCTTGCTAAACGGTGGAGCGAGACGCATGTGAAGATAGTCCCGCAGTTCGGCGTGTGCGTCGGTCGAGAGGGGTAATATTCTTGATTTGTGGAATTTGGATCCCCGAACCCGCAACACGCCACTTTCCGGGTCACAGTCGGCAAGGGTGAGACGCAGCAGTTCGCCGCGGCGCAGCCGGGTCGTATACAGGAGTATGACGGCCATCCGATAGACTTCGGACCGTAGCGGCGATCCCGACGTGGCAGGCATTTTGCTCACCGCCGTCAGCATCCTGGCTATTTGCTCGGGCTCTATGATGACAGGACGCTGGAACGCCTCGGGTCGAGCGAAGTACAGGGAGGCGGGTACGAAGCAGTCCGGCTCCTTACGCCGCCGATGCAGACAGAACCTGCGGACAATGCGCTGGCGATAAAGCAGGGTGTTGCTCGCCAGATGCGGGAACGTAGCGCACCATCGGTCGAAGGTCTCCCGATCGAGATCCTGTCCCGGGGTCCGGCCGATAAATCTCCGCAAGGAGTTCAGAACCCATTCCTCAAGATCATAGCGGCAGCCAAGAGCACGTTGATGCGCAAGCCACGTTGCAATCGGCCGATCCAGCAGCGTTGGAGAGATCATCGTTGTCATGACCATTGTCCTCAACGTGCGATGCCGCTGGGCACGGGCAAGGCCACCGCACGCAGCATGCCGGTTTCGATGCGAAGATAGACACAGGTGCTCTCGAGGCTGCGATGGCCAAGGAGGTCACCGATCGTTTTCACGCCGACACCCCGGCCCAACAACCGCATGGCGAACGAATGCCGCAGCGCATAGGATGAGACACCGTCGAGCGGCAGCCCACTTTCCCGCGCCCGCTTGGTGAAGATGTCGCATACCGCCCAATTCGTCATGGGCCCGATAGGGCTGCGCTCTCTAGGGAACAGGACGGTCGTCACTTGGTCGCCAGGACGCCGATTGGCGAGATAATGGTTAAGGATACCAAGCGTCGGGTCAGCGATGCGGAGCCTCCCACACCGGAATGGGGGCTCATGCTTTCTGAGGGGCGGGACTATATCACGCGAGCACCCTGGCTGATCAGAATTCCAGGTCTATCAGTCTTCGTGACTGTCGTTGCGTTCAACATCTTCGGGGATGGCATTCGTGACCTTCTTGACCTAAGCAAAGGGGCCAATCCAAAGTTTCGAGCCAACACTCAAGATATGGATCGCTACGCAGCATTTCCAGATCGACTTCTTAGCCCACAACTTCGAACGGGGAAGCGAGACGTCTCCCCTCCCGATAGTGGATGAGTCTACATCAAGGCTCGCACAGGATGGCTTGATTGATATTGGATCAGGACGATGATGGCGGCACGAGATCGAGGAGTGAAGCAATTCCCTCCACCATGGTAGGATGCGCGAAGGCAGCGTCCCGCAGCTTCTGAAAGGGCAGATCGGCGAGCATCGCGGTCTGTACGGTTGCCATAACGTTGTCCGCCTCTGCTCCGAGCATGGTGAAACCAATGATTCGGTCGTCGGACCCAATGAGCACCTTCATGAAGCCCTGAATTTCGTCGGTGGTGATAGCCCGCAACACCGACGTCATCGGTAGCTTGGCGAGCCGGTAAGCGATTCCCAGACGCAGCGCCTCGTTTTCGGAGAGCCCGATGCGCGCAAGCAACGGATCGGTGACCAGTGCATATGGGATGAGCCTGTTCTTAATGCTGTGATCCATGCCTGCCATGTTGTCTCGCACGACTCGAAAATCGTCGACCGATGCGTGGGTGAACTGGGGACTGCCGGCCCCTTCGCCCATGGCCCAAACGCCCGGAGCAGTGGTTCGCAACCTGTCGTCCACTTGAATGGTGCCTCGAGGTGTCAAAGCAATACCGGCCTCCTCGAGGCCGAGATTAGCCGTGTTGGGCACTCGTCCGGCGGCCGATAGGATATGGCTCCCCGAGATCTTCCGCTCGCCAGTTGTGGTGTCGACCGTGACTGTAACAGACTCTCCGCTCATACCCTCGACCTTCGTTGCACGAGCGGCGGAGATGATCTCGACGCCCTCGTGGCGCAGAATCCTGCTGACTTCGTTAGTGATGTCTACGTCCTCACGCGCCATTATTCGGGCCCCGGGCTCGAGCACCGTCACTTGGCTGCCGAACCGCCGGAATGCTTGCGCAAATTCGATGCCGGTGAAGCCCCCGCCGAGGATGATCAGGTGTGTCGGCACCTCGTCGAGATCGAGGGTCTCGATATGGGTCAGAGGGCGCGCCTCACTCAGGCCGGGAATATCAAGTACGGCGGCGTGCGAACCGACGTTCAGCACGACCTCATTTCCGGAAAGAACGCGGGTCCCACCGTTGTTCAGCGCGACGCCGATCGTCTTAAGCCCCGTGAAGCGGCCGGTTCCAAGGATAAGCTCTATGCCGGCCTCTCTGTAGGCATCGAAGTGGAAGGCAACATCCTTCTCGACCATGTCGCGTTTGCGACCGAGGACCCGCGCCATGTCGATTCTCAGCCCTTCGACAAACGTGCCGAAATGGGCCGCGTTCCGGACGATATGAGCAACCTGCGCGCTCCGGATTACGTTCTTCGTCGGCAAGCAGGCGACAGCCGAGCACGAGCCACCAACCCACTGCCGCTCGACGACCGCAACCTTCTTGCCCGATCGTCCAAGATGCCAAGCAAGCCTCTTCCCGCCTTGGCCGCTACCGAGGATGATGACGTCGTAGGTCTCAAGCTGAGACATGATGGCCTCTCTTCAAATTGAGCTCAGTTGCACGTAGCAAGGGCAGCGGGGATGACGGTCCGGCGGCTACGGGCCCGCGCAAGCGGTTAGGGGAATAGATCTGTAGGTTCCGCTTCCCGCGACGCGACGTGGAAATGTGAACCGCAACAATGCCTGGAGCGCAACCTCGTTGCCTAGCCATCAGCTCCTCGGTCAGACCATTCTTGAAAGAGGCCCGCAGTTTGACGCCGTGTCTCCCAGATCCACAGTCCGAAACCGACTTACATCTCGTCGCGGTTTAGTTTGTCGGCAAGATGTCTTGCTTGCCGGATTGCCAGAACGATCGCAAGCGTAGGGTTTTCCGCACTGGACGATGTGAACTCGCTGCCGTCTGAGATGAAAAGATTTGGGACGTCATGACACTGGCCGTATCCGTTACAGACACCATCCCCCGGCTTCTCGCTTTGCCGGCATGTGCCCATGTTGCGAGTGCTGGGTCCCGGGGGCAACTCAAATACGCTCTCCGCATTGAGGGACTCGTAGATGGCGCGACCCGATCTAAATGCGTGAATGCGCATTGCCACGTCCTTTGAATGGTCGAGGAAGTGTATCACGGGTGCGGATAAACCGTACTGATCTTCTTCGGTCGAGTGCAACGCCACCCCGTTGCTCGCCTGCGGCAGGTCCTCACCGACCAGCCACAAACCCGCGAAATTCTCGTACTTTCCTAGGATCTGAGCGTAGTCGCAATGGGCCCCATCGGCTGTTGAAGAGGCAAAAGGTAGGTTCAAAAAACGTAGGATGCCGCCGCGGCCCTGGAACTCCCGGATTGCGGTATGAGAGAAATCTGGAAGCAGGCATCGCACGGCTGGGTGGTTAAAAGCGCTCGTTGGAAGCCGGCGCCCCATCCTCTTCGAGGTGATTGGCTTCACAGAACGCGTGCGTGATGCTGATTTTAAGAGTCGTATCACTTGGACACGGGGCGCCAGCTCCTTGCGGCATATGCAAGCTGGATCCAGCGGACGAGCGACACTTACACAAGGAGTGCACGACCGGGTCCAGAAGTCGCATTCCGGCTCCGGCCGCTATGACAGACCGATGACGCTCGCTCTATTATCGCTTCAAGACCGGGTATCCGGCGACGTAGATCCAGTCGGATGCCTGGGCCGGAATGTGACATCCTTGACAGGCTACTTTGTAATCGGCTGTCGTCGTCTTCGATGGGTTCGAAGCGCCAAACCAAGACCAGCCCCAGCCATCGCCCCAGAGCTTGTTGCCGAGCCTCGAGTTCTTGCTGTCCTTCACCATGACGAACCAGCCTTTTAGCGTCTGCGCGTGGCTCACGATCCCGGTCGTCATGGGCGCTGTACTGGTCCCGAACACTTCCTTGACCAACACGGCGCCGTCTGGGAACCTTCCGGTGGCACGATAGTTGTCGATCGTCCCAGGTGAAGCGTAAACATTATGTAGTTGATCCGAACCTTGACCTTGGCTCGCAGCGATCGCCCAGCTGCCAAGGTATTGGTAGATCTTGCGGTAGTCGGCTGGGACTTTTAGATATCCGCTACTATCAACCACCGCGTCCGATTGGTTGACGCCGAGCTCCGCAGTTCGTGCCGCTTGCCACGAAGAAGATAGCGAGACCAGCGACATGGTCGCAATAACAAAAGTGAGTCGACTGAAAGGTTTAGCTTTGCCGGGGCGTTTCATCACGGATCCTTTTCCAGTAGAGAGATGGCGTCGCGACAGAAGTAAAATGGCAGAGCACCTCCTCGCTATGGTTTATGGCGAATAGAGCGTGGGCGGTGAATGGAGCATGAAGTTGTGCCGGGTAGAAAGGCATCATATCCATGCTCGTGGGTTATAGTGTTGCTTGACGTGCCCGGCCCTAGGTCGGACGACTACGTGAAGGGCGGGCGTTAGAAAACAGATGCTGGAAGAGCGGTGCTGAGCCCGCCGTTCCAGCTTCAAGACCCGTCGGCCGAGTTCGTCCAAGCGGAGGCGCGAGCAAGCTTTACGAAGGCCGCTACCGCCCGAGATTGCGGACGCCCAGCGATCGTCTTCACGACCACTTCATAGTCAGCCACCGGATCGGCAAGACCTCGCGCCACCAGTTCTGTGGGTGTTGGCCAGCATGACAATCCTAGCCCGAGGCCAAGGCCCGTGCGTACGAGTTGGAGTGACGTTTCCCAGCTGCTCGCGCGATGCGGTGTTGAAGGTCTACGCCCGAGCTGCCTCACGATTTGGGACAAAATCCTCTCCGGCAGCGCGTCTGGTTCGAATGCGCCGACTAGGACCGATTCTGCAAGCCGAGTCCCATGGACTAGCCCTTCGGCTGCGAGGAGATGATCCCGAGGCAAGAACACGGCGGCGCCGGTTGAAAAAAGCTGCCATTGATTGAAGCGCTCGGGCAACATATCAGTTAGCCGTCCCATTTCGGCGGGCTTTTTTTTCCAGACAGGCCACTCAACCGTCGTCATTTTGGCAACTATCGGTATTGTCGCCGCGGTCACAACCTTAAAGATGGAGAAAGTCCACGTTATCGGCGGTGCGATTGGGACGTTGGTTTCTTCCTTCTTCTTGTTCGCAATTGGCCCCGTGAACACTGTGATTCTCCTAGGAGCGTATCGGACCTTTCGACGGATGACGTCCGATGTTGTTTATGTGGCCGAAGACCTCGAAGAGCTGCTCGCCAACAGAGGACCGCTCTTCCAAGTGCTGCGTCCTATATTCGCTGTGGTCAGCCGTAGCTGGCAGATGTATCCGCTGGGTTTTTCTCGCTGTAGGATTTGATACGGCGACGGAAATCGGGCTGCTTGGCATTTCAGCGGCGGAGCGGACGAGGGGAATGTCTGTCTGGTCGATTCTTGTGTTCCTGGCTCTGTTTACGGCAGGGACGTCGTTGATCGACGCCGCTGACAATATTCTGATGATTGGTGTCTACGGTCGGGCGTTCGTGAAGCCCGTTCGTAAGCTCTACTACAATATGACGATAGCTGTCGTGTCGGCACTTGTCGCGCTTCTGGTAGGGGAATTGAGACACTGGGATTGATCCAGCATCGGCTGGATCTTAAACGCGTAATCTGGAATGGCTTAATCGCACTCTATAAGTACTTTGGCATGATAGGCTATCTAACGATCGTAGTCTTCGTCACGAGTTGGATTGTGGCTGCGGTCGTATATCGAATTCGTGGCTACGATCGGATTGGGGCGCGGATAAGCTTATGAGTTCGGACTAGTTTAAGGTCCCCACCGCCCGCGCCGAATTGAAAGTCCGCTCTACAGGTCATCTTTTGTAGGGTAAGAGATGATTGATGGCATGCGTACGATCGCATATTCCCGGCCAGACGGCCTATTCGAGGTTCGTGATGTCGCACCATTTCGATGCGCCAAGCGCGCTTGAAGATCCCCGCATAAACATCTGCGATATGTATCTGTTCTCGGGCCGGTCCGGCGCCACGGTAATGGCTATGACGGTAAACCCTGACGCCGGGCTCTGGGCGCCGAGCAGCTTCCGCGAAGAGGGGTTGTATGCCTTCCGGATTGATCTCAACGATGATGGGAGAGAGGAGGTTGTTTTCAAGGTCCGGTTCGGCGCTGCGCATCATCCGAATGGTGACGACCATCGGCACGAACAGTCCTTCGAAGTTCGCCGTGCGACCGGATTGGGACCTCTAATGGGATTAGAGGGTGACCTTATCGCCGCTGGCAGCACCGGTGTTGTAACGGAGGGCGCTGGCGGCGTCCGTTTTCTCGCTGGCTTGGCCCCTGACCTGTTCGCCGGCGACGCCGTTGCGCTTGGGGGCTTTCGTAAGGCCTTGTACGGCGATCACAGGTACGATCGCTCTGTGTTCCTCAACGCGAGAAACTTCTTTGCCAGACGAAACGTGACGGCAATCGTGCTCGAGGTCCCAAATGCTCTGATTGGCGAGGGCCGTGTTGCTGCCTGGGCAAGGCTTCGCTTTACGGCCACGCGCCTGAGGTCCAGGTGTCCCGGTGGGGACTGCCGCTGCTCTCGAATTTTTACATGCCGGACGCCGAGATGAAGGAACGGTTCAACCGGGCTACGCCAACCGACGATCAGACAGCGTTCATTGCTCGGATTACTGAAGTAACGGAAGAAATCCTCTTGCTGAGTGGCGCGCCCGAACAATCGTCCGTCTACGTGAAGCAGTTGATCGCGCGTCTGTTCCCGACGATGTTGCCCTACGAGATAGGCACGCTTGCACGTTGCGACGTCGCCACCTTCAATGGAAGAGCGCTGACTGACGACGCGATGGATGTTATTCTTTCCCGACGAATAGTCATCTCTCCGATGGCGTAGCGCCTGACCCAACGCGAACAAGGGCGCACTTCCTGTATTTCGGGAAGCCCTATTCTTCATGTGAGCAAGCTGAATTAGCCCCTGCGCGACCCAAACAGAAACTTACCTAAACGCGCCGTCGGCGTGCGGTGGCGTCCTAAGGCTAGCCCTTCAATTTTGTTGATTATGTTCCCTCTCTGGGAGTACACGTCGCCGTAATCCGGCGCTGCTCACACCGAGATCTTGTGTAAAATCAAGCGGTAGGTCGCACCCGATCGCGGAGCTCATCTACCAATACTCGACGGTTCTCAGAATAATCGACCGGTACGACGACGATACGAACTCCGCCCTGATTGAATGCTTCGTCGAGAGAGGGAAGGAGGTCATCAACGTCTTCAACCCTCGTTCCCTTAGCGCCATATGCTTCCGCATATCGCACAAAGTCAGGATTGCCGAACGTCATGCCAAAGTCCGGAAATTTATCCACTGACTGTTTCCAGCGGATCATACCGTAGGCACCGTCTTCGATGACGACGACCACGAGGTTCAAATTCAGCCTGACTGCAGTCTCCATCTCTTGACTATTCATCATGAAGCCGCCGTCGCCGCAGACGGCCATGACGCGGCGGCTGGGGTAGAGCATCGCTGCCATCATAGCCGACGGGAGGCCTGCCCCCATGGTCGCCAGGGCGTTGTCGAGAAGCAAGGTATTGGCAACGCGCGTCCGGTAGTTGCGAGCAAACCAAATTTTATACATTCCGTTGTCGAGCGCGACGATGCCATCGTCAGGCATTACTTGACGAATGTCGTGTATCAGCCGTTGAGGCGTGAACCTGTGTTCCGTCGAGCGGGCGGCTACTCTCGCCAAAATATCTTCGCGCAGAGGAAGTAGCGCCTTTGCATTCGGCATCTTCCCCTCAACCCGATCCGCCAGAAGTCTCAGTGAAGGACCGATATCGCCTATTACCTCCGCCTGAGGGAAATAGACTTGTTCGACGCTCGCTGGTAGATAGCCAACATGCACAACGTGTGGCTTTTCCCTATCCATGATGAAGGGTGGCTTTTCGATCGTGTCATGTCCAATCGTGATGATGAGGTCCGCGCGCTCGATCGCTTCATGAACGTAGTCTCGCTCCGAAAGAGCCGCAGTTCCTATATAAAGTTCTGCGCCGCCCGGCACAGTACCCTTACCCATTTGCGTCGTGAAGTAGGGGATCCCGCAGCGCAGGACGAACTGCGCAAGCTCGGCGGTTGAGCGAGGGCGGGACGCCGCGGCCCCCAGCATGACCAGAGGTTTCTTAGCCTCCATTATCATATGAGCCGCGCGGTCCAGAGCTTCCGATCCAGCGAGCGGTAGTTCGATGGCGTGTGGCGGGATCAAGTGAATCGCGTTGCACCTCTCGGTTGCAATGTCCTCGGGCAATTCAAGATGAACAGGCCCAGGACGTTCCTCCTGCGCGATCCTGAAGGCTTCACGCACGAGTGTCGGAATCATGGAAGCTGAAACAATCTGGCGCGATAACTTCGTGAGCGGTTTCATTGTAGAGACGATGTCGACGATTTGAAATCGCGCCTGCCTGGAAGAGAGTATGCCCTTTTGCCCGGTGATCATGATCATTGGCATAGCGCCAAGAAGCGCATACGCGGCGCCAGTGGTAAGGTTGAGGGCACCGGGTCCTAATGTACTAATACAGACGCCGGGTTTTCCCGTTAGGCGACCATAGGTCGCTGCCATGAAGGCAGCTGCCTGCTCGTGGCGCGTGAGGATGAGCTGAATCGACGAACTACGCAGCGATTCTACGACATCCAGGTTCTCTTCGCCCGGAATGCCGAATATGCGATCCACCCCCTCATTTTCCAAAGCCTTCACAAGTAGATCGGAACCTTTGATCATTTAAGCGTCCACCTAATATGAATGCGATCGGTGACCCGAGGGGTCTCTCCGCGGACGACAAAAAGGCGGCACAAGTGTCAGAAACAACAGCCCGTTGAGACATGATACTCCTCAATCGCAACATGGTCCCGACTTTTCCGACGCCATTCTTGGAAGAGCCGACGTGGCCCCGCGGCGGAGGGTCAGCCCCGCCTTCTGGATCAGCGCCAGCTGGCGAAGTCCGCTATCAGCTGAACACGGGCGTTCGGAGGCCTTACCATCACATTGCCAATCGACGGCTGGCTCCGCGGCTTGCGAACTCGTCTGCGTCGAAGGAGCGGTTGGCCCAATCACGCCAGTGTGGGCGCCCCGACGACGGTTTCCCAGACGGCAACCGCGCACCTCCGGATTCCTTTTTCCGAAAGCGTCTGCGATCACGTTCCGGCGCACTTGGTCCCCGTGTCTTCGGCACGATCATGGGGTTCGCGCCGTAAGACGAACCACCGCCTTAGTAGCCGGAGGGGCAACTGCTGGCCACTGCTTCTATTGGTCCGGCTTCTATATTTCCGAATTCTCCGACCGTCGATCCAGCTAGTGTGTGCCCCGCGATGAGATGCAGCGGCAAACACACTCTCATTCTGGTTTTGCCTCTACATCCATGCGCACCGTTCCTCGCTAAATAAGCTTACCGGATTCCTCTTCCTCGAACGTAACGGCGACATCGGCATTGGCAGCAAGCCTAATCTTCTGCCCCTCTATCGCGGCTACCAGGCCGAGATCGATGAAGTGACTGTGGCTCTTATGGCGCCCTTGCCCGCCATCTTGCTTCGCGAGCCTTATACGTCCGTCGACGACGCCGTCGACCATTCCGACGTGGACCCCGTCCGCGCCGATCACCTCCATGCTCCGCAGAATCTTGTCGGTAATCATCTCTGTTTCCCTATCTGGAGCTCCTCCCAGGGCGATTGCCGAGGTCGGATCATGAGCTAGCCAACTTCAACCCACACGACCGCGTCCCGATGTGAGAAGTCCAACCTGTGGCTCGGAAAGAAACCTCGGTTCACTAAGCGTGATGGCAGAAAGACGTCGTGCGCGGCCCAACGGCCGGCAGAATGTGACTCTGAACCCCGTCGCCTAAGAAAAGGCAGCTTCTGCCGCCAGCCGCCTCCTCTCGACTGACGCGATGAACTCGTCGGCGTCGATCGCGAATCCGTTTTGCATCACAACGCCGGCGGGGTCGATCGTTACGAACCAAGGGGTGCCGCCTGCGCGGAAGTTCTCAACCGTCGTCGGATAGGCGCCGGAGGGCGTTTTGCCCTCATGGCCAAACGGCACCCGCAGTCCGTAGCGGCGCTGGTCCACGACCAACTTGTCTTGCGTGTTCACATCATGGCCTTCGAAGGCAGTCTGGACGATTGCGAATCCCACATTCTTACTATGCGACTTGTCAACGAGCGCCAGCAGGCTCGGGAAACCGTGTAAGTGGCACCCCGAGCACCAGTGTTGGTAGAAAAACAGCATCCGATGCTGGCTGCCCAGCTCGTCGAGTGTTACAGGGGGGCGCTGAATTCCCTGCGCATCGATCCAGTATGGAACAAGGAGTTCAGGCGCCCTTCGCCCGATGATGCCATTGGTCATAAGCCCGCCCCGGATTGCGGTGTTATCGATGGCGTCACGCCGCCGCGTGCCGGCGGGCAATCTTCCACCCCGGCCGGACGAAGTGGCAGGAATAGCCGTGCGGAATCCGCTCAAGATAATCCTGGTGCTCCGGCTCGGCCTCCCAGAAGTTGCCCGCTTCGGTAACCTCGGTCACGACCTTTCCCGGCCAGAGACCTGACGCATCGACATCAGCGATCGTTTCCTCGGCTATCCGCTTCTGTTCGCTGCTCGTGTAGAAGATCGCCGAGCGGTAGCTCACGCCGCGGTCGTTACCTTGGCGGTTCAGCGTCGACGGATCGTGGATTTGGAAAAATAACTCTAGGAGTTCCCGAAAGCTCACCTTTTCTGGAAGGAAGGTTATCTCAATCGCCTCCGCGTGCGTGCCGTGGTTTCGATATGTCGCATTCCTGGTGTCGCCTCCCGTGTAACCGACGCGGGTCGAAACGACGCCGGGCAATCGCCGTATGAGCTGCTGCATTCCCCAGAAGCAGCCACCGGCGAGAATGGCGCGTTCAAACGTTGCAGTCATGCTGAGCGTCCTGTTTCGAGAAAAGTCTCTTATAGTCCCCATACCCTTCATGCTCCAGCTTATCACGGTGCACAAAGCGGAGAGAGGCGGAATTCATGCAGTACCGTAGCCCTCCCTGGTCCCTGGGGCCGTCCGGGAACAAGTGGCCAAGGTGGCTGTTCCCGTGCTTGGAACGGACCTCGGTGCGGGTCATGCCGTGGGTGCTGTCAACGTTTTCGATGATGTTTGCCGCATCAATGGGCTTGGTGAAGCTCGGCCAGCCTGTGCCGCTTTCAAATTTGTCAAATGAAGCGAAAAGAGGCTCGCCGGAGACGACGTCGACGTATAGACCGGGCTCTTTGTTGTCCCAGTAATCGTTGGCAAACGGCCGTTCAGTTCCATCCCTCTGTGTCACGCGGAACTGCTCAGGGGTCAGGCGAGACAGGGCTTCCGGATTCTTCTGGTAGGTTTTCATCTGCGAATCCTCATAAGGGTTGGAAGGATAGAAAAGGCTTCCGCTTCTGTCCAATAACCGCCGGCTATGAACTTCATGCATCTTGACGAGCGAGACTATCCACCTGCAGGTCTGGCTAAACGGCGGCGCGCCGGGTCGACTGCGGCAGGTTTCGCCGATTCTAAAATCGCTCCAACCTTGGTTCCAAAAGTCTGTGATCCTCCGCATGTGAGGGCATTCCGCGAAGCGCTGCCGATGTCCTCCGATCGAGCTGCTAAGCATAAGCAAAAGGAGGATGATGTCGTATGAACGGCGGTGATCGCGACGAGATTGCGCAGGCTTATGTTCGCGGGGCTCTTGACAAAGGTATGTATGAGCATCCCAGCATAGTCCATGCTCAAGGCGGGATACAAACAGTTGTTGTCGCCGAAGCCCTTGAGGGAACTCTGGAGGACGGTCACTAATGACCCTGCGACACATGTAGTCGAAGGCGGGCGATGGTGACTTGTTGGTTACAATCTGCTCGATCATGAGATTGGACCCATTATGGGACCTATGAAGTGGTCCTCTCGATCGCCGTTGATAAAAGTTGCGGTTGCGGGATCGGCCTCGCTTAAGCCCATGATATGCGAAAGCCTCATTAAATCAGGCGGAGACCGCAGCTCGGAGGCGCTGTTCGAAGGTAATCTTCGAAACTTACCGAGGAATGGTTTGCGGAACTTGGTATTACGAAAACCAGTCGGGCCGGTAGCTCTGCGGGAGTAAGTCATCGCAATTCTCGACCGGGGCCGATAATGACGATCCGAAGTCCGCGAGATCTGCGGAGTAGCTGGCAGGCACGCGCGCGGCGACGGATGATCGTCCCTCCGAGCGCGTATGTATGTCCGCGTTCATTCCCAACGTCTTCCCGACAGGGCACATGACCGCGATCCGAAGGACATCGGCATGTTGGTCTTCGTCTAAGCCACCTTGCAGCGCGATCGCCCGCTCGAAGAAGTCTCGGCCACCATCAATCGCGTGGTGGAAGGAGACCGCAACCTCGACGCGCGAAAGGGGATACCTTTTGTGGCGTGCATACAGCCGGATTGTTATCGCGGTGCAGGCAGCCAGCGACGCGCTCAGGAGGTCATACGGATTGAGACCCGACGTCGTGCCGCCGCGTCCGTCAGGGCCTCCAACCAAAAAAGCTGACCCACTTGCACTTCCGGTAAGCAAGGCACCATCTTCAAAGTCGCCAACAACCACGGCCCCTAGAAGTTCCCCGCCTCGAACTACTGACTGTGTCATGAACCTTTTCTTTTTCTAACGAGCGTTGTCGTATACTGAAGCCGAGAAACGGCGAGCTAGCGGAGGAACCGTTTTGCGGTCACAATCTCTCGCTGTCCAGTCAAAGCCATAGGCAACGAAGACTGCTCGTTTTGCGGGACAGCGAGTCATCTCTGCAGCTATATCAGAAATTCGGCTCCATACAGCAAACCGGTTTGGCTGCGCGGACAGCAATGGTGCTTTCCGAATCCGCCGCCTGTTTGACGAGCAAAAGCAAACCAAGTCATCTCAACAGGCGCCGGAGACGCCAACAATGCAAGCCCGAGAGAGCCAACCACCCGGAGATGCGGCGGCGCACGTGACCCTTTTTAGCGGCGAGTTGCGAGCGCGGTCCACAGGTACGTCACTGAATGCACCACCTTACGCGTGTCGGATGATACGAAGTCTCAATAGATCAGGGCCGATCGCCAGATTGCCAAGTCTACCTCGGGGCCAACTTCTCACTAAATGGACTATAGGAATCGTCTTGACTCCCTCCGACGGGCTCGCTCAGGATTTCTCTGACCTAGGAGAGAGCTCAGATCACCAGAAACACCGGCCGCTAATTGCGCTTGGTGCGTGAGCAATGCTAATGCCGATTGGTTATCGTATCAATGCATAGCGAGCCAATTCCGTCCTATGAGGCCTGTACATCAGCGAGTTTGCTCACAATATGCAGAGAATTCTACTCGGGACATTGCTCGCGAAACCCATACTGCTGGGAGGTCCGGTTGTGATCAGCTTCACGAAGCGCTGGGCCTCGTAAAGTGAATGCCCCAGCGCCATTCTCCCTTGACACACCTCCACGCGCTCCGTCTCGATCACGAGAACTACTAGGTTTTCTGGCGAAGCTAGGCTTGCAAGTGAGCTTATCGGGCGGATGCCCACGAATGCTAGAGCGTCGCGGGTGAAATTGGCTGGCCATGCATCGATACGATAACCAATCGGCATTAGCATTGGCTCGCGAACCAAGTGCAACTTACGCCCGCAACACGTAAGGCAGACTGGAGCTGACAGCCAGTCGGATGAACGTCGAACAACACGGTGGGAGGAAAAAGGTTGAGAGCGCCTTCAACATCGTCGCTAGAGGTCGATTCCCATCCGCCTAGGTAACCGACCGAGATGGCACTTACAGTCTATTACTAGGAGGAGATCGCCATGGTGACACGCGGCTTTACTGGCAAGCAGCCGGGGCAGGATCGATCCGATCGCGTACCGCCAGGCCAGCATCTGGTCGACGATTTCCCTGTCCTCGCGACCGGCCCCGCTCCACGGGTAGAGCCGGAGGAGTGGAAGTTTATACTGAAGATTGGACCACGCCCGGTGAAAAAGTGGGGCTGGTCGGACTTCAACGCGCTTCCGCAGACAAGGATGACCCGCGACATCCACTGCGTCACGTCTTGGTCGAAGCTCAACACAGCCTGGGAAGGCGTCCTCGTCGATGACATCCTCGCTGACGCCGGTCTGGGCGCCCCGACTGAATTTGTCCTCGCGCACTGTTACGATGGCTATTCCACTAACATGCCGCTCGCCGATCTTGCCGGAGGAAGGGCGATGGTGGCGCTGAAGTACGACGGCCGGTCGTTGCCTCGTGAGCACGGCGGTCCGGCACGCCTTCTTGTACCACACCTTTATTTCTGGAAATCAGCCAAATGGGTAAACGGGCTGCAGTTCACCGCGCGCGACGAGCGGGGCTTCTGGGAATTGCGCGGATACCACATTTATGGGGATCCGTGGCGGGAGCAGCGATACACCAATGACTGACGAACCGGCCGTGCCGACCGATTGGCAAAGCTGTAGGATTGTCGAAATAGCTGAGCGGACACCAAGCATCAAGAGCTTCTTTCTCCATCTTCGCGTACCGTTTGTTCACCAAGCTGGGCAGCACGTGGACGTGCGGCTGGTGGCGCCGAATGGCTATACCGCGATGCGAAGCTATTCGATCGCCTCATCCCCGAGTTCGTCAGACATCATCGAGCTCGCGATAGAGCGCTTGGCCGACGGCGAGGTGTCGCCGTTCTTCCACGATATTGCTCGGTCTGGCGACGAGATCGAGCTTCGCGGGCCCCTGGGCGGCCACTTCGTGTGGCCCACAGACACCGCCCACCCTGTCCTTTTGGTCGGCGCAGGGTCTGGCCTCGTCCCATTAATGGCCATGGTGCGACAACGGCGAGACGTCGGTAGATCGGTTCCGATAGCGCTGCTGCTCTCGTCAAGGACGTGGCACGACGTGCTCTTCAGAGACGAATTGCTAGCGACCGAGGTTTCGCTTCCGGACTTCGCCTTGGCCTTTGCGCTCACGCGCGAACCTGCAAGGCGGGCGGCCGACTACAGCCGGCGCATCGACGTCGCGATGGTCGCCGATGTGGTCGGTCGGTTGCCCACACCTCCCGGCAACGTCCTCGTCTGTGGCTCGACCGCATTCGTCGAAGTTGCCGCTGACGGCGCGCTCGCCGCCGGGCTAAACGCGACGTCGATCAAGACAGAGCGTTACGGCGGTGCCTGAAGCCCTCGGAGAGACGACCATGCTTTCCGTCATGTTTGGGGCCCTTCCGAAAAAAGTGGATGACCATCTCCATAACGCCAGGATGCTCCGCCCCGAGCTGGAGCAGGAGGAGGGCTTCGTGGACGATATGCTACATGAGCGCGCCCAGGGAGGGCTGGATCCTCTCGTTGTCGAGTTCCGGAGCGAGAACTCCCTCGTGCGCTGGCGCACGCGCGAGCGGCGCCTCGACGAGACTGAGGTTGGCACGGGAATGGCGATCACGCTCATCAATGCGCTGCGCCCGGTCGAGTGGAGACAGACGAACAACCGCTATTACTTTTCCGAATGCATTGGCCTGGCCTGTGGGCGGCCGAACCCGCGCCATGCGACAGCTTCGACCCGGTGCTGACCCACGGCGAACTCACCCTGCTCATGTCGTGGAAGAACGTTGATGCGGCGGACTTTCGAGGATTCCCCGACTTGGATGGACCGCGCACGCGTTCTGCGGGTGCGCGCCGTCCGAGATTACGATGAGTAGGATTGTCGTAAGGCCCACAGTACTGCCACGACGACTATCCTGATGGGGCGCGGCGCACTGACGATCCACGCGTGACGCCCGGCAGGTCCCCACTATGCTGTGTCATCGCCAATCTAGGCGAGGGTGATGGAAGCGGCGCTTCGCTAATCTATTCAACTCGTTGCAAACCGGAGAATGTTGCCATGAAAGGTCGTGACCTATACGGCGCCACAATGTTTATGGTGGCGATAAGTTCAGCCTTAGCCTTGACCACTACGATACCGGTCGATGCGCAGGCCGTCGTGACGAAGCGAATTGTAGGCTATCTGTACACCACCACCAATGGCGAGGGGATCAATGAGATCGTCCGACTCGCCCGCTACGAGGATGGAACCGTCGGCGACGAAAAGACGTATCCTACCTATGTTCGGGGGGGTGCGAATCACGAGGCTCCCGCGCTCGGTGACTATGACGCTCAAGGCCAAACCCAGATCATTGGGGATTTCTTGCTGACCGCCGATATCGGCGCCCATTCGATTTCTGTCTTCAAGATCGATCGGCAAAGCGGCGAACTGACACTGATTGCGAGTGTCAATTCATATGGTCGGAAGCCGGTATCAATCAGTTCCATGCCCGTAGTTGGGCAGCCGGGCATGTTTTGGGTGGCGGTTGGGAATCAGTGGGACCAGCCGACGGTCATTTATGAAGGTGACAAGCTCCGGCGCCTTCCCAGCGATCAGTTCTTGACCGGCGATCTCAGCAAGCCGCATCCTTCCGATAAGGACCGCACGATCGAACTCTATCGGCTCGACAATCGCGACGGTACGCTAACACATGTTCGCACGCTTGATCACTTCTCCCGGGAGAATGGCGGAGCCTCGCAAGTAGCATTCAGTCCAGACGGCAGGAAGCTAGCCGTTTCCACCTGGGGGATTCCGCACTTCTTGACACGTGATCATAAGCTTGAAGAAATGCACCCAAGCCGAGTCTATATCTACGATTTCGATAACGGTATGGCCAGCCGACGGCGCTACTTCGAGGAGGCTGGAATTTCTGGATCCGTAGGATTTGAATGGGGTCCGCGTGCCGACCTGCTGTACGTAACCAACTTTTCGATTATCAACGCCAAGAGCAATAATGGACTGACAGTGCTCAAGGATGGTTCCAAGCAGGTAACTAAGGTAGCCAACTACTCCACGGGCCAGACCAATCCCAAGGACATTGACGAAGCCTGCTGGAGCACCCTCAGCCCCAAGAAGGATATGCTGTACGTTGTCAGCTACGTCACCAACGTGATTACGCCTTTTAGGCTTGATCCGGTGAGTGGCAAGGTTGTGAAACGTCTTCCGCTGATCACACGCGGCAATGGCTATGCACCGTCAAGTGATTCGAAAGATGTGACGATTTCATCTGATGGCAAGCATATGTATTGGCTCGGATCATTCGCCTCCTACTCCGTCAACTTATACGATATCGCGTCCGATGGTTCGGCGACTTTCAAAGGACAATACACTCTAGCGGCGACCAAGGAGGCGGTCGGTCAACCCGGTGTCTACGATCTCGCAGGAATCGCCCAGTATGACCTGAAGTAGTGGCTGCGCCTAGGTCACACGTTCCAGTAGCATCGCCGCAGGCGGCATTATCAAGTGTCAGCGACCTTGATCCGTACCCAGCAGCCGATTCTAACATCGGCGAAGGTCTTTTCCTGATGGCATTCCTAGCCTTGGTTGGCAGCGCACGGAGCATTTCACAGTTAAGGAACCTCTGAACAAGTCTTCCTCGACACGGTTACGGAGCGATCTGTAGGAATGTTGCGGTAGCGGCGGAGTTGAGTGAGATGCGGCAACTGACCCTAGCGAGCGCAAGCTTCGACAAGCATAGCAAGCAAACCCGTCGGGCGAAGTTCTTAGCCGAAATGGACCAGGTGGTGCCATGGCGTGAACTCTGCGCCCTAGTCGCGCCGTTCTACCCAAAGTTCGGCAGCGGCCGCCCACCGATCGGGCTGGAGCGCATGCTTCGGCTGCACTTCCTCCAGCATTGGTTCACCCTGTCAGATCCTGCGGCGGAGGAAGCGATTTATGATTCGCTTTCCATGCGTCGCTTCGTCGGCATCGACGTCGGCCGCGAGCCGGTGCTCGACGAAACCACCATCCTGAACTTACGGCATCTGCTCGAGCGGCACAATCTGGGCAAGCCGCTGTTCGAGCGCGTGAACGAGCACCTTACCTCGCGTGGACTGAAGGTGGCGGGCGGCACCATCGTCGATGCCACCGTCATCGCTGCCCCGAGCTCGACCAAGAATGCGACCAGTTCTTGCCGATGCAAGTCCACGAACGCCTGGCGAACACCGTCAGCGCTCGCCTTGCCCGAGATTGAGCTTATTCAGGCCTTCCTTAATCGTATTCATACACTAAGTTGGGAGGCGCGAAAGATCATCAATACGCGATAATATAGATTATCGCGTGTTGACCTCACAGTGTAATTATAGTGGGATCAGTCGGTTAGCTCGCATCAGGCGATTTCGGTGCAACCGTTAACAAGATTCCGCAGTGTGCTTCAGCTTGCAATTGATTGATAACAACGTGTTGGCATCATCCGGCCACGCCGTCGATGCCGTATCGAAACGAGGTAGCGTGGCCATCTATAGAAGCCGCTTTAGCTCAGCGATCTCACGACGCCACGTTGCGACTTGCGAGCTGGCAAACAGGGTCTTCGCTACTTCAACTACCGCGGCGAGACCATTACACTGAGGGTTGGACCTGCCGGCGTCGTTGTCATCTGTCGAAAGGAAGACCGACACATGGATGCATGCATGCCTCCTCGCGGCACGCCCGACGGAACGGTACACTGGGTTCACCACCCCACATACGGATATCGTGTCTGGGGCTGGGAGACGGACCACTGGCTATTCTACCAGGGCGTCGGCATCCACGCGGACGACGTGACGAAGGGAGACTGGGTTTATGTGGGCCCGGCAACACCGCCGCGCACAGAGACTGCCTCGAAACTTAATACCTAATGGCCGATCTCGTAGAAATACACCGCGCAGGGATTACCCGAACCGGTCGGTTCAGCGGCACCTGAGAACGCGGCCAGACCTCTGCCGGGCGGACTGCCGGGCATTAACTTCGGATGGTGCCAGATAATCACGTAGCTGATTGGATCGTTGCCGCAGAGCTTGTTGCCGTTGAGCAGTGTAGGGTTACTCGGCGGCGAAATCTTGAAAAGCGTTGCCGGTCCGTTGAAGCCACCGATCGCCGAGATCGTCAGATTGTGCAGCTTATGGATCGGGAAGCTCTTACCGCCGGCCATCACCATCCGGTTGTTGTAGAGCGTCACGTCACCGGTGATCGCGATGGAGTCAGTTGCCGTGGCCGTCCAGTGTTCGCTCCAGACCTTAGCTAGGCATGGAGAAGACGCCAGCAGCGCTGATGCGAGGACTATCTGGCGGATCATCGTCACCCCGGTGTTTTCAGTCGTCGCAGCGACAACCAGCTACGCTTTTCTCTTCGTTCTGCTCGACACCGACTGGATTGCGGGCTCGGCTTGAACGGCGGGCTCTGCCACTTTGCCCTTTCCACCCGCAATCGGCAGCTTGAGACCCGTCTGACGACGATCCGGATCCTTGCGCGCCTTTGGAGGCTTCGGCTGTTCCTCGGCGCTCTGCGCCTGCGCGAGGCTTCTCTTGAGCGCAGCCACAAGGTCGATGACGTTCCCGCGTTCAATCGGCCTTTCAGCCTCCGTGACCAACCCGCCACCCGCCAGCTTCGTGTCTATCAGCGCCCGGAGCCGGGTCTCGTAGCGGTCCTCTAAATCCGCCGGATCATACTTCCCTGATTTCCGCTGGATGAGCTGTGTAGCGAGTTCGACCATCTCGGGATCGGTCTTCAACTGCGCCGCGTCTTCGAAATACTCGTCGGCGCTGTTGAGGTCACGATCCTCATAGAGGGTGTGGGCCATCAGCCCGACGCCCATGGGGCGCAAGGCAACAGTCCGCTCCCGCTGCGAGATAACGACGCGCGTCAACGCGGTCTTTCCGGTCTTTGAGATTGCCTCTCACAGAACCGCATAAACATCCTCGCCGGCCTTTCCGTCTGGCGCCAGGAAGTAGCTCGCGTCGTAATAAATCGGATCGATCGCCCCTGCGTCTACAAACTTCTCGACCGACATGATTGAGGAGCTGTCCACCTTGACGCTCTCAAAGTCCTCATCATTCAGGATCAGGTATCGGTTCTTGTCGAACTCGTATCCTTTCACGCGCTCTATAGGAGCTCCCGTCCCAGAATCCTGGGAAACCATTTTGATCCGGTTGCCGGTTTCAGGGTTGATCATATTGAAACGGATCGCAGCCCGATCGTGCCGCGCATTGTAGAGGGCGACCGGGCAGGAGACGAGCGCCAGACGAAGATGGCCGCGCCAGATGGGTCGTGACGCCATGCTCGATTATCCAGACAGCAGAGGTTCCAGTCGCCGATAACAGAAGTCACTTCGACCAACGCGAGCAAGAGAGGGTCAGTTATTCTCCTTACCTCGCCAACCTCATTCAGAAGGTGAGGTGCGTCCGTCATGGCTTTGCGAATGTGCATTTCAGCAAGCCGCTAGAGGCGGCCAGAATAACTATCAACTTTCCGTTATTGCTCAACCCACCATCGAAGGCACCAAAATCACCACGGTCTAGATTAAGGGCGGTGGCTTCTCGCCGGCGTCAGATGCTTCGTCGGCTAACCTAGCATTACGGGCTCGAGATGAGCCTTCTTGACCCACCCAATAACAGGGACCGCTTCTGGTCACGAGATTGATGCCAGCGACCGACACCCGGCACGGGCAACGATTTCGCGGTAATGCTACATCACGGTCAACACGCGAGGCGCACTCTTATCGCGTGTTGACTCTAAGACTTCTTGTGCAAGCAGTATACCGCCGACGATCAACCGGTGCCCCGAACGAATAAACCGGAATCGTTGATCTTTTCCAAACCCGCTTCCCTTGTGCAGTGCAACATAATTGAGGGCCCTCCTGACGAGTTGCTCTATCGTTGCCTCCGGTTGAATCGCCAGACACTTCGTCACCAAATCCCGAGCGCGTTCGGCAAGCCCCAGCTTCGCGCAACATCCCGCCATTACGGCAAACGCTTCGGCGCTTGTTTGGGCGAGCAGGTCGGGTCTCGCTGCCGAAATCGGCAATCACACCATTGATGGCAAGCTTCTGACCCTGCACGTCCATCCAGCCCTCTGCCAAATTACGGACCCGACATCCGAACCTACGCTAGCACCTCTGCGCGATTTGTTCGTAATATTTCGCAAAATCTCGGAGAGAAATTGCGCTCAAAATCCGCGCTGCGGGAGTAGATATTTTCGAGAGTGTCACTTGGATATCAAGGGCGGCCAAGCGACTGCTAGGGAACCGGATCTTCGCGCCTCCGCAAAAGCCCGCTAGACAGGCGGCTTGGCCTCTGGAGTAGACAGCCCTTTGACGCTCGTGGTGACTCATGTTCGATCAAGCGGCTGTCTACCCGCCCAGTGGATCTTTCATCCACAGGATTCCGGGACGGCTTACTTCTTTCATATAGTCGACAAAGGCGCGCACGACAGGCGATAGTTCGCGGCGGCTGGGGAAGACTAGGCTAACCTCGACGGCGGGCGATGACCAGTCTGGGAAAAGATGGACAAGCCGGCCCGTCATGATCTGGGGCGTGCAGATATAGCCGCTTAAGATCCCCAGTCCGGCACCATTGGAAACCAAGCGGTGGATCGTGAGCGCCTCATTGACCGAAAGGCGCGGCTGCGTTTCGATTCGCACTGTCTCGCCCCCCCGGGAAAAGGTCCAGGGCCTCGCCCTGCCGTCCGGGCCGGGCATGTCGATCGTGTCGTGTCCTCCAATATGATCGATCGAAGAGGGTGTCCCTCTTCGATCGAGATAGGCGGGTGCGGCGCACAGATAGCGACGGATCTCGCCGAGCTTGACCGCGACCATCCCGGAATCGGGCAGCGGCCCCATGCGGACCGCGACATCGACCGCCTCCGCGATAAGATCGGCCGAGCGGCTTTCGAGATCGAGCGCGATCTCGATGTCGGGATAGAGCCGCAGGAACTCCGGCAACTGCTCGGCCAACACGTTGACGCCGAACCCCATGCCCGCGCTGACCTTCAAGAGACCGCGCGGCTGACCCGCGAGGCCGCGGACATAGGCCAGAGCCTCGCTTAGGTTTTCGATGATGCCAGTGCTGCGTTCGAGCAGCGCCTGGCCGGTCAGTGTCAGCACCACGTCGCGTGTCGTGCGCTGGAACAGGCGGGTGCCAAGGTCATCTTCGAGCCGGGCGATTGCGCGGCTGACGTTGGATTTGGGCAGACCGAGGGCGCGTGCCGCCGCCGTGAAGCTTTTGAGCGACGCGACTTTCTCGAATATCCGAAGGGAGTTGAGGTCAAGCACAGCGCATTGTCGCACTATTCGGCACAGTCTGTCCAATATCAGAGACGAACCAAACCTTTTTTTGCCTGTTTGCCAGCCCTAAGGTCGTCTGCAGCGTGCAACCGTAAGGACTGCCCCGATGGACGAAACAATCTTGGTAGTGGGCGCGAGCGGGAAATTCGCCGGGCTGGTGGTCCCCGAGCTGGCGAGACGAGGCGCCGATATCCGCGCAGTTATCCATGATGCCCGTGGCGAGCCGACCGTTCGCGCAGCCGGTGCGCAGGATGTCGTGGTCGCTGACCTGACGGACCCGGCGAGCGTCGCCGCCGCGCTTCGGGGTGTCGAACGCGTTTTCTACATCGCGCCCGTCACGCTTCGCGACGAAGCGACCGTGGGCAAAGCATTTGTCGAAGCGGCGATCGGGGCGGGGGTTCGGCGCTTCGTCTTCTCCGCGGTCATTCACCCGGTGCTGAGAGGCCTTCCAACCACGCGCTCAAGGCGCCAGTCGAGGATGCGGTGCTCAATTCCGACCTCGAATATAGCTTCCTGCATCCGACCGTGCTGTTTCAGAACTTTGCCGTGGCCTGGGACGGAATCATCAAGAGCGGGGTGGTCGCTGAACCTTAGTCGAATGATACGCGCTTCAGCCGCGTCGACTATCGCGACGTCGCCGAAGTGGCCGCGATCGCGCTGACCGAAGACCGCTTGCTGTACGGAACATTCGAGCTATGCGTCGAGGGCTGGCTGAATCGGCATGACGTTGCGGCGCTGATCGGCGAGGTGCTGGGCCGCGAGATTACTTCTCAACGGATCGATCCGGGCGCCCTTCCCGACGATGCGCAGGCGTTGCGGCCGATGTTCGACCATTATGATCGCATCGGCCTGCGCGGCAACGCGCTGACGCTTGCCGCCATTCTCGGTCGCGAGCCGCGCACGCTGCGCGCTTATTTCGAGGAACTCGCCGCTGGTGCCAGACCGGGGCACGGCCAATGAAGACCGGTAGAACAGTGATCGTCACCGGTGCTGCCGGGATGGGCGCGGAGTTCGTCCGACGCTTTCTCGACAACGGCGATATGGTAGTCGCGACCGACGCGAGTGACGACGCGCTCGAGGCGCTCTCCTCGAAGGCTGATAGCCCGCTGCTCAGGGTAAGAAGCGCCGATATCACCGATGAAGGCGCTACCGATGCGCTGGCCGCGTTTGCGGCCGAACAAAGTGGGCGCATCGACATTTGGTCAACGTCGCGGGCTTCTTCCCAATCCAACCATTCTTTTGAATGACTGCCGGGGACTGGCGCAAGATCATCGACGTGAATCTCACAGGCACCGCCCTGATGTGCAAGGCCGCGTTGCCCAGAATGGTCGGACGCGGCTGGGGACGGATCTTCAATATAGGATCGGCCTCAATCTACTCGGGGGTGAAGAGCCAGGCGCATTATGTCGCGGAAGGCGGGCACGATCGGTCTGTCGCGAAGCCTGGCACGCGAATTCGGTTCCGACGGCATAACCGTCAACGTCGCCGCGCCGGGCGTGACGATCACCGCGTCGGCGAAGAAGGCACTTCTGCGGGAAATTCAGGAGACTGCTATCAAGATGCGGTGCCTAAATCGCGAGGAGCATGCCGAGGATCTTGTCGGCACGGTGTTTTTCCTCGTTTCCCCCACGCCGATTTCATAACCGGCCAGACCATCATCGTCGATGGTGGCAGCGAAATGCTCTGAGCGAAAGGATTGTTTCGATGACCGACCTCTTCTCCCCGCTGCGCCTCGGCAATCTCGATCTGCCCAACCGCATCCTGATGTCCGCGATGACGCGGACCCGCGCCACCCCAGACAATATCCCGACCGAACTCATCGCTGAGTATTTCGCGCAGCGCGCGGGTGCGGGTCTGATTATGACGGACTGCACCGCGGTCTCCGCGCAAGCGCGTGGCATAATCCGCGGACCGGGCATCTGGCGCGACGACCAGATGGCCGGCTGGCGTATCGTCACCCACCGGGTGCACACAGCGGGCGGCCGCATCTTTTGCCAGATCTGGCATTGTGGGCGCGTCGCGCATCCCGACATGCGCGATGGCGAAATGCCGGTAGGGCCCTCGGCGATTCCCGCGACGGGCGATTTCTTTCTGCCTCCGGGCCGGGTCGATTTTCCTGTGCCGCGCGAACTCGGTATCGGGGAGCTGCCGGGGATCATCGCGGATTTCGCCCAAGCAACGCGCAACGCCCGTGCCGCCGGTTTCGACGGCGTCGAGTTGCATGGTGCCAATGGCTATCTCCACGATCAATTTCTGCAGGACGGGTCGAACAAGCGCACCGACGCCTATGGCGGATCGGCGGAGAACCGAGCGCGGCTGATGGTGGAGACGACGCAGGCAATGATCGAGGCTTGGGAGGCGGCGCGGGTCGGCGTGCGGCTGTCGCCCTCGAGCTATCTCTACGGCGTCGACGACAGCGACAAACGCGCGACATTCGGCACCGTGATCGGCCAGTTGAACGCACTAGGGATCGCCTACCTCACCTTGCTAGAGCCCAATGAGAAGGATGCCGAGAAGGGGGTCCAGATCAACGATGTCGCCGAAACATTCCGGTCTCGCGTCACCGTGCCGCTGATCGTGAATACCGGCTTCGACAAGGCGAAGGGCAATGCGTTCATCGCCGACGGCAAAGCTGACGCCGTCGCCTTTGGTGTGCCGTATATCGCCAACCCCGATCTCGTCGAACGCCTGCGCCATGACGCGCCGCTCGACGAACCCGATCCTTCCACCTTCTACGGCGAGGGCGCAAAGGGTTATACCGACTATCCTTCGCTGCCCGAGGCCAAACCGGAATGACCGCCGCGGAGCCAGCGCCGATTCCGGGCCTGCGCAGTACGTTCGCGACGGTCGGCGGGTTGCGCCTGCATTACTGGATCGGCGGTGAACCCAAAGGCCAACCTGTGATCCTTTGGCACGGGTTCCTATCGACTGGCTACGCTTGGCGTGAGGTTGCGCCGGCGCTGACGGAAGCGGGGATGGCGGTGCTCGTCCCGGACATGCGGGGCTTCGGTAAGAGCGACAAGCCTGCGGGCAATGACGGCTATGACGCCCGCTCGCTTTTCGAGGAATGCCGCGCGCTGGTCGCCGCTATCGGCTTTGGTGGCGGCCGCCCCTGATTCAAGCCGCGCACGACATGGGCGCACTCCCCGCGCTGATCTGATCAGCGGACCATTCGCAGGACGTCGCCGGCCTCCTCTATATCGAGGCGCCGGTCATGCTGGGCGCTGTTCTGCAACCGGTCTTTTTCCTACACGCAGGAGGCGATGGCACGGGGCTCGATGTGGTGGTGGATAGTACCCCTTGCCCCTGGCGTCCCCGAGGCGCTGATCGTCGGTAACGAACGCGCCTTTCTCGATTGGTTCTTCGCAGGCGAGCACGTCGTCAACCACGCCGCAATCACGCCGGCGGCGATCGACGAATATCTGCGCACATTTGCCGGGCCAGAGGGTGTGCTCGGAAGCATGGGCATCTACCGCGCGGCCTTTGCCAGCATCGAGCAGACCGAACCGTTGATGGCTGACAAGGTGACCGTTCCGGTCGTCGCGCTCGGTGGCGAAAAAGGACTGGGCGCGAAGGTGGGCGAAATGGTTGCGATGGTCGCCGCAGACGTCGAGGCACATACACTCGGGGGCTGCGGCCACTTCATGACCGAGGAGCGGCCCGCCTTCGTTATCGACCATATCCGCGCGCTCGGAGCGCGCGTTGGTGCCCGGAACGCCAGCAAGCTCAGGATGGCATGAGGATCGAAGAGCAGATGATGATGAGCATTACCCATCACGACGAGCACCTGGTCGATCGCGTCGCGATGCTGGCGATGCGCGCGATGATCGCCTTGCAGCCCACCGCCGATCTCGGTCCAGATGGGCGCCCAGCATTCGACGATCTGATGGAAAAGACGCCGATTGCGGAAGGCGTCGAATATGGACCGGCGATGGTAGGCGGCGTCCATGGCTGGTGGTGCCGGCCTGTCGGAACCGAAGCCGGGTGCGCGATCCTGTACCTTCACGGCGGCGCCTATGCGGTGGGCTCCGCACGGGCCTATCGCCATTTCGGCGGACAGATTGCGACGCGCGCGAGAGCGCCCGTGTTCGTGGCGGATTATGCACTCGCCCCGGGGCGCCCCTTCCCCGCCGCGGTGGACGATGCCGAGGCTGCTTATCGCGCGCTCGCGGACACGGGTGCGTCGCGCCTCGCCATAGTGGGTGATTCCGCTGGAGGTGGCTTGGCGCTGGTCGTTGCCTCCAGCATGACCCGAGCCGCGCGCAAGGGTGTCGTGCCAAGGCCGGTCGCCACGGTCGCCCTGTCGCCATGGACCGACCTCGCGCTGACCGGCGAGAGCATCACGACCCGCGCTGGCAACGATCCGTTGCTCACCAGCGCCGCGCTGCAGGCCGCCAGGCAGCGCTATCTCCGCCAGCACGACCCCCGCGACCCGCTTGCTTCGCCGCTCTACGGCGACCTTGCCGGCCTGCCGCCCACGATGCTGCATGTCGGCGAGGACGAAATCCTGCTCGATGACGCGCGGCGATATGTTGAGCGGCTCGGTGCCGCGGGGTCGGCGGGCGAACTTCATATCTGGAGGGGGATGGTGCACGTCTTTCCAGCGAACCTAGCCTTGCTGCGGGCCGCACGTGAGGCAACCGACGACGTCGGGGCCTTTCTGCGCGGCCGTCTCGCCGACCCCGTTTAAACGCCACACAAGGAGCCATGCATGACACGCATTCTTTTCGTTGGCCAAAAGCCGGAAACTGTCGATTTCTCCGACCCGTCCTTCCGTCTGGTTTTGATGCCGACAAGATCAACGCCGGCATCGCCGTCGCGATGGAGAAGATCACTGAACGCGGATGGCAGGGACACACCTGCATGATGACGCCCGACGATGCTGGTCAAGCGATGCTCGAACAGCAATTGAAGGCCGCCGCCTATGACTGCGTCGTGATCGGCGGCGGGCTCAGGCTGCCGCCCAAGGGCCTGGCGCTGTTCGAGGCGGTCGTAAATATTGTCCACAAGTCAGCACTCACCTCGGCAATCGCCTTCAACACCAAGCCGGAAGACACCGCCGACGCCGCGGCGCGGCAACTCGGCAACGGATAGCTAAAACTCGCGGATAGAGGCGTTTCGAGGCGTGAGACGTATGTGTTAACCTCTGATGGTCAGCGCACGTTGCCATTGGCGCTCAATCGCTACAATATATACAGTGTTGTATGATCGCGCGGATTAACATTTCCCTCCCAGGGGCGCTGCAAGATGAGGGGACTTGACCTGACTACACCTTATAAGCTGGCGCTTAATGACGATAGCAGGGCGAAGTCGCTGACATTGTTGGCTGACGGCAGCCAAGCTAAATTAGCTCTCCACATAAGGTTGGTGCCCGACGTCCAGCACGTTGATCCGACCTGAAGTCTGCCGACCGGGACTAGATAAAGCTGAGTAATTTGATAGATTCTCCAGCCGAGACAACCTTATCCTTTTCGGACAAGAGTTCGAAGTGCCGGAATCGTTGTGCGGCCCGCTCGAATGATATGCCTAGTAGGGCCGGCGGCGCCTGTGTTTATCGCGATGGGTTGGGGGGGCGCGTTGCTAGCTTCGAGACTACAGGCTGGTGGTGATCCGATTTTGCTTCGACGTCGACTTCGAGGAATGTGAACTGGCCGAACTTGATATCGTTTGAATCGACTGACGGGCTAAGTCGGCATCGCGCAGTTCCAACTCGGATTACTTGGATTGGTCGTACATCAAGATCTGCATGTAGACGAAGCTGATTGGGCTTTGGCCACCACCGAGACGTCGAAGGCTGCGATCCCAGCGAAGGCTGCGCCAAGAAGATAGTGTTTAAAAAGCAGCGGTCGACTCATGGCGCGGCACTCCAACGGTATTGTTGCGTGTTGAGTGGCGCCGGCTTGGCGTGGGGCATCGCCAGACCGGCGGCGGTTATGGACGCCGGGCTTCTGCTATCGCCAGTGTGTCGATGTATTGGCGGAAGCGGGCGATCTTGCCGTCTTTGACCACCCAGACGTGGGCGTAGCGGGCGGTGGCAGATTTGCCGGTTGAACCGTGAACACCGGAAAATTCGCCTAGGGACACCACGCTGTTGCCCTCGGTGATGAATTCGGTGGGCACGAGCGTGAAACTCGACCACTCCGCCATCAGGGGCTTGAACAGGCCCTCAGCGACGCGTTCGGGACCGCGCCCTTCGACTTGATAGTGCCACATGGTGATCCACTCGATGTCTGGGGCCATCAGGCCGATGGCTCCTAGGGCATCGCTGACACTTAGTTTCTCGTAGAAGCTGCGCACGATGTCGGTGGGATTGGCAGTCATGGTTTGTCTCCAATAGGTGGGGCGGCGCGTGTATTGGCCTTTTGCAGTGAGAAGGGCCGAACGCCCCTTTGAGCGTTCGGCCGGTGCTCGGATCAGACGTGCTTGGCTAGGAACTCGCGCATAGCCGCGCCGATCTCGCAGGCGTGGGTCTCAAGGGCAAAGTGGCCGCTATCAACGAAACGGATGTCGGCCTCCGGAACGTCGCGCCTGAAGGCCTCGGCACCTGCGGGGACAAAGAATGGGTCGTTTTTGCCCCACACCGCCAGCACAGGCGGACGATGTTCACGCAAGTAGGCCTGAATTTCACCGTACATTGCGACGTTGGTCTTGTAGTTGCCTAGCAGGTCCAACTGGATCTCGTCGTTTCCCGAGCGAGCCAGGTAAAAGTCGTCGAGGTTGCGGCCATCCGGCGATACCAGATTCGGATCACTCACACCGTGGGTATATTGGAAGAAGGTCGTCTCGGGCGCGAGAAACCCGCGTAGGGCGTTACGGTTGGCGTCGCTCGGGTCGTTCCAGTAGGCCTGCACCGGGGCGAAGGCCTCGGACACACCTTCAAGGTAGGTGTTGCCGTTCTGCGAGACGATGGCGGTAATGCGCTCAGGATGCTTAACCGCCAGGCGGAAGCCGATCGGAGCGCCATAGTCGAACACGTAGAGGGCAAATTTTTTCAACCCCAAGACTTCAGTGAAGCGGTCGACCACCTCGGTAAGATTCTCGAAAGTATAGGAGAAGCTCTCGCTGCTACGTGACTGGGTCATGCTGTAGGCGAAAGGTCCACGGCTGGGTTGCTCAGTTAACCCAAAGCCAGGCAGGTCCGGAGCGACAACATGGTAGTGTTCAGAAAGCTCCGGGATCAGGTCTCGAAACATATGGCTGGCACTGGGAAAGCCATGCAACAACAGGACGACTGGGGCATCGGAGGCGCCGGCTGAGCGGTAAAACACTTTGAGGCCGTCGACGTCGACGGTGTTGAAGCGAACAGTCATGTTGTAATCTCCCAAGGTTATGGCGGCCGTGCCGCCCTTTCAATGATATTGTTGTCTGACTTTCCAGAATTGCCGCATAGCTTCTCAATTTGGAAATTGGCCTTCCGTCCAGTGAGAGGTTATTCTGCCCGACTAAAGGCGGTTCGAGGGGAACGGCCGTCCTTGGGGCGGAAGAGCAATGGATCGACTGGAAGCAATGACTATCGTGCTGCTCACGGTCGGAAAGGGTAGCCTGACAGCGGCGGCGAAGGCCTTGAACATGCCGCTGCCGACCATCAGCCGAAAAGTCCAAGAACTTGAGAGCCATCTCGGCGCCAAGATACTGCAACGCTCGTCGCGCACGCTTACGCTGACGAATGCCGGTCAAGACTATGTCGCCGGCATCGAACGCATCATCGAGGAGCGCGACGGAGTCGAGCGGGCAGCGGCCGGCGAATACATGCGGCCCAGGGGCGAGTTGGCGCTCACTGCGCCTTTGCTCTTTGGGCAGATGTACATGCTGCCGCTGGTCACCGATTTTCTAAATGCGTTTCCTGAGATCAATTTCCGGCTTTTGCTTTCGGACCGGAATTTGCACCTCCATGATGACCACGTAGACATGGCAGTCCGTATAGGTGCGTTGCCGGACAGTAGTATGATAGCGACCCGGATCGGCTTAATGGACTCAGTAGTGTGCGGCTCGCCGAACCTGATAATGCTTCGCGGCGCGCCGGAGCACCCTCGGGACCTTGAGCGACTACCCTGTGTGATTTTTGCGGGGCCATCGTCTGCCGTCTGGACATTCCAGGATCCGGAGACCCAACGCGACTTTCAGATCAATATCGTGCCTCGGCTATCAGTGACATCGGCGGAGAGCGCTGTTCAGGCCTCGTTGCGAAGCACGGGATGCAGCCGTCTCTACCGATACCACTGCAATGACGCCCTGCGGGCCGAAACATTGGTTCAGGTTCTGCGGCCCTTCGACGTTAAATCGATCCCGGTTCATCTCGTGCACGCAGCACGTGGGCAGCTTCCTCTTAAGATGCGGGTGTTCCTCGATTTTGCGGCTACTCAATTGCGATCGACCCTCTCCAGCTCACCTAGCGAAGCTCCTTTTCTGGCCCAGATGGTTGAGCCCTTCCACGTGATGGAAGCTACACTCTCAATATGAATGGATTATGAGCGGCAGCAGAATGGCGCATCTACTCTTTACCGAAGCCAATGGGCTGGGAAAGTAAGGAGAAATAAAATGGCTCGCATCGCTATTCCGACCAAAGAACAGGCTCCTGTGAAGTCACAGCCGATACTGGAAAACTACGATAAAGTCCTGGGAACTATCCCGAACTTCTTTGCGATGATTTCTCAATCGCCCGACGCCTTGAAGGCAATTGCAGACATGCATGCCACGCTCGGCAAGAGCCTCGGCCACAAGACCCGCGAGCGTATCCACGTGATGACGGCGGAAGTGAACGGTTGCAGCTACTGCCTGACTGCCCACAGCTACCTCGGCGCCAAGCTGATGGGCCTCACTGCGGAAGATTTGGAGTTGAATCGCTCGGGCCATTCCACCGACCCCAAGGCTGACGCTGCGCTCACATTCGCTTACAAGGTCGCCAAGTCACGCGGCCATATCGAGGATGCTGACTTCGATGCCGTTCGCGCCGCCGGCTTCTCCGACGCAGAGATCGTCGATATCGTCGCCGAGACTGCCTTCAGCTTTATCACCAACCTCTTCAACAACACTTTCAAAACCGAACGGGACTCTCTGTTCCAGCCGGCCCTTACGGTGCGCGCTGCAGCTTGATCGGATGCGGGCCGGGCGCTAGCGCTCGTCCGGCTTCGCCCGCCATCGCATCCTCAATACCGTTCGAACGGCTAAACAAGCCTAACCTTCTGTAATTCCATGCGCCGTCAATCGATCCGGCTAAGCAGAGAGAGACGCAATGACCGTTGTCGTGATTCCCATCTATGAGAACGTGACCCAACTCGACTTCACGGCGCCGCACCAGTTCCTGACGATGATCCCCGACATTGAAGTGATCGTTGCATCCGTAGGGGGGATTGCGGTTACCTCCACCGGCCTGACGTTCGAGAAACTGGCTGATTTAGAGGCGATCCAGCGCTGTGACGTTCTCTGCATTCCGGGCGGTTTAGGTTGCATTGATGCAATGGAGAACGATCGTTTCATGACTGCAGTGCGTCGGTTGGCCGATACGGCCACCTACCAAACCTCAGTCTGCTCGGGCTCCCTGATCCTCGGTGCGGCCGATCTTCTTAACGGTCGACGAGCGGCCAGCCACTGGGCTTGGCGAGACCTCTTGCAAACCTTCGGCGCCATCCCTGACTCCTCGCGGGTCGTGCGCGACAAGAACATCATAACTGGCGGTGGCGTGACTGCCGGTGCGGACTTCGCACTCACCCTGATCTCCGAGTTGCGCGGTGAGGACGCCGCTCAGTGTGTCCAGCTGGCACTCGAATACGCGCCCGCCCCGCCGTTCAACGCGGGGAACGCGGATACAGCACCGGCTCACATCCGCTCAATGGTGACCGGTCAATTGAATGAGCTCATGGGTAACGCACGTCAGCGGCTTGATGAGATCGCAAGCCGAAGCGCCTTGGCGTAAGCGGGAGGCTTTCGCAGTTGGAAGCCTCTCTCTCATTTTGCTGCAATTACCCTTGGTCTGCCAGATTTTGGCATCAGCTGGCTGAACTTGTGCGTGCGGAAGGAGGCAGAAGTGTCCGCGGAACAGTTTCCCGATAATAAGAACGTCCATGGTCCATCGATAGGCTTATCCTTGTCGGCTGGGCTCATTTGCGTCGTGCTGATCGGAATCGATCTTCGACCCGCGCTCGTCTCAATTGGACCGCTTATTGACACGATCCAGTCGAGATTCAGTCTTAGCCATGCCGAGGCTTCTCTCCTCACCACTATCCCTGAAGTCATGATGGGCCTCCTTGCGGTGCCAGCCCCTGGGCTAGCACGCCGCTACGGTCGCGACCGGGTGATTCTCGCGGCTCTTGCCCTCCTTTCGGTAGCTACGATCGCCCGCGCGCTCTCGACTGAGACGCTTCTCCTCTACCTTTCGACGGCTGCTGTGGGTTGTGGTATTGCGATCGCCGGAGCGTTGGTGGGTGGATTCATAAAAGCAAATTTCCCGACCCGCGCTCCGCTCCTCGTCGGAATCTATGGAGCCGCACTTGGTCTTGGCGCTACACTCTCAGCAGCGGTCACGGGGCCTATGGCAACCCACCTCGGCTGGCGCTTGGCAGCTGGCTTCTGGGCGGTCCTCGGTCTGACGGCCCTTGCGGCCTGGTTGTTCGTACTGTCCCGCCACGATGCCCGCATAACCGTCGCCAGTCGCCGCTACAGCCTCCCTTTCCGGGATAGGAAAGCTTGGCTTATCGGGCTCTTCTTCGCGGCCGACAATTTCCTCTTTTATGCTCTGGTGTCGTGGATCGTGCCCATGCTGCGCGAGCGCCAGGTCTCGGAAGTGACGGCTGGCCTGGTCCTCGCAAGCTTCACGATTGGTCTGTCTGTCGGGATGATCTTGGCGGGCGCAATCAGCTTCAAAAGTGACCGCCGTATCTTTCTTGCGGGCTTCTCGACGCTGACCTTGCTCGGCCTTATAGCCATCGCTCTTTCGCCGACGATGGCGCCTTTCGTATTCATGCCGATGATTTCGTTCGGCATCGGCGGCTGCTTCGCGCTTGGCATGACGCTGCCTCTCGACAATACTCGCGATCCCGACGAGGCGAACACCTGGAGCGCCTTTGCCATCCTGATCGCCTACCTGATTGCGGCAACAGGCCCCCTTTTTGTAGGCGCGCTGCGCGACATTACCTATAGCTTCGACTTGCCATTCCAGCTGCTCACTTTAGTAGGTTTGGCAATGCTTGGATTGACGCCGTTCCTGACGCCGAAATCGAAGAAGGCGTAACTGCCTCATACACACTTCTGCCGTGATGACCGAGCCAGTCCCGCTATAGGGCCGACTTTGTCACTCGCTCACGAAGACGTGGAACGACGAAGTCGACAAACGCGCGAAGTTTAAGCGGCAGCCTATTCTGCTTATCGTAAATCAGGTGCACGGGCCTCCCCTCAGGCTCGAAAGGCTCAAGCACGAGCTGCAGCAACCCCTCTCGTACAAAGTCGGCGATCTGGTAGGACATAGCTCTGAGGATGCCGGCGCCGGCAAGCGCGGCATCGATCGCCGCGTCGATGGTGCTGACGCTCAGGCGCGACCGAAACGGGATCGCCACCTCGTTCCCTTCCGACCAGTATCGCCATGTGCTCTGCGCGGACACGCTCTCAAACGAGATCATTTCGTGTGTGGCCAGGTCCTGGGGGACCTTAAGCGGTGTCCGGGTGGCAAGGTAGGATGGGCTCGCACAGGTTACCCGGCGGATAGTGCCTAGTCGTGTCGCGATCAGATTGCTGTCGGGCAGGTCCCCGATACGCAGCGCCACGTCGACCTGATCGTCCAAGAAGTGAGTAACCCGGTCAGTCAGCATCAGCTCGACCGCAACCTCCGGGAAGGCGGCAAGGAAGCTCATGACGACCGGAAGGAGGTGCAGGCGGCCAAACATTATGGGTGCGGTGACCACCAAATCGCCCCTCGGCTCAGTGTATTCTCCAGCGGCGGCACGTTCAGCCTCGTTAAGCTGATCCAGGATCGTCTTAGCAGCGGTGACAAAGGAACGACCAGCCGGTGTCAGGTCCAGGCCTTTGGAGGAGCGGATCAGCAGGTCGGCCTTTAAATGGCTCTCCAGTTCAGAAACCTTTCGACTTACCGTCGCCAGCGGCAGGCCGAGCTTTCGGCTCGCCTTAGAGAGGCTTCCACATTCCACGGCTGTAAGCATCACCGACATCGCTTCAAGACGATCCACAGGCCTACCAGTTTTTGGAAAGTTACCTCCCGATCTTAGCCGCTGGTCAGAAAAAAAGCGAAGGGCCAATTTGTGACCTTACGCGCGGCCATTATGGCGCACATGGCAAGTTAGGGATCTTCCGATGTCTACGCCCGTCTTTCAACGCATAGTTTTGGTGCGAGATCGGAAGATATTCTACCGTGAGGCTGGAGATCCGTCGGCGCCAACGATCCTACTACTCCACGGACTGCCGGGGAGCAGCGCCGACTATAGCAACCTGATCGTGGCCCTCGCCGATAAATTTCACCTTATTGCGCCTGACTACATCGGCTTCGGCGAATCCGAAGCGCCTACACGCGACCAATTCGACTATACCTTCGAGAACCTTTCTACGCATGTGGCCGGCTTGGTTGATGCGATCGGACTCAAGTCGTACACGCTTTACATGCACGATTGCGGCGGACCGGTAGGCTTTCGCCTCTTCGTCCGAGACCCCTCTCGGATAACGGGCTTCGTGATCCAGAACGCGAATGCTTACGTCGAGGGGGTAAGCACCGCATGCTTTCGGGCACTCGCACCCCTTTGGGAGAGCCGTACCATTAAAACGGAATGGGCGGCCCAGCAGTTTGTCAGCTTTATTCATCCCGACGCACTTGCCGCTGAGACGCCCCCGGCCGGCCACTCTGCGGCCGGCTATTGCCCCCTCAAGCTCTGCGAGGCTCCGGCTGGTCTGATTGATCTTCTGGAAGATTACAGGACTAACGTCGCCCTTTATCCGGACTGGCAAGCCGCTTTCCGGAAGCATACGCCGCCAACCCTGATAATATGGGGCAAGCACGACCCGGTCTTCATTCCACCCGGCGCACGCGCCTATCTCAATGACCTACCGCAGGCGAAGCTGGTCTGGCTAGACGCCGGACACGCCGTCCTCGAGCAGAACTGGGTCAATGTTGCCACTCAAATAAAGGTAGCCTTTCTTCCCTGCACAGTGCCGCTGCTATCGGCTGCAATGATCGCTCACGAGCGAGCTGCACGCATTTATCACCACAGACAACCCACTTAGCGAGGCCGACACGCGTCGGCATGGAGGCTCCAATGACCTACGGATTCCTAGACGCCCTGACGACACCTGGCGTACGCGCCGCCCAGGTGGCCAATGGTGTTGGCCAACTATGGGAAGAGATGGAGCTGGACTTGCCGCAGAACCGCTTCACCGATCGTGAGTTGGGATTCATCGCAGCACGCGACAGCTTCTACGCAGCAAGCATCTCTGAGTCAGGCTGGCCTTATATCCAGCATCGCGGCGGTCCGGCAGGATTTTTGCGGCCTCTGAATGAGCAATGTTTAGGGTTCGCCGACTACGCTGGAAATCGCCAGTACCTGACCTTGGGTGACATCGGCGCAGAAAGTAGGGTCGCGCTGTTCTTGATGGACTACCCTAATCGGCGCCGTCTCAAAACCCTTGCTCATATGGCCGCCCACGACCTGACGGCGGAGCCCAAACTCGCCGCCCAGCTGGCCACCCCGGGCTACTGAGGGCGGCCTGATCGTGGGTTCACCCTACGACTTGAGGCCTTCGACTGGAACTGCCCTCAGCACATCACGCCACGCTTCACTGAGGCGGAACTTCTTGCTGCGATGGCGGATCGTTCGAGCAGTTGACCGGACAAACTCTGGTCCGATATCGGTCGGGTGTTCTGAGTCTAGTTTGGACTCAAAAACTGGCGGGCACTAGCAGCTCGCTTGAGCCCTTTGTGCCCGCCTGGCAATGAATGGGGCGCAGATTAGCATGCCTCACAAACAGGTGGATGCTTGGAGTGGGTCGAGCGGGAAGAAGCTCCCCTTTTCGACCAATATGACGTCCGGTGGGACCTCTCAAAGAACTTCATGATGATACTAATGTACCCGGCATCTTTAACAGGTATCGGTAAAGACTCGTCGAGTGCGGCGTCATTTTGGGTCATAACAACACTGGTCATTGAACGTCTCCTTTACATCCAAGCCAAGCCGGCTCTGATGAGAAGAGAGTGGCACGCTGCCGCTTGCCGATATACCTCTCATGATTGAGAACGACGCTTACGCGGAATGGGAGGTTTCGGAGCTAAGGGCGAATGCGGTTCGTCTCCTCGCGTTAAAATCGAGCGTGCGGTCGAGATAGTCATCAAGCCGCAAGGGGAAGCTCCAGGCAGCGTTTGATTCCATTAACGGCAGGGTGAGGGGCAGTAGCCTCGTCAATATCGAGAAAGGCATTGATGTCATCGCCCCACAGCCACCTTCTGATTTGCAGCATCAAGATTTGAGAGACAACGGGAGGTGCACAACTTTCGACAGTGTCAGGTCGGTCCTGAAGTCGGCATCTATAACCAGGGATACGATGACGGCAACTTTGGCGCGCTCACCACGATCGCCGTATTTGTGTCTTCAAAACCGGACCTTAACGAACCGTTTAGCATTCGGAAGAGCTGAAGATAACGTGTGCGACAAAGGTTCACGCAGCGAAACATCCCCATTGCCATCGCCAGATCCCCGGCTCGCACGAGAACAACGCATGAATCTGCCAGTGATGGGGGTCAAAACGGGCTTTCTAGGGGCTATGGGGCGGGCAGATATTGGCGACACGGGGATAAAGACGGGATGCTTGCGCGGCACAAGCGCAGCCGAAGCGGGACCAGATCGACTATATGAACGAATGGAGCTAGGCTTCGAGGTCGAGGCAGTTCAACTTGGCAGCCTGAGTGAGGCTGTAGAAGCACAATCCGATTAACCCAAAGAAAGTTTGTAGGACTTAGTCAATGTTTTTTGCGATGTGGAATGGCGAGGAGATCGCCCGCAGCCTCAAATGCATTATAGTAGAAAATCGGCTGTACTTCCCGCCCAACTCTGTGCGCTTTGGCGCTCTGAGGGCAACGGGCGGTAGCAGCCAATGCTATTGGAAAGGCGGCGCGGCTTCGTACTTCGACGTTCTGGCTGCCGATAAAATCAATCCAGGTGCAGCGTGGACCTACACGGAAACTGCACCGATCGCTCGGCCGATCGAGAATTGGATCGCTTTTTGGCAAGGGATAGAAAGTCGATGGATCGGCGAAGGCGAGGGACGGCCGCGAGTCCTCGAACATGCAACTCCAAGCGTTGCAAAAGCGCTTGGTGTGAAGGAAGTCCAGTGGCGGCCGGGCCTCGAAATTCCGGGACTTGAGGATGAATTCACGGGCTACCGCATCGCTTCTCCACCATCACTTGTTGAGATCTATGTTGAAAATGGTGCCTACGATCGGGCTACATTGCTAGAGATGGCACGTAGCCGTGCTGGTGCGGTCGCGCGCTATTCGAACGTTTGTGTCGCTAGCGGAAGGCCTCCGCTTGGTTACATTGCAGTGTGGGGAAGCGCCTTTCCATCTAAAGGCGCATTAGTGGCGCTAAGTGTGGGTCAGTCTGTTCTTGATCTCGAAAGCGCACCTGAGATTGTTTCCGCGGATTCGCAAACCGGGCGATGAAACTGAGTGACGTTTGAACGTCTAAACCACGGCCGCCAACACGACCATGTGGGCGGTCAACGACTGCATGCGCGTCATCCTGGAGCCGGCCGACTGGCCCTGATGGCTAGGTGAGGAAGAGGCCGACGCCAGCCCCTTGATGCGCCCTGCCGCCGATGGCGTGTTGCACCTGTGGCCGTCAACAGCGTCCGCAACAACGGCGCGGAACTGCTCGACCGGGTGGACGATCCTCATGCGCCGCCGCCGAGCGATGCACCGCCGGGAAATAACCCGGCATAGCCGTCCATTGCGGGCCGGCCGCTAACTGTCGACGCATGCTTGAATAGCCGCTGCAAAGGATCGCCTGAGCGTTTGTGCCCGGTCGTCCTGCAGAGATGGTGAGTGCAGGGCGAAGCGCATCGTGGCCAACCCAAGCACGCAGGCGGTAATCAATACGGCTTTGCCCTCTGCCTCCCCATGGCCGAGCTGCCGTGCCAGTGGCGTCACAAAGTTTGCGTGAAGGCTGGCCGATAGAATTGGCGCTGCCATTGGGCTCGTTGCAGATCGCAGTAGAAAACGAAAGGCGTCGAACTCGTCAGGAGCTGCAATCTCTTTCTGCGGTGCGAGGAGAAAACTGGCGATTGTCTGACCCAATAATTCCGGCGCTACGTGGAACGCGGCTTCCAGATCGAAGGCTGAATTAGCGACTTCTTGAAAGAGCGCTTCCTTCGATCCGAACAGGCGGATGACAATCGCCGCATCGGTTTCAGCGCGGGCTGCAATCTCACGAACCCCGACATGATCGAAGCCAGCCTCGCAGAAGGCCAATCGTGCCGCCGCCAGCACCCGCGCACGCGTCTCATCCGATGACGAACGCGGACGTCTAGGCCTCTTAAGCGCACCTTTATCAACAATCGTTGACAAACTTTCCCCGCTCACTATGTTCAAAGTCAACAACTGTTGATAAGAGGAGATAGTATGCAAATTCAAGGGAAGATTGCTCTTGTCACCGGAGGCACCAGCGGGATCGGCCTCGCCACGGCGCGGCGTCTCATGATGGAGGGCGCAACGGTGATCGCCACAGGCCGTGACGGTGAACGGCTCCGCAAAGTGGCGGAAAGCCTTGGTCAGCGTGGCGATGCCATCGCCGCCGATCTGGCCACGTGCAGGACATCAACCACCTGATGGCGCAGGCAAAAGAGCGCCACGGGCGTTTGGACATACTGGTGGTCAATGCCGGGATCTCGCACGCACCCCCAATTCAAGATATGGATTTGGCCAGCTATGCCGCGCTGATGGATGTGAACTGCCGAGGGGCGGCCTTTACCTTTGCCAAGGCGGTGCCGTCGCTGGCGGAGGGAGCTGCCGTGGTTTTTGTGGGTTCGGTTGCCGGCCGCAAAGGCCAGCCCGGAGACGCACTCTATGCCGGCAGCAAGGGCTTTATCCGCGCCTTCGCTCGCAATCTCGGCACCGACCCCGCTTTGTTGGCGCGTGGCATCCGGGTCAACGTCGTCTCGCCCGGTCCGATTGCCACGCCTCTCACGCAGGAGGCGACCAGTAATCCCGAAGTCAGCGCGTATGTCGAACGGCTCGTCCCCATGGGGCGATGGGGCCAAGCGGAGGAGGTCGCAGAGGCCATCCTGTTCCTCGCGTCTAACGCGTCGCGCTTCACCACGGGTGCGGAAATCACCGTCGATGGAGGCGTGGCCCATGTCTAAGATGATGCCGGGAAAGCCAGCGGTAGCCTCCGCTCCGGTGCGCGGCTTCGGTCCCGCTGGAAATCCCCTTTGGTATGTCAGCCGCGATGCGGATGTGCGTAAGGTGCTCACCTGCCCCTTCGCCAGCTCCGACCCGTCACGCCCCGGCTTTCCCGAGCCGGAAGACCTTGACGCTCGCACGCCGTTCCTCATCGAGCTGGATGCCTCGGACCATGCTCGGCTGCGTCGCTTGGTTCTGCCTGAGTTTACCGCCCACGCAATCAGCCGGCTTCACCCTAAGCTGCAACGATCCGCAGACCAGTTGATTGCCGCGATGTGCGCTGCCGGGCCGGATGCGGATTTCGCGGAGGCCTTCGCCAAGCCCATGGCCTCGCAGGCGATCTGTCATCTCTTAGCGGTGCCCATCACCGATGGGCCGCTTCTGACAGGCATTGCGACCACGCTTGCTGACGACAGCCAAGGGCCGCAGGCCCAAGGAGCAGCGTTCTTAGCCGTCACAGAATATATGGAGAAGTTTATCGATCACCGAATTGCTGATCCTGGCTCGGACTTGTTCAGCCGCTTGGCTACAGCGCCTCTTAATGATGGCAAGGTCACACGAGACGAACTTGTCGCACTCGCGATCATGTTGTTGATGGCGGGCCACGACACAAACGCAAAGATGATTGTTCTTGGCGTTGGCACCCTACTTGATCACCCTGACGTTGTGGCTCGGATTGTCACGGACGAAGCTGCCGCTCAAGCGGCGGTTGAAGAGCTGCTGCGGCTGCATTCGATTGGGGATGATGACGGCTTCCGCGTCGCCACGGCCGACATGGAAGTGGGAGGCATCACGATCCGGCCTGGTGAGGGGATTGTGCCGCTTGTGCGCCATGCAAATTATGATCACGCCGTCTACGCACGCCCCGATTGCATGGATATCGACCTGAAAGAAAATCGGCATCTCGCGTTTGGCACTGGTCCGCATTTGTGTTTGGGACGAGAGCTGGCTAGAGCCGTGCAGATGATCGCCTATCGGACGCTGTTCAGCGCCATTCCATCCCTTCGACGGACCTCGATTGACCCTGAAAACTTGCAAATCACAGGATGGGCCAGCTCCTAATTCGTTTAGCTCCCCCAGCGCAACGCTCCGCCTTCGGATGTTTAAAAGCGGATCGGCTCTACGGCATCGATCCCAAAAGATACCCGGTGCCTCCGGCCGGAGGCACCGGGCGAGGGGGCTAAGCCTCCGCTCGCTCCACCATCACCCTGGGTGCGCGCAGGACAATCCGACCATCGAAGTTGAGGGGAGGGCTGTCGAGCATGAGCGTTTCGACAAGGTCGTCGTCGTGGGGGAATACGGCGCCGATGCGGTGCCAGCGAGCCTTCTGGCCGCGCTCGCCTTCGATCACTGGTAAGCGTGGACCTTGGGCTGAAGATACGAAAAGCCGATGGGGCATTGAGCAAACGGAAACCTATATCCGCCAGCTTTCACAGCACATCGAGCTGATAGCGGCACGCCCGGCAATCGGTCGCGCTTGCCCTGAGGTGCGGCCAGGCTATCACCGCTTCCCTTCAGGCACTCATCTACTGTTCTACCGCGTCATTGATGATGTTGTTGATATCGTCCGTATCCTCCATGAGCGTATGGATTTTCAACGGCACCTATAAAGGTGGTGAACTGGTAGCAAACGCACAAAGAAGCGTGTCGGAAGGTCGGCTACCTGTAGCGAGCAACGCTTGCCTTTCGCTCAGCTCGCCACAAACATGGGGTTCCCGCTCACCGTCTCTGATGTGGGAACTTCCTCTTGCATGACGTCCCAATGCTCGACGACCTTCCCGCCCGTCACGCGGAAAATGTCTACGGCGATAAGTGGTTTTGGACCCCAGCCCGTATAGCGCCCATGGACCATAACAAGGTCACCGTCGGCGACGGTCATACCTGGTTCATATTTAAAATCGACGGGGAAGCTCGCGAACATCGCCGCAAGCGGCGGGGGACCATTTGGCAGGGTTGGATTGTGCTGAACATAGTCCGGCGCGAACAAGCGCCCCACTACCGATAGGTCACGATCGATAAAGGCGCCCTTAAGAACAGCCAGCGCGACCTTTTTGTTTTCTTCCATAATGCCCCTCATGGTTCCTGGTAGCTGACCGTGCTGGCGAGCGGTGTCGGCTGTGGAAGCCGCATCCTGCGATCCGCACGCGCCTTATTTAAAAAGCCGCCGGTATTGATAAGGAGTAAGCCCCGTTGCCTCTCCGAACGCCGTGATGAAATGTTGAACGTACCGAAAGCCGCAGGCATGGCCGATTTCCTCTAAGGAAGAGGCCTCCTGCGACAGAAGCCGCTTGGCACGTTCTATGCGTCGGCTTTTGATATATTTCATAGGTGAGACTCCCACACTTCTTTGGAATTCGCGAAGCAGGTGACGCTCGCTGCACCCCGCGACCTCCGCAACTTTGGCGAGAGATACTTGCTCGGCCAGATTCTCTTCTACGTACCCTTTTACCATTTTCAACTGATTTGCCGTCAGGCCCCCAAAGAAAGGTGCCCGGTTCGGATTCTCCTCAGTCGAAATGCGGCGGCTAACGGCCAGAGCCTGCTTGGCCCATCCTTCGAGAAACACTGGAACAGAGCCGTCAACGGTCTCGATTTCCCGAGATAGCCAATCGACGCCGTGACGCAGTGCCGGCTGCTTCGACCCGGAGAGTACCTGATTCAAGCGTGCGCCAAGGCTATCGATAACGAAGTTCGGGTCGAACGATATGACCGCATACTCACAATCGTCGTCGACCTTATAATGGCCCTCGACGAGCGCGCCCGCCGGAATAAACGTGAAGTCTCCGGTGGCGGAGAGCGACTTGCGGAACTGCTGTCCGTCGACCCTCAGATCTGCGACTTTGAGTCCTTTGCGATACCAGAAGAGTAGGTCATGGCTCATTCGATAGCGGATCGATATTTCACCTCCTGACCTTCGGCGCAGCAGCTCGAAGCGAGTGCCCCTGCCTTGAGCGGCCAGGCTGGTAACTAAGGTCCCGCCGACTTCGCGGATGTCGACCTCTGAAGGGGCAGCAAGGTCCTCAGGCGCCGCGCTCATAGACCAGGCTCCCATTCCCAGCTTCCTCGTATAGCAGGTCAAGCGTGAAGTCTCGCGCCCCTATCGAGATGACACTACGCTCAGGCAGACAGAGCCCCTTGTCCAGTCCTTCGATCAGTATCCTGGCCCGCACACTGTTGCGTTCCTCGGCCGCGCGGCTCGGCGGCCTGCTGTCCACCAACGACAGACCTCAGGCTAGGCGGTCATGTAAGCCTGTTCGCGAGACGCAACCGGTGCCGCGCTGACGGCCGGCCGAGCCGTGCCATTTGGCAAGAGATCCGTAGCTTCGGCGTCCCTGCAACAGCCAGGCTGGACGTTGTTTTGACTGATTACGCAATACCGCCATGACTTACGGCTTACCGCCAAAAAGCATGCAGGCGGGATGGTGTCGACTAGAAAGGCGCGCCAGATTGGGCCGCCGATCGACAACAAGCCTGGACGAATAGAATGTAGGAAGGGAGTGAACCTAATCGCCGCATCCATAGGGACACCTCCACCACCTTCTTTTCGTCCCTGAGCGACAGATTCCTGGGTCTAATCACGACAAGCGTCTGAATCCAGCACTGACTCGGCCGAGCGTGTGGTGTCCCGCTCGGCTCACGTCACGACGACCTCTCATCAATGCTGCCGACTCCATCTACAAGGGAACGATACGATGCGCAGATCACTAGCTGGATTGGCGGGCGTTGCGGCTCTCGCACTTACAGCTTCAGCGACTTTGAACAAGGCGAGTGCCCGTCCACTGCCAACGATATGGAATATCGTATTGGTCCACGGCGCTTGGGCCGATGGCTCCGGCTGGAAGGGCGTCTACGATATCCTAAAGCGCGACCACTACCATGTCACCGTCGTCGCAAATCCCAACACTGGGCTCGCGGACGATGTGGCGGCGACCGAGCGAGTCCTCGCGTTACAGGATGGGCCGACAATTCTCGTCGGTCACTCGTACGGTGGTGCCGTTATCACTGAGGCGGGCAACGACGCTAAGGTTGTCGGACTCGTCTATATCGCCGCCTTTGCTCCCGACCAAGGCAAGAGTTGCGCCGACTACCTGCCAAAAGGGCCTCTGCCGGTAGTCATTGCCCCTGGCGGATTCGCGTTCCTTACTCATGCCGCATTCGTGGGTGCCTTTGCACCGGACGTGCGATCAGACGTCCGCGAATTTATGGCTGACGCGCAGGCGCCAATCGCTGGATCCGCCATCGGTGCTCCGATTACGGATCCGGCCTGGCGAACGAAGCCGAGCTGGTACCTCGTGTCGAAGAATGACAAGATTATCCCGCCAGACAGTGAGCGCAAGATGGCCCTGCAGGCAAAAGCAGTGACTGAGGAGGTCTCGGGTAGCCACGTTGCGTTCATTGCTCATCCTGAGGTCGCGGCGCATCTTATCGAACGTGCCGCCGAGACCATGGCAGATCGACTGAAGAAATAACCCCGCGCCCTACGCTGGAGATAGGGGCCGCCGCGAACGGATCGGGCTTCGATGGGCAGGACGACAGAGGACCGGGCTTACAGTCTCGGCAGAAGGTTTCGATGGACTCTGAGACTGCTGAAATCGGCTGGGTTACCTCACCGGGCGCCATCGTGCAGCCGGAAGATGGCGTTGCTCCGGTGGTCGCCCTCATCGCTTCGGCCAGAACGCTCGTTCTGGTTAAAATGTTCACCTTCACATCTGCCCCGATCGCGGAGGCCCTAATCCTAGCCAAGACCCGGGGCGCCAAGGTTCGCGTCATGCTTAATCCGGCGCGCTCCTCGGGTAGTCGGGCCAACGACGACATGAAGGCCCTTCTCGAGGCGGGTGGGGCGGAAGTGGCTTGGAGCAATGAAGCCTTTGCGGTCACTCACGAGAAATCGATGGTGATCGACGGCCGTCAAGCGATGATCGCGACGTTTAACTTCTGCGAGAAATATTTCACGCTCACACGTGACTACGGCGCCGTTACGAGCGATCCGCACGTGGTCGAACAAGTAGCGAATTGCTTTGAGGCGGATTGGGCGCGGCAAGCCTACACCAGGCCGGAAGGGAGCGCTTTGCTCTGGAGCAACCGCGGCTCGCGTGCCCTGATGTGTGCCTTTGTGGATGGGGCTCGAAACACTCTCGATGTACAACATCCAAAGTTTGTCGACGCGGTCACTCTCGATCGATTGATCGAGGCCCACAGCCGAGGCGTTCGGGTGCGTGTACTTTGCGGTGGCAAGCACGGAATCAGCACCTGGGATATTCTTGACACCTTTGCGTCGCTGAAACTCCTGTCACGCAACGGTGCCAAAATCCGCAAACAGAAGCATTTGCGTCTTCATGCCAAGCTTCTTCTGGCAGATGGCAAAAGGGCGCTGGTCGGTTCAATGAACATCGACCGGCGCCTTCGATCTCAGACGCGAACTCGGCTGTTTTGTCGAGGATCCAAAGGCTATGGATCGATTCAATAAATACTTCTCAGCGGACTGGCATGAGGCGAGCGAGTATGATCCGCCTGACCCGTTGACCGTACATTTGATAGAGGAAAGTGACCATCCGCACGATCCCGAACTCATCCACGACTAGCCAAGAAGGACGTGTCTGGTGCGCCGGCAGAGTTTGAGTTTGATTTTCTTTGCTGCCGTCTGTGTCCAAGGCCTTGCTCAGCAAGCTTCGGCCGGAGCCGCCGACCTTGCTTCAAAGCAGGCTACCTCTTCTGTCAAGGTCGGCCTCTTTCTCGTCCCACCCTTCGTTATGCAAGAGGGAAATAGTTACAGCGGAATGGCCGTGGATCTATGGCAGAATGCAGCCGCAAAGATGGGAGTCACGTACCAATACCAACTCATGCCCACATTACCCGACCTGCTTTCTGCCGTCTCTTCCGGCAAAATCGACATAGCCGTCGGAGACATCCCGATCACAGAAGAGACACTGGCCCGAATGGACTTTACGCAACCTTGGTTCGACTCAGGCTTGCGCGTTACCATCGACCGCAACCGCCACCCGGGCTTTGTTTCCCTTCTTCGCAGCCTTTGGGCCAGCGGGCATCTTGAAGTCCTTCTATGGATTGGGATTTGCGTAGCGGTCGCAACTCTGATGCTTACTGCCATCGATCGCAAGTTCGATGATGATTTCCCTGACCAATTCCACAAAGGCGTGGTCGAGAGTTTCTACCATGTCATGTCAATCGTCACCTCAGGAAAAACAACGCACAAGTCATTATTTGGCGTCTACGGGCGCTTGTTGGCGGCTCTATGGATGATTTGCGGCGTCACCATTGTCGCCTATCTGACTTCGTCCATCACCAGCGTCATGACCACGTCGAGCCTCGCCAATCAGATCAACGGCCGAGCGGATCTCGTCGGGAAAAAGATAGGCGTTCTACGAGGCGCCGTAGCTCAAACATACTGCTTTGATGAAGCTCTTCAGTGTCAAGCGTTTGATCGATCTAATGACGTTGCGCAGGCATTGCTAGACGGAAAGATTGCCGCAATCGTCGCGGACGCCTCCGTTCTTCAGTACTACGGCTACACCCATCCTAAATGGCCGATAATCGAGGTTGGCACGATTTTCCGCCCTTTGAAATACGGCTTTGCGGCACCGCGCGGTAGCGCCCTTGTACGACCCATGAGTCTTGCGATCGTAGCCGACATTCAGGAGGGATTCGTTGACCGACTGCACGCGAAGTACTTTGGTCCTGATCCATAGCCGGCACGCCTAAGCCCCTGTTGCATTAATTCAGTTTTTCAAATGTCTGGAGCATGCAATCCCATCGCTATAGCCCGGCCGACTCTAGATTGTCGTTGGCCGCCGATAGCGCTTTCTCAACAAGAACCCGGAGTGTTTGAATGCCGTTTTACGTCTCGACCACTCAAGAAGGCATGCTGTCTGCCGAGCAGAAACAGACCATTTCAGAAGAGATTACTCGCATCCACTGTGCCGCAACGGGAGCGCCTCGCAGTGTTGTACGAGTGTTGTTCATGACCTATCCATCGGGCTGCGCTTTCAGTGGGGGGAGAAGCGGTGCCCTGGCGGTACTCAGTTGCGAGATCCGGGCTGGACGTGGCATTGCGGTCAAGCAGACGATGCTCAAGGAGTTCTGGGAAATGTATGCGAGGGTCACCGGTGCCGCTAAGGATCAGATGCTAGTCATATTAACCGACGTACCTGCCGGGCAGGTCATGGAGTTTGGCGCGATTCTCCCAGAACCGAGGGAAGAGGCGGCTTGGCTTGCCGTGCACGCCGCTTGATCAAACTTTCTGTGGTCAAAGACAATGCGTGTCGTGTGCCTGGCGTGCACGACAAGGCGCATGAAGTCTTCAAACAGCGAGAAGTTCTTCCCAGCTCGTCGTGTAGCGCCGCGATAGCTGATCGTTGCGGAGCTTCCAGGCGCGCCTCCGGCCGGAGGCGGCATAGGTGATGGTGTCCCGGCCGTAGCGGACGTTCAGCTCGTCGATGACCCGCAAAGCCGCTGGCGGGCAGGGCTGTCGGGCGTGTCGAACAATCCTCCCTGCACAACGGCTGCCGGGCATAGGTTCAGGAAGACCACCCCGGCCTTCTTATACCGGAAGCCCGGTCGATCGCCACCCCTGCGGGGCGTCGAACAAAGGGCTAGCGGCTAGGCATCCTGCATGGCTGCTTCGAGGCGCTCTACAGCCACTTCAGCATCAAGTGTTGCGTGATTGCCGAGGGCGATAGCCTCACCAAAAGTCTGGCAGGCAATTGCGAAGATCACCTTATCCCATTGCGTGTACCAACCTGTTGTGTTGATGGCCATGCCAACGCCCATAGCCGAAAATTCAGTCGTAGACGTGTCGGCAAATAACGTTGGAAAGTCGTCGTACAGCTTACAGATGACAGCCGTCATCTCTGATTCCGATTTCAGGCTGTTCAAAAGGTCGAAGCAATCGGAAGTTCCCGCCACGGCCTGACATTGCACGGCAATGTCGTAGTAGCCATCGGCTGCGTGAACAAAGGACAAGATGCGGCGAACGTATTCGACCATCATGTGATCGGCCCGCCGCCGTTCGACCGCTTCCACGGCGGCGGTGCCAGCCATCCTCACGACGAACGGCATCAGCATTTTCTGCCGCATGTCGTCATCCGTTATGCCGTCATTCAATTCGATCTCGTAGCCCGCCAGAATGCGTGAAAAGCAAGGCGGGCAATCGTCCGGCTGGTCTATTTTCCGATACGAAAAACCTGCTGCGACAGCGGCAGCTTCATTGATGCACGTCCCCCCGTCAGGCCCCGGGAATTCATGGGAGCCGGGGAGGAGTTTCCAGTTCACAAGGTCATCGAAGGATCGAAGCATGCCAATGCTCCTTGGCGCGGATTAAGCCGCTTTTTCGGTCACACCAACCCCAACCAAGTCGGAGGCGTCCAGCATGGCTGCTTTGAGGCGTTCGACAGCCACTTCCGCATCAAGCGGTCCGTGATTCCCAAGCCTGATCGCCTCGTCGAGAATCCGACAGGCAATGCTGAAGAACTCTTTTTTCCACTGCTTGCACTGAAGGGTCGCACTGGTGACGGCCTTGCCGGCGGCCATGGCCATAAACTCCGGTCGTCTAGCCATTTTGGGGATGTTAACGTCCACGTACACGCTACAGATATCTGCCGCGCTCGGTGAGACCGCCTTCATGCTCTCCAAGAGGTCGAAACAATCGGCAACTTCCACTACGGCGCGACATTGCTTGGCAATGTCGAAATAGCCGTCGGCTTCCTGAAGGATGGACAGGATGCGGCGAACATATTCGACCAGCATATAAGCGGCCCGCCGCCGTTCGACCGCTTCCACGTCGGCCGTGTTAGCCATCCTAACGACGAACGGTATCAGTAGCTCCTGCCGGATATCGTTATCCATGCCGTCGTTCAACTGGATCGCGTAGCTCGCCAGAACACGAGAGAAGCAGGGCGGGCAATCGTCTGGCCGCTCTATCAGCCGATACGGCAGGCCTGCGGCGACAACTGCAGCCTCATTGATGCATGTCCCGCCGTCAGGCCCCGGAAATTCGTGGGAGCCTTTGAGGAGCTTCCAGTTCACGAGGTGAGTCGAACTGACGAAGCATGCCAACACTCCCTTGGGATCGGACTAGATGGCTTTTTCGTTAGCACCCACTCCTGCCGAGTCGAAGAACGCTCTCAGCTCAGTTGGCATGTTCAAATGCGTCACCGCGATTTTCTCAATGGTGGGATAGTCGTCGCCCTCGGGTAGAGGGCGGCCGTCCTGCTCCCAAATCTCCTGCAAGGTATGGCTCATGATCGCCCGCAGGACCTTGCGCAGGCTCTGCCCCCGGATGGTCACGGCAGTACCACAATGGGTGAGGCCGCTACGATGAACTTTGTCAAATCTCTAGCCAAGCAGCTTGGCCCGAAGGGTATCCGTGTAAACGGCGTGGCGCCTGGGCCGATTTGGACGGCGCTTCAGGTAACAGGCGGGGCGTCACAGGAGAAGCTCGAGAAATTCGGCAGGATGACGCCGCTTGGTCGTCCCGGTCAGCCAGCGGAGCTTGGCTCGATCTATGTCCAGTTGGCGGCCGCGGATGCTAGTTTTGCGACCGGACAAGTCTATGGCGCGGCGGGAGGCGGCGGTCAGCCGTAGGACGTCACTGTCTTGCGCTTTGCAAATCAATTGAAACGCGCGATCACTCCAGACGGCCGCGAGAGAAGGCCAGCAGCCTTCGGCGTCGGACAAGAAGCCCAGAACGCGCCACGGCGTAGGGGAGCGGCTCACTGTTGCGGCACCTGGCCGCAGCGTGTTGAGTAGGGAATTCTGTTGGACGCAATAGGCGCCGCGGTCGCTGTCGATACGGGGACCGTTCTTGTACTTCCTTTGACCGATCGACGGGACGATATTCGCCGGCGGGATGTTCAGCGGAAATCCATAACGCCACTGTAAACCATGAGCGCGCACTCGTCAGCCTCGACCTGTCAGCATATTTGCGCTGCCCATCTCGACGTCAACAGCATAGGCCGCGTGAGTTTGCGGCCGGCTGGCCTCACCTTTAGTCCGGCGCCGAAGGGATAATTCGGCTTGACACGGGATTTTTGCCTCGTTAGTCATGCCGGTACGCCTTGTCCGTACAAGAGGTAAAGACCAATCAATGTTTCCTGCTGGCGACATCGACCGGAGTTCTCCCGAACCCTTTTACCTGCAGCTCGGCCGCTGGCTGGAAGGGCAGATCGCTTCTGGGCGTTATGCATCGGGGGACCAGCTCCCCACTGAAAGTGAGATGTGCCGGCAGTTCTCGCTATCCCGCTCTACGGTGCGGGAGTCGCTGCGCAGCCTTCAGGAACGCGGCAAGATCAAGATTGTTCAGCGTCGTGGGGCTTTTGTATGCGGTCCTCAGCAGCCCAGCTGGATGCTGCAGTTTGCCGAAGGCTTTTCAGAGACTGAAGCTGATTTCCACCGGCGTGCCGTCGATACACAAGTGCTCCGGGTAGAACATGCGACGCTCCCAGACACAGCTTCTGACGCGCTGCGCCTGCCCGAGGGAAGCGCCGGCGTGATGGTCGAGCGGCTGCGCAGTCTCGATGGCGCGCTGGCCCTCTATGGCATCAATTACCTCATTCCCAGCCTCGCGCCCGTCATCGGTGATGGCAGCATGTTGGCTGGAAAGGCGTCGCTCAACCGAGTGCTGCGCATGGCCGGGTGGCACGTCCATGGCGCGCGCCGATCGCTCTCGGCTGTCGCCGCGTCGATGAAGATTGCGGCGCACCTGGGCATCCGCCCGGGGGAGCCGTTGTTGCTGATCCGCTCGGTGTCCTGGGACGCCAACGAGCGGGTGTTCGATTATTACTCATCCTGGGTCCGCAGCGACGAAGTCCAGGTCGAGATCGAGGTTCAAGCCGAGCGCTCTCCCGCGGAGAGCCGCTCTTAACCACCTGCCGACTACGCCTCCGATGGGCAGGTTAATGCCCGCGTAAACAAAAACTGAGGATGTCCATGACAAAAAAATTAGCTTCACGCCGCCTTTTTCGCGCGGCTCTGTCGGGCGGCGTCGCCCTTTCAGCGCTGTGGGCGCTTGGCCACGGCGCTTCGGCCCGCGCGCAAACTACCCTCACTGTTGCGATGGCCGCGAATCCACAGATGGAAACTGCGGAGAAGCTGATCGACGCGTTCAACGCTAAGTATCCCGACATCAAGGTCAAGTTCCAGACCCTTCCAGAGAACGAGCTGCGGCCTACGGTTCTCAAGGATGTGGCAACTAATGCCGGGCAGTTCGACGTAGTTATGATTGGGAGCTACGAAGTGCCGCTTTGGGCACAAAAGGGCTGGGTGCATGACCTATCGAAAGATTACATTCCTGCCGATCCCGGCTACGATGTCGCCGACTTGACGAAGCCAATCGCCGACATCGTCTCGTACAAGGGAGATCTCTACGGGCTGCCGTTCTATGGTTCGTCATCCTTCACTTTCTACCGGAAGGATCTCTTCGCAAAAGCTGGTCTCACGATGCCCGAGCATCCGACCTGGGATCAGATTGCGAGTTTTGCGGATAAGCTGAATGACCCTCAGCATGGCATGTCGGGCATCTGCCTTCGCGGCGTCCCGGGCTGGGGTCAGAACCTCGCCGCACTGACGACCGTTATCAACACGTTTGGCGGCAGCTGGTTCGATATGAGCTGGACGCCGCAGCTCACCTCACCCAAGACCAAGGCCGCGGTTCAGTTTTACGTGGACCTTCTGCGCAAATCGGGCGAGCCCGATGCCGCGAGCGATGGGTGGCAAGAGTGCCTGCAGCTGTTTTCTCAAGGCAAGGCAGCAATGTGGTATGACGACACTGTCTTCGCAGGACCTTTGATTGACCAGGCCGCGCCGGACGTGAAGAACAACATTGGCTTTGCCTTCGCGCCAGTTAAAGAAACTAAGTATTCGGGCTGGCTCTGGGCCTGGGGACTGTCTATCCCAAAGACAAGCCGCCACGCGGATGCCGCCTGGAAGTTCATCTCCTGGGTGACAAGCAAGGACTACATCCAGCTCGCCGGAGCGAAGGCCGGATGGGGACAGGTGCCACCGGGCTCGCGGAACTCCACCTACCAGATCCCCGAATATCAAAAGGCGACCGCTGCCTACTCCGGCATCACGCAGGAGTCCGTCAACCACGCCGATCCGCTGCATCCGACCGTCGGCAAGGTGCCTTACACCGGCGTCCAGTACGTCTCGATTCCGGAGTTTGTGCAGATCGGCGATTTCGTATCCCAGCAGGTGGCAGGCGCTATCAGTGGCTCGCTGACCGTGGACCAGGCTTTGGATACCAGCCAGAAGCGCGTCAAGGAGATCATGGACGACGCGGGCTACGGCCAGTGATGTCCATAGCCGGTTCCGTGGCCGCGCGATGAGCGGGGCGGCCACTGACAGGGTAGTTGTGGCCGCGCTCCGGCCACAACGGTCTCGTGCCTCCGTCAGGCGGGAGGGGTGGGCACGGCGCCTGCCCCTGCTTCCAGCTCTGGTGCCTGTTCTCTTGCTGACCCAGATTCCGTTTGTCATGACCATCTGGTTCAGCCTGCAGCGCTGGAACTTGCTGAGCATGGCACCGCGGCGTTTCATCGGGTTGCGAAACTTCGTCTTCGCTTTTGGCGACAGCACATTCCTGCGCACGATCCTCCATACAGTTCTCATGACAGGAGAGATCGTAATTCTCTCAATCGCTATCGGCATGGCCCTGGCGGTCGGCCTTAACCGGAGCTTTCCGGGCCGGAACCTAATCCGCACCCTGGCGGTCACGCCCTTCTTCCTGATGCCGGTCGCGGCCTCCCTGTTCTGGAAGACCTCTCTCTTCGACCCGACCTTCGGGCTCTTCGGTGCAGTTACCGCCGCGCTTGGTCTCGGACGCGTCGACTGGCTGAGCGAGCATCCGGTATTTTCAGTAGTGCTCGTCTCGTCTTGGCAGTGGTCGTCCTTCGTCCTGATGATTGTGCTGGCGGGACTGCAATCCTTCCCCGAAGAGGTGGATGAGGCTGCATCCGTCGATGGCGCATCTCGTTTCTATGTCTTCCGCCGACTGGTGCTTCCGCATTTGCGCCCCTTCCTGGAACTGTCGGCACTGCTGGTAGCGATGTACGTTCTGGAGAATATCGCCACCATTTCTCTGCTCACCGGCGGCGGTCCGGCCTACGCCACCACAAACCTCTCCTATTACGTCTACCTGCAGGCTTTCAGTGCCTTCAGCATGGGTCGCGCCTCCGCCTACGGTACTATTGCGCTCATCGTGGCCATCGCGCTCGTCACGCCTCTGCTGCGCCTGGTCGCCGGGATTCTTCGTGAAGGAGGCCGCGCATGAGCAGCTTTCGCAGTTCTCGGTCGTTCGGTGGCGGAGTTGCCACTGTCGCGACGTGGATAGGCGGCTTGCTGATGTTCGCGCCGGTCGCCTGGATGGTCCTGACCAGCCTGAAAACGGAGCAGCAGGCGGTCTCCGATCCGCCGACATTGTTCTTCATTCCAACCTTCGCACATTACGTGGACGCATTCGCGAACGGCTTCCTGGCTTCGGCTTGGAATTCCGTTGTCGCCGCCGGTGTTTCGACCATCATTGTCATACTGCTCGCGGTTCCCGCAGCCTATGCCCTGGCAATCCGGCCGGTGCAGAAATGGCGAGACGTCCTGTTCTTCTTTATCTCGACAAAAATGATGCCTGTCGCGGCTGGTATCGTGCCGTTGTATCTCATCGCGAAGGACCTCGACCTCCTAAATACCCGGTTGGTGCTCGTCATCCTCTACGTCAGCATGAACCTGCCGCTCGCTATCTGGATGACCCGTTCCTTCATGACGGAAGTGCCGCCTGAGTTGCTGGAAGCAGCGCGGCTGGACGGCGCCAGCCGCAGCCGCGAGATGGTGACGATAATCCTGCCCCTTATCCGGCCGGGGCTCGCCTCAACCGCTCTGCTTTGCTTCATCTTCGCCTGGAACGAGTATTTCCTTGCGGTCAACTTCACGACGACGGTCGCGACCCTGCCCATCTTTCTGCAGAAGTTCCTGAGTTTCGGGAAGCTCTACACGGCCCAGGTTGCAGCGGTCGCAACTCTCGTCAATATCCCCGTCGTCGCCGCAGGTTGGCTTGTGCAGAAAAGCCTCGTTCGCGGACTGACCTTTGGCGCGGTCAAGTAGAAGGACATCTGGAATGGCAAATTCCACGATTCGTGCCGTCGAGATCGACGCACATGGCACCGTTTCGGTCGTTGAGCGGGCGCGGCCGGCGCCGGCAGCCGATGAGATTCTCATCGCACCGGCTGCTTGCGGAGTTTGCGGCACCGACCTGCACATCATGAAGGCCGAGTTTCCCCAAGCAGTTTACCCCGTCGTGCCGGGTCATGAATTGTCAGGCATTGTCGTCTCGCCTGGCCGTTTCGCTGCGGAGTTTCCTATCGGTAGCCTTGTTGCCGTTGACCCGAATGTGGTCTGCGGCGAATGCCGTTTCTGCCTCGCCGGCCGCCCCAACCTTTGCGTCAAGCTGCAGGTTATTGGTGTCACGCGGCAGGGCGCGGCATCGGAGCTTCTTGCCGTGCCGGCACGCAACGCCTTCGTGGTGCCTGATGAGGCCGGACCGGAAGTTGCGGCCATGATAGAGCCACTGGCTTGCGCTGTGAATGCCACCGAACGCGCGGGCGACCTCCGCGGCCGGAGGATCCTGGTGATGGGCGCCGGCACGATGGGATTGCTCATAGCTGTTCTGGCGCGACATCTCGGGGCGGGTGAGGTCTGGGTTTCCGATCCGGCCGAAGCAAAACATGCCATTGCCTATGCCGTTGGCATCGGGACAGTAGTGTTGCCATCAGCCCTCGCGGGCGAGCACTTCGACATTGTTTTCGAGGCGGCTGGTGCGCTGCCAGCGGCGCGCCAGGTGATGGATCTGCTGCATCCGATGGGAATTTGGATGCAGATCGGCGTCCACGCGCCGGAAACGATCGTCGGTGTGAAACCCTTCGATGTCTTCGAACGGGAACTCAGCATAATCGGGTCCAATTCCCTAGCAGATAAGTTCTCGGCGGCGGTCGCGCTGATGCCGCAGATGAGAGAAGCCGCGCAGGCGCTTGTGACAAGCCGGTTCAGCGTCTGGGATTTTGACGCAGCCGTTCAAAGCATGGGTGAGGCAGGTTCTGTCAAAACCCAGCTCACATTTTCCACAAATTCCTAAAGAGGACTTCAAAGTGACCACTGTGAAGAACGTGCCCAATTTGCTCAATTCATATCGTATGCAGCGCTTGTTTCCGCAGGGGCGCGCCGCGATCATCTGCCCCATTGATCATGGCATCATCTTCCCCCGCGAGCTGATGCGGGGCCTGGAAGATCCCGTCGCGGTGCTCAACCGCCTTTCTGATAAAGGCGCGACCGGCTTCATGATGAGCCCCGGCCTAGTCAAGCAGACTCAGGTCGAACTAGGTCAAGCTAGCCACCTGTCGCGCGTCATGGCCTTGGACGGTTTCTACAACCTCACCGATGCGGCCACTGGCATCGGCAACCTCATCGCCACGGTGGAAGACGCCGTGCGGCTGGGCGTCGATTGCGTGAAGCTGCTGATGCCGTGGAACGTCTCCACGCAGGAGAAGGTCAATCTGACCGAACGCCTGGGCAAGGTCGTTTCGGACGCCGGGAAGTGGGACATGCCCGTCATGATCGAACCCGTTCTCCTTGGCGAGCCGCGCAGCAAGGACGTGGTTGCGGCGGAGTTCGAAGTTGCTCGCATCGCCTATGACATTGGCGCGGATATCGTGAAGATTGCCTTTCCGGGAGCTGACTACACTGCCAAGCTGGTGCAGGAATTGAAGGTGCCGCTAGTGATCGCCGGCGGTCCGATGACGGGCAGTTTTGAGGATGCGGTACGCGAAATTCGCGACACCGTCGCAGCCGGCGCACAGGGCCTGATTGTCGGCCGCAACGTCTGGTCGCGCGAGCCGGCCGAGGCCGAGCGTATGATGGCTGAGCTCGTCCGCATCTCACGCGAGTCTTACGTCGCACTCTGAACGCTGGTGGGTCGATAGCTATGCCGGACGTCGTCTGGTGCGGGGTCGATCTTGGCAGCAGCAACGTCAAGATCCTCTTCCTTGCGGAGGATGGGCGGGTCGTCTGGCGTGACAGCCAGCCGACGCCGCGCGTCTCTGACGGAATCGGACCCTGCGCTGACGCGGAAGTCATCCTCGACCTGGTCGAGGCGATGATGGAGCAGGGGCACCGCGGCGCGGGCCTCAGGCGGCCGCTGGCGGCAATCGCCACCGGCGGAACGGGGGAGGACGGTGTTCCTGTCGATGCGCAAGGGCAGGCGCTCGACCTTGCGATTCCCTGGTTCGACCGTAGAGCCGAAACTCTGGCGCGAGACATGACGGCCGATCCGCTGTGGCAAGATCCGCGCGTGCCGGTCGCACTCGGTTACTCCCGAACAGCCGCGAAATGGGCTTGGAGCCGTGCTTACCGACCTGCATCTTTGGCGAAGGCTGCCGGTTGGGTCGCCCTGACGGATTATCCCGCGGCGCGCTGGTCAGGCCGCTCCTTCATGAGCGAAAGCCTCGCAGCCCGCACGGCCTGCTATGACATAGGCGCCCGCGCCTGGATCCCGTCGCTTCTTGAGGCAAGCAGCGCGCCGCCGCTTCCGCCCGTGCTGTCCGGCGGAGAGGTTGTCGGCACGATGCGATCCGCGCGATTATCGGCGGCAGGCGTGACAGATAGCCGCACGATCATTGCCTCTGGCGGCCATGATCACCCGATGGCCGCCTTCGCAATCCGCCGGCAGAGTCCAGATGCAATCATCGATTCTATGGGGACTGCCGAGCTGCTCTACGGCGAGGTGACTGGTGACGAGCCCCCATCAGCCCATCCGGATTTCGCATTCTCGCGACCGATTCGTGGCCCAGGTATTGCCTGTCTGGGTGTGATGGAGCTTTCCGCAGTGCTTCGGCCCTTGATGGAAGCTGAGGACGAGACAGGCGCGGGCTTTCGCAAGGTAATGGCCGGTGCGCCCGTACCGGGAAAGCCGGGCGAGGGGCCGCTGCTACGTGACCTGCTGGAGAACAGCGCCGCCATGACGCGAGACAGGCTGCGGACGCTGCATAAGATGGGCGTGCCCTCGGGCGCAATTTTCGCAGCCGGCGGCTGGGCGCAATCGCGCTCGCTGCTTGCTTTGCGTGCAAGTGTTCTCGGCTGCTCGATCCACACGGTGCAGGAGGCCGAGTTGAGCGCCTATGGCGCGGCAGTATTGGCCGGCATTGCCGGTGGCGGCACGCCGCCCTGTGACCTGATCATCGAGACCGTGGAGCCTTACCCATGAAGAAACTCATCAATAGTCCCGCCACCATCGTGCCTGAGATGCTGGAGGGTTTGGTGCGCCTCAACCCCGACCTCGCGCTCCTGGAGGGGCAGATGGTCGTGGTCCGTGCCGGCGGTCCTGCGGAAGGCGTGGCGCTTATCTCGGGCGGCGGCGCCGGGCATGAGCCCGCCCACGCAGGCTATGTTGGGCCCGGGCTGCTGCACGCGGCCGTGGCCGGGGATGTCTTCACCTCCCCGAGCACCGATGCCGTGCTCGCCGCCATCCGTGCAGTGGCTGGGCCAGCGGGCGTATTGCTCATCGTCAAGAACTATACGGGCGACCGGCTCAATTTCGGGCTCGCTGCCGAACTCGCGCGTATCGACGGCATCCCCGCTGAGGTCGTCATCGTCGATGACGATGTGGCGCTTGTGGGGGGCGCCGACACGGCCGGTCGGCGAGGCATCGCGGGCACCGTGTTCATCCATAAGGTGGCGGGTGCCTGCGCCGCCGCGGGCCTCGATCTCGCGGCCGTCAAACAGGCGGCACAGGCTGCGGTGACGGAACTCGGAAGCATGGGGGTGGCGCTGACCGCCTGCACCGTGCCGGCAGCCGGCAAGCCAGGCTTCACGCTCGGCGAAGAGGAAGTCGAACTCGGCCTCGGTATCCATGGCGAGGCCGGGGTGCGCCGCACGGCGATGGCGCCCGCCGATCAACTGGTTGAAACCTTGCTGCGCCAGATCATCTCCCAAAAGTCTCTCGTGCAGGGCAGTCGGGTCGCACTTCTAGTCAATAATCTCGGTGGCACACCGGCGATGGAACTCACGATCGTCGCGCGCCACGCTTTGGCGGTGCTGGAGGCGGAGGGGATCGTGGTGGAGCGGGCATGGGCCGGCACCTTCCTGACCGCTATCGAAATGGCAGGCTGTTCAATCTCGCTTCTGGCTCTCGATGATGAGCGGCTCAAATGGTTAGACGCCGCGGCGACCGCGCCGGCTTGGGTGGCGGGGCAGGCGCCGGGTCCCGTGCAGCGACAGGGCGTTCAAGTGCCCGTCGAGAAAACCGCCGGAACGGCCTCACCTATGTTCGAGGCAGTTCTGCGGGCTATCTGTGCGGCACTCACCGAGGCCGAGCCGAAACTCACTGCGATGGATCTGGCAGTGGGCGACGGTGATCTTGGTATCAGCCTGGCCCGCGGCGCAGCAGCCATCCTCGCGGAAGCGTCCGGATACGACTTGGCACGTCCCCCGGAGGCGCTAAAGGCGATGTCGGCGACGCTGCGACGTGCCCTTGGGGGCACCTCCGGACCGCTATATGCCGTGTTCCTTCTGCGCGCGGCGCGCACGCTGGAAGGTGCCGGCACTGCCGATGCTGCAGCTTGGGCCGAAGCTTTTGCCCAAGGCGCCGCGGCGATCGGTCAACTCGGTGATGCCCGGCCTGGGGACCGCACCATGCTGGACGCCATGGTGCCTGCCACCGAAGCTTTAAAGGCGGCGCTTCTCTCCGGTCTTGATCTCGATACGTCATTCACACGCAGTGTTGCCGCCGCTCAGGAGGGCACCGCCGCGACAGCCGACATGTCACCTCGGCGCGGTCGGTCGAGCTACCTCGGCGATCGTGTGGCGGGCAAACCTGACCCAGGCGCCGAAGCCGTGGCGATATGGCTTGCCGCGGTCGCAAACACTGTGGTTTCGACACCATGAATTTAGCCCAGCGTCTTGCAAAATGTTCGCGACGCCGATCGGAACGATCGCTGTTACCTTTGCCCTGTCATGGCGAACATTTAGACATGGAGAGGTTTTCAGAGCCGTAGCAGTAAAAGTGAACTAGGAGCTGCAGCCGACTTGCAGCAAGCGGCTTTGTCAACACGCGATAATTGTGCTTCCCGCGTGTTGACGTTAGCCCTCAAGTTGTAGACTCAGAGTGATCATAACGATCGTTGGCGAAACTGACCGCGTCCCCGGACTGCAGGGAGGCTCTCGATTGAACAGCAACCCACCCCTTGGGCTCGGCACCGACGCAAGTCGCCCAGGGTGAGCTTTCGCCTCACCGACGAATCGCCTAACTAGTAGGGCACTTGCATCTCGCTTCCTCCTGCCTCGTCGAATAAGGGCGAGATCAACTGCGAGGCAGCTGGCGAAGAACGCCCACTAACTCATGGCGATAGCGAGATGATAGGGGTCGCCGAAGTCGAAGCGCTTGGTGCCGCGTTTGGTCAGTTCGACCGCCCAACGCGGAACTTGAGCGGGCGAACCGATACCGGATAGCCTGCAACAACGTCGGTATCCCTGACGGCCAATGCGAGACGCAGCTGGCAGTTATCTCGGAGCATGCCCTCGATCAGGCGGGGCTCTAAACTCGATCCCGCTCTTGAACACGTCCCTTCCCCGCCCAAAGGTCATATCTACCGCTTGGGCAAAGGGAGAAAGCCATGTTCGCCTCGGTCCGGATATACGACGGCGTCACTGACATTGAGGCTGTGAGCAGCGCAGCAGAGACCAGGATAGCCCCGCTATTGCAGAAGCACGACGGCATGGTTTCCTACACCTTGGTCAACGTCGGCCACGGATCGGTCATTTCCATCGGCATCTTCGAGACCCGAGAACAGGCTGCGGAGGCCAACAGGATGGTCCGCGAGCTTGCCCAGACGGAGTTCAAGCACCTGATGCCTCGTCTCCCCATCGCCAGGGTCGGCGAGATCGTGGGCCATTTCGGTAAATAGTCACCGGTCAAACCGGTCCCGCGCGCGCCACGCGGCCAGCAGCAGCAGCACGATCGCGAGGGCCGGCACAATAACGTCGGTCCAGAACGGCACGCCCGCGTTCCCAGGCGCGAAATTGCCGGCCACGAGCATCTGCCGGATGTGGCCGACCGCGTCCCCCAGCAGGGCTATGGAGGAAACCAGCACTGCCGCTGCCTTAAACGGCAGAGACGCCCAGAAAGCGGCACAGGCGGTCACACCGAACGCCAAGTCCGCGACCCCGACTTCATATTGGAAGGGACTGACCTGCCAGCCGATATCGGCGGCAGCCACGTGCGGCAGGAAAATATGGAACACGGCCGCCCAGATACCGGTGATGCCGATAGGCAGCAGCAATATCCAGGCGAGGAACCGGTGGGCTGCGGAGCGCCGGTCCCGGCGGATCGCCGCTATGATCAGGGCAAGGGGAAGTAATATGGCCGGTAGGTTGGATAGGACGAATCGGATGGAGGTCGCGATCACGGGACGCCTCTCGTCGTTTCTTGGCTTTTGATTGGCCATTTGACACAAGGGGGCCGGCCATTGTCCAGCGTGTCCCGCCTGCGACGCTAACCCAGTTCTTCGCAGATGCGCAGCGCCTGCACCAGCGCGTAGGCTGGCGGGTCGAACACCACTGGCTCGCCTTCACTCAGTGACAATATGTAGGGGAATTCGCCTAACGCTTTGTAACGCTCAAAGAGCGCCTGGGTATTCATGCCCGTCCGCCAGCATTCCAGTAGACTTCGCTTTATAATCTTCTGGGCGGCAGCAAGAGCCTCATCCCGGGTCAGAAAGTCTCCCGCATCATAGCGTCGTTCGCTGGAAAGAGGGTCGTAGCGGCCGCCTACCACGAGGAGGTAGGGCATTGAATAATCCTGTCGCGATATCCCAAGCTAGGAACAGAATCCTTATCTAACAGCCGGCCTCCCGAGGAAATGACCGTTTGGTGAATGAAGAAAGCGGCATCGGCGGCAGTTACAATTCGGCCTGCTCTTTCAAAAAGCCCCGCAGTGCATCCAGGCCCGTATAGAGGTGGCCCGCCAATCCCGCCCTCTCCGCACCGTCAACGTTGACCTGCGCATCATCGATGAACAGCGTTTCCGCGGGCCGCGCATCCATCGCCGCCAGGCAGCCGAGGTAGCACGCCGGGTCCGGCTTGGCGGCTTTGAACTGGGCGGACGCGTAAACCGCCGAACCAAAGAGTTTGGGTATCTCGGGGAATATCCGACAATGTGCGTCGCGATCAGCGTTGTGTTGTTCGTCAACACGCCTAGCCGCACACGGCCCTTGAGCTCGCGCACGAAATCCATGACGTCGTGGTGCGGTTCAGTCGCGACGCGGCGAGCGTCAATCCATTCGTCCAGGGCCAGGGGATAGCTAAGGGCATCATGGTAGGCCTGTAGATAGGCTAATTCGTCGAGCGCTCCAGCGTCTCCCAGCGTCTCAATGCCGGACCCCCAGATAGCGGCCTCGACCTCCTCAGCCTTCAGGCCTGCACAAGCGCCGATATAGGCGCACCGCCGCCGCCTGTGGTTCGTGCAGAGAACGCCATCAAGATCGAAGAGCAGAAGCGAGTAGCGCGGCATCCCTTCCCCGTCGGTCGATTTGTCGAGGCGACGCAAGGATTGTGCCATTGAGCTGGCGCCGCAAGTAAAAATGCACAAAACTTCAGTTGCTTCTTTTGGTGCGGATACGCAATGGGACTAAACTCAAGGCGATCCGCATAAGGGCGGCTTTTAATAAGCCGAAAGCTCAATTAACGGACGCGTCGGCGCAAACTAGGTCCGCTGCCTTAACCCGGTCCAGGCACGCCTTGCGTCAACCGTCTTCCTGTCGAAGGCAGCGAGTTTCCCGTCAGACGTCGGGGTCATCCTGCGCTGCGAGCCCTATACCCGCTCAACGGAAGCCCGGCAGAAGGCTTGTCCGAAAGATTGGAAGTTCTGGAGCCATATCTACCATCCTGACTGTAGCAACAATGAAACGTTGGCGCGCTGAGTCGCGGAGGCGCCAAATGGAAACAGACACCTAAGCGGCGAAATCAGCAACAAGGCATTGGCTGAGCTCCACGCGATCATCGGTGCCCTACCTACTTCCCGAGATAGCTAATCACTTCCCCGACAATGGCCTTCGGAGGATTCGGCATAAGGCTTGACATCGTGTCTTTTACGACCTGACGGATCACGGTGTTGGCGTCCTCGGCCTGTTCAAAGGTTTCGAACGTGCTGATTGAGATAACCGAATCAATGCCGGCGGCGACGAGGTTGTAGGAGATGAACCCTTCCTGCTCTTTTAGGATCGGGATAACCAGCTTTTCCACGCCTTGGGCAACTTTAGAAACATCGCTGACGCTGTCGTAAATGCGGATCGATGCGAACATTGCGTTTGTCCCCGGGCTTTAACCGCTTCAATGGCGGTTTTCTGGCAGATCAATTTGCGCGGCGGGCCGGTATTTCGCAAGTTAATCCCGCTCAGGAGGGTGGCTTGAGGCCCTCAAGCTTCGTCCAGTCACGGCGGGCGCGATGATATGCCTCCCCGTCCACAACGACCACGTCCCCGATTGACGTGCTGGAGGGTGGCACCGGCTCCATCCGTCGGATCGATCCAATACCCAAGCGAAAGCCCGCCTCCGCAAGGAACGGCGAGCCCAGACACCAAAATGGATGCGACAAAAGCAACGTGGTAGTTCCGCAACATGCGCGTCGTTGACCGGCTGCCGGTGAATTTCTCGAAAGTTCCAGAAGAACCTCGTATCTATTTGCTGAGGCGACTTTATCACACTGCGAAACGGAATTATTGCCCTCTTCTGAACTAGAATCCCGTACGCTATCGCACATCAAGTGCCCGATGCTTTTGGAACAATCCGTAACGACGCTTGGGGCTTTGCAGTCTGCGCCGCCAGCATCGAGTCTATCATTTCCCCGACGGTCGACATGTTCTCGTCGGCTTCAACCTCAACGCCACACTCTTCCTCCAAAGCCATATGGAGGATAATCAACTTGAAGCTGTCGAGATTGAGATCGGAGGAAAGGCTGGCGTCATCGGGGAGTTTCTCTATCTGGAGAGCGAGATACTCGGAAATAAACAGGCGGATATGTTCCCGATCAACCATGTCCGCCCTCCGCGTGTCGGGCTTTACGGCCCAGACGTCGAGAGATTTGGCTAGGTCGGGATACCTTCAAGATATACCTTTAGGTATCCGAAGGGGGTGGTTTAGTACTACCTAATAGCCTTTTCTACTGGCCGAGTAACAACAGCATAATGACGGAGGACAATGATGCTGCGATGCCTCTTTGAATGGTCGTAACATTCGAAAGGGGAACCTGACGACCTCGACTGCGGCGTCTTTGGTTGGTCAAGCTGGCGGGAGGAGGTTCAAAAATGCTGAGCGGCTAAATTGGGTAAAGCAGGGCTCTTGGGCATCTGTACAGGGGTGGTCGTCCTTGGCGTGTCCGGCAGCAGAACAGCGCGCCGGTTGACCTGAACGAGGATTCAGTGGGCTATCTTCCTGCTGGAGAATGCATGTCTGCTGACAAGTTTAACGCAGCATCAGCATCTCGGGAAGTCGTAGAAAGCACCGACTGGAGCAATATGGCCGGCTCGGCGACTTGGAGCGCCGGCACGAAATCGCTCGCCGGCGGCGTAAGTCTTTAAGGAAATGTTTTGAAATGTTGTGGTCGCAGACAGGTCCAGCGATAGTCCTGCGTGAGCGACTAAGCGGTATTGCGGGAGGCGTAGATGCGAGTAGTCGTGTGCGCGATCATGGCAATCTTGGTATCGAGCGCGAACGCCGCCATGGCGAGCGGTTCGCCTGATCTTCCACCCAACTGGACCCGGCCATACGTCTGCACCAGTGTGGGGAACATGGGCGTCAACTTCGTTGACAAGGATGAACGCTGGGAGGGATTCTCCCTTTCCACTCCTCCGGTCTTCGCGTATGACCCTGTTGCTGATCAAAGCGCATGAGTTCTCGTTAATTCGGTCAAGTGGAAGCTTCGTCATTGTGGCAAAGAACGGTGGCAGTTCAACGGCGTGGCAGAAGCCTTAGTGCGAACGTTCGACCATGGGCGTTCAATCCAAAGCCCGACGCCGCGACAGTCATCCAAACGCTCCCCGCCTGGTTCGAGCAATAGAATGCGTTGCATCCGCACCGCTCGCTTGGCTATCGGTCCCCTCGGGAGTTCATCCATCTCAACGCAACTTCAACCGGTGAGGTCGCACTGTCCGGAAATTGAGGGGCAACAACACGGACGCAAATGGGACTTCTGTTGAACCAGCCTATTGGGCAGCCCAAACGCAGAAACTGCTGACTTGTCGTCCTGCGGGGGGCAAAAAGATGACGGTCGAGAAGGCCGGTGAATGCCTCGCAGTGCTTTGTACCGAGTTCTCTGAACTAGCGAGTGATTCGGAACTTCAAATGGACATCCTGATGGCATTTGCCGTGATGGGAAATGCCATTAACCATCCGCTTGTCGGGACTAGTGGATAGAACCTGACGGAAGATTCCCATTAGGGATTCCTTGATCGGACGGGACGTGCGAATCTAGCGCGATGCGCACAGGTATCGTCGTCGAGGTTAGCCCGGCTGATCAGGTCCGGCTGCAAGCAGTCGTGACCGTTCGGAATAGCCCGCAGAAACATGTTTGGCGGGCACAGATCGTCCTCTTGACGGCAAAGGGTCATGGTACCGCTGAGATCATGAGGCGGACAGGCAAGGCCAAGACGGCTGTTTGGCGTTGGCAGGAACGGTTTATGCAGGCGGGTATGGACGGGCTCCTGCGAGACAAGACGCGGCCGTCGCGTATCCCTTCTCTTGGATCGGATGTGGCCGATCGAGTTGTGGCCCTGACACTGTCGACGCCACCCGGCGAGGTCACGCATTGGACGGGGCGGGCGATGGCAAAGGCCGCCCAGATCAGTCTCAGCGCAACGCAGCGCATCTGGCGCACTCACGGCCTGCAGCCGCATCGGATCCGCCAATTCAAACTGTCCAATGATCCGCACTTCGCCGCCAAGCTGCGCGACGTTGTCGGGCTCTATGTCGATCCACCCGCTCACGCCGTCGTCCTCTCAGTTGACGAAAAGAGCCAAATCCAAGCGCTCGACCGCACTCAGCCCGGGTTGCCCCTGAAGAAGGGACGCTGCGGCACTATGAGCCATGACTACATCAGGAACGGCACCACCACGTTGTTCGCCGCGCTGAACGTGCTGGAAGGCCGCGTCATCGGCCGCTGCATGCAGCATCATCGGCACCAGGAGTTCATTCGCTTCCTTAACGCCGTTGAGGCTGAGATTCCCGCGGGCAAGCAGGTCCACGCCATCATGGATAACTACGGAACTCACAAGCACCCAAAGGTCATTGCGTGGCTGGAGCGGCATCCGCGTTGGATATTCCATTTCACTCCCACCTCGGCCTCGTGGCTCAATGCCGTCGAGGGGTTCTTCGCCAAGCTTGCCAAGCAGCGGCTCAAGCGCGGCGTGTTCCACTCCCTCGTCTCACTTCAAGCCGCCATCAACCGCTTCGTCGCCGATAACAATGCCGATCCACGGCCCTTCCACTGGACAAAAGAGCCGGAGAAAATCATTTCTGCCGTCAGGCGCGGGCATCAAGTGTTAGATTCAATCCACTAGGACGTTCCATTCTTTTATTCAAGTCTTCGAGCGCTACGAGCAGAGTTATCTCGAACAATCTGGAATCCATAAGGATTTCGCCCAAGAGATTGTCGACTCAATTTCGAGCGACTTACCCCGAATCCTACGATTTCGAGGACGGCGCTGATCGTATCGCTGGCCGCGTAGAATCGGCAGCACGTGTATGCTGTGACGAAGATACGCAAAACGCGGAGCAAGAGGAAAAGCGGCAGAGCACGAGTGAAATGTGGTGCGTACTCAGCGGGGCGTTGTCACGTTAACTGGCGGTCTACGACGGCCTGGGCGAGGATGATGGCATGAAGAAGCCGCCAGACCCGCACCATCGCCATCGTTTCCCGGCAGACCTCATCAGCCACGCTGTATGGCTCTATCACGTGTTCAGCCTGAGCTTCCGAGATGTTGAGCTGCTGCTAGCCGAGCGCGGCGTCATCGTCTCTTACGAGAGCGTCCGCCGATGGTGCCTGAAGTTTGGATCAGCCTTCGCCGACAATCTGCTCGCCGCCGACCTCGGCCCGGTGATAAATGGCACCTCGACGAGGTGTTCATCCGCGTTCAGGTGAATTACGCTATCTCTGGCGCGCCGTGGATCAGAACGGCGTCGTGCTATCATCTCGCCATCACCATGAGTTGGTGGGCGTTCTTCGCCAGCTGCCTCAGTTGATCTCGCCCGCAATCTTGGCTTCGCGCTGTTTTATTGCTCGACCCTCACGCCTCACCAACGTCACGCCTGGGTCTAGCACTGAACCCCGAGCCCAATCGTGGGTGGGTTTGATGCCCCTTTTCCATGCGAAAAGGCTTATCACAGCCATCAAGTGCCTTCGCAGAAGGCAAAGGGCCGATTAGGGTGCGCTGACACGCTCAACGGGCACGCTACGGATCATAAAGACCGACAGTAGGGACAGCCATGACTGATGCGGAGCGAGCGACGTTGTCGCTCGTGCGAAGGCGTTCGCGACAGCTGCCCATGCTGGCCAGGTGCGCAAGTATTCCGGTGAGGATTACATAACCCACCTCGGGGCTGTGGCCTCAATTGTGGAGGCGGTTGAGCATACGACTGGGATGTTGGCCGCAGCCTGGCTGCAAAGCGTGCTCGAGACGGGGCATCTGCGTCTCCTTCTAACGGGCAGAGTGCGCAATTTGTCGGCCCCTACGCCGTCTGGCGCCACCACACTCTATACGCGCTTAGGGTTCTAATCGCGTATTAATAGACGGCCCATTGTAATGCCGGGGCGGCACCTCTCTCGATCTGCCATACGCTAGCTAGATCTGGACAAAGGTGCACCCGACTATTGATCGGCCTGCTGGCTTTTTTCTGTGAGTTACGTCGGTCCTAATATCCCACAAGGCTGAGGTGATTAACAACCAGAGCTGGATCCAATGTCCCGTCAAAGGCTGCGAGCACGTTTCGCACTGTTGCTTTGCCCATTTCTACCAAACATTCGGCCGTTAGGGCCGCACAATGCGGACTGAAGACGATTTCCTCACGTGCAAACAGGGGATCGTCAGCTGGCAATGGCTCCCGCAAGAACACATCTAGTCCGGCACCGCGCAGATGGCCGCTTTCGAGCGATGCTACGAGTGCGGTTTCGTCTATAATGCCGCCGCGAGACGAATTCAGCAGAATCGCGCCCCTCTTCATCTGAGTCAGTGTCTCGGCGTCGATCATGTTCCGGGTTTTGTCGCTAAGTGGCACATGCAACGACACCACGTCGGCAGCCGTCAGCGCCTCCTCCAGGGAAGGGAAGAACGTCACCGCCGGGAAGTGCGAAGGCTCGATGAAGGGGTCGAAGCCCACGATCGACATGTCCAGCGCCCTCGCGCGCTTGGCAAGTTCCTGGCCAACGCGCCCGTAGCCAACTAGTAGTAGCGTCTTGCCGCGTAGCTCCATCGCTGTCATGCGGCTCCGAATTCCGAAGTCTCCCGCCCGCATCGCGCGGTCGAAGCGGGCGCCGTTTCTGGCTACGGCCAGCATCAGGAAAAGTGCGTGCTCGGCGACCGACACTGCATTAACATCGCCGATGATTGTCACCGGGATCTTGTGCTCGTTGCAAAAGGAAAGCGGCACGTTGTCGTATCCCACGCCGTGGCGCGAGATGACCTGCAGCGTCCGCGCGTTCACCAACGCAGAAGCCGGCAACGGTGCGTCGCGGATAGTGATCGCATCGACACCGTTGATGTGAGCAGCTATGTTCTCCGCACTTGTATCAGTCAATATCTCGTATTCGATCCCGCCATGCTCATCGAACAGACGTAGCGCTTCATCACTGATGGGCTGGATAACGAGGACTTTCTTGCGGTTTTTCATCTGATAGTGACCTGTTCTGACCGCTTGTTCACGAAAGTAGCCGAGACGGTTGCCTTAGCCACGTTGACGGCAGGATTTCGGCGCTAGACGTCGTGTTTGAGCTTGCGGGCATTCTGACGCCGGTGAGGCCGGTCCTGACCGGCCCTGCCGGAACTCAAAAGTGATAGTTCTCGATGTTGGCTTGCGTGAATATCAGCGGCGGTCCAAGTAAGATCTCGTCCTTCGCCGTGAACTTCAAATTCCCCAGACGCCCGGCCGCCACAGAGCCCTTCGCCGGATCCAGGGTGCCGTCCAACTGCGCTTTCGTAATATAAATCGCGGCGTAGCCGATATCGACCGGGCTCCACAACACGGCTTCCTTGACGATGCCGCTCTTTATGTAAGGACGAATAGAGTTCGGCACACCAATCCCGGCAATCGTAATCTTGCCCGAAAGCCCCAGCTGCTTGACCGCCTCAGCGACGCTGACTTCGGCTACGCCGTCGACAGTGAAGACGCCTTTGGTCTCGGGGTGTGAACGCAGGTAGTTTAGAGTGATGTCGGTGCCTTTCTGAATGTCTTGCTCGCCCAACAGTGTGGTCTTAATGACCATGCCGGGATATTTCGCAGCGATAGTGTCTTTGATAGCCTTCATCCAGGCCAGCATGTTAGATGCGGTGAGCGATCCGGTCACCATCACGAAATCACCCGAGGTGCCAGCGCCCTTCGCCATGATGTCGACGATGGCGTTGCCAATCGCGGAGTAGGAGGCCTGGTTGAGGAAGACTTCGCGCGCGTTGGGCGTCACATCCGCATCCCAGGTATTGACCTTGATGCCCTTTCGACGAGCGCGCAGCAGCGACGGCGCAAGTGCAGTGGGGTCCAGCGCGCAGATAGAGATCGCCGAGACTCCGCTGCGAACCAGTCGGTCAACGATATCGACTTGACCAGCGACATCGGCATCAACTGGTCCGTTATAATGGACCGTCAGGCCGAGAGCCTTACCAGCCTCCTGCGCGCCGTGGTTGGCCGACACAAAATACGGATCGCTGGTGAATTTTGGCACGAAGGCGACGGTACTGCCCTCGGCCAGCGCGGAGTGACTTAGCAACGTGCTAGCACTAGCCAGGAGCCCCGCGCCAATGCCCCGCAGCGTTTGCCGCCTAGTGGGCCTGCATAAGCGGGTCGGCAGCTCGTTAAAGTTAAGCATCTTCTTCTCCCTGTAGGGTTACCGACGTTCCGCCGGTTGAGTGAGCCCGCATGTCAGCGTGGCGACTTGCGAAACAGTTCATTGGCCAGCACGCCCAGGATGAGGAATGCGCCAACCACGACGAGCCCCCAGTCATTGCGCACACCAACTGAGGCTAGACCGTCCTGCAAATATGCCAGCACCAGGACGCCAAGCAGGGTGCCGAGGATACCGCCCGCCCCTCCGGTGATCCGGGTACCCCCCAGCACAACCATAGCGATCACAGGCAGTTCCAGGCCCATTGAAGCATTAGCACGAGCAGTGGACAGCCTTGCGGTCTGGATGATCGCTGCTACGGCGACCAAGCCCCCCATTAGACCGTAGATCGCGAGCTTAGTGCGTTCCACCGATACGCCCGAGAAACGCGTGGCGAGTTCATTGGCGCCAACGCTATAGACGCGGCGGCCGAAGCTAGTGCGGGACAACAACAGCCACAGCGCAATCGCTGCCACCAAAAGAATGGGCAGCTGCGTGGGCACCAGCCCGTTTATGAAATAGGATTGGCCGATGGTGGTGAACCACGGCGGAAAGTCCGACACCGCGGCCGCATTGGAGATAGCATAGGCCGCGCCGCGATAGATCGCCATGGTAGCAAGTGTCACGACGAAGGGATGCAGCCCGAGATACGCGACTGCCGCACCGTTCAGCAGTCCGCCCCCAATGCCCGTAGCGAGGCCAAGCAGCATGGCCGCGGGCAGCGGCAGGCCAGCCTGAAAGCTAAGTCCCATCACCACCGAAACGAGCGCCAGCAGCGACGCGACCGATAGGTCGATGCCGCCGGAGATGATGACGAAGGTCATGCCGAGCGCGAGGATGCCGGTCTCGACGAAGGTGCGCGAGGTATCGAGAAGGCTACCGGGGCTCATATAGCCCGGTAAGAGCAGATTGAAGACGGTCAACTCCGCGAGCAGGAGCAGGAATAGAACCATCGTGCGGGTTAGGGAGGGTCTGCGGCGCCTAGGCGCCTCGGTAGGGGTCAACGGCCCTACGATTGTCGGGCTCATGATGCCCTCCTTAAGGCGCGGAACCGGACGGCATCGATAGAGATCGCGGCCAAGATGAGCGTCCCAAGTACAAGTTGTTCGAAGGTACCCGGCACACTGTTAAGCGTCAGGGCATTGAGGATCACGCCGACTAGCAAGGCGCCAAACACCGGGGCGAAGGTCGAACCGCGGCCGCCTGTAATGCTAGTGCCGCCGAGAACCACCGCGGCGATGGCCTGCAGCTCGAAGCCGGTCGCGGCAGTAGCCTGGATCTCGCCAATCTGGCCTGCGAAGACCGCCCCCGCGATACCGCAGCCGAGGCCTACTGCTACAAAGCAGCGGAATTTAACGAAGCCCGCACGCAGGCCAACGGCATCGGCGGCACGCCGGTTGCTGCCCACAGCGAGAATGTCACGGCCCCATTCAGTATGGCGATTGGCGATGTCGAATACAGCGAAGACCAGCACCAGAAAGACGATGGGTGTGGGTACGCCCACGACCGTACCAAGTCCGAATTGACGGGCCGCATTTGGCACCAGGAGAATGCCGTTAGCGCCCAGCAATAGCACCACGCCGCGCAATCCAAGCAGCATCCCGAGAGTCGCGACGATGGAGGGTACACGGCCGATCGTCACGATGGCGCCGTTGAGCAAGCCAATAAAGGCTCCCACTGCGATCGAAGCAAGCAGCGGCAAGAGCAGCCCTGACGTGGCATGGGCCATTGTGGCGAAGGTGAACGCGCAGGCGGCGAGCAGGGAGCCGACTGAGACGTCAATTTCGCCGGACAGGATCACCTGATTGAGCGCGAGCGACACTATTCCCACCACTGAGACCTGGCTCACGATACTCAACAGGTTGGCCCCAGCCAGAAAGCGCGGCGTGGTGAGACCCAACAGGATCGCCATGATCACCAGAAAGGCGAGCGGCGGTGCTTCCGGCCGTCTGATGACGCGGCCGACCCACAGACCTTTCACACGACCGCTCCGGGATGCAGCGTGACATCCTCATTGTGCTCGGCCACGATTCCCGCAGCCGCAGCGCCGATCGCAGCGACAGGGAAGTCGGGACCTTCGAAGCTGCCAGTCAGACGGCCGCGATGCATCACTAGGATCCGGTCCGCCATCGATAACAGTTCATTCATCTCCGACGACACCACGAGCACGGCTTTTCCGGCCGCCGCTAGATCGTCAATGATGCGGTATATTTCGGCCTTAGCGCCGACGTCGACGCCCCGGGTCGGTTCGTCGAGCAGGATGATGTCGGGCTCAACCACGAGCGCTTTGGCTAACAGCACCTTCTGTTGGTTACCGCCCGATAGCGAGCCGACTGGTGCACCTATGCTGTTGCAGCGTATTGAAAACAGGCCGCGGAATCGCTCGGCGATCTGTTTCTCTCGCCGGCGAGAAACGAAACCACCGCGCGAGATGCGGTCAAGCGCGCTGAACGTCATGTTCCAGTCGATTGCATATTCCAGCACGAGACCCTGCGAGCGGCGTTCCTCTGGCACATAGATGATGCCATGGCCGATGCCTTGCCGGGACGTCGCGATGGAGACGGGATGTCCTGCGATGAGGATCTGTCCATCGGTCGCCGGCGCGATGCCGAAGATTGCCTGCGCCACCTCGGACCGGCCGGCTCCAATAAGCCCCGACATGCCGACGATCTCACCGCGACGAACCGTGAAGGAGATGTCACCAAAAACCCCGCGTCGGCTCAGGCTTCGTAACTCGAGCATAGTGTCACCGGCCGGGTGGCGCGTTCGGTGGAACAACTTGCTGAGCGGGCGACCGATCATCATCTGGATCAGGGTTGTCATTTCAAGGCCACTGGTGGGGCCGGTATGGATGCGTTCTCCGTCACGCATCACAGTGATGTAATCGGCGATCTGGAAGACTTCGTCGAGACGATGCGATATATAGATAATTGCGACACCCCTCCGCTTGAGCTCGCCCAAGATCCCGAACAACCGCTGCGCCTCGCGTTCTGTGAGCGCCGCCGTGGGCTCGTCCATGATCACGATGCGCGCGTCGTGCATCAGCGCGCGTGCAATCTCGACCATCTGGGCATTCGCCCCTGAGAGCGAGCGTATCGGCGCATCAACGTCAATTGCAATATCGAGGCGTGCGAAGGCGGAGAGTGCAGAGCGGCGCATCGTCGCCCAGTCAAAGGTGCCGAGGCGGGTTCGCGGCCTCTTCCGTCCGACAAAGAGGTTCTCGACGATCGACAGATCGGGGAACAGGTCGAGCTCTTGCGGCACCATTGCAATGCCTTCGGCTTCCGCGGCACGGGGTGAAGTCAGCGTCACGAGCCGTCCAAAGACCTCTACCTGACCCTCGTCGGGGAGGTGGACTCCGTGCAGCATTTTCATCAAAGTGCTTTTGCCAGCTCCGTTCTCGCCCATTACTGCGTGCACCTCACCGGCGCGGAACTCGAGATCGACGTGACGAACGGCCCAGGTCCCGAAAAAGCGCTTCCCCGCTCCAATCAGACGACAAGCGGCTATCGTCGGCTTGAAGTCAGCAGCTGCAGCGCACGAGATGGGTTCGCCGATGTCCTGCATGTCCTCCCCTTACAAGTCCACTCCCCGTCTCTGCGGGACTTCGATCGATCTACCGGTGTTTACCAGGATTGTCAAACAATCCGATTTGACAATCCTGGTAAACGATTATATCCCACCTGCACGTGGAGGGTCCGTAATGCCGCCCAAGAATCTGATAGACCTAGCGGGTCCTAACGGACGTGGAATACGGACGACTTGGCTACACAGCGCCTCACCGCTGTCAGCCGAAATGATTGCGCGGCTGGGTTGGGACTGTCTGGTGGCCGATATGCAACACAGCATGACTGGCTTTGAGGAGATGGTGACGCTATTGCAGGTCACGACCAATCTCGGCGCCCTTGTGCTGGTGCGTCCACCGGCGCTGGACGTCGCCCTAATTGGACGGCTTCTAGACGCTGGAGCGAGCGGCATCATTTGCCCGATGGTGAGTTCCGTCGCCGAAGCCCAGACGCTGGTCTCCGCCTGCCGTTACCCGCCGAGCGGTTCGCGCAGCTTCGGCCCTGTGCGAGCTCGATTGCTGTTCGGTGACGACTACGTCAGCAAGGCCAACGACCAGGTGCTAGCAATTGCAATGATCGAGACCTCAGAAGGGCTGGAGGCACTGGATGCTATCGCGCAAGTTCCAGGTCTCGACGGCGTCTTCGCAGGACCGAGCGACATTGCGGCCAGCCTAGGCCGGCCACCACGTATGGATACCGACGACAAGACAGTCCTCGACGCGCTTCACCGAATCGCGCAAAGCGCTGTGAGAGCCAACATCATGGCCGGCCTTGCCTGCGAAACCACAGCCTACGCCAAACGGATGCAGGCGGAGGGTTATCGCCTATTTGTCACCGGTTCGGATCTGCGGCTCATGACGGCGGCATCGAAGCGCCTCCTGGCCGAATTCATTGCATGACGAAGGAGCCCGACTCATCCTTATCCGCCTCAGGCCAAGAAATCGTTGAGGCCCTCCGCGATGACATCGTCTTCGGACGCCTCAACCCCCGTGAACGCTTGGTCGAAGCCGATCTAGTACTACGTTTCCGCTCCCATCGGGCAGCCGTACGCGAGGCTTTGTTAGCGCTCGAGCAGGCCGGGCTCGTTGATCGGCAGCGCAATAAAGGTGCCTCGGTGCGCGACCTCAAACCAGAGCGTGTCGAGCAGATCTACGCGGTGCGGATGCTGTTGGAGACGGCTGCTGTCGAGGCGATGCCCCTGCCACTGAAACCTGAGGCCATGACCGAGCTCGTCGCGATCCAGCACGACCATGAGAAGGCCGTTGCGCATCAGGATCTTAGGCGCATCTTTGACCACAACAACCGCTTCCACCGGCACCTCTATGCCCAGCTGGGAAACCCCGTGCTTACCGAAATGATCGATCTTTGTGCCATACGGGCGCTTACGGTGCGGTTTCACCCCTACATGGACCCGAACTTCCTCACCAAGGTTTGCCGCGATCACTGGGCGATGATCGAAGCCTGCCGGCAATGCGACCGCCCTCGACTAGTTGCTCTTGTGAAGGAACATCTACCCCTGGCGAAAGATCGCTATCTAAAGACATATAATGCTGCCGTGGTCCAAGATCTCGTTTTTGCCAAGCGCGCGTGAGGAGCGATAAAAACTCTCGATGGAGAACATATGATGAGCAAACTCTTCGACTCCGCAAAGAATATAGAATTCGTTGGGCGCAGCAACCAGGCTGGGCGCGCTGATGGCATCCAATGTATGATACACAAGGGCCACGCCTTCGTCAGCCACGTTTTCAGCGGTGGCGTCAGCGTCATCGACGTGCGTGATCCGCGCAACCCCGCCCCGGTAAACTTTCTGCCAACACATAACCGGTCATGGTCGGTGCACATACAAACCGCCAACGATCTTCTTCTTGTGGTGGAAGAATTCAACTTCTATTCCGTTTACGTAAAAGAGACCGAATATTACGGCCACTCGATTGAAGGTGTGCATTCGAGCAAGTTCGGGAAGAGAGGTGAAGACTATACCGCCGGCATGCGCGTTTACGACATCTCTAACCCGGCGCATCCACGTGCAATTGGCTTTATGGAGGTGGAAGGCCTGGGCCTGCATCGAATTTGGTGGGTTGGAGACCGCTATGCCTATGCGTCCGCTCTGCTCGACGGCTACACGGACCACATCTTTATCGTTATTGATATGGAGAATCCCGCCAAGCCGCGCGAAGTTGGCCGCTGGGCGCTACCCGGAATGTGGGCCGCGGGCGGCGAGACGATGACGATGGCCGGCCGCGTGGCGCTTCATCATGCCGTGATCGATGGTAGCGTGGCGTATGCATCCTGGCGGGATGGTGGCCTCACTCTGCTCGATATTTCGGATAAAGCCGCGCCAAAGCTCATCTCGCATACCAATTGGTCGCCGCCCTTCGCTGGTGGCACGCATAGTGCTCTGCCGCTGGTCGATCGCGGACTATGCATTGTAGCGGATGAGGCGGTTCTCGACATCGACCAGGAGCCCATGAAATATACTTGGGTGGTCGATATCCGCACGCCGCAGAACCCGGTGACTGTCGCGACCTTTCCGACACCACGTGACCAGGATTACGTCGCCAAGGGCGGCCATTTCGGCCCTCACAATCTGCACGAAAATAGGCCAGGTTGTTTTCAGAGCTCTGAAATCATCTTTGCAACCTACCAGAATGCTGGGGTTCGAGTATTCGACATCCGCAACCAGTTCCAGCCTCAGGAAATCGGCTTCTTCGTGCCAAGCACACCCGAGCAGTGGTTGGATACCCGTCCTGACCGCCACCGCGTCATCCACACCTGCGACGTCAACGTCCAGAGGGACGGGCTTATGTACATTACCGATTACAATGCGGGGCTCTACATCCTGCAATGGAAAGGAGTTTAGCTTGTCCTAATGACCTCCTGCTTGCGCCACATCGATCAACCTCGGTGGCAGGAGCAGAAAGAAAGGGGTAGCGATGGCGAGCTTTTCGGTCATCTTTTGCCTGAAGCCCGATAACCTACTGCGCCGTGGATTCCGTTGAGCAGATTCGTATCTGTTGGGGGCCGCTGACTCATGACAGGCCTGCGCTGCAGCTAAGCCTTTTGGGCTGGCCGCCCTTCCTGCTCGACACACCAAATCCCGACGAAGCACGCGATCACCTCTTTCGGCAGCAGCAGCTCGACGTTCCGAAGGCTCAGGCTATATACATAGTAGAAATCAGGCAGCGCGACCTGCGATCTCAGCTGGAAAGCGTTTTCAACGAATGGACATTGCGTCACTGGCTAATGTTGCCAGTGTGCATCGGCCAACCCCACTGCGAGTTTCTCTCTCATGCACCAATACCACGCGTGACCTCACGAGATCAGCGGGCACAGTTATCCGCCACGGCTGGCCGCCGAGGAGAAAGTCTTGACGACCGATTTGAGCAGCACATTGCACTACAGTCAGGCGAATATGGTGAACCAACTAAAAACAGATACGGGTGGCCACCGGATACACGCAACTGAGGTGCCGCAAAGGCTTTACGATATCGTGGGAGAGCATATCGCGGACAGGTGATATTCCACACCAACTGCCGCAGGTAGGAGAAAGATGGGGAGGCGGGGCTCGGACGCCTGAGCTTCGATAAGGCTGCGCAGCACGGTATTGAAATCGAACATGCCATAGTGATAGGCGAGCATCGCCGGAATTCCCGCGGCGGTCGCCGTGGCGATAGCCTCGGCCAGGAAGAAATTGCCCGGGACCCGTTGTGCCGCAAGCGCTGCCGAGCGGCCGTTGACGGGAAACAAAGCGAGGTCCGCGCCGAGGTCGTGCATCTCCTCTGCCTGGCCCGGAAAAGGCACCGTATCCCCGGAATGCACGACTGTCGCACCCCCTGGCATTGTCAACTTAACCAGTTGAGGTGGGCTCTTGGGTAGGAGCATGGAGCACGACGCATTTATGCTGTCGTCTGGGTACACGTCTCCTGGTCCCAAACCCTGAAGGCCGCTGAACGGGTTGCCCGGTACCGCCTCGCGGTCGTTAGATGGCGCTGCGGATGAAAGTGGCCATGGATGAAGGCGTGTGCGGATAGGAAGCGTTGCGCTTGCCGCGCCGACTTGAAGCGCTGCATCTGCCGTTCTCGGCGCCGAGTTGGTCGATGCGAGTTCTCCGCTCGATTGTTCAGGTAGCGGCTCTTGCGGTGTTCGACATCGGGCATCAGCGTACGCTTCGCCGCGCCATAGCTGCCCAGCTTGTCGGTGATGAGGACGCGCGGCACATACTGCAGACCCTTCAGCAGCCGCTTGAAGAAGCGCTTCGCCGCTCCGGCATCGCGGCGACGCTGCACCAGGACGTCGAGCACGATCCCATCTTGATCGACGGCACGCCAAAGATAATGCAGCTCACCCCGGATCCGGACGAAGAGGCGAGTGGCGCGGGGCAGTTGCATCCCCGCGCTCTCTCAGAACCGGACGTGATACTCTCGCATCATCCGGCTCCCATTGTTCGGCCGCTTCCATAGAGCAGGCTCCAGTGAGCGAACAGCCGAGGCTGATGGCGTGCGATGCGCGCCAGCCAGTGTCGGGATCGCCGCTTGTGCCCGCGCAGGGACTTGAACTTTCCGCTTGCCCATCGCGCCAAGGTAAGGTCGATGCGCTGCAAGGTCGGATAGAGGGCCGAAGGGCAGAACCGCCCGTAGTAGTTGATCCAGCCGCGAATGCTCGAGTTGAACATCTGCGCGAGATCATCCAGGGTCTTGTCACTTCGTCGATGCATCGACCAACTCCGAACAGCCCGACGGATCGCCGTGAGGGCCTTTGTGCTGACTGCGGGACTGAACGAGACGCCCATCCCCCCGGCCCTTTTGCTCACCATCCTTGGCCTGAAAGCGTAGCCAAGAAAGTCGAACTTGAAGGTCGGGTGAGTTTCACGGCGACTTCCATCCTTGCAATAGACGATCTTCGTCTTCTCAGGATGCAGCGTTAGTCCGCACTCCGCAAACCGCGCCTCAAGAGCAGTCCGCAGCGCTGTGGCTTGGTCTTCAGTGCGACAGTGACAGATCGCATCATCGGCATAGCGTTCGAACAGTATGTCCGGGAAGTTCCGGCGCATCCACAAGTCGAACGTGTAGTGCAGAAAGAGATTGGCCAAGAGGGGGCTGATGACCCCACCCTGCGGCGTCCCTCTCTCTCGCCCGATGATGCTCCCATCCGCCATCTGCATCGGCGCTTTCAGCCATCTGTCGATGTATAAAAGCGCCCACGGACAATCGGTGTGCTTGCGCACCGCCCGCATCAGCAGTTCCGTTTCAATGCTGTCGAAGAAGGCTTTGATATCGAGATCAAGAACCCAGTCACGACGCCAGCATCGCTGCCGCGCCATGCCGACTGCATCAAGCGCCGATTTGCCGGGCCGGTATCCATAGGAATCCGGGTGGAATTGCGGCTCCACCAACGGTTCCAGATGCCGTTTGACCACCATCTGGGCGATGCGATCAGCGACCGTGGGAATCCCCAGAGGGCGCGTCTTGCCATCGCTCTTTGGTATGTCGACCCGCCGCACCGGTGGCGGAAAGTAGCTGCCGGACGACAGACGATTCCAGAGTTTGTAGAGGTTGTTCCCAAGATCAGCCTCAAAGTCCGAAATCGTCTGGCCGTCTACGCCAGCCGCCCCTTGGTTGGCTCTAACCCTCTTATAGGCTTCCCCTACTTCCCTTTTCGGAATGTCATACGGCTTGGCTCTATCCATGAGGGTCCTCCCGTTGCTGGTTGCCCTCAGGCCAGAGCTGAACAATGCAACCCCTTCGCTCCAGCCCCATTACAGGACCTTCATCACTACTACGGGTTGCTCCGCCCCTGTGCCCCGCATCGGTACTCTCATCCTCATAGGGTCCACCTATTTGGATTTCTCCCTTAGCATCGGGGCGACAGGTTCCTGCGTTCCACATAGAAGCCTGGTTCAGAGTCACGCCGCCTTTATGCCGGATGCCGCCTGGGCAGAAATCAGGCCATCCCCCAGACTCGTCCCGGGTTAACGAGTTCCACCCGGTTTCGACATCGTCTTGCACTTTTCGACACGTCATCAGCGGTTCGCTTTCGCTCGTCTCTCTGAACCTCACCTGACGGGATCAAGTCCCGCCTTTTCCGCAACGCTCACCACAACGGCTCTTTACCGTCGCAGCTTGCGGTAGTTTGAAGCCTGCCCCTGACGGTCGGCTTCGAGGGGCCCACCCTCATCTTCTATGCAGCTCCGCACTTCCATCGCTGGTCGTGCGTTCACAGCACACCCTCGTC
>NZ_LMUQ01000063.1:79918-79997 GCF_009765865.1 Acidisoma sp. L85
GGCGTGGCTGATGAGGTCTGCCGGGAAACGGTGGCGATGGTGCGGGTCTGGCAGCTTCTTCATGTCATCATCCTCGCCC
>NZ_LMUQ01000063.1:80007-80299 GCF_009765865.1 Acidisoma sp. L85
ATAGAGCCATACGGCGTGGCTGATGAGGTCTGCCGGGAAACGGTGGCGATGGTGCGGGTCTGGCAGCTTCTTCATGTCATCATCCTCGCCCAGGCCGTCGTAGACCGCCAGTTAACGTGACAAAGCCAGCGGAACAAAGGCAATGGCGCGACCCGAGCCGCTTGACCAGATAGATGAAGGCACGGCGAAGGTGGATGCCGTGCTGATGCGCAATGCCGAGATCATCGCCTTGATGAGAGCCGAGCAGGGCAATGATGAAAGGGATATGCAGTTCATCGAACGGATGGACGCT
>NZ_LMUQ01000063.1:80309-86002 GCF_009765865.1 Acidisoma sp. L85
CATGTGCCATTTGTCGCCCGGCCGCGGCCGACGTCGGCGGAGCTTGTCCGCGAAGCTCGCGGCGAACTTCAGACACCATCGCCGAATGCTCTCATAGGAGACAACCACGCCGCGTTCGGCCAGGATCAGCTCGACGTCGCGAAAACTCAGGCTGAATACGTGGTAGAGCCAGACGGCGTGGCTGATTAACTCCGCCGGGAAGCGGTGACGATAGTGCGGGTCGGGCGGCTTCTTCATCCCACCATCCTCCCCCACGCGGCTCACGCCCGCCAGCCCCAGTTACCGTGACAATGCCGCTCCGTACACGCCCGCGACGTTCAAAGCACCATCAGCCAGGCCGCTATGGTCGCCTTCGTCGATGGTCAGTCGATCGCCGTTCAACAGCAGACCGATACGGCCGGCCTGGACGCCGCGCGGAGCGCCTCCGTCGAGCCGCAAAATCCCGTCCGTGCCAACGACATCCAGATAGAACGGCGTCTTTCTCGTGCGTCCTCCGGCTACTTCCAAGGTGAACGGCATCCCGCCCTCGAACCGGCCTTGCGCGAGCAGGTGGTCGTAGGTGACGCGTTGCCGAGGCCGGCGCGGTTCTCCAACCTCGATCGTCGGGAATTGCCGGGATCTAAGGGCCGACAGAGTGTCGATGTCGCCAATCAGTGCAAGCAGAAGATCAAGCGTGTGCGCACCTTGGATGGTGACCATGTTCGCGAACGTGAAGGGGTCTTCGAGCTCAATCTGACGGATCGCTTTGTCGATCTGGTGGACGAGGGCTATGACGCGGTGCTGCGGCTCGGTCCCATCGCCGACACGTCGCTCGTCGCACGCGAATTGGCGCCCCACGATCAGATCGCCTGTGCGTCGCCGTCCTACCTGAAGGCGCAAGGTAGTCCGCAGACGCCCGCAGATCTTGCCGACCACAACTGCCTCGGTTTTACCAATGCTTCGGGCCTGCCCTACGCGGACTGGAACTTCTCGAGGGGTGGCGCGCTTTGCTCCGTTCGTATTCATAGCCGTTTCCAGGTCAACGACGGCCGCGTATTGGCCATGGCAGCGGTCGCGGGCGGGGGCATTATCCTTCAGCCGGAAGCGGTGTTGCGCGAGCATCTCGATATAGGAGCGCTGGTGCCCGTGCTTACCGACTACGATGCGCCGAGCCGGCCGATGGCGCTGCTGTTCAGCAGCCAGCGACCGCAACCACCGAAGCTTCGGGCCTTTATCGATTACATCGTCGCTGCGCTACCTGCGAGCCCGCGTGCTCCGGCCGGGCATTGAGGTTTTGACGGTATGAACGTCGGTGTTTGGCGCTGGCGAGAAAGAATCTGACAATAAAAGCGATTGCTGCCTGAGCGGCGGAATTCGCTGTGCCGCGGCGCGTAAAGGTCTGGCTGCGCATGCTTCAGGAATAGGGGCCCGTGATGGGGCATTCCTTCATTAGCTGTTCGCGATAGACTCGATGAGCGGTCGGGCGCAAGTTCGGCAAGCTTGCACCCGCCTCATCTTCCGCGCCTCGCGCGTTTCAGCGCGTCGAGGAAGGCCGTCAGCACGGGACGCATCTGCCGACGGCTGGGATGATAGAGATGGAAGCCCGGGAAGGGAGGTGTCCAGTCCGCAAGCAGGCGGACGAGGCGGCCTTCGCGGACGAAGCGGACCGCCTCGTGCTCGAGAAGATATGCGATGCCAAGTCCGTCGAGCGCGGCCTCCAGCATGATCCCGGGCTCGTTCGTCACGACCCCGCCGGAGACCTGAACCGTTAGGTCCTCCTCACCGCGTTCGAATTCCCACGCATAGGTCGCCCCGGACCCCGTCATTCGGTAGTTGATGCAGCGGTGGCCGGTTAGGTCGCGCGGATGGGCGATTGGTGGGCGGGCGGCGAGATAGTCGGGCGAGGCGACGACCGCCATGCTCAGGTCCGGGCCCACTTTGAGCGCGATCATATCCCGCTCGATCTTCTCACCCAGCCTGATCCCGGCGTCGAACCGATCGGCGACGATGTCGCGGAACGCATAGTCGACCATGACTTCGACGATCGCCTCGGGGTAGTCGGCGAGGAAGCTCGGCAGCACCGGCCGGATCACGGCGTCATGAGCTTGCCGCGTCGCCGTGATGCGAAGCGTTCCCGCAACCATGTCGGCGCCGCGCTCAAGCGTGGCGAGCGCCTCGCCGATGCTGTCGAGCGACGGCCCCAGCTCGGCAAGGAGTGCCTCGCCCGCTGGAGTGGTCGACACGCTCCGGCTGGTGCGTTGGAGCAGCCGTTGGCCCAACCTGCTTTCGAGCCGCCGTATGGTGTGGCTGAGGTTCGAGGGCGACATGCCCATGGCCGCCGCGGTTCGCGTAAAGCTGCCAGTGCGCGCAAGGGCTGCGAAGGCAGCTAGATCGTCGAGGCTGGGCTTTGCTATCATGCAATCTCGTTCAGTGATCCATGCGATAAAAAGTATCTTATCGCACGATGATCTCTTCGCCACATGTCTTTTCGAAATAACGAGGAGACGCAACATGATCGCGAAGAATGCCGTGTGGCTAGTGACTGGGTGCTCGAAGGGGCTGGGCCGGGCCATAGCACAGGAGGCGCTGAGCGCTGGCTATAGGGTCGTCGTGACCGCCCGGCGCGTCGACGATGTCGCGGATATTGTGCAGGGGCACGAGGACGCCGCGCTCGCCCTGCCGCTCGACGTCACCAGGCCCGACCAGATCGCAAGCGCGCTCAAGGCGGCTGAGGAGCGGTTTGGAACCGTCGACGTACTCGTCAACAATGCAGGTTATGGCTATCTCGGCGCGATCGAGGAAGGAGAGGATGCGGATGTCCGCGTGCTGTTCGAGACTGACCTCTTCGCCCCGGTCAACTTGATCAAGGGGGTGCTCCCCAGCATGCGGTCGCGGCGGCACGGTCACATCGTCAACATCAGCTCGATCGGCGGACTTGTGACCTATCCTGGCGTGGGCTGGTATCACATGGTGAAGTTCGGCATCGAGGCGATGTCCGAGACGCTCGCCAAGGAAGTTGGTCCGCTCGGGATCGGCGTGACCGTGGTCGCGCCCGGCGCTTTCCGCACGTATTTCCGCGGGCCGGAGTCGATCAAACAGTCGGCGGTCGTCATCGACGATTACGCCGATACGGCTGGAAAGTCGCGCGCCGGCACTCAAGCAGGCCACGGCAAGCAGAAAGGCGACCCCGTGCTCGGCGCGCGAGCGATCATCGCCGCGATTGAGGCGGAGAAGCCTCCCGTCCACCTGCTGATCGGAGGCGATGCGTTGGATCAGCTGCGGACCAAGCTGGACGAGATGCGCCGCGAAACCGACGCATGGGAGGCGGTGACGCGCGGGACCGACATCAAGTGAGAGCTTCAGCCGCGCGATGAACTGACGTTGGCGGCCCTCAATGAGGTGGGCCAACAGCCTCTCCCTGGCTCAAGCGGGCGCGATCGTTCGATCAAGTCGAGCAGGTGTGCAATCGTGACGAGCGCCAGCACCGATCTCGCTAGTGCTGCCCGCCGTCCGAACACATCGGCGCGTGATTAAAGCTGCGGGTTCACCCGCTCCCGATCATGGGCCGTCCGACCGGTCACATCTCGTCACCCTTTTTGAGCCTGAGCACTGCATCGAAGACGTCTTGAGCGATCGCGGCCGGGCAGCCCCAATAGTCATAGATCCCGCCATCAGCCTGGTTCATCCCGCAGATGACAAGCACGCCGCTGCCGAACTGCGTCTTCAGGTGGGATGCCAACCAGCCCACAAACCCGCTATTGTCCTTGTCCGGCGGGAAGTGGAAGCCGAAAATGCCGAACGCCTCGCCATCGCTGCCGTCATACGGCACCAACTGGGTGAGCGGCCTGTATTGCGATGATCGAAACGCAGATGGGGGAGGGCGAATCGCCCCCGGGTGGGCGGAAGGTGTGAAGGTAATCGTCATACCCTCAATACTGCTGACGGTAAGCGAACCCATCGCAGATTAAGATCCCAAGAAGTCCAAGCATCACGAGGACGATTAGAGCAAGGAGGATCCCATGCCGGCTGGGATGTTCATCCCGATGATGCTCCCCGGGACCGAGGAGGTCAGAGAAGAGGCTTCTGACGAAATCTAAAACCACCTGAACGTTCGGGTTCATCCTCCCCTCCACTCGAGCAGGAAGCGATGGCAAATATTACCATTCCGCCGGCACTCGAATTGCAACGAAACGTAACCGTCACCCTTGATAGCACAGCGTCTTGTCACGGGACTCTAATTCCGCGAGCGTGAGCGATAGGGACAGAACAGGTGCTCAGACTGTGAGCATGCCCTTCTTGTCGCAGCCGCGGCGGGGCCTTTTCTGCGTTTACGTTTTGCAAACTCTAGAAGAAAAACATCCCGGACCGCTTTTGTTGCGCGCTCGGATTAGCATGGCCAGCTAATTGGCACATTTACCTATTATTTCGCGCGCAGGTTGCGTAGGGTGGCGTCGCCGCACGTGAGAGCGGCTTTCTTCGACATCACAAACTTCAGCCCGGTCGCTTCGGCGGCCGGGCTTTTCTGCGTTTCGCAGACTCCATTCCCAGGATGGCATCAGTATATTCCGGCGCCTAGGAAATCCGGAGGGAGCAATGCTGGAACAGAAGCGTAAGAGCGCACTCGCTACTCTGCAGTATCAGCGGGAAGCTCACAGCCGAGCATGACGAAGCCCAGGACCGCGCCAATATCCTTTTTGCGCAACTCCGAAACAATGCCGAGCTGACAAAGAGGATACGGTCTGGCGAAGATCCCGACGCTATCCTTCTCGAGATGCTGTCGGTCGACTGGTCACCGGCCTATAGAGCGCCTGGCCAGGGACTTCTGGCCTTCACCTGACCGTCTGGGTGTCCGTGATATGGACGCCCTACGGCGGAGGGGCGTTGATGTAGTGGCGACTGGGCACGCAGTTCGTTCGGCCCTGCATGACGCAATCCTGAAGCGCATCGACCTTTCGCAGAACGTGCACAATCTGGAGACACAGCAGACCGAACAGCGACAGGAAGACGAGCGCCGCTAAAGCGCTGCGGCGTGTGGCGGGCTGTTCATCTTCGCCACCGGTGAGATCGGATGCCTCCATGAAGACGCCGGCGACAAACCACAAAGCCTCTCGAAATTCCAGGCGCACCGTCCGTTCCGTCCCGTTACGGGAAGAAATGAGGTAGCGCGGAATCGCGGCGAGGCCCGACTAGGAGTTGCTACGAAACGTAACGTCGTGGGTGACGCGGGCCTAAGGTTCGAACCCAACCTCGGTCATGCCGTTATGGTCGAGGTGAGAGTCGTCAATCTCGGTCTCAGTGTCATTCAAGATAACGGAGGCCCTCCATCCCTCGCTGAGCTTCTCGATAGCGCTCCGCGTCGCCCATCGGGGCGCGATGCGCATGCTGCGCGCTTTCGGATCGCGGGTCGTGTACTGGTATACCTCGAACTTGGGCATCGCCGTCACCCTCCTGGCTCCATTGGCCTCCCGCGCAAAGGCATGCAAAAACCCCGCCGGTGAAGACGGGGCTTTCGTAGTCAAGGCCGATGAGTGGCGCCGATTAAGCTGATATTGCCGGTTCGGCTAACAGTCCGTTTGAGAAAGGTCAGTCATGGGCGATCCGGCGTAAAAGCAGGCTTTCCATGGCGACATGGATCATGGCCTCGGACACGTCCAGCCGGGTTTCATAGTCGCGCACGAGCCTACGCCAGCGCGTCATCCAGCCGAATGTGCGTT
>NZ_LMUQ01000063.1:86012-110882 GCF_009765865.1 Acidisoma sp. L85
CGCCGGTCTACACGGTATTTTCTCCGTCTCGTCGGATCGAGCGGGCGACGTATCGTGACATCGGGTTGCGTTTTATTGCGGCCAGTTTACATCCCGACCACGATACCATCGCGGTGTTCCGGCGATTGAACAAGGCGGCCGTCGAGGCGGCGTTCTTGCAAGTTCTGCTGCTGGCGCGAGAGGCTGGGCTGCTACGGCTCGGCACGGTGTCGATCGATGGCACCAAGATCGATGCTGACGCGTCAAAGATACGCTCGGTGCGCTACGACCGGATCAAGGCGCTGCGGGCAAAGCTCGCGACCGACATCGCAGGGCTGATGACGCAGGCCGAAGTGGACGACGCCGAGGGCTGCGATCCGCAGGCACTGCCAGAGGAGTTGGCACGGCGCGAAACGCTCAAGGCCAAGCTGGATTCTGCCTGTGCCCGCCTAAAAGCCGAAGCAAAGGCCGCGGCGGACGCCGCGCGACCGGCCTATGAGACGAAGAAAGCGGTCTATGATGCCAAGAAGGGCCGACGCGGCCGAGCGCCCAAACCACCCGACGAAAATCCCATGGTCGTGCTTCGCTGCGTTCAGATTTGTTCGCTAGATGCTGTGCTCGAGGGCGGCTGTTCCTCCATTTCGGAATTTGCTTCTCCACGAGCAATGTAGAAGTCCAACATCTCTGCCTCGCTCAGTCGCCGTTTATGACGCGGAACTTCGCTGCCTATGAGATTTATATAAGAGCTGCGCGGAAAGAATATACATTTTGTATGTTAGAATTCGATATCGATCGGAGGGACGACCGGAGAATTGCCGTGCTGGCGCTTGCTTCCAACGGCACAGCGCCTGACAAATTTGATCTCGATCTTCTGCATCGTGAGCTGGGGCATCTTCTGGTTGACCATGATCAGTCGCGCTGAGCCTGACGCACCCCCCCCCCAGAAAACGTGGGTGCCTACCTCAAGAACGTGAGCGCTGACGCCGTAAAGCAGCAAGCTGACGATCAACACGCGAGAAGGAAACTTATTGCGTGTTGATCACGCTCTTGCGCCGCGTATGTTGGTTTTGATCTTCGTCAACACACGAGGGTCCTTATCGCGTGTTGATGCCAATCACCTAGAATTCTCGCGCAAGCAGAATGCCGCCAACGATCAACCATGCCCCAAACGAATCGAATAACGTCCATTTCTATTCTATGTCGCTTGGCCCAGAACTGCGCCGGTTTTCGGTTTATGCAATGCGCTTAGTTAGTTAGTTAGTCAAAAGTAACCGGGTTTGGCTTGGGCAGGAGGATCAGCCGCGATAGCCGATCACCGCCTCAACCAGCGTCTGACCTCAAGTTTCTAAGTCGGCAGAGCCGTCGAACCTCGCCGCGATCATCCGGGTGAAAACGAGATCTCTTACCGCTACGTGTGTCCTGAGACCTTTCGCTGGTTATCCCTCTACCGCCGACCTCTCTATGCGCCACGTTAAGCTTGACGCCATCTGTCGATCAAACTAATGGTTCTTTGGCCCAACCAAGAAAATGTCCGGCTCGTTGGGTGGAGAGATACTGAAGGTGTCAGCGACTAGCCGCTTTGAGACCATGAGGTCGCAGGCCGCGTGCGCCCGAACGATAGGTAACCTGGTAAGACGGCCCCCGGCGGCTAAGAATAACCTCAGGTTAAGGAAGATCTATTGAAGGCTCGCCGAGTAAACAATCGGCCAGAACAAAAGGATGACGTACTTCCCATCAGCCCAGTGCGGCGGCAAGGTCATACTGATCACATGGTCTCGTCCATCATGTCTATGATTGAACAAGGAATCCTAAAGGAAGGGGATGCATTGCCCCCAGAGCGCGAACTCGCGCAACGATTCGAGGTCGGACGGAATACGCTCCGTGAAGCCATAAAAGTTCTAGAGATTTTCGGCGTGGTGAGACGCGCCCCCCGGCTGGGTACAGTTATCCAGCATGCCAATCTAGACGCCATTTTGGGCATCGCCTTCGCAGGAGTTCAGATCACCCCGACAGTCTTCGAGGACATTCAGGGTTTTCGGAAACTTATCGAGCTTGGCATTGCGAGTACAGTCGTTGAGCGGGCATCAGACGAGGATTTCAGGGGGCTTCGCGTTCTCATAAAGAGAATGGAAGCGACAGGAGACCTTCGGGAGCAGGCACGTTGGGACTACGAGTTCCATCTGGCGATTGTCGAGATTTCCGGCAATGCAATCCTTTCACGCAGTTATCGTGTTCTTGCGGAACCGATGAAACGGCTAATGGAGATAGGAAAAGGTACGCATGGAACGAGCGCAGCCATAGAGCAACACATCAACATTCTTGCGGCGCTCGAGGCCCGTGCTCTTAAAGTTTATGTTGAACGGCTTGCAGCGCACATGGACTTTGGACGGCGCTTTTTGAGAGGCACGACCTAACGACGAACCGTCGGCGCTGGCTAGGGGCGACAATGAAAATCGGGCTCGGGCTCTACCGACATCTTCTGACGCCGGATAACTCTACCTTTGCAAAGCAGCTGGGTGTCGAGCAGATTGTCGTCCATCTGGAGAACTACCTTGCCGACGAGGCTATGGTAGTGCTTTATTAAAACATAATCGACTCTTCGGGAGGTATACTTTGAAACGACGGGAGTTTCTGACTGCCACGGCGGCAGTTTGCGCATTGGGCAAGCTATCGTCAGCCTCGGCTGCAACTTCGAATTTCGGTTCGATCAACTGGAAGCAACAGTCCGGCACCAAGTTGAATGTGTTCATGGCACGGCACCCTTGGCAGGAGGCCATTGAACCCGAGATTGATCAATTCCGTGGTTTGACAGGCATCAACGTCCAGTTGAGCGAATTGCCGGAGGACCAATACGCAACAAAAGTCGCCGCGGACTTATCGGCCGGCGTTTTCGAATATGATGTCTTCATGTCTCAGTATTACGACGCGCCGCGCTACGAGGCGGCGAAGTGGACTGCGGCGCTTGATCCGCTAATGAACGACCCGAAGCTGACCGACAAGAACTGGTATGACTGGCAGGACTTTTTCCCCGGAGCTCGGCAGATTGCCACTATCGGCGGCAAATACGCCGATCGTGTCGCCATTACAGCTGAAGCTCAGATCCTTATCTATCGCAAGGACGTGCTCGCCAAGCTGGGAATCGCGCCGCCGTTAGATTTCAATGATCTGCTCGCCGCCGCCGATAAAATTGGCAAGGCGGGAAACATCAGCGGAATAACACTACGAGGGGGGACCTATGCCTGGTGGCCATTCTATGGCGTCGTGAAGTCCTATGGCGGAGACTTCTTGACCCCTGACTTGAAGCCAGTGATCGACTCATCACAGGACATCGAAGCGCTTCAAATGTATGCGGATCTCGCCAAGGACGCGCCACAAGGCGTCACGAGTTATGACTGGGATGAAATAAACACGGCGATGCTCTCTGGCCAAGCTGCCATGTTCCTGGATTCATCCGTCATTTATAGCCGTATCAAAGACCCTACGCTGTCTACCGTCTCGAATGAAATCGGCGCCGCACCCTTTCCGACCGGGCCGGCGGGACGGCACGGGAGCTCGCATTATTGGTCGCTCTCAATGGCAGCCGCTTCGAAGCAGCAAGACGCGGGATGGCTCTTCATTCAATGGGCAACGTCAAAGCCCGTGCAGGCGCTTCTGCAGAGTAAGGGCGTTTTGGCGCCGCGCGCCTCGGTCTATGGCACATCAGACGCGAGCAAGATGTATGCGGCCGACTTTTTGGACGCCGTGAAGATCTCCCTGACAAGCGCCGTGATTCTTCCCGCGAATGCAAAGTTCTTTGAGTTGATGGACCCCCTGCGTGTCGCCATCCAGCAGGTAATTACCGGCGACAGTACTGCCGCTACGAGCCTCAAATCGGTCGAGTCACAGTGGCAAAAGATCTTAGCCTGAAGATGACGACGAGCGCTTCGGAACCTCGTGAGCGGAGCGTTGCCCAGTTCTTCCGGCCGAGGCATTTCGCGCGTCATCGTAGCTCCGCGTCGCGCGACATGCGCCGCTTTGCCCTGATCCTTACGCTGCCACTGACGGTCGTGCTACTCGCACTCCTGATCTACCCCCTGATTTACACAATCATACTTGCTTTTACCTCGGACAAAGGGGGCGCCAGCCTCGGCAACTTCATTGCGATCGTTACAGCCAGCGGATTTGCCCAAGTAGTTACTAACACGCTCATCTTCACCTGCGCTTCGACCGCTATTAGTTTCCTGTTTGGCTTTTCACTGGCATATGCGATGGAGTTTGTGGGCGCCGGACGCCGCTTCTTTTCTTCGATCCTGATTCTGCCCATGGCCTTGATGCCGGTTGTCTCTGGCCTGACCTGGAGCATGATGCTCAACCCCGCCCTCGGCGTCGTCAACGCCCTGTTACGCGTGGTGGGCGTGCATGGACCGGGTTGGGCGACCCAGGCCGATACGGCGCTTGCCACTGTCATCCTCATAGATGCCTGGCAATGGACGCCCTTCTGCTTCCTCATCATCCATGCAGGCTTTCAGTCCCTGGCTCGTGAGCCGCTCGAGGCCGCGCTGATCGATGGCGCCACGCGATGGCAGACATTGCGCATGGTTATCATTCCCCTTCTGCGCAACATTCTTCTTGTCACCCTGCTGTTCCGCATGATGGATGCCTTCAAAGCGTTCGACACGATTTTTGTTGTCACCAAGGGCGGACCTGGGCGCGCGACAGAAACGCTTGTCATAAGAGCGTTTATGCAGGCCTTCCAGTTCTATGAGCCGCGGACCACAGCTGCCATCGGCGTGCTCCTGTTGATAGCGACGATGCTTGCCACCCGCCGCATCGGGGACCTTATCGGCCAAGAGGTCGAATAATGCATTCCACCCCCTTCGCAAGGCTGGTGGCGTATACTTGGCTGTGGCTATGCACCTTGGTATTTTTGTCACCGATTGCGTGGATGGTTCTGCAGTCGCTCAAGACGCCCATAGAAGCGATTGCTTTCCCACCTCGCTTCATCTTTTCACCGACGCTCGCGAATTACGGCGCGGTATTAAGTTCGGATGGGTTCCGCAGTGCCCTACTTGGCAGTCTCATCATCGGCATGGGAAGCGTCGCGATAGCTCTCGCGACTGGCGTCCCTTTCGCCTATGCGCTTGCCCGATGCGATTTCCCGGGCCGTAAGGAGCTGGGGCATTTCATTCTCTCAACCAAGATGCTGCCGGCCATTGTCATCATTGTCCCATTCATCCAGGTCTATCGCCACATCGGTCTGCTGGACACTTATGTCGGCGTCGTCATAGCACACGTTCTTCTCTCCCTCGCGGTTGTCGTCTGGGTTATGCGAGGCTTCTTTCAAGCCTTGCCGCGCGAGCTGGAGGAGGCTGCGGTCATTGATGGGGCATCCCGCCTGCGGGCCTTCGGGGTCATCATTCTGCCGCTCGCGGTCCCGGGCCTCATCACGGTCGCGGCACTTGGTTTCATCCTGTCATGGAATGACCTATTCTTCGCGCTCACTCTGACCAGTCTGAATGTCACGACACTTCCCGCTTTCTTAGGGACACAATATGTCGGCTTCCTCGCGGTCGACTGGGGAAAACTGTCCGCGGCGGGGTTGCTCGCGACGCTGCCCATCATGTTGCTAGCCGTCGGGCTTCAGCGCTTCTTGATCAGGGGTCTCGCGTTGGGCGCCGTAAAATAAGCAATGCGCCCGCGCCCCGATTTTTCGTTGAAGAGCGTGAGCGTCCGGCTGGGCGCCGTATGCAACAGAGACGGGGGGACTGGGATGACTATGCCGACTCAACGGAAAGTGGCCGATTTCCATCGTCCAAAGGGGCGGCCTCCGGCACGATCGACGGCGCTGAAAATTAAGATCTGTTACAAATCGCTTACGCGGACTTTCGTCATCGTAGTCGGCCGCAAATGCCGTTGACAACCTTTCTTACCATGATAGTGCTCCACCGAGCTTGGCCGCAGAACCGAGCAAGTGGGGCCTATTTGAACTGTCTTAGAGCCATTCGCTGTCTTTCGAGTTTCCTGATGATCCGCGTGACGAGAACGCGGAGGCTGCCATGCCTGGCGTGACCATTGAAGGCTTGCAAAAGTGGTATGGCGGTTCGCAGGTGATCCGAGATCTGCACCTCACGATTCCGGATGGCGCCTTCGTCGCTTTAGTGGGTCCCTCCGGGTGCGGCAAGTCGACTACGCTTCGTATGATCGCGGGCCTCGAGATGCCCTCGGGCGGACGCATCTACATCGGATCCGAGGATGTCACGGCGCGGCCACCCGCGAAGCGCGGTGTCGCCATGGTGTTTCAAAGCTACGCCCTCTATCCGCATATGACTGTGCGCGACAATCTCGAGTTTGGCCTGCGCGTAGCCGGAGCAAAGCTGGCGGATCGCGTCCGGCGCGTGACGGCGGCAGCCGAGATGCTGCATTTGTCGGATCTGATGGAGCGGCGCCCTTCGCAGCTCTCCGGCGGCCAACGCCAGCGAGTAGCGATCGGCCGCGCTCTCGTACGCGAACCGAGCGTCTTCCTGTTTGACGAGCCACTGTCCAACCTCGATGCGCAGCTGCGTGCCGCCATGCGCATTGAGATCAAGCGCTTGCATCAGACCTTGCGCACCACCGTGATTTTCGTCACGCATGACCAGACCGAAGCGATGACGATGGCCGATACTATTGTCGTCATGCGCGACGGGAACCTCGAGCAGATTGGCTCGCCACTGGAAGTGTTTGAGCGCCCTGCCAATCGCTTTGTGGCCGGATTCATTGGCGCGCCCTCGATGCGCATGTTCGACGGTCGGGTCGAACAGGATAGGATGGTCCTGGCCGACGGCACTGCGCTGCAGCTGCCCGGCCACGTCGCCCATCTCGCGGAGGGGACGGAGGTCACCATGGGTCTGCGGCCGGAGGACCTCGTTGTGGAAGGACACGGCACTCTACCGGTTCGTCCCTGTTTCTTCGAAGCGCCGGTATTGCTCACCGAGCCGCTTGGCAATGAGACGCTCATCGTCATGCCCTTCGCGGAGAGTGAGGCTGTGGCGCGGATGTATCGCCCGCGCCCGGTCGCGCCGGGCGAGGTGCTCCGCTTCGCCGTCGATCTCGATCGTATTCACGTCTTCGATCAGAAGAGCGGAGAGTCGTTGCGCCGTGCGTCCGCTCCCGGTCAAACTTAACAATGAAGCTGGATGGGACCCAATGAAACGTAGGGATGTCTTGGCGGCCTTCGCCGCTGCCGCGCTTGCCGGCCAATTCCGCCAAGGCTTAGCCGCGACGGACCTGAAGCTCTATCATGACAAATACTTCTGGCAAGATTTCCTAAAGAAAATGGCGACCTTCGCTGCGAGCAAGGGCCACCCTTTCACGCCCACACCCTATGCCACTGATCAGTATCAGGCCTTCATCGCGAGCGGCGTGCAGGCCGGAAGCCCACCCGACATGTTTAGTTGGTGGAACGGCACCAAGCTCGCTGAACTCGTCGAGGCCAATGCCTTGGCGCCACTCGACGACGTCTGGCATGAAGCGATCTCCTCTGGTGAAGCGGAACAGTCGGTCGCCGATCTCCTCACGGTTGATGGCCACGTCTATGGTGTGCCGCTTACGGTCAATTATTGGGGTGTGGCGTATAACAAAGCCCTCTTCGCGAAGGCAGGTGTCACTGTGCCCACGAGTTGGGACGAACTGATGACAATTTCCGCGAAGCTGAAGGCGAGCGGCATCACCCCCTTCAACGCTACGATACAAGACGGCTGGCGCGGGTTCATCTGGTTCGAGGAGTTACTGATCCGCACGGATCCGGATGCCTATGCACAGCTAAATGCCGGTAAGATCGGCTATACGAGTGCCCCCGTGAAGCGGGTCTTCGCTCTCTGGGGTGAGTTATATCAACGCGGCTTCTTTACGCCCGCAACCTCTAACGAGGAATTCCTCGATTTCGCCCGTGGCAAGGCCGCTATGTATCTTATCGGCGACTGGGCCTACGCCAATCTGATGCAGGATGGCCTGCAGCCGGGCAAAGATTTTGACGCCTTCATTATGCCGAATGTGGAAAAGAGCCTACAGCCGTCGATCATTATCGAGGCGTCGCCCCTTGTCATCTCCCGCGCAGGAGCGAAGAAGGACGATGTCATGAGCTTCGCCCGGTGGTGGATGACGCCGGAGGCAGGTGTGGCCTGGGGGCAATACGCGTCGCTCAACACCGGCGATCCCAAAGTGCCCAAGCCCAATCCCGTGGTCGCGAGCCTCACGAACGCGGTGACGGCGACGCATGCGAAGCTTATCACCCGGTACTGGGAAGCCTCCCCATCGGACATTGTTTTGCCCGCGGTCGAGCAGTTCAACAAGTTCATGGTCAATCCTACCCCGGCTGTCGCCGAGCAATGCATGAACAGTATCGAACACACCGCGAAGGACTATTGGGCGAATAATAAGTGAGCGGAATTCCTGCACTTCCGGCGCTTCCCCCCCGCGGAGCCGCTGCCCGCCGCCCGGTACGGCTGACAGCGGAAGAGCGCGCGGTCCGCCGCCGGGACTACTTCTCCGCCATCCTCTTCATGGCGCCGGCACTCCTGCTCGTCAGCATCTTTCTTCTTGCGCCCGTCGTCTACAACATCCTTATCTCCTTCACCGGATGGTCGCATTTCAAAGGCTTCAACCGGTTCGTCGGCTTGGCGAATTATCGGCATGCGATCAACAATCCGGATTTCTCTGCGGCCGCCTCAAACACGGTTGTCTGGGTCATCGCCTCCCTCGTATTGCCGGTCCTGATCGGCCTGGGTTTGGCTGTGCTCCTGCGCGGGCTGAAGGGGGAAGAGTTCCTCAAGACGATCTTCTTCCTGCCACGCCTCGTCGCCCCCACGGCGATCGGCGCCATCTGGTATTACGTCTATGCCGACAATGGGGTCGTCAACACCATCCTCAAGCAGGTGGGCGCCGGACGTTTCGCGGAGTCTTGGCTCTACCAAGCCTCGACCGCAACCCCAGCCATGATCATCGCCTATGTCTGGCAAACGACCGGTCTTGTCATGGTGCTTCTCCTTTTGGGCCTAGCTGCACTGCCGCGTGATCCGATTGAAGCGGCGACAGTGGAGGGCGCATCCCGCTGGCAAATCTTCCGCCACATCGTCCTGCCTATGCTGATGCCGACGGTGCTGGTGGTGACGACCATCTCTATTATAGCCGGCTTTACGACCTTTGATCTTGTCTGGGTCATGGGGCGCGACTATCCTAATCCGTCAAGCCTAACGCTCGCCATCCACCAATACTGGGAGTCTTTCCGTTCTGGCCACTGGGCCTATGGCGCTGCCATAGCCGTGCTGCTAGGTGGCATTGCCCTCATCGTTACCTTGTTGCAGGTGATCCTGCAGCAGCGCGTGGAGAGCCGCATCCGATGAGTGTTGCCGGCTCCTCCCGCCGCTTTGCGCTCGCCGGAGCGGCCACGCTCGCCGTCTTGTGGCTCGTGCCCTTTTATTATGCGGTTTCCACAATCTGCAAGTCTACGGCCCAATACCTTTCCGGCACACCGCTCTCCCTACCGCCGTCTCTCTCGTCATTGCCAGGCAATATCGAAGCTGCCTGGGCGCAGACGCAGATGGGCCAGGGCATGTTGAACTCGCTCGGCTATGGCGTGCTTGGCGCGGGCGGAGCCGTGCTTGCCGCGGCGTCGGCGGCTTACGCGCTCGCCCGGATTGTGTTTCCTGCGCGCACCACCTGGTTCATGGTGATCTTCGCGGGCACCGTGTTCCCTTTCCAGATCTACCTCATTCCGCTGTTCCAGGGCTATGCACGTTTCGGTTTACTCAATACGCGCCTCGGCCTTCTGATGGCCTATATGGCGATCTGCGTGCCCTTCCCCACCCTCGTCCTTAGAAACCACATGGGCCAGATTCCGCGGGATCTCGACGAGGCAGCTCGAATGGACGGCTGCTCGCATTTCCGCATCTTCCGCTCGATCATCCTGCCAAACAGTACCGGCCCGCTCATCGCGCTCTTTCTCCTGCAATTCACATGGATCTGGAACGATCTCATCTTCTCGATGGTTTTGACGACGGAGACGGCGCAACGGTCGGTGATGAATGCGCTCATGGTCTTTCAGGGAAATTATGCCGGAACCACACCCAATCTCGTGATCACCGCTTCAGTCTTGGCCAGCCTCCCGACCGTCGCGGTGTTCCTGCTGCTGCGCCGTTACTTCATGCAAGGCCTGTCGCTCAGCGTGCATGCCTGATCGCTGGCGCCACGGAGGATCGTGATTGCAACAGGAAAAGCGCGGGGAGTAGAATGCTCTTAGAAAGAGCGGATTGTGGTGCGCTTACTGGCGCATCCTTCCCGGCAAAGGCACGACGTATGGTCGTCTTTAGGGAGAGTTTCGGCTATGTCGGATACGGATTTGGAGGGTGCTTCCTCGCGTGCCGCAAGGAAGCGTGAGCGGCGGGATCATTGGCGGCCGGGGACGCTGCTGCGGCAGGCAGAAGTTCTGGTCTGGCCGCCGCGGCCAAGGGCGGCGCTGAAGGTCTTCTTCGGCTTTCCTGGCTACATCTTGCCGTGGAACCTGCTCTATCTGCTCATAGCCGCGTTTACCTGGTTCTGCCTCACGCCGAACCTTGCGACGATGCGTCATCTGCAGCTCTCCTGGATGGCACTGATCCTGGCGCGCAATGCGGGCCTCCTATTTCTGATCGCAGGAAGCTGGCACCTCCGTCTCTACATCCAGAAGGCGCAGGGGCAGGAGTTCAAATACCATCCGCGCTGGCCGGCGAAAGGCACCAACATTTTCCTGTTCAACAACCAGGTTCTCGACAATATCTTCTGGACCTTCATCAGTGCCGTGCCGATTTGGACGGCCTATGAGATTATCACTTTCTGGGGCGAGGCGAACGGCTGGCTCCCCTATCTCAGCTGGCAGAGGCATCCGGTCTGGTTCGTGTTGCTCTTTCTCGCCATTCCCATGTGGCGCGATGTGCACTTCTATGTGACTCACCGTATGATCCATTGGCCGCCGCTTTACCGCGCTGTTCACAGCCTGCACCACAACAACGTCAATATCGGTCCCTGGTCGGGCCTCGCGATGCATCCGGTGGAACACCTACTCTATTACTCCGCGGTGCTGCTTCACTGGGTGGTGCCGTCGCATCCGATGCACGTCATCTTCGAGCTTCAGCATTTAAGCTTTGCCCCCGCGCAGGGCCATGTCGGTTTTGAACGGGTCGTCCTACGCGACGGCGTTACCGTGAAGACCGATGACTATTACCACTACCTTCACCACAAATACTTCGAGGTGAACTACGGTAGTGCCGGCGTCATCCCTACCGATCTCCTCTTCGGGACATTTCATGACGGGTCGGACGAGGCGACGGAAAGAATGAACCGCCGCATCTTGCCGAATATGAAATCATAGTCACAACGGGGAGAAGGGCATAAGGAGGAGAACCTCGAGACGCCCGAAAATAATAGACATCCGCGCCACGACTGTCACAGTCCCGCTCGAGGCTCCTTTGCGTCATTCCAATGGAGCCCACTGGGGCCGCTTCGTACGCACGATCCTCGAGGTTGAGACCGACACAGGCCTCATCGGACTCGGTGAAATGGGCGGCGGCGGCGAGAGTGCTGAGGCCGCGTTTGTGGCTGAAGGCCTACCTGGTCGGACATGACTCGTTTCAGCTCGAAGCAATGCGCTTCAATAACAAAATCGACAGCAAGTCTCTATAACAGCCGCACGCAATTGCATGCTGCCCTCGAATTCGGTTTATCGACATTATCGGGCAGACGCTCGGCGTGCCCGCCTACGACATTCTCGGCGGCAAGGTCCGGGATACCGTTCCATTTGCCAGTTACATGTTCTTCCGCCTGCCGAATCAGGGCAGTGGCGATCGCGAAGTTCGAACGGCGGATCAGCTGATCTCCGACACTCTAGCTTTGAAAAGGCGATGCGGGTTCACCTCGCACGAGCTGAAGGGCGCGGTGTTTCCGCCGGACTACGAATTAGAAGTGTATAGGGCGTGGGCTAAGGCTCTCGGTCCAGATAGCGTGCGGTACGATCCCAACGCTGCGTTCAGTGTTGAACAGGCTCTGCGCTTTGGTCGGGCGATCGAGGACCTAAACAATGACTACTACGAGGACCCTGCCTGGGGCTTAGCGGCATGCGCCGAGTGCGAGAGGGCGTCCGCATTCCTATTGCGACCAACACGGTCGTGGTGAATTCCGAGCAGGTTTCCGCGAAGTTTTTAATCCAGCAGTCGACGTTATCCTGCTTGATACGACGTTCGCCGCTGTTAGGTGGTGGTGGAGCCTACAAAATTCGGTGCCATGTTGAGGCTTTCTGATCAAGAGGGAGATGATGGGTCGCATCCTGGTCACCGGCGCGAGTATCGCCGGTAATGCCGTCGCTTGGTGGCTGAGGCGTTTCGGCTTTAACGTGACTGTGGTGGAGCGTGCGCCGGCGTTCCGCGATGGCGGTCAGAATGTCGACGTGCGCGGGTCCGGGCGCGAAGTTCTGCGGCGCATGGGACTGGAACGAGCAGCACTCGATGCCGGCACCGGCGAGGAAGGTATTGCCTGGGTCGACGAGCATGGTCGGATAGCGGCGAAGGTCGTCGCCGAACCGGGCGCGGACGGGCCGACCGCAGAGATGGAGATACTGCGTGGTGATCTTGCCCGGCTGCTTTACGAGCCCGCGAGCCGGCATTGCATCTACGGTTCGGCGAATGGTTGGCGGCGTCACTCCGCGTGAAGACGAACGAAGAATGCTGCATTGATCGCCAACGCGACCGGGCTCGAGCCCGATATCTGCGGAATGCATCGACCGGCAGCCACCTTTAACGAATTCGCACAGCGTGTTACCCAAATTCTCGACAGCCGCGAACATGGCGGCATCCTTAGTCGCACCGGTGTCGTCGAACGTATCATCCCGGCCGAAGGCCCCCACGTCCAGCCTGTCTGGTTCTTCGTCGTAGTGCGAATTCGGAATGAACTGCAGCGGGTGTTTATGAATTCAATGTCTGGTCTCGGCAACCTGGTGGACGAGAGGAGTCCGCTCGGTAGCGCAGCTGGCGCTCATTTACCTCCATCGCCGACAGGAAAGTCGACGGTCGGCATTTTTTATACGCCTTATCATTACGTGGCGATCCAGGCGCCGATCTCTATTACCATGGCAGTCATAGATCGGCAGGTGACCATAGCCCCTCTGACAAACGGCAAGCGCTACGCCGACGTCATGGCGCTCACGAAGAAGGATCTTCTCGAGGGTGAGGTCATCGACGAGATCGGCGGCCTCTGCGTCGCGGGGCGTGTGGAAAAGGCGCGCATCGTGAGTCGAGGCAACTTTCTTCTCTTCGCCCTGGCGCGAGGTGCCTCAATGAAACGAGCCGTCTCGAAGGCGAGCACCTCACCTATGACGATGTGGTGCTCGATCTCGCGAATGACCGCCTCGTGGCACTCCGCCGTGAAAAGGAGGTCCTGTTTCCCCCGGCCTTACAGAGCCGAGATGAGGAGTAAGCCTCTGGTGCGAGCGCTCATTGTGCATAAGAGACCAGCTACCCTGCCTGCTACTAACGGATGGACGAGGCCGAAAGGCCGCTCCTCCCTCGCTCCATCAACACACGAGAAGGGACCTATCACGTATTGATTATGGAATGTCGAACGATCAAGAGTGTTGATGTGGCCTCCTAGGGCTCCGGGGGAGAGGGTTAGCGATGTAACGTGAGTCCTGGTTGGTTGGGTGAGTGGCATAGTCGAGCCGAGGTCAACAGGCTGCATCCTGTTGGAGCCGGGTGTCCCGTACCCTGCTGTTGTGGGCAGAGGTGCGAGATGGTCGCTTCTCGACCACTTACCCAAAAGTAAAGCTGTCGGCGTCCAGGACAAGTTTCCTTCCTACCGAAGAAATGTCGCACCACCTGGGCGCCGATCCTCCCCGACGCCCGCGAGACCTACCCGCTGACGACAAGCACCTTGGAGCAATTGAAGGGGTTTTTGCTTGTCATCATGTCGGCTTGATCACCCGGCCCAAGGCGCTGCCGAGACCTATCGCAACGGGTCGCGCAAGGTAGAGCAGGCCGAAGACCGCAGCCGCGCCGACTTTCAACCATGCGGGATAGGTATCTGAGGGATGATCGGTCATGCCAACATGATAGCCCTTAGCAAGGCTTGAGGCACCCACAGCGGTGGCAGGCCGTTATGCTAGGGTCTCGGCGTCGCAGTGCAGCCAAAAGATTCATGATTACAACGAACTAGTGGATTTCCGAAAGCAAACAGAGGCGAGGCATTCGGATTTTGTTGGAGCCGCAGCGATGCACGGGAGGACATGCACATTGCGCGATCGAGGATTTTGCGGAACTTGTCGCCGAGGTCGTCCATGATGCCCTTACCACCCCGCTTGCTCGGGATGACCGAAATGGCCTTACGATCTCCGCGTCCAACTTCGCGAAGCGCGCGTCTAGCGCAAGCCTCCGCCGCCGCATGCCGCTCGTTCGCGAGGAGATTGTTGGCGATCCGCTAGCGCCTCCACCCTCTCGGAAGAAGGCCTATGAAGGCGTCCATTTGTCCCCCAGAATGGCTTGATGAGCCGTAATTTCCTAATCTACGGCGCGCTGGCTGTCGCAATTATTTTCGAGGTCTTAGGAACTTCGTTTTTAAAACAGACGCAGCAGTTCACGAAGATACTGCCGACGTTTTTGACGGCAATCAGCTATCTTGCGGCCTGCTATTTTCTAACGATCCCGATCAAGACGATGCCCATCGGTATCGCTTATGCGATCTGGAGCGGACTTGGCATCGTGCTGATCTCGTTTGTCGGCCTGATCTTTTACAAGCAAAACCTTGACGCCGCCGCCCTAATCGGCCTTGGTCTCATCTTGGCGGGCGTGATCGTGGTCAACGTCTTCTCAAAGTCCATTGAGCACTGAAGAGGCTTTCCGAGGTCGTGAGGCAGCGATCCACGGTGATGCCCACGCGGCTGTTGGTGCACCGCATGGCAATTCGCTACGGCCCCAATGCGGATGGGGTATGGTATTGGAGTTGTTGCCGAGCCGATGGGCCGGCTTTGCCGATCGAGCGCTATCGCTGTGTCTCGGCGTCATCGGATCTGGCCGGGCCCAGGTCTGATGACGGCCGGCGCCGTGCGTCCGGCGGTGCAGACTGCGGCGGGTGCTTAGGCCTCGTTAGTCGATCATCTGGCTGGGTCAATGCCCAATGGATGAGCGCGGCACTGGAAGGGTCCTGGCGTACAAACTGCTGGCCAGTGTCTGGTCTGGACCAGCTCCGCCGAAGATTCGAGAAAAGTCGCGAAGCCCGAACGGCGCTGCTTCGCCGACCAAGTAGCTGCAGCGAGTCTCGAACGGCTATCGAAGCCAGGACTTGCGGAAACGCGTGGCTAAACCGACAGCGGAGGAAAAGTCGGCAATGTCGTCGAACAGCCGACGTTGATCCCCATTGATATCGCCTAACTTCCACGGAGCAGCTAACAATATGCAGGCCGAGTAAAGCTCAATCCACTGTCTGTCACTTGAACTTCTGAGGCCATCTGGGGCAAATGTTACGTCTCAAAGATTCTAAGGATTGTCGATCATGTCAAAAGCCTTCATTGCTTCCGTGTTGCAGGACTCTGCTGAGCTTACCGGCGTCGCTGCAAATCGGGCGGCAGCCGACCTCATAGATGCCATTGTCAAAGAGCTGAAGACATCGGGTGGCTTTACCCTGCCGAGCTTCGGCACGTTTCGCGTCGCCAAAACGAAGGCCCGCAAGGCGCTCAACCCGCGCACCGGCGAGCCCGTCAAAGTCAAAGCCGGCAAAACCGTTAGGTTCAAAGTCTCACCGTCGCTCAAGAAGCTGGTCTAGCGCCAGACTTTCCGGCCAGATTCTGCCTCCACGCTTCAGACCGTAGTCAGCCTTCCGTGCGAGGAGCCCCCTCCTCGACATGGCCTGCGTCGCTGACCGCTTCCCGGAAGCGGCCGATGGCGCAGCGCGGCACATCGCGTATTAGGAAGACGGCGCCATTTGGAATAGACGTCGACCAGGTGCTTGGCGATGTAATGCATCCTGGCTTCCCCGTCAGGAACCTAACGCCCCGACCTGGACGAGCACCACGCAGGTTCCTCAGCGACGCAGCGATCTCGCGTCCCACGAGATAGATTGGCGTCTCATGCGCTTCGAACACCGTGCGATAGGGCACGCGCTCGTCGACCGTGATTTGAAGGTCAACCGTGTCTTCCATGGCGGCAATATCGCCATCGACAGCCCAGATGTCCTGGCAGAGCGTGCGCAGCGCCTGCTCTGCTCCGAGAGGAAACACCCAGCCGGTTGCCGGGCCGAGCCACGCCCCTCCGGCCCGCCTTGCGCGATACGGTAGTGCCGGATGATAGGACGCCTCGAGATGCCTCCGGCCTTTGTGGAAGCCGTCATTGGCGATGGCTCTTGCCAAGACGAGGGTGATGTTTGCCCTGCGATGGTGATCGAGTTGTCTGGCGGAATTAAAATGGTGGTATCTGCATCGGCGCCTGCCAATTTGGTTGCGGCCGCATTGACGGCGCTACGATGATTCCGGTTCCGAGTGGCGTTCGAATTTGGATCGCAAGTGGACATGCCGATATGCGCAAAGGGATGGCGGGCCTTTCGCTGCTGGTGCAGGAACATTTCAAACGGGACCCGTTTGCGGGCGACGTCTTCTTTTTCCGTGGCCGCAGTGGTTCGCTCATCAAATGCTTATGGCACGATGGCGTTGGTACATCGCTTTATACAAAGCGCTTGGATCGGGGCCGCTTCATATGGCCCTCGGCATCCGACGGCGTGATTTCGCTGACCACATCGCAGGCTTCCTGTCTTCTGGAAGGCATCGACTGGCGTAATCCCCAGCAAAGCTGGCGCCCCAAATCTGCCGGTTAACAATCCTTCGCACACTCTGCTTCGAAGTACACAAGCACCCGGAGATATGCTTCTATTGGACCCATGGATGCTGAGTTCAACGACGGTCCGGATGACGTTGCGGCGCTGAGGCAGGCGCTGACGGCAGCCCGCGCCCAAGCATTGGCGGCAGAGCAGAAGCATCTCGATACCGTGGCCGAGCTGGCGGTGGCCAAGGCCATGACCTCCGACGATAAGGCTCTGATCGCGCATCAAGCCTTGAGGATCGCCAAGCTGGAGCGTCAGCTCTACGGGCCTCGCAAGGAGCGAGCGGCTCAGCTTCAAGATCAGATGGAATTCGCGCTCGAAGAATTGGAGGCAACTGCCACCGAGGATGAGATCGCGGCGGAGCTTGCTGTTGCCAAAAGCACGACCGTGGCGGCGTTCGTGCGCAAACGCCCCGAGGCACGGACGGCCTTTCCCGACCACCTGCCCAGAGAGCGCGTGGTGATCGACCCGCCGACAGCCTGCGCGTGCTGCGGTGGGAACCGGCTCCGCAGGCTCGGCGAAGACGTGACCCGTACGCTGGAATCCATTCCCCGGCAGTGGAAAGTCATCGAGACCGTGCGGGAGAAGTTCACGTGTCGTGATTGCGAGAAGGTCAGCCAGACACCCGCACCGTTCCATGTAATTCCCCGAGGATGGGCGAAGCTGGCCAAGGTTCCGCCGGCGCTAGCCGGTGGAATGTCAGCGGAGGGGGGCCCCAGCCTTCTGGCCATGATCCTGTATGAGAAGTTCGGCGCCCACCAACCCCTGAACCGGCTCTGTGAACGCTATGAATTAGAGGGCGTGCCAATTCCGTTATCGACCATGGCCGATGCTGTCGGCGCGGCCTGTCATGCCCTAGCTCCTATTTTGACTGCGCTGGAGCGCCACGTCTTCTCGGCCGAGCGGCTCCACGGCGATGATACGACTGTCCCTGTCCTCGCCGCCGGCAAGACCGATATCGCCCGATGTTGGGTGTATGTTGCCGACGACAAACCCTTCGGTGGGGCCAGTCCACCGGCGGCAATGTTCTACTATTCGAGGGATCGAACCGGCGACCACCCGCAGGCGCATCTCGCCCGGTGGTCAGGCATTTTCCAGGCTGACGCATTCTCCGGCTATGGCAAGCTTTATGCGCCAGACCGCAAACCCGGCCAGATCCAACAGGCTGGGTGTTGGAGCCATGCCCGGCGCCCATTCTTCATCAATGCGGATCTCCAGGAGACCGCTCGGCGCAAGGCGAAGGGCAAGAAGCCTGTTGTGGTGTCGCCCATGGCTCTTGAGGTGGTTCGCCAGATCGATGCCCTTTTCGAGATCGAGTGGGAGATCAACGGAGAAAGCACAGAGAATCGCCGCACCCTACGCCAGGAGCGGAGCTTGCCGCTCGTCGAGGCCCTCCGCGTCTATCTCGAGGAGAAGCGCGATAATTTTCCTCGCACCCACGACCTATACAAAGCCATCAACTACATGCTGAAGCGGTGGCCCGCATTCACGTTGTTCCTCGACGACGGCCGTGTTTGTCTGTCCAACAATGCCGCCGAGCGAGCGCTCAGAGGCATCGCTCTTGGACGCCGCTCATGGCTTTTCTGCGGATCCGATCGCGGTGGGCAGCGTGCGGCTGCCGTGTATAGCTTGATCGTCACCTGCAAGATGAACAGCGTCGATCCTCACGCCTGGCTGACTGATGTACTCGGCCGCATTGCCGCCCACCCAGCTTCGCGTATCAATGATCTGCTTCCTTGGAACTGGAAAACCTCGCGCAAAGAGGCATCCATCGCGGCCGCCGCCTGAACATGCAGCGCAACAAGGTTCACGCCGTCACCGTCATCGCTGCCGTCGCCCAGGAACTTGGCGTCGACGAAGATCTCTTGCATGAGATTTCCATCGGCCTGGACACTGAAGACGGTGTCATCTGGGTCTACGGTATCGGCGAGGACGCCATCATGGCCTTCACCGAGGATGGCGTTGAAGAGCTCAAAAACCTCCTCGAAATGCGCCGTGAAAACCCCGGCCTATTTGAGTAACCATCTTCGCCTGCGGCCCACGCCGAATGGCTACCCTAATCCCCACGCACCTGCCTAAGCACGTGCTGGACAAGGACCAACCGGTCCGTCCCGCTCGTCTCGCCCCCTACGACAAGCTCAAGGAGCAGACCGATGCCGACGAATGAGGACCTGCGCCAGCGGGCAGAGCGCCTGCGCCTCTATGGCCTTCTTGCCCACTGGGCCGAGGCTCGCGACGCCGGCTGGGCGGCTAGTCTGCTCGACTGGGAGGAGAGCGAACGGGCTCGTCGCAGCCTCGAACGGCGTCTCAAGGACGCCAGGATCGGCCGGTTTAAACCTCTCGCCGACTTCGATTGGATATGGCCCACGCGATGCGATCGCGCCGCCATCGACGCCCTCATGGGCCTCGACTTCTTCAAGGACGCAGGCAACGCTGTCGTCGTCGGTCCAAACGGCGTCGGCAAGTCCACGATCGCGCGCAACATCGCCCACCAGGCGGTTCTGCAGGGCCACACTGTCCTGTTCACCAGTGCCGGCCAGTTGCTCGGGGATCTGGCGGCGATCGACAGCGCCTCCGCCCTTCGACGTCGCCTCGGCCACTATGCCGCTCCAGCGCTTCTAGTCATCGACGAGGTTGGCTATCTCTCCTATTCCAACCGCCACGCCGATATGCTGTTCGAACTGATCAACCGGCGATACGAGACAAAGAGCACCCTGGTCACCACCAACCGACCGTTCTCCGACTGGCACGAGGTCTTCCCAGGCGCCGCCTGCATCGTCTCCCTGGTCGATCGCCTCGTGCACAACGCAGAAGTCATCGCCATCGACGGCGACTCTTACCGCCTCAAGGAAGCCACCGAACGTGCCGATCAGCGCGCGCGTCAGCGCCGGGCACCAACCTCGTGACGACCAGCTACCGAGCCAGCTTACAACTTGACTAGATCGAGATCTCCAATCCTTGCCGCCCGGATCGCCCCTGCCTCATCGAACTGATCAAAAGTCTCGAGACCAGACCTGATTCCGATACAGGCTCCACATCCAGGATGAGTTCCAGACCCAACTCGAATCCGCACGCGCCAACGCTCGACTTCTGTCATGCCAATCTGCGCGGAAACATCTCCGTCATGCTCAAACCTGAAGCGCCTCGCCGCCGAATATGGCCGGATCTTCGCCGCCGCTAACACCGCCCGACGCTATCCCCTTGATGCGGCGGCGTCGGTGAGGCCGGAGGCCGCGGCGCTTGACCGCCTGCGGACAGTTCACGATCGCATCGCGGCGGCATTTGGCCAAGACTGCTTCGCCCACCGCCCTCCCCCGCCGCGCGTTTCGGCGCCGCGGAAAATCCCTTCGGCACTATCGCCCTTGCGCTGTGTTGACCGACAACCATGCCCAAGGCGCTGACGGCAGGGCACTTTTGCCGCAGCCAATCAGCGTCTTGTGGCATCAAGCCGGGATCAAGATTTCAGATCTCGTTCTTGCTCATGCTGTCGGCAATATGGTCGGCCTGGCGGATGGCCAGGGTAACGATGGTCAGCGTCGGGTTGCACCCAGCGCTGCTGGTGAACTGGCTGCCATCCGAGACGAAGAGATTGGGAATATCGTGGGTCTGACCCCATTTATTGACAACGCCGTCACGCGCCCGAGCACTCATGCGGCTCGTGCCGAGGTTGTGAGTGGATGGATAGGGAGGCGTCCGCAAAACGCGGGTGGCGCCCACTGCCTCGTAGACACTGCTCCCCTGTTTAAAGCCGTGCTCACGCATTGCGGCGTCGTTGGGATGGTCGTCGTAGTGCACGCTAGCCACGGGTAGTCCGAACTTGTCCTTGGCGGTTCCGTCCAGTGTCACGCGATTGGTCTCCTGAGGCATGTCCTCGCCGACAATCCAAATGCCGGCCGTGTTCGGATAATCATCCATCAGCGAGGTAAAGCCGCGACCCCAGGCACCGGGATTGTAGAAAGCGGCCGCGAAGGGAACACCCAGCGAGATCGTCTCCATCTCGTACCCTCCGAAGAAGCCGCGTGAGGGATCGTTTCGCTGCTCGTCGCGGATGATTCCGGCCATCGTTGTGCCACGATACATATGCACTGGCTTGTCGAAGATGCCGTAAACACTGCCCGTCGTGTGCCGCATGTAGTTGCGGCCGACCTGGCCGGAGGAATTGGCCAAGCCATCCGGGAACATCGCCGTGGCGCTGTTCAGCAGCAGGCGCGGCGTCTCCAGCGAATTGCCCGCGATCGCGACCACCCTCGCCTTCTGGCGATGGTGAGTGCCATTGGCATCAGCGTAGACCACTCCGGAGGCCTTGCCGCTGGCGTCGTGCTCCACCTGCAGCACCATGCTGTCCGGGCGCACTTCGATGTTGCCGGTCTTCTCGGCAGCCGGGATTTCCGTATAGAGGGTCGACCATTTTGCGCCGGATTTGCAGCCTTCGAAGCAGAAGCCGATCTGCTGGCAGGCGCCACGACCATGGCGCGGCTGGCTGTTGATCGCCATCCGCCCGGTGCTGACATCCTTGTAGCCGACCGCGCGAGCCCCGGCCTCCATCACCTTGTAGTTGTTGTTACCTGGAAGACCAGGGATGCCATTGGTCCGCGTCACGCCCATCTTGTCCTCGGCGCGCGCGTAATAGGGTTCCAGGTCCTGCAAAGTAATCGGCCAGTCGAGAAGATTGGCGCCCTGCAGCCCGCCATAAGTCGACTTCGCGCGGAACTCGTCATCCCGGAAGCGCAGGGACGCGCCCGCCCAATGGACGCTGGTGCCGCCGACCGCTTTCACGATCCAAGCGGGAAGGTTGGGAAAATCCTGCGCCACGCGCCAGTTGCCCGACGTTGTCCGCATGTCTTTCCACGCGAGTTGGGTAAAGGCGTCCCATTCGTTGTTGACGAAATCGGGAATCTCGATCCGCGATCCCGCCTCGAGAATGACGGCCTTGACGCCCTTTTGCGCAAGCTCGTTGCCCAGAGTTCCGCCACCCGAGCCTGAGCCGATGATGACGACGACGCTGCCGTCGTTGAGGTCGAATGCCATGATTGTATGCCTTGACTATCGCTGTGCTTGAAATCGGGTCGCCCGCACGTCAAACGGCCGGCAGCCAGTCGATGTCGTTGAAGCCGCGATGGAGGTAACCACCGAATTCGGACGAGGATCCCTCGTAGCCAAAGCGGTGCCAGATTTCAGGCTGGTTGTAGAGCGACACGACCAAACCACCCCGGACATGGCCAAAGAATGGCGTAAGCTCGATCCCGGTCAGCAACACAACCCGGTCGCTCTCTTCGGGCACGTCGATATAGGCTGTCTTGAAGCGGTCCTGCGCGTCGCCGTTGAGACGGGCGACACCGTCCTCATACATGAGCCGCATCGCATCGTCGGCCTGGGCCTTCGCATCGAAAGGGGTGACGGCCGCGACGTAGAAGCGGTCAGGGATTTGGTCATGCGGGTAAATGTCCCGCGCCATATGGGCGAGGGTGACGAGTGTCGCCTGTTTCAGCGCCTTCGCATCATCCGCCCAGGCAGCCCCCGCCGTTCCCACACCCGCCGCCAAGACTGCGGCAGCGGGCACCGCCGAGGCGGCACCGCGCAGGAACAGACGACGATCAATTTGCAGCCGCTTCTCGACTTGTCTCATTGGACTTCCCCTGGCCTTTCCGCCCGCCGTCTTTGCAGCGGCGCGGCACGTTGATCCTCGCCCGGTCTTGCGAGGGGCGCCTATTCGAAGCGCCCGCCCCTTTGCAGAACCTCGATCTTGTACCCGTCCCCGTCCGCGACGAAAAAGAACCGCGCGAATTCAACACCTTCGAGAGGCATGGTCTTGAGCGGCTGGGGCGACAGACCCTCGCTCACCATGCGCGCGTGTTCCGCCTCGACATCCTCGACCGAGACGGCAAGATGGCCATAGCCATCTCCCAGTTGGTAGGGCTCCGTCCGGTCGGCGTTGACCGTGAGTTCAAGCTCGAAGGTCTGTTCGTCGTTGCGTAGGTAGATCAAGGTGAAGCCATCGAAGGGGTAACGGTTGGCGACGCGCAGTCCCAGTGCCTTCGCGTAGAAGGCCACGGAGGCCGTTTCGTCGCGAACGCGGATCATAGAATGAATCATCCGTGCCACTGCCGCGCTCCTCGCTTACTTTTGTGTTTCAAGATAGACGATGATCGCATGTCGGACGGCAGGCTTGGCCTGGCTGTACATCATGATCGCGTTGGGGATGACAGCCTGGGGATTGGTCAGCCAAGCATCGAGATGCGGCTCATTCCACACAAAATCCGCCTTAGCGAAGCCCGGCGAGTAGGCGAAGCCCTTGTTGCTGCCTGCCTTACGCCCGACGACGCCAAACAGGTTGGGACCTTGGCCCGGTGGCGCGCCCTGCGCGATGGTATGACAGGCGGCACATTGATTGCGGAATAGGGTCGCGCCATTCGGCGTGGTCGGGGCCATGGTCGGCAGATCCATCTGCGCGCGTGCGTCGGACGGAGATAGCGCCAGCGCGGCTGCCAAGCCGGCCGCGCTCAAGACGCCCGCGCGGGCTCTGGCCTTACGGGCGGCTGCGCGGCGGAATGGCAGGCTACCAGGCGACTCAACTCTCATGAAGCCGAGCCTAAACGCACGGCCAGGCGCCTAGGTAGTATCCGGCTATGTACTGGCCACCATTTCGTGGATTCTTTTACTCCCAAGGACCTGGGCGTCGTACAGCTCCAGATTCCTCAGGTATTTCAGGCAGGTGACCCTGAGATAGGAGGCGAAGTTAGCCACCTTGCCGTGCCGCTCCAGGACCTCGTCGTGAAGGATCGTTAGGAATTGTGCGAGGCTCAGCCCCTCATGCTCGGCGATCTCTCTGAGGATCGACCAGAAGGCGCTCTCGAGGCGTATCGAGGTCAAATGGCCATGAAGGCGGATCGGCTTGGTCTCGGCCCGATAGGTTTGTGGATCCTGGGTTTTGAATAGATGACACATGGATGCTCCTCCGCTTCTCGACGTTTTTGTGCAGGATACCGGCACCGGCACCCCGCGATTCTTGTCGTGCAAGAAGGCGCCGAAACGCGAAGAGTGGCAACTCGGTAAGGGGATCGCCGCTCGTGGCGACGAGGGCGGTTGCAAACCGTTAAAACAGAGTCGCCAAACGACACGGCGCAGCGCTTTACCCGTGCCTGAGCCGCCGCGTCCTGCTGGTCAGCGCGGAGATCAACGGGGCGACGCGGCCCCCTGAGCGCGAACATCCCGGGCCCTCCGACGATCGTACACCAACGGATCGTCGGAGGTCGCGACAGCGCCGACTGTTTCCGGGACGGCGCCACACGCTGGGTAGCTGGAGCGATTGTGGTCTCAGTTCATTGAACTACCCAGCCGCCCCGCTTGGCATGATCCGCCGCGCGATTTTATGCGCCGCTGATTGCCTCCTCTTCGCGCATGATTTCATGCTGACGATCACGGATCGCGGAATCAGTCGTCGGCGGCCCAGGGAAACGCCGCTTATCGAAGCCGAACCAACCACCCAACAGTAGAACGAGAATGCCTATAAAGTCGCTGATCAGGATGGCGGTTGAAGGCTGTAGTCCGACCCCGACGATGAAGACGCCACCGAGAACTGCGATCACACCCAAAGGCCTTGACAAGATACCCAGCCGGAAAGGTCCGTAGGTCCTAGACGTGGCAACATCGTTATAGGGGCTCGAGAATATACGTCTGCACTTTTCCCGTTTCTGCAATTGAGGTCGGCGGGCTTCGAGATCCGGTTGCTTCCATTCCAAAACGGAGCCGTCAAGGCCGATCAGTTTGCGGTAGCGGCGGATGAGCACACCCGCCTGATCGCGGTCTCTGCGGTTCAGTCCGCCTCCGGCTATCGGGTGGACATAGCCGCTTTGCGTGAAGTCGCTAGTCATTTCGGCGCCTTGCTTTACGTAGACGGTGCGCAGCTGTGCGGCGCGTTAGCTCTTGACTGTAGATCGGCGTGGAAGTTTGGGCTCTGACTCACTTTTGATGGATGTTGGGCTTACGCGGAGCCCATAACGCGCGCCTGAAGGAGATCTAGCTTTCCGCGGCCATACATCTGGCGTT
>NZ_LMUQ01000070.1 GCF_009765865.1 Acidisoma sp. L85
TCACCGTTTGCCCACGACGCCACCGGCGCCGTGCCCAGTCTGAGTCCATCCGGCGACTGTGGCAACTGGTTCTTCACGCGCGGATAGGCACGGTAATAATTGATTACCGTGCCTAATTGTCGATTAATTGCTGTTTTTAAGCTGTCCCAAGGCCGCCGAGATGCGACCCGTTCCCTCCAAGCTCACGCATGTAGATTGCCCCGGCCCCCCACACAAATTGCCAGCGATGTCTAGGCTGAGGCCATCACGGCCAAGAACGCCTCCTGGTGGCCGGCAGTGATGAAAAAACGCTGCAGATCGGGGTGCTGGAGCGCGTAGGCCCTGGTCAATCCTTAAGAGTCGGACTCAGAAAGGAGGCCTTGATATCATAGCCTTGCCAGATTGCGGGTAAGGCGCCGGACATGGGCGATAAGGGTCCACGCTGTCGAACTTGCCATCGAAGTCTTTTGCGAGCCTGCGGCATCTGCCGAGCCATGCGAACGTCCGTTCGACGACCCAGCGCCTCGGTAGGACTTCGAAGCCCTGAGCTGTATCAGATCGTTTGATAATCTGCACCGTCCAACGGCCGAAGGCGAGCAGCGCGTGACGCAGCTTGTTGCCGGCGTAGCCGCCGTCAGCAAAGATGTGCCGCAACCAGGGATAAAGTCGGCGAATAGAAGCCAGCGCAGCCACGGCGCCATCCCGATCCTGGATGCTGGCCATATGCACGACCAATCCGACGAGGTGGCCGGCTGTATCGGTGACGATGTGCCGCTTGCGGCCCATGATCTTCTTGCCGGCGTCAAAGCCACGAGGACCGCCACTCTCCGTGGTTTTGACCGATTGACTATCGATGACGCCAGCGGTCGGACTGGCTTGTCGCCCGGCTTTCTCGCGCGACGCCATCACCAGGGCATGGTTGATCAATTCCCAACGTCCATCCAGAACCCAGGCATAGAAGTAGCTTGCACGGTCGAGTATGGCGGAAAGTCCTTTGGCAATTGGCGCCACTGGCATCCCGTTGAAGCGATATAGAACATCGCTTCAACGACCGCCCGCAATTTGGTAGAGCGACGCCGCCCGAAGCGGCGCCGTTCGAGCATGAAGGGCACGATCATCGCCCATTCCGCATCCGTCAGGTCACTTGCATAGCGTAGCCCGGTGCGCTGATACTGCGGCCGAGTGATTTCAGTCCAGGCCATTGTAATTTCCGTCGTGACTCGCAATCCGATAGAACCACAACCCGCTGAAATCACTCAACCCTTTCTCAGTCAGACACTAAGAGGCGGTTTGAAGCGCCGCAGCTGTCCGGATTCCAGCTATCCAGCATATGTAGTCGCGAGAGCGTAGTTGAACTTGGCTAACTGGGCCAGATGGGCCATATTGGCGATCAGGAGCACTCTATGACCGTGAAACTTTCCCCCCGCCCCGGCCCCTCTTCGCGCGACCAGAAACGCAAATCGGTTGAAATGACGGCATTCCTGACTTTGCGTCCTTTTTCGGAGGATGAGTTGGAGCGGGCATCAAGAGCGCTTGCTTCTGAAGGGCTCTACGACCTGTGGCCAACCCGTGTCGTTCTAGCGCCGGATGATGCCGAAGCCGTTGCCGCAGGTCGGGAGCGCATTGTTCCGGCGTCACTTGCGCCATCCCATGGGACTCTCAATCCAGCACGGTCAGGCAGCCTTGATGTTCCCCTCGAGAGGGCTTTAGCTGCCGCCAGAACGCGTGGACGGATTGAGAAAGAGCGAATGCTCACAGATCCGAGCATGCTCAATACCGCTGCTATCGCGAATTTGCTTGGCATGTCTGAGGAAGGCGTACGGCAAAAGCGAAAAAGACATGAGGTTCTCGGCCTAGAGCTTGCTAAACGCGGCATTCGCTACCCTGCGTGGCAAGTTCTCGAGGGACGGCAGCTACTCCCTGCCCTCCCCCAGCTGTTCAACATACTCGGTGATGATCCGTGGCGCCTATTCCGGTTCCTGCAGCAGCATCACGGCGAACTCGGCGGTGATCGCGCACTCGACGCTCTGCGAAGTGGCCATGTCGAAGGCGTAATTGCGGCTGCCGAGAATACCGCGGTCGGCGCATATTCTTGATTGGTGTCCCGCTCTCATCATCCGCTGAAGCGCGGGCCTCTGCAGTAACCCACGCGGCTCCCGGCAGCGTCTGGCATCACATTTTTCTAAACAAATTCCCAGACGCAAAAGGGTTCGGCTTTGCGTCTAGCCGCTTCTCTGATCCCCGGAAAAGGACGGCTTTGCCCTTCGGCGTATATTATGTCGGCCAGACGTTCGAGGTCGCCTTCCTTGAAACCATTGTCCGCGACCTGAAGAATGGAGTTCCGGGACCGCTTTTCTTGAGCGCTAGGGATCTGGGTGATTATGTCCACGTCCACATTACCGTCAGTGAGCGCCTCGACTTGTTAGACTTGCGCGCAGGAAACCCGATCGTGCTCGGAGTATCGACTGACGCTGTACGTGCGAGATCTCATGAGCTGGGACAGCAAACAAGTTTGGCAGCCTTTGAGCGCAAAGAGCGTTTAGATGGCATCTGCTACCCATCTCGACTAAATGGTGACGAAAACCTCGCTCTCTACGATCGAGCGCTTTCGAAGGTTACGGCGGGAGGACGCCGAAAACTTGGTTCATGTGATGAGCTCACGCCGATCCTTGAGGCGTACAGGGTAGCGTGGTTTAATCCCGCCCACCCTTGTCGCCGACATAAGTCGCGTGAGCAGCTATTGCGAGCGCCGCTACCTTCGGAGGGCATTACTCTACCAGCCGGACTCCGTTTGCAGCAAACGGTGTCGGCGTCGGCTCTTGCCATGAAGTAATCAGGCGTGCGACCCCCTCACATCGCGCGATTCACGGCTGGGGCGAAAGTGGATCGCATCTTCCAGTCAGAGCTCATGGACCTTCTCGATGCCAGATGAGACCCTCGCGCGCGCGATCGGCCCAAGCCGTCTTCTGCAAACGGTGATCGCCCATCTGAGCAAGTTACACCCTAAGCGACGTCAGGCATCGGGAGACAATAAAGCATTGCCGACGGAAACGGGCACACTTTCACGCGGATGGCCGGGAGGGGAGGGTGCAGACGCTGTGAGCAATTTTCCCAGGACGCGGAGGGCAGCGACACCAACCGTTTGCTGCAAACTTGAACGGCATGTCCAGTAAGTGACTAAGCGATCCTCCGCTGATCGGCAGCCTTTGCGCCGGCGTCTTCTTCCGCGGCTGGAGGGCCAGGTGTGGGCTAGCTTGGTCGATTTCTAGTCGCGCGTACAAAATCGATCACTTCTAGACTAAGAGGGCAGGGGCCAGCTGGGCCACGGACGGACATGCTCGACGCACCCTGACTCAGCGATCGTAGAGCTCGCTTCAGGTGCAAGGCTAAGAGATCCTAATAAGTGTTTGACCATCGGTATTTCGGATGTTAAGCGTTGAACATCGATGTTGGTGCGGATTAGCGCGCATTAGCGCCTATGGCCCATTTCAAGGGAGGCTCCGCATGGTGCAGGAGAAATGAAACTATCCCGGCTGAAGGAACGCCTTAGCCACGGGGCCGATGTCTGCCAGATCACTCAACAGAAAATCGTTGCCCTCGAAAATGCTCCTCAAGATAGGAAGCGTCTCAAGCAGTTTCCGACGGTAGAAGCGGCGGTGCTGCTCGGTGTCTCCGAAAGCTACTTGAGACAAATTACTAAAGACGGGGGGGAATTCACATGCGGAACGGTTGTAGGTAACAATTATCGCCGAACATTTACGCTCCAGGAACTTCATTGGATTCTCGACGGCCTCCATGAAAAAACACGCGATGAGCGATACCGGCGCCGGCGCAATCCAACAGAGAAGCTTCAAGTCGTGGCGGTCGCCAACTTCAAGGGGGGAGCTGCCAAGACCACGACGGCGGTCCATCTCGCGCAGTACATGGCGTTGCGAGGCTACCGGGTTCTGGCTGTCGATCTCGATAGTCAGGCGTCTCTAACGAGCTTGTTTGGTCTACAACCGGATACCGACGTCGAACCAGAAGAGACGCTCTATCCTGTCTTCCGTGGCGAAACCCAAAGTCTCGAACGCTGCATACGGCAAACATACTGGCCACGTCTTGATCTCGTTCCGTCCAATCTTAGCCTGTCCCAGGCTGAATTCGAAATGCCGGTCAGGGCGCAACGAGAAAAGAACTTCGCATTTTGGCTTGTCCTACGGGACGCGATCCAAAAGTCAGCAACGAATTACGATCTGGTTATTCTGGATTGCCCACCGTCACTCGGCTTTATGTCTATAAATGCTATCTTCGCTGCGACCGGTGTAATTGTGCCGGTTCCACCCTCAATGATCGACTTTGCTAGTACAGGCCAATTTTTCCGAATGTGCTCCCAAGTCCTCGAGCAAGTGGAAGAGGTAGATGCGAACGGCAAGGAGATCGACTTCTTCAAGATTCTCATTGCCAAACACAACGTCACTGACCAGAATCAAAAGCAGATCATCCACCTAATGGGCGCCAACTTTGGCGACATGCTGTTGCAGAACCCGATGGCCGTGACAACGGCTTTGGACGGCGCCGGACTGAGGAAGCGCACCTACTATGAGATCGACGATCAGGTGGGAACTCGGCAAAGTTACATGCGCGGTCTGGCATTCCTTAATTCGGTGAATGCCGAAATAGAGGGTGTTATGCTGAAAGCATGGGGTCGACAGGAAGCCGTGCGGGCCCTACCGACCTCTAACGCTGCGTGAGGGGGTTGGAATGAAGCGTGCATTTGACCTCAGTGCCATCACTGCTGACTTGCCGGCCTTCCCAAAGGAAGGTGAGGCCCCCCGAGAAACGGCGCGGTCAAATTCGCCGGCCGTACCGATCGCCAGAGCGATCGAGACGCAGCACCGTAATGCAATTGCGGAGCTGAAGGCGCTAGAGGCCGCTATCGAACGCCGGAAGGACGAGGGCCTTGTAATCGAGGAAATTGACGCGACGCTCGCGGAGCCCTCCCCATACTGGGATCGCAACCTCCGCTTCCTTGAGGATAAGAGTTTCACGGAGTTCGTCGAAGAGATTCGTCGCAATGGCCAACAATCGCCGGCGTTGCTGCGTCCACATCCAACTGAAGGGGGACGGTTCGAAGTCTGCTTCGGGCATCGGCGCCTTTTTGCCTGTAGAAGCCTAGGAACACCTCTTCGGGCTGTAGTACAGGTTCTCTCCGAGGCCCAGATGGCCAGCGCGGCCTACAGCGAGAACGCACATCGAGAAAGCGTCTCGACGCTCGAACAGTCCCGTGCCTTAGCAAAATATGTTGAACGTGGCGTCTTTTCTAGCAAGCAGGCACTCGCAGATGCACTTAACGTCTCGCGATCTCACGTCAGCAATCTCACGTCTTTCGCCGAGATTCCCGATCGGGTACTCGAAGCCCTTGGTGATTGGCGCAAGTGCACGTTCCGTGACGCGAGCAACCTCTTGAGGATGATTCGAGATCCGGACAGAAACGGGCAGCTGAATGAAGTAGCAGAACGCCTGATCGCGGGGGATTCACAACTCGGATTCCACGTTCGCTTGGCGGTGCTTCTTGGGCAAAAAGCAGCGACACCATCGACTGAAGATTGCCGAGACGAAAGCGGACGACTGGTCGCGGAGCGCAAGCGTCGCAAACATTCGACAGCGATATCCTTCTCTGTTCGCCATGGCGAGGGTTTCGCGGATTTCGTCTGGGGGAAAATGCCCTCGTTGGTGGAGGAGTTTAATCGCAGTATCGCCCCAAAGCCGAAAGCAAGGAATTCTTAGGGAATTATTCGCGGAGATCGTCGCGGCTCGTGGCCTTGCAAGCTAAGCTATCTGTGGCGCGAGTTCCATCGTCAGGTCGATCCAGTGTGCAGATTGATCGGGATAGGGGGATGTCTCGCGACGCCACCCCTCCCACACCACCGGGCATACGGGTCACGTACCACGGCGGTTCGACCGGGTTAAGCCG
>NZ_LMUQ01000071.1 GCF_009765865.1 Acidisoma sp. L85
AGAAACAAAGATGCCGCGCTCCGCCAGGAGCAGCTCGACATCTCGAAAGCTCAGGCTGAATACATGATAGAGCCAGACCGCGTGCCTCATCAGCTCAGCTGGAAAACGATGGCGATAATGAGGGTCGGGCGGCTTCTTCATTCCTCCATCCTGGCGCAGGATCGGGCCGCCCGCCAGACCCGGTTACCGTGACAATGCCGTCGCCCGGCTGGCAGTTCGAAGAGCCAGTCTTCGATTGATCGGCGGCCGCTTTCGACAATCCCGACTTCGTGGATGTCGTCATTCATTGCTACCGTTGCTCTTTCGGCTTGGACGCTGGCGACCATGCGTTGCAGCCACTTGAGGACCGTTTGGCGCAGAAGCCCACCATCACAGTGCCGACGGTGACGCTCGATGGGGCGACCGACCCGCTCAAGCCTGGGGGCACCGCGGATCATGCCAGCATGTTCGTCGGGCTGCAGGAACACCGTATCGTCGACGCGGGACACAATCTTCCGCAGCAGGCGCCGCAGGCCTTCGCCGACGCTGTGTTCAAGGTCCGGGACTGGTCAGCTTTAAGAGGGCTCTGAGACCTTTGCGTGACCCAGGCCGCGCTTGGTTGTGGCTGAGCAGGATACCGATTACAGTCCGTTTGAGAAAGGTCAGTCATGGGCGATCCGGCGTAAAAGCAGGCTTCCCATGGCGACATGGATCATGGCCTC
>NZ_LMUQ01000072.1:0-9777 GCF_009765865.1 Acidisoma sp. L85
TGCGGGCGCCGCGTTGACCGGCGTGATCGGGACGGGATTTCATCTCTACAACATCAGCAGAAAGCCCGGCGGGTTCGGATGGCAGAACCTTTTCTATTCGGCACCTCTCGGCGCTCCGGCCGCTATCTCGTTATCCGGGATGCTCGGCTTTCTGTCCGAGCGGCTTCGCGACAATCCGCCGGGCGCGACACCCACCATCCTCGGCCTCGCCGCCGGCCGCGTCATCGGCGCCATGACAAGTCTCGGCCTGATCGGCACGATTGGAGAAGTGGGGCTGCTGCATTTCCGCGGCGCCTACCATAATCCCGCAATGTATCTTCCCGTCACCATGCCGCCGGTCGCCGCGCTGCTATTAGGTGCGAGCGCCGTTGGCGCCACAGGCAAGCGGCGGACGATGACCCGCTGGTGGCTTCGCTTCACGGCGTTATTGGGCTTTGCCGGAAGCGGCTTTCACGCGATCGGTGTGTCCCGCAACATGGGCGGCTGGTGCAACTGGAGTCAGAACCTTATCGACGGTCCGCCCATTCCCGCGCCGCCGAGCTTCACCGGCCTGGCGCTCGCTGGCCTCGCGGCTTTGGGACTGCTGGAAGATCATCCAGATGACTGAGCGATATCCCGGCTACGACGTGCTGGCGAAGCGTCGCACGCCATCATGGAATGAGCAGACACGCCAGGTCATCGATCATCGTTTGGCGATCACACGTGAGCCGCGATATTTGTTGCCCGAGCTTTTCAATATTCTCGACGCCGTCTGCGCCCGTATTGTACCGCAGCCTGGTGACCGCCCGCCAGTGCCGCTCGCCGCCCTTGTCGACACGAAACTCTATACGAACATGCAGGACGGCTTTCGCTACGCCGAGATGCCCGAGCAAGGCGAAGCATGGCGGCGCGGACTAGCGGCTCTCGATGAGGCGGCGCTGGCGCATTACGAGAAGCGCTTCCCGCAAATCAGCGGCGAACAGCAGGATGACATTTTGCGGCGCATGGAACGCGGGGAACTCTCGGGCGGAGCCCTTGGCGATATGCCCGCCCAAATGTTCTTCGCACACCGTGTCCTGCTCGATATTGTCTCCGCCTATTACGCGCATCCGACGGCCTGGAGTGAATTTGGCTTTGGCGGACCGGCCAGTCCTCGCGGCTATGTCCGCATGGGACTGGATCGTCGCGACCCCTGGGAAGCCGTGGAGGCCAAGCCCGGCGAGGAAGAGACCGCACGCCACGAGAATGCGCGTGTCCGCTGATCCTCTTGCCGCACCTCGCGCCATCGGCGGCCGCGCGCCGGACGTTTTCAAGCCGGGCGGCTGGGTGGAGATGCGGAGCTATGCGGAAGACGACGTGGTTGATTTCGTCGTCATCGGCACCGGCGCCGGTGGCGGGCCGCTCATCGCCCGGCTCGCTGAACAAGGCTTCTCCGTCATTGGCTTCGATGCCGGCCCCTATTTTCGGCCGCTGGAAGACTTCGCTTCGGACGAGGCCGAGCAACAGAAGCTTTACTGGCTTGACCAGCGCATCATCGACGGCGGCAATCCCATTCGCATGGGAGGCAAGAACAGCGGCAAAGCCGTCGGCGGCAGCACGGTCCATTTTGCGATGGTCTCGCTACGGTTTCGGCCCGAATGGTTCAAATCCCGCAGCGCGCTCGGCTACGGCGCGGATTGGCCCCTCGATTGGCGCGAGATGTGGGATTACTACACCCGCGCCGAGAAGGCCCTCAGCATCGCCGGGCCCGTCAACTACCCATGGGGACCGAAGCGCCCGCGCTATCCCTATCGTCCGCACGAATTGAATGGCGCCGCCGAACTGCTCGCGCGTGGCGCGGAGGCCATGGGATATAAATGGACCGCGACGCCGCTCGCCACTGTCTCGGCGCCACATGGCAATTCGCCGCCCTGCGTCTATCGGGGCTTTTGCCGGTTCGGCTGCTCGACCAACGCCAAGCAGAGTCAGCTGGTGACCTTCATTCCACGCGCCATCGCGGCAGGCGCCGAAATCCGCGACCTCGCCATGGTCGGGCGGGTCGAAACTGGGCCTGACGGACGAGCGACCGGGGTCCATTATCACCGTGAGGGGCGCTGGCGCTTCCAAAAGGCCCGCAATATTGTTGTCGCGGGATATGCGATCGAGACACCGCGGCTGCTGCTGGCTTCCGCAAATGATCGTTACCCTGACGGTCTTGCCAATAGCTCCGGCCTCGTCGGCAAGAATCTCATGACCCAATCCAACCAGGCGGTTTGGGGCGTCATGGACAAGGAGGTGCGCTGGAACAAAGGGCCACCCTCACTCGCTATCACAGAACATTGGAACTATGACGACCGCAAGAACTTTCAGGGCGGTTATTGCTGGATGGCGCAGGGCCCCTTGCCGGTCGAATGGGCCACCGTGGTCACTGGTTCCCGCAAGCTATGGGGCGCGCCGTTGCGCGAGCAGATGATGCAATATAATCACCAGGTCGGCCTCAAAATGGTCGGAGAAATGCTCCCCAGCGAGCGCAATCAGGTCACACTGACAGATGAGGTCGATCAGTACGGTCTACGCATTCCGCGTATTACCTATAGCTGGAGCGACAACGACAAAGCGCTGATCCAACATGCCCTCGGCGAAATGCAGACGAGCCTGGAGCTAGTCGGCGCGACGGATATCTTCCGCCAGGAAGACGACACCAACCACCTCGCCGGTACTGCGCGCATGGGCAGCGATCCACGTAGCAGTGTCGTCAGCGCCGATTGCCGGAGCTGGGATATTCCCAATCTCTGGATCTGCGACGGCTCGGTCTTCCCGACAGTCGGCGGCGTCAATCCGTCCCTGACCATCACCGCCATCGCGCTTCGCACCGCCGATCGTATCAAAGCCCTAGCCACTCGTGGCGAACTTTAGCGCTAATCGAAAGATAGCGCTATTTACGATTGTCTTTGCACTCGGCTGATCCTCAGAAGATCGGCATTCCGCCGGCAACCGTTATGAGGGCGCCCGAGATGTAGCTGGATTCGTCCGAAGCCAGCATTACGTAAGGCGGCGCTACTTCAACCGGCTGTCCCGGCCGACCGAACGGCGTCTTGGAGCCAAAAGTTTTCACGGCGTCGCCCTCCATGCCGGATGGAATGAAGGGGGTCCAGATAGGGCCGGGCAGCACGGCGTTGACGCGTAGCCCCTTCTCGGCCAGCAGCTGAGCAAACGCAACCGTCATGTTCCCGATGGCTCCCTTCGTAGCGGAATAGCCGAACAGCGACGGCGGGGGGTTCTTGGTATTGACGGAGGCGGTGTTGATAATGGATCCACCCAGTTTCATGACGCCAACAACCGCCTTCGTCATGTAGAATGTGCCGTGGACATTGGTGGCGAACATAGCCTCCCAGTCCTCGTCCTTCGTTTCCTCGAGCGACGGCGTCGGGACTTGGAAAGCTGCATTGTTGACGAGCACGTCGATCTTGCCAAAGAACTCGGTGGTTCTGGCGACAATCGCGCGCGCCTCGGCTGATTTGGAGATATCGGTCGGCAACAGTAAGGCGCGAACGCCGGCTTGAGTAATCAGCGCCTCGACCTCACGCGCTTCGGCCTCTTCAGCCGAAAGATAGGCGATGGCGACATCGGCGCCTTCACGGGCGAAGGCGATCGCAACAGCGCGGCCGATGCCGCTGTCTCCGCCGGTGATCAACGCTGCCTTACCAGCAAGGCGACCGCTGCCCCTGTAGCTTTCCTCGCCATGGTCTGGCTTAGGGTCCATCGGGGCCGTTTTGCCAGGAAAGCTCTGCTGTTGTGGCTCGAAGGGAGGGCGCGGATAGAGGGTCGTAGGATCACGAGACATGGGAAAGTTCCGCCTGGGAAGAAGTGACCCGGTCACGCGACCGGACGAAACCCTCAGATGCGGCGATCACCCGCCCGCTCCAATGCGCAGCCGAGTCACACTATCTCGATGGGGCAGCCCCCATTGGAGTTGTTACGACCCTTATCCGTCGTCTGCTGCGGATCCTAAGACGGCGCTCGTTTGATGCTTATCAACGTCATCGTCGGTTGCAGGCTTCTGCGGACACGCCTTGTTCCGTGCTAGCGTCGGACCATCTCGTGGCTAAAGCGAGGCAATCTGACGATGAGCGACAAGTGGATGTTGGCTGAACTCCCTGCCTTTACGGAGTCGGGGTTATTGAACATCGTGATCGAGACGCCCAAAGGAAGTCGTAACAAGTTCGGCTTCGACCCGACGATCAATGCCATGAGACTGAAGCATGTCCTGCCCGAAGGTATGCTTTTCCCTTTTGACTTCGGATTCATTCCTTCGACCCAGGCCGACGACTCCGACCCCATCGACGTTCTGGTGTTGTTGGACGCGCCGGCTATTTCCGGATGCGTGGTAGAAGCTCGATTGATCGGAGTTATCGAGGCTGAGCAGCGTTCCAAGGACGGTGCGTGGGAGCGAAACGATCGCTTACTGGCCGTCGCGACCCACGCGCGAACTCATGAACATGTCCATAGCCTGGATGATCTTCGGGAAAATCTCCCTGCCGAGATCGAGACCTTTTTCCAAAACTACAATCGGCTCGATGGCGGCGATTTCCGCGTCACGGGGCGCGGTGACCGCGCAGCCGCTCAAAGGGCGGTCGAGAAGGCGAAAGCCTAATTTCAGGCATGCGAATAGCCTTACGCGCCCTGAGCTTCTACTGCCTCAAGAACTGCCAGCTGCGCTCGGCCTCACACCTTTCCCAGGCGCTCAATCGACTCCGAGAGCGGGCGTACGCCATCGCTTTAGTCCTGCCAAGCGGTTGACCTCTGCATCAGTTTTGGAACGGTTCAGATCGTATATTTCGCAGGATCATCAGGATGCGAGAGCGCCACGTCCATCACGACGGCGGAGCCACTGGCCCGGAGACCGTGGCTGCGCGTGATGGCCGGCGCTGGCTCCTTGAGGTCGGTAGTGGCCGGTGCCGGTTCTAGCGTCTCGACGTCTCGAGCGGGGTTGTCTTCGCGTAGAGCCTTAAACGCCGCTTGCCGCAGCAGACCATCGGCCGTGAAGCCCTCATACTCGATCTCCGCCACCAACACCGGGCGCACCCAGTGGATTCCCCCAGCCTTCGCGGCGAGGTTTTGCCAAGAAAAGGGCTCTTGGCGGTCTCCAGCGCGCCTGCAGCTTCGGAAGGATGCGGGCGACCTTGTCCCGGCCGAATCCGGTCCCGACCCGACCTACCTCGACCAACTTGCCGTCGCGATACACGCCTGCAATCAGCGAGCGGAAGGCGCCGTTAGTCGTCGTGTACAGCCGATCATCACCTCGTGGCCAGCACGGCACTTGGACTTGGTCCAGGTATCGACCCGTCCGGAGCTGTAAGGCGCGTCCAGCCGCAACGGACCGTGGCGCTGCTCTGGCATTGGACAGCCCATAGGGCGGGGATGTGACGAAGCGTAACGTCAACCTACTGTGACGCCCGCTAAGTTGGCGGCGGCCCAAGTTGTTGATGGGCCGGCGGAGCCACCAGCCGCCGGGGCGCGGTTCCCGTGGTGCAGTCATAATCCCCTGTCATCGCGAGGCGGAAATTAGTGTAGCGCGACACCACTGATGGCCGGGGGCGTTGCCTCACCTGAAATGTTACCCTGGCTCTACCCGTTGCCTCACCTGACATGCTCCCGGCCGGAAGTGACCGGGGTTGGGCATGGGACGCATCAGCATGGCCACGCGTGACGAGTTAGTGGCGGCCCTGGTTGAACGATATGCCGGGTGTAGTCGAAGTGAGCCTGGTCTCATTCTCGACGAGTTTGTGGCGGTGACGAAGTTTCACCGGAAGCACGCGGCGCGGTTGCTGAAGGGTCGAAGCCGCGGACGTCGATCTGAGCCTCGCCCCGGCCAGCGCGTCTACGATGATGCGGCCCGTGAGGCGCTGATCGTGCTCTGGGAAGCTTCTGACCGGATCTGTGGCAAGCGGTTACGGCCATTGCTTCCGGTGATGCTCGAGGCGATGGAGCGCCATGGGCATCTCCAACTGCTCCCCGAAGTGCGGACTGGTTTACTGGCAATGAGCGCGGCGACCATGGATCGCGCTCTGCGCGAGGCAAAGGGGCAACCGGGGAAGAAGCGTCGGCGAGCACCACCGTCAGCTGCGGTGCGGCGGAGCGTGCCTGTGAGGACGTTTTCTGATTGGGGAGATCCAGCACCCGGCTTCATTGAGGCAGACCTCGTTGCACATGGCGGCCCAACGGCCGCTGGCAGCTTTGTTCAGACACTCGTCCTGACTGACGTCGCGACGGGGTGGGTCGAGTGTGCGCCTCTTCTGTATCGTGAGCAGAAGCTTCTGACCGAAGTTCTCGGTGAAGTTCGCAAGCTTCTGCCATTCCCTTTGATTGGCTTCGACACTGATAATGACACGGTGTTTATGAACGAGACTGTGCGCGACTACTGCCGAGATTCCTCGATTGTCTTCACACGCTGCAGGCCCTACCAGAAGAATGATCAGGCCTGGGTCAAGCAAAAGAATGGTGCCATCGTGCGCCGGATTGTTGGCTATCGGCGGTTTGCGGGCCTTGAAGCCGCCGCCGCTCTTGCGCGGCTCTACAGATCGGTCCGGTTATTCGTGAACTTCTTCCAGCCTTCGTTCAAGCTGGCGGAGAAGTCCCGGGAAGGCGCGAAGGTTCGAAAGTGCTATCATTCACCGGCGACGCCATACCAACGGCTGATCGCCGATGCGAGGGCGACGGATGAGATAAAGCGGCAGGTCAAGGCGCAGTTTGAGACCCTCGATCCGGTCCGCTTGCTGAACGACATTCGTGCTGGTCAGAGACGGCTGGTAGAAATTGCCGACGCGCCGGAGGTTCCGCTCCTGATCGAACAGCCGACGCTCGAACAGTTCCTCTTCAGTTTGCGGACCGCATGGAAGGAGGGGGAGGTTCGACCGACGGCTCGGCGGAAGGCGCCAGGGACGAGGAAGAAGCGCAACACACCGGATCCGTTCGCACTCGTGGCCGTTGAGCTCCGCGCCTGGTTTGAGGCTGAGCCCTGGCGAACGTCGGCAGAACTGTTTGCCCGCCTTCGGACGGAGCACCCTGATGCCTATGCGAGCGGCCAGCTTCGAACGCTGCAGCGGCGTCTGAAAGAGTGGCGGCGGGACATGGCGCACCTGATGGTATTCGGGCGACCGCCGGCTGACGAAGCCATTGGAGAGGAAACAGAGATGGAAACGCAGTAGATGGAGCCGGAACGACCTCCCACGACAAGCGCACGGTCCTCGGCAACATTTTTGGATGAGGCAACAGGGCCGGCCATCAGTCCTGTCGCGCTACAGTGTGGTCCACCCGCACCGGAGCGCCGAGCGAGAACGACATGGAGCCCATTTGAATCACCGGGCTTTCAATAATCGCGGCATCGAGTTCGACGACGAGCGAGACGTAGGGGGCCGTCAGCGATGCACCGGTGATTTGGCTAAATGTTGGCACATCAGTGATGATCAGGAGAGACTCACCGACACCGAAGTCCAATGTATTGGTCCCCAAGGTCACGCGCTTGGTGCCTTGGAGTGACAGGGCCACGAGCGGTTTCGAGACCGAATATTGCAGCGCGCTAGGCTGCGTCTCGCGGACAATGGCAAAGCCGGCAATCGGTGTAAGGGCCACGCCATCCTGGCTGGGATAACGTTCGGCATAGCGCAGAGCGGCCACGAGTAGGCTTTGGGTCATGGATGAAACGATAAGGCGAAGCGAGCGCAGCACGCAATCCACTTCGGAGAATCGGGCAAAAAGTCTAGAGTTTAAGGCAAAGCGGCTGTTCGTAGTACTCAGAACTCAGAGCGCCTTGGTCAAATCTCCGTACGCTCGCAAGCGACAACTTAATATCAGTTTTGGAGAAACAGGCAAAAACCGCCAAGCTTTAGGCAACATTTGCGAAACAGCATGTCGGATAAGGGCTCGTCGCACCAGACGAACCAGAGAGAAACCAATGACACCCATTTCACTTGTGACCGGCGCTAGCCGGGGTCTTGGCCGCAACACGGCCCTTAGCATTGCGCGCCATGGTGGCGACGTCATTCTCACCTACCGGAACGGCGCAACCGAGGCGCAAGCAGCTGTGGCTGAGATTGAAGCGCTGGGCCGCAAAGCGGTCGCCTTGCCGCTCGACGTAGTGGATATCGCCAGCCTTCCGGCCTTCGCGGCAAGCGCCGCCCCCACGGGTAACGGCATGGCCAGGGTGGAACAGCGGGGCAGAACAACACTGATCTGGCGCCCACTACGCGTCACGGACGACTGGAAGGAACTGCTCGGCGACGCTCTTTGTCTGTTTGGGAACATTCGCGGGCGCTTGAAACCTTGCGACCAGCATACGCCCATGCAGCATTTCAAATGCCAAGATTTCCCATCTCGGGCGCGAACTTAATACTGCCTTCACTTCGGGGGTAAACACCCCGACTCTGGCCTTTAACCCCCAAAGACTGGCAAACGGTGCATTTTCGACAATGTCGGTTTCGCGATGAAATCCAACAAACTGCTGAGGTTAATGGCCGCAAAGTCACACACCGTTCGCGCCAGCGAGGGAAAAGCGGCCACGGCTGACCTGTTGTTCGGGCTGCTCCGACCGCGACGCTGTCGAATACGTAGCCAAGCCCAACTCCGGTCTCGCGGCCGTCGCACAAATCGATCAATCTCAAGCATCGACAGCGAGCGGAAACCATGTACCGGAATGTTCCAATATTCGACGCCCGCGTTGCGATCACAATGGATTTTACTACTATCCCGAACCGCTCACCTCACGCCGAAGGACGGCATCGACCCGACGGATGCGCTCGGCGGCGAGGGACTTCATAGGCCTGATGCACAGTATTCCCCAAAGCCGCTGCGCTTTATTACCTGGAGGCCGCGTGCTGGGCCCATGCGCGCCGAAAATTCTTTGTGCTGACCGACATGGCCGGCAACGCTCGCCAGACCGCAATTTCCGTTAGAGTGCCATAAAGGACGTTATAGCACTCTAAATAGCGTCGTCGAGCGTTTTTCTGAATAATGAGACGCCCTCTTGCATTAGTACCAATGTTTGGTATAATGCCTTCATGAGCAAGAATACCTCAGTTAGTTTAGGGGAGCACTTCACCAGCTTCGTGGAAGCACGAGTGGAGCAGGGTCGCTATAGCAACGCCAGCGAAGTGATGCGCGCAGGTCTGCGGCTCTTGGAAGAACAGGAAGCGAAGCTGGCAGCACTGCAATCGGCCCTCATCGAGGGCGAGCAGAGCGGCCCGGCAACACCGTTTGATTTCGATGCGTTCATTACACGCAAGCGGGATGCACGCCCTTCGGTTAAATGACTGCCCGCTTCACACTGACGCCCCGTGCGCAGGGCGATCTCTCTGACATTTGGGACCACACCGCGAACCGCTGGGGCATCGACCAGGCGGAAACCTACACGCGCCAGCTGGGCGTGCACGTCGCCATGGTGGCTGGCAATCCAGCGCTTGGCAGGGCATGCCCCGAAGTTCGTATGGGCTACTATAAATTCCAATCAGGCAAGCACATTCTGTTTTATCGGATCATGAATAACGGCATTGAGGTCGTCCGCGTGCTACACGAACGGATGGACTACGGGCAGCATCTCTAGATGTTTGCGAGAAAGTTTCGGTCAAAGCTTTCGGGCCAGGCTGGCCCGCCGTCTCCCACGGGGAAGCTTTTGCCCCGAAAGTCTTGAATTGTGCAAAGGACCGGGTGTGAAAAGCGCCTGGAAGAGGTTTGTTATAGGAATTCAGGCTACGGCGCTGATGATCGGCTGGTAATATCCGCTTTCGTCCGGGGACACTGTTCTGACGGATTTGAAGCCCGCCT
>NZ_LMUQ01000072.1:9787-16521 GCF_009765865.1 Acidisoma sp. L85
AGATGGGGTGATTGGGGCTTTACCCCGGTGAACCCGGTGGCTGCTCCTCTCTGGATAGGTGAACGTGGTCCGGTGTGTGGATCGGCCACAAGGATCGGGGAGAAGCAGCCGTGGGTTACTTTGCCGGATTGGACGTGTCGTTGGAAGAGACCGCAATCTGCGTCGTCGACGATATCGGTTGCATTGTGCGTGAAGCGCGTGCGGCGAGCGAGCCGGAGGCACTGATCGCTTTCTTCAAGACATGCGAAATGAAGATAGAGCGGGTCGGGCTGGAGGCGTGTTCGCTGACGGCGTGGCTGCATGCGCGACTGACCGAGGCCGGCCTTCCGGCGATCTGTATAGAGGCTCGCCAGGCCAAAGCGGCGATGGGGGCGATGCCAAACAAGACCGACCGCAACGACGCGCGCGGGATCGCGCAGATCATGCGTACCGGCTGGTATCGCGCGGTTCACGTTAAAAGCCCGTCCTGCCAATCCTGGCGAGCGCTGCTGACGGCGAGGCGCCTGATGCTCAACAAGCGCCGTGACGTGGAGAATGGAGTGCGGGCGCTGCTGCGTGAGGCCGGGCTGAAGGTCGGCACACCAAGTCGCAAGGACTTCTCGGCCCGCGTGCGCGAACTGGCCGGCGATGACCGCGTGCTCGCAGCTCTGTCGGAATCTCTCTTGGCCGCAATCGAGACCATGAACCAAGAGGTCGAGAGGCTGACCAAGCGCGTGTTTGACGAGGTGAAGGTCGAGCCGACGTGCCGGCGGTTGATGACGGTGCCCGGTGTCGGCCCACTCACAGCTTTGACGTTCCGCGCCACCATTGACCAGCCAAACCGCTTCCGAAAGTCGCGCGACGTGGGCGCCCATCTCGGCCTCACGCCCCGGCGCTACCAATCTGGGGAAACTGACGTGCAAGGGCGGATCAGCCGATGCGGCGACGAGTTGGCCCGCACTGCGCTCTACGAGGCGGCTCATTCGCTGCTGATCCGCAGCAGCAAATGGTCGGCGTTGCGAGCATGGGGAATGACCATTGCCAAGCGCCGGGGCATGGCGCGCGCCCGGGTCAGTGTGGCGCGCAAGCTAGCGGTGATCTTGCACCGCATGTGGGCCGACGGCAGCGACTTCCGCTACAGCAAGCACACCGCAGCGGTCGCTGCGGTGTGACGAGGAAAGTTCCAGATTCCGCCTGAAAAGGCGGATGCCACGTCGTTCCCGTGGGGACGATGGGCGAGGCGATCTCGTTGAGAGTCCGGAACCGGCGCGGCAGCGATGCCCCGAAGGTCGTGAAACAGATTGAGACGTCTCGCCTTCCTGACCCCATCATGCGGCGGCCCCGCGCCGACCGCGAAGAGAAGCAAGTGACCTACGGGAATGGCGGCCGGCGAGGAAAGAGGAGCAGCTTGACACCAACAACCCCAATCAGAGAGGTCTCTCAGATGTTTGATATTGGAAAATCAGGGTGAGAATTCGGTCTGGTCGCCGGTAAAGTGATACAGGTTTCAGCAATGTTCGCCATTGCCAGAGCCAGGCTAGGATCGTGCCCATCCTCTATCGACCAGCAAGCCGACAAACAGGCATGAGCGAAAACGTAGGACAGCAAGCGGTCGCGGCTGAGTTTCAAGGCGGTCGCCATGATGTCGGCCTGACGCATTAGCCGGTCCAGGTTCTGCACAATCTCGGGCAGGGATGAGGGTTGCATAAGGCATTGGCCGCATCATAGGCCCGGTCGCCAACAAGCCCCTTTGGGTCAATGGCCAGCCAGCCACGCCCTGCCTGCCGTATGTTCTCGTGATGAATGTCGCCATGCAGGACATGCGGCGGGCCTTGATCGGTCAGGAGTTCGCGGGCCACGGCTGCGCCGCGCACGAAAAGCGACCTTGCGCCCTGTCGGTGGTCGTCACCGGCTTTCTCGAACAAGGATTGAAATCGTCTCAGCAGCGGCGTCAGGTTGGATGGAAATTCTGACTGACTGACCGAATGCAGATTGTTGAGGACACCGGCAATGATCTTTGTTGCTTCGTCGTCCCGCCCGGCTTTCACCAACTCCGATAGGTCGCCGCCTTCTGCATATTCCAGAAGCATCGCGCCCGCGTCATGCCGCCATAGCTGGATAGCGCCCTGCCCATCATACCATTGCAAAGCGTCAGCAGCGGCGCGTTCATCTTCTGCACCTGTCTCCGACAATATCTTTAAAACAGCCGTCTCGCCGGATGCCTGAACCTTATAAAGATCGCTTGTAAATGTCCGTGCAAGCGGCTCTGGCCTAGAGAGGTTCCATTGTTCGACATAGTGCTCTAGGGCTCTTTTCATTGCGTATTATAATCTATATTCCGCTAATTTCCACAATGGTGATTATCGGTCGTTCGGTATAGCACTCTCTCAGATCGGCCACGCCTCGGATTTCAATCTTTTCCGGGCTACATACACAGGTCGATTTGTCAGGTTTAAGATTAGAGCGGTGGCAGCGGTCGTGAATCGGCCTCGGGCATCCACAGTGACATCCCCATGGTCCTGTGCTGCCATGGTCAAGTTGTAACAAAGATCATGGATTTCCTGCGTTTCAAACGAAGCATGGACATGATGAGCAAAGCGGTTTCTGATCCGCCTTAAAATCGCAAGCTCCTTAAACTCGCGCTCCGAAATCAGCCCCAGGGAAAAGGCGGCGGCACTTCTGGTGCTGAACGCGCCAAGGGGCGCGTTAAACCCTTCCACAAGGCGCTTGCCTGCATCGCTCTCAACAAAAAAAGCTAGCAGTATTTGGCGTATCAAGTCGTCCAGATAGCTGCACGAAATTAGCACACTGCCCCGTGCGCTTTCCTTGTTCAAACCTGGCAAAAAATCGAAGAAGTCCCGCAAATGTGGGTGGGTTTCTTCAAGCTGTCGATGCCGGTCTACGGGCTTGCTTTCTTCATCGGTCATGGCATTCCATACTAGCTAATTCTTCGTGCTTAATGCACGCGGAGCGGCTTTGTTGGAAACTTCTTCTGCCAAGTTTCGATGATGAACAGAGCTATACCGCTTGCCGTGTGGATGGCCAATCGTGCGATCCGGGCATCTATCCGCCGAAAGCCGCGCCCTCGGCCATGGGCGTCGCCGGCGTGTGTGCGCAAAGCACCGATCCCTATAATCGTAGAATTCAAGCCCCCTAGAATCGCCCTCACATCGTTGGCAATGTCCGGAGCCATATCCTCTTTGCCAGGAGCCAAACCCAGAGGGTCCCGCACGGCCTTGTATAACCCCTGAATGTCGAGTTGCATGGGAAGGGGCAATCCTAGCTCGGCCAAAATGGACCGGCACAGGCTTTCAATGACAGAGCAGGCCGCCGTAACGGCGTCTTCCGGGTCTGTTTCCACGCTGGCAAGCGCACGGTCTAGGTCGCGCTGCACCGTGTCGAAATCAATAACCGCCAGGGTGGCGGCAAGGGAGGTGATCGCCGGGGCAGAAGTTCCGCGCTTCAGCAGGCGGACATCAATGCCCTGCTGCTGTAGCTCGTATCCATCATGCATAAGATATTTGTTCAGATAGCCAATAACGCTCTCAAGCTTTTCGGGCTGGTCGATGAAGTCACGTGGATCGGCGGCTTTTTCGACAATGGTTTTAAGATTTTCGGCGGAGCCTTCTTCCATCGTCTGGATGATTGCAGCGGTCAGAGTCGGAAGGCGTGACCCAGCGCCAACGCTCATCGTCACGCCGCATTGGCGCATGTAGCGTTCGAGCTTAGGGCCTGAGCGATAAAAACCGATGGGCGGCGTCGTGTCATTTCCACTGCCTCCGGAAATCACATCCACCAAAGCCTCGATGGTTTGCGGCGCAAGTTTCAGCATTTACGAACCTTCGTCACGCCTCGTCCCGTCATGCTCTAAGCCTCGAAATCGTGGCCTTGCTGACGTTGTAGCTGTCGGCCAGCTCTTGCAGCGTCGCGCCGTTCTGCCGCCTCTGGCGGGCTTCTGCTGCCTGTTGCGTGGTCAGGGCGGACGGTCGGCCCATATGCTGCCCTCGCGCCGTTGCCCGGCTCCGGCCCTCTGCCGTGCGCGTCCTGATAAGGTCGCGCTCCACGTCGGCCAGCCCGCCCAGCACGGCCAGCATCAAGCGCCCGGTGCTGGTCGAGCTATCGGCCCACGGCTCCGCCAGTGATTGGAATTGTCCTCCCGCGTCCACGATCTGCTTGACGATGCTGAACAGGTCGAAGGTCGAGCGGGCCAGCCGGTCAATGCGGGTAACGGTCACCACGTCGCCGGGGGACAGGGCTTTCAGCATCCGTTGCAGTTCGCGCCGCTCCGTCCTCGCGCCGGTCGCCTTTTCCCGGTAAGTCCTAGCGCACCCTGCTGCCTTCAACTGCTCAAGCTGCGCGTCGAGCGTCTGCCCGTAGGTGCTGACGCGGGCGTATCCGAGAGTGCGATTTTGCAGCTGCGATTCGGTCATATCTTCTGCAGACGCTAACTTATTGGCAAGGCTCACGCCAGCCTAATTTGCAGAAGTCTTGAATTGTGCAAAGGACCGGGTGTGAAAAGCGCCTGGAAGGGGTTTGTTATAGGAATTCAGGCTACGGCGCTGATGATCGGCTGGTAATATCCGCTTTCGTCCGGGGACACTGTTCTGACGGATTTGAAGCCCGCCTTTTCAGTAAGTGCGGCAACCTCGTCGGGGGTGATGGCGCGATAGGTGCCGGTAACATGGTGGGATTGCCAGCCGAGGGCGTTTTCAAAGGTCAGATACAAGTGGAAGCGATAGCGCCGCTCGTCCGTCCAGTCCCATACCTGGTGTACAAACCGGCGAAACACTCCATCCTGAAAAAAGGCCGGGGGCATCATGGCTGGCCGGTCGAGCATGAGCTTCCCGTAGTCCCTTAGGCTCAACAACAGGGTGCCGTTTGGCTTTAGACGGGTCCGCATTGCCTTTAGAGCGGTCGATATTTCTTCGTCGCTGTCGAGATGTGGCAAAGAATTATCCATGCACATCACCGCCGCATACCGGCCCGGCTCCGAGGTGGTGAGGGTCCGCATATCGTCGGCGCGAAAGCCGACAGAGAGTCCTAAACTAGCTGCCTCGCGCTGCGCCCGCTCGACCTCGCCCGGTGAAATGTCAGTGCCTTCCATCTCGTAACCTAGGGCCGCAAGGCCAAGGGCCTGTGTGCCAATGCCGCAAGCGCAGTCAAGCACCGGGCCAGCCTCTTCAGGCGAAGGCAGCAACCGAGAAATAATACTGGCCTGCCGCTCTATAGAAGAATGCCAGTCCTGAAAAATAAGACGATAAAACGGTGTCAAGGTTGTCATAAGCTAATGTTGTATTGGTCATTTTTTTGATCTGGCTATACTGTCTGGGGCCTTACAATACAGGAATATGGCTCGATGACCGAAAATAATAGAAGAATCGTAAAGAAGCGTCCAGAATACAATCTGCGGGTGCCAAGCGATGTGCGCGAGGCGGATTTAGCGCGGTATATCGATGATATCTTTCACGAGCTGGCTGGTGGTGGGGACGAAGTGAGGCGGGCGGCGGAATATTAAGTGTTTTCCACAATGGTGATTATCAGTCATTTGCAAAACTGATTGCCGCTTTCCCGGCTGCGTCTCACACCTTCCGCCTCTGGGCCATCAACATGTGCAGCGCGTTCGGCGTCGGGGGCAGACCGTCATAGAGCGGCGTCCAATCTTCCGAGCGGATTTCTGGCTCCTTTTCCATGCTGTCACGCATGGCCAGGTAATTTCTAGGCCATGAGCAACCACGTCCCCGATGGGGACGCCATCGAGCGCCGCCCGGCGATGCAGCGCCGCGACAAGTTCTTCGTCGAGAGGTGAATCGATCATCATTTGCCGGTGCTGTCGCGGATATGGCGGCGCAGCTCGGCTATTGCGGCGGCACTTGTTGCCCGGTGAGTCCGCTGCCGCACTGGCGGACCCGCAAAAGATGCCCTCATTCCAATCATCACGCTCCTGATGTCGGCAAGAGCGGATCGCACAGCGTCCATCCGTTCGATGAACTGCATATCCCTTTCATCATTGCCCTGCTCGGCTCTCATCAAGGCGATGATCTCGGCATTGCGCATCAGCACGGCGTCCACCTTCGCCGTGCCTTCATCTATCTGGTCAAGCGGCTCGGGTCGCGCCATTGCCTTTGTTCCGCTGCTCAAAAAGGGATGTCATCGTCCAGGTCGCTCATCTGCGTAAACCATCACGCCCAGGCGGACGGTCCAAAATTCCTGTTTGGCGTAAAGCGCATAAGCCTCCCGGTTCGTTAGTTCGCCATATTCCTCGGCGAAGCGGGCAAACTCATGGTCCGATGGCGGCGCGTCACACCATGCGGGCCGCTCCTGGCGGGCCTGGTGGATCAGGGCTTCATCCCATACGGGGCTATGCGCGATCAGCTTGAACCCCTCGTAGCAGTGATAGGTTATCATCATGCGTGGCCATCGGTCGGGGTCGATCTCGAACACCGCTTCCTCGGCCTCCGATAGCTGCCACCAGTCGGACCCGGTGAATTTGTCGGGGTTGGCTGCTGCCTCGGCCTCGGATTTAACGATTTCCGCCGCCAGCTGGTCTTTCAGGGTCGCAGGCGCGGACATGCATCCTCCAAAACGATCAGAAACCCCGATGTTTTGCTCGGCTGATGGCCTCTAAGCTTTTTAAGGTGCCTCCGTTGTAGCGCGACACGACTGATGGCCGGTCCTGTTGCCTCATCCAAAAATGTTACCAGAGACTTCGCCCTTGTCGCGGGGGATCGTTCCGCCTCCATCTACTGCACTTCCAT
>NZ_LMUQ01000073.1:0-9501 GCF_009765865.1 Acidisoma sp. L85
GCAGACGACATCTTGGCGTCAATCCAGCGCTTCTGCCAAAGAACCGTCGACGTCCAGCAGAGATGTGGATAGAAACTTCGGAATCAGGACACTAGGTTTCGAGGAGTGCCGCGCCACCGGCGAGCGTTCAGTCCTCATAGCGATAGCGGAAATCGCAATGCGTCGCGCCCTCCATCAGGGTTTGCGTGCGCCTAAGCTTGAGTTTCGGGTCATAGCCTTGGCAAAAGGCGCCGTCGCGATTGCAGGAGAGGACTGCACCTAGCTCGGTCAGGCCCATCTCACGGTACATCTCAGAATAGCGGCAGCGCGTCACGTTGAAATTGAATTCGTTCGAGGCAGACTTCAAACGCTCAATGTGTAGCGCGTCTTCCGCCGTCCAAAATTTCTGGATATCTCGGAAATGCTCGAGATTCGGGCCGCTTGGGGCATCCCTTGCCATCTTGGCCGCGGCGGAGCGAGCTAGCTTGACGACGGCGTTGGTCAGCACGCGACGTGCTGTTTCCTCACCGACCTCACCGATCATCTCATCATAGATACCCTTCGCGAACTCTGCCTCGATCCGGCGTCGAGTCAGAATTGGCATGTCGTTTTTCATCGCGAGTGTTCCTCGTGTGGTGCGGTCTTCGCCAGCTCACGTTCGCCTCTGCAGGTGTTCAAGCCGACTCCGGCTCGTGCGCGCTATGCTAGCCTCGGCCTGCACTAGGCGTTTCGATATCGGAACCACCTTGGGGGTCAATCGGTCGCGAGCCGTGATCATGCAATGACGGCTGTACCAAGCCAAGCGCCTCGTAATCCTTGATGTCAACTTGGGCGAGGAGGTCGCCGATCGCGTCTTTCTCGGACTGCCCTTTTCCTACCGGATCGCCAGGCTGGTAGTTGTCCATCGTCGCGGTCCAGTCGAATGAGCGTGTTTCGATGGGCAGTTGATCATAGCGAGTTACGATTTTCATTCCCGCGCCTCTTGCCAGAGCACTAAGCAACGAGGATTGCTGGGTGCGAACAAGTTAATTCAGCGCGTTTCACCAGAGTGCTTAGTTATGGAGGTAGCGTGCCAAGTCAAACAGTCAACAATCACATGTCGCGGTTGCGGCGTGTTTGTCGAATGCACGTCGCGGGCGCCGAGTTTCCAGCCTACTCGCGTTTTCTCGGTCGTTCGTCTCGAAAGAAAAACGGCTAGCGACCTCCTCGAGTCGGGCGCGAACGCCAACCGCGAACCGGATGACTGAATCTGGGTCGGTCCTCATCCGGAGGATAGGGGAAACGCAAGCTTTGCTCACTTCGCCTACTTGTTTCCCAGACGAACACAATGTCGGCGGTGTCGTCGATGACGCCAAAGCATTACCTCGAGTATCGAGAGACATGAATGACGTCATTTTCACAATAGAGGCCGAACTGTTGACGTCGTGGAGGCGGACGTATTGTCGGATTGATTGCACCTCGCGCGCGATCAACCGGGAGCCGGAGAAAGCGGTTCAACGCTGTACAAATTGCAAAGGACGACGGGTGCCTAACCATGCCGCATCCGATGGGCGCCCTATCGATGGGCGCCGCCCTCCACGCTTAGTCGCCAATCGGTTGACAGCCTCCGGCTCCTATCGTCTTATGACCATATACTGTCTCGCTGCGTTATTTCCCGCTGGATCACTACGGAAAGGCTGGTCGTTACGCACAAAGCGAGTTTCTGAACTGGGATGCCGGGAACCGCGATGGGCAAATCGGTCGGCGTCATTGTACCCGGAACAGCCCAGACAACGAAGAAAATTGAGGAGGAGGAGCCGTCATGAAGGTGGGCGACTATAACAACATCATAGCGGGCCAACAGACGAGTCGGCGCCGCCTGCTTCAAGGGGCGGCCGGGCTAGGTGCGGCCGCGGTGGGGGGCGGCTTCGGCGCGTTCTCGTCTGCCAGGGCGGCAGGCACACCATCGGCGGATGAAATGGCACTCCGCAAGGCGATATTGAAAGTGCCGGGTGTCGGCAAGGGATCGCCCACCGATGCGGATTGGCAGAAGGTTGGGGAACTCTGCCTTGGCCCCACCAAGGCACGGGTGAAGCCCGGCGAATTCAAAGGCGTTCAGCTCACCTTTATGGGGCTAAACAACCAGAACCTGCACGACTTCCTGTTCCGCGGCTTCCTGAAACCCTGGGAGACTTATACCGGCGCGAAGATCTCCTGGATCGATGTCGCCCAGGCCGACTATAGCCCGCGTCTGCAACAGGCGATCGCGACAGGGACAATCGACTTTGACTTGCTTGAGATGGGCGCGCCATTCGAGGGTGAGGTTTGCGGCAAAGGCCTGACTTCCGAGATGCCTGAGGAGGTCAAGCAGCAGATCGATGTTACCGACCTGGTTAACTATCTGAAGCCACCAGTCGGCACCTGGGAAGGCAAGACTTACCGTGTCACGATCGATGGCGATTGCCATACGATCAACTACCGCACTGACGTCTTTTCTGATCCAGATCTGACCAAAGCTTGGAAAAGCGCGGGTAACTCTGCCCCTTGGGGCAATCCGAGGACCTGGCAGCAGGTTCAGAAAGTCACGAAATTTCTCGCGGGCAAGCAAGTCGCTGGCAAGGATGTCTACGGCTATCTGGACGCTCCAAAGCCGTGGGGTGGGTTTGGGTTCTACTTTCTCGCGAGCCGCGCCACGGCCTATGTGAAATATCCGGGCGAAAAAGCGTGGTTGTTCGATGTCGATACGATGAAGCCACGCGTGAACAGCGCAGGCTGGGTGCGCGCGATCCAAGACGTGGTAGACGCTCTGCCGTCGGAGCCGCCAAACCAGATTAACGCCGATCCGAATACCACAGGCTTCCAGCAATTTCTCGCCGGAACCGGCAGCTTGGTGTCGTGGTGGGGTGACATTGGACAGAACGCCAATACGAGCGATTCCTCGGTCGTGGGCGATGTGATCGGCTTCGACATCCTGCCCGGCTCGGACGACGTTTTTAACCACACGACAGGAAAGTGGGAAACGCTGTCGAGTGGGCCGAATTTCGCGCCTAATATGGCCTATCTCGGCTGGGGCGTTTACGTCATGTCTCGCGTCAACGGTGATTCCGCCAAGCATAAAGCAGCCTGGAGCGCCGCCGCCCATCTTGGAGGTAAGGATCTATCGATCTGGACGGTGATGTATCCCTCCGGCTTCCAGGTGCATCGCCAAAGTCATTTCAATATCCAGGAATGGCTCGATGCCGGTTACGACAAGGCATACATCACGAACTATCTGGCGTCACAATCGAACTCCTACAATCACCCGAACGTGGCGATCGAGCCTCGGATTCCGGGGATTTTCCAATACTACAGTCTCGCGGAGGATGAATTGGCGAAAATCTTCGCAGGCAAGGTTGGGGCCCAGAAAGGCGCGGATAACATCGCCGCAGCTTGGGAGAAACTAACCGACCAGCTTGGCAGAGAAAAGCAGATCGCATTGTACAAGGCTTCGCTTGGGATTTAGCGGCGGGTTGCAAGGTCGCGGACCGACGGTGTCGCAGATGCCGCCGGTCCGCGCCTGGTGAGGCCGAAAGCGAGGGGCTTCGAGACGGCGATGCAGAGTCCGAGGGAGCGCTGACCATTCCTAGTATCAGTCCGGCGGATGACAGCATGAGAGGACGGGCAGCGGCAAGCCGGCGGCAGGCCGGCCGCGCTCTCATTCTGGTCGCTTCGATTGCGCTGGTCGGAGTCATACTGCTCCAGATTCTGCGCGCAGCCGGCGAGATTCAAGTCGGCTTCGCGAACTGGCGTCCGGTGCTTTATGCCTATGTTGTTTGGGCAATCGCGCTCGGCGCAGGCCAGGTTTTGATGCACGGTGAACGCGGGCGAAGGGCTCTGTTCGTGCTGCCGGCGGTTCTTTTTACTGTCGCGGTGGTCATCTTCCCGACATTATTCGGCTTCTATATTGCCTCCCTGGACTGGAACCTCAGCGCCACAAGCGGTCCGCGCTTCAACAACTTTCACAATTTCGTGGAGCTGTTCAATGACCCGGACTATTGGAACGCGCTCACCAACATGCTGTTCTACGTTGTCGCCGTCTTGGTGGAATATGCCATTGCGTTCGGACTAGCACTTCTTCTGACAGCGGAAATTCGAGCGCGTAAGTTCTTCCGGCTGGCTTTCCTTCTGCCCTTCATGCTGAGCCCGGTGGCGGTGAGCTGGATGATCGGCAAGTCGATTTTCGAATACAGATTCGGACCAGCGTCGAACTTCATGCGATTCCTCGGCTGGCGGACGCCGGCTGTTTTCGCTCATGCCTGGACGGCGCGGATCGGGATCGAGGTGATGGCAGGCTGGGTCGCCATCCCGTTCATTATGATCCTGTTGCTGGCCGGCTTGCAGGCGCTGCCGAAGGAAGTGCAGGAGGCGGCGCAGGTTGATGGCGCCAGCGCCTGGCAATCCTTCTGGAGGGTGACATTTCCGCTGATGCTGCCGGTCAGCATCACAGCATTGCTGATACGCATCATCTTCCAACTGAAACTTGCCGATATCGTCATCAATGTCACGGGCGGCGGGCCAGGTGGCGCCACCGACACGGTTTCGAGCTACATCTACCGTGTCTATAGCGACCGCTCGAATGTCGGCTATGGTACCGCGCTGGCTATGTTCTACCTCGTGATGATCATCATTTTCCTGACGGTGATGCTCCGCCTGGCCAATCGCTGGACGCGGAACCTCACATGACTTTGCCCGCAAGCGGCTCGGCCACCGGAGGGGGACTATAGTGGCTTCCGTCATGTCCCAGGGCCGAACATCGGCTTCTCGCCATCATCTGCGACGTACGGGTGGCCAGTTTCTGGTCTATGCCGCGCTGATCACCTGGACCTGCGTTTGCTTGTTCCCGCTGTTCTGGACAGTGACGACGTCGCTCAAATCGGCGCGGGACGTGACCCAGGGGCATCTGATCCCTTGGATCGACTTCCAACCGACCTGGAAAGGCTGGCGTTCACTCGGACTATCCCCCGACACAATCTTCAATCTCTCAGATCCGCGTGAGGAGTTCCTTGGCCGTTTCGCAAATAGCGTGATCATCGCGGGCGGTGCGTCCTGTCTTGCGCTGTTGCTTGGCTCGCTCGCGGCCTACGGGCTGAGCCGGTTCCGATACAAGTTCGGGCCGATGCATAACAGCGACATTCTGTTCTTCTTCATTTCGCAGCTCATACTTCCGCCCGTGGTTTTGGCCTTGCCGTTTCTAGTGCTTTACAGAGAGCTCGACCTGCTCGACACGCGCTTCGGCCTCGTCCTGGTTTACACGCTGACGGTTCTGCCCATCGTCGTCTGGATCATGCGCGATCAGTTTAACGCGATCCCGATCGAGCTGGATGAGGCCGCGCTGGTCGATGGTCTTTCGGCATGGGGCGTGTTCCTGCGCATCGTGCTGCCTATCGCGTTGCCCGGCATGGTCGCCGCCTTTATCCTGTCGCTTGTGCTGACCTGGAACGAGTATTTCTTCGCGGCTCTGCTGACGGCCTCGAGTGCCAAAACGCTTCCGGTGATGGTGGCGAGCCAAACCGGTTCGCAGGGGATCGATTGGTGGTCGATGGCCGCGCTGTCGACGGCGGCGATCGCGCCGCTTGTCATAATGGGCATTCTGTTGGAGCGCTACATCGTCAAAGGCCTGGCGACTGGCGCCGGCAAGTAGCGGTGCAGGGGAAAGCTCGGAAATCGCGTAAATATCGCTCCGAATGCGAGGAGGCGCGCCACGATCGCCGAGCCGCTTTTTGGCGAGTGGTGAGTGCGACGGGTCTTCTGGTCGCGACAGCCTTGGGGGTCGCCGTCGCCGGTCCAGACCACACCTGGGCCGAACCACAAAACCAGCGACCGCCGGCAACAGAGGCGCGCGTGCGGACGATGGTTCCCGATTTGGAATCCTATATTGCCCTCGGCATGAAATCCTTCGACGTGCCGGGTCTAGCGATCGGCATCGTCGCCAATGACCGGCTAGTCTATGCGAGAGGCTTTGGCGTGCGCAGCAGGCGGGATGGTGCGCCTGTTGATCCAGCGACCGTATTTCAGATCGGCTCTCTCACGAAGGCATTCCTCTCGGCGACGCTGGCTATCGCGGTCGATCGCGGCTGGCTGCGTTGGGACGATCGCGTGACCGATCTGGATCCCGGCTTCCAGTTGAAGGATCCCTGGGTTACGCGCGAGTTCCGTGTTTTTGACCTGCTCGCCCAGCGCTCCGGTCTGCCGCCTGCCGCGAATGACGGGCTAGAGCTGTTAGGTCTCGATGAGGCAGCATTGATTCACTCCCTCCGCTACGTCGAGCCAGTGTCGAGCTTCCGCGCGACTTTCGCATATACCAACATCACACATATGATTGCCGGCCGCATCGTCGCGAAAGCATCAAGCGCGGCTCAGTGGAACGAAGTTCTCCAAAAGGAACTCTTCGATCCCTTGGGCATGGGAAATTCATCCTGCACGGCAGCGGAGATCGTAGCGGCGCCGAATCACGCGGAGGGCTATCGATGGACGCTGCAAGGGGCCGTGTCAGTACCTTTCACCTCGGTCGTTCCCTACGGCTTCGCGGGTGCGGACGATATCAACTCCGACGTCGAGGATTTGGCGCGATGGCTCCGGATGCAACTCGATAATGGCGACTTCGCCGGAACGCGCATCGTCTCGGCCGAAAACCTTCTCGTCACGCATACGCCGAGAATCGCTATCTCCGACCGGTTTTCCTATGCGATGGGCTGGTTCGTTCAGCAGACGCCGAATGGTGTGATTATCTGGCACAATGGGACCACGCCCGGCTTCGGTGCCTTTCTCGGCATGGCGCCCGATCGCAAGACGGGCGTTATCGTGCTGAGTAACGAAGGCAATGTCGGTTTGCCAGATAGTATCGGTGCCTGGGTGCTGGATCGCGTGCTCGGCAACGCGAAGACGGACTACCTAGTGGAGCGGCTGAAGCGGGCGAAAACGAGCCTTACGGCGGCGGGAGAGCAATATGCCAAGCCCGTGAGACCAAGGCTTTCGCCGCCCGGCGCGACATTTGCGGGGAGCTATGCCAATCCCGATTTTGGGACTGCGGCGGTGAGGATGGACGGCGACGCGCTGATCGTGGAGTTGCCCGAGACGGGCGCCAAATTGAAGCTCGATCCCTGGGACGGGGACATATTTACGGCCACTCTGATGCCGAGCGGCCCCTTCGCCGCCGTGGCGGCCAATCTTGGACCTTCGCCCTATGGCTTCGTCCAATGGCAGATCGACAAGACCCCCAAACTCGACGCATTCCGCCTTATCCTGGGAGACGACCAGGCCTATGAGTTCCGTCGGCGCTAGAGGGAAGCGAGCCCGGCGCCGATTTCAGCCGGCCGTCACTGTAGGTAAGACAGTTCTACTGACCCATGCCTTCAAACGGGCCGGACGGGTCTCGAGCCGTGGGCGGCCGACAGCAGCCTTCAACCACTCAAAATGGGGAAGAGCAGAATTGTCCGACAAATGTCTGCCGGTGCCATGAAATATCTTTTCAAGGCCCGATCGCTGACCTAGGTTCCTCGCCGAGCAGGTGGCCGGAAAGCCGCCGCCATAAAGAAGATTGCGGGGGAAACATGCGTCGATCTATTCCTATTGCCTTTGCGGGCGTATTTCTGGCGGCACTTATGTCTAGTGGTGTCGCGTTGGCTCAGCAGAAGTCGCTGGCACTAGTCACCAACGCCTCTGCCGACTTCTGGACCATTGCGCGGCGGGGCGTGGATAAGGCGCAGCAAGAACATCCCGACTACAAGATGGAAGTGATTGTAACCGGGCAGGCCACGGCCGCCGAGCAGCGCCGCGAGTTGGACGATCTGCTCGCGCGCGGTATCGCGGGGGTCTCGATCTCGACCATCGACCCGCAGAATTCGATCGAGGAGCTGAATAAGGTCGCCGCCAAGGCTGTGCTGCTGACGACGGATAGCGACGCGCCTGCCTCGAACCGCGTCGTCTATATTGGTACCGACAATGTGGCCGCCGGCCGCCAAGCCGGCGCTGAAATCATCAAGGCGCTGCCCAATGGCGGCAAGGTGATGGGGTTTGTGGGTACGATGGATGCCGACAATGCGCGCGAGCGCGTTGAGGGGATCAAGGATGCCCTCAAGGGCACCAATATCCAGATCGTCGATATCCGCACGGACGGCACCGATTTCGCCAAGGCCAAGTCCAATGTTCAGGACGCGCTGGCGAAGGGCGGTATCGATCTGTTGCTGGGGCTCTATTCTTACAACACGCCGCAGATCTATACGGCGGTCAAGGAAGCCGGCATGACCGGCAAGATTAAGGTCGTCGGGTTCGACGAAGATCCCCAGACCCTGCGCGGCGTCGCGGACGGCACCGTGGCGGCAACCATCGTTCAGCAGCCGTATCAGTTCGGCTATCAGTCGATGATCGACATGATCAAATATATCAACGGGGATAAGTCGTTCATTCCCGCCAACAAGCAGATCATCATCCCTACCCGGGTCATCAACCAGGGCAACGTCGCTGACTTCGTCGCTACTCTGAAGCAGCTGCTGCACAAGTAAGACGCAAAGGACGAGTCGGTCTTCGCATGGCCGAACCTCTGCTCAGCCTGGCCGGGATAAGCAAAAGCTATCCCGGCGTCCTGGCACTCGACGACGTCAGCATCCACGTCCAGCCTGGCGAGGTGCTGGGTCTCATCGGGGAGAATGGCGCAGGCAAGTCGACGCTGATGAAGATCATCGGTGGCCTCGTCGAGCCCGATGCAGGCACTATCATCATTGATGGCAAGCCTCATGCTGCGATGACGGTGGCTTCCACGGCGCGCGCGGGCATCGCCTTCGTGCATCAGGAGCTCAATGTCCTCGACAATCTGGACGTGGCCGCGAATATCTTTCTAGGCCGCGAACGGCTCGCCGGCGGCCCGCTGCGTCTGACCCGCAACCGCGCCATGCACTCTGAGTCACTGCCGCTTCTGGCTCGGCTAGGCGCGGATTTTGCGCCCGATGCGCCTGTGGCTTCGCTGTCGATCGCACAGCGGCAAATGGTGGAAATCGCTCGTGCCCTTTCGGTGGATGCGCGCGTCATCATCATGGACGAACCCACCAGCAGCCTGACGCTGACGGAGACGGAACGGCTGCTTCAAGTGATCGCCGAACTGCGTGCTTCCGGCGTGTCGATCATCTACATCAGCCATCGATTGGGCGAGTTGAAGTCCTGCGCCGATCGTGTGGTCTGCCTGCGTGACGGCCGGGTAGCGGGGGAGTTGCCGCGCGAGCAGATTGAACATGGGGCGATGATCCGGCTGATGATTGGGCGCGATCTGCGCTCCCTCTATATCCCGCCGCGTACGCCGCCAGAGGGTGCGTTGTGCGAAATCAAGGATTTGGAGACCACATCCTTTCCGGGTCGTCGCATCACACTGACTGTCCGGCGGGGGGAGATCCTAGGATTGGCGGGGCTGGTAGGTTCCGGCCGCACGTCGTTGGCTCGTACGCTGTTCGGCATTTATCCCGTGCAGGGCGGCACGGGACAGCTTCAGGGGCAGCCAGTGCGAATCACCTCGCC
>NZ_LMUQ01000073.1:9607-155943 GCF_009765865.1 Acidisoma sp. L85
TACAGCTTCAGGGGCAGCCAGTGCGAATCACCTCGCCGGCACAAGCGATCGCGCAAGGCGTTTTTCTTGTCCCCGAAGACCGCAAGCGCGAGGGCCTGATCCTCGATATGCCACTGGTCGAGAATATCACGCTGGCCAGCTTGCGCCGCTACGCACGGCTGCTGCTGATTGACCGGGCGGCCGAAGGGAAGGTGGCACGCACTCAACAGGTGCGGCTGTCGATCAAGACACCCTCCGTCGCCGTGAATGCCGCGACGCTCTCCGGCGGCAACCAGCAGAAGGTTGTGCTGGCGAAATTCCTGTCGATGGCACCGCGCCTGATGATTTTCGACGAGCCGACACGCGGCATCGATGTCGGGGCTAAAGGCGAGATCTACATGCTGATGCGTGGGCTTGCGGATGAAGGAGTGGCGATTCTGATGATTTCGAGCGACATGGAAGAGGTGATCGGTGTTTCCGACCGCATCGCCGTCATGCATGATGGCGAGATCAGCGGCACTTTGGATCGCCCCGATTTCAGTGAGCTGAATGTCCTAAGGCTGGCGATTGGTCAGCCTGCCGCGCGCGACGAGGCCGCCTGATGCTTAAGAAGGAACTTGGCCTTCTGATCCTGCTCGTGGTGGTGAGCGCGATCACGACCGCGCTGAACCCGCGCTTCCTGTCCGGCGTCAATTTGCTCGACATGGCGAATCTGATCGGCCTTTTCGGGATCTTTTCGATCGGCGAAGGCCTAGTGATCATCACGGGTGGCATCGACCTGTCAGTGGGCTCGATGTTTTCGCTCCTCGGCGTCGTGTTCATCGACTTGCTGGTCAATCGCGGAGTGCCCTGGCCGTTTGCGTTGATCGTGATCATCGTGGGCGGGCTGTTCCTGGGCGGGGTGCAGGGTTTTCTCGTGACCCGCATGAAGCTCCAGCCCTTCGTGGTTACATTGTGTGGGCTGCTGATCTATCGCGGCGCCGCGCGTTACTACACGACCGATGCGACTATGGGCTTCGGCTATTCGGACGATTTCGACTGGCTGGCTTGGCTGGCGTCGGGGCGTAGCTGGGGCGTTCCGCATGCCTTCATCTTGCTCGTGATTGTGGCGGTCGTGATGTGGGTCGTGCTGCATCGCTCGGTGCTGGGCCGCTACTTGTACGCCGTAGGACGCAATGAGGAGGCCGCTCGATTCTCCGGCGTCAAATCGCGAGCGGTGATTGCGAGCGCCTATATCATCAGTGGTGGTCTCGCAGGGATCTCGACGATCCTCTTAGTCTTCTACACCAACTCCGTTTCGCCGAGCTCCTTCGGCAATTTCTACGAGTTGTACGCGATCGCTGCTGCCGTTCTTGGCGGATGCAGTCTGCGCGGCGGGGAGGGGTCCATTCTTGGAATCGTATTAGGCACGGTCCTGCTGCAGGTGCTGCAGAATCTGGTGAATATTCTAGGCATCCCAAGCTCGCTCAATTTCGCCGTCATGGGAACGGTGATCCTCTTGGGCGTATTGGCCGACCAACAGTTTGCGGCACGCCGCAAGGCAGGGGGCAAACGTGCGCCGGCCCTGGTGGCAATGGAGAAACAGAGCCGACCCGCTTAGCGCCGGTGGTCAGAGATCTGGCAGACGACGCCAAGGTAGGCTTGGCTCGTTACGTTGTCGCCAGAGACCTCCACTGACTTGGCCTCGCTGTGGCACGACTGGAGCGTGAGGCCCCCGAACTCGGCCGATCTGTTCAAATTGTAATAGCCATTCGCTGTGAGTCTCGCGAACCAGACGATGCCATGGTCTCGGTCGATCTGCGTTCCCGATACTTTGGCGACGGCTTCGCCAAGTTGGTACAGCGCGTCAGGATCGCGCTGTGTTGACGATATGGAGGGCGGTTCGCTGACAGTGGTGCCTGGCTCTGCGGCGTCCTTCGCTAGCTTCGCCCTGAGGTCAGTTATCGCGGAATGCGCGGCAGCGAGTTCCGCACCAAGGGCGTTGGTCTCGTGGAGGCGGCGCTGATTCAAAGCTTCGGCGGCCAAGTGGTCCTCATAGATGATACCGATGACGGACCATTGAATAATGATGGCCCAAAAGAGCAACAGTGAGCCGAATGCCCAGCCAAAGATCTCGAGCCAGTTGGCGGTCATCGCTCTAAAGCTGGTTCCACGTCGAAGAACCAGAGGCACGACAAGGACGATCGCCAGGCTCATGAGGCCAGCAAGGCCGACAACCCATGGAGAGCCGAAAGGCAGGCGACAGGCGGCGACCAGGAGATGCCATGCGGCAGTGAGCATCAGAGAGCCTGTGTGATGGACGAGGTTCGCCCAGTGCGAAAAAATCTTACGGCACCCGATCCGGGGAATAGCATCCGGACGGCGTTCCATTGCAACGATGGTCTAGCACCTGTGGCTCGTTTCCGGGCACTAGCCGCAGCTCCGGGAATTGCCAAAATCCACCCAACGTGGCCGCATGACAGCACGGGAGTCGCAAAACCGAGGAAGCGGGAAACGCCATGCAGGACGTGACGATGGATCGAGACGCTGCCACGGCGATCCTTGCGAGGCTGGACCGCTTGCCCGCGACGCGATCCATTTGGAAGCTTGTAACGCTTCTGTCTCTGGGGGGCCTGTTCGAGTTCTATGACTTGTTCATGACCGGCTACGTGATCCCAGGCCTGGTCAAGGCGGGTCTACTGACCAAGGCGAGCGTCGCGATTTTCACCGGACCCGCGCTGTTTGTGGCAGCGACCTTCGTCGGCCTGTTCATCGGCACCTTCGTCTTTGGATTCGTGGCCGACAAATATGGCCGCCGCACGATCTTCACCTTTTCGCTGCTGTTCTACTGCGCCGCGACGCTGATCATGGCCTTCCAAAACAGTGGCTTCGGGGTCTGCCTGTGGCGACTGATCGCGGGTATCGGGATCGGCGTCGAATTGGTGACGATCGACACGTATATCGCCGAGCTGGTGCCCAAACAGGTCCGGGGGCGGGCCTTTGCTTACAACCAGACTGTCCAGTTTCTCGCGGTGCCGATCGTGGCGTTCCTCGCCTATATGCTGGTGCCTATCGCGCCGTTTGGCATCGATGGTTGGCGCTGGGTGGTCGTGATCGGCTCAGCCAGCGCAGTGGCCGTCTGGTTTTTGCGCCGAGGGCTGCCGGAGAGCCCGCGCTGGCTGATCCAGCAAGGCCGCCTGGAGGAAGCAGGCGCCATCACGGCGGCGATCGAAGCCAGAGTGGTCGCCGATCTAGGGGGCGGGTCGTTGCCGGCGCCGGCAACGCATGCCCTGGAACGCGCGGAAGCTCAGGGCAGTTTCACCGAAATCTGGAAGCCGCCCTATCGCCAGCGCACGATCATGCTGATGGTGTTCCAGTTCTTCCAAACCTTTGGCTTCTACGGCTTCGCGGCCTGGGTGCCGACATTGATCGCGCAGCAGGTCGGCATCCATCTGAGCGCGAGCCTGCTCTATTCCTTCATTATCGCCATCGCCAGCCCCTTCGGCCCCATGCTGGCAATGACCTTCGCGGACAAATTCGAGCGCAAATGGCAAATCGTGGCCGCGGCCTGCGGCGTCGGCGTGTGCGGGGTGCTGTTCTCGCTCCAGACCACCATCGCATTGCTTATCGTCTTCGGGGTGTTGATCACCTTGTCCAACAACGTTCTGTCCAACACCTTTCATGGCTACCAGACCGAGTTGTTCCCCACGCGGGTGCGGGCCCGGGCGGTGGGCTTTACCTATTCGTTCAGTCGCATCAGCACAGTCTTTGCGAGCTTCATCATCGGCTTCTTCCTGCACGCCGCCGGGACCAAGGGCGTGTTCGGGCTGATTGCCTTTGCGATGCTGATGGTGGTGTTGTCCATCAGCATCTTCGGCCCGCGTACTAAAGACATGGAGTTGGAGCAGATCTCCCACTGACGAGCATTGGAGGGGCGACGGTCAGACCCCGGAAAGCGCCTTCAAGGTCCGGTCGCGCGCCGCCGTGTCCCCGGCCGTGTGGACCGGCTGGACGCAGACATGGGTGGCCCCGGCCTCGAAATGCGCGTGCAACCCGCGGGTGATGGTTGGCGCATCGCCCCACAGGACCATCGAATCGATGAAACGGTCCGTGCCACCGTCGGCGAGGTCGGCTTCCGTGAACCCCATCCGCAGCCAGTTGTTGCGATAGTTGGTCAGAGTCAGGTAGGGCTTCAGCTCCTGCCGGCCGAGCTTTCGGGCTGTCGCCGCGTCGGTCTCGAGGCAGACCTTTTGCTCCACGGCCAGCCACTTGTCCGGCCCGAGCACCGCTTTCGCCGCTCGGGTATGCTCGGGCGTCACGTTGTAAGGAACGGCGCCCAGCGTCCGCTCTCCGGCGAGCTTGAGCATCAGCGGACCCAGCGCCGCCAGTACCACCGGCCAATCCTCGCTGCCCGGCTGATCCTGGTAGAGGCCATCCAGATAGCGCCGCATGGTGGGCACCGGCTTATCATAGGCATGGCCGCGCAACGCTTCCACCAAGGGCACGTGGCTCACGCCAAGGCCGAGAATGAACCGGTCACCATAAAGCTTTGACAAGGTGAGAAGGCCGCGCCGAGCCGCGAAGGCGTCGCGCGCATAGATATTGGCAATGGAGCTCCCTATCATCAATCGCTTGGTATTCGCGAGCATGAAGCTCGCAACCGACAGCGATTCGTAACCGAACGCCTCAGGATACCAGAAGGTCGCATAACCGAGTTCTTCGACCGTTTCGATCAGGTTCGTGATCTCCTGGCCGTCCAGACGATCAATCGGATACCAAACGCCGAGCCGGCCCATCTGCCTCAAGATTCCACCCTCCAATTGCGTCACGGTCCGCTATGCTTCCGCGCAATTTGCATCATGCGGGAGGATACCACATCATGCGGCCGGCCGCATCCGAGGCGACGCAGGAGCATGCCAGGCAGTGTCGAAGGTGACAGGCGATGACCGTAACGAATGATTCGGCGCTGACACAGTGGTTGCTTGATGCGCCGCTGATGGAGCTGATGCCGCGAGCGGAGCGTTCCCGTGACGAGGGCCATGGCCGACTGATGTCGTATTCGCGGAAAGTGTTCATTCCGCTCACACATTTATGCCGCGATGTCTGCCACTACTGCACTTTTGCCCAACGGCCGCGTGCTGGGAAGGCGGCGTATCTCTCGCCCGATGATGTGCTTTCGATAGCACGGGCCGGGGCTGCCGCCGGTTGCACGGAAGCGCTGTTCACGCTCGGGGACAAGCCTGAGCTGCGTTATCACGCCGCAAGGGACGCGCTCGCCGCGCTTGGGCATGAAACGACAATTGGCTACCTGGAGGCGATGTGCGCGCTGGTTCTGCGGGAAACCGGGCTGCTGCCGCACGCCAATCCGGGGCTGATGAGCCGGGAGGAAATAGCCGGGCTGCGCACGGTTACAGCGAGTCAGGGCATCATGCTGGAGTCCCTGAGCGAGCGGCTATGCGAGCCGGGCGGGGTTCACTATGGTTCGCCTGACAAACGGCCGCAATTGCGGCTCGACACGCTGCGGCTGGCGGGAGAGTTGCAGGTCCCGTTCACGACCGGAATCCTGATCGGTATCGGAGAGACGAGGCGGGAGCGGCTGGACGCGCTATGCGCCATCCGCGAGATCCATGCGGAGTACGGTCACGTCCAGGAAGTTATCGTCCAGAATTTCCGTGCGAAACCTGGCACCAAACGCGCCAACGCCGCTGAGCCGGATTTGGATGACCTACTTTGGACCGTCGCTGCTGCTCGGCTAATTCTCGGTTCGGAGATGAATATCCAGGCGCCTCCCAATCTCTCGCCGGGCGTGTTTCCGCGGCTGATCGCGGCGGGGATCAATGATTGGGGTGGCGTTTCCCCGGTGACTCCGGATCACGTCAATCCGGAGGCGCCATGGCCTGCTATCGTCGAACTCGCTCGACAAACCGCTGACGCCGGCAAGCTGCTGGTCAATCGGCTGCCCGTTTACCCGTCCTATGCGCGATCATCCGAGATCTGGCTGGCGCCTGAGGTTGCGAGCCGGGTGCTCCGTATGAGCGACGCCGAGGGCCTCGCGCGCGATGATGATTGGGCGCCCGGCAGCCTGGTGTCGCCGCGGATGCCCGCGATCCTCGCGCGTTCCGTCGATCCGGCTGTGGATAGGATCATCGCCAAGGCCGTGGGTGGCGACCGCCTCGAAGAGCCTGAGATCGTGCGGCTTTTCGCAACACGCGATGCCGATTTTGAGCGCGTCACGTTTGCGGCGGATGAATTGCGCCAAGCGGTGAGTGGCGACACCATCCGGTACGTTGTCAACCGCAACATCAACTACACCAACATCTGCTACTATCGTTGCCAGTTCTGCGCATTTTCGAAAGGCAAAAAGCATGAGGCGCTGCGGGGCGCGCCCTATGATCTTGCGCTTGAGGAGATCGTGCGCCGCGCTGTGGAAGCGTGGGACCGGGGCGCCACAGAACTTTGCCTGCAGGGTGGTATCCACCCCGAGTACACGGGCGAGACCTATCTCGGCATATGCCGGGCCATAAAGACAGCCGTTCCCGGTATGCATATTCACGCATTTTCGCCGCTTGAGGTCACTCAGGGCGCGGCTACGCTCGGACTATCCGTCCGCTCGTTTCTTGCGGCGCTGAAGACAGCTGGTTTGGGAACCTTGCCGGGCACGGCAGCGGAAATCCTGGATGACGAAGTGCGTGCGAAGATCTGCCCGGACAAGCTGACGACGGCCGAGTGGCTCGATGTGGCCCGCGCGGCGCATGGTCTCGGGCTGCGAACGACGTCAACGATCATGTATGGGCATCTGGAGCAATCCTCTTCCTGGGCCAAGCACCTTCTCGCGCTGCGTGATTTGCAGAAGGAGACCGGCGGCTTCACCGAATTCGTTCCTTTGCCGTTCGTGCATATGGAAGCGCCGATGTATCTGCGTGGCCGCGCTCGGCGCGGGCCGACGTTTCGCGAAGCGGTATTGATGCACGCAGTGGCGCGCCTGACCTTGCACCCGGGGATCACGAATATTCAAACATCCTGGGTCAAGATGGGGCCTCAAGGGGCGGCGGCCTGTCTGAAGGCGGGGGCCAATGACCTCGGCGGCACGCTGATGAACGAGAGCATTTCCCGCGCGGCTGGTACCGAGCACGGTCAGGAATTTCCACCCGAGGCGATGGAGCAATTGATCCGCTCTCTCGGGCGCCAGCCTGAACAGCGCAGCACTTCGTATGGTCCGGTTATGACGGAACGTCGCCAAGCATCGATGCGTGCGGCCGTGCTGGCTCCAGTTATATTGACGCCGCCGCGGAAGCTTGCGGTGGTGGGATAGCCCTTACCGGGCTGCCGTGGCCTCGGCCAGGAGTTCGCCCGCGATCCCGGATTGCTCCAGAAAGGCGAGTGTCCGGGTGGGTATGCGAGGCGACATTTGTAGGAACGCCAAGAGATCGGCGGGGTGGTCGATATCCATGGCGATCCCCGGCTGATGAAGGATCGACGGCGCGATTCCGGCGCGTCGTGCGGCGTCCAGATGCGGGAAGAAGCTGTCCTCTCCAAAACGAAAGGGAACTGCATCCGGCGGTGAGCAGATGATCGCGTTGGATCCCAACTCGTCATGTGCCGGCACGATCGTAAAGGCAGGAGCGGATTTGTGAGCGGCCAAAGCGGCCGTCACCTCGGACGCCTGAATGCGTGGAATGTCGCCCGGCAGGGTGATCATGCCGTCGAGACGTTCCCGGGCTAGAAGCCGCGCTGCCGATGTGACAGCGCCCGTATGCCCGTCGCGCGCCCCGTCAGTCACGACCCGCGCGCCGTAACGTTCGGCGAGCGATCTCGCAAGCGGATCGATGGTGACAACCACTATCCCGGCGAGCTGGGGCACCGTGGCCAGAGTGTGAAGCACATCCTCGACCATGATCGCGGCGAGCGACTGACGCTGCTGGGGCGAGAGGCGAGGGGTCAGTCGCTGCTTGGCGCCTGAGAACTCCTTGATGGGCACGACTGCCCAAATCCCACTCATGATGAAGGTGCTCGGCGGCGTCTGGCGGGCGGGACCGCATCGGCCGCATCGAGAACCACGCGCGCCAAGACCTCGCGATCCGCGAGGCTAGTCATCAACGTCGGGGCGAGGGTGACGATTGGGGACAATCCTTCAGCTTCCCCGGCGTCTCCGACATCCATGACGTAGGCATCCAGGAGATCGCCATAGCGCGCGGCAACAGCCGCAGCGCTTGGCTGAAGTCCAAGCTCGGTCATCATCTTGGCTGTCGGCCCTTTGACCGCGCGGCCGCCAATGATCGGCGACACCGCGACGACAGGCGCAGGGCACGCCGAAAGCGCTTGGCGCACACCCGGCACCGCCAGGATAGGCTCGACGCTGATGAACGGGTTGGATGGGCAGATAATGACCGCGCGTAACCGTGCGCTGCTTAGGGCCTCGAGCAAGTCCGGATGCGCCAGGGCGCTCTCCGCCCCCGCGAACACAAGCTCTCGCACCGTCGGGCGGCATTGCAGGCGCACGAAATAGTCCTGGAAATCCAGCCAACCCTCATCCGTGTGCAGTCGGGTGCGAACCGGGTCGTCGGTCATGGGAAGAACGCGAGGATGGACCCCGAGGCGACGGCAGAACTCGCTTGTAATCTCCGCCAGCGTCTGGCCAAGGCGCAGTCTCCGCGTTCGTTCGACATGCACGGCCAGATCGCGATCCCCGAGCCGGAACCAGTCCTCTCCGCCGAGCGCGGTCAGAGTTTCCATGAACGACCAGCTCTCGTCCCGTCGACCCCAGCCGAGCTCCGTATTGTCCAAGCCGGCGAGCGTGTACATGAGCGTGTCGATATCGGGCGAGACATGCAGGCCCAGGTGTTCGAAGTCGTCGCCCGTATTGGCGACGACGAGCAGATTCTCGGCTGGAAGGATGCGGCTTAAACCCAAAGCAAGTTTCGCGCCGCCGATGCCGCCTGATAGCGCGACCACGAGATCCCGTGTCACCGGAACAGATCCTCCTCGGGCGGACGTAGGATCGCGGCCGCCGTAGAATGATCGGCTGACCAGCGCAGTCCGCGAACCAGAACAACTGGCAGCCCCTCATCCGCTTGGCCCATCAGCAGCGAGGCGGCGGAAGCGATTTCGTCGGCAAAGCCTATGATGCTGGCCTCAAGCTTTCGATCGAAGAGGTCTGGTTGTCCGCGTAGATCGAGTATCGCAGGCAGCCCCGCAACGCCGATCGCGACACCTGCGGTTCCTTGCCGCCAAGGCCGTCCAAAACTGTCGTTGATGATCACCGCGACGTCTACGCCCGTCAGCGTGGCCAGGCGACGCCGCAGATGCTCGGCACTTCGGTCAGGATCCTCGGGCAGCAGCAGCGCGTATTGGCCCGCGCCCGCCGGTGCGACATTTGACTGATCCACGCCGCCATTCGCCATGATGTGGCCGAGCCGGTGTTCAACGATCAATACGCCGGGCCGGTTGCGAACTACGCGCACAGATTCGGAAAGGATGACCTCCACGAGCCTCGGGTCCTTTCGGATCTCCGAGGCCAGCGCGATCGCGCGCGCCGAGGGTTCGATTGTCGCCAGATCGATTATTCGACCTTCGGCCTTCGAGACGATCTTTTGCGCCACGACCAGCACGTCTCCGGCGCACAGCATTATATCGCTCGACGCAAGGGCGGACGCCACCAAGTCGCTTAAATCGTCGCCACTCTTAACCTTCGGAAGGCCTCGTAGCGCAACAATCTCTAGGCCGATCATGCGCCCGTTGTGTTTTCGCCCGATCCGCCAAAGCGGCGGCGGAGGCGGGGGAGTATTTGCTCGGAATACAGCCGGATAAACCGCTCCTGGTCCGGACCCGGCGCATGAAAGACCAAATGTTCGAAGCCTAGGTCTACATAATAGCTGATTCGCTCGACGTGCTCATCCGGGTCATTGGAGACGATCCAACGGCTGGCGGCTCGCTCCGCCGAGAGACCGGCGGCGAGACGTTCCATTTCATCGGGATTTTCGACCGAGACTTTTTCTTCTGGCGTTAAGGCGAGAACCGCCCAGTGCCGGGTATCTTGCAGTGCACGGTCCCTATCCGCATCGAACGAGACCTTGATCTCGATCATCCGCGCGTAGTCTGGGCGTTTTGATTCCGCCTCGCTCAGTCCTTCGGCGACCTTCGGCAATAATGTCTCGGTGTAGAGTTCCCGCGCTTTGCCGCTGGTGCAGATCAACCCGTCACCAACCCGGCCGGCATATTTGGCGATGAGGGCGCCAGCCGCCGCGACATAGATCGGCACCGGGGTCGCGGGCCGGTCGTAGATGGTGGCACTCTGGGTGCGATAGAATTGACCCTCGAAGGTCAGCCGCTCCTCGGTCCAGAGGCGACGGATCAGCGTGACGGCTTCACGCAGGCGCGCGAACCGTTCCTTGAAGTCAGGCCACGCCATGCCCGTGGAAGGCACTTCGTTAAGTGACTCGCCGGTGCCGATGCCAAGCACAATCCGCCCCGGGAACATCACGCCGAGTGTTGCAAAAGCCTGCGCCACAACCGCGGGATGATAACGGAAGGTCGGAGTCATTACGCTGGTGCCGATGGTGATGCGCGACGTCCGCGCACCCAATGCGCCTAGCCAGGCGAGCGAGAAAGGCGCGTGGCCGTCGTGATGCTTCCATGGCTGGAAGTGGTCACTAACAAAGACAGAGTCGAAGCCTGCTTTTTCCGCAAGGCAAGCGAAGTCGAGCAGCTCCACAGGGCCAAACTGCTCCGCCGACGCCTTGTATCCTAGTCTCAGCACGAGCCACTCTCCAACATCTTGCAATCGCTCGCCGAACCGCCAGCACGATTAACCAGCGGCCGCCCTAGACGACTGGTCGCCTCAGCCCATTACCTGAGTGGCGCCAGGTTCGATTTCGAAGGTGACCCGCACTTCGCCCGGCTGGCCGAAGGGATACTTGTCTTTCCCCAAATACTTCTTGGCGAGTGAATCGATATGCGCGTCGGCGCCTTCCTCGGTCACCCGTGAGACCCGTCCGCGGATCTGAATGTAGCGATAGGCATTTTCGGGGTCGAGTATCGAAAGTGCAACCGGCGATCCTTCCTGCATATTGCGAGACTTCACGCGGCCCTTAGCCGAGTTTACGCGGATTTTTCCATTAGTGTAGTCGAACCAGACAGGGGTCACCTGCGGCGATCCGTCCTTCATGATCGTTGCGAGATGCGCGAAGGAAGTTTTCTGCTGAAGCAAATCAAGATACTCTGCTGGAATTGCTACCATGATTGCCTCTTTGTTGGCGTGCGCCGTGTGTTTGGTTATTTCTTGGCAGGATGCCGTATCATCAGCGAGAGCTACCCTAGTCGCGGCTACGAAGGATTGCAACGAAGGTAACTGGGAGGCGGGCTGACGGATTGTCCGAGCGCGCATGCTTGAATAAGCGGCCCGGGCGGGTTCCTATGCGCCGCAGCATCGAAAGCGCATCGATATGCCTGAGGCCATTTCCCGCGTCGCCATGATCTCGGGTGCCAGCCGCGGCATCGGTGCCGCCATCGCCGAGCGCCTTGGTGCTACGGGCTGGACGCTCTCCCTCGGTATGCGCAGTCCTAAACCCGTCGGAGATGCTCTGGTCCACGCCTACGAGGCCGGTTCCCGGGATGCCGAGGCAGAATGGGTGGCGGCAACCTTGGCTCGCTTCGGACGGATCGATGCTCTTGTGTGCAATGCCGGTATCTCGGTGTCGAAATCGGTGGTCGATGCGACTGACGAGGACATGGCCGCGATGTTCGCGGTCAATGTCCTGGCGCCGCAACGCCTCGCGCGCGCCGCCTGGCCGGCTCTTACGGCATGCGGGCGAGGGCGCGTGGTCATAATTTCCTCCCTCTCCGGCCTCCGCGTCGCTTCGGCCGCCTCGGGCGCCTATGCCATGACGAAGTTCGCCGCGACTGGCCTGGCGCATGGCCTGCGCCATGCTGGCTGGGACCGCGGCATCCGCGCGACCGCCATCTGCCCAGGCTTCGTCGCGACCGATATGGCGAGGGCGGTGACTGATACGGACCCGGGCACGATGACCCAGCCCGAGGAGGTCGCGCGGCTGGTCGAGCTGGCGCTCGACTTGCCCAATAACGCGAGCGTGGCGGAGATCGGCGTGAATTGGCGCGTTGAGGGCAGGCTTTAGGCCGCACGTGCGCTATGGGCGCATCAACTGCGAGAATTTGCCGTCGCGGAGTCCAGGCCAAGCGTCTCAGGCTGGTGGATGCGCCTTAGTTTTCGCGCGATCCGGGCGAGACCGCGACGCTCTTCTTCGGTTAGAGCCGAGAAGAACGCGCCGTCATAGGCCTTTGCGATCGCCATGTAGCGCCCGATTTCGGCCTCGCCTCTCGGCGTGAGCGTGAGCGCGTGGCGTCTTCGCTCGGCAGGGTCCGGCTCGCGTCGCAATAGGCCGGCGCGCTCCAGATGATCGACGATCCGGACCATCGCTGGCCGGTCCTTGCCGAGCACCCGGCCCGCCTCGCTCTGACTCATGCCAGGGTTGGCCGAGACGAGCAGGAGGGTCGTGAGCTTGCCTGTCCCGCTCGACGCTTCGGTGGCGGAGAAAGCGTCGTCATAGGCGCGGTTGATCGCCTGGCTCAGCATCCGAAGCTGGAAGCTCAGCATGTCCGTCAAAACCGAGATATCGGGGCCGTTGCGCGCGTCCATTCTGCGCCTCTTCGTTACTGTGCGACCGGTGAGACGATCCGCCAAGCAGTTTGGCAATTGCTGTAGCTGACAACAATTGTCTAGGCTGCTCTGCGGGGTTGCGCCTGGCATGGCGCTTGCGTCGGCTGGGTCGGGTTGCAGGGGGCATGGACGGCATGGCGGATGTCGTTGTCGTGGGGGCGGGCATCAGCGGGGCTGCCACAGCCTGCGAGCTGGCGCTCGCGGGCGTCTCGGTCACGCTGGTCGATCGGTTCAGCCCCGCGGCAATGGGCTGTGGATGGACGCTAGCCTGCGTGCGGCAATCTGGCTGTTTCGCCTCGGAGCGTTTCGCGAAACAGGCTGCGGTGATGGCGCCGGTGGCCCTGCATGGCTGACGGCAGATGACCCGCTATGTGCTCCACCGGCTCGGCCAAAGCCTGGTGCTGCTTGTTTTGGTGTCGATGATCGGCTTCGGCTTGCTGCACCTGACGCCAGGCGGTCCGCTCAGCCAATTCGCCTTGACGCCCGGGATGTCGGCAGCCACGCTGGCGCGGCTCTCGCACCAGATGGGCCTCGATCGCCCGCTGCCGATCCAATACGCCGAGTGGGCGGGACATTTGCTACGCGGTGACTGGGGCCGTTCCTACCGCGACCAGCAGCCGGTGCTCGCGATCATCGTGTCGCATCTTTGGGCGACGCTGGAGCTGATGGTCAGTTCCACTCTGCTCGCCATTATCTTCGGAACATGGGTGGGTGTGCTGGGTGCGATCCGCCGCTACTCGCTCGCCGACTATCTCGCCACGATCGGTGCGATGGTCGGGCTTTCGATCCCGACATTTTGGTTCGGGCTGGTCATGATCTATCTCTTCTCCGTCTGGCTCGGTTGGTTGCCGTCCGGGGATATGTACACGAACGGCGACGCCTCGCTGTTGGACTATGCGCGGCACCTCGTCTTGCCCTGTCTCGTCCTGACGCTCGTCACGATCGCGACCTGGAGCCGCTATATGCGGGCCTCGATGCTGGACGTGATCAGCCAGGACTATATCCGCACCGCGCGCGCGAAAGGTCTGAGGCCGCGCGCCGTGCTCATTCACCACGCGCTGCGGAATGCGTTGTTGCCGATGATCACCGTCGCTGGCCTGCAACTGCCGACCTTGCTCGGCGGCGCGCTCGTGACCGAGACAGTGTTCACCTGGCCCGGCATGGGGCGGCTCTTTCTCGATTCCATCAGTTATCGCGACTACCCGGTGGTGATGGGGCTGCTCATGTTCTCAGCTTTGCTTGTGCTGTTAGGCAACCTGGTCGCGGACCTGCTCTATGTGGTGGCGGATCCAAGGATCCGGCTCGCATGAGCGCCGTCGCCCCATCGGCTGCCGAACTTCCTCCGCCCGTTCTGGCGGCGCCATCCGCTGCCCGCCGCCCCGCGCTGCGCCGTTTCATGCGACACCGGCTAGCCATGTTCGGCCTCGTAGCGATCATCGTTCTCGTGGTTGCCTGTGCGCTCGGACCTTATTTGTCACCATACGGCCCGCTCACCATCGATCTGCGTCACCGGTTCCAACCGCCATTCGAGGGCCGACACTGGCTGGGTTCGGACCAACTCGGGCGGGACTTGCTGGTACGGCTGCTGCTTGCCGGTCGAATTTCTCTGACTGTCGGTTTCGCGGCGATGGGACTCAGCACGGCCGTCGGGGTTGTCATCGGCCTTGTCGCCGGCTTCTACGGCGGCTGGGTAGGCACCGCGCTGATGCGCTTCGTCGATGCGGTGCTTTCCTTTCCGGCCATCTTCCTCCTGCTGACGCTCGCGGCGCTGGTCAGTCCCGGCGTGTTGACCATCACGCTCATTGTGGCGCTGACCGCCTGGATGGAAGTGGCACGCGTCGTGGAGGGACAGGTCCGCTCGCTGCGAGAACGCGACTTCGCGATAGCGGCGGAGGCGATCGGCGTATCCGACGCGCATCTCATGTTGCGCGAGCTGCTGCCCAATATCATGGCGCCAATCGTCGTCGCGGCGACGCTGAACGTGGCCCGTGCCATTTTGCTGGAGAGCTACGCAAGCTATCTCGGCTATGGCATTCAGCCGCCCACGCCTTCCTGGGGCAATATGCTGAACAACGCACAAGAATACCTCACCTCGGCACCATGGCTCGCGATTTTCCCCGGCGCGGTCATCACGCTCGCCGTTACCGGCTTCAACTTTCTCGGGGACGGTTTGCGCGACGCGCTCGACCCCAGGCTGGACGTGCATCGTTGAGGAGCGGGTATCCTTGACCGATGTCCTCATGGTCGAGGATCTTGCTGTCCGCTTTCGCGGCGAGAGCGGGGTGGTGGACGCGGTCGAGGGCGTCTCCTTCCGTCTGCGCGAGGGGGAGACGCTGGCCATTGTCGGTGAATCGAGCTCGGGCAAGAGCGTCACCGCCCTCGCGTTGATGCGCTTGCTAGGCGGGCCGCCGAATTGCGTGGTGCGAGGGCGCGCAACCTTCATGCGCCAGGACGGTGAGGCGCTTGCCCTCCTCTCGCTGCCAGAGACGCGCATGGCGAGCGTGCGTGGCCGCGACGTCGGCATGATCTTCCAGGAGCCGATGACGTCGCTCAATCCTGTGCATCGCATTGGAGCACAGATCGTGGAGGGACTGCTCGCGCACGAGCGCCTTTCGCCTCGTGCGGCGGAGAAACGTGCGGTCGCGCTGCTCGATCATGTCGGAATCCCGGAGCCTGCATTGCGCGCCCGTGCTTTCCCGCACCAGCTTTCTGGCGGAATGCGGCAGCGCGCGATGATTGCGATGGCCCTCGCTTGCCGCCCTCGCGTGCTGATTGCTGATGAGCCAACGACGGCGCTCGACGTCACGATCCAGGCGCAGATTCTGGAGCTGATCCGCGCGCTGCAACACGAAACGGGCATGTCGGTGATCTTCATCACGCATAATCTTGGTGTCGTGGCGGAGGTAGCGGACCGCGTGCTCGTTATGTATGCGGGTCAGGTCGTGGAGGACGCGCCCGTCGACGTACTGCTGCACCGGCCGCAGATGCCATATAGTGCCGGGCTGATCGGCTCTGTTCCGCGACTTGACGACGTGCGTCGCCGTGGTGGTCGGCTCGCCGCCATTCCCGGGAATGTGCCCGACCCAAACACCCGGCCTGCTGGCTGCACCTTCCATCCGCGCTGCGCTCATGCGCGACCGGATCCCTGTGAGACGGCGCGCCCGGCCTTGGAATATGTGTCAGACGGACACACGGTGCGCTGCGCCCGCTGGCGAGAGATCACAGTGTGAACAGCCCACTTCTCCAAGTCACTGATCTTGCCAAGCACTATCCCGTCGCTGGCGGGCGCACGCTGCGCGCGGTTAACGGCGTGTCCTTTACCTTGCGCGCCGGTGAGGTTCTTGGCGTGGTGGGTGAGAGTGGTTCCGGCAAGACGACGCTCGGGCGCGTCGTGTTGCGACTCACCCCACCTAGCGCGGGCGAGATTGTTTTCCGCGGCCAGGACGTGACGCATCTCTCCCGTCGTGCGCTGCGGAAAGTGCGGCGGCATATGCAGCTCGTCTTCCAGGACCCCTACGCATCGCTCAATCCCCGCATGAGCGTGGAACAGATCCTCGCTATCCCGCTGCAGGTGCACGAGCCGTCACTCGGCCGTGCTGACCGGCGGAGCCGTATTGAGGAAATGCTGCGCACGGTTGGACTCTTTGCCGAAGCCGCCGACCGCTATCCGCATGAATTCTCCGGCGGCCAGCGACAACGCATCGGCATCGCGCGCGCTCTGATCTGCCGTCCCGAACTTCTGGTGGCGGATGAGCCGGTTTCCGCCCTCGACGTTTCGGTTCAGGCGCAGGTCGTGAACCTGTTGCTCGACCTGCGAGAGCGGCTCGGGCTCTCCATCCTCTTCATCGCGCATGACATTGCGGTTGTCGGCATGATTTCGGATCGGATAGCGGTGATGTATCTCGGCCGGGTCGTCGAGATTGCGGACACGCTGTCGCTGTTTAATCGTCCGCGGCATCCTTACACGGAAGCGTTGTTTTCCGCCGTTCCCGATCTTGGCGGCCGGCGAGACCGCATCCTGCTCCAGGGGGATGTGCCGAGCCCTGTGTCGCCTCCATCCGGTTGCCCGTTCCGAACCCGGTGCCGCTATGCGGAACCGGACTGCGCCGTCGAAGTGCCGTCGCTTGTGGAGCGCTCGCCCGGTCATCTTGCCGCTTGCCACCGACCGGAACTCGTTCTTGCCTCACCGCTATCCGATGTGGCGCCTCTCCCTCGTCTCCGCTGAATGCCTGAAGGAATTGCTTGATGGGACCACTAATCGACCCGGTCACGACCGATGAGACACCGCCCACCCAGGCGGATGTCGTCGTGATCGGAGGCGGCATCATCGGGGTCAGTGCAGCGTTTTTTCTCGCGCGCCAAGGTATCTCCGTCGTGCTCTGCGAAAAAGGGAAGCTTGCCGGCGAGCAGTCGAGCCGCAACTGGGGATGGGTGCGAAAGACCGGTCGCGATCTTCGGGAAGTGCCCCTGATCATCGAGAGCCTCCGCATGTGGGGCGAGATCGAGCGCGAGGGTATTCAAACGGGCTTCCGTGAAAGCGGGGTGCTCTATGTTGCTGAGACGGACAGCGAGCGTGAGCGCTACGAGCGCTGGCTCGACATGGTGAGGCCCTATCAGATGGGCAGCCGAATTATCGAAGGGGAAGAACTCGCCGCGCATCTTCCGGGGGCGACAAAGCAATTCAAGGGTGCGCTATATACCGCGACCGACGGGCGAGCGGAGCCGCAAAAAGCCGTGCCCGCGATCGCCGCAGCCGCGCGGGCGGCCGGAGCGATTATTGTGGAAAACTGCGCGGTGCGCGGTCTCGATCGGCAGGGAGGGCGCGTCGTGGGGGTGGTGACGGAGCGCGGTCGCATTGCCTGTGAGAGCGCGATTCTGGCCGGCGGGGCATGGTCGCGACTTTTCTGTGGCAGCCTCGGAATTCGCTTGCCGCAGCTTAAGGTGCGGGCCTCTGTGCTGCGCACTGGTCCCATTCAGGGTGGGCCGGAGACCTCTGCTTGGCTTGGTCGCTTCGCCTATCGCCGACGCCTGGACGGCGGCTACACGATCGCGAATGGACAAAGCAATGTCGTGCCGATCACGCCCGACACATTCAATTTCTTCAGGGAATTCCTTCCGGCGGCGCGAGCCGAGAGGCGCGGACTTCGGCTGCGTCTCGACCACCGCTTCCTGCAGGAGGCGATGACGCCGAAACGATGGTCGCTCGACAAGCCAAGCCCGTTCGAGAATATTCGCATGCTCGATCCCGAGCCAGTGCGTTCGATCAACGCCGAGGCGGCGAAATCAATTGCCGAGGTCTTCCCCATATTCCACAACATGACGATCACGCAGCACTGGGCTGGGATGATCGATGTGACGCCCGACGTCGTGCCGGTGATTTCGGAGATTGATGGGACGCCCGGCCTTGTCGTCGCCACGGGTTTCTCGGGCCATGGTTTTGGCGTCGGCCCGGCGGCAGGACGCCTTGCCGCGGAAATCGCGACGGGACGCCGAACCATCGTCGATCCCACGCCCTTCCGCTACAGCCGATTTACGGACGGCTCACCGATTACCATCGAATCTGGGCTTTGACCCACAAAAAGGAGCGACCATGCACAACCAAGCTTCACGTTTCGCGCTCTCCCGCCGCCGTCTTCTCGTCACAACCGCGGCGCTCGGGGCAGGGGCGATTGTCGGTGCGCGTAGCGGGTATTCCCAGACGAAGGTTAAACCTTCAGGCCAGGTGGTGATTGGACTTTCACAGGAGCCAACCGTTTTCGATCCGCGTCTGCCACATATCGAAGTGGATGACGGCGTTTATATGTCTCTGTTCAGCCCGCTCTGGACGGTGAGTCCGAAGGGAGAGCTTCTGCCGCGGCTTGCGGCCGAGATTCCGACGACCGCGAATGGCGGTATTTCCGCTAACGGCCTGACTTGGACGATCAAGCTTCGTCCTGGCGTTACCTGGCATGACGGCACGCCTTTCACGTCCGAGGATGTGAAATTCACGATCGAAAGCATCATGGCGCCCGAATTTCCGGCCTATAGCCGAACCGGGCATGAACTTGTCCAGAACATCCAGACGCCGGCACCGGACCGGATCACCTGGACAATGAAAAAACCCTTCGCGCCTTACATCTCTATCCTGGCCTGGACGTATATTGTTCCCAAGCACAAGCTCGAAGGCCAGCCTGCGATCGGCGGCACGTTCGTACAGCACCCGATCGGCACCGGACCATTCAAGTGGCAAGAGCGCGTCTCCGGTGACCACATCACGCTGCTTGCCAATGACAGTTATTTTGGTGATGGCCCGATGCTGGCCACTGCGATCTACAAATACATTCCGGACCTTACAGTACTGTTCACGCAGTTTCGCACTGGCGATATCGACTATATCGGATTGCAGGGGATATCGGCGGATCACTATGGCGAGGCGAAGAAACTCAATGACCGCACTGTCGTGAATGCGCCGCTGAGTTTTATCGAGTGTTTCTATTTCAACCTTGGGCTGCCGCAATTCCAGGATCGCGCCGTGCGGCATGCGCTCTACGCCGCCTACGACAAAGACAGCATCATCCAACAGCTTTACTACGGCCTGCCGACACCATCGGAATCCTATCTGCCGAAGCAGTCCTGGGCCTATAATCCAAATCTGCCGAAGCATGAATACAACCCGGACAAGGCCAAGCAGATGTTTGATGCCGCGGGTTGGAAGCCCGGCGCGGGCGGCATTCGCGAAAAAAACGGCGTCAAGCTGAGCTTTAGTAACTCGACCACGGCAGGGAACCACCTGCGCGAGCAGGTGCAACAGCTTCTGCAACAGAACTTTCAGGACGTCGGCGTTGCGATGGCAATCAAGAACCTGCCGGCCGCCGTCATGTGGGGCGACTACTGGATCAAATCGCATTTCGAGACAGCGATTGTCGGGCTGGACTTCATGGTGGGCCCAGATCCGGACGCATCCGACTACCTGAGCAGCGCCTCGATCGCGGTGAAGACGGGCTCTGGCCAGAATACGATGCAATATTCCAACCCCGAGGTTGATCAACTCCTCCAGCAGGGGGCCTCTACGCTCGACCAGACAAAGCGCATCCCGATTTACCAGAAGCTTCAGGCCGTTCTGCGCAATGACCTGCCTTTCCTGCCGCAGCTACAATATGCGGAGATCGAGGGAACGAAAGCGAAGTTGCTGGGCTTTGAGCCGAACATTAATGTTCGACTAAACACATGGAACCTGGAAACCTGGCACTGGATTGGCTGAGCTCCTAGGCTTCGGGAATCATAATTCCAGAACCAATTCGGCCAGTGTGATTTCATCTAGCTTGCTTTTAGCGGGTTGCAGGGCCGAGCGGCTCTGCAACCCGCTTTTGGCCACACCTCCCCCGCTACGCTTGTCGCGCGTGGGAACGTCGCCTAGGACGCCCCATCACCCTTAAGGCTAGTCCCCCGTCCGGGCATCACCCTAAAAGACGCAATCACGGCTCCCCGTCGGCTTGCTAGTCTGCGCAAAGGGAGAGGCCGATACGTGGAAGGGCCCAACCTCGTTATTTGATGGCGCGACCGGAATAAGAGCTGAGCATCTTATCGTGGGTCTTCGTGTGGTCAAAATCATAGACACCTCGCATTTCACAATCGGGGGCGGATCTCTGTGTCTTCGTCTGACAACGACATCCTGTCGAGAGTAACAGATGACCTTTGCGCCGCGGGTCGTTCGCCGCAGGGGCGTTTCGCAGTGCGGGCGATGGCGCAGCCGCCGATGGCGACTGCGGTCGAGCGAGCGGCAGCGCGGTCGAGCGGACTAACCGCTCGTGGGTTTCTTGTTTGGTTCTTCGTTACCCTTATTGCATCGTTCGGCTTCGCTTGGCTTTATGTCGCGGCCATGCCGATGGCCTTCCTCGACCGCGACTACCCATTGTGGATCGCGAAGCGCACGATGCTGGACGAATGCCATCTCGGCGCGGTTTCAGTGTTCGGCGACAGCCGCACCATGGCGGCCACCATACCAAGCGTGATGACAATGCCGGTCGAGAATTTTGCGATGTCCGGCACAAGTCCGATCGAGACCTACTTTGCCGTCGAGCGCGCAATGCGCTGCCGCATAATGCCGAAACTTGTTGTCATCGCTCATGGAGCATTGAAATTCTCATCCGACCCCGGTTACTGGGTCTTCAGCGCGCGCAGCGGCTTTCTGAATTATGCGGAGATGCGCGCCATTGATGCTGACGCGGCACGCCTCAATGACAACGAGCTAATCGACATGCAACGTGGCGACGGGCTGCGGCCCGCGCTGCGAGAATTGCTCTTCGCTCTGCGGTTTCCGCCCTTCTATTTTGACAGCTTGGTGAATGGCTATGTTGCCCTGCGCTGGCAACATAATCGTGAAGCGATGCGCGATGCCCTTCGGTCGTCCGGACATGCATTATTCGGCACGGCGGCGGGTTCGAGCGGCCTTGCGATAGAGGCAGGCTCGGAGCCGTATTCGACGTCACCCCTCGTCGATCTCTTCTTCTCGCGGACGCTCGCGCTTTTGGCCAAGCATGGCGTGCAGGTCATGGTCCTCACGATGCCGATAAACCATGCTACTTTCGTCCGCACGCGGCCGGAACTTGGTAGGCAATTTGATGCCTATCTAAGGACAAAAACGCGGCAATACCCGAATCTCCGCGTAGTCGGCCCTACCATCCCCTGCTGGCCCGATCGGTTCTATGGCGATGCGTGGCACTTCAATGCGCGCGGTGCGGAAGCCTACAGCCGCGAGCTTGACCCGGTGCTGCGGTCCGTCCTCGTGAACAGCACGCCTCGACCCCTCCCCAACCACTGCACAGTCAATGGGTGAAATGCTGCTGATGTGACCGTAATTCAACGGAGTTCGTTGCGTCAAGTCTTCTCCCCAGGAAGCGAGAGACTGGAGAGCAGGGCATAGACGCGGGCGACGGAGGAATCGTCGTCGGCGCCCATGCCCGCGGCGGCCGTCATCAGAAACATCTGCAACGCGCTGCTTGCAATCGGCACGGGAAAATTCGCGGCGCGTGCCATATCCAGCACGATGCCAAGATCTTTCGTGAAGATGCTGACAGCGCTTTTGGGGCTGTAGTCGCCTGCCAGAACATGCGGCATACGATTTTCAAACATCCAGGAATTTCCGGCGGATGCGGTGATGACCTCGTAGACTTTCTGCAAATCGAGATTCTGGCGTGCGGCGAAGGCTATGGCCTCAGAAGCGGCCGCTATGTGAACGCCCGCCAGAAGCTGATTGACCATCTTGAAGGCTGCACCCTGTCCAGGCTCGTCGCCGAGCCGGTAAAGCGTTGCGGTCAAGGCGTCGAGGGCCGGCTTGGCCGCGTGAAATGCCGCCTCTGAACCGGAGGCCAGCATCGTCAGCTTGCCCTCCGCGGCGCGCGCCGCGCCCCCGCTTATCGGAGCATCGAGATAATGCACACCCTTCGCCTCAAGGCGCGCGGCGAGGCTGCGTGCGATAGCCGGCGCCATGGTAGCCGAAGAGACGAAGACGGAGCCCGGCGTCATGGTGTCGGCACAGCCGTCAGGCCCGAACATGATGGCTTCGGTCTGTGCCGCATTGACCACGACCGCGACCACGATATCCGCGCCGCGCGCGGCCTCAGCTGCGGCATGCGCTCCCAGGCCTCCGGCGGCGACGAAGCGGGCCACGGCGTCCGGCGAAACATCGAACCCGACGACGTCAAGCCCGGCGCGCAGCAAAGATTGCGCCATGCCGAAGCCCATCGAGCCTAGGCCGATCACTGCCGATCGATGCCGGAGCGACTGGGTGTCGCCTTGCGTCGTCTGCGCAGTCATGTGGATGCTTCCTTCCTGCAGTCGTTGGTGTGGAAGTATCTGCGCCAATTCCACGTTTCCTCAAAGCCTGTCGGGGGCAACGATAGTGGTTGGCGAGCCCTCTCTCGAGCGGCCGGTGGCGGCGGTTTTCGTTTGGTCGCTCAGACGACGACCGTCTTTTTCTTTTTCGCGATGTTTGGTGTCGGCCCTTGTTCCGAACCCAGCATCCGCAATGCTATTGCCGCCGCGGCCCTGATATGATTGCTGCACGCGACCGCGGCCCGATCGCCATCGCGAGCCGCGACGGCCTCATAGATTTCATTGATTTCCGCGAGACTATGGACCGAGCGTCCAGGTTCCATCATGGATTTCACCCGCAGCAAGTTGACGCGATTGTGAATGGTCATCAGAAACTGCTTGATGAAACGATTTCCGCAACCGTCCATGAGAACTTGGTAGAAGGCTGTTTTGGCTTCCAACATGAGCCCCTGGTCAGTCTGCTCGGCCGCGCGCTTGATCAGAGCGATCGAATTTTGTAGCGCCAACAGCTGTGCCCCATCGTGATGCCGGGCAAAACCTTTCCCGGCGTCGCCCTCGAGCAGCGCACGAACGGCATAGAGCTCCCCCGCTTCAGCGGAAGTTATTGTGCTGACCGCCGGACCGCGGTGCGGGATCGTCAGGACTAGGCCTTCAGCCTCAAGCTGCCGCAGGGCCTCGCGGATTGAGGTCCGGCCGACGCCGATAAGTTCACATAACTCGCGCTCTACCAGCCGCTGTCCAGGCTGGAAGCGCCCGGAAGCTATGGCGCCTCTCAACTTGTCCTCGACCTGACGCCGGAGAGTCGCTGCCTGCCGGACCACTTGGAGATCGTCGCTCATTTTCGGCACCATTCATCGCGAACGGATTGTCTGTCAATCGGCTTGACAGGCAAGCCGCCGGATCACTAGGCTTGGCTTAGCCAAGAGGGCTGGAGCTCTCCGAGAATGAATGGGATGCCGGGGCGGAATGCTCTGGGGGGAATGATATCCATGATCGAACTCAGCATCGAAAATCGGTGTCCGGATCGCGAGGCTTGGATCCTTCCCACATCATCCGGGCTGCAGCCAATCAAGAGGGACCTCCCGCTTTGAGCGGCACGATTGCCGCAGTGACGGCACCGGGGGAGTTCGAATATCAGAAATACGACCTTCCGAAGCCGACGCCTGGCGCGTTGTTGCTGCAGGTGGTGCGCGCTAACGCCTGCGGCTCGGAATTGCATATCTGGCGTGGGCATCATCCGGTAAAGAAGCGCGGTAGCATAGGCCATGAGATGGTCGGCCGCGTCCTCGCGCTGGGTGAGGGCGTAGCGATGGACTATGCACCTCAACCAATCGCGGTTGGTGACCGAATTGTCGCGACATATTTCCAGACTTGCTTGCGTTGTCCGCCATGTGTCGGAGGTCAGTACAATCTCTGCGACAACGACTTGCTCGACGCTGACTTCTCACTCGACGAGGTCAAGCTCGCTTTGGACAAGTCGGCGAAGCGAGACGTCACGCGGGCCTCGATCATCTGCGAAACGGCTTAGCCGGCTCCTTAGAAATTCAGAAAAAACGGGGAAGACCGTGGCGGTAATCAACATACAGGCGTTCAAAGAGCGCGCCGGAAAAGATCCCGAGTTCCTGCGGGCCATGCGCTATTATGACGGCGTCCTTCGGATATCCGTAGGTGATACCGAGACTTATGATCTGAAGTTTCATGATGGCAAGATGACAGGCGCGGGTCCCGGTGATGCGGGGCCGGCGACGATCTTTGTAAAGGCCACGGAGGAGCAATGGTCCGCAATGCTCGCGGAATATCCGAAACCCTTCTACCACAGCCTGCAGTCCAGCGCGGTCAGGCATGATGTCGTGCTTAGCGGTACGGATGCCACTTTCGCTTATCTTCCGGCATTGAATCGAATGATGCAGATTTTACGCATGAACCGTAAGGCTGGATGAGGCGAGCATGGCAAAGATCGAACCCATCCAAGGTCGTTATATCTATTTGACGGTCGGTGGAATCGAGTATCGCGTCTATTTCGAGGAAGCCGGAAACGGAATTCCGCTTTTGCTGGGGCATACAGCGGGCTCGGATGGCCGCCAGTATCGTCATCTTCTCAATGACCAGGAGGTGACTCGCAATTTCCGCTGCATCGTTTTCGACTTGCCGTATCACGGAAAGTCACTGCCGCCGCATGGTGTGCAGTGGTGGACGCACGAGTACAGCATCGGCAAGAAGTTCATGATCGACTTTCCCAACACATTGGCGGAGGTGCTAGAGCTGAAGCGACCGGTCTATATGGGAAGTTCGATGGGTGGGCATCTAGCGATTGACCTCGCACTGGAATGTCCCGAGCGCTACCGCGCTACGATCGCGGTGGAAGGGGCGTTGCAGTCGGCTATCGAATATGTGGATGTCGGCATGGCAAATATTCGCCGCGAGTTTGACAATCCCAACGTCAACCGAGCCTCTACAGGGGCCGCGATGCTTCTCAATATCTCACCATATTCCCCCGAGGAGAATGTACGCGAGATACAATGGGAATACAGCTGCGGCGGTCCGGGTATTTTTGCCGGGGACCTCAACTACTATTATTACGAGCACAAGGTTTCGGAACAGGAAGCACGATCAATCGATACGAGCAAATGCATGCTGTATCTGCTCACCGGCGAATACGATCCCAATACCTCTCCGTCGGAAACTCAAGCGCTTGCCGATCTCGTTCCGGGTTGCAAATTTACGGAGATGAAGCAGCTGGGTCATTTCCCAGTTACCGAGGACTATACGAAATTCCGCAATTATCTCTTGCCGATCCTCAGTGAGATCAAGGCCAAGTCTGAAAGCTGAGACGAGGCGCTGGCGACATCTCAGCCCATTCCTAGTGAGCCCGTGCCGATCTCCAAACTCTGCGGCATAGACCCGGAGAGGTGAGGCATCGAAGGAAGGTCCGCGGATTGACAGATTATCAAGTCCTAGCCGACGATAAATGGCGACCGGAAACGAGGGTGTGAATGAACGAACAATTTGAGAAGGGCCTCAAGGTCCGCAAAGCGGTACTGGGGGAAGAGTATGTCGAGAAATCGCTCAACTCGGCCAACCACTTCACGCAGGCGATGCAGCAGCTCACGACCGAATGGTGCTGGGGCGAGGTCTGGACCCGCGAGGGACTCGACCGGAAGACGAGGAGCATTATCAACCTCTCGATGCTGACGGCGCTCAACCGCCCGCACGAGATTCGGGTTCACGTGCGCGGCGCGATCAACAATGGCTTGTCAACCGACGAGATCAAGGAGGTTTTCTTACAGACCGCCATCTATTGCGGAGTGCCTGCGGCAATGGATAGTTTCCGGATCGCGAACGAGGTGTTTGTGGAACTCGGCCTAGTCTGACCCGGCTCCGCTCACTACGGTCGTTACCAGGAGACGATGCATGAGCCTGATCACCTATCTTACACGCATCCAGTTTGGTCCCGGTGTCCTGAGCCTGGTCCCCGACGAACTCCGCGCTATGGGGTCGAGCATCCCGTTGATGATCACCGACAAAGGGGTGATGGCTGCCGGCCTGGCAGGGCGCGTCACCGCCGGGCTTTCCTGCACGATCACCGTCTATGATGGGACGCCCCCGAATCCAACGGAGTCCGCCGTGCTAGAGGCCGTGGAGGTCTATCGCCGCGCGGGGTGCGACGGGATCATCGCGGTTGGTGGTGGGTCATCCATCGATCTCGCGAAGGCCGTGGCGCTTCTGGTCAGTCATCCACAGCCTCTCGAACAATATTCCGCGATACTGGGAGGTGCGGAGCGCATTACGCGCGATATGCCCCCTGTGATGGCAGTCCCGACCACTTCGGGCACCGGTAGCGAAGTCGGCCGTGCGGCGCTGATCACGCTGAATGACGGCCGCAAGCTCGGCTTCATCTCGCCGCACCTGATTCCCAATGTGGCGATTTGCGATCCAGAGATGACTGTAGGGTTGCCTCCGGTGTTGACGGCGGCGACTGGGATGGATGCGATCAGCCATTGCATAGAGACGTTCCTGAGCCCGCGCTTTAATCCGCCTGCCGAGGCTATCGCATTGGATGGGCTGAGCCGCGGGGTACGTTGGTTGGCGAAAGCGTTCGCTGACGGCGGCAATCTTGAGGCGCGCTCGGAAATGATGATGGCGGCGTTGCAAGGCGGCATGTGCTTCCAGAAAGGGCTGGGTGCGGTGCACGCCATGTCGCATCCGCTGGGAGGCCTGGAGTCGCCCCGTCTGCATCATGGAACGCTGAACGCGGTCATCATGCCGGCGGTGCTGCGCTACAACGAGGCTTTCGCGGAAGAGAAATACGGTCGACTCAAAGCGGCACTAAACCTGCCGCCGACGGCCGACCTCGCCGAGTTCATCACTCACTTGAACAGCACGCTGGGACTTCCGGGAAGTCTCTCGGAGATGGGTGTTCCGGCCGACTGTCTGCCCAAAATGGTCGACGGCGCGGTCAAGGATCATTCCTCGGCCACCAATCCTCGACCGATGGAGGCTGCGGATTACGAACGACTATTCGCCGAGGTGATGAACTGAATCTGGCGGATGCTAAACGCCTTGGTGGCCGCACATCAGAGTTTTGGCAGTGTGCCGATACGGAGGATTTTGATGGCGGCGACGGCTGCGCCAAAGCCGTTGTCGATATTGACCGTAAGAACGCCAGGCGCGCAGCTTGCCAAGGCCGAACTCAACGCGGCACGTCCTTTCGCCGAAACGCCGTAGCCAACGGAGGAGGGGAGGGCGATGACCGGCGCCTCTACCAGACCGGCAACCACGCTGAAAAGCGCGCCTTCCATTCCAGCCACGACGATCAGAACGCGCGCCGCGCGTAATGCTCCGAGATGCGCCATAAGGCGCCAGAGCCCGGCGACGCCGACATCGACGATGAGAGGCGCCGCATAGCCATGGAAGGCGAGGGTGCGCGCCGCTTCCTTCGCTACGCTTAAATCCGCGGTTCCAGCGGCGACCACCAGCGCTCCGCCGGTCAGCGAGTCTTCGGGCGCCAAGGCCCCGAGGATCGCGGTGCTCGAGATAGGGTCATAATCGAGCCGCGTCAGTACCGGCGCGGGCAAGGCCTTGACTTGGCCCGGGCGAAGTCGGGTCAGCAGTAGACGGCGATCGTCCCGGATTGCCAGGTTGGCGATTGCTGCAATCTGCTCGTCCGTCTTGCCGACACACAGGACAGCCTCTGCAGTGCCTGTTCTGCTTTCGCGCTCCCAGTCGAATTGGAAGTTGCTCATCGCCCCGTATGCAGAAAGGCGGAGCCGCGCCGGTAGCGCCGCAGGCCAGCGAAGATGCGACCCTGCTCTGCGCAGAGATTGCGTGCCGTCGCGATCAGTTCTTCGGCGTGCTCAGTATCGCTGGCCTCGATGACGACGCCGGTATGGGTGATGCGGCAGCGCAGGTCGGCGCCTCGCGGCACTTTTGGAAAGAGGCGGCGCTCCATTGCGTCAATAAAGGCGAGATCCTCGGCCTCGATCGCGAGACCTGTCTCCACGCGGCTGGAAAGGCAGGGAGCGGCGGGCAGTTCCGAGAGATCGTCGAGCCCGAATTGGCGCGCGAGGCGGCGCACCGCCTGCTTGTCCATGCCAGCCACGATATAGGGGTGCACCACGGCGTGCTCGGCGGCGGCCTGCAGTCCGGGGCGGTAGTCTAAGAGATCGTCCAGGTTGGCGCCGGAGGCGATGGGTGCCGTCGTCACCTGGGAGATTCGTCCGTAGAGATTGGTTTTGCAGAAATAGCAGCGGTTGACAGGGTTCGCGCGGTAGGCGGGATCGTCGAATTCGCCTGCGTCCACCAGGCGTAACTTCCACCCGTTGCGCGCGGCATGGGCACGCACGCGCTCGGTTGCGTGGCTGGGAACGGCCGGGGAGATTGCGTGGACCACCACCAACTCGGCTATGCCCAGCAGATGGGCCGCATGGGCCAGGGTCATGCTGTCCACCCCGCCGCTGACGGCTATGGCGAGGCGAGGATAGCGGCCGAGCACGGTGTCAAGCGTCGGCTGGGTCATTCTGCTTCCTCAGCCTGTCGCTTGGCGGCGCGTCGAGACTCCAGCCCTTCGATTTCGGCGAGGTCGTCGCTCTCCGCCTTGCGGCTATCGCCAGCCGGGCGGATGGCGGTCTTGACCCTGACATTTGGCGCCTTCGCCGTGCCCAGTTCTCGCGCCAGCACCATGCGCCGCTCCTGCCGCCATCGTAGACCGATCGTGGAGGTTTCAGTGAAGCAGGCGGCAGCAACGCTTGCCTGATCGTCGAAGCGTAGGAGCAACCGGAAGGCATGGACGGGCCGGCCCTTCTTTCCCAAAGCGGAGAGAACTACGAGGTCCCGCACGCCCGCGAGCTGGCGCAACCGTTCGGCCGCCACCCCGATCTCCTCGCCAGTCATATCGTCGATGTCGAAGCTCAGGACAAGGATGTCCTCAGTTCCGATAGTGAAATCCGAGGCTGGGCCGGCCACTTCATCGAAGATGGTGACTCGCAGGACGTTCGGTTGCCCGGGCAGATCGCGCGTGCCTGCACCGGTGCCGCTCGCGCGCAAGCGGCCTGCAGCAGGAGCCGTGGCGTTCGCGACCAGATGGCGAAGGATGGCCGCCCCCGTCGGTGTGACCCGTTCGCCGCTAATCCCATCGTCGCGCCAAGTGAAGCCCTGGAGCAGCCGGGTGGTGGCGGGGGCCGGCACTGGCAATAGGCCATGCTGAGTTCGCACAAGGCCTCCGCCGCGTGGCAAGTCAGAGACGGTCCAGCGGGCTGCCGGCAAGGCGGCGGCGATGCTGCCGGCGGCAACCACATCCATCAGCGAGTCCCAGTCGCCGATCTCGTGGAAATGAACGTCACCGAGCGGCACGCCGTGGATTGCGGCCTCGGCTTCTGCGAGATGGCGGAGGATTGCGATGGCTTCAGGAGCCGTGCCGCTCGCGAGGGCGGTATCCTCGATCCGCGCGACCATGCCGAGAAAGCCAGCGTGCGCGTGATCTCCGTCAGTCTGTTGGGTGGCGCCGGAGAGGCGGAAGCGCAAACAGCGGAGGCCGCCGCTTGTGCCACTGTCCAACAATGGCGTACCCGCCCCTGGTGGCAGCACGGCGGCTGCGTCAGCCAGCGCCCGGTCCCGCAACTCCGGCAGGGCGTCGATCATGGCGGCCACGAACATGTCGCCGGCCATGCCGCCGACCGCATCGAGCTGAATGGTGGTCGTAGTCAAGGCGTGAGGTGGCCATCCGCCAGGGATGGCGCATAGACGGGGACGAGGTAAGGCCCTTCGGGAACAAAGGCGACGTGCTCGTCAGCGTGACGCGCGATGCTTTGCCGGAGGGCCGCATCGATGTTCGTGGCTATGACAACACCTGTGATGCGCTGTTCCTCGGCATCGAGTCCGGTCGTGTAGAGCTCCACACTGCCGAGGCGTGTTGCCTTCAGCTGCATCTCGGTTTGCCATTCATCGATTTCGGCAAGGGATTTTGCCGTCAGCGTGGCAAGGAAACGCTCGGACCCCAGGGCGACCAGACGTTCCTGCGCGGCGCGGAATTCATGTGAGCCGAAACCCTCCGAACACGCAGAGGCGATGATGAGCGTGCCACCGGGGGCGAGTATGTCGAGCGGCGTCACCATGCCTTTGATCGTCTGGTAATAGGTTTTGTCCAGGGGATAGCCGGCCGATGAGGTGACGACGGTCTTGTAGCGACGGGGTACCTCGATGCGGGTCGCGGTCTTGACGAAATCGACGGCGGCCATGTGGCTCGCGATGATCTCGCCGAAAGTGACGCAGACGAGGTCGCGATCCTCGTCGAGCACAGTGTTGAGGGCGTAGATCTCGCCCAGGCGTTCGACGATCTGCAATTGCTCCTCATGGAGCGGGTTGCCTACGAGATTGCATTGGATGGCCAAAGGATCTTCCATGAAGCGGGCCGAGTGGAAGGTCCGGATCGTTTCGTGGTGGGCGACGCCCGGTGCCACCACCTTGCGGCCGCCGGACCATCCCGCCATGAAATGTGGCTCGACGAGGCCGGTTGCGATACGCAGGTCAGCCTCGACGAAGCGGCGGTCTATCTTGATCGGTGTACCACGGGTCTTGGTGACGCCGAGATCGACATGGGCCCCCTCATCGCGGGCGAAGTGGTTTTCGACACGGACTTCGGCCATGACCCAGGGGTCGCCGACGAGTTCGGCGAGTTCCTCGCCTTCGTTGGGGCGATGCAGGCCAGTCGCGACCAGAACGGTGATCGCGTCCAGCGGAATGCCTTCCTCAACCATCGTCTCGATCATAGGGCGAAGAAAGAGCTGGTTAGGCACTGGGCGTGTGATATCGCAGATCAAAATGCAGGCACTGCGTCGCCCGCGTGCGAGGACACGGAGCGATGGGGAGCCGATTGGCGCGTTCAGGGCTTGGCGGATGGCCGCCGGTCCGTCCGAGAGTTTGGGGAGCACGCCTTTGCGGATGATCGTCGCCTTGGCGCCTTCGGGCAGATTGACCGGCAGATGGCCTTTCCCGAAGAGGAGTTGGATCGTTTCGCCTGCCATGCCCCCACCCTGTCCTTGCCGTATGCCGAGAGGGCCTGCCCCTAAATCTCAGTATACAGGTTTGATGACCGGGATCGGTATCCAACTGTCTGTTCGAAAGCAATACGGAGGCTGCTGGGTGGCGCCCTGCGCATAGCGAAGGTCGCTTGTAAGGGGTCCGGATCGGCCGACCCGGACCCCTGGAGGCTTGAAATTACTGTCTGAAACGCTATCGGAGGAGGCTGAGAGTTGCGCCTTTTTCCTTGGCAAAATGCCGATGGGAGTCTGGGTCAGCGATGGCCGCCACGCATTCCGCCGTGGTCATGGTCGTGCCCAGCGTGGTGTCCGTGATCGTCGCCCGCGTCGTGTCCTCGATGGTCGTGGCCGGATCTGCTGGCGAACGCGGGTGTAACCGCGACTGCCGTGACAGAAGTAGCGAAGGTCGCGAGACATAGGATCATAAGAAGCTTGCGCATTGCGTGAGTCCTCTTTTGCCGACGGTTGGTACGCGCGACGGAATCCGGATCCTGCTCTGTGTTTCAGCTTTGCCTGAACTCAGAAGAAAGCGATCTGTCTTCCATTGTGACAACACCCGCCGCAAACAGCTTATTCTCGGTCACGAGATTTTATCGAGCCCGGGCATGATTTCATTCGCGACCGATGCAAGGAAATCCTCGCTGGTCCAACCAACCAGCACATAGGTGTAGCCATGATGTCTCCATAAAACCTGGTGCAGGCCATTGCGTTCATCCGCGCGCAGCCCTCGATCGCCCGGCGCGCCATAGGTGACGCAGAGGGCGAGCGGCTCATGATCAAGACCTGGCCAGCGATAGAGAAGCTGCGCTACCGGTGCACCGTCCACGACGAGCAGCCGCGCACCCACAAAACTCAGGCCCCGCCCCGAGAGATCTGGTACGCGCAGTTGGCGGTGGAGCCGGCTGCCGAACCAATCCTGGATATGCGCGCGCTGGTCGCCCGGCACCTCGACCTGATGCTCGCCTTCCTGGGCGTAGACGACGTGATACTCGGCGATGTCCGCGAGTAACCGATCGCTGAAGCTCGTAGTTGGACTCGCGCTCATCCGGCCGATGCCGATGCCGCTACCAAAACCGATCGCGACGATCAAAAAGGATGCGGCGATCGGAAGGGCGAAGCGCCATCGCGTCCGCCGCTTTGGACCTTCTAGCATTTTGGCTAGTTGCGGCGGAACGTCTCTATAAGCGGGCCGCTCGAAGACCTTGCGTACCAGCATCGCGGATTGGCGAAGGCGCCGAACCGTTTCTTGTGCGGCAGGGTCGTGCGAGATGACTTCCGCGACACCGCGGGCCGTGGCGGGATCCAATTCGCCGTCGAAGAAGGCCAAAAGAGTTATCTTGTCTAGCGCCGACATATCGACATCCGCTGCACATTCGCGCTTGCAGGGCGCTCTGTGGCCTCGAGCCTCGCCATAAGCGTCAGCCGGGCACGGGATAGTCGGCTCATGATCGTGCCGATCGGAACGCCTGCGACTTCGGCGGCTTCCCTATAGGTCAGCCCTTCGACGCAAACCAATAGAAGCACTACGCGTTCAGCTTCGGGCAAGGAGAAGATTTCCGCCTCGACCCGATCCAGTTCCAGCATCGATTCGACAATTCGCTCTCCGTGAACCGCGCGCTCCTCGTCAGGCTCGCCGGCGTCGCTATGCCTATTACGGACCCCACGAGCGCGTAGTTCATTGAGCCAGACCGTCTGCATTATCCGGAAGACCCAGCTCTCAAGCTTGGTATCCGGTGACCATTGAGCCTCTCGGCTGATGGCGCGCTCGCAGGTCATCTGCACCAGATCGTCCGCGTCCTGACGCGACCGGGTCAATGTCATCGCGAAGCGGATCATGCTGGGCAGTAGCCAGCTCAGATGCACTCGCACTTCTGGCTCCATGAAGATCGCCCTCTGGTAGGAGGACAACACTCACGCCCTAAAAATTATTCGGCAAAAACGGTCCGCAGGCGGCTTTTGATTGCTTCAAGCGCTCAGCCACGTCTGAACGGCAGTGCGGAGGAAGGCGGCATCCTCAGGTATATCTGAAGGCGCCCCGGCGACGTGTCCCCAGATGCTGGGTATCGGACGAAGCTTCGCCGCACTCAGCCATTCCAATTCTGCGGCATTGTCTGCGACAGGAAAGTAGAGGTCGGTGGCGCTCGGAATGAGCAAAACGCGGGACCGGATCGCCGCCAAAGCCGCAGCCAGATCACCATGGTATCGTGCATTGTCGCTGATATCACAGGCATACCAGGTCCGGAGCTGCGCGTAGAGATCCGCCGCGCTCAATTTCCTGAAACCGGGTTCCCAATGATCATCGAGAAAAGCGTCGAGATTGGTGGCGCCGGTGCTGCTGAGATGAAGCCCGGCGCGAAACCAATCCTGACTCATGGCCCAGCCCGCATAGACGCGGGCGAAAGCGCGGATGGCGGCGTTCGGCGCCGATGCGAAACGTCCATCGCCAATGTATTCGGGTGCGCTTTCGAGTATTGCCATCAGCCCCGCGAGGAAGACACGATTATGCACGGAAGTTCGCGCACTGCCGCAGACGATGATTGCGCGATCCGCGACATGAGGCTCGAGCGCGGCCCAATGATAAGCCTGCTGGGCTCCCATCGAAAAACCATAGGCGCAGGCGATGCGATCCACGCCAAACACCTCGCGAAGGAGGCGCTGTTGCGCCAAAACATTGTCTTCCGCCGTCACAAGCTCCGGATAGTTTTGCGTATTCGACGGGCTAGAGGATAGACCATTGCCGAACATGTCCGCGATCACGATGAACCAGCGATTCGGGTCGAGCACGCTGCTTGGTCCTATTGCCCATTCGATATCCTGGTGCTGCGCGCTGTAGCTCGTCGGGTAGACAACGACGTTGTCTCGGGCGCTGGACAGCGTCCCATACGCCTTCCAGGAGAGCCTGGCGGCGGGGAGAACGCCACCGGACATAAGCGGCAGTTCGCCGAGAGCGAAGAACCCCTGCCTCGTCGGCCAGCTCATGTCACTATCCTCATGGGTGCTTTACTCCAAGCGAGCTTGACCCAGTGACTATCATGCTTGCAACGTGCTTTATGGCAAGGGTGATGGCGAGATTCACGCCGCCTTAGGTTGAAGCTGGGTTAGGCTGCCACATGTGCTTCGCATGAATGCCACGGTCGAACTCTGGGATTGGCGGCGTCGTGTTGCCGACCTCTATGCGGCCGTTCGGGCCAATCCTGACCCTCATGCCGCGTGGCGGCAATGGTCTGAGGTGCGGTCGCTGCTATTCCGCACCCACCCACAATCTCCCATAGAATCAGCCGAACGCACCGGCTACCCTGGTCCTGAGGTTTTCCCATACGATCCGCGGTTTCGCTTCGAGGTGACACTGCGGCCCGCGGCGGGCAAGAAGCTTGATTTGCCGGCCGGCGAGGATGGCGGCGTTACTCTGGAGCCTTTCGCCCTCACCGAGGGACTTAGGTCGAGCCTCGGGGGCGAACTGACGCTGTATTGGATCGGCGGATACGGCGGCGGCGTGTTTCTGCCTTTCGCGGATGCTACCAGCGGAGGCGAAACCTACGGAGCGGGCCGCTATCTTCTCGATACGATCAAAAGCGCTGACCTAGGCGAAACGCCTGATGGCAGCCTCATCCTCGATTTCAATTTTTCCTATGCCCCGTCATGCGCGCACTCACCGCGTTACGTATGTCCGCTGGCGCCGCGGGAGAACCGTCTATCCGCAGGGATCAGCGCTGGTGAACGCTGCCGCGTCTAACGGCTGATCTGGGGCGCGTATGCGCGACGGTCAATTCACCTGCCACGAAGGCAAGACCTGGCCGGCTTAGTTCAGTGGCGGCAGCGCAATTGCTCAATCAACATTGCGACAAAGCAATTTGCGTCGTGGCGAGGAGGTCCTGCGAATGGGTGGTTCGAGTGTAATTCCGGGACTTGACGCGGATGATCCGGGTCCGAGCGATTCTGGATTGGCGCAAGATCTTGTCTTCGTCGGTTTGCTCTCCGGTAGTTACCTGCGCCTGCTGAGGGAAAGTCTTGCGCCAGCCGACCTGGAGCCGATGGCCGCGGCGCGATGGCTTTATGAGGAGGCGCCATTTTGCCTGCTCGCCCATAACACGTCACCGGATCCGCGCTTTGTCTACGCAAATCGCGCGGCGCAGACCTGTTTCGGATATAGTTGGGACGAGATGACCCGGCTGTCTTCGCGGCTCTCCGCCGAGGCTCCGAATCGAGCCGAGCGGCAGCACTTGGTCGAAGCAGTCACGCGGGACGGGTTCGCGACGGGCTATCGCGGTTTGCGCATCGCCAAGTCGGGGCGGCGCTTCTGGATTGAGGACGTGACCATGTGGCAGGTTACCGATGACGCTGGAGCGGTGCTCGGCCAAGCCGCCACCTATCGCCGCTGGCGCGACGCCTGAGTATCGAGGGCACCGTTCTCGCTTTGTAGGTTACCGACTAAACGCCCGGGGGTTCGATCAGGAGGCGAAATTGAAGTGTCGCGTTATGGTCACCGCTGGCGCCGTTGTCGCCGGCGCTTTCTTGGGGCCAAGCCCTGTTCTTGGGCAGACTGTCCTCATGGGGAGTGCAGCCTATGGCGATTGGCGCAGCGATGCGCCCGGTGTAACGCGCCGCATAGCGCCTGCGGATATTCCCGCGCCTTCCGAAAGCCGGTCCGTCAGCAACGCACCGGACATTGTGGATCGGCCATCGACCAGTTCGCTTCGAGTTCCCGCGGGATTTGCCGTCACTCAGGTCGCGGCCGGCCTGACAAATCCGCGCATTGTGCGCGTCGCACCGAACGGCGACATCTTCGTTGCTGAGAGCATTGCCAATCGCATTCGAGTGATGCGGGCCGCCGACGGGGCGACGCAGCCTCAGCGGATGGAGGTTTTCGCGCGCGGCCTCGATCGCCCATTCGGCATGGGTTTCTATCCGCCCGGCCCGAATCCACAATGGCTGTATGTCGCGGACACCAATTCGGTCGTTCGGTTCCCGTATAGGAATGGGGACCTTGCCGCGATGGGCCAGCCGCAAATTGTGGTCGCACAAATCTCCCAAACCTCGGCCCATCACTGGACGCGTGACCTGGCGTTCAGCCGGGACGGGAAGTTGATGTATGTCTCTGTCGGTTCGGGGTCGAATGATGCGGAAGACATGGGACCTCTGGGCTCGGCGGCGATTGCTGCGAATGAGTCCAGATACGGTGTGGGCGCAAGCTGGGGCAATGAGGCTCAGCGCGCGGATGTACTCGCCTTCGACCCTCGCGGCGGTAACCGCCATGTCTTCGCGACGGGTTTGCGCAACTGCGCGGGGTTGGCGGTGAACCCGCGGACCGGCGATGTTTGGTGCTCGACCAATGAGCGCGACGGCTTGGGAAACAATGTGCCGCCCGACTACGTGACCCGGGTGCGAGAGGGTGGCTTTTATGGCTGGCCCTGGTTCTATATCGGCGATCACCAAGATTCCCGCCACGCCGGGGAGCGTCCGGATCTTGCCGGTCGGGTGGACGTGCCGGATGTGCTGATCCAGACGCATTCGGCACCCCTAGGCATGGCATTCTATCAGGGTGTGGGCGTGGCCGCTTTTCCATCTGAATACACGGGGGATGCGTTCGTTGCCCTTCACGGGTCATGGAATCGCGCAGGCCGCACCGGCTACAAGGTGATTCGCATCCCGTTGCACGATGGAATTCCGGAGGGCGTCTACCAGGATTTCCTGACCGGCTTCGTCGCCAGCGATTCCGGCGTTTGGGGGCGGCCCGTCGGTATCGCGGTGGCACATGACGGCGCCCTGCTCATCACCGACGATGGCGGGGGTGTGATTTGGCGGGTGGCGTATGGAGCGCGCCGGAGCACAAAGTAGCCGCTTACGGTGTTTGTCCGTTACTGATCGAGCGAGGGCGCCCTACAAACAACGCTCTCCCAGCGCCCAGCGCGGCAAGAGCCCCTGCGACACCAAACGCTAGGAAGAGCACCCCCATGCTGGCGAAGCTTCCCGTCCAATGACGCAGCAATCCGGCCAGGAGAGGTCCGCCGGCTGCCAGGGTGTAACCGACACCCTGTGCCATCCCGGATAGTCGAGCGGCGACCTGAGCGTCCGGTGCGCGCAGCACGATCATGGTCAAGGCGACGGCGAACAGACCACCCTGGCCTAAACCTAGTATCACGGCCCAGATCCAAACCATGGAAAGTGGCGCGAACAGCAGAGCGAGAAAAGCGCCCGTCGCGAGCACGACCAGCATTAGGCTTATGCCAATCTGTGTCGGCTGACGGGTCGCCAGTGAAGGCACGGTCAGGGAGGCGACCATCTGTCCCACCACCGACACCGACACAACGAGGCCAGCATGAAAACTGTCCAATCCGCGGGCGTGCAGAGCAGGCGCAAGCCACCCGAAAACAGTATAGGCCTGGGCGGATTGCAGACCCATGAACAGCGTGACCTGCCAAGCAAGTCCGTCCCGCCATAGGCTCTGTGTCGAGGCACCGGCATGGCGCGGCGTGGCCGATTTGCGATAAGCCAGCGGCGCCCAGATCACGGCCGCGGCCATCGCCGGTGCCGCCCAAATCGCTAGACCCCATCGCCATGATCCGTCAGCCAGACGCTCTATCGGCACTGTGGATGCGGCCGCAAGCGCGGCGCCCATGCAGAGGGCGGTGCTGTAGAGCCCGGTCAGGAGTGCGATGTGCTTGGGGAAGTCCCGCTTCACCAAGCCGGGTAGCAAGACGTTCCCGACCGCAATGCTGCCGCCAACGATAGCGGCGGCGACAAACAAAAGCGCGGGCGCGCCCAGGCCGCGCAAAGCGGTGCCGAAAGCGAGTAGAAGGACCGCTCCTAGCAGTGTCCGCTCGGTGCCAAAGCGACGGGCCAGGATCGGTGCGACCGGGGCGAAAACACCCATGCACAATACTGGTAAGGTGGTGAGGTAGCTGGCGTCCACGGCGGTAAGCCCGGTCTGCCGGGTGATGTCGGGCAATAGCACCGAGAAACTTGAAAACACCGTCCGCAGGTTGAAGGCGATCAGGACCAAGCTCGCACCAAGTATAAGGCCGGCGAGGCGACCGCGAACCCTCTCCGGCGCAACAGGCGGAACGTCTCCCGCTTCCGCATCGACCAGTTCGCGTTTAAGCCCAGAAGCGAGTTCCAGCGAGGTCACGTGCAAGCTGCTCCAAAGGTCTTCATTCTCCGCGCCGCGCGCCCATTTGGCGCCGGGTCAAGCGCGAGTGCCATATGGGTTCAAGATCATCGGCCATGCCGAAATGCGATCCGAAGGCTCAGCTGCCTGGACGTTTCGTAACCCGCAGCTAACGACCTACGGCGCCGCAGCAGCGGCTGAACGTTCGTGAACAACTGTCTCTGGCATCAGAAGCCAGACGAGGATAGTTGCCAGAAGGCCCGCCGCTGCGAGCACCAGGAACGCCAACCTCACTCCCGCTACCTCGGCGATCTCGCCGGTTACGGCATTGCTCAGCGTCGCCCCAAGCCCGGACGCGAGCCCAATCGCACCCATCGTCAGATTGAAATGCCCCCGCTCGCGCGCGATGTCGGCCGCGATGAGTGGCAGCGTTACGCCAATTGTCGCGGCGCTGACGCCGCTCAGTCCCTGAATTAGGACAACCGGTATCGGCAATGCGGTGAGCGCGAACAGGACTCCGCGCAACGGTTCGACCCCGAATCCCAGCAAGAGAATGAACCGGCGGCCGCGATGTTGTGCCGTGCGCCCGACCCAGGGCGAGATGACGGCGACGATGACCTGCGGCCAGACGAGGCAGGCTGCAATGACGAGATTGGCGATGCTGCCCGCTTTGCCCGCGATCTCATTGCCAACGAAGGGCAACATCGCCGCGTCGGCCATTTGGAACAGGACGATGCAGGCCATGAAGGCGAGCAGCCTCCGATCCAGGGCAAGAGCCCGCAACTCGACCCATGCGCTCGCCTTAGGCCGTTCACGCTCGAGGGCGTCACGCACGGCGCGTCGTGATTCGATGCGTGACAATGCGAACAGCGAAGGCGCGCAGAGCAGAGCGGTGAGCCAGAATACCGAGCCGGGTGCGAAATAGTAGCCGCATACACCCATTGCGGCGGCCGCGACGCCGTTCCCGATCGAGGCAAAGCGTGCGTTTCGCCCAAGCCGCTCACCCAGTAATGCGCCGCCAACGATCGTTATACTGATCGCCGCGATCGCGGGGCTGAGCATGCAGCTCGCGAAGCCATGCAGAATCTCGGCAAGGCCGATTCCTGCTTGCGATGGCGCCAATACAAAAAGCAGAGCGCTTGCGGTGATTGCGACGATCGCAATTGCTGCCGCGAGGCGCTTGCTTCGCATCGCGTCCACCAAGGCGCCAGCGGGGAGTTGGCTCGCCATGGCGACGATTGTGCCCAGCGAAAGGACGCTGCCGATTTGCAGCTCTGTCCAGCGCTGGGTGGTGAGGTAGATGGCAATGAACGGGCCGAAACCGGTCTGTACATCGGCGACGAAGAATGTCAGCAAGTCGAGGCCGCGCAAGCTGCGCGGCGAGGCGTGCCCGGCGCTCAAGGAGTCGCTTTGGTCGCGGGGGGTTGAGTAGCAACCGGGACAGAAATCGCGTCGGGTTTGTATTCAGGCAAGGCCTTGAGTTTGGTGGCATCGAGAATCACGGTGATGGCGATGCCATTCTCGTTGACGGCGAATCGCAAAGCATCCCATTCCACAGCGACATCGCGGTTGCCGACACCAAGGAAGCCCGCGAATTCGACCACTGCCGCCTTTGGAACACCGCGCTTGTTGATCAGCACGTTTACAATCGCGCCAATCACGTTGCCTTTTCCGTCGAGCACCTGCTGACCAAGCAATCCTTCAGCATAGGCTTTGGGGAGATGCACAAGCTTAGGCGAGGGCGGCGTGGTCTGCTGCGCGACCGCTGGAGCGACGGATGGTGTCTGCGTTGCTCCAGTGGCGCTATCGGAAGTTTGGGCGAATGCCGATACGGTGCCCAGCGACAGAGTAAGAACCAGGCAAGGCGCCGCGCCGCGTGCCCATGAGGCTCTCGAGCGGTCACGCTCCTTTTTGACGGAGCACGTCGCTCTGACATTACCGAGAAGAACCTGTGTCATCGGGCCTCCAACACCAGTAAGGTGAGCCTTACACCATCACGTGCCGAGACTGAACAGCGGCGAATATGCGTCTGGCGCGCTGTCAGACATTGTCGCCACCCGTGCCTTCGAGCCTCGACGGATCCCAAACGATGCGGCTCAGTTTGAGCGAGTAGTCACGAAACTTGCCAGCGTGGCGGTGACGACCCGAGGTCTGTCGCCGGGCTCTGCCAACGCATCGCCGCGCCTCCAATCGTTACCGGCGGATGGAGGCGGCGGGCAGGGCCCCAGGGCGTCACTTCGATCCGCGCGTCGAAGTCGCGGGTGTCGAGCTTCTGCAACGGCTGGACGTTTTCGAGGCGTGGGGCGTTGGAAAGCAAGGCGGCCGTCCGGGCAAGTGACACGCGCGCGATCGAGCCGACGCCGCCGGCCCGGCGCCTAGTCAGGCTGCGCACGACAGCGGCCGCCATGATATAGCCCGTCGCGTGGTCGAGCGCCTGAACCGGCAATGGCGTCGGCCGATCTTTGCCGAAGCGTTCCATGCCCTCGAAGGCTATGCCCGTGCTCATCTGGAGGAGGCTATCGAAGCCGCGCCGGCCCGCCCAGGGACCGGTCCAGCCATAGGCATCGAGCGATACGTCGATGGTGCCGGGCCGAACGCGAGCCCGCGTCTCCGCTCCGAGCCCAAGCCGTTCGAGCGCGTCTGGCCGATAGCCATGAACGATGACATCGGCGCTGGCCAGAAGCTCAAGCAGAGCGTCTCGGCTGCCAGGATTCCGCAGATCGAGCCGGGCGCACCGCTTGCCGAGCGTCACTTCTGGCGCGAGGCTTGGCTCATCCCATTCTGGTGGGTCTATCCGCAGCACATCAGCCCCGAAGCCCGCGAGGAAGCGGGTCGCGACGGGACCGGCGAGCACCCGCGTGAGGTCCAGCACCCGTACACCGGCGAGCGGCCGCCCGTCCTCAAAGGCTCGGCGTTCGAGTGTAGCGGTGCCGGTCGTCCCGGATTGTACGAGCGGCTCCGCGATCACGGCCTTTCCTTGCGGATGGTCCGCCCACGCGGCGGGCGAGCGCATTGTCGCCGCGCAGCCGCCCCGCGCGATCACGGCCGCTTCGAGTTCATCGGCCTTCCAGCGCATGACGGCGGAGCGCACCATGGTCTGTTCCGCCGGAGTGCCCAGGACCGCCAGGGCTGCCGCGCGGTGGTGCGGCGCATTGGTGTGCAGCCTGATCCAGCCATCGGCCGTAACATAGTCACCAGCGATCGGGTCCCAGGCCGGCGGCGGCGCCCAGCCATCGGGCTCGATCGATGAGGCGAACCAAAATGACGCAAGCCGCCGATCGACGCTGACGGTTGGCGGTCGTGAGGCGGTCAACGCGACGTGCTCGGCAATGGCCAGTGCTGCGGCGCCGATTGAAGCCGCAGCGAGATCGCTGACCGCGAAGACGGATGGCAGGTCGCCCGCGCTCGTGAATTCGACGCGGGACTCCCATCCGCCATCGCCTGTCGCCCGCCAAATCTCGCGCAAGAGGTTGGCGGCTTCCGAGGCTGGCTTTGCGCTGGGGGACAGCGAGGCCGGCTTCGTTTCACCCTCCATCGGCATTCTCCGCGGCGTCGTGACCAAGGGAACATCATGACGTATCGATCAAAACGTCAATCGAAGTTTCACGCGCGAGGACGGACGCAAGACGAAACGCAATGCCACCGCAAAACGGTGGACACGGAATAGTCCGACGTCAATAGTAGCTCATAGAGGAGTAACGGATGCCATGGCCAAAAAGAAACAGCCCAATGTTCTCTTGATTCTCGCGGATGATATTGGGTGGTTTGACATCGGCGCCTATCATCGCGGGATGATGGGCGGGGCCACTCCCAACATCGATCGCATCGCGAAAGAAGGCGTCATGCTCACGGACTGCTATGCGCAAGCGAGCTGTACGGCGGGCAGAGCCGCCTTCATCACCGGTCAGCTTCCGATGAGAACGGGTATGACCACGGTCGGATTGCCGGGTGCTCCGCAAGGGCTTCAGCCGGAAGACCCGACGCTGGCGGAACTGCTGAAACCCGAAGGATATTTGACCGCTCAGGTTGGCAAGAATCACCTGGGCGATCGCAACGAGTTTCTACCGACGGTTCACGGTTTCGACGAGTTTTTTGGCAATCTTTATCATCTGAACGCCGAAGAGGAGCCGGAGCAGCCGGACTATCCAAAAGACCATCCAGCATTTCAGAATTTTTTCAAACCGCGTGGCGTGCTGGATTGCCGGGCGACTGCTATTGACGACCCGACCGAAGATCCTCGTTTCGGGAAGGTAGGCAAGCAGACCATCAAGGATACCGGACCAATGACGCGCAAGCGCATGGAAACGGTTGAGAATGATCTTCTTGCGCGTTCGCTCGATTTCATCGATCGCGCCCATGCGGCGGACAAGCCATTCCTGCTTTGGCACAACACGACCAGAATGCATGTCTGGACCCGTCTGTCAGAGCGCTGGAAGGACAAGACCAAGTTCGGTCTTTACGCGGATGGCATGCAGGAACTCGATTGGGTGGTTGGGGAGTTGCTCGACAAGCTAGAGAGCCTGGGCATTGCCGACAATACGATTGTAATTTTCACGACGGACAATGGTGCCGAGAAATTTAGCTGGCCCGACGGCGGCACATCGCCGTTCCGTGGAGAGAAAGGACTGGGCTGGGAAGGTGGGTTCAGGGCTCCCTTCGTAATGCGCTGGCCCGGGAACATCGCTCCGGGACAAGTTCGCAACGGTATCTTCTCGCTGGAGGATGTGGTGCCGACGGTGATGGCTGCGGTCGGTGTTCCGGATATCAAGGAGCAGCTGCTCAAAGGCTATCAGGCCGGCTCAAAACATTTTCGCGTCCACCTGGACGGCTACAACCAGCTTCCCTATCTGACGGGCGAGACTGAAGACTCGGCGAGGCACGCGTTTTTCTACTATGGTGAGCACGAGCTTTTCGCTCTTCGCTACCAGAATTGGAAAATCCATTTTCTTATCAAGAATGACTGGTTCGCCGGGCAATCGATGAAGCCGACGGTTCCCAGGCCGGTCAATCTTCGGGTTGATCCATTCGAGCAGCATATGGATGCCCCGGGTTACCCACTTTACGCTGGCGAGAAGCTCTGGACGATTATGCCAGCAGGCTACATTTTGAAACAGCATGCCGAGACATTTACCGAGTTCCCCCCTCGCCAAGCGCCACCGGATTTCAATCCGGGCGCAATGATCGAGCACGCAATAAAAGCGGCATCAAACGCGGTCTGACAGTTTGATCACTAGCGGTCACGGCTTTTCCTCAGAAGGAAAAGCCGTGATCCCCGCAGGTGCGGTCGCTCGGTGTGGAGTGTCGAACACGCACAGGACCAGTTGGAATTACCTATGATCGACAAACCTGTTGTCGGCAATATCGCCAATGAATTGGCGAAGGAACGCAACCGCGAGGCGGCGGACCGGACGCTCATGGCCTGGATCCGCACGGCCCTTTCGCTGATCGGTTTTGGTTTCGGTATCGGCAGGCTTTCCGCTTACATGAACGCCGCTGGTTTACACACTTCCCTCAATCCGGCGCACACGACTCTGATCTTTGGTGCCAGTTTCATGGTAGTCGGCCTTTTTGGTCTGCTTGCGGCGGTCGTTCAGCACGTTCGTATTTTGAACCGCCTCAGTCAGCCGGATTTCGCTTACAGCGCCATGCGGCCGATCGCGGTCGCGGTGGCCTGCATGCTTCTCCTGATCGGCGTTTTCGGTCTGGTCGCCGTCTTCTTGTGAGGACCGTTACGCCCTGGCGTCTGCGGAACCTCCGCAGGCCTAACCTCAAAGCGCTCTATCCAATAATGGAGTGATGTATCGCCGCGCTGTTACAAACCAGACAAAAACCCCTTGCCAGCTCCAATACGACCGTCCATATTGCTGCATCGCGTCATAGCTTCGGCGGTCCCATCGGGACTGCTCAGCCCGCTAGCGCCAAGGAGGCAATTATGACTGAACCCGAACTGGCGTCTGACATCGAACTCAAAGCCCCGCGTAGCCGGGTTGGCCGTTTGGCTTGGGGAGCCGGTCTTCTGGTCACTGTCGCTCTTGGCGCCGGGACCGCTTACGAGTTTTCACCGCAGTTTGCCTCCGCAACGGCGGTCGCCGTCGCGGCACCTTCAGCCATGCCGGTTTCGGTCGCCGAAGTCACGCAGCGGGACGCCGCGATTTGGGCCGACTTCTCAGGCCGGCTCGAGGCGGTCGGCCAAGTTGAAATCCGACCCCGTGTGGCCGGTGCCGTCATAGCGGCGCATTTCCGCGAAGGGGCGTTGGTCAGAAAGGGCGACCTGCTTTTCACGATCGATCCAGCGCCTTTCCAAGCCGAGGTGCAGAGCGCCGAGGCTGAGGTCGCCGCGGCGGCAGCTCGGCTCGTTTTGGCCGCGAGGGAGCAGCAACGCGGCCTGGCTCTCGTCGGCTCAGGGGCGACCCCGCAAGCCGAGGTCGATCAGCGCGTCAATGAATTTCACGCCGCCGAGGCAAATCTCCACGATAAGCAGGCGGCGTTGGACGTGACCAAGCTGAACCTCGATTGGACGGACGTCCGGGCGCCGATAGCCGGACGCGTTGGTCGAATCGAAGTAACTCCTGGCAATCTCGTCGCGGCTGGCCCAAGCGCTCCTGTGCTGACGACGCTTGTTTCCGTCGACCCGATCTACGCCAGTTTCGATGCGGATGAGCACTCCGTTGAGCAGGCTCTAGCGACGCTGCCTGGTGGCCACGACTTCGATAGCGAGATCGGCCTCATTCCCGTGCAGATGGGCACGCTCGCCGAGGAGGGCACACCACAGCAGGGCAGACTGCAACTCATCGACAATTTGGTCGATAGAGGCAGCGGAACCGTGCGGGTTCGCGCTATTTTCAATAACGCGGACGGCAGGCTGATGCCTGGCCAATTCGCGCGGATGCGCATGGGCGAAGCCACGACTGCGCCGACTATCGCGATCGACGAAAGTGCAATCGGCACGGATCAAGATCGCCGCTTCGTGATGGTCGTCGGCGGCGATAGCCGGGCGGTTTATCGCCAGGTGCAGCTCGGCCCGGTGATCGACGGCCAACGCGTCATCACGCAGGGCCTCAGCGCCGGCGAGCGGATCGTGGTGGGTGGGTTACAGCGTATCGGCCCCGGCTCTCTCGTGGCGCCGCATCTCGTCGCGATGACCCCGTCTCATAGCGCCAGCCTGCCTTCGGGTTGATCACAAGAGTTCTTCCGGACACACCATGAACATCTCCAAGTTCTTCATCGACCGGCCGGTGTTCGCGGGGGTCCTGTCGACGCTCATCTTCATCGCCGGCTTGCTGGCGCTGGGCGCGCTCCCGATTTCGGAATATCCCGAAGTTGTGCCGCCGCAGGTGGTGGTCCGAGCGAATTACCCCGGCGCCAGCCCGAAAGTGATCGCCGAAACCGTCGCGACGCCCATCGAGGAGCAGATCGAAGGCGTCGAGGGCATGCTGTACATGAGCAGCCAGGCCACGACGGATGGGCTAATGACCCTGACTGTGACGTTCAAGCTCGGCACCGACCCGGATAAGGACCAGCAGTTGGTGCAGAACCGCGTCTCTCAAGCCGAGGCGCGGTTGCCGGATGCGGTGCGCGCTTTAGGTCTGACGACGCTCAAGAGCTCGCCGGATCTGATGATGGTGGTGCATCTTCTCTCGCCGGATGGCCGCTACGACGCGACCTATCTGCGCAATTATGCAGTTCTCAACGTGAAGGACCGTCTGGCCAGCATCGATGGCGTGGGCGACGTCCAGCTTTTCGGCTCGGGTGACTACGCGATGCGCGTGTGGCTCGATCCACAGAAAATGGCGGAGCATGGGCTTTCCGCCGATGACGTGGTGTCGGCAGTGCGCGCCCAGAACGTGCAGGCGGCGGCCGGTGTGATTGGCGGCTCGCCCTCCGTTCCGGGCCTCAGTCTTCAGCTTTCCGTCAATGCCCAAGGGCGCCTGCAATCCACGGAAGAATTTGCCAATATCGTCGTCAAAACCAGCGATGATGGCGCGGTCACGAGACTCGGCGACGTTTCACGCGTCGAGTTGGGCGCCGCCGACTACTCTCTTCGCTCTTTGCTCGGCAACAAGACGGCTGTCGCCATACCGATCTTCCAGGCGCCGGGCTCCAACGCGATTCAGATCGCCGACCACGTTCGCCGGCTGATGACCGAGCTAAAGCAGAACATGCCGGCGGGCGTGGATTACGAGATCGTCTACGACACAACGCAGTTTGTTCGAGCGTCAATCCAAGCCGTTGTTCACACCCTGCTCGAGGCCATAGTCCTGGTGGTGATCGTGGTGGTACTGTTCCTGCAGACTTGGCGTGCCTCGATCATCCCCCTGGTCGCCGTGCCGGTGTCGATTATCGGCACCTTCGGGGCGATGCATCTCTTTGGCTTCTCCATCAACGCCCTCAGTCTTTTCGGCCTCGTGCTGGCGGTAGGCATTGTCGTCGATGACGCAATTGTCGTGGTCGAGAATGTCGAGAGGAATATCGAGCAAGGCTACCTGCCGCGTCAGGCCGCCTATAAGGCGATGCGGGAAGTGTCGGGGCCGATCGTGGCGATCGCCCTGGTGCTGGTCGCTGTTTTCGTGCCGCTGGCGTTTATCGGCGGCCTGACCGGGCAGTTCTACAAGCAGTTCGCCCTGACGATTGCCATGTCGACGGTCATCTCCGCTTTCAACTCGCTGACGCTCTCGCCTGCTTTAGCGGCGCTGTTGCTGAAGGAGCACGGCGCGCCGAAGGATTGGCTCACGCGAGTGCTTGATGCGGTGCTGGGCTGGCTGTTCCGCGGGTTCAATCGCGTCTTTAATGCCGGCGCCAATGCCTATAGCGGCGGCGTGGCCGGCGTCATCTCGAAGAAGTCGATGATGATGGTGGTCTACCTCGTGCTGGTCGGGGTTGCGACCCTTCTGTTCCGCGTTGTTCCTGGTGGCTTCGTGCCGCTTCAGGACAAGCAGTATCTGGTGGGCTTTGCTCAGCTTCCTGATGGCGCGAGTTTGGACCGCACGGAATCTGTCATTCGCCGGATGGGCGACATCGCTCTGAAGCAACCGGGCGTGCAGAACACCGTGGCCTTCCCCGGTCTGTCGATCAACGGCTTCACCAATAGTTCCAATGCTGGCGTTGTCTTTGTTCCACTGAAACCATTCGAGGAGCGCAAGACGGCGCCTCTGTCGGCCGGCGCCATTGCGGGACGGCTCAACGGAGAATTCTCGAGCATCGATGATGCGTTTATCGCGGTCTTTCCGCCGCCGCCGGTACAGGGCCTTGGAACGATTGGCGGCTTCAAACTGGAGATCGAAGACCGTGCCGGCTTGGGCTACACGGCGCTCGATCAGGCGACGAAAGCCTTCCTCGCCGCGGCCGCGAAAGCGCCGGAACTCGCGGGCCTGTTCACAGGCTATCAAGTCAATGTTCCGCAGCTTTACGTCGATATCGACAGAGTGCGCGCCCAGCAGCTCGGCGTTGCCGTGCCGGATGTGTTCGACACGCTGCAAGTCTACCTGGGCTCGCTCTACGTCAACGACTTTAACATTTTCGGCCGGACCTATTCCGTGCGCGTTCAGGCCGATGCGAAGTTTCGCGAACATGCGGAAGATATCGGCCGGCTGAAGGTTCGTTCGGCTTCGGGCAAGATGGTGCCTCTCGCCGCTGTGCTGCGCGTAAGGCTGAGCGCGGGGCCTGAGCGCGCGATGCGCTACAACGGGTTCTTGTCGGCCGACGTAAATGGAGCGGCGGCGCCGGGCTATTCCTCGGGACAGGCGCAGGATGCGGTTGCGCGCGTTGCGGCGGCGTCTCTGCCCAAGGGCTTCGCCTATGAATGGACGGATCTGACCTATCAGCAGATTTTGGCGGGGAATTCCGGGATCCTCATTTTCCCGCTGTCGCTGCTGCTCGTGTTCCTGGTCTTGGCAGCGCAGTACGAAAGCCTGACATTGCCGCTCGCCATCGTCATGATCGTGCCAATGGGCTTGCTCGCGGCCATGACAGGCGTTTGGCTGACGAAGGGGGATAATAACGTCTTCACCCAGATCGGCCTGATTGTTTTGGTCGGGCTGTCGGCGAAGAACGCCATTCTCATCGTGGAATTCGCGCGCGAGCTGGAATTCGCGGGCCGCAAACCGATTGCCGCTGCGATCGAGGCGAGCCGGTTGCGGCTGAGACCTATCTTGATGACCTCGGTGGCCTTCATCATGGGCGTCTTGCCGCTGGTTCTCTCGACCGGCGCGGGGGCGGAAATGCGGCATGCCATGGGTGTCGCCGTGTTCTCCGGCATGATCGGCGTCACGGCTTTCGGTCTGTTCCTTACCCCAGTCTTCTACGTTCTCCTGCGCCGTCTCGCCGGAAACCGTCCGCTGAAGCGGCATCCGCTGCCCGAGCCCGTTGAGGTACCAGCCTACAAGCCTCAGCCCGCGCCGGTCCTGGAGCCCGTAAGAACTTGAAAGGCAATATGACTGGTCGTATTTGAACCTCACGGCTAAACGTGGCGTAGGAGGGATGACGTGGCTCGGCCAAGTCTCCGCGACCGGATCGTCGATGCAGCCCTGGAGCGCTTTCACCTTCAGGGGTTCAGCGGCTGCAGCGTCCAGGATATTACCGACGCGGCCGGTGTTCCGAAGGGCTCCTTCTACAGCCACTTCAAAACCAAGGAGTCCTTGGCGCTGGAAGTGCTCTCCCGTTACAGGAATGAGAGCAAACTCGAAATGCTTTTCGAGGGGGCCGGCCCGCCGTTGGAACGCCTACGCCGGCACTTCGAGTTTCTTGCAAAGAAGTATGAGGATTGGGGTTTCGATCGCGGATGCGTTGTGGGGAATTTCGGCTCCGACATGTGCGGGGAACATCCGGCGATGCGTGCGGCGATATGCGACGGGCTAAATAGCTGGACCGCCGCGATTGCCAAAGTGCTGAGCGAGGCGCAGGCCGATGGAACACTATCGGCCAACAAGGATCCCGAGACCGTTGCCCGGTTCCTGATCAATGCCTGGCAAGGGGCCATCACCCGACAAAGCGTGGTGAAAAACCGGTCGCCCTTCGACGACTTCTTCGACGTCGCCTTTGGCAGCATTCTGGTCTGACCCGCAAGAGCTAAGGCCAAGCCGGTTTGAAGCGGGCCTGCTTCCGGCGCCCTCTCGGCGAGGCTGATCCATTCCCAAGACTCGCAAGTGCCGCAAAACCGGCTAGACTTCGTTGCCAAGGGAGGCGCCCGACGCCGGACGGGCGCGCGGAGGTCCAAAACATAGGCCCCGCCGGCAGGCAGCGAGGAGCAGCATCATGCCCGATCCCTCGGCAGGACAGGAGGCGGCCCGCCCGCGATCGGTTGCGCTGGTCGGGCCTTACGGTTGCGGGAAATCGACCCTTTTCGACGCACTCCTCGCTGCCGCGGGCGGCCCAGCCAGACGTTTGGGCGATGGGCGCGGACGAGGGGCGAAAGCGGATTTTCAGCTCGGCCATTGCAGCTTCATGGGGGATCGGTGGGCAATCTTGGATTGCCCAGGTTCCGTCGAGTTCGCGCATGAGGCCTGCTCAGCACTTGCCGCTGTCGATCTCGCTGTCGTCGTCTGTGAGCCCGCACCGGAAAAGGCGCTGGCTGTAGCGCCGTTACTGCGGTTCCTGCACCAGGAAGGCGTGCCGCATCTCCTCTTCATCAACAAGATCGATACAATGACAGGACGCGTGCGCGACACACTCGCCGCGCTGCAAGCCTGGTCACCGCAGCCGCTGGTGCTGCGTCAGATGCCGATCCGCGAGGGTGAGACGATCATCGGCTACGTCGATCTCGCAAGCGGACGCGCCTACCGCTATCGGAAGGGAGAACCTTCGGAACTTACGGACCTCCCGGCGCCAATGGTCGAGCGGGAGAAGGAAGCGCTGTTTGCTTTGCTTGAAGCGCTTGCCGATCATGATGACGCGCTGCTCGAGAAGATCCTGGAGGACGTAACGCCGAGTAGCGATGAGATCTATCGTCAATTGCACAAGGATCTCGCGGAGGGGACCGTTGTTCCCGCGCTGCTTGGTGCAGGAGAGCGCGACAACGGCGTGAGGCGGCTGTGGAAGGCGCTGCGGCACGACACGCCAGACCCGCTGCAGACAGCGGAACGGCGGGGTATTGTGCCGGAAGGAGAGGCGCTCGCTCAGATCTGCAAGACAGTGCATGCCGGTCATGCCGGCAAGCTCTCCTATGCCCGCATCTGGCGCGGAACGATCAAGGATGGCGCCACGCTGAACGGCCATCGCATCGGCGGCATCTACCGTTTTACCAATGGCGAGCCAGCGAAAGTGACGGAGGCCACGACGGGCGATATCGTCGCCTTTGGCCGCCTCGAAGGCGAGCTTACCGGCGCGACGCTGAGCATGTCACAGACTGCCGAGGTGCTACCCTGGCCCGAACCCCCGCCGCCCGTCTATGCGCTCACCATCGCAACCGAGGATCGCAAGGATGACGTGAAGCTTTCCGGCGCATTGCAAAAGCTCGCCGAGGAAGATCCGTGCCTTCATGTGGTGCACGACATTGAGACGGGCGAAACCGTGCTGCGCGGGCAGGGTGAGATGCATCTCAACTCCGCCATAGAGCGTCTGGCGAAATCGAGCGGTCTTAAAGTATCGTCTGCGCGTCCTCGCATTCCGTTCAAGGAGACGATCCGTCTCGCAGTGCATCAGCATGCGCGGCTGAAACGCCAAACTGGCGGCCATGGACAATTCGCGGATGTGAAGCTCGATATCGCTCCTCGCGCGCGAGGCGAAGGCTTTGTCTTCCGGGACCGGATTGTTGGCGGCGCCGTACCCAAGCAATATATTCCGGCGGTCGGTGAAGCGGCGGACGCGGCGACGAAAAAAGGCCCTTTCGGCCATCCGGTTGTCGATATCGAGGTGACGTTGGTTGATGGCACTTTCCACGCTGTGGACAGTTCCGACATGGCCTTCAAGAGCGCCACGCGCATGGCGATGCAGGAAGGTCTTGCCAAAGCCGATCCCGTGCTTCTGGAGCCGGTCGATCATGTGACCATCAGCGTCCCGAATGAATTCACGCCGAGCGCCCAGCGCCTGCTTACCGGTCGGCGCGGGCGGATTCTCGGCTATGCCGAGCGGCCCAGCTGGCCCGGATGGGACGATGTCGAAGCGCAGGTTCCCGAGGCCGAATTGCACGACCTCATCATCGAATTGCGGTCACTGACGATGGGGCTGGGAACGTATCGGCATGAATTCCACCATCTTGCCGAGGTGCACGGAAATATGGCGAATCGTCTCGTAGCGACCTAGACCGCGACAGTATGAGTGACCTAGCCACCGGCCGACAGCAGTCGGGAATCAGTCCTCCGCCTCAAGCAATTGGCGTGCCTCCTTCAGACGTACCTGTTCGTCTGGGGGAACCTCGACAGGGCGCAAGTCCAGCTTGCGCAGAGCCTCATTGATGGCGGCGACAACGACGAGTCTGGCAAACCACTTTCGATCCGCCGGGACCACAAACCACGGGGCGTGTTCGGCTGCCGTCGCCGCGATCGCCTCCTCATAGGCGTCCGCATAGGCATCCCAGTTCGATCTCTCGGCGATGTCAGCCGAGCTGAACTTCCAATTTTTCACCGGATCATCAAGTCGCTCCAGGAACCTCCGCTTCTGCTCAGCCTTGCTGACGTTGAGAAAAAATTTCAGGACAATCGTTCCTTGCCGCGCGAGATGTTCCTCGAACGCACATATGTCCGAAAGCCGGTTGTCCCAAAACTTTTTGCCGCCGATCAGGCTTGGCGGCAAATGCTGTTTGCTGAGTAGCTGAGGGTGAACTCGGGTAACCAATACCTCTTCATAGTGGCTTCGATTGAATATTCCGATGAGCCCAGCAGCTGGTAGCGCGCGATTGATGCGCCACAGAAAATCATGCGCCAGATCTTCCGGTCCTGGCTGCTTGAATGAGGTTACCGCGACCCCCTGCGGATTTACGCCGGATAAGACATGCTTGATCGTGCCATCCTTCCCGGCGGCATCCATCGCCTGAAACACGATCAGCAGAGACCAAGTGCTGTTGGCATAGAGCAAATTCTGCAAATCCGACAGCTGTTCGACGCCGTGAGCCAGATAGGCGGGGCCGTCATCTTTACTCAGCAGTTTCGTGGCAACGTCTTCGGGGTCGTGGTCCTTGAGCCGAAACCCCTTGCCGGATGTAATGCGATACCGGTCGAGAACCTCCTTGATGCTCTTCCGATCCAGTTTCGACGAGCTGTCGCCGCTCTTGTTCGCCATCGAACCGTCCCCACCCGAATATTCCGGAGATGTGACAGTAATGTGACGTGCGAGGCAATTCAAATATGATTGACGGCCCGCCCACGAAGGGAAAGGGACCAACTGAGGTGACTTCGCTTCTTCAAGTAGTCGCAATCAGAGGTGGCTTGGGCGCGGTAACCTGACTGCCACGGTCTACCTACCTTGGGGCCAGCCGAGTTGTTCCAATATGCGTGTCCCAGACGCCGCGAGGCTGATACGGATGGCGCTGAGATCTGCGTCCAGCAGGCGGCCTGATCGCTTATACCAATGTCCAGCGATCATAACTGAATCAACGCTGCCAGGGTGTGCCTGCATCACGACGGTCGAGATCGGATCATGCACCGGCCAGAGGTCGAGATCACCTGCGCGGATCAACACGAGATCGGCTTGCTTGCCTGGCGTCAACGAGCCGATGCGATCCTGCATCCCCAACATTCGCGCGCCGTCCCGTGTGATCCAGGACAAAGCCTCTTGCACCTTGATAGTGCTCGTCTGCGGGATCGCGCCGGTCGCGGTGCGAGACGCCGCATTGTCCAGCGCGCGCTGATGGGACAGCGCGGTTCGGGCAACGTTCAGCATGCAGCCTGATACCACGCTCTCCAGATCCACGCCGAGTGACGGTGCCGCGCCGAGGGCGAGCAACCGGCCGGTGATGGGGTGGCCATGCCCTTGGCTCATCTCATTCTCCGGTGTCACGGAGAAGCTGGCGCCTTGCGCCACAAAGCGGGCAAGCCGGTCGTCGGAGAGGTCATTGCCGTGAACGATATTGACGAGGGGGCCGACCAAGCGCTCCGCCTCGAGAACGTCCCAGCCGCCCGGCGTTTTCGCCACGCCGCCGCCCTGGTGCATGGATGCGATCAGCCCGAGTTCACGCGATAATCTGAAATCATGCAGTGCGACCTCGAGCGTGGAGTAATGCGGCCCCAGGATCGCCATACCGAGGCTCAGCCTGCCGTCAGAGGCGGAGAACGGGCCTGCGAGAAGTCGCTCGATCTCGGCGCGAGGATGCGGGATTTCGGAGAAATGCCGCTCGCCAGGTTTTGGATCTGGTTTTGGCGAGCCATGGAAGAAGGCAGCGCGAATGCCGGATTTCTGCAATGCCGCCACCGCCGCGTCGGTATGATCCGGCGTCGGATTGTTGTGGCACCAATCGACGAGGGTCGTGGTGCCGCAGTTGATCTGGTTCAATGCGCCAGCGAGCGTGGCGATGTGGATGTCTTCGGGGCGGAACCGGGTCGCAAGCCCCGCATGCACCCAGCAGAAATATTCCAGCAATGTCCAATCCGCACCGGCGCCACGGAGGGCGGTCTGCCACGTATGCATATGCGCATTGATAAGGCCGGGAATGACGATGGACCCGGCGGCCTCCACAGTCTCCGCATCATCGACTTGCAGGTCTGGAGCGATCGCCACGATGCGCTCGTCCTCGATCAGCACACTACCGCGACGGAGCACGCCCAGCGTTTCATCCATCGTCACGACGATGCCGTCGCGTAGAAGGATGCGGCGAGCTCTAAGTGTCATCAGTACGTTTCCTGGTGGTCGTGTCCGGCTTCGGCCGCATCAACCAACCGTGCCAATTGTAACTCGTGACCAGCCTAGCGCGGGGAGGCGGCGCTCGCGGGTCATCCGATCAAATGCGAGGAACGCGTTCGGACCCATCTCCGTCGCTGTCTCGCCCTCCGCCTTGCTTGACAGCCTCGCAAATCCTTGCGCTATTTTCATTGGAGAAATAGACCGATCGGCCTCGGGAGAAAAGGCAAAAAGCCGGCCCACGACGGTGATGACAAGTAAAAGATATAACGCAGGGGAAACAAAATGGAACGGCGTTCAATTCTTAGCGGCGTCGGCTTGGGTGCAATCGGCGCAGCGGCCATGCTTACAGCCGGAAAGGCACGTGCGGAGGGCAAGTCTTTCACGATTGCCTTGGTTCCCGGCCTCACTACGGATGCGTTCTACATTACAATGCACAAAGGCGCTCTTGCTGCTGCCAAAGCGCTCGGCGTCAAGCTTGTTTTCCAGGGGGCGCCATCCTTTAACCCGGTGCAGCAGGTGCCGGTATTGGATGCGGTCATTGCACGGCGGCCGGACGCCTTGCTGATCGCGCCCACGGACAAGACCCAGTTGATCGAGCCGCTGCAAGGCGCCTCCTCCTCCGGCATTCCGGTCATTACTGTTGATACCTATATCGGCACTGGCGTGTATCAAACGGGCAGCGGCAGCGCTGATTTCCCGCTCTCGTATATCGCGTCCAATAATACGCTTGGTGGCCAAATCGCCGCGCGGGCTCTGGCCAAGGCAATCGGCGGGAAAGGCAAGGTCTACGTTTCGAATATCGAGGCCGGGGTTTCGACAACAGACCAACGCCGCGAGGGTTTCATTTCGGAGATGAAGAACTATCCGGGCATCACGGTGCTCGATACGCAATACAATGACGACGACGCGAATAAGGCGGCATCGCAGGCGCAATCGGTTCTCGCCCGCAATCCCGACCTCGCAGGGATCTTCGGGACGAACCTGTTCTCCGCAATGGGAGCGGGCAGCGGCGTGCAGCAGAGCGGGGCGGCCGGCAAGGTCAAGGTCGTTGCCTTCGACGCGCCGGAATCGATCATCGGTAATATCAAGACCGGCCTGATCAGCATCGCTATCGCGCAGCATCCGGCCGAGATCGGCTGGTTCGGCGTCGCCGCCGCCTATGCGCATCTTACCGGCCAGTCTATTCCACCGGCGATCGCCACCGGCTTCACGGTCATCGATAAGACGAATGTCGATGATCCGAGCACTAAGAAATACGTCTACTCGGAGTGACCTGAGTGGCGTCGGCAACCATCGATAAGCCTGCGCGCTGGCGCGGCACCCTTGGGGTGCTCGCCTCCGCCAGGGCGTGGATCTTTCTGTTCGTTCTTCTCGTCGTTTTCGAACTCTGGTCGCAGATCGCCTACGGCACCACTTTCGTCTTCAGCGCCTTCAACCTGCGATCGGTTTCGGTTTTCGCGGTTGCGCCGGTGTTGTTGGGGCTCGGCCAAACCTTGGTGATCATCTCTGGAGGTATTGACCTCTCTGTCGGTTTTACAATGGGGCTTGCGGCTGTGATCGCCGCGCAAGTCGCTAATGACGTAGGAGCCTCGGCTGGCGTAGGCGTTGGCCTGGTCGCGGGCATAGTGGCGGCTCTCGCGGCGACTCTGATTCCCGGTTGGGTCAATGGACTTCTGATCGCACGGCTACGTGTGCCACCCTTCATTGGCACGCTCGGCATGTATGGCGTGGCGCGTGGAGCCGCCTATCTGTTTTCCAACGGCACTACGGTGCCGGTCAACAATCCGTGGCTGACCTTTCTCGGCAACGGCCGGATCCTTGGCGTGCCTGTCGTGGTCATCATTGCTCTCATCGTGGTCTTGCTGGTGCATTATCTGCTCTCCGAGACTCTCTTCGGCCAATATACCTATGCGATTGGCGGCAATCGGCAGGCCACGCTACGCGCCGGCGTGAATGTGCGGCGTGTCACCATCCTGCTCTACATGCTCTCGGCGCTTACAGCCGGGGTCGATGGCATACTCTATACGGGGCGGTTCGCGGCCGGCGCCCCGCAGGCGGGTGAACCGCTGCTGTTGGACAGTATTGCCGCCGTTGTCATCGGTGGTGCCAGCTTGTTTGGCGGCTCTGGCACCGTGATGGGCACGATCATCGGTGCGCTGATCATCGCGGTGATTCAATACGGCCTCGTCTTCCTCGACGTCGAACCCTTCTGGCAATTTATTGCTGTGGGCCTAGTCATCATCGTCTCGGTGCTCGTCGATCAGAGCCAGAAACGTTTGGGTGGAGGGCGCCAGGATGAGTGATGTGGCAAGCGATGCCCCGGTGCTTGAGACCTACGGCATTTCCAAGCGGTTCGGCGGCGTCCACGCGCTCGAACGGGTGAATTTCACGCTGCGCGCGGGTGAGGTCGTCGCACTTGCCGGCGACAATGGCGCGGGAAAATCAACCTTCACCAAGATCATCTCGGGAGTCTTCCAGCCGAGCGAGGGCGAGATCCGTTATCGCGGCCGCAGGGTCTCCTTCGACGGGCCGCAGGCGGCACGCACCCAGGGCATCGAGACGATCTACCAGGATCTAGCACTGGCCGACAATCTCGATATCGGCGGTAACGTGTTTCTTGGCCGCGAGCTGAAGACCAAATTCCTGTTCCTGCCGCGGATCGACCGTCGCCGTATGCGAGAGGAAGCAGCGAAGGCCATCGCCGTTCTCGATGTGCATCTTGATCGGCTGGATCGGCCGGTTCGCGCCTTATCGGGCGGTCAGCGCCAAGCTGTCGCGATCGGCCGAGCGATCCATTGGGATGCGCGCGTGCTGATCATGGATGAACCGACCGCGGCCCTAGGGGTGCCAGAGCAGCGGAAGGTGATGGACTTGATCCGCTCGCTCAAGACCAAGGGCATCGGCGTCATCTTCATCTCCCACAACCTCGCCGACATGTTCGCCGTCAGTGACCGTATCGTGGTGCTTCGCCGCGGCGTTGTGGCGGGCGAGAGGATGGTGGGGGACGCGGATCCGGAGGAGATTGTGCGGCTTATGGTCGGGCAATAAGGCGTTTGCCGCAACTCGAACGATCGCTGCGTGGATTGGCCGCTTAGGTGTCGAAATCCGTAGAGAATTGATCCGCATGGGTCGTGGCGGCGTTCACGATTGGCATCAGTGGTATGTCGGCGAGACGAGCCGTTACAACGGTCGGCGACACAGTGAAGATCGGATTGGTCAGAAGCCGTTGGGTCGCGGCCTGATCATCCGCGCGGTATGCGGCCGCAAGGGCTAGCATGGTATCGACGACGGCCTGAGATGACGCGCTCTCGCTAATGCCTATGTACTTCCGCATCAGCTCGCGCGCGTGCAGCATCTGTTCGCGATATAGCGGCGACATATCGACCCAGCGCGGCGCAGTATTGAGTCTGCCGCCCATATAATCCAGGGCGGCTATGCCGTCCGCCGCCCGCGCCGGCTGGCCTCGTAACGGCTGACCAAAGTCGAAAGCCGCTACGGTCAACGACCGCACATCGATGTCGCCATTCGTGGCAAGAGCTCCCGGCGGCATGGTGGCAGTGTCGGGTAAGGTAGTCTCAAACCCACAGCCTGTCAGCGCGGCCAACACCGCGACGCTGAATAGGAGACGGGCGCGATTCATGTAGCACCTAAACCCACGCATACGGTTGACGCCCTGCCCGCTGGCAGTCGGCCGCCCTTGAGGGGGGGCGCTACGCGGCGTCTGGCTCTTCAACCCATTTCTCCTCGACGTTCATCGCGTTGCCACGCCAGACGAAACCGTCGCTCAGCCAGGCGCATGCCCAAAGACCTGGCAGCAGCAGGTCGCGCAGAGCCGCGGCCGCAGCCATGCTGAGTGAAACCCGCCACCCCGCTATTATAGCCAGCATTGCCTCGGCACTGAACCAAACGACAAGAAGTCCGGCAACGGACCATGCCGGGTTGATTCCGTAGGAATAGGCGGCGACGCAGCCAGCCAGGCAGGGCAAGACGCTCCCGGAGATCAACTCGGGAAGAAAGGCAGCCGGAAACGTCTTGCGCCTGAGGATTGCCCATCGCTTCTGGCGCGACCATACCTCGGAAAGTCGCCGGACGCCCAACGGTTGCTCGAATGGGTTTGCTACCAAGTGCACGCGCAAACCAGCGGCCCGGACCATCTTGGTGACGGCTGCATCCTCGGCGAGTTCGGCGCCCAGCGCTTTGAGCAATCCTCCGGCACGATCCACAATATGGCGGCGGAACAGCATGCTCTTGCCTTGAGCAAAGCCGAGGCCGAGGCTTTCGCCAAAATACTGCCACCGAGCCTGGAACGTATTGAGGAAGGCGCATTCGAGCGACGCCGCAAAGCTCTCCGGCCGAGATCCAATCGGCATGGAGCAGACGAGGCCGGTATTGGCTCGCCAGCGCGTCGTCATGCGCTGGATATAATCCGGCGGCATCAAGACATTGCTATCCGCTAGAATGATCCACTCATGCTCGGCCGCGTCCCATCCTTTGAGAACATTGTTTAGTTTTGGATTGGGGCTGCGATTGTCATCTCCGATCAGCAGCCGAGCCCGAACAGACGGATTGGCTTCTATCAACTGCCGAACAATCGGCGCGACCGGATCATCGGCGCGAGCGAGGCAGAAGATTATCTCGTAATTCGGATAGTCGAGCCGAAAGGTGGAGGCCAGCGTCTCCTTCACAAAGTTATCCAGGCGGCAGACCGGCCGAATGACGGTGACCGGGTTCGCATCATCTGCCGGCCTGCTCTGTCTCGGCCGTACGCGGCATTTGGCAGCCACGACGACCGTGCTGACGACGTGAGCCGCCGTCGTGGCAAGGCAAAATCCCGTGGCGATTGCCGCGAATGTCATGCGTTGCGTGACCTTCGAGAGTGTCAGGGGCAGGGTGGTGACCGCCTCTTCAGGTGACCCGGAAGTTGCCAAAGAGCCAGGGCGAGGCTGCATCGACGGGTTCCGCGAACAGGCGTCCACGGTCGTCGAGAGGTGTCCAATCCGAGTAGACGCCGACGACCTCCCCCAAATACGGACGTGCTATCGCGAGGATACGCTCATAGTCGATGGCATCCGGCTCAACGACGCCGCATTCCGGATTTTCCATGGCCCAAATGATTCCGGCCATGACGGTGGCGGTTACCTGCAGGCTCGTCGCGTTGTTGTTTGGGGCAAGCTCGCGCGCCTCTTCAATCGATAGCCGCGAGCCGTACCAATAGGCACCGCGCTCATGGCCCATCAATAGCACGCCGAGTTCATCCGTTCCGGAGATGATCTCATCCATCATGAGTCGCGTCCGGGCCTGCATCTGCCAGTTCTTGCCGGCGAGTTCATGCACGGACAGCACAGCATCATCGGCCGGGTGATAGGCGTAATGCACGGTGGGACGGTAGGTGACCGTGCCGCCTTCTTTCACGGTGTAATAGTCGGCTATGGAAATGGACTCGTTGTGTGTGATGAGAAAGCCGTGAAAGGGTCCCTCAAGCGGCGTCCAGGTGCGGACTCGTGTGGAGGCACCGGGACGCTCCAAATAGATTGCCGCGTCGGATCCGAAGTCGTGGCGCCGTGCATCCGCTGGCCAAACCGTTTCATGCGTTCCCCAGCCGAGTTCCGCCGGTTGGCAGCCCTCGCCGACGAAGCCATCGACGGACCAGGTATTTACGAATTCATCGCGCTGCTTCGGGATATTCGCAACCTGCGTGTCTCGCTCAGCGATGTGAATGACCTTTACCGAGAGTCTCTGCGCAAGCGCCGCCCAGCCGCTCCGTGTGTTTGGGACATCGACGGTGAGACCAGTATCCGAGGATAGATTCAAGAGCGCCTGCTTCACGAAGTGGGAAACGAGACCGGGATTCGCACCATGCGTGATGAGCGCAGTTGGGCCGCCGGAATGCCTCGCTGCCACCGCCAGCGCCGATTCTCTCAGCCCGTAATTGGAGCGCTGGGAGGCTGTCAGCGACGTGTCCGTATAGCCGCCGGCCCAGGGCTCGACACAGGTGTCGAGATAGAGCGCGCCGACCTCGCGGCAGAATTCGATGAGCGCGACGGACGAGACGTCAACCGAGAGGTTCAGCAGAAAGTCGCCCCGCCCAACCAGCGGCGCGAGCACGTCACGGTAGTTCGTTCGCGTAAGAGGAGAGAGGACATAGCGCACTCCGGCATCGACTGCCGCTACGCGTCCGCGCTCATCGGCATTGACGATCGTGATCCGCGCCGGATCGAGATCGATATGCCTCAAGATCAGTGGCAGAACACCCTGGCCGATACTGCCGCATCCCACCATGATCAGCCGACCAGAGAACGCCACATGCTTCATGCTTAGAGACTCCCACGAGGATGGTTGCACAGGGGTGTCGCTGCCTTTTGGGCAGCGACTTGGTTAGCAGCGGAGACGTCAGGCGGCGAGACGCAGCGGCCCAGGGTCATGACTTGCATTCCCAAGCATTGGCGCGTCGCTGACTTCCAGAAGCTGGGGACGATCAAAGCCGTTGAAGACTGTGCCCAGGCAAGCGCCGTACGCGCCGAGCTGACCGATCTCGATCCAGTCACCTTCTGCCATGTCGGCCGGCAGAGTGAAGGGACCCTTCATGTGATCGGCGCTGTCGCAGGTCGGGCCGAAGAAGGTATAAGCCCGCGACACCTCGATTTCTCCCCCTGTAAGCGTGCCGCGAATGCGACGTACCGGGAAGCGGAAGGCTGGTGCTCCCGCATCCGACAATGAGCCATAGACGCCATCATTGACGTAGAGGGCGTCTCCGCGTCGGAGTTGGACTTGCACCACCACAGAGGCGCCTGCCGCGACCAGGGCGCGGCCTGGCTCAGACCACAGTTTAGCGGCCGGCAGATCGAGCGCCTCGAAGGCGGCCTCGATCTCGGCGAAGAAGGCGCCCAGCGGAGGTGGTTCGAGGTCCGGGTAGCTCACCGGAAATCCGCCGCCGACATCGATGATATCCACCGTGACGCCGGCGCGACGCATCGTGTCGGCTACCAGTGCGAGGGCGCGCCGATAGGCAAGCGGCTCCATGCATTGCGAGCCGACGTGGAAGGACAGGCCGAGGCGGAAGGCGAGGGGACGGGCGGCACGCAGCAACGCGGCAGCCTCTTCGACGGAAGCGCCGAATTTCCCCGACAGATCATAAATCGCTCCACTCGGCGGCAGCGCGAGCCGTACGACGAGGCCTAGATCAGCGGCGTTTCCTGTCTCGTCCATGATCTTTGCGAGTTCGCCCGCGCTATCGAGCACGAAGTCTCGCACGCCAAAGCGTGCATAGGCGGCGCGGATCGCGGGGCGCGACTTGACCGGGTGCATGAAGTGGATGGCAGCCTCCGGAAGTATCTGGTGAACCAGCGCGATCTCGCCGGCCGAGGCGCAGTCGAAATGGCGCACGCCGCCTTCCCAGAGGGCCTTCAGCACCGCAGGCTCCGGATTGCACTTCACCGCGTAGAGGACATCACCATGGAACCCGCGCACAAACTCGCTGGCCGCTTCGGTGATCGCGGCAGGGCGCAGGCAATAGATCGGCTCCTCGGGCCGCGCCGCCAAAACGAACTGCTCAACAGTCGGCAGAGCGATAGACGAGGCGACCTGGCCGGAGAAGACAGACTCGCTGGAGCGGATGTAGCTCATTAGGCAATCCTCCTAGCACCCGCGCTCTTAAGCGCGTGTGACGTCTTGAACATGCGAAGATCGCGCATGGACCAGGCCGCCGCTCCCGAGCGTGGCTTCGGGGGCGGCAGCCCAAGGGACAGGATCAGACCAACGCTAACGCGCTGGTCGAACCGTCAGACGAGGGTGCGATGAAGGGGCATCGCAGCGTGCGGAACAGAAAACATATCCGTTTCCCTTAAGGAGACCGGTCGGGGTTGGGACCGGTCGGACCAAAAAGGACGCGTTACGTCGTTGCTGTGCCCTATCGGGCTCGCGGCACGTGCGGGTTGCGTCAGTCGAAGCGCCAGAATTCGGCGCGGCGCAGAGATATAAGGCTAAGCGCTTGAGATTGTGATGTTCTTCCGTTCGAACAGGTATTCCCAGGCAACATAGCTATTCGAGGTCTCTGAATGTCGCTGCGGTTGATCGAGCTTATGAGCGCTGCCGTTCAGGGACCTTGCGGCACGCGTCAGCGCAGCGAGCGAGGCAGGCTCTCAGAGCTTCCGCGCCCTCCTCGATTGGGCCGTCGTTGATGATCGTTCGCGTGTCGATGTGTATGGGCAGCGGTGATACGGTCCGGCTGAGCCGGTCGAGGACTGCCGCAGTGTCTTCTCGGCCTCGCTGCGCCAAGCGTTCCGCGCGAAGCGGATCGGGGGCGGTGATGAGTAGGACGGTCACGGGAAAGCGCTCTGCGGCCTCCGGCACGACCCCTCGTGACACATTGGCGACAACGACTAGCCCGGCCTGCAGATCGGAAACGATGTCAGCCGGGATGCCGTAGCGCAGTCCATGCGCCCCCCAGGAGAGCGCGAAGTCACCGGCCGCCTCTCGCGCCGCGAAGGCGGCCTCGCCGATTGCCTCATTGCCTTCGATACCGGGCGCTCTGGTGATGACTCGGCGTACGAAGCGAAACCTAGGATCATTGCGAAGGCTAAGCGCGGCGGCGGCGAGTAGGGTGTCCTTGCCGGAACCCGAAGGCCCGACAACGAGCATGAGGTGGCCCGTCATGATATGCGGCGGCCTCCGCGCCAGACGGCCATGGGCGCCGCGAGCCCATGTTCGGTGTGGACCGCGGCCAGGTCAGCACGCAAGCCTGGCGCGATACGGCCGCGGTCGGAAAGGCCCGCGATCCGCGCGGGATTCGCCGTCACCAATGCGACAGCTTCGTGTACCGGCACGTCACCGGCAGCGAGTCTGAAGACCGCCTCCAGCAAGCTTGGCGGAACATAGTCCGACGCAAGCGCATCGACCGCGCCGGCCGTGAGCATCTCGGCGGCGGAGACGTTTCCTGAGTGGCTGCCGCCGCGCACAAGGTTCGGCGCACCCGCGATCACATCCATGCCGAGCCCATGCGCGGCGAGCGCCGCTTCGAGCCGCACCGGAAATTCGCTGACGCGGATACCGTCGGCGTGGTTTTCCGCCACTTCCTCGACAGTCTCGTCATCGTGGCTTGCAAGCACAATCGGCAGGCAGTGCAGCCGGTTGAGCATGAAGCGCCGGTTCGACGCGCGAAGTTTCCCGCGCTGTTCCTGTAGCCTTGCGATATGTGTGTCGATCTCCGTGACGGCCATCCCGCCCCTTGCACGACGGCTGCGGTAGCGCTCGACATCCGCGTATTGGCCCACGCCGGGGGTATGGTCCATCAGGCTTGCCATGCGAACCAGCGCATGATCGGCGACGCTCTCGAGTAGATCCGGCATGTCCGCTGCTGGTAGTTCGCACCGCAAGTGGAGGAAGTGACCCGCCTTCAGCAAGCGGCTCCCCGCAAGCGCTTCCAGATTGGCGACTCCTTCACGGAAGGTGCGAACCCGGTCTCCGTCATCCAAGCCAAGATCGCCGAGGCAGAGCGCGTCGAACACCGTGGTGACGGCTGCCGCCGCGCATTGGGCGTCATGTGCGAGTAGTGCCGAACGGGAGGGCCAGCGCGCGCCGGGACGCGGCTCGCTTTGGCGCTCCAGATTGTCGGTATGCAGATCGATGATTCCGGGGATCAGAAAGTCACCCACGAGATCGATCGCCGAGGGAGTCCGAGAAAATCCCTCATCGATTTCGGCGATAATACCATCACGAATGACGACGGTTCCGTCCAGCACGCCGTCCGCCAGCACAAGCCGGGCATTGGTCAGGATGATTTCGGCGAACCGGTTGGACTGGCTTGGCAGATCGAGCAGACTCTGACTCATGCGGCTTCCCGGAGGGGTGTGAGGTGGAACAGCCGGTCCGCGATGGCGTCCCGTGTGGTCATGTCGTGGACGATGGCGAGGATCGCGGTCCCGGCAGCCTTGGCTTCCGCGACAAGCTCCACAACGGCATCGCGATTGACCGCATCGAGAGACGAGGTCGGCTCATCGAGCAAAAGGATCGGGTGGTTCGGGATAAAGCCGCGCGCGAGATTCACCCGTTGTTGCTCGCCGCCTGAGAAGGTGGCCGGGGGCAGGTCGTGGAGGTGTGGCACGAGATTGAGGCGCAACAGCATGGACCGCGCCCGGAGTTTCGCCTCGTCGGGCGGCGTGCCACGCGAGGTCAGCGCTTCAGCCACGATCTCCAAGGTTGAAACGCGCGGGACAACACGCAGAAATTGGCTGACATAGCCAAGCGTATCACGCCGCACCGCCAGGACGACTCGCGGATCGGCATGCGCGAGATCGACCCAATCGCCACCGTGGCGGATCATGATTCTGCCCGTGTCCGCGCGGTAATTGCCGTAGAGGCTGCGGATGAGCGTGGATTTGCCGGTTCCAGAGGGACCGCTCAGCACGACGCATTCGCCCGCGCGAAGCGTGAGGCCGAGGTCGCGCAGCACCGGTATGGTGACGCCGCCTTGCATATGCAACGTGAAGCTTTTCCCCAGTGCTTCCGTGCGCAGAACTTCCGGATGGGCGGGCCTCATGCTTGTAGCACCGAGCTGACGAGAAGCTGCGTGTAAGGATGCTGCGGATCGTCCAGAACCTGATCGGTAAGACCGCCCTCCACGACCCGGCCGTGGCGCATCACCAGGATCCGGTCGGCCAGCAAACGCGCGACCGCGATGTCGTGCGTGACCAGCACGACGGCGATGCCAAGACGCGCCACCAATGTCCGGATAAGGTCGAGCAGTCGCGCCTGAACGGAGACATCGAGGCCGCCGGTCGGTTCGTCCATGAAGACAAGGCGAGGGTGAGTCGCAAGGGTGCGGGCAATCTGCAGCCGCTGCAGCATTCCGCCGGAGAAGGTATGCGGCATGTCGTCGATGCGCGACGGCGAAATCTCGACTTGCCGAAGCCAGTCGATGGCGCTCTCGCGGATGACGCCATAGTGGCGCGCGCCCTGGGCCATCAGCCTTTCGCCGACATTGCCGCCCGCCGACACTTCCATGCGCAGCGCGTCACGCGGGTTCTGATGCACGAAACCCCAGTCGGAGCGATGCAATGCGCGCAGCTGCGGCGCGGGCATGGCATGGACGTTATGCGCCACGCCCTCGGTGTCACGATAGGCGACCAAGCCTGCATCCGGCGCGGATCGCCCGGACAGGACATGCAGAAGGGTCGTCTTGCCAGAACCACTCTCACCGACGACCGCGAGTATTTCTCCCGGCCATAGCGTCGCGTCCACACCGTCCAGCGCCCAGATGGCGCCGAAAGAGAGGTGAAGTCCGGTTGCGGAAAGAAGGTGCTCACTCACGCCGCGGCATCCTCGTCCTGGCGCATCGACTGGCGGCCAGCGCAATAGTCGGTGTCGGAGCAGACGAAGAGGCGCCCTCCGCGATCATCCATCACAACCTCGTCGAGGTAGCTGTCACGCGCGCCACAAAGCCCACAGGCTTGGGGTGCGCGGGTCAAGCGGAAGGGATGGTCGTCGAAGTCGAGCGGCTTTACGTCGGTATGAGGCGGGATGGCGTAGATACGCTTCTCCCGCCCCGCGCCAAAAAGCTGCAGCGCCGCCATCCGGTGCATCTTCGGCGTGTCGAAGGCGGGGATCGGCGAGGGCGACATGAGGTAGCGGCCGTTCACCATCACAGGATAGTCGTAGCTTATCGAGATATGACCGTAGCGCGCGATGTCCTCATAGAGTTTGACATGCATGAGGCCATACTCGGCGAGCGCATGCATCTGACGCGTTTCGGCGCGGCTCTGCTCAAGCTTGGCAAGCGGCTCCGGCAAGGGCACCTGATAGACGATGATCTGGTCCGCCCGCAGCGGAGTTTCGGGGATCCGGTGGCGCGTCTGGATGACGCTGGCGTCCGCGGTATGCGTCGTCGTCTCGATACCGGCGGTGCGCGCGAAGAAACGGCGGATGGAGACGGCGTTGGTGGTGTCGTCGGCACCCTGGTCAATAACCTTCAGCACATCGCTCGGACCGAGAATCGCCGCTGTCACCTGAATGCCGCCGGTGCCCCAGCCATAGGGCAATGGCATCTCCCGCCCGCCGAAGGGGACTTGGTGACCGGGGATAGCGACGGCCTTCAGGATCGCGCGGCGGATCATCCGCTTGGTCTGTTCGTCGAGGTAAGCGAAGTTGTAGCCGCTCATGCCTCCGTCTCCGTTGCGACGGTCGCGGCGGTGGCGGCGGTGGCGGTCGCGCGCATTCGCCGGATGGTCTCGAGCTCGCTTTGGAAATCGACGTAATGCGGCAGTTTCAGGTGCTCGACAAAGCCCGTCGCTTCAATGTTGTCGCAATGGGACAGCACGAATTCGATGTCCTGCGCAGGCGCCGTCGCGTTCTCGCCGAGTTCTTCGGCGCGCATGGCGCGATCGACCAGTGCCATCCCCATGGCGCGACGCTCGCTATGGCCGAAACACAGGCCGTAGCCGCGTGTGAATTGCGGAGGCTCGGTTTTCGACCCAGAAAATTGGTTCACCATCTCGCATTCGGTGAGCGTGATCGTGCCGATGGTGATTGGAAAGCCGAGTTCCGGCGGTACGAGTTCCACCGCAACTTCGCCCACTCGAATTTCGCCCACAAAGGGGTGGTTGTTGCCGTAGCCTCGCTGCGTCGAATAGCCGAGGGCGAGCAGGAACCCCTCATCGCCGCGCGCCAAGGATTGCAGCCGAACGTCCCGCTCGGCCGGGAAGGCCAGAGCGTCCCGGGTGAGGTCACCGGGTTCCGCCTCCGTCGAGACGCCGGAGGGTTCGATTAGTCCCTCCTGGTCCAGCAAAGCCGTCACGCGAGGCGTGTCTTCTGAAGAAGCGGCTGCCAGCGGCAGCGGCGTCACTTCCAATGATTCCGCGGCAAGCGCGAAATCCAGTAGTCGGTGAGTGTAGTCGTAGGTCGGTCCCAGCACTTGACCGCCGGGCAGGTCCTTGTAGATCGCGGAAATTCGGCGGCGCAGAAGCATGGCGTCAGTCTCGACCGGTTCCGAGTGGGCGAAACGCGGCAACGTCGTCCGGTAAGCGCGCAATAGGAACGCCGCCTCGATGAGATCGCCCTGGGCCTGCTTGATCGCCAGCGCCGCCAAGTCAGGATCGTAACAGGAGCCTTCCGCCATCACGCGATCCACCGCGCGGCCGAGTTGGCTTGCGATCTGCGCTGTGCCGATCTCCGGCAGACTCCGGTCGCCGCGCCGGGCTCGCGCCAGCCAATCATGTGCGGCATCGATCGCTCGCTCACCGCCTTTGACCGCGACATAGGCCACGGCTCAGGCCGCCCCAATGCGGAGGCTGCGAGGCAGTCCGCAAAGCTGTTCACCGCAGCACAGGATGAGGTCGATGCCTCGCGGGAACAGCCGGTGATTGGCAGACCATTGCTTCACGAAGTCCTCGGGCAGCCCCTGCGGGGCGAACCGTGTGGGCGCTTCCAGTCCGGGACCGTAGAGGATGAGTGGTGGACCTCCCTCGAGCGCGGGAACCTGCAGGATCAGCGTTGCCGCGGTTTCAGGCGCCGCATCGCTTCCGGCTTCAAGCAAATCGAGGTTTGGCATTTCGGTGGCACAGATGAATCCGGCGCCGCCGATGGATGCGGCACGCGGTGCGCCGGAATGGAATGCGAGCCAGTCCCAGGCGCTAGCAGTCTCTCCCGCAAGCCAGACCGGCGTCGCAGCATCCGCGAGCGTGAGCAAGACCGCAGCCGTTGCCTGATCGAGCGGCGGAGCGGCGAGGACGCAGGCGATCACCGGAAGACTTCCTGGGTGTGCCATTGCATCGAGGACGGCGCGAAAGCAGGACTGTGCCTCCATGACGGGATCGGCAAAGCCAGGTGCATCCAGGGTCATGAGCGCATCGTCGCCAGTGTGAAGAAGTCGACGCGAGTCGCGGCTGCTTCGCCCGCGACTTTTCGGCGCGCCTCTTTTTGGGCCTCTGCCAGAGGGGCGACGACTGTGCGCGCCCATTCCGCGCTTTCTGTCGGATGCTGAAGGGCCGCATCCAGCGCCGCCACGAGTTCCGCGCGGCGCGGATCTCGTCCCGCAAGATAGGCGTGCCCGATCTGACCCTGCGCGTTGCGCACGGTGCAGCGGGTGACGGTCATTTCCCCGAGATTGAACGGCGCGCCGTCGCCGCCTGCGCGGCCTTGAACCATGATCAGCCCGATCTCTGGTCCGCGAAGCCGCGTATGGGCCGGCAAGGGCGCGGCCCGTGCGATGCAGTCTTCGATCCCCGCGAGAGGGGCGTTCGCAAGCACGGCCAGCCAACCTTGCCTTGCCTCGATAGCCTGGGATCCCAACACCGTGGCGTTCCTAATTCATCTAGATGTCTATACAACGCAACAAGCGCCGCGTGTCAATGCGGTCGGTGCATCATCAGGCGATCCGCTGGCGCAGGGCCGCGGATAGACGCTCCGCGCTTACGACGATGACGAAGGTCGCCACCAGCAACATCGCCACGGTCCGATACTGGAACAGGTTCATCGCGGTCAGCAGCTGGAAACCGATGCCTCCCGCGCCGACGAAGCCGAGGACGAGTGACGCGCGGATATTCTCGTCCAGACGATAGAGCGTGATGCCGGCGAGCGACGGCAGCACCGAAGGGATCACCGCGTGGCTGAAGACCGCGAGTCGACTCGCTCCCGTCATGGTCAGGGCTTCGACAGGCCCCATGTCCATGTCCTCGATGAGTTCCGCGAAAAGGCGTCCCATCATGCCGATGCTGTGGATGGCAATGGCGAGTGCGCCGGGAAACGGGCCGAGGCCGACAGCGGTCACGAAGATGAGCGCCCAGACAAGATCTGGCACCACGCGCGCCAAGGCGATCGCCATCCGTGCGAGGACATAAATGGGCCGCGCCGGAGTCGTGTTACGTGCGGCAACAAGTGCGAGTGGCACTGCGACGATCACAGCAACCGCTGTGCCGAAGATCGCAATGTCCACGGTTTCCAGCGCCGGCCAAAGGGCATCCGGCAGGCTCGCGAAATCAGGCGGCCAGGCGCGGCTCAGGATATCGGCGATTCCATGGGCGCCGGTAATGAGATCCTGCGGACGAGCATGGACGACGAAGGCCGCCTGAAGAAAGAGCGCGATGCCGGCGAAGATGACGACGAAAGACAGCGCGCTTCTTCGCTTATCCTGCCGGTGCGGCGACAGCCTCCTGCCATTATCCTCGGCAATAGCGCTCAAGCGGCTAGTCTTTGCGACGCGTCCCGTTTGACATAGAGCGCGGAAACCTCGTTGTCCCGGACATGGCGGGGCTCGTGGTTGAAGATAATCCGGCCGGCTTGCATGCCGAGAATACGGTCCGCGAAGCGCCGAGCGAGTTCAGGCTGGTGGAGGACGCAAAGCACGCCCAGCCCATCCTGATGCGCAACCCGGCGCAGCAGGGTCATCAACTCCTCGGCCGCATCCGGATCGAGGCTCGCCACAGGCTCGTCGGCGAGCAGAGCGCGCGGACGTTGCGCCAGGGCACGCGCAACCGATACGCGTTGCGCCTGCCCGCCTGACAGCGTGCCGGCGCGCTGGGGCGCGAAATGGGCTAGTCCCACCTCATCGAGGCAGGCCATGGCATGGGGCGTCTCTTGATGCGGGAGCTTGCCAAGCGCGATGCCGAGGCTGCGATGTCGCCCGAGAGTGCCGGCGAGCACATTGGCGACGACGCTCCGCCGCTTCACCAGATGCGCGCTCTGGAAGATCATCCCGAGGGCCATGCGGGCTTCGGTCAGTGTTCGGCCGGAGAGGCCGCTGATCGCTTGGCCCTCCACACGAACCTCGCCGCCGGTCGGCCGCAACATCCCGGCGATACAGCGCAGCATCGTCGATTTGCCGCAGCCATTGGCGCCGAGGACCACCACCAGCTCGCCGGGCGCGAGCGTCATGGTGGCGCCGTTCAGCGCCAGGTGCCCATCATCACGTCCACGCGCCGGGAAGCGCATGGCGAGATCGGCTACCTCGATGAGGGGTGTGCTCACGAGCCCATCTTGGCGAGGTCGAGATGCAGCACGCTCACCAAGCTGCGAATGCCGTTGAAGGCCTGATCGGTTTGAGCGACGTAGCCCTTGCCGCTAAGGCCGGTGAGCTTGACCTCGGCAGCCGGGATGCCGCTGAGGTCTAGTGTTTGCAGGATGGCGGTCAGTCTCGCCTTGTAGGCCGGCGGCAGATTGCCGCGCACGGCAATCGGGTCCTGTGGGATCGGCGCGCTGGTCCAGAGCGTGACATAGTCCTTGGGATCCCAGATTCCGGCGGTTTGCGCCGAACCGATCTCGGAGCTGTTGATCTCACCCGCTTCCACCTTGTGGTGCCTGAGCGCCTCGAAGCTCGCGGTATGGCTCCCGGCATAGATCGCCACAACGCCATGGTCGGGGTCGATGCCAACCGATTTCAAACCATAGGCTGGGAAGAGATGGCCGGAGGTGGAGGCCGGATCGGAATAGGCGAAGCTATGCCCCGCAACGCCCTTCAGCGTGGTGATCCCGGAATCCGGCCAGGTCACGATGCTGGCCGTATAGCTGTCGGGTTTCCCTTGCGCGTTTGCGTAGGTTGCGACGACCTCGGCATCGGCGATCTGGTGGGCGAGAACATAGCCGAGCGGGCCGAATTCGGCGGCGTCCAGTTTGCCGGCGCGCATCGCCTCGATGGTGGCGGTATAGCTGGTGCCGATTTCGATATCGACCGGGCAGCCAAGCCTGGCGCTGATCAGGGAGCCGATCTGGTGATACAGCGGCACGAAGGCCGCGGAGGCATCGTAAGGCACCACGCCATAGCGCAGCTTTCCGCCAGGGCAGTCGTTCGGGGCCGCGAGTGCGGTTCCGCCCATGGCCATGAGTGCCGCCAGACCATACACAGCCTTGGCAAAACCCGCCGGATGAAGTCGCTTCCGCATGATGAAAAACCCTCTCTGTTCCGGCTTGGCGGGACGCGCCCTTCTAGGAGCAAGGAGGGGAGAGGAGTTTGACATCTAGATGAATGCCGCTGAAAGCCGTTGCATGACAGGCGGAGCATCATGAGGTCGGCCGGAGTCGTGATCTGGCAGAAGATCGCCGAACTACTTGCGGCTGAGATCGCATCGGGTTCGCTGATGCCCGGGGAGCGCCTGCCACCCGAAGCGGTCCTGGCCCAGCGCTTCGGTGTGAACCGCCACACGCTAAGGCGCGCCATGGGATCACTGGCGGAAAGCGGCCTGGTGAGCGTCCAGCATGGCAGAGGCAGCTTCGTCCGGCCTGTCGCGGTGGTGGATTACCCCGTCGGATCCCGCACTCGCTTCAGCGAGGTGATCTCCGGGCAGAGCCGTTCACCGGAAGGCGAACTCCTGGGATCCCGCGAACTTCCCTCCAGCCCCGAGATTTCGGCGGCGCTTGAACTTGATGCCGACGCGCCTGTCATCCTGCTCGAGATTCTGCGGCGGGTGGATGGCGTGCCGCTGAGTGTCGTCTCCGCTCACGTGCCGGCGGAACGTTTTCGAGGAATCGACAAGGCTTTCCGCGATAGCCTCTCGATAACAGCGGCACTGCGTGCCTTCGGCGTTCTCGACTACAGGCGACGCAGCACCCGGATTTGGACGCGACTACCCAGCGCCGAGGACGCGGTTCTGCTCCGCCAGCCGTCGACGATGCCTGTGCTTGTGATGGAAGCGGTCAACGAGGATGTCGAAGGGCGGCCCATCGAATACGGCATTTCGAGAGCGTCGGGCCAGAGATTGCAGGTCGTTGTGACGCATTAATCAGTGCGAGACAGCAACATAATATCGAGAGCCACAGTAACGCAGCTCTGCGAGGGATGGGGAACTGGCTCGGTTGCTGAAGCATTAAGCAGGAATCCATAGGCGAGCACGCGAATTGTGCAGTCGTCGTCCACGAGCCCTCATTTTTCTCGAGAATCAGACTCAAAAAGCTATGATCCTTGAAAGGTCGTTCGTAGGGTCGTCCTTCAGTCGATGGCACATGGGACGCTGGCATGCGGGATCGCGCTCCGGTCGCATCAGGCTATCGTGAGTCGCGCAGCGATGATTGGGGTTTCTGAAATGGCAAATTCGAGTTCTGGCGCCGTAGCCGGAAAACAGGGCGCAAACAACCTTGATGTAACCACTCGCGGCGACGTCGATCTATTGCATTCGAAGGCGGTTGGTCTCATCGGCGTGTTGTTCCTTACGGTCACGGGTGCGGCCCCGATCACCGCCATGTTGCTGAACACGCCAATCGTGGTCGGCAATGGCAACGGCGTCGGTGCCCCTGCGGCTTTTCTGGTCGCGACCGTGATCCTTCTGATCTTCTCGGTGGGATATGCGGCGATGGCCAGAAAGGTCACCTCTGTGGGGGGATTCTACTCGTTTATCAGCCTTGGGCTTGGGCGCGAGCTAGGCATGGGGATGGGCTTCGCCTCGGTCGTCGCTTATGCGGTATTCGAGCCTTCGCTGGCCGGTGGCTTCGCTTATTTCGCCAATCTCAAGCTACACCAATTCGGTATCGACGTCGCCTGGCCCTGGCTCGCGCTGGCCATGGTTCTGCTGATCTTTGTGCTGACCTACCTAGACGTGAAGATTTCAACCGCGGTCCTGGGCGTCGCGCTTATCGCCGAGGTCGCGATGCTGCTCATTTTCGATGTCGGTGTCTTCTCGAAATCGGGACACGGCGCGACGGTGACGGGAGCGGCGATTAATCCGTTGAACGCCTTCCTCGGCTATCCGGGCAATCCATCCGCCAAGCTTGCAGCCGGGGCCGCTGGCATTGGGCTCTTTTTCGCATTTTGGTCCTGGGTCGGGTTTGAATCAGCTCCCAACTATGCTGAGGAATCCCGCAATCCGAAGCGGATTGTGCCGTTGTCGCTCTATATTTCCGTCCTGTTCCTTGGAATTCTCTACACCATCACGAGTTGGGCAGCGATCTCCGGTTACAGCACCACCGATGCATCCGTCGGTGCGGCCCAAGGCAATGCGGCGGAGTATTTTTTCACGACTTCAACCAAGCTGATCGGCCCTTGGTCGACTGCGATCATGAGCTATCTCATTCTGACCGGGTCCTTCGCCTGCGGCATGGCCTTCCACAATACGGCGTCGCGCTATCTCTACGCGCTGGGTCGTGAGAGGATCCTGCCCAAGGCCCTCGGCCGCACACACAGGCGGTTCAAGACGCCGCATATTGCGTCGCTCGTGCAAACCAGCGCCAGCATCATCATCGTCCTGCTTTTCGCGATTTTCGGTGGCACCAAGGATCCGACGACACAAGCCTATGGCGAGCTTTACGGCCTCATGGCGCTGCTCGGCACCATCATTATTCTCTTCGCCCAGGCCATCGTATCGGTCGCGATCGTAGTCTATTTCAAGCGCCAGCATCCCAATGACCATCATTGGTGGCAGACGATGCTTGCGCCCATCCTCGCCTTCCTGTCGCAGGCCTATGTCCTTTATCTCTGCCTTACCAATATGGGCTTCCTCGGCGGTGGTTTTTCATTTGCTGCCTGGATCCCGTGGATTGATGGAGGTGTCATTGTTCTTGGCATTCTTGGCGCGCTTTATCTCAAGAGCCGGGACCCATCCCGCTATGACCAGATCGGCCGCATGATCTATGAGGGCTTTCCCGAAGGTGCGGACGGGCCACTGCACGCCGCCGAGGCAAGCGCCAGGCGGTAAAGCGGAGAACTGGAAAGCCGCGAAGGCGGCCCGACAGCGGCCTTCGTCGTTTAAAGCCCGGCGAGAGACTCAGGAAGAACCTGGCCGCCATCGACAATCAGGGTCTGACCCGTGACGTAGCCGGCCTCGTCGCTCGCGAAGAACAGCGCTGCGTTGGCAATATCCTTCACTGTTCCAAGGTGCTTGAGCGGGATTGAGGCCGCCATATTCGCTATATACTCGACGCCCATGGCTTCCATCCCCTCGGTCATGATGTTGCCCGGCATCACCGCGTTGACCGTGATGCCGAACGGCGCAAGCTCAATCGCGGCCGTGCGCATAAAGCCGAGTTGACCGGCTTTGCTCGCTCCGTAATGCGACCAGCCGGAATAACCTGTGACGGGTCCGGTGATCGAGGATGTCAGAACGATCCGCCCCTTCGCCTTGGCTTTCAAGGCGGGGAGGCAAGCCGAAACGGAAAGGAAGGTGCTCCGCAAATTCGCGTTGATGACAGTGTCGAAATCCGCGGCCGTCATGACATCGAGAGTGGCGGACGGAAATATGCCGGCATTTGCACAGAGGATATCGACGCCGCCAAAGTGCTCCATGGCAGCCGCCGCCATCGCAGCGGCGCCGCCTTCGGTAGAGAGATCTGCCGCGAGAGTTTCTGCAGTACCGCCCACGCTGCTGATCTCCGCAGCTACCCGCTCTATCTCAGCCGCGGTGCGTGAGACGAGAAGGATGCGGCAGCCGACGATGCCAAACCGTAACGCAATGCCGCGTCCGATGCCGCGCCCGGCTCCGGTAACGATGACGGATCGACCGCTCAGCGGAGCGAACATGGCGGTTTTCCTTTATCCGGTGACACTCAAGAATACCGTGACAGCAGTTTCTCCGCCATCGTCAAAGCGCCTGCCGTATAGCCAGCGCCGAGTTCCTGCGCGATCGGCACCTCGGAATGTGATGCAATCCAGGCGACTAGAAGAAAACGGCGTATGGCGATGAAAATCGGCAGTTCGTCGGCATCCTCTTGCGAAAGCGGCGCGACGGAACGGTAACCGTCCACCCAGACCTCGCGCAGCTCGTCCACGATGGGTTCATGCTCAAAGAAGCTGACGGCAGCCGCGAAGTCATACAGCCGCCAGGATAGGCCGCAATCATCGAAGTCGATCACGCGCAGGTGCGGTTCATCGACGATGAGGTTTGCGAGCCGCAGATCCGCATGGATGAGACCGAAGCGTTCGGGTGAGCGGCCGAACCGCTCCAGCCGCGTGCGGATGAGCATCACGGCGCGGTCCATAAGGGTGGTTCCCGCCGCATCCAGCCCAACGCCGGCACGCCATGGACCCCAATAGGCTTGCGTCCCGAACATGCTGTCGAAGTCCCAGATCTTGCGTTGAAACCCCCCAGGCGGAATCCAACCGCGCGCGTGGCTGTGCATCCTTGCAGTCAGCGCACCAAGAGTGCGGAACCAACCGGGAAGATCGGCATCCGCGGCGGGCTCCCGACCGGGCGCGAACTCGAAGGCAACCGCACTGCGTGTCGGAAAGCCGAATAACGATGGCAGACTCTGCACGAAGGTTCCGTCTGCGCCACGCAGCGGCGCGGGCGTCTCCACGGCGCGTTCAGCCCGCAATGCCTCGATCCAATCGATCTCAGAGCGAATTTCCTGCGCCTTGTGATAGTCCAGCCTATGAACGCGCAGCACGACGGACCGGCCGGTGCCGGTGTCATCGATACGGTACGTGGCATTCTCTGAGATGTTGAGGAGGCCGATTTCTGCGTCGCTGGAAAGCGACCATGACGGCAAGGCAGCGCGAATTGCGAGGTCCAGGTCGGCAAGCACTTCCGGACCATATTGGACTGTCATCTGCCTCCGGTCACCGTCAGGGAACCGGGCGAAGTATGGTCGGCGGGCTTCTCCATTGTAAAGTCGGAGCGCGACGTCGTTCCTCGCAACAAAATGATGTAATTCACATCAAACTCGAAGACCGTCTAGCCAAAATCAATCCGCCATCATCGGAAAACGAAGAGAAATCTGGCAGATGATGCAGTGCTGGTGGTTTGAAGAGATAATTTGATTTACTTGATGACTGTTCTATGGTTCGATGCAATCGGCGACCGAGGCGCGATCTAGAAACGACAAAAGGGGAGGCCGATGAGGGCACCACAGCGCGCGGCTGTAGCCGACTGCGCGGATCGGCGCTGCGGCGGTCGCGCCGTTGAATGGATGCGCTCAAGTCGCAGCCAAGTTTCCAGTAGTCGCTATTCAAGCTCCGGTTACGACCAGCGGGTCGAAGAGCATGGTGCGTTCGGCACATTGCGAACAGAGAACGTTCCGCTGAACGATGCGGCGCATCAAGATTTCTGAGATGGAAGAGGTTTTAGGACTATGAAGATCGGAATCGTTTCGGATTCCCTCGCCAATCTGGACTTCGAGGGAATGCTCGATGCGGCCGCAGGGCTCGGCCTGAGCGGCGTCGAGGTCAATGCAGGCAACTGGTCTTCGGCGCCGCATCTGGACCTGGCAAAACTGCGCGGCGACGCAGGGGCGCGGAAGACGTTTTTGAGCGCCTTCGAGAGCCGCGGGCTAGAACTGATCGCGCTTAATGCCAACGGAAACCAGCTCCATCCCACTGATGGCGCTCGGCAGACCGCGACATTGTATGACACGGTGCGACTTGCCGGCCAGCTGGGCATCGGCAAGGTCTGCCTGATGTCCGGGCTCCCGGCTGGCGGGCCTGAGGACCGCACACCGAATTGGATCGTCTCCTCCTGGCCGCCCGAGACCGGCGCGATCTTGAAGTGGCAGTGGGAGGAGAAGCTACTTCCTTACTGGCACGATCTCGCAAAGGTCGCGAAGGAGAACGGCGTCAAGCTATGTGTTGAATTGCACGGCAACCAACTCGTCTACAACGTGCCGACGCTGCTGCGCTTGCGTGTAGAGGTCGGTCCGGTTGTGGGTGCGAACCTCGATCCGAGTCATCTCATGTGGATGGGCGCCGATCCGCATGCCGCCGTGGATGCGCTGGGAGAGGCGATCTTCCACGTGCATGCCAAGGATGTCTATCTCAACAAGGTGAAACAGGCGACGACCAGCCTGTTGGAAAACGGCTCCTTGACGGATATTCCGGCGCGGTCCTGGACGTACATCACTCTCGGCTACGGGCACGACGAATCCTGGTGGCGCGAGTTCTGCTATCGCCTCCGGATGGTCGGCTATGATGGCTGGCTTTCGATCGAGCATGAGGATGTGCTTCTTTCCCGTATGGAAGGGGCACGCCGTTCCGTACAACTCCTGAACGCGGTAGCGCCCACGGAAGTCTCCGATTTCATGTTACAGGCCGTCTGAAGGCGCGTTTCGGCGGAACTTGGGAGACCGAGGCGATGAGCGTTGCAGGAATGGTCATCGTGGGAGCGGGGGAGGCGGGGGCGCGCGCCGCGACCTCGCTGCGCGAGCGAGGGTTCACTGGGCCGGTCACGCTCATCGGAGAGGAGACTCATCTTCCTTACGAGCGGCCGCCGCTTTCCAAGCACGCGATGACATCGGAGGCGGAGCCAGAGGCCGCCTTCATCCTCGACGAGGCGCGGCTTGCAGCAAAAGGCATCGTGCATATCGCGGGCGCAGCGGTCATCGCGATCGATCGCGCTGCCCATGATGTCACCTTGGATGATGGCCGCAGCATTCCCTATGCCAAGCTGTTGCTGGCAACGGGTGCCCGCCCGCGACGGCTCACTGTTCCCGGTGCGGGCCCCGAAAATGTCCTCTACCTGCGTACTTTCGCGGATGCGCTTGCGATGCGTGCCCGGCTGGTGCCTGCCACCCGCCTTGTGGTGATCGGCGGCGGCTTCATTGGACTGGAGATCGCAGCAAGCGCCTTGGAGCGCGGATGCACGGTCACCGTCGTTGAGATGGCACCGCGCATTCTGGGCCGCGCGGTGCCAGCCGAAATCGCGGCCGTTGTCGCCGAGCGCCATGGTCGAGCCGGGATCGAGATCATCACCGGCATCGGCCTGACGCTCATCACGCGGGAGGGTAGCGTCGAGATTGTAACGCTCGCGAATGGTCGGCGGCTCGAATGCGACACCATAATCGCAGGCGTTGGCGCAATTCCGCAGACCACTCTTGCCGAAGCAGCTGGACTTGAGACGGAGAATGGCGTCCGGGTTGATGGCCGGCTTGTCACCACCGACCCTGATATCCTGGCGGCGGGCGATTGCTGTTCCTTTCCCCATCCGATCTACGATGGTCGCCGGATGCGGCTGGAGGCTTGGCGCAACGCGCAGGACCAGGGTGCGCATGCGGCAGGCTCCATGCTGGGAGGCACCGAGGAATACGACACGGTTCCATGGTTCTGGTCGGATCAGCATGACCAGACGCTGCAGATCGCCGGGATGCCCGATGAGGGCGAGATTACCGTGCTGCGCGACGTGGGTGGCGGCGGCCGGCTCTATTTCCACCTCAAGGCTGATGGCCGGCTTGTCGCGGCGAGCGGTGTCGGCCCGGTTTCCAAGGTCGCGCGCGACATCAGGTTGGCGGAGATGCTAATCCAGCGCCGTGCGCATTCTGACCCGGCCCAACTGGCGGATCCGGGCGTGAAGCTGAAATCGCTCCTCCCCTAAAGGCTGGGTGCAATCCGTCAAAGGTGAACCGGCAGGCTCATCGTTGGCCCGCCCGCGCGAAGTCGAAATTCTCGCGTCAACCAATCCACGAAGACCCTCAAACGCGGGGAGAGCTGGCGGCTGCGGGGGTAGAGCAACGTGACGGGGCTCGGCGGTGGTCGGAAATCCTCCAGGACCGCGACCAACTCGCCCAGCGCGAGGTGTCGCACGACGTGATAGCGCGGAACTTGTATCAGTCCGAGGCCAAGCTTCGCGGCGGCGACATAGGTCTCCGCACCTGCAACCGAGACTGTAGCGGGGAGCGCAACCTGGCGGAGCGCGCCGTCGAGCCTAAATTCCAGAGGAATTACGGCGCCTGTCACGGAGGAGACGAAGCCGACCATCGCATGCCCGCCGAGACCGTCTGGCGATCCAGGCGTGCCGCATCGGCTGAGGTACTCGGGGCTCGCCAGTGTCACCTCCTCAAGCAAGGCGATACGCCGACCGACCATGTCCGTATCCTGCGGCTCTCCAACGCGCAGCACGCAATCCACCCCCTCCCGCACTAAATCGACCAGACGGTCCCCTTCGCTCAGATAGAGCTGCAGGTCGGGGTATTCGGCGATAAACGCGGGCAGACCCGGCACGACGAAGTGGCGTGCCAGCGTGCCGTGGATATCGACGCGCAGCAGGCCGCGTGGCTTGGCATCCCGGAACCCCGCCTCTGCGTCTTCTAGATCGGCGAGCAGGATCAGACAGCGCTTGTAATAGGCTTCGCCGTCCAGAGTAGGGCTCACGTGGCGGGTGGTCCGTTGCAGAAGCCTTACGCGAAGGCGCGTCTCGAGCTGCTTGACGGCCTCGGTAACTGTTGACCGCGGCAGGCTGAGGTCTTCGGCCGCCCGTGTGAAGCTCTGTCGCTCCACGATGCGGATGAAGACCCGCATCGCCTCATACCGGTCCATGCGGCCCCTCATTGTTCGTCTTGCTGAATGGTGTAGCTCGAAATCGCCTGATTATCCGGCCAAGGCGTCGCGCTAATGCTTTCCACCCCTCGGACGGGGCGAAGAAACAGGGAGAGCGGCATGACCCAGCAGACAAATAAAGTAGCAATCGTGACCGGGGCGTCGCGTGGTATCGGCGCGGCCGTGGCCGAAAGGCTCGCTTGGGACGGCTTTACCGTGGTGGTGAACTATTCCGGCCAGGCCGCGCCCGCCGAGGCGGTGGTTCGCAAGATCGAAGAGGCAGGCGGCCGGGCTCTGGCAGCGCTTGCCGACGTCAGCGACCCCCAGGCCGTGCGCCGTTTGTTCGATACAGCGGAAACCGCACTCGGCGGAGCGGACATTTTGGTCAACAATGCCGGTATCATGACCCTGTCGAGCCTCGCGGATACCGAGGATGCAGCTTTCGATCGACAGATCGCCGTTAATTTAAAGGGAACCTTCAACACCCTGCGCGAGGCCGCCAAACGGTTGCGAAACGGCGGGCGCATCATCAATTTTTCTTCGAGCGTCGTCGGCCTGCTTCAGCCGACCTATGGAGTCTATGCCGCCACCAAGGCGGCCGTGGACGCGATGACGAGCATCCTGGCCAAGGAACTCCGCGGCCGGGACATCACGGTGAACGCGGTCGCTCCCGGCCCGACCGCCACCGACCTGTTTCTCCACGGAAAATCTCAGGAACTGGTCGATCGGCTGGCAAGGCTTGCGCCGCTGGAGCGACTGGGCGAGCCCACCGACATCGCGGCGGCCGTTTCCTTCCTCGCGGGTCCGGATGGTAGCTGGATCAATGGTCAAATCCTGCGCGCCAATGGTGGCATCATCTAATCGCGCTCCCCGTTGCTGGCGTTATCGCGAGCCAATCTCGTCGAGAGAGGCGGGACGGCCTTGCGGCCGGAGGCGACGCGCCCTATTAGAACGGCGTCAGCCTGTTGTTGATCAGGTCCGTAATTCGTCCGCTGCAAGCGTCGAACCCGGTTCCCCAGTCCTATCACCGAGGTCGGCCCGTCTGTGCGAGAGCGCATAGGCGGAATTTATCGCATGGAGTGGCACATGGCTAAGGGTACGGTTAAGTGGTTCAACGCGCAGAAGGGCTACGGCTTTATTCAGCCTGACGATGGTTCCAAGGACATCTTCGTTCATATCTCCGCGCTCGAGCGTGCGGGAATGGCGACTTTGTCGGATGGGCAGAAGCTGTCCTTCGACATTGAGCAGGGCCAGGGCGGGAAAAGCTCCGCCGTCAATCTTGTGACTAGCTAATACGCCTGAGACACGGGCTGAGAATGCGCGCCAGCGCGCATTCTCACGCTCGAGTTTGTTTCTATGATGAGACTCATCCCAATAAGCCGATCGACCCGCAGCAAGCATGTCCGCTCCTGAGGCCGTATCGGATGTGACGGCCGCCGATAACACTGCATGGCGGCTGATGGTGGCGCCATATCTGAAGCCTGACGCGCGCCGCGCGCTGGTTCAGTTGTTGACCACAGTTTTGCCCTTCCTTCTCGTCGTCGCCGGAATCCTAACAGCGCTCGATCACGGCATTCTGCTCGGGCTGCTGTTGTTCCCCCTTGGCGCGGTGCTGCTGGTGCGGTTGTTCATGTTCCAGCATGACTGTGGGCATGGCTCGTTCTTCTCATCGCGCTGGGCAAACGATCTCCTTGGCTGGATGCTCGGGGTGCTGACCTTGACGCCTTACACGGTCTGGCGGGGTAGCCATGCTGTGCATCACGCCAGCGCGGGAAACCTTGATCGGCGCGGCGTGGGCGATGTTTCGACCCTGACCGTCGTGGAATACGCGGCCCTGTCGGCGCGAGGGCGCTTGGCCTATCGGCTCTACCGTCATCCGCTGGTGATGTTCGGTATCGGGCCGGCCTGGCTCTTTCTCATTCGCCATCGTATTCCGAGCGGCGGCCCACGCCGCCATTGGCGGAACTGGCTCAGCGTCATGGGCACCAATGCCGCGATCGGCGCTGTGCTGGGCACCTTGGCGCTTACTTTAGGACCGATTCCGGCGGTGCTCGGATGTTTGCCGGTCCTACTGCTGGCCGCCACGATAGGCGTTTGGCTCTTCTATATCCAGCATCAGTTCGAAGACGCCTATTGGGAGCGTCGCCCAAACTGGGATTTTCGGGCCGCCGCCCTGCAGGGTGCGTCCTTTTATGACCTTCCGCCGGCGCTGCATTGGATCACCGGCAATATCGGCTTCCATCACATCCATCATCTATCCAGCCGCATTCCGAATTACCGGCTCCGCGAGTGTCACGAGGCGAATCCTGAATTCCATTCGGTCCCCCGGTTGACGCTGCGTGACAGTCTGAAATGCGCGCGGCTGGCGCTTTGGGACGCGGAGCATCGGAAGATGCTGCCATTCCGGAGCCTGAGATCGAGTGCTCCCGCCGCGGATTAGCCTCCCCCGCGCCACGCGCCGATGCCTTCACTCAATGCGAGGTGTCAGCCAAAGGGTTGCTCCTCCAAGAACCGCCGGAGCGTGTTGAGCGTGATGCGGGAGACGTTGTTCTCATAGCCGTGGCTGGGAAGCGATCCGATCCAGGCAATGGATCCCGTTGCGAAGATCGCGCCGCCTGAGGGTGTTTCGGCGAAGGTGAGGTCGGCGCGCACGCGTTCGTTCTGGTCACCACCGAGATTCGGCTGGGTCGCGGTAAATTCCTCGTTGACGAGAAGCATCAGCGCCCCGTGCCCCTCGGAGGAAGCAAGACGCAGGATGTTTGGCGGGGAGCCCAGCAGTCGATTGATGCAGTCGAGCTCGATACCAGCAGCGCCGCCGCCGATCAGGCCGAAGTCGCCGATGATCTCATCTGGAACGCCATCGAAGATGAAGCTTACACGGGGGTTTTCCGCGTCCGGAGCACGTCGGTAGTAGGACGAGACGTTGAAGCCCTGAGCCACGAAACCGATGCCGGCCATCATATTCGGCGGGCGCCCGCACCGCCGCCAAAGGCCGCCATATTCGCCGTTGAAGGAATGATAATATTCGCCGGGGTCGGCTTCCCATGACCGGATGCCGTCCTCAGCCCGCCGTACCTCGATGACGCCCGGCAGATCATCATGGAAGGCAATGCGCCAGTACCAGCCATTGCCGCCCATATACATGAGGCGGCCACCGCGATCGAGCCAGGCCTTCATCGCGTCCCACATCTGGGTCGAATGATATTCGGGATGCGAGCCCGTCATTACCACGCGGTAGTCTTTCAGAAGTTCGTAGCCCTCATGGTGCAAATCCTCATCCGTGATGACGTCGTAATCGACGCCATGATGGGCAAGCCAGCCGAACAAATGCGTATCGGCATTATATTGATAGAGGCTGGAACCGTCACCGCCGAGCCAGGAGTGATAGCGCGGTGCGCAATTGATATTTGGACGAACCCGGCTGGAATAGCAGATACCCGACCCGTCGGCATGCTTGTCATAGAGGGAGTGGCCAAGCTCCGGATGGTCGTAGAGATAGACATCCTGATGCCCAAAATGCAGCAGCCGTCCCATCATTCGCTCGACGCCGCGCACCGTGATGTGCTCGCCGTGATTGGCATAGGCCATGTAGGAGGCCGTTGGCGCCAGGAACGCGAGTTTTGGCCTGTTCTTGCGGGCCGTGGCGGCACGAGGCGGGCGAATGAAAAAGGGGATGTAAGTTTCCCGCATTGCGTCGTGGGTGTTTTCGCCGCACCGCAGATGCAGCGCATAGGCGCCGCTGCGCGCATCCTCCGGCACGGACCAGGTGATGTCGGCCGGCCAGCCGGCGTCATAGAGGTCGTCCTCATGGAAATGGACGGCGCCATATTCGGCCGGGGCCGTCTGCCAGCTATGATGGGTCCCCGTCCAATGGGGTCCGCGCATGCCGCGTGCCGGCAGGTTCACAAGGACACCGGTCCGGCGAAGTGGGCTCCGATCGGTGACCCGGATTGTCCTGATGCCGTCCGAGAAGTCCCAGGCGCCGAGCGCGGTGGCGGCGAGCATCGGGGAGAGAGCGGCGACATCAGCGGCGGCAAGAGAGACCGCGTCATGGAAACCCTCGAACAGAGCCGGTCCGTCAATTTTGCCGTTGAAATGCTCGCCGACTGTGCCGTCAGCCATAGAGGCTCCGGCAAAAGTTAGACTGCCCGTCGTCACGCCGAGCACCGCGTTCAAGGCGCCTTCACGATACCCGCTATCGAAAACGCCAGCATCTGCTTGCAGCGCTTGCTGTGAGAGGTGGAAGCGGCCGACCACCAAATCTACTGCAAAAGAAATCACGTACCATTTGCGATCCAGCATTCTCGCATCGAGACTTTCCTCGACCACGCTGCCCATTCCATCGCCGATCGCGAGGCTGAGCCGACCTTCGCTGGCGGTGAGCTTGAAACCCGCGCCTCGTTCCGCATCCCAATGGGCCGCCACGACCTGAGAGTAGCGCGCGGTGAGTGTCGGCCATACCACCGCGCGAAAGCTGAAGGCAGCATAGGCGGCGAGGGGAGGGAAGCCTTCCACCAGCATGAAGGAGCCGGCATCCGCTCGCTTCACCGATCCCGGATAATGCCCATCGACCTCGCTTGGCAGATGAGGAAGGTCGAGGCCAGGGCCATTCGGGTTGCTATCGCCATTGAGCACGCGGACGAGACGTGCCTCATAGGCTTCGCCTTCCTCGAGCGAGATGTGAAAAGCGATCTTCTCTCCGGGCGCGACGCTGTAGCGATCGGGATAGCCTACGATCTTGAGCATGAGGCAGTCCTACGCGTTCTCGGGTGATTTGAGCGGCAGGTTGATGTCTTCGCCCGTGGCGGCGCGCCACCGGCGGCGAAAGATCTCCCATTCCGCCTCGTCGCGATTGGTGAAAATAGGGCTGTCCTCGAACACCAGCGGTTCCCGCCGGTCCGCCGGCATCTCCCCGATCTGCCATTCAGCGAATGGCTTGCGGCAAAAGAGCACGATCTGCCGTCCACTTGGATCGTAACGCAGCGTGTTGAGGACGCGCATGAGGCCGGGGCTATGGTTACCCACCGGATTGCGGCGAAACTCTTCGATGAAGACTCGATCTGAGTCAGGATCGATCTTGTATCTCATCTCGCCCTCCAGCTTGTGCGGAACGGAGAAGCCCGTAATACGCCGCCGTTGGGCCAGCCGTTCCAACGCGCCGATGCCTTCACATCACACCACAAAGCCGCGATCGCCCTCAAGTCCACCTGGCATTACGATCAGAAAAAAGCGACCGGCCGCAAGGGGGAGCCCGATCCATTCTGGATCGGCAGAGGCGCCGCGAAGAGGAAGCAGCTGCGTGGCAACTGCTCCAGCCGCGCCACGCATTCCAGGATAAGGATTCCCTGCGGTAGCCAGTGCCGGTCGTGGCCGGGTGCATCGCCCCATTTGTTGTCGACGCCAGCCATTTCGCAAGCGATGGTATCAGCACCGACGGCGCGCACACCACGTTCGCGAAACAGCTTCGCAACGTCCTCGTTCATACCGGGCTGATTGCGCGCATAGAAATGGGCGCGCGCATCGACGGCCCAGAAGCGCTTGAGCCAACCGAAATTCACCAATGCAATCTCGTCCTGATCAACGGGTGCGCCATGGCGGCTCTCATAATCGAGCACGTCCTGACAGGTGAGCAACTCACCCGGCTTCCAGTCGCGATCTGAGAAGTCGTAGACACGCGCGGTGGTGATGAGCCGATCGACCGGAATCGTCTCGATCGTCTCGTTCATGCGGTCCGCATGGATATGAGCGGGCGCATCGACATGGCAGCCGGTGTGCTCGGCGAGAGAAAGAGTCTGGCAGTAATAGCCGTCGCGCGCGTGAATGACCGTGGGATCGATCACCATATGAGGGTGGGTAGGAAATTTGGGCACGCCCCGTTCAAGCTTCGGCGCCAGATCCACACTACGCATCTGTCGGATCAGGCTGCCCAGGGCAGCAACGTGAGAATCGGTCATGAATTAGTGTCCTAATCTGTGCAATGCCTCGTCTTGGGCCGAAACCGGGAACTCGTGCGCCTTCCGCCTGCGCCATGAGCATGACTCGGTTGTGGCCTAATCCTAGGTAACGATACGCGGAAGCGTTGCAAACTAGGGCGGACCGCAGAAGGCGGGCGAGACTGACAAGATGGAAGGCGTGCCCGGTTCCATGTATACCCAAATTCGTCCCCGGCCTGAAAGTGCTCCCGTGGCCGAGGTCGAAGCCGCTCTCGATGACGCAGGATTTGCCTTTGCACCCGCCGCAACGATGCACCAGGCTCTCGGGGCAATCGATCCGGAAGAGTGGGAGGATTTTGCTCGGAGTTGGAACGACCTCGGCGACGATCGCTATATGGCGGATGGCGGGCGATACCGCCGCCGGCGATTTGCCGCGTTCAATGGCTCAGCTCAGGGTTTCGAGCGTAAGCCTCATCAGCCGCACTATCAAAGCCGCGAGTTCAATCCACTCAATGGCGGTAAAGACCGATGGTTTGAGCCAGTCACTGACGCGATCGCAACGCACAGGTTAACGCAGGACATTTTTCGCGCCAGCGAGGCGCTGTTTACTCGACTCACCCCCGCGCCCCTGAGACCCGAAGCCTGGCACGTTGAAATGCACCAATTTCGGGTTGAAGCGCATCCGGACAATGCCGGCCGTCCGACGCCCGAAGGACTTCATCGAGACGGCGTGGACTGGGCATTGGTCGTGTTATTGCGCCGTCAGAACTTGATCGGCGGCGAAACCGAGATCGTGGATTTGCAACGCTCTCTCGTGGGACGCTTCGCGCTCGAAAGGCCGTTGGATTCCGCTTGGTTCGATGACAGCCGCGTCTATCACGGGGTAACGGCTATTCTTCCGCTAGACCCGTTGCGTCACGCCTTTCGGGATGTGCTAATCATAACCTTTAGTCGCGTAGCGAGACATTCATGGCACGCCTGAGCGTCAACCTTAACAAGATCGCCCTGTTGCGGAATGCCCGCCGTACCGGTGTGCCCGATATTGGCCATTTCGCCAGACTGGCACATGCAGCAGGAGCGCACGGGCTGACGGTTCATCCTCGACCGGATGAACGCCATATCCGGCGAGACGATGTCTTTGCTCTTGCCGAGTTGATGCGCGGCTGGCGACCGGGCTTCGAGTTGAATATTGAGGGCTATCCGGACAAAGCGTTCCTCGACCTCGTCAGCGTCGTGCGGCCCGAGCAATGCACTCTGGTCCCCGATGCGCCGGGCGTCCTTACGTCCGAGGAAGGTTGGCGGTTGGATGAGACGCAGCTGCAAATCGTCCAGGAGGCCTCGAAAACACTGCGGTCCATCGGTTCGCGGGCTATCGTATTTGTAGATGCGGAGCCGTCGATAGCGCAGCGCGCGCGCGATGCCGGTGCGCATGGGATTGAAATCTACACCGGCCATTATTCCGCGGCATTTCGCGAGGGTCGTCCCGCCGATTGCTTGGCCGCGTGCGCGGCTGCGGCTGAAGAGGCGATCAAGCTGGGGCTAGTCGTTAATATCGGACATGATCTGAACCTTGAAAATCTACCCGCCCTCGTCGCTGCGGCGCCGCGGATCAGTGAGGCTTCAATAGGGCACGAACTCACAGTCGATGCCCTGCTCATGGGATGGACGGCGGCGATCACCGCCTATCGCGAAGCGCTGGAAATCAAGCATTGAGTAGGGCGGAAGGCCGAGGGGCTTTATCCTGGGCCCGACATAGCGTTCCCGGATTGGCGGTGCTCGGCCAGACATTTTCAGACACATGTTCGAGGTGGCGATAGCGGCGCCCTGCATTAGTCGTCGCTTTACCAAGAAGTGCCTTGATGGCAGTTTCCGGCCGGTCAATGATCGGCCGCGCAACCCAAGGCTGAGCTACTCCAATCGCCACAGGACGAAAAATGCCGCGGACATGGCCAAGCCTTACGATCGTCGCCGTGCTGGCGATTGCAGGCCCGACCTGCGCCTCCGCACACTCTCCCGGCCCGCGCGGCGCCCCCCCTCACTATGAGAAGACCTATTACATCCAGCCGTCACAGGTCGATCTCAACGATCTGCTCGCGCCTCCGCCCGCGCTCGGTTCACCCGAGGAAAAGGCCGACCTGAATTCCGTTATGCAAGCGCAGAAAGATCGCGATGCTGACGACGTGGTCGATGCCGAGGCCGACCATGAGCGTTCAGTCTTCCGCTTTACCGATGTCATGGGGCCCAGCTTCAAGACCGAGAAGCTGCCCTTCACGACCCAATTTTTCCTTCGCGTATTCTCCGACGAAGCCAAGGTCGTGACCGTGACCAAGGCTCACTTCGCCCGGCTCCGCCCCTTCATGGTGGATTCGAGCCTCATGCCGATCGTGTCTCCGAAAGCCACTCCTTCTTACCCCAGCGGCCACACGACCTTTGCCTATGTGACCGCTATCCTGCTGGCCAAAATGGTCCCGGAACATGCCGTAGAGATCTTCCGGCGCGCGGCGACCTATGGCCAGAACCGTGTCGTCGCTGGAGCGCATTTTCCGACCGATGTCGAAGCGGGCCGGATCGCTGGCACCGTCATCGATAGCGTTTTTCTTCATCAGCCAAGGTTCTTGACGGATTTCAGGATCGCCCGCGCGGAAACGCGCAAGGTCCTCGGCCTTCCTCCAATCATTGACGCCGGCGGACAGTAGCGGCCGTCGGACCAACAGACTCAGGCGGCCAGATTCTCGAGCCAGTCGGCGGCTCGCGCCTCGGCGCCTGAGGGCAGAGGCACTGTGGAATCAAGCAGCCAGTGGACGATATCCCGAGTCACCACCGCTCCAGCGAGGTCACGCTGTAGCAAGTGAAATCCGCCGGGATAAAAGGCAAACACCCGGTTTCGAGCATTTGTCTTTTGCTCGATTTTCCAGCAGGCCGCCATGGCCCGCTGCGGAACCAGTTGGTCCTTGCCGCCATAGAGGAACAGGGCCCGAGCGTTATTCCTGCCAGCTGCCTCCAAGGCCGAGTCCATCAAGTCGGCCAAGCCCTTCAGGCAATCGATCCGGGCCGAGCGTCGGGCGAGCCCAGGACCGGCCACGGCCCGCAACGCCGCCTCATTGTTGCTCGGCCGCAAGCCCAGAGCAGTTGCACTCAGTCGCATCCACGGCACCGTCTTATGCGCCAGCCAAAGCGACAACCGGTAGCCAACGGCCATTTCGCGCCGGCCCCAGACAGCGGGAGCGCTGAAAATATAACCATCGACCTTTAGTTGCTTGTGGGCCGCCGCGAGGACCATGAGCACGGCCGCTCCCATGCTCTCTCCGGCCAGGTAGAGACGAGCCCGCGGAAAACGCGCGCGGGTCTGGGCCATCATGGCGAGAGCGTCCTTCACCATGACTTCCGTGCCGTGCCACTTCTCGCGACCAGACGCCGCTCCGAATCCTCTCTGGTCCGGGGCGATCACCGCTATTCCGGCGTCCACGAATAAGCCCGACGGAATCTCCCAGGCATCGGCGCTGTCATTGATGCCGTGCAGGGCGAGCACCACGACGGCCGGTTCGCAGGGCGGTAGCCATTCACGATACGGCAGGAGGGCGCCATCCGGCATTACGAACACGCCGTCTGTCAGCCTGAGCGGTCTGGTGGCCGCGTGGCCGCGCACAAAAACACTGACCCGTCCGCGAAGAGCCTTGCCGGGAGACATCCAAGATCGCCGGCGCCTGAGCGCCGATCCATTTTGCCGGGAGACCAGATTCATGATGCCTACCGGCTACCATCGTGCTCTCCCCGTGCAAAGAGAAGTTACACGGAACTGTCACATGGCTGATCGTCCCTCGCCAGTTGACGGCTTCTCTTGACGAGCCGGAGCAAAAATCGGGCTACTTCGCAGGCACCCCACCTTCCCACGCCGGCCAATCGGCGATGATTGCCTCGACCAATGGATTCCCGGCCAAATAGAGGTTCTGGACAGCCGGCACGAACCCGCCCTGCCTCTGGTAGTCAAGGAGATTGTCAACGTCGCTCCCTCCGCTAGGCGGTCGGTCGAAATCCGAACCCGACCTCAGCACGGCAACCCTTTGATCGTCGGCGAGGTCCGCGGCGGTGGCGCGTTTGAGAATCTCAAATGCAGCGTTGTCCTCCTGCTGGGTCGTGCAGTAGTGGCCAAGACCGTTCGTCAGCAGCTTCGTCCATGCCTCGGCTCGATCGCCCAGATGCGTGCCGGACCACCAGGTGTCGCCCGACAGGGTATCGCACGCGATGACAGAGGGTGGCTGGTTACCTGGCGCCGGATAAGCCGCGCGAGCCTTCTGCGCTTCGGCGCTGTCAGAGAGCTTCACGGAACGCGAGAGAGCGAATGCGCGCTGTAGCAAAGCGCCGTTAAGCTCAAACACCTCCGTCCGGTAATCGAGCGGCGGCTTCCCCGCGGGGTTTTTCGTATTGATCCCGAGATAGCCGGACGGCCAGTTCTTGGGTTTCTCCCTTGCATCCAACTCCCACTGAAGTCCCCAATCCACGAGATAGCGCGCCCAGGCGGCAGATCCGAGCGTTCCGTCCTTCGGGTTGATGCCGGCGATGCCAGCGATCAGCCAATAGCTGTGACGAAGATCGAACTGCCTTGAATAGACCAGGGCTGCAAGCGAGGCCGCCACGTTGGCATGCCCCATGCCGGTTGTGAGTTGGCAGACACTATCCTGGCCGCAATGCACCGCTGGATAGTCCGGAGATAGGCCCGGAACCGTGATCGTTTGCTTTAAGTCGCGATGGCTGAGCCACACTTCGCCCTCCGGTCCGAACATCGAGATGATCATGACCTTGACGGGAATAGGGGCGGCTGCGGCGCTCCGCCCGGCTCCCGTCGCGATGGCGACCGCCGTCATGATGCACCCAAACCACAATTTCAGCCGCATATGAACTCCTCGAAAACATCGGCGCGGATCATGAAGGAGGGGTGGTACGCGAAGCAAGCGGCCGGGCCGCCTAACCTGATCGGGAGGCCGTGTGGCCCTCATTGGCCTGGACGGCGGCTGGCACAGTACGAATGGTTGCGGGCGGCGGCGTTGCCCGCCTAGTGAGGTCTGCTCGCTGTGACCTTTCCGTCTACTGTCGAATCAATTTGGGATCGCTTCATGACGGCTTCCACGCACGCGACCGAGACCCTGCTATTCTCGGTTCTGCTTCAGTTGATCGTAATGATCGGCGTTGCGCGGCTCTTCAACAACCTGGCGCGAAGCCTCGGTCAGCCTGGCGTCATCGGGGAGATCGTCGCCGGCCTGGCCTTGGGTCCGTCGCTGTTCGGCCACTTCTTTCCGCAGACGGCCATAGCCCTGTTCGGCAGTAAGGCGGGTGCCCCGATCACCATCATTAGTCAGATCGGACTGATCCTGCTGATGTTCCAGATTGGCACCGCATTCGACTTCGCGCATCTGCGCTCAGGCCGGTATCGCGCCGCAACGGCCGCGGTGGCCGCGGCCTCGGTCACAGCCCCCTTGCTCCTAGGCTTCGGCTTCGGCTTCTTATCTGCTGGGACATTGGCGCCGGGAATTAACCCCGTTGTCTATAGCCTGTTCTGTGGTGTCGCCGTCGCCATCACCGCAGTCCCGATCCTGGGTCGCATTCTGAGGGAGTTCGGCCTGACGCGAGATGCGATCGGCGTCATCGCGATTTCGGCCGCGGCGATCAACGATGTGGTCGGCTGGCTGCTGCTCGCTTGCATATCGGCTTACGCGACTTCGCGGCTATCAGGCGAATTCTTGCTTTGGAAAGCAATCGCCATTGTGGCCGGCATTGCCCTCTTCTGGTTCCTGTTGCGGCCGCTAGTGGATTGGCTGCTGCGGGTCTTTCCCGTGCGGAATGGCGCATTGGCGCCAAACCTGATGGCCTTCGTGCTTTGCGTCATGTTCGCGCTGGGCTTGTTCACGAATAGAATCGGCATCTTCACGATCTTCGGTGGCTTCGCGGCAGGCCTAATGTTCCACCGTCACACGGATTTCGTGGAGGCCTGGCAGCAGCAAGTTGGACAATTCGTTTTGGTGTTCTTCCTGCCAGTCTTCTTCACCTTTACCGGCTTGCGTACTAACGTGCTCGGCCTCTCTTCCGTCTCTGACCTCGGCTGGCTGGCGGTCGTCCTCGTGATTTCGATCCTCGGCAAAATTCTGCCGGTCTACGCGGCGGCCCGCATATCCGGACTGAGCCATTGGCAATCGACTTTGCTTGGTTCGCTGATGAATACGCGAGCGTTGATGGAACTCATCGTGCTCAATATCGGCTATGACCTTGGCTTTTTGCCGCAGAAAGTCTTCACCATGCTGGTGATCATGGCCGTCGTGACAACCGTCATGACGGGTCCACTGCTGCAGCGACTGCTCCCACGCATCGGTCACGTGGTCCTGGAGCGCGTGCCCAGCTAAGTAGCGAACGCATAGCCAGAAAAAGTATTCGATGCGTTCCGGCTCTCGCCAGAACGCATCGGCTGTCCCTTATCGTCCCAGCCAGATCTTGACACGCGAGATATCGTCCTGGGTCAAACCATGGCCCGCTGGCAGCGTCTCGTGTCGGACTTCTGCGCCGGCCTCAGCGTAAATTGCCGCGAGCCGCGCGGCATTTTCCGCCGGCACGACGGGGTCGCGCGCGCCCGACAGAATGAGAACCGGCGTTCCCGCAAGCTTTGCCGGCGGGGCCTCGGCAAGCGGCACCATCGCCCGCAACAGTGCTGCTCCCGCTAGGACGCCCGGGTGAAGGAGCAGCACGGCAGCGGCGATATTCGCTCCATTCGAGAAGCCGATCCCTACCGGCGCCGAGACGCCATAGGCGTCACGCGCCTCGACGACGAAGGTGGCGAGGTCGGCCGCGCGCCGCCGCACATCCGCCTCGTCGAATACGCCCTCCGCTAGGCGGCGAAAGAAGCGCGGCATACCGCCTTCCAGGACCTGACCGCGCGGCGACAGCAAGGCTGCGCCGGGCGAGATGCGCTCGCCCAAGCCGAGAAGATCAGTCTCATCGCCCCCAGTGCCGTGCAGCAACAACAGCGGTGCCAGACCGGTGACCGCCGCCGGCTGGAACCGATGCACGAAGGACAGAGTAGTTTGTGACATGCGCGTCATTCCTTCTTCGCGCTATCAGCCTCGCTTCGCCTTCACGCTAGTACCGGCAACACCTTCTCGATCCGCGCCCGGTCCCGCTCAAGGAAGCTCGGCAACTTCAAAGCCTCCCCAAGAGAAGCGAGTGGCTCATCCACGGCGAAGCCAGGAATGTCGGTCGCGATCTCGAACAGCACGCCGCCGGGTTCGCGGAAATAGACGGAACGGAAGTAGCAACGATCGAGCTGCTCGGTCGTTCGGATTCCGTGGCTTTGGCTGAGCTTACGAACCATGGCGGCCTGCACCGCGTCATCGGCCGCGCGGAAGGCAACATGGTGCACGCTGCCACCGCCCATCCGGCCTGACGGGGCATTCTCGTCAGCCTGAAGATCAACGACACCGCCGAGACGCTCCGCGACGCGGAACCGCGTCCGGCCGTTCTCCTGACCTTCCTGGGTGAAGCCAAAGACGTCCCGCAGGATGCCAGCCGTCGCCTCTATGTCGCGCAGCAACAAGCTTATGCCGTGGAAACCGCGGATGGCATGCGCAGCAGGCACTCCGCCCGCGGCAAAGGCCGGTTCGTCCTCGATGCCATCGACCCCGACCAGGGCAAGGGACAGCCCATCCGGATCCTTGAAGGCCAGAACGGTTTCGCCGAAGCGAGCAACAGGGGCTTCATGCGGCGCGCCTGCCGCAACCAGCCGCTCCAGCCAGAAGCTGATGGCCGCACGAGGCACGCGAAACGCGGTTTCCTGCGTTTCACCTGAACCGGGCTTGCCCGGCGCCACATGATTCCAGGGGAAGAAGGTCAGGATTGTGCCAGGCTGGCCACCCTCGTCGCCGTAATAGAGGTGGTAGGTTCCAGGATCGTCGAAATTGACGGTCTTCTTGATCAGCCGGAGCCCAAGTGTTTCCGTATAGAAGCCAAGGTTGCGGCGAGCCGGGCCGCTGATCGCCGTGACATGGTGAAGGCCAACGCTTGTCATGTTGAGAATCTCCGTAGCGCATGGATGTTGAAGCCTCGCGCCACCGACAGAATGGGCCCTCTCAACAGACCCTAAAATAGAAACAATCGAAACTATTTGTTTCCAATTTGAGTTGATGCCGACTCCTTTGCCTCAGGCAGCATCCTCCACCTGATCAACCACTGCCCACGGCACGGTGGATAAGTGCCGCACCAGGAAGCCGACCAAAGCTGTTACGCGCTCAGGCCGCTGGCCGCCCGGCGGGCTGACCACGTTCACCGCGATGGGCGCCAAAGACCAGTCCGGCATCACGGCCTCCAGCCGCTGGGCCGCCAGATCTCGCCAAACGACGAATTCTGGTTGGATCGCGACTCCGAGACCGGCGAGCAGTGCGGGCATCAGAGCATCCGCATTATTGGCCCGTAGCGGCCCTGACGGCGTGACAACGAACTCCTCGCCGGACTCATGGAGGAATCGCCAACGGTCGCGCGTCGGCAGGTAGGCATAGCCGAGGCAAGCATGCGTTTCGAGGTCGCGAGGATGCTCGGGGCGTCCGGCGCGGTCGAAATAGCTCCTCGCGCCAACCAGATGCCGACGGACCTGACACAATCGCCTGACCTTGAGCGTCGAGTCTGGCAATGTCGCGATCCGCACGGCCAGATCAAAGCCGCCATCGATCAGATCGACTTGGTCGTCGCTTAGATGCAATTCGACAGAAACTTGCGGATAGGCTTCGAGGAACGACGGCAGCAGCGGTGCCACATGGGTTACGCCGAAGGACATTGGCACCGCGAAGTGCACGGTGCCGCGCGGCGTCGCGGATTCCGCAATCGCATCCGCTTCGGCCGACTGCCCAGCGGCTAGAATTCGCGCCGCGCCCTCAGACGCTCGGCGTCCGGCCTCCGTAAGAGAGAGGCGCCGCGTCGTCCGGTGAAACAAGGGTGTTGCGATGCGGGCCTCCAGACGAGCGATCGCTTTTGAGACTGTCGCCTTCGAAAGGCCGAGCTCGGTCGCGGCGCGACCAAAGGACTGCCGCTCCGCGACTTTCGAGAAGATTGCCCAGGCTTCGAAGTCTGGCAGCGTTCCCACGGTTTTCTCCCGCGCCCGGGTCGGATCTTATCGAGCGGAAGGCTTCGCCTCCTTCGCTCGCGCGATCAGGCGGTCAACTCCTGAATCTCGCGCACCATCGCCTCGGTCGTGACTTGCCTGCAGTATCCGCTATTCAACCGGAACGTCCAGTCGTGACGATCACGCGTCAGGGTCGCGCACGCATCGGTGACCGCGGTGACGAGATAGCCGAGATCGCAAGCATCGCGGATCGCGGAATCGATGCATTGATCGGTCAACATGCCAGCAATCATGAGCGAACGCACGCCGAGGTTACGCAAAATATAGTCAATATTGGTTGAGATGAAGACCGAGGATGAGGTTTTGGGAATCACCATCTCGTCCTCGACCGGAGCGATTTCGTCGAGAACGCGACCATCCCACGATCCGCGCGGAACATTGAAGCCGCTGACTTTGTAGTCGAGGCTGCGATCGCGCCCGTCCTTAGTCAGGCTTTCGATGACGGTATAGAGAACTTCGATGCCGGCCTTCCTACAGGCAAGCTGCAGTCGGCGCATATTGGGAACCGCGATCTCGCTCGCCGTACGGAAAAACTCGCCATACACCACGTCGCGTTGTGCGGCGGTCATCCCGCTATACTCGCCTCCGTCGCTCCGGGCGTTGTAGTTCTGGACATCGACAATCAGAAGAGCGGCGTGTGCCGGATCGATGGGAACTTCGCGACTGAGGGCATTTGATTCTGAGGGCGCACTCATACCTACCTCTTCAACATTGCTAATAGGACTGTACTACAGGCGATGAAATGCTGGCTTCGCGGGCTCAATAGACTTGCACGTATCGGTCGCATACGGCCTGCTCGCTCAGGCCCGCGAGCGCCTCCAGTTCGGAGCGCTTGAGCTGCACATAGGCGGCGTGCAGCCTCGGTCCCATCCATTCGCGCACCGTCTCAGAGGCTTCAAGTAGACTGATTGCGGCATCGAGCGATGTCGGCAGCCCCGATGTCTCTGCGTCACTATCGCCTGTGCCGTGGCCAGGGGGCGGAGCCTGCCGGGGCAGAGTCATCTTGCGTCGTATCCCTTCAAGCCCCGCATGAACGACGGCGCCGAGAGCCATATACGGGCTGCTGGTGGCATCCGCCACGCGATATTCCACGTTGAACTTGCGTGCGGCATCGGCTGCGGAACTTGGTGCGAATACGGGGCACAAGCGCAACGCGGCGCCGCGATCACCGTCGCGAAAGTCAATCTGCGTGGGCGCCCAGCGACCTGGAGTCAATCGATAGTAGGATGCGATCGAAGCAGCGGTAAGGGCGGTTATGGCGGGCAAGTGGCTCAGCACACCAGAGACAAAAGCGGATCCTATGTCGGAAAGACAGTGAGTTGAGGATGCATCCGGCATGACCGGGCGGCCCGCCTGATCGAGCAAGCTGAAATGGATATGGGTCCCGTTGCCTGTGCCGGTCGGTGTCATCATGGGGGCAAAGATGGCATCGTGGCCGAGCTGGTGTGCCACCGCGCGCGTAAGCTCGCGAACGATGACGGCTTCGTCCGCTGCCCGCAATCCAGGCTTTGGCCCAACTGTCACCTCGAATTGGCGCAGCCCATATTCCGGCAGAAAACTGTCGGGTATCACGCCGGCCGACCGAATCGCGCCCATCAGCGTTTCGCCGAAGACGCCCTGACCGCGAAACCGCCGGATACCGTAACTTGTCGGCAGTGCCTCATCGATACCAGTGTAGACGAACTCATGCTCGAACGCGGCGATCAGTTCGACCCCGGCTTCTTGCCGCAGCGCTGCCAGCCCTCGCTTCAAGAACTCGCGCGGGCAGCATTCCCAGGGAGTCCGGTCCATCGTCAGGAGATCGCCGAGGCAGAAGCGCTCGCCATCCTCATCTGAGAAAGCAATATCGACTAAACTGCTCGGATCCGGCACCAGCATCAAATCGCCAGCGGTTCCAAAAGACGTCGAGAATATCGGACCGAACGCCGACATCATGATGTTGCTATGCGTGTAGCCGACCCCCGTCGCTAGCCGCTGCTGCAAGTCCTCGACGGGAAATGCTTTTCCTCGCACCTGTCCGGAAAGATCGCAGGTCGCGACAAATATAAGCTTCTCCCGCCTCATTCCGTACTCCAAACTTCCATATGACCGGAGCACAGACATCGGCTGCGGCTGAAACGAGCGTCATGGACATGATACGCCATCCGTCGGCCCACATCCTGTCACAGCCCCTCTGCGAGGAGTCAACCGTTTCAGCGCCGCACGGGCAAGGGCTTGCCAACGCGCTCGGAGGAGGCGAAGCTTTGTCTGGCTTGTCTGCCGACAGTCGATCGGATCGCGTAACCGATGATCGAAGACCAGCGGCGCCTGTAAGCGATCCCGCTCGCGATGGAGATATCATGAAACTCGACACGATGAACTGGATGCAGGTCGAGAGCTATCTGCAGGCCGGCAATCGCTGCGTCGTGCCCTTGGGTAGTACGGAACAACATGCGCAGCTTAGCCTGTCTGTCGATAGCATACTCAGCGAGCGCGTCGCGGCCGAAGCCGCCGAACCTCTGGGCGTGCCGGTCTTCCCGGTTCTTGCCTATGGGATCACGCCCTATTTTCTGGCTTATCCGGGAACGGTGACGTTGCGGATGGAAACCTATCTGCGAGTGGTGCGGGATATTCTCGACAGTCTCGCCCGAGCCGGCTTTCGCCGCATCCTGCTGTGCAACGGCCATGGTGGCAATACACCGGCCGCGAGCTTGGCAACTGAATGGATGGTGGACAATCCCGGCTGCCGCGTTCGGTTCCATAGCTGGTGGAACGCGCCGCGAACCTTGGAAAAGGTGCAACAGACCGACCCGGTGGCGTCACATGCGTCCTGGATGGAAAATTTCCCCTGGACGCGGCTGCCTAATATGCGTGGGCCGGAGGAAGCCAAGCCAATGACCGATCTCGACCGGTTGAAGCTTTTGGACGCCGGCGAAGTGCGCGCGACGCTTGGTGACGGCAATTTCGGCGGCCGCTATCAGCGCAGCGATGAGGACATGCTGGCGATTTGGCAGGTCGCCGTCGAGGAGACCCGCGCCTTCATCGAAGGACCGTGGGAGTGAGGGGAGGGGTTCTTGCCGGACTAGCTGCTGTGTCGGCCACCGCCTGATGCACATCGGTTTCAAGGGGCGTCGCGCGGTGGTCACCGGGGCCGGGCATGGCATTGGTCGCGGCATTGCTCAGGCTTTCGCGGGCCTCGGCGCCGAGACCTTGGCGCTCGATATCAACGCTGAGGGCTTGCTGGAGACGGGGCGCTTCACGGCGACCGATGGCGGATCCCTGGTGACGGAAGTTCTGGACACAACCGATGTGGCCGCCACGCAGGCCATCATCCGCGCCTTCGGCAGGGTCGATATTCTCGTCTACAGCGCCGGCGGAGTGCGCGGCCAGGTCGGCAAGGCCGCTGAGGCGGTCACGCCGGAGGAATGGCAGTCGATCTTGGCCGTCAACTTGACGGGCGCCTTCGTGTCGGCCCAGGCGGTCATCCCGAGCATGAAGGCGGCGGGGAGGGGAAGGATAGTCACCATCTCCAGCGGCGCGGGTTTAGGGGTAAGCCTGACCGGCATCCAATCCTACGCCGCAGCCAAGGCCGGCGAGATCGGTTTGACCCGGCAATTGGCCCACGAACTCGGACCCTTCGGAATAACGGTGAACAGCGTCGCCCCCGGCTTCGTCCGCTCCAACCCGGCGAGTGAGCTTCAGTGGAAGGCCTACGGTCCGGAAGGCCAACGGCGGTTGATCGAAGGGATCGCCTTGCGGCGGCTGGGAAGCGTCGAGGACATCCTCAGCGCCGTGCTGTTCCTCGCAAGCGATTACGCGAGCTGGATCACTGGCCAGACACTGAGCGTCGACGGCGGTAAATGACGGCTCACGCGGTGGCGCGTCCAAGAGTTGAGGGTGACTTTTGTTGCGGCGGCTTGCCTGTTTTGTAAGCTCGCTGCCGCCAAATTAAACAGTCTTCGAGCACTTACTGGTTCGTCACAAAAGATCGGCCAGTATATCGTTTGACTCGCTTTGCGGCCTGCTTCTACCGTTAGCTTGGACGAAATGATCCGGGACGGACACTCATGAAGTCGATGCTGCTGCGAACCGCCCTGACCCTGGGCGCTCTCCTCACAACATCGGCCGCCTATGCGGCGCCGGTCACTGGTGGCACGCTGAATTTCGCGCGCAACGCCGACTCTCAGTTGCTGGATCCCGTCCTCAACAATGCAAATGTCGACATCTGGATCCTGACCAACCTCTACAGCACGCTGCTGCTGCCTTCCGCGGACGGTAAATCAGTTATACCTGGTTTGGCGACATCCTGGACGCCCTCGGCCGACGGCAAGACACTCACACTCAAACTGCGCCCTGGCGTAAAGTTCGCCGATGGAAGCCCGGTGACAACGGATGATATTATCTGGTCGCTGACAAGGGCGGTCGATCCGAAGAACGGCATCTGGAACTTCCTTCTCGCTTCCGTGGCGAGTGTGAAAGCGGAGGGCGACGACACGATTGTCCTCTCGCTGAAGAATCCCGATCCCAGCTTGCCCGCGGCACTGGCGACCTTCAATTCCGCGATCATGCCGCACAAGCTCTTCGAAGCCGCCAAGGGCGGGACCGATGCCGAAAAGGCCCAGAACTTTGCCGAGCACCCGATCGGCAGCGGGCCGTTCGTTCTGGCATCCTGGCAGCGCGGCAGCCACATGGTGCTGAAGCGGAATCCTTATTACTGGAAGAAGGATGAGGCCGGACAACAGTTGCCGTATCTCGACGAGGTCAATCTGACAGTCGTGCCAGATGACGCCACGCGCATCTTGCAGTTGAAAGCAGGGCAGATCGACGCAACCGAGTTTGTGCCATACGAGCGCGCGCATGAGTTGCAGGGCGACACCAATCTGACCATGGACCTCTTCCCCTCCACGCAAATCACCTATCTCCAGCTCAATGCCGACCCGAAGTTGAACGACGGCACACCGAACCCGCTTTCGAACGAGAAGGTGCGCCAGGCGCTGAATTACGCCATAAGCAAAAAGGCGGTGATTCAAGTCGTCACGCATGGCTTGGGTACGCCTATGCATTCCTTTATGCCGTCAACGACGCCGCTCTATGCGGATCTCGGTCCCGCCTACAGCTTTGACATGAAGAAGGCGAAGGCTCTGCTAACGGAGGCGGGCTTCCCGAATGGGTTTAGCCTGACAGCTTTCGCGCAGGCCGGCAAAGCGAACGATTCCTCGACACTCGCCACTTTGCAGCAGATGTGGGGGCAGTTGGGCGTGAAGCTCAGCATCCAGCAAATGGACCTGCCCACCATGGATGCGCGGCAGCACAAGAGCGACTACCAGATCCGCACCGCCTATTGGACGAACGACATCGCCGATCCGAACGAGATCACCTCCTATTTCGCTTATTTCCCCAATATCAGGAATCAGTTCAGCGGCTGGCAGGATGCCCGCACGGACAAGCTGTTCCTGCAGAGCCAGGTCGAACTCGACCCCGCCAAACGTGTCGCGGAATACAAAGAGCTGCAGCAAATTTACGTCGCCGGTGCGCCGATGTTCTTCCTTTATGAAAGCCCATTCGCCGCCGCCACGCGGAAAAACGTCATCGGCTTTCGGCAGAGCCCGCTCGGCAATGATATGTTCGAGGCGGCGTATATCGAGAAGTAAATCGGGGTCGCGTTATGCTCGCGAGGATCCCTGGACGGCTGTTGCAAATCATCCCGACGCTCATACTGATTGGCGTCGTCGTCTTTGTCTTGCTTCGGCTCCTGCCGGGCGATCCGGCCAGCGCTTTGCTCGGCAATCGGGCAACACCTGAATCGCTAGCCCGCATCAACGCCCAGATGGGCTTCGACAAGCCTATCTGGGTGCAGTTTCTCCTGTTCCTCGGGCGCCTGGCTCATGGCGATCTAGGCGTCTCGGTCACTGAGCGCATTCCTGTGACGCGGGTCATTTTGCAACGGCTCCCTGTTACTCTGTGTCTGGTAGGTTTTGCCGCCGTGATCGCGCTTGTGCTGGCGCTACCTTTGGCCTTTGTTGCCGCTCTGCGACAGAACCGCTTGCCCGATTTGGCGCTGCGCGGGCTGTTCCAGATCGGCTTGTCTTCGCCTGTCTTCTACATCGGGCTTCTCCTGCTGGGTTTCCTCGGCGCGCGCCTGCATTGGTTTCCTGTTGGCGGTCTCGGTCAGGGCTTCTGGGGCGCCGTTTATCACCTCATCCTGCCGGCCTTTACCCTGGCCTTGAGTTTGGCGGCGGTGCTGATGCGCAACCTGAGAAGTGCGATCATCGGTGTGCTGCGGGCGGACTACGTCGATTTCGCGCGCGCGAAAGGGATTACTCCCTGGCGCGTGCTCACGGGTCACGTTCTGCGCAACTCGCTCATCACCACGGTCGCGCTCTTCGGCTTGAATATCGGCGTGTTGCTCGGGAATTCCGTCATAACGGAGAACGTCTTCGCGGTGCCGGGTATCGGTGGGTTGCTTGTCGACGCGATCTTTGGCCGCGACTACCCTGTCGTACAGGGAGTAACACTGGTCCTCGCCGTGTTGGTTTCCCTGGTTTTCCTCGCGACTGATCTCATGGAAAGCTGGCTTGATCCGCGGCTGCACGCATGAGCAGCACGGTGCCAACTCTGTCCGTCGCGCCAGCGACTGAGCCACGCCGTGTTTGGAAAAGACCGCCCTCCGCCTTCATCCTGGGCGCAATCATCACCGCCGGCTTCCTGCTGGCTGCCATTGCTCCCGGCCTCCTCGCTCCCTACGACCCGCTCGCTTTCGATTACGACAATCTGCAGGTGGGGCCCGGCGCGGCGCACTGGTTCGGAACCGACAATTTTGGCCGAGATGTGCTGTCCCGCATCATATGGGCCTCGCGGATCGACATCCAGATCGCATTGTTTTGCACGATCCCGCCTTTGCTGATCGGCACTGCCGTCGGCTCTCTCGTCGGCTACTATGGCGGCATCGCGGATACGATCTTCGGCCGCATCGTCGATCTGGTCATCACCTTTCCGTTCATCGTGTTGGTGATCGCCATTGTGGCTGTGCTGGGTCCGGGCTTGGTGAACGTGTACATCGCCGTCACCAGCGTCGGCTGGGTTTTCTACGCCAGGCTCGTGCGGTCCCAGGTGATGGTTTTGCGCCAGGCGGATTTCGCCGCGGCCGGGCAGGTGATGGGCTATAGCGCAGCCAGGATCATCTTTCGCCACCTGCTGCCGAATGCCATGACGGCGGTCATCGTCTATTGGATGACCGACATGGCGCTCGACATCCTGCTCGGCTCCAGCCTCGGCTATCTTGGCCTCGGCGCACAGCCACCTACGGCGGAATGGGGCGTGCTGGTGTCCGACGGCAAGAACTTCATGGACACTGCCTGGTGGATGACGGTGTTCCCCGGCGCCGCCATCGTCGTCTGCGGCACCGGCCTGAGCCTGCTCGGCGATGGCGTCGCTGATCTGCTCGCGGTGCGCCGATGAGAGCGCCGCTGCTCTTGCTACGCGGGCTGCAAACGACTCTTGCGACCGACAACGGCGCTCTCACGGTGGTCGATGGTGTGGATCTCGACGTCAGGGAGGGTGAAATCCTCGGCCTTGTCGGGGAATCCGGCTCCGGCAAGAGCATGACGCTGCGATCGATCCTGCGGTTGATCCGGCCGCCAGGTCGAGTCTCCGGCGAGATCCTGTGGCGTGGGCGTGACCTCGTGCCGCTGCGCGAACCGGAGATGCGCGCCATCCGCGGCCGGGAGATCGGAATGATCTTCCAGGAGCCAATGACCGCGCTCAACCCCGTGTTGAGCGTGGGGCGTCAGATTCTGGAAAATCTTCGCGCGCACACGGATCTCGGGCGTACGGCCCGACGCAACCGTACGGTTGAACTTCTGGATCTGGTCGGCATCCCGGCGGCCGCGCAGAGAGTGAACGATTACCCTCACCAGTTTTCCGGCGGCATGCGGCAACGCGCGATGATTGCGATCGCGCTTGCCTCCAATCCTTCGCTTCTGCTGGCGGATGAACCGACAACCGCGCTCGACGTCACGATCCAGGACCAGATCCTCAAACTTCTGCTGCGGCTGCGCGAAACACTCGGCATGGCGGTGATCCTCGTGACCCATGATCTCGGCGTGGTCGCGCAGAGCTGTGACCGCGTGGCGGTTATGTATGCCGGGCGTGTCGCGGAAATCGGAGAAGTGTCGGCGGTTTTCGCGGCACCTAGGCACGCCTATACCCTCGGGTTGCTGCAGTCGGTGCCGGATGCGCGGCGGATCCGGCAGGCGCTGCGGCCAATCGGCGGAGCACCACCGCCTCCGGGCACAGTCGGCGACCGCTGCGCCTTTATCCCACGATGCGACTTCGCGACCGCCGCCTGCGAGGTGAGGCGGCCGCCCCTGATCTCGATCGGCGGCGGTAGGCTGGCCGCCTGCGTCCATGGTGATCGCTTGCAGCAAGCGGAATGGGCGGCGTGATGATGGACACTGGCCTTCTGCCCGTTCTATCGACCGAAGCTGCACCGTCGTCGCCGGGAGCGCCGCTGCTGGTCGTCGAGAAGCTTACTAAAACCTTTCCACGCAGGCAATCGCTCCGCAGCCTGATCCGTGGCGAGCCGCGCAAGCGTGTGCATGCCTTGTCGGATGTCGATCTCACCATTCACCGCGGCGAAACGCTCGGCATTGTCGGCGAGAGCGGCTGCGGCAAGTCGACACTCGCGCGTTGCCTGGTTCGCCTCTATCGTACTGATTCTGGGCGCATCGCTTACGCCGGCTTGGATGTCGGAAGCCTGAAGGGTGCGGATCTGCGCCGCTTCAACCGCCGCGTTCAGATGGTGTTCCAGGACCCCTATGGCTCGCTGAATCCACGCATGACGGTGCGCGCTACCTTGGCGGAGGCGTTGTCCGTTCACCGAATGCGCCCGCCTCGCGAGATTGAAGGTCGTATCAACGAGCTGATGGATCTCGTGCATTTGCCGCGCGGTGCCGCACGCCGCCGGCCCCATGAGTTCAGCGGCGGTCAGCGCCAACGCATCGGCATCGCGCGCGCATTGGCTCTGGAACCTGATTGCCTGGTCGCGGACGAGTTGGTCTCGGCGCTGGACGTGTCAGTCCAGGCGCAGATGGTAAACCTGTTGCTGGAGTTGCAGCAACGCTTGCAACTCACCGTGCTATTCATCGCGCACGACCTGCGTCTGGTCCGTCATTTGTCGCATCGCGTCGCCGTCATGTATCTCGGCCGCGTCGTTGAACTGGCCGAAACCGAGGCGTTGTTTACCCGCCCCCGTCATCCCTATACGCAGGCACTTCTGAAGGCCGCACCGGAACTAGACCCCAGGCTTCGCAGCACTTCGGACGCCGTCCGGGGCGAACTTCCCAGCCCGGTGAACCCACCGCCGGGTTGCCCATTTCATACGCGCTGCCCGGACGCTATCGCGCTTTGCATGACCGTTCGTCCGGAACTCAAGCCGCTGCTTGACGGCCGCCTGGCTGCCTGCCACATCGCCGCTGCGGAGGATGGGCTGGCAGCCCTCTAGACGGACCAACCTGCTAGTGGAGCTCGGCCGGAAACACCGTCTCATGCGTTGCGACGTAAGCCTCGCCTGCGGTCGTGACCCAGCCACGGTACATGCCCATGGTATTGTAGGGCGCCACCACCCGGCCCGCGTAGTCGATGGCCACGAGCCCCGCGCCGATCCCATGCGCTGACAGATCCACCATGATGATCTTTGTGGCCGCGGTCCCAAGATCCTCCTTGAGATACGCCATCCGGCTGGCGAGCTCGTGCCCGACCACGTGGCGAATGAAATACTCGCCGGCGCCAGTGCCGGAAACGGCGCAAGCGCCATCACGGGCATAGGTCCCTGCCCCAATAATCGGCGAGTCACCCACCCGACCGACAGGCTTATCGGTGAAGCCTCCGGTGGAGGTGGCGGCGGCCAAATGGCCTGCGGAGTCGAGCGCGACGGCTCCGACAGTCCCATGTTTCTCGGCTTCGCTCGCTGTCGCCGCCGTTCCGGATGCTCGCCGCGCCTTCATGGCTGTGAGAGCCTGCCGCTGACGCTCGATGATGAAAAATTCGGGATCAACAATCTCAAGCCCATGCGTTTCTGCAAACCGATCGGCTGCGGGTCCCGTCATCATGACGGTACGGCCCTCGTCCATGAGCGCGCGCGCGAGCCTCACGGGGTTGCGGCAACGCTCCACGGCGCTCACCGCGCCGGCCCTCAGCGTCGCGCCATCCATGATCGCGGCATCGAGCGAGGCTTTTCCGGCAGTAGTCAGCGCGGCGCCCCGACCCGCGTTGAAATAGGGCGACTCCTCCATCGAAACGACCGCCGCCTCGACCGCCGCGACGGCCCGGCCGTCTTCGCGCAGCACGCGCCATCCGGCCCGCAGCGCCAAGGCCAAGTCAGACCGTGCGGCGGCCCAGTCGGACTCGCTAAGTTCCTGCTTGGGCATTACACCACAGCCACCGTGTATGCCGAGCGCGATGGAGCCCATACCGATATTCCTTCTGTAGCAATGTGAGGTCGCGGAGAGAACAATACCGGGCAGGGAGCCGGCAACTGACCTTAGCAGGACGCAGCTTACCTACACGGAAAGGGCGAAGATGATGTCTGAGGACTGGTTCGAGGTCCGATGTGTGGCGCCGGACCTTTGGATGATTGCCGAGCCCCTGCATGTGGTGAGCTGGCTCTATATCGGCAGCGAGCGTGCGGCGCTGCTTGACACCGGAACGGGCATTGCGCCGATCGCGCCTATCGTCGCAAGTCTCACGGATCGTCCTGTCGTCGTGGTGAATACCCATTACCATTTTGACCACATCGGCAACAACCCGGCCTTCAAGGAGCGGCTGGCTTCGGTGGCGAGTGGCCCACTAATGCGTCTTCCTGCCTCCCGGCAGTTGCTGGACCGATACTTGCGGACCTATGACGGCTTTATCGCCGAGGCGCGGGAGCGAATCCAGGTCGATCCTGATGCCTTTGCGATGGCGCCCGAGACCCAGCCCCGCGAATTTCCCCTGACGTTCAACTCCGAGGAGTGGCGGCCGGGCAGCATCGCGGCCACCGGACTTCTGCGTGACGGTAACGAAATTGACCTCGGCGACCGCCGGCTGCGCGTCATCGACACGCCGGGCCATAGCCCCGACGGAATTTGTCTTGTCGACGCCGAGCGGGGGGTGCTGTTCGCGGGGGACACGCTTACCGAAGGCCCTCTCTACGTCCATTATGATGAGTCGTCAGCGGCGAGTCTTTTGGCCTCGACGCTTCGGCTCTTCAAGCTGGCCGGCGATCTGCGAGTGATCTGCTGCGGCCATGTCGCGCGGGCGGTGGCGGAGGTAAGCTTGATCGATGACACGATCGCGGCTCTGCGGGCCGTGCTGGATGGTCGGGCAGATTGCCGCGAGACTTCCGACGTATTTGGCTATCCAATCTTTGAAGCACGCTTCGGACGCGTCTGGATCACCCAGTCTACCGGCGCGGCCACATCGTTTCGGCTTTATGACGGGGAGCCCGTAGAGTGATTCTCGCTTTGAGGGATCAAGAAGCGGTTCCGGCGCGTGACGCGACGTGGCCCCGAAGCTGGCAAAGTGCCGAGGTTCATCTATGACCGATGCGAAATACCCTCAGCCACTCGATGCAGCGTTGACCCCCCGCTTTGCCGGGCTCTCGACCTTCATGCGCCTGCCCGTCTTCTCCAGCGCCGCGGAGCTGGATGTGGCGCTGGTAGGCGTGCCCTTCGATGGAGGCACCACCAACCGGCCCGGCGCCCGGCATGGACCGCGCGAGATTCGCAACCAATCGAGCCTCATTCGCCGCACGCATCACGAGTCGGGCATCTCTCCATATGACCGCATTCGTGTCGGCGATTTAGGCGATGCGCCGGTCAACCCAATTGATCTTCTGGATTCCCTCTCACGCATCGAGGGCTTCTTCAGGGAGATCGCAGCGCAGGGTGCGATTCCAATCTCGGCTGGCGGCGACCATCTGATGACATTGCCGATCCTGCGCGGCTTAGTGAAAACCGTGCCTGTAGGACTCATCCAATTCGATGCCCATTCCGACACCAACGACACGTATTTCGGGAACAACCCCTATACTCACGGTTCGCCCTTTCGCCGCGCCATCGAAGAGGGTTTGCTCGACGGCCGGCGAATTGTGCAGATCGGCATCCGAGGTTCGATCTACCACCCGACGGATTTCGATTATGCTCGCTCGCAAGGCATTCGCATCATCTTTGTCGAGGAGGTCGAGGCGCGCGGCGTCGATGCCGTCATGGCGGAGGCTTGCGCAATCCTGGGCGAAGGGCCGATCTACGTGACCTTTGATATCGATTGTCTCGACCCATCCTTCGCGGTCGGCACCGGCACGCCGGAGATCGGCGGCCTCACGACGCGAGAGGCCCAGCGGATGTTGCGTCTTCTGCACCCTCTACACATCACTGGCGCGGATGTGGTCGAGGTGTCGCCGCCCTTCGACCCGTCCGGCCTCACCGCTCTAACCGGAGCGACGATGATGTTCGAGCTGCTCTGCGCCATCGCGGGAGGCCCAGCCTTCAGCGGTAGAGCGTGAACCTGTCCTGGAAAGCAAACCTGCAGCCTAACCGCATGGGCACGCATTATTCACGCTGGAAATCGTAGGCTTGGCTATCAGTCAGCAATAGGTGGAGCACATCGAGTTTCGCGGTTTTATCCGCTTGGAACTGGACAAAGCCGGCGGGCGAAGGACCGCTATTCGCCACCAACGCGGCGAATTGTCCTGTGGGCATGAGACTAGCGGTAAAGACATCGCCGTTCCAAGGCGCAAGCCTTAGCTTTGCCCCGGTCGCCGCTAACTCCATGACCAAGCCATCGCCTTCCACGCTGACCATTACCTTGCCGATGCCGGGGTTGGCGAAAGAGCCAACCAGCGGCGCAAGTGGCGGCGAAGGTGCTGGCGTTAAGGGATTCGCGAATTGCTGGGCGTCCTTATCATAGCTCGCGGTCGCGCGTTTGATCGTCGCTGCCAGGTAGTCGGTCTCGGGATTGCCGAGCACGCGGTCGAGGATCCAGGCACCAAGCCCGTCCGGGAAACCCACATTGCCTTCGTTGCTGAGGACGATGACCCCGACGTTCCTGTCGGGCGCCAAGCCCATAAACGCTCCAAAGCTCGGTGTGCCCCCATTGTGCCAGACGACGGTGCCATTCGTCGTTTGTTGGATGATCCAACCCATCGCGTAGGAGATCTTCTCGGTTATCGCGACCTTCGGCGTATGGGTTACCGCTAGATTTTCGGGCGAGACGATGGAACGTCCCGCGAAGGCGCCATGGCCAAGTTGAAACCGGATCCAGCGCGACATGTCCTCGACATTGGAGTTGATGTCGCCCGCACCATCGTAGGAATAGGGGAATATCTGGGTGAAGGGCACCTCGACCGTGCCCTGCGGCGTCCAGCGATAGCCGGCAGCGTGATTGGACGCGCGTTCCATCGCGGCAGCGGTGTAGGACGTGTCGCTCATCGTCAAGGGATCGAGGAGCTCTTTCTGGAGCACGGCATTCCAGTCGGCTGCACCGGCAGCCTTTGCGACAATGCGGCCCGCTAGCAAATGGGTAATATTGGTATAGGCGAAGGTCGAGCGGAAGCTCGATACGGGTTCGACATAGCGTAGGGAGTGGATCAACGCCGTCTCATCCAGACCCAAAAAAGACAGGCCATCATTCGCATAGGGCGGGAGGCCCGAACGCTGGGCGAGAAGATCGAAAACTCTGAACTCCCTGGTGACCCAGGCATCCTTCAACTGGAACTCCGGGTCGAGGTCGGTCACACGATCATCCCAATGCAACTTGCCACGATCGACCATCAAAGCCAGGGTTGTCGCGAGAAAGCTTTTGGTTGCCGACCCGATCTGAAAAAGAGTTTGTGAATCGACTGGGACTCCACCGATCTTGCTGCGGACGCCGAAGCCTTTGGCATAGATGAGCTTGTCATCGACGACGATGCCGATTGCAAGGCCAGGACAGTCGAAGGACTTCATACCGTTCGTGGCATAGGCCTCGACATTCGGGACCATCGCTTGCACACGCGCCTCGATCGTCGGTTGCGTCGCCGGGTCGTCCGCCGCCCATGCCTGGTTCACAAGAGCCGGACTCCCAAGCACCAATCCCATGAGGAGGACGGAAATTGAAGCGGAACGAGATGGGCGCGGCTTCTGAGTTGCCTCGCTTGCATTCTTGCCCAAGGCGACGATCATGATGCCGCTGTCCCCAATAAGATTTCTATCATTTTGCCCTGATGAATAGAGAGGGATGCGCCTGAGCGGCAAGACTCTTTTTTAAAAACGGCCGTCAGCCTATCGCTTCTGAATCCGCGATCGCGCCACTTCCCCCTCGACTTCGAGCTGAGATGCCGGTCTCGCCGTGAGGGCTGTCGAACCTTACTGCGGCTGACGTTGAAACTGGAGGAGAGGTCGACTTCCCGTGAAGCCGGTCGCCACGCTGACAGCTATCGGCCCGGATTGCGCGCATAAGAAACGCCCGCGACACGTCTTTCTCGTCGTCCCTGAATTGACCCGTCTCCGCTTGATCGGAGGGTGGGCTGGAGTGTCAGATGCAAGTGGCTCGCGTTTCCTCGAGCAGCCTAGAAGCCGCGAGCCGCCACGCCGTCCGAGGAGCCTGTTGATGGCTAAGACACGTTACTCGATCGTTCAGGTGCTGGCGCAGGCATTCCGCGGCCAGCGTGGCTGGGCGCCTGTCTGGCGTGACGCTGAGCCTAAGGCGCAATACGATGTCATCATCGTGGGCGGTGGGGGCCATGGGCTTGCGACCGCCTGGTATCTCGCCAGCCAGCACGGCATCACCAATGTCGCGGTCGTGGAAAAAGGCTATCTCGGCAGCGGCAATGTCGGCCGCAACACCACGATCATCCGTTCAAACTACCTGCTGCCGGGCAACGTTCCGTTCTACGAGCATTCCCTGAAACTTTGGGAAGGGCTTGAGCAGGACATCAATTACAACGCGATGGTTAGCCAGCGAGGTGTGCTCAACCTTTGCCACTCCGATGCTCAGCGCGATGCCTATGCACGGCGCGGCAATGCGATGCGCCTGCATGGGGTGGATGCGGAGTTGCTCGACCGTGACGCGGTCAGGCGGATGTATCCTTTCTTCGACTACGATAGCGCAAGATTCCCTATTGTAGGTGGCCTGCTGCAACCGCGTGGGGGCTCGGTGCGACACGATGCGGTGGCTTGGGGCTACGCCAGGGCGGCGGACCAGCGTGGTGTCGATCTTATCCAGAATTGCGAGGTCACCGGCATCCGGGTGGAAGGCGGTCGCGCCGTCGGAGTCGAGACAGGGCGCGGCTTCATCGGAGCGGGCAAAATCGGCCTGGCCTGCGCGGGCAATTCCTCCCGCGTCGCTGCTATGGCCGGGTTGCGATTGCCGATCGAGAGCCATGTTTTGCAGGCCTTCGTATCAGAAGGACTAAAACCCTTTTTCGACGGTGTGGTGACTTACGGGGCCGGGCACTTCTACGTCAGCCAGTCGGACAAAGGCGGCCTGGTCTTCGGTGGCGATATCGACGGCTATAATTCCTACGCGCAGCGCGGCAATCTTCCGGTCGTCGAAGATGTTTGCGAGAGCGGCATGGCTCTGATGCCCGGCATGGGCCGGCTGCGCGTGCTGCGACAATGGGGTGGCATTATGGATATGTCGATGGATGGTAGCCCCATCATCGATCGCACTCCCGTAGATGGCCTCTATCTCAATGCGGGCTGGTGCTATGGCGGCTTCAAGGCAACGCCAGCATCGGGCTGGTGCTTTGCGCATCTTATCGCGCGGGATGAGCCACACGAAGTCGCCAAGGCTCTTCGCTTAGATCGCTTCGCACAGGGGTATCCCATCGACGAACGAGGCGCCGGCGCTCAGCCGAACCTTCACTGAGGAGCGGAGCAATCATGCGGATCATCTGCCCCCTCTGCGGCGAGCGTGGCGCTGAGGAGTTTGTCTATCATGGCGACGCCACCGTGCGGCGCCCACACCCGGATAGCTCGGCCGAAACCTGGAATGCCTATGTCCATTTGCGGGACAATCCGGCCGGCCGACACAGCGAACTTTGGTATCATGCGGCGGGTTGCCACGCCTGGTTGGTGGTGGAGCGAGATGTGAGAACGCATGAGATATTCGCGGTAACTCTCGCGCAGGACGTCGCGCTGGCCCGCCGTCCGGTGACCGCGTGATGTCGACTGCCTCAGAAACATTTCCGCGCGAAATCGCGGCGCCTGCCGCCGCTGTCTCCACGAGACCGGCACAGCCGTTCCGGCTTGCCGAGGCAGCCGGAGTCGACAGGAAAAACCTGCTGGATTTCACCTTCGACGGACAGCGCTATAGTGGCCACTCCGGCGATACTTTGGCCTCCGCTTTGCTGGCCAGCGGCGTCCGGCTCGTCGGCCGTTCGTTCAAATATCACCGGCCACGCGGCATACTTTCCGCCGGTCCGGAAGAGCCCAATGCGATAGTCGAGCTGCGCGATGGCGCGCGGCGAGAGCCCAATACCCGCGCGACGGTCGCGGAACTGTTCCAGGGTTTGACTGCAACCAGCCAGAACCGCTGGCCGTCCTTGCGGTTCGACGTGATGGGCGTGAATCAGTTTGTGGCGCCGATTCTCGCGGCGGGCTTCTACTACAAAACCTTTATGTGGCCGGCATCCTTCTGGGAGAAGGTCTACGAGCCACTGATCCGCCGCGCGGCTGGCTTGGGTCGAGCCTCAGGCTCGCACGATCCGGATCACTATGAGAAGACCACTACTCATTGCGACGTGCTGGTGATCGGCGCCGGTCCCGCTGGTTTGATGGCGGCGCTGGCCGCGGTGCGGGCAGGGGCGCGCGTGGTATTGTGCGAGGAGGATTTCCTGCTCGGCGGCCGTCTCCTCTCTGAGCGTCGCATGATCGGCAACCGCTCCGCTCTCGAGTGGCTGCGCGAGGCCGAGGCGGAACTGCGAGCCGCCCCGGAGTGCCGCATTCTGCGACGAACCAGCGTCTTCGGCGTATTCGACGGCGCCTACGGCGCGGTGGAACGCGTCGGCGACCATCTGCCTGTTCCGCCGATGTTCCAGCCGCGCCAGCGCCTTTGGCGCATTATCGCCAAGCGGCATGTGCTGTGTGCCGGTTCCCTTGAGAGACCGCTGGTCTTCGGAGACAACGACCGTCCCGGCGTGATGCTGGCGGGCGCCGTTCGCACCTACGTCAACCGCTTCGGCGTGGCGCCGGGCCGGCGGGCCGTCGTCTTCGCCAATAATGACGATGCTGCGCGCACAGTCGCCGATCTCGCCGCCGCAGGTGTCGCGGTGGCGGCGCTGGTGGATGCGAGAGCCGAGGTAACGCCCGAGATAAGCCGCATAGCCGAAGCAGCGGGCGCAAAACTACTTGCTGGAGCTCGGATCACCGAAACACGCGGCCGACTGGCGTTACGGGGTGCGGTGGTTACCGATGCGGCGGGGACGCGCCACAACTTCGATTGCGATCTGCTCGCCATGTCGGGCGGCTGGAGCCCGACGGTGCATCTCACCTCGCACCACGGCGGAAAGCCGGTCTGGAGCGAAGCCAAGGCCGCCTTCCTGCCGCCGTCGCACCTGCCGCCCGGCATGGCGGTGGCTGGCGCAGCGACGGGTGACCCGCTGCTTGCCGACTGCCTCGCCTCCGGCGCGCAGGCCGGGGCGGAGGCGGCGCGGCTGGCTGGTTTCCAGACGAGCCTTCCAGCCATTCCCGAGACGGATGGCGAAAGCGCAGAGTTGCAGCCGCTGTGGCGGGTGCGGGGCGGAAAGGGCAAGGCCTTCGTCGATTTCCAGAACGATGTGGCCGCGAGCGATGTCGCCCTGGCGCAGCGCGAGGGCTTCCGGGCGGTTGAGCACCTCAAGCGCTACACCACGCTCGGCATGGCGACCGATCAGGGCAAGACCTCAAACGTCAACGGCCTGGCTCTGATGGCGGAGTTTAACGAGCGGACCATCGCCCAAACCGGCACCACCACCTTCCGGCCACCTTATACTCCAGTCTCCGTCGGCGTACTGGCAGGTCGGCACCGAGGCCACGAGTTCAGGCCGACACGCCTCACGCCAACGCATGATTGGGCGACGGAGCAAGGCGCTGTCTTCGTGGAGACCGGACCGTGGCTGCGCGCGCAATATTTCCCGCGTCCCGGAGAGGCGGATTGGCTGGTGACCGCAACGCGCGAGGCCCGCGCCGTACGTGAGGCAGTAGGGCTCTGCGACGTGAGCACGCTGGGGAAGATCGACATTCAAGGTCCGGATGCCGCGGTGCTGCTGGACCGCGTTTACGCCAACAACTTCGCGTCCTTGCCGATTGGTCGCGTGCGCTATGGCGTAATGCTGCGTGAAGATGGGTTCGTGATGGATGACGGCACGACCGCTCGCCTGGCCGGCGACCGGTTCCTCATGACCACGACGACGGCTAATGCCGTGAGCGTTTCACGGCACCTCGATTTCTGCAGCCAGTGGTTATGGCCTGAATTGGACGTGCAGATGATTTCGGTCACCGAGCAATGGGCGCAAATCGCGGTGGCGGGGCCGCGGTCGCGTGCGGTGATCGAAGGTGTCGTGGATGCGGGCTTCGACATCTCCAATGCCGCTTTCCCTTACATGAGCTGTGCCGAGCTGACGATCTGCGGCGGTCTCAAGGCGCGTCTCTTCCGCATCTCATTCTCCGGTGAACTGGCCTACGAACTCGCGGTGCCGGCTCGTTATGGTGATGCCCTGATGCGCCGCCTGATGGAGATCGGAAAACCGCTCGGCGTCACACCCTATGGCATCGAGGCGCTAGGCGTGTTGCGCGTTGAGAAGGGACATCCGGCCGGCAATGAGCTGAGCGGCCAAACCACCGCCGCGGATATTGGCCTCGGCCGCATGATGTCAAAGACGAAGGATTTCATCGGCAAGGCCATGGCGCAGCGCGCTGGGCTCACGGCCACCGATCGGCCGGTGCTGGTCGGCATTCGTCCTTGGGACCGCGCCGCGCGACTTCGAGCGGGGGCGCATTTTCTCGCCAGGAACGTGGAGAATCTTGCTGCCAATGACGAGGGCTATGTGACCTCCGTGGCCTATTCCCCCGCTCTTGGTCATTGGATCGGCCTTGGCCTGTTGCAGCGCGGGACTGAGCGTCTTGGCGAAGTCGTCCGGGCTTATGACCCTGTGCGAGGCGGCGATCTGGAAGTTGAGATTGTGTCCCCAGTCCTTGTTGATCCAACGGGAGACCGCCTCCGTGGTTGAAATCGGCCTTCTGTCCCGCTCGCCTTTGGCGGCTGTCCTTCAGCCCGGGCACTACGGCCAACCCGGCCAGGATGGCCTTGTCGTGCAGGAACGAACCGGGTTGCACATTGTCAACCTCGCCGCGAGACGCGGACAGGGGGGCGCTCTCGCGGTCGCGGTGCAGAGGTCCTGGGGCCTCGAACTGCCGACGACCCCACGACGCGCCGGGGACGGGCGGCTTGCCTTCCTCTGGTCGGGCGGTGCCCAATGGCTCGCCATCGCCGAGGGCACGGGCGACCTGGAATTGAGCCTCAAGGATCGTCTCGGTAGCCTCGCCTCGCTGACCGACCAGAGTGACGGCCGGTCGGTTCTGCGCCTAAGCGGTTCACGCACTCGCGAAACCCTCGCCAAGGGCTTGGCGATCGACCTCCATCCGCGCGCCTTCACTCCGGGGGACACCGCGCTCACCTTGGCCGGCCATATCGGTGTGCAGATCTGGCAACTGGACGACACGCCAAGCTATGAGATCGCCGTCGCACGCGGCTACGCGGGCTCGCTCATCGGCTGGCTGCTTCCCGCCGGCGAAGAGTTTGGGATCACGGTGTTGCCTCCTGGGTGAGGGCAGCCCGGCGTGACAGGCTTCGCGCGGCGTGGTCTATCGATCCGTGGCGCGACGCTGAGGAAATATGGCTTCGACCCGATCGTCCTCCCTGAACGAGCCGGTGCCGGACGGCAATCTGCCGACTGGTTCGTCGGCCGCGCCGGTGCGGGAGATGACGCTCGAGGAATCGCTCGGGGCGCAAATCCGTCTGCTGCGCCGCCGTGCCGATCTGACGGGTGCTGAACTCGCGACCTCGGCCGGAATCTCGCTGGGCATGCTGTCCAAGATCGAGAACGGCCAAATCTCCCCGTCGCTCGCCACGCTCCAGGCGGTGTGCGGCGCTTTGAACGTGCCCCTGAGCCACCTCTTCTCGACCTTTGAGGAGCGGCGGGACAGTTCTCTCGTCAAGAAGGGGCAGGGCGTGGTCATCGAGCGCCGCGGCACCAAGGCTGGGCACGAATACCAGCTTCTGGGGCACGTGCTGGGTGGCCCGGTCGTCATGGAACCGTATCTGATCACCCTCCATGAGGAGGCGCGGCCCTATACGAGCTTCCGCCATGAGGGGATCGAACTGATCTATATGCTGTCGGGGAAGGTGAGATATCGCCACGGCGACCGGAGTTACGATCTGTCCGCCGGCGATACGCTGCTCTTCGACAGCGCGGCGCCGCATGGCCCAGAGGAACTCACGGACAAGCCGATGACCTATCTCTCGATCATCGTCTACCCGCGCCGGCTAGACTGACCCGCTTTCCTGTTGAGAAAGATTTATTCGTGACGGTTGACCTGGGCTGGGCGCGCTCGTAGCCTAATTTCACGGTTAGTCGCCAGGTTGGGGCATAGCGATGTGCGGCATTGTTGGTCTGTTCCTAAAGAACCCGGCGCTGGAGCCTCAGCTTGGCCGGAGGATGACCGAGATGCTGAGGGTTATGAGCGACCGCGGCCCTGACAGCACAGGCTTCGCCCTCTATGGAAGCCCAGTCGCGGAGCGCGTGAAGATGACGCTGCGCGGCCATCGCGATACTGATTTCTCGGCACTAGCGAGCGCGCTCAGCCAGAGGCTCGACATCGCGGTCTCGGTCACCTGTCATGACGATCATGCCGTCCTGTCGGTGCCTTCCCTGGCAGTTGAGGAAGCCAGGAGCGCGCTCGCTGCCCTGTCTTCCGAGGTGAAGGTGGTGGCAACGGGCAGCACGATGGAACTCTACAAGGGTGTCGGGTTGCCTGAGGACGTCACGGACCGCTTTGGTTTGACAGCCATGGGCGGCACTCACGCGATCGGCCATACGCGGATGGCGACCGAGTCCGCGGTGACAATCGCAGGGGCTCATCCGTTTTCGACGGGCGCGGATCAGTGCCTTGTCCACAACGGCTCGCTATCGAACCACAACGCCATTCGCCGCATTCTGAAAGCCGATGGGCAGGTCTTCGAGACCGAGAACGATACGGAGGTCGCGGCGGGCTATCTCTCTTGGAGGCTCGCGCAGGGCGCGCGGCTCGATGAGGCGCTCACGGCCGCGCTGTCCGATCTCGACGGCTTCTACACTTTCGTGGTCGGCACCAAGTCGGGCTTCGGCGTGCTGCGCGATCCCATAGCTTGCAAGCCGGCGGTGATGGCCGAAACCGACGACTATGTGGCCTTCGGTTCCGAATACCGCGCCCTGGTCGATTTGCCTGGCATCGAAGATGCGCGAATCTTCGAGCCCGAACCGCAGAAGGTCTATTTCTGGGAGCGTCAGGCTTGAATGCCATGCCGCATTCCGAGACCGTCGACCTTGCGAGCGTGCCTCTGCGGGAGCTGCACGAACAACTGCATGGGCTGCCCGCCGACACTCACCGCACGTCCTGGCAGATCCTCAATCCGCGTGGCCGGCACGCTGTCGCGGTCGGGCTCGACGCGCCGATACGCGTGAGAGTCAGGGGACATGTCGGCTACTACGCGGCCGGTATGAACCAGAAGGCCATTGTCACCATCGAAGGAAATGCGGGTCCAGGTGTCGCCGAGAACATGATGAGCGGCGAGGTGCGTGTCCTTGGCAATGCCAGCATGGCGGCTGGTGCCACCGGTCGCGGCGGCCTGCTGGTGGTCCGGGGTGACGCCGGTGCACGCTGCGGCATTTCGATGAAAGGCATCGATATCGTCGTGCGTGGTTCCGTGGGTCACATGAGCGCTTTCATGGGCCAGACGGGCAATCTGGTTGTCTGCGGCGACGCGGGAGAAGCTCTCGGGGACAGTTTGTACGAGGCTCGGCTGTTCGTTCGCGGAGCGGTGAAAAGCCTCGGTGCCGATTGCGAGCGCAAGGAAATGAATGAGGCGGACCGCGCTACGCTTGCGGCCCTGCTCCTGCGCGCTGAACTCTCCGAGTTCGACGTCCGAGACTTCGCACTCTACGGGTCGGCACGCAGCCTCTATCACTTCCATGTCGACAATGTGAGTTCGTATTGAGGCCCATGACCGCACCTTCAAAACCGGGACCGCAGACATTGCCGCGCCAGTCGGCGACTTTCGACCGGCATACGATCGCCGAGATCAACCGTGCCGCCGCCACCGGAATCTACGATATCCGTGGCGGTGGAGCGAAACGCAAGCTTCCGCATTTCGACGATCTGCTGTTTCTCGGCGCCTCCATCTCGCGCTATCCGCTGGAGGGGTATCGCGAACGTTGCGACACCAAGGTCACGCTCGGAGGTCGGCTCGCGAAAAAGCCGATCGAGCTCAAGATTCCCGTGACGATCGCCGGGATGTCCTTCGGCGCTTTGTCGGGTCAAGCAAAGGAGGCGCTAGGACGTGGCGCCACGCTCGCCGGAACATCGACGACGACCGGCGATGGTGGCATGACGGAGGAGGAGCGCGGCCATTCGGCGACATTGATCTACCAGTACCTTCCATCGCGCTACGGGATGAACCCGAATGACTTGCGTCGTGCTGACGCGATCGAAATCGTGATCGGCCAAGGTGCTAAGCCAGGCGGCGGTGGCATGTTGCTCGGACAGAAGATTTCCGAGCGCGTGGCGAAGATGCGTGATCTGCCCGAGGGGATCGACCAGCGCTCCGCCTGTCGTCATCCGGATTGGACAGGCCCCGATGACCTTGAGATCAAGATCGAGGAGCTGCGCGAGATTACCGGATGGCAAAAGCCGATCTTTGTGAAGGTGGGCGCCAGCCGGCCTTATTACGATATCGCGCTGGCGGTGAAGGCTGGCGCCGATGTGGTTGTGCTGGACGGCATGCAGGGCGGCACCGCCGCGACGCAGGATGTGTTCATCGAAAATGTTGGTTTGCCGATCCTCGCGGCGATCCGCCCGGCGGTGCAGGCTTTGCAGGATCTCGGGATGCATCGGAAGGTCCAGCTGATCGTTTCGGGCGGAATTCGCAGCGGCGCCGATATGGCGAAGGCCCTCGCGATGGGCGCTGACGCGGTGGCAATCGGAACGGCGGCGCTGATTGCTCTCGGTGACAACAACCCGGCTTGGGAAGAAGAATATCAGAAGCTTGGCACGACCTCCGGTGCTTATGATGACTGGCATGAGGGCCGCGACCCGGCCGGCATCACCACTCAGGATCCGGCGCTCGCCGCGCGGCTCGATCCGATTGTTGGTGGCAGGCGGCTCGCAAATTTCCTTTCCGTGATGACGCTGGAGGCACAGGCGATCGCGCGGGCCTGCGGGAAAAGCCACCTTCATAATCTGGAGCCAGAGGACTTGGTCGCATTGACCATGGAGGCCGCCGCAATGGCGCGCATCCCCCTGGCGGGGACCGATTGGTATCCTGGAAAAGCTGGTTTCTGACGCCTCACTTACCCCGCCCTGCGTAGCCTCGCCGCGGCATCATCCCAACCTTTCGGAGACAGAACATTGATGGCCGAGGAACTCCGATTGAAGGAAGAACAGCTCGCGGTGCTGGCTGAAGCGCATGGTGTTCGCTATTTCCTGATCTCCTTCACGGATCTTCTCGGCCATCAGCGTGCCAAACTGGTGCCGGCCTCCGCGATTGCCGGCATGCAGAAGAACGGCGCAGGCTTCGCGGGTTTCGCCGCGGCCTTCGACATGTCGCCCGCAGATCCCGATCTGATCGCTATGCCAGATCCAGCAAGCTTCGTGCGGCTGCCTTGGAAACCGGAGGTGGGCTGGGTCGCTTCTGATCTTTACATGCGTGGCGAGCTGATCCAACAGGGACCACGGAACGCGCTCAGGCGCGTGATTGCCCAGGCGGCGCAGCTTGGCTACACCGTGAAAAGCGGCGTCGAATGCGAGTTCTTTCTCGTGACACCGGATGCGCAGGCCATCGCCGACGGGGGCGACACGGCGGCTAAACCCTGCTACGACGCTTCCGCCCTCATGCGCCGCTATGATGTCATCGCCGAAATCTGCGACGCGATGGCGGATCTGGGATGGGAGCCGTATCAGAACGATCATGAGGATGCGAACGGGCAGTTCGAAATGAACTGGCTGTTCGACGAGGCTCTGGTCACAGCCGACCGCCATGTCTTCTTCAAGTTTCTTGCCCGCTCGATCGCCGAGAAACATGGGCTGCGCGCCACTTTCATGCCCAAGCCATTCCTGCATCTCACCGGCAGCGGCTGCCACGCGCATGTGTCGCTTTGGCAAGGCGAGCGAAATATCTCCAGCGAAGATAGCGATCCACTGGGTCTTTCTCCGATCGGCTACCACGTCGTGGGCGGCCTGGTTCACAACGCGGAGGCGTTATGCGCGCTTCTTAATCCGACCGTGAACTCCTACAAACGGATCAATGCGCCGCGCACGATATCGGGCGCTACCTGGTCCCCCAACACCGTGACCTTCGGTGGCGACAACCGCACGCATATGATCCGCGTCCCAGGCGGCGGGCGGTTCGAGATGCGGCTACCGGACGGGGCGGCAAATCCGTATTTACTGCAAGCGGGTATCATCGCGGCGGCAATCGACGGCATCGAGGAGAAGCGAGATCCAGGCACACCGCTCGACATCGACATGTATGCGCAGGGCCACGCGCACAAGGACGTCAAACGCCTGCCGCTCAACCTGCTCGACGCTCTGCGTGCGCTCGAAATCTCAGCGCCACTGCGCAAGCGGCTGGGGGGCGGGCTTGTCGAGCCCTATCTCAAACTGAAGCATGCTGAGTGGGATAGTTATTGCGGCCACCTTACAGAGTGGGAGCGGCAAACCACCCTTGACTGCTGAGCCACCGGGCACACTGCTGATCGAAGGACTTTGTTGCAGAGCGGAAAATTCCGTCCCGTCCCCACTCCAATCTAGCGGCATTCCCGCTCCACGACGACATCGATTCAGCGAAAGTTGAGTGTGATGATCTATTACTGAGCCGCGCCCCTGACATCGTCATGGCACGCGGGGGCAGTTGGGGCATGCCGTGCCATCCACGCCTCGCATTCGTCACGCGAGCAGAGACGTGGATGCTCGGCCTTCCGAGCATAACCTGGTGGAATGAGCACGGTTCATACAAAAGACAACCCACCCTACATCGTCTGAACCAGTAGACATCATGTCGCTTGGTCAATGCCATTTTGCCAGATCAGATCACGAAAATCACCGCTCGCAGGAGCAAAACTGCGCTCCACGGCACAACAATTGCAAATAGCTTTCTGGTGATGACCCAGACCTGGGCGCGCTCGATGACAAGTGGAAGCCGTTACATCCCATAGCAAGCACGGAGCGTCAAAATGCCAGAGTTGAGAACGGATAGTTTGAGTTTTCTCGAGGCAATCGGCCAATCTGTGGCGAATGTCTCGCCAACCCTTACGCCTGCCATTGCGGTTGCCGTCGTGGCCGCGACCGCTGGAACGGCGTCATGGCTGGTCTATGTTCTTGCGACGATCGCGCTCGTGGTGGTTGGCTATAATATCGGCAAACTCGCGGGCAAGATTTCGGCAGCAGGGTCCTTTTTCATCTACGTGTCACGTGGTCTTGGCCCGACGACGGGAATGCTCGCCGGATGGGCCATGCTGGCGGCCTATGTCTTCACCGCGATGGCATTGACGGCGGCGACTGCTCTGTTCCTGCAGTCCTTGATTACCGCCTTCGGCTTCCCCGGCATCGTGCCGAGCTACATTCTCTACTTTGTGATCAGCGCTCTGGTCTATGTCTTCGCAATCCGCGACATCCGCTTCTCCTCAAGGCTGGGTCTTGGCCTTGAGGTCGTTTCTGTTGCGATCATCGCGGTAGTTTGCTTCCTTTCGTGGAAGCATCATGGCTTTGCCCTCGACGTGAAACAGGCCCGCCTGCAGGGTGCCAGCTTCGGAGCTGTCGCTCAGTCGATCGTCTTCGGCATCTTCTCCTATGTAGGCTTCGAAAGCGCCGCCACTCTCGGCAAAGAGACTCGCAATCCAAAAAAGGTGATACCGCGAGCGGTCATACTGACGCCAATTCTGGCCGGCACGGTCTTCATTGTGACCACTTATCTCATCGTTCAAGGCTTCAACGACGATACCGCCAAGCTCGGGGCGAGCACCGGACCGCTGTCGGAGATTGTGGGTAAGAGCGCCGCGCTGACGATCCTGGTCTATATCGGTGCAATGGTGAGCTGCTTTGCCTGCGCTTTGGCCTCTATCAACTCGTTCTCGCGCATACTGTTCTCACTCGGACGCTATCAATTTGTGCACCACACGATGGGAATTGTGCATGAACGACACAGGACTCCGCATGTTGCCGTAACAATCGGCGTAGTGATCAACTTCGTCGCCTGCGCCGCGTTCTACAAGCATTCAGAGACGGATCTGCTCGGCTGGTTCGGCACGGTCGCGAGCTTCGGCTTTATCGTGGTCTATCTGATGTGCTCGATTGCGGCTCCAGTGCTTCTGCGCAAGACCGGGGACGGCACGCCAATGGTCTACGTGATGGGGGGCATCGGCAGCATATTGATGGTCTTGTCTCTGGTCGGCAGCGTCTATCCCGTGCCGGCGGCTCCCTATGACTACCTGCCCTATGGCTTCGCGGCCTATATGCTCGTGGGAGGAATTTGGTTCGTCATGCTAAAGAATCGTAGCCCGCAAGTTCTTCTCGGGATCGAGCACGATCTCGAAGGCGTTATGCTCGGCGCCAAATAGGGCCTAGCGGTATCGTGAGAGGCGACCTGTCGGGGACCGGCTTTGAAGGCTCGGCGGCCCTGGCAGCGGCTCGCTACCCCGACCTCACTCAGGAGACGCCGGACGCTATCCATCCGCCTCTGTTTTCGAATACCCTCCGCTGGACGGAAACAGGAACCCGCCGGGATCGGGCGTTGACGCATGGCCGCAACAATCCGGCACGGGTGACGACAGGGAGAGACGACATGGGCGAGTTTGGCTTTAAGGGAAACGGTCACTCTTTCGGGCGGCCGGCATCGCTCCCGCTCGGTGTGTTGCAAGACACCCGCTATCCGGACCCTCGGGTCGAGTCGCTGGACCCCCGGTTCAAAGCCCGCCAGGGAAACGCAGGCATCGAGCGGATCGCGACAGGCTTCCGCTGGGCGGAGGGCCCGGTCTACTTCCCCGCCGGCGGTTATCTGCTGTGGAGCGACATCCCGAACAATCGAATCATGCGTTGGCTGGAAGACGATGGTCATGTCAGCGTGTTCCGCACGGATAGCCACTATGCGAATGGCAATACGCGCGATCGCGAAGGACGGCTCGTCACCTGCGAGCATGACTCGCGCCGTGTTACCCGCACGGAGGCGGATGGCCGGATTACCGTTCTGATGGATCGCCACCTTGGGAAACGCCTCAACTCACCAAATGATGTGGTCGTCGCATCCGATGGCGCGATCTGGTTCACGGATCCAGGTTACGGCATAGACGGGCCTTACGAGGGTCATACCGCAGAGGCAGAGCTGCCGAGGCAGGTCTATCGCCTCGATCCCGTACGGGGCGAGGCAACGGTTGTCGCGGATGATTTCACCCGCCCGAATGGCCTGGCCTTCTCGCCGGATGAGTCTCGCTTGTATATCGTGGATAGCGGGCTCACCCATGGCGGACCGGCGCATATTCGCGTTTTTGACGTGAAGGGCGGCAAGCTCAGCGGTGGCCGAGTGTTCGCGGATGGCTTCGCTCCGGGCCTCACGGATGGGCTGCGGACGGATGCGGATGGGAACGTCTGGTGCAGCATGGGATGGGCGGACCCGGCTGAGGACGGCGTCCGTTGCTACGCGCCGGATGGTGATCTCATCGGAAAGGTACACCTGCCCGAAACCTGCGCCAATCTGTGCTTCGGCGGCAGGCGAGGACACCGGCTGTTCATGGCGGCCAGCAGCTCGGTCTATGCGCTCTATCTGAACATGACCGGGGCCTCTCGGCCGGGTTGACTGTGCGGGTCTATGGCCCGATGCCTGCGGATCGACCCAGATCCGGTCGGCGGATCGGTCAGTAATGCTTTGACGTGAGGTGCCAGGTTGCTCCCTCATGAGGTCGGGGAGGAAAATACGGATGTTTCAGCAATATCTTACGCCGATAGCGGGAAGTCTGGGCCTTTCGTTCATCGTAGCGGCCCTGCCGATCCTGACCGTGCTCGTTCTTCTCGGGGGGCTGCGTCGCCCTGGGTGGGAGGCGGCGCTGGCCGGGCTTGTGGTTGGTATCCTGGTCGCGGTTCTGGGCTGGCATGTGCCCGTCGGCATCACCCTCGACTCGGCCGTCGCGGGCGTGGTTTTCGCGCTTTGGCCGATCATGTGGATCGTCGTCGCCGCGCTGACCATTTACAATATCGCCGTCGTCTCGGGACGCTTCGACGCCTTCAGGGATTGGGTGCTGGAGCATATGCCCGACGACAAGCGGGTTGTGCTTATTATACTTGGCTTCTGCTTCGGCGCTTTGCTGGAGGGCATCGCCGGATTCGGTACGCCGGTCGCCATTATCTCGTCGCTGCTCATTATGATTGGCTGGGCGCCAATTGAGGCGCTGACCTTCACGCTCATTTTCGACACCGCTCCAGTGGCCTTTGGCGCGCTCGGCGTTCCCGTCACCGTTCTCGGCTCCGTCACGCATCTATCGGATGTGTCGCTAGGGGCAATGGTGGGGCGGCAGTTGCCATTCTTCGCCTTCCTCTTGCCGTTCTATGTGATGTTCGTCTTCGGAGGCTTGCGGTCCGTTCGGGCATTGCTGCCACTGCTTTTCGTCGCCGGTGGCAGCTTCGCGCTGACGCAGTTCTTCACATCGAACTACCTCGACTATCGTCTGACCGATGTGCTCGCCTCTCTCGTCTCGCTGATCGTCTCGATCGGCTTCCTGAAAATATGGTCGCCGGCGCCTGATGCGCGGTTCGCGATGAAACATGTCGCGGCGGGGCAGGGGCGATTGTCGAAGGTTTCTGGTTGGCAAGGCTGGGTGCCTTGGCTATTGGTCTCCGCGGTCGTCATTATCTGGACCACCCTGAAGATCTTCCTGATTGGCGAGCAGAAACTCCCCTGGCCCGGGCTGCATAATGCGGTTTTCATTACCCTCTATAATAAGCCCTATGCCGCGATTTGGGATTTTCAACCGTTCGCGACGGGAACCGCGATTTTCGTCTCGGCTATCGCCACGGCGCTGCTGCTTGGTGTCAGCGTCACCGAATTCTTTCGCTGCTTCGGCCGTACCTTCATTCAGCTCCGGCTGGCGATCCTTACCGTCGCCTTCATCATCGCGCTTGCTTATGTGATGAATTATGGCGGGATGACATATACACTTGGTAAAGCGGTCGCATCCCTGGGTGGCCTGCTATTTCCGGTTGCCTCTGCCTTCCTCGGCTGGGTCGCTGTGTTCCTCTCGGGCTCCGACACCTCGGGCAATGCGCTGTTCGGGAATTTGCAGGTCGTGGCGGCGAATCAACTCAAGCTCAACCCCATCCTTTTTGCCGCAACGAACTCGTCCGGCGGCGTGATGGGTAAGATGATCTCACCGCAGAATATCGCAACCGGTGTCTCCGTCACCGAACTCGTTGGACAGGAGGGCAATGTTTTTCGGCGAACCTTCAAGCATAGTGTCTTTCTCACTTTGCTGGTCGGCCTCCTCGCTCTTCTCCAGCAATATGTTGTCCCTTGGATGATCCCACACTGAGAGGAAATGTCCGGGGTCACATGATAAGCCGTGACCCTGGCGCGTGCGCCTGATGCTGGGCGCGAAAGGACGGCAACTCGCGTCGTATCAAAGAACCGCCAGCACCCCGCCATCCACGTAAATCACCTGACCGTTCACGAAGCTCGAAGCGGCCGAGGCCAAAAACACCGCGGCCCCTTTGAGCTCCTCGACGCGCCCCCAGCGGCCTGATGGTGTCCTCTTGCGCAGCCACGCATCGAATACCGGATCGTCGCGCAGCTTGCTGTTCAGCTCAGTTTCGAAGTAGCCCGGGCCGATCGCGTTGATCTGCAGCCCATGCTGCGCCCAATCCGCACACATCCCGCGCGTCAGCATCTTCACCGCACCCTTCGACGCCGTGTACGGCGCGATTGTCGGACGGGCCGCCTCACTCTGCAGGCTCGCAATGTTGATGATCTTACCCTGGCCTCTGGGAATCATCCTGCGTGCGACGGCTTGACCCACGAAGAACACGCTATCGAGGTTCGTCCGCATCACCTCCCGCCAAGTCTCAACAGAGAACTCGTCGAGGGGTTGGCGCCGCTGGATACCGGCATTGTTGACGAGGATATCGATCGGCCCAACCTCAGCCTCGATCCGGGCAATTCCGGCTTCAACCGCTGTCGGATCCGTGACATCGAAGGCACCGAGCCCGTTGTCGGCCGGAAGAGCTTGCGCGCCGAGCGCGTGGGCTGCCGCGGACAGCCGGCTTGCGTCTCGGCCATTCAGCACGACCCGCGCGCCCGCCTCCGCCAAACCTTCGGCGATCGCGAAGCCGATCCCCTGGCTCGAACCCGTGATCACCGCAAGACGCCCATCGAGATTGAAGAGATCCGATCGCTTTACCCCACCTGTTCGCACCACCACCCCCACCACAAAAAACTTCTTCCTAGGAACGATCGATGTTATGCCGAGGCAACCGCGCACATTCAAGTGTAGTGGCCCGCCCTGCATAGTAATGGGGTGAACATCCGGCGAAGATCGGCAAGAAGGCGCGGGAGGAATCGAGCGGCGTGTGCAAGGTGATCCGACCCCCCTCGAAAGCTGATCTTTGCGTAAGGTGACGGCGGCGCGCCGATCATCGAGCCCAAGATCAAGGGAGAAAAATACTGATGAGACTTACCGAAACCGAAATGTGCGGCGCGGTCTTCCTCGGCGTGGCGCTCTTACTCGGCTTTTCAGCGGCGGCACGAGCAGATGACGTGCTGTCCCAGGCGAAGGCGGTGGTCGCCGCCGCGACGGCGCCTGCATCAGCCTGGACCGGCCCGACCACGGGGCCCGTCGCGGCAACAGGTAAAACCGTCGTGTATGTCGCAGCGGATCTTCGCAACGGCGGCATTCAAGAGGTTGGCGACGGCGTCAAGCAGGCGGGTGCCAAGATCGGTTGGACGATCCGAGTGCTCGACGGGCAAGGGAGTATATCCGGCATTCAATCCGCTTTCGGCCAGGCCATGGCGCTCAAGCCCAATGGGATCGTCATCGGTGGCTATGACGTCGTGCAAAATGCCGCGAGCATCCAGCAGGCGGTCGACCAGGGCATAAAGATTGTCGCCTGGCATGGCGGCCCGAAGCCGGGCGCGATGCCGGACGAGCATGTTTTCACCAATATCACGAGCGACAGCGCTAATGTGGCCAAGGTTGCCGCCGACTATGCGATTGCGATGAGCGACGGACATGCCGGCGTCATCGTCTTCACCGATAGTGCCTATGCGATTGCGCTGTCGAAAGCCCGGATGATGCGCGACGAGGTGAAACGTTGCACCGAATGCACGATCCTGTCCTTCGAGGACACGCCGCTCGCGGATACCAGCACGCGCATGCCGCAGCTCACTACCTCTCTGCTGCAGCGTTATGGCGCGAAATGGACCTATTCCCTCGCGATCAATGACCTCTATTACGATTTCATGGGGCCGTCCCTCACCGACGCGGGCCGTGACCCGGCCGGGCCGCCCGTCAATATCAGCGCGGGCGACGGGAGCATCTCGGCCTATGAGCGGATCCGGTCCGGTCAGTTTCAGGCGGCGACGGTGCCGGAGCCTCTGATCCTCCAGGGTTGGCAGGTGATCGACGAGCTCAATCGTGCCTTCGCGGGACAGGCGCCATCGGGCTATGTCGCGCCGGTGCATCTCGTTACGGCGAAGAACGTCGATCAAGACGGCGGCAAGAAGGATATCTATGACCCGGACAATCACTACCGGGACGCCTACGCGAAAATCTGGGGAAAATGAGTTTCCGCTGACGCCAGGAAAATAACCCGGGAGGCTGGCGTCACATTCCCAGGAATGCAAAAAAGGCATGCCCTAGCGCTGATTCGGGCGTCCCTAAAGGAGATCAGCCATGAAAGCTGAGCGAGTGGCCTTAGTTACAGGTGCCGGCGGCGGGATTGGCCGCGCGGTTTCATTGGCTCTCTTGGCCGATGGTTGGAATGTAGTCCTAGCCGGCCGGGGCGTGGAAGCGCTAGAGCAAACGGCGGCGCTGGCGGGCGAACGCAGGCCCGCCGCCATGATCAAGTCGACGGATGTCGCCGACCCGCAGGCGGTCGATGCGCTGTTTGAGACTTTGCGTCAGCGCTTCGTACGTCTGGACCTTCTATTCAACAATGCCGGCGTCAATGTCTCCGCGTCGCCCGACGAACTGACCTTCGAGCAGTGGAACACTGTTGTCTCAGTCAATCTGACGGGCGTTTTCTTGTGTGCTCAAGGTGCTTTTCGCCTGATGCGCGATCAGAATCCGCAGGGTGGCCGTATCATCAATAACGGATCGATCTCGGCGCATGCGCCACGCCCGAACTCAATCGCTTATACCGCGACAAAGCACGCAGTGACTGGCCTGACGAAGTCGCTCTCCCTCGACGGGCGGCAGCACAACATCGCTTGCGGCCAAATCGACATTGGCAATGCGCTCACCCCCATGGCAGCCAGGATGCAAACCGGTGTGCCGCAGGCAGATGGCAGAATCGCGGTCGAACCGGTCATGGATGTCGCGGCAGTCGCGCGCAGCGTTGTCTTCATGGCATCGATGCCACCCGACGCGAATGTCCAGACGATAACCGTCATGGCAACCAAAATGCCCTTCGTCGGCCGAGGATAGTACCCCTCGATGCTTGTCGGGATCGACTGGGGCGGAACGAAGATCGAAGGCGTGGCGCTCTCGCCTGAAGGCCGGGAACTTCTGCGAATACGGCGGGATACGCCGCGGCAGGATTATCGCGGATGCATTGGGGTCATCGTCGATCTGGTCGCCCGGCTTGAGAGCGAGACCGGAATGACCGGCCATATCGGCATCGGCATCCCGGGATCACTGGAGCCCCTGTCACGTCTTGGCAAAGGCGCAAGCTCAACCTGGCTTTTGGGCAAGCCAGTTGAGGCCGATCTGCGGCAGGCCCTTCAGCGACCAATTCGTGTCGAGAATGATGCCGATTGCCTTGCCGCTTCCGAGGCTGTGGATGGCGCCGGTGCCAATTTCAATGTTGTTTTTGCGGTCATCCTGGGAAGTGGTGCGGGCGCCGGAATCGCTGTGGGCGGCCGCGCTCATCACGGTGCGAACAATAGCGCGGGCGAGTGGGGCCATAATCCTCTGCCATTTTCAACCCCAGCCGAGACCCCTGGCGCGCCCTGCTATTGCGGCAAACACGGTTGTTTGGAGACCTGGATCTCCGGCCGCTCTTTCGAGGCCGACTATGCTCGGCATGCGGATGTTCCCTTGAAGTCTCGCGAGATTGTTGAGAAAATGCGAAATGGCGATCATCTCGCCACTCTCGTATGGCGGCGTTATGTGGATCGGGCCGCGCGTGGCCTATCCGTGGTCGTGAACACGCTTGATCCTGACATCTTCGTGATGGGCGGCGGGATGTCCAATATTGATGAGCTTTATGTCGATCTTCCCGAAAGCATAGCGCGCTATACATTTTCGCCGGTATTCTCCACACCGATCCGCAAAGCGCTCCACGGCGATTCGAGCGGCGTACGTGGTGCTGCGTGGCTCTGGCGAGACGCTTCCACTGCCAGTCGCTGCGTCTAACAGAGAGAAGAATCGATATGCAGGCATGTGACCTGGACGCTCGCTTCGACTTCGCAGCCATTTTGGTGAAGGAAGCAGGCGCGCTGGCGCATTCATACTTTCTCCGGCTGGAAACACTCACCGTCAAGAACAAGGGTCCGCAGGATGTAGTGAGCGAGGCGGATTTGAACGTCGAAATTCTCATCAAGGACCGCCTCAAATCACGCTTCCCAGAAGACGGTTTCTTGGGAGAGGAAACAGGACGGAGTGAGGTTGAGAACGAAGGCGGCATCTGGGTCGTAGACCCGATTGACGGCACTCAGCCTTTCATAAGCGGCATGAGCGCCTGGTGTGTCTCTATCGCTTTCGTCCTGAACGGAATTGTCGAGATGGGCTTCGTTTATGCGCCGGTGCGGGAGGAGCTGTTTGTTGGGAGAAGAAATGCGGGCGCGACACTGAACGGTCATCCGATCACCGTCAGCAAGGCGGCGAGTTTTGCAGACGGGATACTCGGCATCGGCTATTCATCGCGCTCTGCACCCGCGACCTTCTTGGAAATGTTTGGCCGTGTTCTTCATGCGGGCGGAACCTTCTATCGGGAAGGCTCAGGCGCGCTCACTCTCTGCTATGTCGCTTGCGGTAGGCTCATCGGCTATGTCGAGCAGCACATCAATTCTTGGGATTGCTTGGGCGCCGTGGCTGTCGTCGAGGCGGCCAACGGGCGCGTCTCGAATTTCATGGCAAACGAGGGCCTGTGGCAGGGCAATCCGCTCGCCGCTGGGCCGCCAGACCTTTATCCGCTGCTAGCGGAGCTCCTTGGACAAAGTAGTTCGATACCCGAGGTCGGCTAAGAATAGCTACCGGGCGCTGCAGGGCAACCGACTCTCCGGGAAATCCGAGCATTGGTAGCCGACGGAGTCCCACTGGAAGTCGATGGTCCTCGCTTGGTGAGGCTGCACTACTATCGCATCGATGCTGATGACGCGGTCGTCGGCGTCGAAGGTGAAATTCACCTCCCCGGCTCCGAGCTGTTTTCCATCACCGTAATTGCTTAGGTAGTGAAGGCGATCCTCGCTCGGGCGGCCAGTTGCCCCCATCGAGCTTATAACCTGCGCGCGGCTGACCCCGCGCATGCTCCGCAGGAAATCGCGTGTCAGCGGGACACAGGAGATGTCCGTCGGTGCCGCAATCGGAAGGCTCTTGTTCCAGCAGGCCAAACCGGCCGCGCGCGCCATTCCGGCAGTGTTCAGTGCCAAGCTTGCTGCCAGCATCATCGTGACAGCCGCACGGGGTCTCATACGAGCCTCCTGTCGCACGAAGATTAGGCGCATTCGTAACGATTGTCACTGGCGTTACGGCGCCCGCCGCGCTCTCCGCGACACCTTGCAAACCATCGTCCTTTTCGCAGGCCGCCATGGGCGGCCAGCGAATCAATCGGCGTCTGGCGGGAGATAAGTGCCGATTTGCCGCACGCGATCGCGGTCTTCCTCTGAAGCGTCCGACGGCACGGTTACGACAAGTCGGAGGTCAGGGCGCTTCGCGCGAATGACGCGCGCGGCGGCCAGCGCGGTCCTCAAATCATCGAACCGACGGTCATCCTCGCGGACTCCATCGGGATTATGAAGCTTCAATCGCCACACACCCAAGGCCGTCTCCATCTCGTGGATGGCAATGTGCATAGCTTGAAATTAGCGCCGGCGCTCGCCCCTGAGTTGCTACAAAACGTAACCTGGCGCCCATGTGAGGCGAAAACGCCCGCCTTCTACCGCAAGAAGAAGTGACCGGCACACGCAGTGAAGAGCGTGGCACTCACAATAAACGGAGGCTTTCGAAGCTCATTCTACCTCCGGTCGGAGAGTCACCCCGACTTCGCCGCTTTCCCTCTCGATAAATTCCGCTCCCGCCCCCTCAAGCGCCGAGCGAATGGCGGCTAGGGTTCGCGGATGAGGATTTCGTTTGCCGGTCTCGAAATCGAACAGAGTACTATGGCCTACCGAGGCGGCCACAGCGAGATCCTTACGCCTCATATTGAGCATAGCACGCGCGCCCCGGCATTGCTGTGGCGTAAGGCTGGAAGTTCGCAACGGTCATCACTTTTTGTGGCGTAGCTCAGTAGTCATAGCTGAGATCAGTAACGATGACCAGTATTGTGCTGCGGTTGCGACCGTCCTGGCACCTGCCATGGCGACAGTGCCGGATCCGCGGTAGTTCGTCCTTGCGTTTCAACCACTTGGTGTTGTTTGTGGGGTGTTATTCAACCGCTTGGCTATTTCAACTGAGGGTACGCACCCCGTGGCTGTTCACGACCATCCTCGCCAGAGGCAGGCTGCGCCCCGCTTCTGGGGGCTTCAGCGCAGCCGTACCGCGATCATGCCGGCTGTCATCGTGGGCCTCATCCTGCTGATCGGCCTGATCACGGTCGCGGATTTTCTAACCGACAAATACAACGATGCTCGCAGCGATCGCTACGCGGACCAACTTGCGCAAGGCCAGCAGTTCGGCGACGCCCTCATCGAGGGTGGTTTCGGTGTGCGCGGCTATGTCTTGACCGGGCGGGCGGAAGAGCTGCTGCCATACCAACTCGCGCTGCAGGCCCTTGACGACCTCGCGCCCACGATTCTGCCGAAACTGCCTGCCCAGGCCGGGCTAGCGTCCGGCTCGCATATCGGTACCCGTGCAGCGCTCGGCCAACTGCTCGACGCATGGTCAGCGGCGATCCATCTCGAGGACGTCAATCAACGAGACCAAGCGGCCGCAGTGCTGTTCTCTCCTGCGGTGCAAGCGGCGAGGGATCAGCTACAGCAGCAGATCGCGCTATACGTCGCACGGGCGCATGAGATGGCCGACCGCTGGAGCGAAACGGCCGACGCGATTAGCCGAGCATATCAGTTCATTAACCTAGCCGCGGTGGCGCTGGCCGCTCTCGCGATGATTTATGCCTTCGGTCGCATCATCCGCGCGATCAACACCGGTTTCGCAGCGCGCGAGCAAACCGAGCAGCTGTTTTCCATGGCCGACATGCTGCAAAGCGCGGCGGGGCAGGAGGACACGAACGAGGTGCTACGGGCGACCGCCACCAGGCTCCTTCCGGGCCTCGGCGGCGCGCTGTATGTCTTCAACAACTCCCGCGACCGGCTCGACCTCGCGACACGCTGGGGTGGTTACTCCGAAGCGAGTGCCGGCCACCTCGCACCCAATGCCTGCTGGGCTCTCAAGCGTGGCAAGCCGCATATGAACCGTGCTGAGAACGGCGCATTGCGCTGCAGCCATGTCAACGAGCGCCAAGTGTCTCTGGAGATCCCGATGGCCGCACGGGGCGAACTCTACGGACTTCTCGAGATCAGTGCGGACCCGGCCGTGGCCGATGGGCCTGCGCGTCTCCTGGCGGCGCAACCGGTCGCCGCAGCCATGGCCGATGCGATGTCGCTGGCGCTTTCGAGCCTCGCGCTGCGGGAGAGGCTGCGCAATCAGGCACTGAGAGACGCCCTGACCGGCCTGTACAACCGACGTTTCCTCGAGGAAATGCTCGAGCGCATGTGCCTGGAGGCGGAGCGCCGGAAAGCGCCAATTTCCGCCATTATGATCGACCTCGACCACTTCAAGCGGCTCAACGACCAGCATGGTCATAGCGCTGGCGACGCGGTGCTGCGGGATGCGGCCTCGGCGATCCTTTCATGCCTGCGGGGCACTGATGTCGCCTGCCGCTACGGTGGCGAGGAACTGGCCGTCCTGCTACCGGACTGCCCGCTGGCCTTAGCGGCCGGCAAAGCCGAGCAAATTCGTGGCCGCATCTCCGAGTTGACGCAGGCAGGGGGCCTCGCTGTTACCGCGTCCCTCGGTGTCGCCTGCGTTCCAGAGACCTGCGGAAGCGCCAACGAGCTGCTCGCTTCTGCTGATGTCGCGTTGTATCGCGCAAAACAGCTCGGTCGCGATCGGGTCGAAGTTGCCTCGCTGCGCGCGCCGCCGCCGCGCCTATCGTTGATCGAGACCGAGGGCATGGCGACTTAGACGTTGCTAAGCCGGGCGGTGTCTACACGCCCTGTTCGGCAGGGCGATCCGGAGCAAGGCGCTTCTTAGGGCGACTCTTTTTCGTCTCCTCGCGAAGCTTTTCCTTCTTCGAGTATCGTCGCTTTACTTCTGCCTTCATCGATGCTCGTCGGACCGGCATTCCCACCACCTGGAATTGATGACCTTGCCCACTATCGGCTTAGCGTCACCAGAGCGCGGTTAAAATAGGGTTAACTTATTGAAATGCCCGAGCCGGGGAGGGCGCGGCAGACTATGAATTCTATGTTGCGATCAGATTTCCTAAGGTCAGGCCTCCAGGCTTGGCTGGATCGGCTGCGGGATTATCTTACTTGCCAATCAGGATCTTAGACGGAGAATGCGCAATATGTTCGGTACAACCCGCTGCTGTCGCCTAGTCTTAATCGCCATGCTCCTAGGGTTGGTCAGTTGTGGGATTTCGGAGTTTCCAAACGGGGGATCGACCTGGACCGGTGTCTCCCAGACGACGGGGATCGGGAACAACAGAGGCTAGCGCTCAGTTGTCACCACGCGCACGCAACGCCCCACGTAGTCACGAACCGTGCGGCGCGGACAGCCCTTGCCGTCCGGTTCTCCGCTGAGGGCGAAAATCACCAGGCTTCAGCGTGAAAGCTGTGGGGTGCCGCTCGCCTTCGGATGCCTCATCGCTGCGCCAGCCACCGCTTCCAGCGCGATATTCGCACCATTCACAGACGCATATACTTGCCCGACGCATCGGTCGCCCGTCCAAACTTCGGCTTGCTCACCGGGTTTGAGGTGATTTTTTGCGGCGAAACGAGCCTCGTTGTCGCTGGAGCAAACCGCATCGAAACGCCCCGCAACCCGTCCAGCGGGATTTACGAGATAAATTCGGTATTCGGCCACATCCACCTCCCTGCGCCTCTTCTGGCGCGGGATGCGCCGCTCAGCCGCCCCTGAAGGACAGACCCGCGCCGGTGATTTTGTCAGTATATGGCGGAACGCGGGGCAAGTTAATTTTTTCGGAGGCGCCGAGCGGTCACGAACGGGTGAACCCGCAATGGCCGCCACCGAGCTCCTCGCTCTGTCAAGGCTCCCGGCCAAACATGGCCCTGTAAACCTCCTTGTAGGTGAGGATGACGGCGGGGATCGTGTCAGCGGTTTTGATCGTCCCGAGGACGAGGGCGGTCAGGGTGGCGGCAGCTTGGGCCTCGCCTGCGCGGATAAGATGGGCCATCTCGACCGAGGTCTGGCTTGAACTGGTCATAACGAATCCTCCGTTTCTTTTCTTTGGCGCGCCAGGACGGTAGGCCCGCCTCCCTGGCCTGTCACGGCTCTTCCGGCCGCGCGCACTGCCCTATGCGTTGGCGGCGACGGCGCGATGGGACGATGTTCACGCCAGCAGGCACTGGCGCCCGCGGCAGCTCAGCGGCTGGTCTCGGCCAATTGCTGCACCGTGAGGAAACGAAGGTTGCTAGTTACGGATTGGCGTACCCGCGCCTCGTCACCGCCTTCGAGCGCCGAGATCAAACTCGCCATATCGGCGTTGATCAGTGTCTTGACCTTGAAATCGGTCTTGCAGTCCGGGACGAAGCCATTCTTCCGCAAGTGATCGAGGATCATCCACGCCCGGCCATAGACGATTGTAGCGCCGTGCCAGGGCGGGATGTTCCCGCTGTGGAGGTCCGAAATATCGTAGGTCATGAGCGTGCCCCTTTGCAGGGTGCATCCTATCACCGATCTGGCCTGGCGCGCGGGACACCCGGGGCAGCCCGGCCTCAGGCCGTGGCCGTCGTGGGACAGCTTTACCGGGTATTCAACCGACCTTCGTCAGCCGCACGACATTCGGCCGGATCTCCCTGACGTCTCGAACAAGGTAGCTATGAGACTTTCCGCCGCGGTCCTCGAAGGCGAGCGATTGCCAGTCGGCCGTTCCCAGGCGGTCGGTGTGACTGACATGGACGATAAAGAAGGGCGGTGCATCGCCGTCCCATGTCTGGATGTATTCCACCCAGCGGCAAGGGAGTGTCAGGTCCGCGCTTTGGCCGTCCGCGCCAACGGAGGCCAGGGTGATTTGTCGGGCGGCCCAGCCGGCGTCGTGATCCATGGGCTCGTCTCCTCGAAGTGTTGACCGAGCTTATGCGGCGTCGAGTCTAGGACGACAACAAATGCGTCATCGCGACTGGTCGTTTCGAGAAGAGGAACTCGCCGCGGCGCCGTACATAACGGCCCAAGTAATAGGCGGTGTCCCGGGGAACCTTCCTGATGGCCGGACAAAAGAGATCAATTGCAGTACTGGGCTTCCGCAATGCGCGGCGCATTCATTGACTGGTCGCAATCGCACGAGACGGCGGTCAGGCTTGAGGCTTGGTCGCTCTTCCCATAGCATGGACGTATTCTGTGGCGCACTTCCACGCGTGGCCACAGAGACGCGCATGGACGGAGTAGCACGATGCCCGACTATCTGCGCGACCCCGCCGACAGACGCCCGCCTCTCAGCCCGGCCGCGATCGTGGCGAGACTGGGAGGGATCGGTGTGGTTCTGCTCTGCTCTACGGCGGCTTTTGCCTATACCGGCGGGTGGTTCTCCCCTGGTCGGCTAACGCCGCAACGGATGATAGCGGGCTTCGAGGCGACGAACGGGCCTCATCCAGGCTTCCGCCGCAATCACGCCAAGGGCGTCTGCGCAACTGGCTGGTTCGAGAGTGACGGGAAGGCGGTGTCGCTTTCCAAGGCCATGTTATTCGCCTCAGGCCGCGTGCCCGTCGTCGCACGGATCGCGTTCGCGGGCGGCATGCCGTTCATCCCGGACGAGCCGGCGACCGTACGCAGCCTTGCGCTCCGCTTCCTCCCCCAAAACGGCGAGGAGTGGCGCACGGGAATGATCAACATACCGGTCTTCCCATTCTTGAACGCGCAAGAGTTCTACGACCAGATGATCGCCTCCTTGCCCGACAAAATGTCGGGAAAGCCAGATCCAGCAAAGATGGAGGCTTTCGTTGCCGCGCACCCTGCTTTTCTGCCGGCAATTGGGATTATCAAGACCCGCGCCGTATCCTCCGGCTTCGCGAACACAACCTACAACTCCATTAACACGTTCCGATTCATCAATGCGGCGGGTGACGTAACTCAGGTCAAATGGTCGGCGGTTCCGGTGCAGCCGTTTGTGGCTGCCAGTGACGCTCCACCGGTCGTCGGCAAAAACGGCCTGTTTGATGCCCTCATTGCCGAGGTCGCGAAGAAGCCGGTGCAATGGCGGCTTATGGTCACCGTCGGGCAACCCACGGACACCACGAATCCGACGCTGCTATGGCCGTCGGACCGTCAGCAAATTGACGCCGGAACGGTGTCGCTTGATCACTTGGCTAGCGAGGATGGAGGACCCTGCATCAACGTCAATTACGACCCTACGGTTCTCCCCTCAGGCATCGAGCCATCAGACGATCCGCTGCTAAGCACGCGTTCCGCGACCTATTCTCGTTCCTTCACTCTGCGTGAGAACGAGCGAAGCGAGAAGCCGCCCAGTGCCGTCACGCCACAAGAGGTCGCTGCCGGAGGTAAGTCATGACAAATCACCAGCGTTTTTCCGCATCGTCGCGCCTGCTGCACTGGGTCATGGCGGTGCTGGTATTGGCCATGCTGTTTATTGGCGTGGGGATGGTGACGTCAGTCTCGCAGCGTTACCATTTGCTTCTAGCGATCCATAGGCCGCTAGGAATAGCGATTCTCATTCTGGTGGTGATCCGCGTCATCAATCGATTGATCTATAAACCGCCGCCGCTTCCGGCCTCGCTGCCGCCGATCCAGCGTCTAGCCGCTACGGCGTCGCATCTCCTGCTTTACGCGCTAATGTTCGCTATGCCGCTCATCGGCTGGGGGATGCTCTCCGCTGGAGGCTATCCGATCATACTGTTCGGACCCTGGGCGCTGCCACCGATCCTGCCGCAAAACCCCGCTCTGTACGCGGTGCTCCGCGAGTCACATACGGTTCTGGCTTACCTGTTATTCCTCACCTTCCTCGCCCATTTAGGCGCGGCGCTCTTCCACGGTCTGATCCGAAGAGACGGTGTTCTCGAGAGCATGGCATCAGTTTCGACCAAGAGTTAATTCTCGCTATAGACATGACGGGCGCTCAACCGCCCGAAATTGCGGTGTCAGAGGTTTCGCGCACCCCATAGCTTCGATTGTTCAGTGTTGGCCGAGCCTTTCAAGCAATTGAGATGCCGGTATCGAACCGGCACCTTCGGTCAGAACGATTCCAGACTATGGATTCGTCTGTGTCGTCGTGGTCGTTGATGAGACTGGCGGCGCCATTGGCATCGGCTGGGTGGTCGTGGTGGTGCTTTCTGTCGTGGTGGGAGCGACGGGAGCCGCGGGGGGCGGATTGACGATGCATCCCCCCAAGGCGGATGCACCTCCCAATAGCAGAACACTGAGTGCCAGCCGGAAACCTCGTTTATTGACGGTCATCGTTGTCTCTCCTGTCGGGGATGGATCTGCGCTTATTGAGGCGCGCTTGTTGTAACCTTGAGCTTGGTCGTCACCATGACTTGTGGCGGCGGCTGCCTTATGGTGGTGGTCGTCGTGTTTGCGACGGCCCCATTCGCGTTTCCGTAGGTGGTCTTCTCGGAGACGGTCTTGTCGCCGAAACCGTCATCGGTTTTCTTGGTTTCGGTGACGCTCAGGGTGCCAGGCGGCGGGGGGACCACGGTGGATGGCGCGGGAACCAATGTTGTAGATTGCGCCATCGCGGTCCCCGTCGTGAAGGCAAGGGCAGTAACCGCGACTATGACATACGTGTTCATCTCGTCTCCTTGGTCGCAACGGCCAGAGTCACTCCGAGACCGAAAAGACATGTGTATTCAAAGGAGACGCCGTCAAGTCAGAGAGGTCGTAACGGAATGCCTCGCGACCCGGATCGGGCAATCGACTTGGTGCGCAGGCCGAATGCGCCGGCATTGACCGAGAGCCACGCCACCTGGCCGCCTTCGGAGCGTACCTAATCCGGCCGCTAAGTTTTTTAAATCCATGGTGGAGCCAATCGGAATCGAACCGACGACCTCCTGAATGCCATTCAGGCGCTCTCCCAACTGAGCTATGGCCCCGCCTTGGGTGGGCGGCATATAGACGCGCAGGGGCTGCATGATCAAGCCCTGCCAGTGAGGGGTCACGCCAGCGGTTGTTGGGCGTCCCCCAGACTGTCCAGCGCGCCCTGCAGAATCCGGGCTGCCGCCAGGCGGTCGATCACCTGGGCGCGGCGCCGTCGTCCAAGATCGGCCTCGCCAATAAGCATCTCATGGACATCTGCGGTGGTGAGCGTCTCGTCCCACATCGCCGCCGGCAGTCCGACCTCCTCGGACAAGGCCCAGGCCCAGTCGCGGGCAGCTTGGGCACGCGGACCCATGCGGCCGTCCTCCTCCAGCGGCATGCCGACCACCAGGCCGCCCGCCTGCTCACGCTCGGCGAGCTTGGTGATCTGGAAGGCGATCGCCTTGATCTTGTTCCGCGGCAGGGTGCCGTAAGGGCTGGCGACCCGCCGCCGGACATCCGACAGCGCGACGCCGATGTTTTTGGAGCCTGGGTCGAGACCGATGAGGCGCTCTTCCGCGGACAGGTTGGCAACAAGGTCAGTCAGGTTGATGATGGGCATGGGCGCCTTTATGGTCCGCCGCTCTCAAACTCCCAAGGGATCTCGGCACCTCATGGCCTCAGCTGCCCCCCTCGACGACGCCGTGGTGCGTCGCATTGCGCGACTGGCGCGCATCCGCCTGGGCGATGAGGAGGTGTCGCGCCTGCGGGGTGAACTCGGCGCCATCCTCGGCTGGATCGAGCAATTGAACGAGGTCGATGTCTCGGGCGTTGATCCTTTGGCCTCCGTCGGACAGGCCACTCTCGCCATGCGTGCGGACGTTGTCACTGATGGCGACCAAACCGAGGCGGTGCTCGCCAATGCCCCGGCTCGGGCCGGAACCTTCTACACCGTGCCGAAAGTCGTCGAATGACCGATACGCTCGATTTCACCATCGCTGGCGCGCGTAATGCGTTGCGGGCGAAGACCATCTCGGCGCGGGAACTGACGGAAGCGCATCTCGCTGCTATCGAGGCTTTGGAGCCAAGCCTGAACGCCTTCATCACGGTCACGCCCGAGACGGCGCTGGCCGCCGCCGATGCAGCCGATGGGGCTTTGGCGCGCGGGGAGGGTGGTCCGCTCGCCGGCATCCCCCTCGCCATCAAGGATCTCTTCTGCACGAACGGCATCCGCACCACCGCGGGCAGCCGCATCCTGGAACCCTTTGTGCCGCCCTACGAAAGCACGGTCACCCGCCAGTTGCTAAGGGATGGCGCAGTATTCCTCGGGAAGGCCAATCTCGACGAATTCGCCATGGGCTCCTCCACGACGACTTCGGCCTTCGGGCCGACCATCAATCCATGGCAGCGCCAGGGGTCGAATACTCAACTCGTCCCGGGCGGGTCCTCGGGCGGCTCGGCGGCGGCGGTCGCCTCGGGCATGGCTTTGGGCTCGACCGGCACCGACACCGGCGGCTCGATCCGCCAGCCCGCGAGCTTCTGCGGCATAGTGGGTATGAAGCCCACCTATGGCCGCTGCTCGCGCTTTGGCGTGGTCGCCTTCGCCTCCTCGCTGGATCAGCCGGGACCCTTTGCCCGCACGGTGGAGGATGCGGCCATCCTGCTCGGCTCCATGGCCGGCCACGATCCGCGCGATAGTACTAGCATGGACTGGCCGGTGCCCGATTACGCGGCCGCTTGCCGTCGCGGGGTGAAGGGTCTGCGCATCGGCGTGCCGCGCGAGTATCATGCTGACGGCATGCCGGCCGAGATCGAGCGGCTGTGGCAGCAGGGCCTAGACTGGCTGCGCGACGCGGGCGCCGAGATCGTCGATGTTTCTCTGCCGCACACGAAATATGGCCTCGCAACCTATTACATCGTGGCGCCCGCTGAATGCTCGTCCAACCTCGCCCGCTATGACGGCGTGCGATTCGGGTTGCGCGTCCCGGCGCAGGATCTGACAGATCTGTACGAGGAGACACGCGCGGCGGGTTTCGGCGCAGAGGTGCGGCGCCGCATTCTCATTGGCACTTACGTGTTGTCAGCCGGCTACTACGATGCGTACTACCTGAAGGCGCAGAAGGTCCGCGCGCTGATTCTCAAGGACTTCACGGATGTCTTCGGACAAGTCGATGCGCTGCTGACGCCGACAGCGCCGTCAGCTGCTTTCGGTGTCGGCGAGAATATGGATGATCCGGTCAAGATGTATCTCAACGATGTCTTCACGGTCCCGGCCTCGATCGCCGGCGTGCCTGGAATTTCGGTGCCGGCGGGGCTCGATGGCGATGGCCTTCCGCTAGGCCTGCAGGTCATCGGCAAGCATTTCGACGAGGAAACGGTCTTCGCCGTGGGGCAGGCGCTGGAGAGCGCGGCCGGTTTCTCCGCGAAACCGCAAATCCGCGTGGGAAGCCTGCGATGAGCTACATTATCGAGGGTGCGACCGGACCTTGGGAGCTGGTGATCGGGCTGGAAGTCCATGCCCAGATCATATCCCGGGCGAAGTTGTTCAGCGGCGCGTCGGCCGAATATGGCGCTCCGCCCAATAGCCAGGTGAGCTTCGTCGATGCGGGCTTCCCCGGCATGCTGCCGGTGATCAACGCGGAATGCGTGGCACAGGCCGTGCGCACCGGGCTCGGTCTGAACGCCCAAATCAATCTCGTCAGCCGCTTCGACCGCAAGAATTACTTCTATGCTGATCTGCCGCAGGGTTATCAGATCAGCCAGTTTGCTCACCCCATCGTGGGCAAAGGCGAGATCGAGATCCTGCTGGAAAGCGGTGAAACACGCCAGATCGGCGTCACCCGTCTGCATCTGGAGCAGGATGCCGGCAAGTCGCTGCATGACCAGGACCCAGCTCTGTCCTTCATTGATCTCAACCGTGCCGGTGTCGCACTGATGGAGATAGTGAGCGAGCCCGATATGCGCACGCCGGAGGAAGCTGGCGCCTATTTGCGCAAGCTACGCACGATCATGCGTTATCTCGGCACCTGCGACGGCAATATGGAGGAAGGCTCCATGCGCGCCGACGTGAATGTCTCCGTGCGAAAAGCGGACGAGGAATTCCGCACACGCTGCGAGATCAAAAACGTCAACTCTGTGCGCTTCGTCATGCAGGCCATCGAGGCTGAGGCGCGGCGTCAGGTCGCTGTTTGGGAGTCTGGCGAGGCGGTGCAGCAGGAGACCCGCCTCTACGATCCGGCGCGCAGCGAGACGCGGTCGATGCGCAGCAAGGAAGACGCGCATGACTATCGCTATTTCCCGGATCCGGACCTGCTGCCGCTGGTGATCGAACAGGCTTGGGTGGATGGGCTGGCCAGCGGTCTACCCGAGCTGCCCGATGCCAAGAAGGCGCGTTTCATGAGCCGGTACGGCTTGCCGGCCTATGACGCCGGGGTGCTGATCATGGAGCAGGCGACGGCCGATTTCTATGAGGTTCTAGCCGAGGGGCGGGACGGCAAGATCGCCGCCAACTGGATGCTCGGCGACTTCTTCGCGGGGCTGAACAGGCTTGGCCGCGGCATTGGCGACAGCCCGGTTTCGGCCGCGGCGCTCGGCGGTCTCCTGGATTTGCTGGCGGACGCCACGATCAATGGCCGAATCGCCAAGGACGTGCTGGAAGCGATGATGGAGACGGGCGAGCCAGCCGCCGCCATCGTCGAATCGCGCGGGCTCCGTCAGGTGACGGATACGGGCGCCATCGACGCTGCGGTCGAGAAGGTGCTTGCCGCCAATCCCGACAAGCTTGCCGAATACAAGTCGGGCAAGCAGAAGCTCTTCGGCTTCTTCGTGGGCCAGGTGATGAAGGCGATGGCGGGCAAGGGCAATCCGGCCCTGGTCAACGATGCCCTCAAGCGTCGCCTATAGCCGGCGTTCGGGCCATCGCCGTCATTGACCCCGCTGGACCGGCCCGGTAGAACTCCGCCCGCAAACGCCGTGTTATGCGGATGCCTTTCCCGGCGGAGGGGTGGCCGAGTGGCTGAAGGCGGCGGTTTGCTAAACCGTTGTACGGGGTCAACCCGTACCGTGAGTTCGAATCTCATCCCCTCCGCCAATCGCGCAACCTAAGTCATTTTGGCCAAACATAATCATCGAGTGACACCCGGGAAATTCCCTCGTTTGTCCCACGCGGAGGTCGGTGACAGCCGAACGGGGGCAAACGCCAAGGGACGGCCAGACGCTGATGATAGGCGCGATGAATGTTGGCACCCGGCTGTCGGTGGTCCGTATGAGCACGGCGGGTCGGCTAGCCGTCGCTCCCAAGTGGCGGGCTGAGTTGGGTCGGCTGGTACCGAGGCCGCCGTCCGCGGACGACGATGCCCTCACGTGTCAAATATAACTTCATTCGGCGTCCGACCAGTTCGATTTCCCCACGTTCTGGGATCGATGCTAGAAGAGCATTGTAGGAGACCCTGACGCGTTTTCTTCTACTCTGAGCTTCCGTAGGCTGCGCAGCGTAGTTTCATCAGGTGCCTTGTGACCGCACGATCTGCCACGAGCCATGCTGTCCCGACCGACACAGCGCCCGAGCAAAATCCGCCACGACTTCTCCGTTTGTCGCTAGCCGTGGTTTCCACCTCGCTCCATGCTGCCCCCGTAAATCAGCGAGCGCGCGGATAACCTCCAAAAGGTCAGCGAACTCTGCTTTGACCTCGTCGGGGTCGGTCGCGTCAAGCAACTCCTCCAGCAGCTTCGCCGCCAAAGCGTGTCTCATTTCAGACGGCTTCAGGCGGGACTGCAAACTGCTCCGCCGAGACCGGCAATCTGTGCAGGCATTTCATCACGAACGAGCTTATAAAAGTGCGGCGCGGGACCGCTATTGGGAACCGCCGACGCGATTGCTGGCCTTCAACCGAAGACAATCGACGGCCTCCAGATGACGGCTCTCGTCGTCCTCGGCATATTGTTAAAGGGGCAGCGCGAGCTGGAAAGATCGGCGTCAAGGTCTTCCCCACATGGGGAGCTGGGTTAGAACTGTTAAAGACGTTATCAGGGGAGTTTCAGCATGAGCGAGCGTCACGTCGCCTGGCGCGGCCTGATCGCCGGCTCAGCTTCGCTGCTCGTCGCGGGGCCGCGGCGACAGGGCGAAGGTAGAGGAACAGGACGGCAATCTATTGGCGCTCTGTCGTGAGTTCGAGGAGCGGGAGGCGCAATTCATAGTCTGGGACGACGAGACAGAAGACCCCGACCTAGCCCTCTGCGCATGGGGGGGTCCGGAAGTTGGAGCGGGCACTGCTGGAACGCAGTTGGGAGATCCGCGAAGAGGTGGCAGAACTGAAGGTCCACACCCCAGACGGACTGTAGGCAAATGCTAGGATGATGCTCATCGAGCTCGAAGCTGAGGCCGATCCGACCAAACCTTGCTGAGCCGCGGCGGTGTCCCTCGCTCGTGACATTCGGGGGAGAGCCTAAAGCCTTGGTGCAGAGAGCATCAAATCGATCGCCACTCTGATAGGTTCGATCACAAATCTCTTCTTCGCCGCTGATCTTTATGGGCTGAACGCCATACGGTATTGGGCCAAAGAAAAATCCAAGCCACTCACCACAGCTTCCTCGATATGGACAACTGCCTCAAGCGAATGCGGCATCGAAAAGAGGGCAGGGGCCCCGAATAGTAAGCCGCTCAACTCCAGCACCGGCGCGGAGCCCCGTTCTCACCAGGCGGTGTTTTCTTTTGCCGACGCGGCAAGGAGCTTGGGCACGCTACGTGCTTCCGCGATGATCTCGATGGCTGGTTAGCGGTGCGCGACCAGGCCGACACCCCGGCCGGCCGGGAGGCTGCCTCAACGTTACCCAAGGCGTCCGCTGGCGGCGTGCTGGCCTTGTAGCTCACGACGGCACCGCTGGTAGGAGAGCGATACAGGACCTCGCCCTCGCGTGGTCGCTGGTCGCGAACAGGCCGCCCTGCCGCCTGCCACGAGCGCGCAGTGCTATTTCGCAGCGCGCGACCTGGCGCATCTTCCCACCCGACACCAAAAACTGTCGCGACGAATGTGTCGGCTGCAGCCGCCCGCACCAGCGCTGCTAGACAATCGGCGTGGATGTTGGCTTCGGTTGCCATCAGGAAGCGCGTGCCTAACCATGCGCCTGGGGCTCCCAGTGTCAACACGGCAGCTAACGCGCCGCGAGTGGCGTCTGATGATCGATAGCCCCTGTGACACATCTCGAGGCGACGGATACACCTTCCTTGAATCCGAGGAGTGGTGCTGACGCTGGATGAGGGAAATACCCATCACCGCGTCGCATGACGTCCCGCGGGAGCAACCGGCGGCCCGATCTCAGCTACCAAGCCAACGCCGGACTATCTCGTCTAGCAGTTGCAACGGGTTGGGCATACACATGGGCCGCCTATCAGGACCCCTCGGCGCCGGAGGCAGCGGATGCAAGCTTGGAACGGTCATGGGTGAGGCCGGTCATGATGTCCTGTTCTGGGTCGCGCGGAGTCGACCGCAATGCTGTCCGCCAAGGATATATGGTGTCCGGTTGCGTTCGAACCTACGTCTGCTGCGGAACGCCATACTCCGAGCGCCGAGGCGTTGGCGCCTGGAACCTCCTGGGCTGCTCGAGCCGCACCTTTTCGGCCAAGGGCGCCCGCTCTTTGCGACTCGCCATGCGAATCGTTGAGACTTTGATCACGCGTCGGCGCCGGGTGATCGAGAAAAACTAGCCATCATGGGTGGGATTCCTTTTCTGTTCGGCGCTAATCGTCCACAATCGGCGTTCGGCGCAACCGAAGAGAGATCGAGTGGCAGTCAAATTCGAGGCGAAAATCGGGTCGAGAAACGAATGGATCTCGCTGTTCCATACTTTTTTGAAGGCCTCCCCTGATCATTCCAGAGAACTTTCGGAGGACGAGAAACTGGCTGTCGTGCCGGGCGCGAAGCTTCATGCTCGACTGTTCGGTTCGGAGGAATGCTTTTGGCGTATTGCGGATGCCACAATCGACGGCACGCCTGTGCCGGCGAACCTTTCGTATGCCTTTAAGTCACACTGGAGTGTTCGCGATCCGGATGCAAAGCAGGAGCACGCAACCCTCGCCAATCTTCCCTCCCCGAAGGCAAGAGTTTCAAAATGGTATTTCTGCGTCGGCCGAGAGGGGTGTGAACGGCAATCCTATCTAATCAAAACATCCGTGATGTCTGCCCTAGGCCGCACGTCGCTCCGGCCCATATGCATCTACTCCGGAATGACAACTGAGGTTGAGGATTTTCTAAAACGTCACGGAGTGACGATGATTCCCGCGTCATTTCCGTTGACGGAGGATCTCGATGAAACTCTTGCAGGCCGGACAGACTATTCAAGCGCCATGGCGCACGGCTCGTATTTACGTCTGATGATTCCAGTTATCGAGAAAGATGACGAGTTCGTGCTCTATGCAGACTATGATTGCATATTCGCCCGGGATCCTGACATCAGCGCGGACGGAATTCAATTCGTAGCCGCCGCTCCAGAGACGGATCAGAGCAACTGGGGTTGGTTCAACAATGGTGTCCTAGTGATGAACGTTCCAGCTCTTCGCTCAATCTATGACAGGATGATCAGAATAATATCACTTCGCCTCAGGAGCGGACTTTTCGCAGTACATGAACAGGGCGAGATGAATGCAATTTTTTGGATGAAATGGAATCGACTCAAATTACAGCAAAACTGGAAACCATATTGGGGAGCAAATGAGTCTGCGGAGATCATCCACTATCATGGGCCAAAGCCTCTTGAAATAAGCCGACGTCTGCAATCTCAGCAGTTCGGTGATGATACAATAGCTCATTTTCTGACAAAAAACGTGGAGGGATATCGATATTACAATGAGATGTTTGCATCATATGGATTCTTACAGGGCTAATACTCGACGCAGCCGAAATCCTCTTTGGACTCACGACCTCCATGACGACGTCACGTGAACTGCCGGCAAGGCCAAGCTCCTCGCGGCGGCCGCTTCTAGCGGCCCTAAGCGACGCTGGAGCAATGACTTAACTGCAGCATGGTTAGCTGCGGGTTCGTCATCGGTTTTTCAGAGACTGTGGCCGCACTCGACGACCGATCTGGCTGGAAATTAGGGGACGAACCAGGTATGCGGCAATATTGGTGCCGCTTGCTTAGGGAAAGACGGCGGTCATCTCCGCCGAACAGGTGACGGGCACCAGGCCAGCGGCGCGGCGGGAAGGCTTCAAAGCCTCGTTCGCCGCGCTTTCGGACGCCACCCGACGCGGAGCTCTGGAGCAACTCGGGCGGGCAGATGCTTCGATCACGGACCTTGGCGAGAAGTTTCACATGACCCTCACGGGCATGAAGAAGCATGTCGCCGTCTTGGAGCAGGGGGCTCGTCACCACAGAAAAGGTTGGGCGCGTGCAGACCTGCAAACTCGGCCTCCGCCGACTGGAGGAAGAAGCGGCATGGATCGAGAGTTTCCGCCAGCTCCGGGACGCGCGCTTCGACGAGCTCGATAAGGTTGTCGCAGAACTGAAACGGGAGGAGAAGGTCATTGGACGCAGGAAAAGGGCGTGAGCGTACCCCCATGAAGAACCGCACGACGGTGGAACGGAAGTCCGAGCGTGAGCTAGTTCTTACGCGAACCTTCGATGGCCTGGCGCCCATCGTGTTCGAGGCCTGGACCAAGCCCGAGTTGCTCAAGCGATGGTGGGCACCGACATCGTTTGGGGTGTCATTCGTTTTCTGTGAGGCCGACGTTCGTGCGGGGGGTAGCTACCGCTTCGTGTTCGGCCACCCTGCCTCGGAGCAGCCCATGGAGTTCTTCGGTAGGTACATCGAGGTGACGCCGCACTCCCGCCTCGTCTGGACGAATGACGAAGCTGGTGAAGGTGGGGCCGTCACCACGGTGACCTTCGAAGAACGGGATGGCGAGACTTTGGTCGCCATGCACGACTTATATCCCTCGAAGGAAGCTCTCGACGGTGCCATCGCCTCCGGAATGCAGGGTGGGTTTAGCGAGACGTTCGAGCAGCTGGACGCGCTTCTCGTCACCCTGGGCGCGAGCATGAAACGCCTGACACGCTAGCGTGCCCGCCGTCGGACTGCGAGAATTGAAGGTTGATTGCGAAGAGTTCCATGCCGAGTGGTGCCAAACTGTCGCTAGCCGACGACTGCTGGTCCATTCCAAATCTCCGGACCATGACGGTCAGCCCGCGGTTCTTCGGCAGTCCAGCGGAGGCGGTGGGGGAGAATGCAGCTTTGGACTGTTGATACCGGAGTGATGCTCCCCAGAAGCGCCGTTTGAATTCTCCCCAAGTGGCCTTGTTTGCTGGGCTTGCGGAGCTAGCTCCGCAAGCCCAGCGGCCGCGATGCGTGGATGCTTCCCCCGATCGGCGGGAGGGGCGCAACGGTGGTCAGGCTGGAGGGG
>NZ_LMUQ01000073.1:156110-311175 GCF_009765865.1 Acidisoma sp. L85
TGGGCTGGAACCGCCGGCCTATGGGCCGCGGCAGCCGAGACCGACGCTTCTGGACCCGTTCACCAGCTACCTCCGTGAGCGGGTGAAGACCTATCCCGGGTTGACCGGCTCGCGGCTTCTCCGAGAGCTGAAGGAGTTGGGATACGCGGGCAGCTACACGGCCGTCACCGACTTCCTGCGCGACGTGCGGCCAAGCGCCGACACCAAGTTCGAGGCGCGCTTCGAGACCGCCCCGGGGAGCAGGCTCAGGCAGACTTTGCACGGTTCCAGGTCGTGTTCACCGACGAGCCCACGACGCCGCGGATTGTTTGGCTGTTCTCCATGGTGCTCGGCTACAGCCGCCTAATCTGGGCGAGATACGTGGTGCACCAGGACCTCGCGACGGTGCTGCGTTGCCACGTTGCCGCCTTCGAGGCGTTTGGCGGCGCGCCACGGGAGATCCTCTATGATCGCATGAAGACCGCGGTGACCGGCGAAGGCGAACGCGATGGCATCGTTTACAATACCGTCGCCAATCCGCGGGTGCACGCCACCACACGCCGGGTCGTCAACGAAGCCTTTGCCGAGGAGAAGCTGCATCTGCGTCCTTTGCCGCTGGCACCGTTCCGGGCAGTCCTGCGACTTGAACGTCGCATCTCTCGCGACGGCATGGTGAGCGTCGGCGGCAATCTCTACAGCGTGCCGGATGCCACCCGCCGCCGCATGGTGGAGGTGCACACGCTGGCCGAGGAGGTCCACATCTTCGAAGACGGCGCCCTGATCGCCGCTCATCCCGTCCTGGAAGGCCGCCACCAGCGGCGCGTTGCACCGGGCCACCGAAAGATCGGTGCCGAGACGCGCAGGCGCAGGGACGAAGCGATAACTCGGCTCGGCCGCACCGGCGACATGGTGACGCCACGGCCGTTGGAGTTCTACGACGCCGTCGGCCGCCGACTGGCGCGGGAGAACCGCCCATGAACGCGCTCGCCGAGCTCACGCCTTCCATGTTCGACCGCATCCGCCACGACCTGGTCGGGCTAAAAATGCCGCGGGCGCTGGAAGCCCTGGACCAGATCGTCCGCCGCTTGGAGCGCGCCGAGATCAGCGCCTTGGAGGCAATCGACATCCTGCTCTCCGAGGAACTGACGCTACGCGAGAACAGCCGCATCAAGACCGCGCTGCGCATGGGCCGCCTCGCCACCATCAAGACGCTTGCCGGGTTCGACTTCTCCTTCCAGCCCTCGCTCGACCGTGATCGGATCCTAACGCTGGCCCAACTCGGGTTCGTCGCGCGCCACGAGGTCGTCCACTTCCTCGGACCGCCAGGCACGGGAAAAAGCCACTTGGCGACGGCCCTCGGTGTCGAGGCGGTGAAAGCGGGCCGCAGTGTCTACTTCTGCACATTGGCCGATCTGCTCGGCCAACTCGCCCGCGCCGAGCGCGAAGGTCGATTGCACGAACGCATCCGGTTCTTTGCCCGGGCGGGGCTGCTAATCGTCGACGAGATCGGCTACCTGCCGGTCGTACCCGGCGGTGGCAATTTGTTCTTCCAACTCGTCGCTGCACGTTACGAACGCGGCGCTATGATCTTGACCTCCAATCGTGGCTTTGCCGAATGGGACGATGTCTTCGGCGACCCAGTCGTCGCCACGGCGCTGCTCGACCGCTTGCTCCACCATGCTGTCGTCGTGCAGATTGAAGGCTCCAGCTATCGCCTACGCCAACATGCCGAACTCATGCCCGAGCACGTCCGCTCGAAGGCGATCATCACCCCACCAACGTCAACATTAGCGACGCGCCGGCGCGGTCGGCCACCCAAAAATGACCATGCACACCCTGGCCCCTAACCGGCGAAAGTGAGGAATCTTACTTCGGCGGAGCTGCGGATAATTCACGCGGCATTGACATTGGACTTCTAAGGCCGCTCCGATGACCAACGGAAGTCGGCAAGCATCTCGGTCGCCCGCACGCCCCCTCGGGGCAAGCTCGGGCCTCCAGCACGGCAATCCGGCGATCCAATGACTGCGACATCGTCCTCACGCCCCTCGCTCACCCCACGAGACGACTGCCAATGTCTGGCGAGGGCTTGGTGCTTTGCATGCGCCAAGATCTGCCTCTTCTGAAGGTGACATTCCGAGTGGCATCCAGACGGAGGCCTTTTGTAGAACAGCGCCAGTCGCATTGGCCTCCAAGGCCCCAAGACGGCGGATCAACGAGATAGCATCCAGATCGCTCCCCCCGGCATGCAGACGAGATCCCATGAGCGATCGAGGAACGCGACGTTTTCGCGGCCGGCAGCCGCGCCCCTCCAAAATATCAATGCTGGCGTGTGTCGACGGCTCGTCTGGCGCGGCTGAGCCCGCAATCACCTCGAGAGTGCTGCAGGACGCTTCGGACGATAGTCCCGCCACCAAAGGATCGTGCCCCTCCGTTCAGAGCGCTCTTGATTACGGAGTGGAAAGCGGCGACAGGCGGCGCAGCGAGGATGCATAGCGTCTCCCAGCAAGCTCATTAAACACTGCTCCATGATATTTACTTAAATACACCTTTGCTTTCGTCTCGTTTCGGCAATATGTCGCGAAATCATTGTCAGCCGACAAACCACTAGCATCTTCGGCACACCAAGCATGGATCATGCCTTCATACCAGTTTAAGAACCTGTATCCCTTTAGGCTGAGTTTTCTGAACCAGTCAGTTCCGATGTCGAGACTCAGTGTGCCGAACGGTTCGATCTCTCCGATCGGGGAAACGAGATTTCGCACCATCTGAAGATTGACCAAGCACCCAAACTCATTGAGGCGGCATTCCGGGAAAGGCATTGGGCTTTCGCGGTCGATGCCCTCGATAAAGGTGCGCGGCGAGGGGTGATTTTGAACGATCGCGGCGGCCTCTGCATAGTCAGGCTTGTAATTTGCGTAGGTGTTGCCGTCACAGAAGCCGGCACTGTGGGCGGGGCAATTCCAGCACTGCCCAACCCGTCCGACGCCCGCGTATTCTTGACCTTCCAATCTCCGAAGCATGCCTCCGATGATATCGGTCTCGTAGAGACAATCGTTGTGGGTAAGGAACAAAAAGGGCTTGTCGCTTTCCTCCCAACCATACTGATAGCGTATGGAACGTCGATAATCATCTTGCTTGAGGCGCTGCTTGTCCGTGAAGGCGACCCCAATGTGATGCTGCGGTTTGAAATGCACGATGCTCTTGTGGCGGAAGCATTCGACAACTGACACTACTTCGTCGTCGAAGGGTTGCTGCCTCTCTTCCTGAAAGTATATCTTGTCGATATGCTGACTGCAATGCTGGAGGAGTGATGCTAGAGTTATGGCAGTTTGGTATGGTTTGCCATAGGCGCAAATTACGACATCCACCAAATTCCGTGGCTGTGTCGGATCCTCCCGACCGGTTGCATCATCTGCTGACGAGCGTAGAGTTGCATCTACATCCGGTTCCAGCAATTTCCACTGATCTTTATGCACGAGATTGATGTGTGGCTCGACCGCTCGATCATCAACTGTCGCTTCCGCGATGAGCCAATACTTGTCAACCTCGCCGGCAATGACGCCTCTAAGGAGCACGCCTTTTCGCACGGCCCTCTTTTGATCGTCAGGCAAATCGCGTGAGTGACGGAGTTTGGACTTTAAGAAAGTATCTATGAGAGCGAGCCACTCTCGCCGCTCTGGAGACATCAATTGAGCCACCGCACCCTCGACCAATGGAATATCCCGCTCACATGAGAGCGGTTTAGCCTTTGCTGCCTCGCTTGAAGGGATGGCGGCCTATTGGTTCACCATTTGCCTTCAAGTTCGGCATTCGCAGAAGAGACCCAGGCTAGCGCAAATGGGTGCGAGCGCATACCGTGTTAGGGCTTTGATGGACCCAGCCAAGACCTTAGCAGGACTGGAGAACGGAACCGATGACGACCGTGTGCGTGACGTCCCGCGGTTAGACTGCGGGCACGACGAGTCGCGGCGCGTTGGCGGCGGGCAGGCCGTCAAATCGTGGCTGAACCTGCACTGGCGTGGTCGAGACAGCAATGGTGTTGTTGCGGTGATTTGTCCTGGGCATTGCCTCTCGCCATCCGAACCGTGGTGGGCCGCCGGATGGATCAGGTCTTCGACAACTTTATTTCCGCTTTCGGCCGCACCTGCTTGACGGTGGCGGAAACGGCTCCAAAACAGCTCGCTCAGAGCTGGTCAGAAGGCGGGCAAAGGGGGCCCTTCCGCCTTACGAGCCAGAGCTAAACGCCGCGCAAGCTGCTCTCTTGTGAGAGCCATGCAACAACATCCGCGGCGTTCCGGTCCGGCGGGAATACGGGATAGAAGACGTGGGTTATGGTTCCATCATCGATGATGAGCGTGAATCGCTTTAACAGTGTCATGCCGCTCGCTTCGAAGGTCGGCAAAGCCAGCGCCTTGGTCAGCGCCTCAGCTTCATCGGACAGTAGTGGAAACGGAAGGTGCAGACGTTCCGCCGCCTCGGCCTGAAAGTTAGTGTCCTGTGTCGATAGGCCGAAAACATGGCTGGCCCCGAGGGCCTGGAGCTCCGCGAAGTGATCCCGGAAAGCACAGGATTGAGGGGAGCAACCGCGCGCCCCCGGGATCATGTCCCAACCCTCAGGATTGGGGATGCCGGGCCGACCAGTCCGAGGATAAGCATAAACCACGGAGCACCCCGGAAGCGCCGCGAGGTCCACAGTGCGACCATCCGTCGCGGCCAGCGGGACCGAGGGTAGCTTGGCGCCCATTAAATGCTTGATCGCTCCGTCGTCCTGAGGAGCCGGAATGCTCGTCCAATCCGGCGTATCAACGAAGGTTTCCGCCATCAGACATCTCCCTGCTGCCAAGCGACGTGATTGCCTGCAAGCCGTCGCCTGGCCGATGGTGATACCCGACGATTTTAACTCTGATACGGATCGAGCGCACGCCGAGTTTTGTGGGGTCTCCCCGGCAAGGGATGTGGATTGTCTCATTCCGGAGAAGACGCGCTGGTCCGCGTAGTGCCGCCCAGGCCGACCGTGCTGATGGCGACTTCCCCCGCCGCGAAATACCCCGCCCTTTCGCGGTGAGGCGATAGCTGGCAGCCTGGGGCATGCTCGTGTCGCTGCTACCCTTTTTGGCCTTCGCCATCGTGGCCTCCGCGACGCCGGGTCCGAACAACCTCATGGTATTCTCGGCTGCCGCCACGCACGGCCTTCGGGCCACGATCCCACTCATCCTTGGAATTGCGTTGGGCTTCGGGGTTCTGGTTGCCGTGGTCGGCAGCGGCCTCGCGGGTCCGCTCACGCGCTATCCCCCGCTCTACACCGCGCTGCGCTTGCTGGGCGCCGCTTGGCTGTTGTTTCTCGCCTGGAAAATCGCGCGGGCAGGGAGTAAATCCTTGCCCACCAAGGCGGCATCGCGCGCCCCTATGGGGTTTTGGGGCGGAAGCGCGTTCCAGTGGGTCAACCCAAAGGCCTGGATCCTGGCGTTGGCCACGACCGCGATCTACACGGTGCCGGGCCACAACCTTTATGCCCAAGTTTGCTCGCTGGCGCTGATTTTCGTTCTTATTTCCGTGCCATGCGTTGGAATGTGGGCGATTCTTGGACTAGGCGTCAGCCGGCTTCTCGAATCTCCGGCACGCTTACGCTTCTTCAATTTGCTCATGGGGGTGCTTTTGGCCGCCTCGGTCATACCGGTGATCTGGGATAGGTAGTTGCCAAGATGCTTTTCTGGCGTCATGCGACATCTACCACTATTGGGTGTTCAGAATTTACTTGCTCCGGAACAGAATTTGTTGACACTTCCAGTCAATATCACAAGAAACTGGAGGGCGGCTATGAGTGGTACACAATCCGGGACATGCTTTTGCGGTGCTGTCGAGATCAAAGTGACCGGCGAGCCGAATGCAATGGGCTATTGCCATTGTGAATCATGTCGTTCGTGGTCGGCTGGCCCCGTCAATGCTTTCACACTTTGGTCGCCAGAGGCCGTGGAGGTGACAAAAGGCGCGGAGAACATCGCGACATTTCAAAAGACAGATATGAGCCAGCGCCAATTCTGCCAGCTTTGTGGCGGCCACGTGATGACCGCGCATCCTCCTCTGAATATGATTGACGTCTATGCGGCAACGATACCAGGGCTAACCTTCGTGCCCCAGGTGCATGTTAACTACGCCAACACCGTTTTGCCGATGCGAGACGGGCTGCCAAAGTTGAAGGACTTTCCGGCCGAATTTGGTGGCTCCGGCGAACTCGTTGCGGAATAGGTCGATTGCGGGGCTTTAGTCTCACCCGGCCGGAGATATCGTAAAGCGGTCGCAGGCTGCTTTAACAGCCTGCGACATTCGCGATGCGGACAATCGTCAATCCGCCGGCTGGACCGGCTCCCAGGCGACCTAGGCCAGAATGGGCCTGTGGACGGCGCTTCGGAGGGTGGTTTCCGCCCTCCTTTTTGCTTGTTGCGGCCCGTGAAATCGGCCGGCGGGTATGCTAGCTTCGAAAAATGTCCCTCACTATCGCGTTGATCGTCATCTTGTTCTCGACGCTTATGGCCGCCTTCGCGAGCATCGCCGTGCATCGGAAGGTCCACCTGGATGTCCGGCGGCGCCATAGCGAGGTTGGGACCGCTGTCTTTCTTCAACTCGGGGTGATCTTCGCTGTTTTGTTAGCATTCGTCTTCAGCGAGGTCTGGAGCCAGTATAACGCGGCCGCGAGCGCGATTGAATTCGAGTGTGGTTCTCTCGAGGATGCGGCGACGCTCATGAGCGCGATGCCTGCAGATCAGGCGCGGCCGCTTCTCGCGGCCGAAGCTGCCTATGTTGCTTCCGTCGTGAAAGACGAATGGCCCGAGATGTTCGCGAATCGCGCACCGAACAACGGCGCGGACCGGAAGCTCACAAGTCTGATCCAAAACGTCGTGCGGCTGCGGCCGACCAGCCCGGCGGATCTAGGGACACGACAGCAACTGTTGATTTACCTGGAGCAGGCACATAGCCAGCGAACCATGAGGATCTTCCAGCTGGCGAGCGGTATTCCCATTTTTCTCTGGGCGCTTTTGATAGGCTTGGGCGCGATCCTAGCTGCATTCGTGACCATGGCAGGAGTTGAAAGCGGTCGCGCGCTTGCAAGCTTCTCGATGACGTTCGCTGCGACAGTCGCCGCGATCCTCGTCCTGATTCACCTGCTCGACTATCCGTTCGAAGGAGCGCTCGCCATGCAGCCTGATCATTTTGTCACAACGTTGCAGAAAATCACGGCGCTCGAGCACTCGTTGCAATAAGAAATGGCCCTCCATGTCCTAATAGTCTCGCAAACTCTCGCCTTGCGTGAGCTTGCCGTCTATTGTGGTGATGAGGGCTAGAAAAGCCCACGTTTAAGTCAGGAGCGGTGATGCCAACAGATATTCGAGTCGTGGCGATACTCAAGTTCAAAGCCGGCAAAAAGGACGCGGTGGCAGCGGCCATTCGTGGCTGCCTGCAGCCCAGCCGCGCGGAGCCTGGCTGTCTTTTTTACGTTCCGCATTGGGACAAGGAAGACGACCAACGGGTCGTGTTCGTTGAGCATTGGCGGAGCCAGGACGACCTCGACAAACACATGCAGACCCCTCACTTCAGTGCCCTGATCGAGAAGCTCGACGGTCTGCTCGATGGTGCTCCAGACATTCGGACCCTAACAGAGTTTGAGTAGTCCCTGCTCGGAGGTGACAGCTTGGGAGCCTAGTGGCTCGTCGGCTGTCCAGGTGAGTATCGCAGCCTAAACATGTCCTCGCGCGCTGGGAGATTGAGTTTGTCGGAGGAAAGCGGAACGCGCGAGACGATGGCGTCGTCCGTTTACACCCAGCTGCGAGACGAGCTGCTGCATTGTCGTATCCAGCCGAACAGTAAACTCCGCGTGGAATGGGCGGTCGCGCGATATGGCGCGGGCGCCTCGCCCGTAAGGGAGGCGCTGAACAGGTTGGCGTCGGAGGGGTTGCTCGATCGGCGGGACCAGCGCGGCTTCTTCGTGACACCAATCACTCTCGAAGAACTCGAGGAGCTGACGAGAACGAGATGCTGGCTGGAGGAGCGCGCCCTACGCGAGAGCATGCTCCACCGGACGACGGAATGGGAGGAGACAATCGTGCTCTCGCTCCACCGTTTGTCACGCGTGCCGAGGCGGATGGCGAACACCGGCGCCTATAACCCGGAATGGGAGGCGCGGCACCGCGCCTTTCATCGCGCCCTCATCGCGGGATGCCGCTCACAACCGCTGATAGGTTTTTGCGAACAGCTTGCGGATCGCGCCTATCGCTATCGGCAGGTAGCGCGTGAGGGGGTCGGCGCGCCGCGAAACGAACTCACGGAACACAACGACATCGCGTCAAAAGTGATCGAGGGCAATATAGACGCCGCGGTGGACGCCCTGATGCATCACTACATCCTCACCAGCGAGCTATGCGCCAGTGGCCTCGTTCAACAGCCCGATGCGGCAGTTGTCGTTGCATCCGCCGCGGGATAGCCGAGCTTACTCCGCGGCAAGAGGAACGTCGTTCCTGGCAAGCCGGAATGTAAGATCGATGACTGGCCGCCCATCCTTCTGCTCGGCAGCCACGATCAACGATTTGCGCACCCCGAAAACCGCGTCGCTGCCGAGATAGCGGTCACCCGCTACGAAAATCTCGGTAGTGACGGAACGGTGACCGGGCGCCATCACAAGGAAATGAAAATGTGCCGGTCGCCATGCGGTTCGGCCACCGGCACGCAGCAATTCGCCAACGGGGCCGTCGTCCGGAACCATATAAGGTCCCGGCAATACTGTGGTGAAACTAAAGGTGCCATCATCCGCGCAACGCATCTTGCAGCGGAAGGCATTGTCCGGAACTGCGTCGTCTTGAGTAGCGTAGAGACCGTTCTCCGCCGTCTGCCACATGTCGATCGCCGCGCCGGGTACGGGTGCCCCATCAACATCGACGACGCGACCGAGCACCAGCTGTCCGGTTCCATCAGCGGTCGGCCTCAGATCTCCGCCAAGCGGAACCTGCGGGCTATCCGACGCGTAAAACGGTCCGAGCACGCTGCCTTCTGTCGCGCCCTGCGGTGCGTCCGTCATATCGACGAGTGAACTCAGCCCCAGCACATCCGACAGCAACATGAACTCGTCGCGCTTATCCGAGCTGATCTCGCCGCAGCGAAACAGAAAGCCAATCGCCTCGGCCCATTCGGCATGGGTAAGCTGGTTTTCCCGCGCGAAGCTGTGCAGATGTCCTACGAGGCTGTTCAGCAACTGCTGTTGTCGTGGCGTCTTCATGACGAAGGAGGCGATGACCTTCTCGGTGACATTCGCCGGGCTGATATCATAGGCGGGAGTCTGACTTTGGCGATCCATGAGGGTTTTCCCTGTCACGCGGCGACGAGTGGCGAAGCGGCTCGTTGCGCCACCTCATCCTGGATGACATTGCGCAGAACGCCAATTCCTTCGATCTCGACCTCCGCGACATCTCCATGTCGCATCCACAAGGGCGGCTTGCGCGCATGGCCGACGCCGGAGGGTGTTCCCATCACAACGACATCGCCTGGCTCCAAGGTAATGCATTCCGACAACAGCGCGAGGGTTTCCGCCACTGGGAAGATCATCTCCCGCGTATTCGCATTCTGCACCACTTGGCCGTTCAGCCGGCAGGTGATGCTGAGGCCGCTGGCCCCGCGTGGCAATTCGTCAGCGGTCACCAGGTAAGGACCGAAGCCGCCGGATTGTTCGAAATTCTTGCCCATCGTCCACTGAATCGTCTTGCGCTGATAGTCGCGCACGGAGGCATCGTTGAAGCAGGAATACCCGTAGACTGCATCGACCGCCTGTTCAGGCGTGGCGTGGCGGATGGGTGAGCCAATCACCAGGGCGAGCTCTGCCTCGTAATCAAGCTGCTCGGAGACGATCGGGCGGATGATAGGGGCGCCATGCGCCGTCAGGCTCCGAGGGCAACGCAGGAAGATGGTGGGCCAGGAAGGGCGCTGATAGCCTCCCTCCGCCGCATGCTCCGTATAGTTCAGCCCGAGGCAGAGCATCTTGCCGGCCGACGGGATCAGGGGTCGGAAGGTTATGCTTTCGGGATTGAGAAGCGAGTGGCCGGCCCCAACCGCCGCTAGAGCTTTGTCGCGTAAGACGGCTCCGCCGGTGATGAATTCGACGAGTTCGCTGGGAAATCCCTCATCCAACCCGGTAAGATCGAGGATACCCCCCTCTTGCGCGATGCCGACCGCGGGTCGGCCGTTCTTCAAGAACGATAGCAGACGCATTGTTCCCTCGTTTTCCCACCCTTCCCAAGGATCTAGCATCGGCGAACAGGTCCGACAAGGAAAATCGATATTTCGCTTGGAATGGTAAGTTCTGACGACGACACCGCGAACGGATCATATTACCGCGCAATGTGCATTGCAGCATAATAAAATCGATATTCCATGTTTACACTTGAAAACATATGCCGCAAGATGGGCTTCTCATCGGGGTCGGTGAGATAGGGCCGCCGTAGAGCCGCCGTGGGGAGCGTTGATGACCGAGACGCGCATACTCGAAAATTTTTTTAGCCTTTCCGGAAAAGTCGCGATGGTGACTGGCGCTGCGGGAGGGCTCGGCCGCGCTATTGCCGCGGCCTATCTCCAGGCGGGGGCTAAGGTGGTCCTCGCTGACTTGAAGGAGGGCGAGCTTCAGAGCGCTGCGGAGGAGCTTGGCGCTCTGGGCGATGTATTCCCGGTCGCCGTCGATGTCACTAAGGCTGCTGCCGTCGAGGAAGCTGTCTCTTCCGCCCACGCGCATTTCAAGCGCCTCGACATCCTGGTGACGGCCGCAGGGATCGCGCGGCGCAAGGCCGCTGAGGAATTGCCGCCCGAAGAATTCGACTTTGTAATGGACGTCAACGTTAAGGGCACGCTGTTCTGCGCGCAATCCGTTGGCCGTCATATGATCGCGCAAGGCGGCGGGCGCATCATCACCATCGGCTCGGTGCGTGGTCTTGTCGGCCATCCGCTTGGCTACGTCGCCTATGGTGTGAGCAAGGGCGCGGTTCATCTGCTGACACGTCAGCTTGCAACCGAATGGGCGAAGCATAGCATCAACGTGAACTGCATTGCACCGAGCGTGCTCAAAACACCTCTCGCCGACTTCATCCTGAAGACCCCGGAAGTGCGGGATCTCTTCATGTCTCGCATTCCTTTCAATCGTGCGGCCGAGCCGGAGGAATTGAGTGGCACCGCGATCTTCCTGGCCTCCCCAGCAGCCAGCTTCATCACGGGTCAGATCCTTTTCGTCGATGGCGGAAGTGTCGCCGGGTAGCCAGAAACTTCGGTCTCAGCGTCGCGGCCAAAGAAGCCGACAAAAGCAAAAGCATTAACGGAGGAGACATCCATGAAAACGCCAAAGAGCCAGTCCTGCAGAGGCGGAATGTTCCGCCGTAGCCTGTTCGCGGCCAGCTTCGCCGTTGCCGCGGTAACGTCCATGGCGACGGCCTATGTCTCGCCGGCCCGCGCGGCGGAGAAAGGCAGCCTGATCATCGGCATCGATGAAACAGCATCGGAATACTGGGCCGAATATACCCAGGGCGCCCAGGATATCGCCGACTCGATCGGCACGAAGCTCACGGTCATCACAAGCAATTACCAGGGTGCGCAGTTGCTCGCGCAGCTTGGCGCGATCTATGCCACCGGCTGCAGCAAATGCGCGCTGGCGACGGACCCGTCGTCCAACGCATTCGTCAAGGCGGTGGTCCATCGTTCGGCGGTCGCGCAAGTGCCGATCGTCACCATCTGGAACCGCCCAGAAAATATCCATCCGTGGGATACCGACCCGAAATACTGGGTGGCTCACACCTCCTTCGATGGTGTGATGTCCGGCTATTACCAGATGACGGCGCTTTGCAAGGCACTCGGCGGCAAGGGTCAGATCGCGGCAGTCGAGGGGGTGCCTTCCACGCCGCCCGCCTATCAGCGCATCCAGGGCCTGCACAAAGCGCTGGCTGAATGCCCTGGCGTGAAGCTTCTCGATACCCAGGTCGGAGACTGGCAGGAAACCAAGTCTCAAAACATCGTGCGTACCTGGATTGCGCGCTATGGCGACAAGCTGAACGGCGTTTTCGCCTCGAATGACGCGATGGCTCGTGGTGCAGTGGCCGCTTTGCGCGAGAAAAACTTGAACGGCAAGGTTTTCGTGACCGGTTCGGATGGTTCGAAAGTCGCGCTCGATATGGTGAAGAGCGGTGACATGCTCGTGACCGTGTGGAATGATCCCGTTCTACAGGGCGCCGTTTCCATCTCGCTTGCCCATGCCGCAGCGGTCGGGGACATCGATCCCGAGAAGCTGACCCACGCGCAACGTGACTTCTACCTAAAGCAGGAAGTGGTCGATAAGAGCAACGTTGACCAGTATCTCGCGCTCAAGGCCAATGCACCGAAATACACCTACGACCAGATGAAGGCCAATTTCTGGAAAGACTCTGCTGGCCAGATCCCGGTCGGTGCCAATAAATAGGCTATCTCGAGGAGCGGGAGGCGCGGCCGGATCATGAAGCTCGTCGCCAAGGCCGGGGAGGTGCCCGGCCAGCCCGCTTCCCGTTCGCTGCGTTTCCCGGCCAGGCCGGGCCGTTGGCTGCAAAGCATCGGTCCGGTAGCTGTTCTAGTCGTCCTTGCTCTCGCTTTTCAACTTGCGAGCCACAACTTCCTCTCGCCTGGAAACCTCGCGGCTATTGCTGAGGCGGTAGCTGTTCCCGTCATCCTGGCGACCGGCCTGAGCTTCGTCATTCTCCTTGGCGCCATCGACCTGTCGCTCGAAGGCGTGATGGCGACATCGAGCATGACTGTCGCGTTGCTCGCGGCTAATAATGTCAACGGGCATCACTGGGGCATCTGGGCCATCGTCGCGGCGCTCGGTGTCGGCGTCGTCTTCGGGGCCTTCAACGGCGTTCTGAATACCTACTTCCGAATGCCTTCGCTGATCGTGACGCTCGGTTCTTGGTTCATTGGCCTCGGTATCGCGAGCGTGCTGTTTCCGAGCCAGGTGCCTGGCATCCGCGATCCCATCGTGCTCGGTCTCGCCTCGACGCAATTTGCCGGCCTTAGCCTCATCGTCTTTATCGCCGTCGCGGTGCTGGCGATTTTCCACCTTGTCCTGAACTACACTCATCTCGGCCGCATGATCTACGCGGTCGGCGGCGGGGAGGCGACGCTGGTCGCCACCGGCCTGCGCGTGCCGCTATTCAAGCTCGCCGCCTTCATGATTTCCGGCTTTCTCGCGGCCTTGGCGGGCCTGCTGCTGTCGGCGCAACTAGGCGACGGCAATGCGGATATCGGCAATGGCTTGCTGTTTCCAGCTGTCAGCGCCTGCGTGCTCGGCGGCACATTGCTGAGCGGCGGACGGGGCGGCGCGATCCAATCCGCGATCGGCGCGGTGATCCTGGAAGTGCTCAATAACGGTCTGATCCAGATCGGCGCCGGACCCTATGTGCGCAACATCATCAGCGGTGCGGTCATCGTGACGGTCGTCGCGATCAGCGGCCTGCATCTCCGCCGCAAACTGAGGATCGTCAAATGACGAATCTTCTGGAAGTCCGCAGCGTCGGCAAAACCTTCGGCCGCGTTGTCGCACTCGAGCCGATCGATCTCAGCCTTCGCCAGGGCGAGGTGCTGGGGCTGGTTGGCCAAAATGGCTCGGGCAAATCAACGCTGCTCAAGATCATGGCCGGCCTGGTGCAGCCGGGGCAGGGCGAGATGCTTCTGCGGGACAAGCTCGTCCGCCTAAATAGTCCTGCCGAGGCCACCATGCATGGCATCGGCATGGTGCATCAGGAACAGTCGCTCGTGCCGAACCTCACGGTCGCCGAGAATATCTTCCTGGACAAGCCGAACGCCGCCAAACGCCACGGCCTCTATCGTTGGCGCCGTTTGTTCGAGGCGGCGGAGCGGCAACTCAAGAAGATCGAAGTCGATATCGATCCACGCGCGATCGTCGAGGATCTGCGCTTTGCCGAGCGCCAGCAAGTAGAACTCGCTAAGGTTCTCGCCATCGAGGATCTGGTCGATCACCCGCCGATCATTCTGTTCGACGAGCCGACCTCCGTCCTGACCCAAGGCGAGATCGTGCAACTTTTCCGCCAGATCGACCGGCTGCGGCAAACGGCCGCCATAGTCTTCGTGTCCCATCGTCTCGACGAAATCCTCTCCATTTGCGATCGTGCCGTGGTTATGACGGACGGCCGCAAGGTTGCGGAGCACCCGACCGCCGATATTGATCGCGACAGCCTGTACCGCCTCATGGTCGGCCGCCAGCGAGCGACTCATGGGCCACGGGTGAGCGTAAGCGGCAGTCCGGCGTCCACAGAAAAGCCTCGGCTTGAAGTGGAGAACCTTTCCTCAGCGAACCATGTGCGTGGGGTGGGCCTAAGCGTGGCACCCGGTGAAATTCTCGGCATGCTAGGTGTCCAGAGTTCAGGCGCGGAGGAGCTTTGCCGCGCCATATTCGGCGCCGAGGATGAAATGACCGGCGTCATTCGCTTGAACGGACGCGAGACCGATGTTGCCTCTCCGGCCTCCGCCGTTCGTCAAGGCATCGGCTACCTTCCGGCCAATCGTCACCTCGAAGGGTTGCTGAAGGGCCGCACGCTGGTCGAGAATATGGTGCTGACCTCCGGCCTCGATTACGGGCATGGCGGCATCGTCATCAATCGCGCCGCAGAGCGAAAAGCCGCGACAACCTGGATCGAGCGCCTCAAGGTCAAAACACGCTCGAGCGATGCCAGAATCGACGAGCTGAGTGGCGGCAACCAGCAGAAGGTCGTGCTCGGCAAATGGCTGATGTCGCGGCGCCTGCAGCTTCTGTTGCTAGATCATCCAACGCGAGGCCTCGACCCTGGCGCGCGAGACGATCTGTTCGACGCGGTGCGTGACGAAGTCGCGAAAGGTCTCGCTGTGATCTTCGTTGCCGACACCATCGGCGAGGTATTGGATTTCTCGGATCGCATTGTCGTCATGCGGGACGGCGCCATAAGCGCGCAATATGATCTGAACCGCGGAGATGCGCCAAGCGAGGAAGACCTCGTCCGCGCGATGGTCTGAGCCAGAGGTAGAACCGCCATGTCCGCATTCAGAGGCACAGGCCGCGCCGAAGGCTTCGACCTCGCCGTGGCTCTGCGGCGTTTCGTGCCAATCAGCGTTTTGGTCCTGCTGCTCGGCGCCAGCGCCATCGTGGCACCCGGCACCCTGTCCTTCTCCGCGCTCACCGGCTTCGTCTCGGATGCGGCGCCGTTGTTGATCCTGGTCATTGGCAGCACCATGCCGATCCTGACTGGCAGCATCGACCTCTCGGTCGCCGGCATTGCCTCATTAACTGGTGTGCTCGTCGTGCAGCTTGCGCCGATCTTCGGTCCCTGGACCTGCCTCGTGGTGCTGCTGATCGCGATTGCTTTCGGTGCGCTTCAGGGTTTCGCGCATGCCTGGCTGCAGATTCCGTCCTTCATCACCACGCTGGGCACCCTGAGCATGCTGTCCGGGCTGTCGCTGCTGCTGTCGAATGCGACGGCGCAGCCGCTGCCGGACAGCGATCCCTTCATCACGCTGCTCAGCAACACCACCTTCGGCATTCCAAACACCGGCTACGCCGTGATCGTGGTGGTGGCGCTGCTGGCCCTGCTCATGCGCTACAGCCGGATCGGCCGCGACCTTTTCGCCTTGGGAGCGGGGGAGCGGACCGCCGTCATGTCCGGCGTGCGCACGATCCGAGTGCGCAGCTTCGCCTTCGCGTCCTCGGCGGGCTGCGCGGCGCTCGCGGGTCTGGCACTCGTCTCGGTCACGGAGTTCAGCTCGCCGACGCTGGCGGGTAACCTGCTTTTGCTTTCCATCGTCGGTGTGGTGCTAGGCGGCACTGCGATTTCGGGTGGCGTGGGGGGCTTGTGGGCCGGCGTGATCGGCGGTTTGATCACGGCATGGCTGCGCGTCGCCACAGTGTTGATCGGCGTCGCTCCGACGGCCCAATATATTGTCTTCGGTATCATGGCGCTCATCGCCGTCGGCCTGACCACGGATCGTGGCAAGATCGGCGTCATCAAATAACTGGCGCGGAAATAAGCGCTGGAAACTGGAAGGACTGAGGGAATGCCACGTCTGGAAGACAAGGTCGCGATCATCACCGGTGGTGGCACCGGCATCGGCGAAGCAACCTGCGAGCGCTTTGCCCAGGAAGGTGCCCGGGTCGCGATCTTCGATGTCGATCTCGCCTCGGCCGAGAAAACGGCGGAACGCCTTCGCGGCGGTGGCTATGAAGCCTTCGCCATCCGTGTCGATGTCACCAAGGAAGACACCATCACCGAGGGTGTGCGGCAGGTGATCGATCGCTGGGGCAAGATCGACATTCTGGTCAACAACGCCGGCATTCCGGGCGCAAACAAATTCACCCATGAGGCGACTGTCGAGGAATGGGATCTTGTTTTCGCGGTGAATGCGCGCGGCCCTTTCCTGTGCAGCAAGCATGTTCTGCCGCATATGATGGCGGCGAAGCGTGGCTCCATCGTCAACTTCTCTTCGATCTACGGGCTGATCGGCAATGACGATCTGCCGCCCTACCACGCCACCAAGGGCGCCGTGCTGATGATGACCAAGACGGATGCTATCTGCTACGCGCCCTATGGCATCCGCGTGAACTGCGTGCATCCCGGTTCCACCAAGACGCCGCTGTTCCTGAAGGCCGGCGAAACTTATCCGGGCGGCTTCGACCACTATATCGAGATGATGAGCGCCAAGCATCCGCTGACCTTGGGCGAACCGGTGGATGTCGCGAATTGCGTGCTGTTCCTCGCCTCGGATGAGGCGCGGTTCGTGACCGGCGCCAGCTTGGTTTGCGACGGCGGCTATACCGCGCAATAATCTTACCGAACAAGAGGGCGGCCCAATGCTGTTCGCGATCCACTGCCTCGACAAGCCTGGCGCCCTCGATCAACGCCTGGCGCGCCACGCTGAGCACCGCGCATATCTCGCCGAGGGGCGGGTTCACCTCATCGTCGCGGGTCCGCTTGTCTCGGATGACGGAACTGCCATGCTCGGCAGCCTCTTCATCGTCGATGCGCCATCGCGCGAAGCGGCGGAGGCTTTCAATGCCGACGATCCCTTCACCAAGCACGGGATCTGGGGCGAGGTCATTATCAAGCGCTTCGACAAGAGGACGGACAACCGGTCCGATTTACCGGCCTCGTGACCACAGCCACACGCAAAGTCTGGGACGCCGCGCGGCAGGATCGCAATGCACGACGCGCGGCGGGCGCGGCTTTCGCCGATGGCAAGCTGGTGCCGGCGGCGAATACGACAGCGTTGCTGGAGTCAGTCATTTGTCCGGGTGACCGGTTGTGCGTCGAAGGCGACAATCAGAAACAGGCGGATCACCTTGCAGCCGCGCTTGCAGCGGCCGATCCGGCAAAACTGTACGACTTGCATATCGTACAGTCGGGCGTCGTGCTTCCCGAGCATATCGACCTGTTTCGGCGCGGCATCGCGAAGAAGCTCGATTTTTCCTATTCCGGTCCGCAGAGCACCGCCATTGCTCGCGCGCTGAGGGCGGGCACCATCGAACTCGGCGCCATCCACACCTATCTGGAGCTGTTTGCCCGCTACTTCGTGGATCTCACGCCGAATGTCGCGCTGATCGCGGCGGTTTCGGCCGATCGCGAAGGGAATCTCTATACCGGCGCCAATACCGAGGACACGCCTACCATCGTGGAGGCGACAGCTTTCAAGAACGGCATCGTGGTGGCGCAGGTGAACACGCTGGTCGATCGCGTCCCGCGCGTGGACATCCCCGCTGACCAGGTCGATTTCGTCATCGTCGCGCCACGGCCATTCTATGTCGAGCCGCTTTTTACGCGCGATCCGGCGAGCCTGACCGAACTGCACGTCCTGATGGCGATGCTCGCGATTCGTGGTATCTATGCAGAATATGGCATCCGTCGCCTCAACCATGGCATCGGCTTTTCCACTGCCGCGATCGAGCTTTTGCTGCCGACCTATGGCGAACAACTCGGGCTGAAGGGGAAAATTGCGACGCACTGGGCGCTCAATCCGCACCCGACATTGATCCCCGCGATCGAGAGCGGCTGGGTAGAGCAGATCCACTGTTTCGGCTCGGAAGTCGGCATGCAGGATTACATTGCCGCGCGGCCAGACATCTTTTTCACGGGCCGCGATGGTTCGCTGCGCTCCAACCGTGCGCTTTGCCAGGTTGCGGGTCTCTATGCCTGCGACCTCTTTATCGGTTCGACGCTTCAGATCGATCTCGCGGGCAATAGTTCGACGGTGCTGCGCGACCGCATCGCGGGTTTTGGCGGCGCGCCCAATATGGGCTCCGATCCGCATGGGCGCCGCCATCCGTCCGAGCCTTGGTTGAAGGCGGGACGGGAAGGGGCTTCGGAACAAGGTATGGCCCAAGGCCGCAAGCTCGTGGTGCAGATGGTCGAAAGCTTCGGAGACAAGATGGCGCCAGTTTTCGTCGAGGAACTCGATTGTGTGGCACTCGCCGACGAATTGAAGCTCGATCTTGTGCCGATCATGATCCGAGGCGACGATGTGACCCACATAGTCACCGCGGAAGGTATCGCCAATTTGCTCCTTTGCCGAACAGCCGGGGAGCGTGAACAGGCGATCCGCGGCGTCGCAGGCTATACGGATGTCGGCCGTGGACGCGACAAAGCGATGGTCGCGCGCCTGCGCGAAAGACGGGCGATCCTCTATCCTGAGGATTTAGGCATCGACGTTCTGGAGGCGCAGCGGCACCTGCTTGCCGCGCGGTCGATCAAGGATCTCGTGCGCTGGTCCGAAGGCCTCTATCAGCCGCCCGGCAAGTTCCGCAATTGGTGATTCGTGATGGAAACGATCGATATCTGCCATTCGGGCCTCAAACCGTTGCCGGGTAGAAAGCCTTGGGCCTTGGTGGGTGTTGTCGCTTCCGGCAACCTCGAGGTTTTGCTTGAGCGTGAGGAAGGCGATCGTTGCTACGTCCACATCGAAACCAGCGTTCCGGGCTTTGCCACCGTGTGGCGCGCCGTCGTCGAGGATTTTGTGACGCGCGCCGCTCCTGGTGGCCTGCGCATCTCGATCAATGATTGCGGCGCGCGACCGGATACCGTTTCGTTGCGGCTCCTTCAGGGCGCCCGGCTGATGGAGGATGCGCCATGAGGCCGGACGCCCTCGTCGCAACGAGCTGGTATGAATCCAGCGCCCGCGAGCGTCTCGCTGAATTGCTCGACCCCGGCAGTTTCACTGAAATTATTCCGCCCACCGAACGCTGTATCAGCCCGCATCTTGCCGGCTTCGATCTTCCCTCGGCTTTCGACGACGGCATCGTCATCGGCAGCGGGCGGCTCGAGGGGAACCGCGTGCTCGTCGCCGCTCAGGAGAGCAGTTTCCTAGGCGGGACTTTCGGCGAGGTCCATGGCGCTAAAATGATTGGCTTGTTGCGGGCAGCCGCCGGCTCTTCAGGCGTATCGGCGGTGCTGCTGCTACTCGACACGGGTGGCGTGCGACTACAGGAGGCGAATGCCGGGGAAATAGCCGTCGGGCAGGCGATCGTGGCGTTATTGGAAGCGCGCGCTGCGGGCGTGCCCGTCCTCGCGCTGATCGGCGGCCGCGCGGGCTGCTTTGGCGGTGGTGGGCTTATCGCGGGATCCTGCAGTGCCGTCGTGATTTCGGAGCAAGGGCGTCTCGGCGTCAGCGGACCAGAGGTTATTGAAACAAATCGCGGCGTCGAGGAATTCGATGCGCGCGACAGGCCATTGGTCTGGCGCATCACCGGCGGCCGGACTCGTCGACTGCTGGGTATCGCGGATGCCTATGTGGAAGACACCATCGACGCGTTCCGTACCGCCGCCAATCGTCTGCTCGCGGATGCGCCGCCCTTAGACCTGCCGGTGCTTCTGGCGGAACACGAGACGCTGGCGCAACGCCTCGCCATCTTCGGCGATTGTCGCGACGCTCCCGAGATCTGGCAGCTCCTGCATCTGCTCACCGCAGTGCAGGACGTGTCCGACGCCGCATTCGAGAAAATGGTCGCCGGATTGCAAGCCCCACCGGACGGGCCGGCGGCCCTGGCTGTCGCATCGCAGCCCGTTGTCCTCTCGGAAATGCTTGGCGTCGCTTTCGATTGGCGACATCAGGTCACGATCGATACGGATGGTGTCATCCTTGGGAACGCTCATCCGCCATCCGGTGTGCCGATGGCGATCGTCGGCCTCGCGAAAGGCCTGCCACTCGGTGCTGCGGCGGCGCTCAGACTTTCCGCTGCTGTGCAGTCCGTGATGCAATCCGCCCCCAGCCAGCCGATCCTTGTTCTCGTCGATACTGAGGGCCAGACGATGAGTCGCGGGGAGGAGCTGCTCGGCCTCAGCCAAGCGATTGCTCATCTGGCGAAAACCATTGTCCTGGCGCGTCTTTCTGGGCACCGCGTTATTGCACTTCTGTACGGCAAGGCGGTGGCGGCGGCCTTTATCGCGCTCGGGCTGGTGGCGGAGACCGCGCTTGCGCTACCAAAAGCCGATCCCGCCGTCATGAATCTCGCAGCGATCGCCCGCGTGACCAAGCTGCCACTCGCGCACTTGGAATCGATGTCGCAGACAACGCCGGTTTTCGCCCCGGGCCTCGGCCCAATGCTGCGCTTGGGAGCGATCAGCGAAATCATCGGTCCGGACATCAATCTGGCAACGCGCCTGGGCGAGATTTTTGCGACACCCGGCAAGCTGGTAGCGAATGTCGCATTGCCGGGTGCTGATCTGGCGCGCCGCGTGCAAGCCGAAGCCTCGCGCGAGTAAGCGGTGCGGCGTCACGACCTACTGACAGTCGATCCCGCCTACTGGTCGTCGATGCTGCGCGACAAGCCGGAATTCGCGGCAATTTCGTTGCTGGACGAATGGGCGATGCGAGGCTTCCCGGTTATCCTGCGGCGTGCTTTGCCGGGTGAAACACCTAACCTCGTGCCGACGGGTATTCCTCTCCCGCCCTCGCAAGGCAGGCGGCATGTTGCAATTCTTCTACCGGCCGCCGCCATCATTGCCGTCCGGCAGCCGCTGCGCGCGGAGGAGGTGATCGCGGCGGCACCATCGTCCTGGCGCGAAACTCTCATTGCTGCCGGTCAGGCCCCAGGCGCGGAGGACGGCGCGCGGGTCTTCGGAAGTCTGCTTTGGGAGAGCATCACGGGTTTTTCTTACATGACGGAGAAATCGGATCTCGATCTTCTATGGTTCTGCCCTGACGATCCGTTCCCGCTCGCCACCGCCATCGCGGATCTTGAACAGCGTAGTCCCGTTCGGATCGATGGAGAGATCGTCTTACCGGATGGCGGGGGGTGCCACTGGCGGGAAATTCTCGACACAGGATTGCCGGATGTCCTGGTGAAAACGCTCACCGGTGTTGAGCTACGATCGAAAGCATCTCTTCGGCCCAGTCCGCGCACTTCATGAACGCCACTATTGAAGCGTTCGCCTCTCGAAGTGACCAAGCCGCAGCGCTGGCCGAGATCGCCGTGCGATGCCTCCGCCTTGAGTTGGAGACGTGGCCGAAACCGGGGCTGGTCAGCCACATTGATAGCGGCAGCCATGCCGATATGGATGCCACGATGCTGCGCGCCAGTGCCGCGACCTTGCGTTCGCATTTCGCGGCTCTCGTCGCGGCAGGTACAGAGGGCGCCACCATGCCGCGCTTGCGCCAACTCGGTTTGGCGGCGGAGCGCGACATGCTGGCACGAACTGGGGGCGTCAACACACATCGCGGCGCGATTTTCGCGCTTGGGCTGCTCTGTGCCGCCGCCGGCTTCCTTGGCCGTCGCGGCGGGGTCTCGGTGGAGGGCAGCCTGGGTCGATGCGTCAGGACTCGATGGGGCGAGGCCATCATGGTGGCGGTCGGATCATCCAGCCATGGCGCGAAGGTCAGAGCGCAACACGGCGCCGGTGGCGCGAGAAGCGAGGCGGCAAATGGCTTCGACACCGTCTACAGGATCGGACTGCCCGCACTAAGGTGGGCGCGCCGCCATCATGCGGAGGACGACGAGCCACCGCGCGTCCAATGTTTCTTCGCGCTTCTGGCCGCTGTCGAGGACACCAACCTCTTGTATCGTGGTGGTGCGGAGGGGCTGGTATTTGCGCGAGAAGCGGCCCGGCGCTTTCTCGAAGGTGGCGGCGTTGCGCGACCCAAATGGCGCGATGCGGCTTCCGTCATCCATGCGGAGTTCGTGCGACGCGGATTAAGCCCCGGTGGCTGTGCTGACTTGCTCGCCGCTGCCCTCTTCATCGATCTGCTCGAAGTCTGATGGCGGAGGCGCTTGCCTTCTTGCTCGCCGGCCAAGGAGCGCAGCATGCCGGCATGTTCGACGCGCTTCAGAACCAACCTGAGGCCGAGCCAGTCTTCGCCGCGGCCTCAGCGCTTCTCGGGGGAACAGATCCCCGCGATCTGGTGCGCGCGCCTGCCGCCGACCTACAACAAAACCGCCCGGCACAAATTCTATGTTGCACTGCTATCGCCGCAAGCTGGGCGATCTTATCGCCGAGGATTACGCAGCCATACACTCTTGCGGGCTACAGCCTTGGCGACCTGGCGACATGGCATTGCGCCGGCCTACTCAACGCGCCGACATTGTTGCAATTGGCGGCCGCGCGAGCGGAGGCGATGGATGATGTCGGGCGTCAGTCACCCGGCGGCCTGATCGCCGTCTTAGGTCTAAGGCGCAGCGCGATCGACGAAGTTTGCCGGGAGCACAAGGCGGAAGTCGCCATCATCAACGGAGAGGATCACTTCGTCCTCGGCTGCCGATCGGACTTGCTTGCCTCCCTCGTGGAGGCGCTGGAGCAGGCACGAGCCGCTGTGGTCCGCCCATTGCCAGTCTCTGTCGCCTCGCACACCTCGCTGCTGCAACCAGCGACCCCTGCCTTCCATCAGCGATTGGCAGCGGTCAGCATGCCGGAGATCGTTCCAAATACTGTCCGACTGCTTTCCGGCCTCGATGGCGAAAGCGTCTTCAAGACGGCACCCGGGCAAGCCAAGCTTGCAGCCGCCATCTCGCACACCATCGACTGGGCCGCGTGTCTCGACGCTTGCGGCGAGGCAGGGGCGACGACGATTCTGGAGCTCGGACCCGGCCGCGCCTTGGCGACCATGGCACGCGAGGCAATACCCGAGGCACGTATTCGCAGCTTCGATGATTTCCGCACCCTCGACGGCGTCTCTGCGTGGTTGGAGGCTGAGTGACCGCCGCGAGCAGGCCAAGACCTAAGGACGAACGAGGATCTTGAGGTGCTGCCCCTGTGGGTCGAGCAGCGCCTCGAACCCTTCGGCCACTACATCCTTCGCATCAATCGTCGCGGTGACGACGCGTTCCACCGGGAAAATCCCAGCCGCGATCATGCGGGCAATGCGTGACCAGCTCTGCACCGGATAACACCATGTTGCTTCGATGCTGATGTCCTTCAGTGCCCAGGTCATCGGCGTCACGGTCGCGGGCTTGATATGCAGCCCAGCCTGAACAACGACACCCTGGCGCCGCACGGAATCGACACAGGCGTTGAGCGAGGCTTCGTTGCCGACGCATTCGATCGCCGTATCGACGCCGATGCCTTCTTCCGTATGGCTGCGCACCACCTCGGCGACATTTTGCTCCCGCGGATTGATCGCGATCACGCCGGGCACAATTTCCTGCGCCTTCCGCAGACGATGCGGGTTAGTCTCGGCCACGAACAGGATGCTGGCACCCGCCGCGCGCGCGGCAAGCAATGTCAGCGCGCCGATGGGTCCAGCACCCGAAACCAGCACTGAAGAACCTGACGTGACCCGCCCGCGGTCCACAGCATAAACCGCGACAGCCGCCGGCTCAATCAGTGCGGCTTGTGCATCGCTCAGCGAATCCGGCACCGGAATCGCGTTGATCGCATCAACCACGGCCTTCTGCCCGAAACCGCCCCAGGCCCAGGACAGCCCCACAACACCCAGCCGATCGCTGAGATGCACCAGCCCGCGCCGGGCGAAATAATCATCCTCTGGCGCCATCAAAGGCTGGATGGAAACACGATCGCCCGGCTTGAGGTTCGTCACGGCCTTGCCGGTCGCCAGAATCTTCGCGGAAAACTCATGGCCCAGGATCTGCGGCAGCACAGCGCCTGTCAGGCTGTTCGGTGTCGCCGGGGTCACGATCGGACCCGCGATATACTCGTGCAGATCGGTGCCGCAGATGCCGCAGAGCTTCGGCTCGATCAGCACCTGGTGGTCGAGAACCTCGCTAGGCTCCGCGATCTCTTCCACCCGGATATCACGCTTGTCGTAGAACCGAACTGCCCGCATGACGCACTTCCTTTAAATCGCCGCCCGCTGTCGCTTGGCCGCCGTAAATCAGTCGCGGTTATCCATGCGTTTGAGGAAGGGGTGGATCGACACCGTCTTCCAAACATTCGCTGCCTTGAAGGGGTCGTTGTCGTGGAACGACTGAACCTCAGCTTGTGTTGCTGCTTCGACCAGGAACAGACTGCCGATCATCGTCTCGTTGTCCGCCGCAAGGAGCGGACCCGAGATCACGATGCGCACCGGGGACTTGGAGAGATAGGTCTTGTGCGCCTCGTAGTGCGCAAGCCGCGTCTGGACCGCATCAGGGTGATCCAGACAATGAATGATGAAATGCATGCGCGTTTCGCTTTCGTTGATCGTCAGCTGACGGAGTAGCCGCCGTCAGTCATGAGTAGATGGCCGTTCACGCCGGTTGCGGCATCGGAAACCAGGAACCCGACCGTGCCGGCAATTTCCTCCTGCCGCAGTAGCCGGCCGATCGGCATGTCCTCGATCCAGATTTTCATGACCTCCGGCTGGGTGCGTCCCACCTCGGCCAATAGTTCCGTATCGACATAGCCCGGCCCAACCGCGTTGACGCGGATGCCGAAGGGCGCCCATTCGATGGCGAGGATGCGCGCCATATGCGCGACGCCAGCTTTGGCGACATCGTAGCCGACATGCAGTTCGGGCCGCACCGCCTTCACGCCGGCGATCGAGGAGATCAGCACCATCGCGCCTGTTTTCTTGGCGATCATCGCCGGAGCAAAGGCGCGCGCCGTATAGAACACCCCGTCGAGATTGACGGCCATGACCCGGCGCCAATCCTCGTCCGTATGATCGACCGCGGATTTTTCATACGCGATGCCCGCATTGGCGACGAGGATATCCACCCGGCCATGCTTGTCGAGCACCTGCTTGGCGGCGGCATCGACGGCTTTGGAATCGGTTACGTCGAACACCAGTGCGCTCGCCGGCGATCCGAGTTCGCGCGCGGTCTCCTCCACGGTCGCGTTGCGGTCCGCCAGCACCACTGTCGCGCCCAAAGCCGCTAGGTGGCGGGAAATCGTCGCGCCGATGCCGCGGGCGGCACCCGTGACCACAGCGACGCGGCCCTGCAGGCCGTAGACGGATAATCCGGACATTGCTTCCTCCTCTAGTCGGCTCGCCCGGCTTACCGCGGGCATTTCAGTCTCTGTGCGTGGCTTACCTGGTGCGGTAGCAGGCTGCCGCCAATACGATCACGAGACCCTTGAGAATGATCTGGAACTGCACGGGCAATCCGACAAGCAGCACGATGTTGGATACCAGCACCAGAACGGCCGCGCCCGCGAGCGCGCCCGGTATCGTGCCACGGCCTCCGGACAGCGCAAAGCCGCCTATGACCGCCGCCACGATGCTGTCGAGTTCGAAGCCGCTACCCACCGAGTTATCGACGATCTCGGCATAGCCGCCCAGAATGAGTCCCGCGATCGCGGCAAGGCAGCCCGACGCGACATAGGCTCCGATGGTGATGACCGCCACCGGATAGCCCAGCAGCCCCGCCGCCACCGGATTGCCGCCGATGATGTAGATCTTGCGGCCGAGAATCGTGCGATGAACCACAATCCCGACCACAGCTGCGATGGGCACGAGAACGAATAGGCTGAGCGGCACCTGATGCCAGCTCTGGGTGCCCAGTGCCCGGAAGAAGGGCGGCATCGCCCCGGTCGGCGCGCCATGTGTCCAGGCGAAGCGCAGCCCCTGAAGGACGATCATGCTCGCAAGCGTCGCGAGGAAGGGCGAGACTTGGCGTTTGGTCACCAAAAGACCGTTCACTAGGCCCGTGGCGGCGCCGATCAGCACGGCGACAACGATGATCGGCAGAACCGCGTGATTGTCCCCCGAGAAGCTGGTCCCGACCACGGCGGCGGTCGCCATGACGGAGGCGACCGACAGATCCAGCCCCCGCGCCATGATGACCAGGCATTGTCCGAGAGCCACCAAGGCGAGCGGCACAAGCTGTATGACGAGGTTAGAGAGGTTTCGCGCATGGAGAAAGGACGGCGCGACAATGCCGGAAACGACGATGAATAGCACGAGGAAGACGTAGATGCCCCATCGCGCGGCGAGGGCCCGAAGCTCTCCGCTATGGCGGCGGATGCCGGCGGTTTTGACGCCGGCGGGCAGCGCTTGCTCGCTCATCACGCGACCTTCTTCCGCTCGACATAGGCCGAGACCGCAACCATGATGATCAACCCTTGGGCGATCAGTTGGATCTGCGTCGAAACATGCATGAAGTTCAGCAGATTGTTCAAGACGGACAAAAGATAGGCACCCAGCAACGTGCCGATGACGCCGCCGCGCCCTCCGCTGAGCATTGTCCCACCGACCACCACGGGCGTGACGGATTCCAGCGTGTAGTAGGTGCCCGCGTAAGGCTGTCCGGTGCCGAAGCGCGAGACGAGATAAATCGCCGTGAGCGCACAGAAAAATCCGCAGAGCGCGTAGACGAGAACGGTGACTCGCCGAACCGGCAAACCAAGCAGCACCGCAGCCGCGGGCTCGTCGCCGGTCGCATAAATCGCGCGCCCCGTCGCCGTTCGCCGCATCAGGAAGGCGACGAGGAGATACAGCAGAACCGTGATCGTCGCGCTTACGGACAGGCCTCCGACCCGCGAATAAGCCAGCGCGTCGAACCCGTCAGGCGTGCTTCCTGCCGGGCCCAGGGCGTAGAGCAACGCGACACCCTGCAACACCGCACCCATCCCGAGCGTTACGATCAGCGGATGGATACGAAGGAAAACCACGCCCAGCCCGTTGACGACACCGATCAGCACGCCGAGCGCGATGACCCCCGCGCAGACCGGCAGAACCAGCGAGCCATCGCCATTGATCAAGCCGGAGGTCAACACGGAAAGCAGGCTGATTTGCGAGCCGACCGAAAGGTCGATGCCTCCCGTCAGGATCGTCAGCGTCTGACCGAGCGAGACCAAGGCAAGATCGGTCGACTGCTCATAGATGTTGAGGAAATTTGTGCTGCGGGCAAAGCGGTCGGTCAACACCGAGCCGATAACAATGAGCACGGCGATGAAAAGCACGACCAGTCCCAGCCGGATAACATGGGGCGATGGCCGGAAGGTCGGACTCTTCGCCGGTGATGAGATGCTCAAACCATTCTCCTCAGGCCGCCTGAGCGTGATGGGTCGCGAGTTCCATCACCGCCTCTTCGGTAATCGCGTCGCCCTCCAGGAACCCGGCGATCACGCCTTCCCGCATCACATAGACGCTGTCGGACATGCCGATGACTTCCGGAAGCTCCGAGCTGATCATGAGGATGGCGATGCCCTGCGCCGCAAGGTCTCGCATGATGCGATAAATTTCGGTGCGCGCCCCAACATCCACGCCGCGCGTCGGCTCATCCAGGATCAGCACGCGGCGGCATGTTCGAGCCCAGCGCGCGATGAGCAGCTTCTGCTGGTTGCCGCCCGACATGGTAGCGACCGGATTGGACGGGCCACGACAAACGACGCGGTAATTCGCAATGCCAGATTCTGCGACCTCTTGCTCCTTTCCGCGATCCAGGAAAGGCCCGCTCTGCACGGTGCCAAGGGAGGCCGCGGTGATATTCGCCGCCACGTCCAGCAGCATGGCGAGACCCTGGCCCTTGCGGTCTTCGGTCACGAAGCCGATCCCGAGCGAGATAGCCATCGCAGGCGTCATATGGCGGATGGTCTTGCCGTCGCAGGTGACCGAACCCGAGTCCATAGGCAGACCGCCAAATATCGCCATCGCGAGTTCCGACCGGCCGGCGCCGACCAGCCCAGCGAGGCCCGTGATGGTCCCGGCACGCAGCGAAAGCCCGGCGCCCCGAACGCGGCGGCCAAGGTCAATGCCCTCAGCTATCAGAACCACCGCCGGCTCCTGTTGCGCGGCTGTCAAAGCGGGCTTCGGCGGGAAGAGGTGGCTAAGATCGCGTCCGACCATCATGGTGATGAGGTCGGCACGGCTGACCTCCGACACTTTCCGGCTACCGACCACCCGGCCATCTTTGATGACGGTTAATTGATCACAGAGCTGAAAGATTTCTTCCAATCGATGCGATATGTAAATGACTGCGACGCCCTCGTCCCGCAGTCGCCTGATGCGCTCGAACAGAAGAACCACCTCCTGCCCAGCGATGACAGCGGTCGGCTCGTCCAGGATGAGAACCTTGGGCCGATGGATCAGCGCCTTGGCGATCTCCACCATCTGCTGGTCGGCGACGGTAAGGCTCTCCACCAATCGCTGCGGATCGAGCGCAACGCCCAGCCGCGCCAATACCTCGCGCGCGGCGGTAACCGCGCCTTTGCGGTCGAGCAGCCCTAGCCGTGTCCGTGGCGCCTGGCCGACGAAAATGTTCTCGGCCACCGTGAGGTGGGGGAAAAGCACGAATTCCTGGTAGATCACATGGATCCCGGCGGCCTTCGCCTCCGCCGGTCCATGCCACTTCACGACGCGGCCATCGAGCCGCAACTCGCCTTCATCCGGGGGCTGGACCCCCGCGATGACCTTCGTCAAAGTCGACTTTCCCGCTCCGTTCTCTCCGACAAGCGCATGAATTTCCCCGGCCGCGACATCCAGGCTGATGTCGGAAAGCGCCTGAACGCCGGGGAAATACTTGCTGATGCCGGAGACGGAGAGCACGGGGGTGCGCCTCGTGTTCAGTGTGGATATTGAATATGCGCTGTGGCGGGGTTGTAGGTCGGCCCTAGATCGTTGGTGATCAGCAGATCCGGCGGTCCATTCGGCACAACCATGTCTTTGATCGCGCGGTCGGGATGGGGGATCGAGGGTGTCTCATCACCATCCGTCAAACCGATCTGGGAATTCACCGTCACGACGCAGGGAACTGTCGCCCCCGACAGAACCTTGATTGCCACGTCGATCGCAAGCCGGCCCTGAGCTGGCGGGTCACCAATCTCCAGCATGGGCACGTGATACTTCAGCGCATCCTGTAGCGCGCCATTGATATCGGCAGTCGTGTGCATCGGGATCTCGCCCGGCTTGAATCCGGCTTCGAGAAAGGCCTCTATCGAGCCCGGAACCTGCAAGCCATGCGCCGACCAGACGGCGTCGATCTTATGGCCATATTTCGCGATGACCGCCTGCATGACCTGCTTGGCCTTCACCGGGCTCCAATCCGAATAGACGGTATCGAGAATATGGATGTCGGGATACTGCGCGAAGATCTCCTTCGCGGGGCCCATGCGGTTCTCGTTCGGGCTCGATCCGGCCTGGCCGCCGAGCAGGACAATATTGCCCTTGCCGTGCAGCTTCTCGACGATCCACTGCGCCCAAAGACGGCCCATCATCGGATCAGAGGCATTCACATAGGTCACGAAATGATCGGAGGAGATGCGCCGGTCGAGCATGACGACCGGGATGCCTTGCTTCATGGCGCGTGTCACGACGGGATCCAGCGCCTTCTCGGTATTCGCGCTGACGATCAGCAGATCGACCCCTTGCGAGACGAGATCCTGCACATCCGAGACCTGTTTGGAGTCGTCATGCCCGGCATCGGTAATGATGAGCTTCTTGACCACGTCCTTGTGATCTTCCGCGCCCTGCTTGATCTCGTCGAGCATGACGACGCGCCAGCTATCACCGAGACCGGCATTCGAGAAGCCGATCGTGTAGGGCGGCGGCTTCTTGTATTGCGCGGTATTGCGCAGGCAGGTGGTCAATGCCGGATTGAAGAGCATGGTGCGCGGCGCGCCCTGATAGCCGTCCGCCAGCGCGGGCGCGGTGATCGCCCCCACAGCCAGCATCCCGAGGAAAATAGTTTTCAAACTGTCCCGCATCGTATCCCCCTACCGGTCCCTATGGGAAACCAGCTGTTCTTTGCGCTGAGCTTATGAACAGCTTCGGCCTCTGAGAATTGCGATTTTGTCCAAAGCGGATAAATTGACGCTCGTCAGGATAGTTCCGGCGGTAGAGTTTGCGATGCCGCAAGAGCCGTCGCGATGCCGTTGTGCAGTTGCGAAGACATGGGAGAAATGCCGATGTTAAGCCCCTTCGTATATGAAGCGCTACCGATGCGCGTGCTCTTCGGCAATGGCACAGTCGCGAAGCTCGCTTTCGAGGCTGAGAGGCTCGGGATGAAGCGCGTTCTCGTGCTCTCCACGCCTGAACAGGCCGCGCAGGCCCAGGACATTGCCACGACTTTGGGACCGCTAAGCGCCGGGGTCTTCTCGCAGGCCACCATGCACACGCCGAGCCATATCACGGAACTCGCGCTCGAAGTCGTCCGGCGCGAGGCCGTGGATGGCGTGGTTTCCGTGGGCGGCGGGTCTACGACAGGGCTGGGCAAAGCCATCGCGCTCCGCACGGATCTGCCGCAGATCGTCATCCCGACTACCTATGCCGGCTCCGAGATGACGCCAATTCTGGGCGAGACGAATAACGGCGAGAAGGTCACGCAGCGCACCCTCAAGGTTCTGCCAGAGACGACGATCTACGACGTCTCGCTTACGCTGAGCTTGCCCGTTGGTTTGACCGCGACCAGCGGCATGAATGCCATCGCCCATGCCGTCGAGGCGCTCTATGCCGAGGAAGGCAATCCGATCATCTCCCTGATGGCCGAGGACGCCATCGCCGCATTGGCGGCGGCATTGCCGGTCATCATCGAAAAGCCGCGCGATCTCGAGGCGCGTACCCGCGCGCAATATGGTGCATGGCTCTGCGGTGTTGCGCTGGGAAGCGTCGGCATGGCGCTGCATCACAAGCTTTGCCACGTGCTGGGCGGCAGTTTTGGCTTGCCCCATGCGGAAACCCATACTGTGGTTCTGCCTCACGCGGTCGCCTATAACGCCGCAGCGGCGCCGGAGGCAATGCGCCGCATCGCCCGTGCGCTGGGCGCATCTGATGCCGCTGGCGGTCTGCATGACATTGCCCGCAAACTGAACGCGCCGACAGCACTTGCCGCGCTCGGGATGAAGGAATCCGATCTTGACCGTGCTGCCGATCTGGCGACCGCGAAACCATATCCGAATCCCCGCCCATTGGAGCGCACCGCCATCCGCGCTTTGCTGGAAGACGCTTTTCGCGGCGCTCGTCCGAAATCTTCCAATTCCGTCATCCACGGAGCCGCCGCATGAGCGTGGTCGATCGCGACTTCAACGAAGAGACCGCAACGGAGATCGTGCTCGGCCGCAACGCCGCCTGCACCAGTCCCCGCCTCAAGCAGATCATGGAGGTCTTGGTGCCTCATCTGCATGCGGTGGTGCGAGAGCTTGAACTGACCTCGGCGGAATGGATGGCGGCGATTGAGTTTCTGACTGCGACCGGTCAGATCAGCAGCGATCGGCGGCAGGAGTTTATTCTACTCTCCGACACGCTCGGCGTTTCCATGCTGGTCGATGCGATCAACAACCGCAAAACGCAGGACGTCACGCCTTCCACCGTGCTTGGTCCTTTCCATGTTGATGGCGCGCCGCGCATGGCGATGGGAGAAAACATTTCCAAGGACGGTCGCGGCGAGCCCCTTTTCGTGTCGGGCCGCGTGCTGGATGAAAACGGCGAGCCCCTCCAAGGCGCGGTCCTGGATGTCTGGCAAACCTCGGAAGATGGTTTCTACGACACGCAAGATCCGCGCCAGCCCGACATGAATCTCCGAGGCGTCTTCCGCACGGGCAGCGACGGCCGCTTCTGGTTTCGCACCATCGTGCCCGCTTCTTACCCGATCCCAAATGACGGGCCGGTCGGACGAATGCTGAAGGCTCTGGCGCGCCATCCCATGCGCCCGGCCCATATTCATTTCATCGTCACCGCCGCCGGTTTCGACTCTCTTGCGACCCATGTTTTTCTCGCCGATGATCCCTATTTGCAGAGCGACGCGGTGTTTGGCGTGAAAGATGCACTTATTCGAGAGGTCGAGATTTCCCAAGATTCCGACCGTGCCGCCGCCTTTGGGACGCAGGCGCCGTTCAAGTCGCTCGACATTGATATCCGGCTGCAGCACGAGGAGGTTGGCCACATACGCGGGTCGCGCGCCGGCTTCGCAGAGGGAAAGACTTCATGATGGACGTGGCGACGGGCACCCCCCGTCTAGGCTGGATCGGCCTTGGCAAGATGGGTGCGCCGATGTGCTTGCACCTGCTCAAGGCAGGCCATTCCGTCGATGTCTTTGACACGCTGACCAGCGCGATGACCGCGGTTGAGGCAGAGGGCGCCACTGTTGCCGCCTCTGCTCGCGCGGTTGCTGAAAGTGCCGCGATCATTTTCGTGTCGCTACCGAACGACGGCGCGCTGCGTAGCCTGATTCTGGGTGAGCACGGCATCGTTTCCGCCCTCAAGCCTGGGAAAATTATCATCGAGACAAGCACGGTTTCGCCCACCGTTTCTCAGCAGGTCGCTGAGGCCTTGACCGCAGGGGGCGTAGATTATCTGCGCGCCCCTATCTCCGGCAGCACGGCCACAGCGGCTTCCGCGAAACTCACCGTGCTCGCGTCAGGGCCTGAAGCCGCGTATCGGTGCGTCGAACCTCTCCTGGGTGCTTTTGCTATTCGCTGCTTCTACCTCGGCTCTGCCGAGGAAGCCCGTTACATGAAACTTGCAATCAATATGCTGGTGGGATCCACCTCGGCCGTGCTTGCAGAGGCGCTGACCTTCGGTCGCAAAGGCAATCTCGATGTCGCGCAGATGCTGGAGGTGATCGGCGAGAGCGCCGTTGCGTCTCCGCTGATAGCCTATAAGCGAGACATGCTGTCGCGACGCGACTTCAGTCCCGCCTTCTCGGTCACTCAGATGATCAAGGACTTCGACCTGGTGCTAGACGCGGCAAGATCGGAACACGTGCCGGTCTATCTCATCGCGCTGATCCGCCAACAATATGAAGCGGCCTATGCGCAGGGACGCGGCGACGAGGACTTCTTCGTGCTCATGGAACAATACGAAGCGCTGGCAGGTTTTGCCGCGACCGCGCCTACGGCGGCTCCCGTCTGACCGGCGATGGGGAAAGCCTGCACTAACGCGCTGGAGACCCTGCGGATCCTCGAGTTCCTTGAGCATCTTCGCGCACCCTGGGCAACCCTTTTCCCTTACGGCGACCCCGAACTTGTGTGGCGCATCGTCAACCACCTCATCCGCAGCAATCTAAAAAGCGAAGTGGTGACCATCTCGGCGCTCGCCCAGGCGGGTTACGCGCCCTACACGACCGCCCAACGCAAGGTCGAGGAGTTGATCGCCACCGGTCTGATCGAGAGGGTCCCGCGCGGCAAAACCGGAAAATCCTTCGCGCTGCAGCCAAGTTCGGTGCTCTACGAATCCTTCGAGACTTACATGCGGCAGGTCAAGGGCTTGTTGGCGCAGACCTTCGGGAACCGGCAAAAAACGGAAGAGGCAGACAATTATTATTTCGGCGGCATGCCGTCGGGCGAAGTCATGGGACCGCCGCCACGCCTGCTGCAGCAACCAAGCCGGCGGCCCGATCTGCGCTTCCTTATGGGTGAGGACAACTACTTCATCGCGTTGCAAAACATGTGGGCGGATCTGCGCACCAGCTTCGGCGCGCGGCGGGACTTCGATCTCGCGGGCCTGCCCCAACTCTACCGCCTCGCGACCGCTAATGCTTCGCGCCCAGTTTCAGAATATGACGTGATCGCGGTCAATTTTCCTTGGGTTGGCGAATTCGCAAGCCGAGGCCTGATCCGGCCCATCAGCAGCGAACTCGCCATAGCGGGCATCAAGCCCGACGACTTCCACAATCGCTTCTGGCCGAGCGGGCAATGGCGAGGACAGCAGTTCGGCGTGCCGATCTACTGCACAATCGAAACCCTCGCTATTCGGCGCGACCTGTTCCACGACGCCGGCCTCACGCAGCCGCGCACTTTCGACCAGGTAATCACGGCGGGCCGCGCGCTGCATGCACCAGCGCATGGCCGCTACGGCATCGTATGGAATGCCGCACGGGGCATGCCGATCGCCTCGAGTTTTCTGTTTTTACTCGGATGCTGCGGTGCTTTCATCGTGAGTCGCGGCGATGATGGGCCGGATGCCCGGCCGCATTTGCCTCTAGAGGCCAGCCTGCGTGTGCTCAACTATATGCATCGCCTGACCGAAATCTCGCCCCCTGGCGTCGCCGAACTGGACTGGGAATCGAGCCTCGACATCTTCCTCAATGGTCACGCCGCCATGACCTATTGCTGGAGCATGCGGGCCACGCGTTTCGAATACGACACTCGGTCGCGTGTGCGTCGGCAGGTGGATTACTTGCCACATCCCGCCGGACCCGAGGGTGCCAGCACTGCGCCTGTCGGAGGCTTCGTCCTCGCGGTTCCCGCCAATCTTCCCGAAAGTCGCGTGCAACGGGCGGTGGACGCCATCGCCTGGATGCATTCGCCGGATATGGTTCGCAGCCATGTCAAAAGCGGCTTTCCTGTGCTACCGCGCTTCAGCCTCGCCTCCGACCCTGAGATGCAGCAGAGCTCGTCGATCGTGCATTTCGTCGAACGTGTCGCGCAGCGCAATTTACTCGATAGTTGGCAGCGGCCGCCCATTCCGGAATATCCGGCGATCGAACGGATCCTCGGCGAAGAGATCCACGACGCGCTGACGGGCCGCAAAACCGATGTCGCCGCCTTGAGCGCTGCGCAATCGGCGATCGACGCGCTCTACAAGGTATCGCGCCCCGCGCGCAGTTCTCGTGGTCGCAAGAAAGACGATGCCGAGGCTCCAGCGGCAGTGGCGCGGAATGACCAGACGGCATTTCGCGTCGGCGCCTGACAGGATCGGCTTGGCGTAGCGAACGGATGGAATGAGGGAGCAAGAAACAATGGCAATCGTCAAGGTTGCGCTTATCGGTCTCGGCTGGTGGGGCCGCAAGATGGTCGATACGCTGGGAACGAAGAGCGACGTTATCCGCATAACCCGCGCCGTGGATCCGGCGATCGAATCCGCTCGCGATTTCGCGTCGGCTCGCGGGCTTCCGGTTGGCAATGATTTTGCCGATGCGCTCGCCGATCCCGAGATCGATGCGGTCATCCTAGCGACACCGCACTCGCTGCACGAAGCCCAAATCGCCCAGGCGGTGGCGGCGGGCAAGCACGTCTTCTGCGAAAAGCCACTGGCCCTCACCGGCGCCGGTGCGGCGCGCGCGGTGAAACTATGCCGAGACGCCAGGCTCGTCCTCGGCATGGGTCATGAGCGCCGTTTCGAGCCGCCGATGGCGGAACTGCTGCGGGACGCGGCGGCCGGGCGGCTCGGACGCCTGCTGCAGATTGAGGCGAATTTCAGCCACGACAAATTCCTCACGCTCGATCCGACAAATTGGCGCCTAAAACCCGACCAGGCGCCGGCGGGGGGCATGACCGCAACCGGCATTCACCTTACCGATCTTGCCATCCACCTGATGGGAGCAGCGTCGGAGGTGACGGTAACCTGCGAGCAGTTGGCCTCGAAACTTCCGTCCGGCGATACGATGAGCGCCTATATCCGCTTCATCGGCGGCGGCACCGCCTATGTTTCGGCGAGCCTCGCCACACCCTTTGTCTCTCGCTTCGCTGTTTTCGGCACGAAAGGCTGGGTCGAAATCCGTGACCGTGCCCATGTCGAGGCGCCTGCTGGCTGGGTTGTGATCAAGGGTTCCTCCACCGGGCCGATCGCAACATCGGAAGTTGGGCCTTCGGAAGCAGTGTTCGCCAATCTCGAAGCCTTCGGGCGGGCTGTGGCCGGTGCCGCGCCCTATCCCATCACCGGTGAGGAGATGATCGCGAATATCACATTGCTGGAGACGATCGTGCGCGCTTCGGGCTCCGGCAAGGTCGAGCCGGTCGACAAGGTCGATCTAACACTGCAACGCGCTTTGGCGGAGGCCGTATGATGCGAGCCCTGACATTCAACGCACCCGAACAGGCGGAATTGCGGACCGTCGAAATGCCACGGATCACGCCGGATGAGATCCTCGTCCGCATGAAAGCCGTCGGCATCTGCCACTCGGACTACGAGTTGCTCGGTGGCCGCTACATCATCCCGATCTCCTATCCGGTAACGCCGGGTCACGAATGGAGCGGCGAGATCGTGGAACTAGGGCGCAACGTTCAGGGTTTCTCGGTCGGCGACCGGGTCGTTGGGGAATGCGTGGTGCGTTTGCCAGACCGCATCCACCATTTCGGGTTCTCGCTGGATGGCGCGGATCGTGAGTTCTTCACCGTGCGGCCGGAATGGCTGCACAAATTGCCCGACGGCATCGACGATCTGGCGGCTTCCTTCATTGAGCCATTCACCTGCGGCTTCTACGGTGTGCAGAGGCTGGGCGGCACCGATGCGAGCGAGACGGTCGTCGTTTCCGGCGGCGGCACGATCGGCCTTGTCTCGGCGGCAGCGGCCATCGGCATGGGCGCGCGGGTGATTGTCATCGACCCGATTGCACACCGGCGAGAAGCCGCGCTCAAGCTTGGCGCGGATGCGGTGATCGATCCTCTGGCCGAAAACCCCGTCGATCGCGTCATGGAAATGACGCGTGGTGGCGCGGATCTCGTGATCGAGGCTGCGGGACATGATCGGTCGCTGGGCAAGGTCTTTGATCTGGTGCGTGAAGAAGGCCGCGTCGCGATGATCGGCATCAATATCGGGCGCGAGGTATCCTCGCATCTCGGCAATATCCAGATGCGCAATCTCACCGTAAAGGGCTGCATCGGTTCGCCCGGCGTTTGGCCTGCCGCGATACGCTTCCTGGAGCGCACCGGCCTAGATTTGTCGCCGATCCGCACCCATAGCTTCCCGTTGGAGGAGGCAGTTTCGGCCTTCGAACTCGGGAAGCAGGCGGATAAATGCATCAAGGTTACGTTGTTGAATAGCTAGAATCCTGGAAGCACGGTGAGATCGTCATGGAAAGACTGAATGACCGCGTCGTTATCGTAACGGGTGGCGCGCAGGGGCTCGGCGAAGGTATCGTGCGACGTCTTTTGCGGGATGGCGCGCGGGTGGTGATCGCCGATCGCAATGGCGAAAAGGCGCGGAGCCTCGCCGCTGAACTGAGCGCCGACGGAACGAGAGCGCTCGGCGTTGCTGTCGATGTTGCCGAACGCAATCAGGTGCAAGCGATGATCGCACAAACGTCGGAGGCCTTCGGCGGCATCGACGTTCTCTTCAACAATGCCGGCTTCAACAAGCCACTGCCCTTCTTCGATGCGGATGAGGACAACTTCAACTCAATCATGCGGGTCAACGCGCTGGCGGTGCTGATCGGCATGCAGGAAGTCGGAAAATACATGATCAAGCAGGGCAGGGGCGGCAAGATAATCAATACCGCCTCGATCGCCGGGCGGCAGGGTTATCCCGAATTCGCGCCCTATTGCGCCAGCAAGGCGGCCGTCATCTCGCTCACTCAAGCCGGTGCTCGCGCCATGGCGCCGGACCATATCACGGTCAATGGCATTGCGCCCGGTGTTGTCGTGACCCCGCTTTGGGACGGGTTGGAGCAGGATATGATCGACAAAGGCGTCATCAAGGAGAGGGGGGAATTCATCAACTCGTTCTCTGCCGGAATCCTGATCGGTCGGCCGGCAAAGCCGCAGGATCTCGATGGTGTCGCCGCTTTTCTCGCCTCGTCGGATTCCGATTACATGACAGGCCAGATCATCATGTGTGACGGCGGCATGGTTCTCGTTTAGAGACGCGCGGGTCCGGGCGCAACGTTGCTCCCGGACCCGGCCCCAAATTACGGAATGATCTTGCTCTGACGCAGCCGAGCAAAAAGATCGAGGAGAGACTTGCGGCTATCCTGATAGGCGAGGAAACCGGCATTCCGGCTCTTCGACATATCAGTGACGCATTCGAGCTGACGGCCGAGATCCGCATCCGTGTGCCACGGTGAAACCAGGCGATCGAGCTTCGTCTCCCGCAAGCCATACTTTGCGGCGATATCCGCCCAGGCCGCTGTGTCGTCCTTCATCTGCTCTTCGAGCAGTGTGGGATGGCCAGGATAGGGCGCCGCCTCGATCCCGAACTGTGCGGCGATCTGGGACCACATCCAGCGCCAGCGGAAAACATCGCCATTAACGATGTTGAAGGCTTCGTTTCGTGCCGCCGGCGTGGTCGCGGCCCATTCCAGCTGTTCCGCGAGAATTCGCGAATCCGTGATGTCGACTAGGTTATTCCACTGTTCCGGGGAGCCGGGGAACAGGAACGGGCGCCCGAGCTCACGGCAAATCGTCGCGTAGACAGCGAGCGTCACGCCCATGTTCATCGCATTGCCGATGGCATAGCCGATGACGGTATGTGGCCGATGGATGCTCCAGCCAAAGCCTTGCTTTTCGGCAGCGGCGTAAACCTCGTCCTCCTGCGTATAGTAGAAGTTGTCGCCCGGCAGCCGCGGTTGCTCCTCACGGAAAGGCGTGCTGGGAAGATTGCCTTTGCCATAGGACTCGAATGGCCCGAGGTAGTGCTTCAACCCCGTCACAAGTGCGACGTGCTCGAGCGGCGCGGTCCGCAGCGCGTTCAACAGGTTGTGCACTAGCCGCCCATTGATCTCGCAGTTTTCGATTTCCGTGGGCTGGCGCATCCAGGTTGTGATGAACACATGGCTCGGCCGAATGTCTTGCAGGGCGTGACCGAGGGCAGCGGTGTCGAGAAGGTCTGCGGCGACGGGGTGCACGCCTTCGAGATCCGTGAGCGGCCTGCGCGCGAGCCCGTGGACCTGCCAGCCGTTCCCGGCAAGCCGCCCGGCAAGCGTATTGCCGATGATGCCGCTCGCGCCGACCACCAGCGCTGATCGAGTTGTCATGGAAAACCTCCGGAAATTCTAGCAAGTGCCAATCAGGCTCGGAGAGTGATACCGCTAAGTGCCGTGAATGGGCTAGACGACATCCATCTGCCAGCCATGTCTCGCTTTGCCGAGGAGGAAAGCCCATGAAAAACGACCAAGCCGCATCAGCATCTCTTTCGCAAGCCGTCGGCCGGTCCGAGGAGCGGCATGATGTGGTCGGCCCCGTCACCTTGCGCGGCTTCGCGGCCCTCCTCGATCTCTCTCCGGACGAAGCGCGTCTGGATGAGGGTTTGCCGCCGCTGTGGCACTGGGGCCTGTTCCAGGACTGGGTGCGGCCAGCTTCGATCGGAGATGACGGTCATCCGCGGCGAGGCGGCTTTCTGCCCGCGATAGAGGGGCTAGACAGCCGGATGTTTGCCGGCGGGCGGCTGCAGTTTCTCCGGCGGCTTAGGCCGGGTGAGGCAGTCACCCGCCGCTCCATTATCCGCGAGGTGAAAGAGACGGAGGGCGGGGCAGGGCGCTTGGTTGTGATAACCGTCGAGCACCGCATCGGCGGCGACGCGGGCGATGCCACGATCGAGGAGCAGGACCTCGTCTTTCGCGCTGCGGTTCCTCTTCCAGCGCGCGCGGACGCTTCCGCGCCGCCAGCTCCTACCGACGCCTGGCGTCGCGAAGTGAGGCCTGATTCCGTTACCCTGTTTCGCATGTCGGCATTGACCGGCAATGGCCATCGGATTCATTACGACCACCCCTATGCGACCGGCGTAGAGGGCTATCCGGCCCTCGTCGTTCACGGACCAATGCAGGCGATCTGGATGGCGGATCTTCTGCGGCGTCATACGCCCGAGGGTCAGCGCCTTGGCCGGTTCTCCTTCCGTGGACGCCGGCCTGCATTTGCCGACAAGCGGTTGACGCTAGAGGGATGGCCTCTGAAAGGCGGCTTCCAACTGCGAACGTTGAACGAAGACGGCGTCGTCTGCATGACGGCGGAGGCCGAGTTGGTTTCCGAGTGAACCGCCGCGCACGACTATAAAACGACTCCACCATGCCGCATCATAGAAGCGCCGTGGTTGAGCCGATGAATTCCCAGAACCGCTTCGGCCAAACGCTCCGATGCTTCCACGCCGAGCACATTATCGACGAGACCGGAGAATTTTCCACGTAACTCGATTTCGGTCAGGAAGTTCGTGGGTTCTCCTTTCGGCACGATCACGCTGCGAACGAAAACCTGGTCTCCGGACTTCACGGTCAGTTTTCCCGACATATTGACGGGAAACTCGGCTTCCATGTCCGGATCATTCTCGCAACTCACCCGCTGCATCAGAGTGCGGACGGAGGGATCGCCTAGCTGCCGATAGCTATCCCACTCCATCTTCCCGTTCAGCAACGCCACCGCGACAACGAAGGGGCCGCTGAATTGGGCATCGACGATATTCGCGGGGTTCAGCTTTTTCTGTACTGGCTCACCGATGAGCAGAATTCCGGCACGGGAGATGCCGAGGGTGACCGCATCAATGGTCTCGGCGGTTAATCCAAGTTCCGCGCGAAGGGCGATCGCCGCGTCAATGCCGGCATGACCCCAGCGGCAGGACGGGTAGGGCTTCACCCCCGTCCGCATCAGTTCCCATTCCACGCCGATATTCTGCAGCACGCGCTCCGGCTCGGGTGCTGGGGCGTAGGATCGCAGGAACCCGTGCTTGCCCTCGATCGGTTGCGCCGCTCCCTTAAACCCCTCGCGAGCCAAGGTTGCCGCCGCAAAGCCCGCCATGCTCGCCCAACCGACCTGGAAGCGCTTCGTCCAGGCGCCATTGGCGAGAAATTGCAGGCTCCCCGCACTCTGGCTAAGCACAATGCCAAGTGCATGCTCGGTCGCGGCGGCATCCATCCGAAATGCGCGCGCAGCCGCGGCAGCAGCACCGAAGGCGCCGCACGTCGCCGAGGGGTGAAAGCCGCGATCGTAATGCGCCCCTGCGGGCAGCGCGAGCGCCAGACGCAGCGCCACCTCGTACCCGGCCACAATTGCCGCCAGAAGTTCTGCACCGGAAGCGCCGCTGATTTCCGCCGCTGCCAAGGCCGCCGGAATGACCGTCGCGCCGGGATGGAGAATGGCCGCCGCATGGGTGTCGTCGAAGTCGAGCGAATGGGCGAGCGTTCCGTTCACCAGCACCGCTCCCGCCGGCGCATAGCCTACGGGATCAGCAAAAACCCGCGCCTCACCCAAGCCCAGCCCCATCGCTCGCACGGCAGCCAGGAGGGAAGGCGTGCTCTCGGAATCATGACGCGCGCGAACTGCGTTGCCGACCAGGTCGAGGAGCAGGAAACGGGCACGCTCCGCCAGCTCAGCCGAGAGGTCGCCCGGCTGAAGTCCGGAGGTGAAGGCAGCCAGCTGCTCGGTGATATTCATGCCAGTCGCTCCGCCTCCGCTCATTCCAATAGAACGCAAATCCGCCGTCAATATGAGCGCGGTAGACCGAGCACATGTTCCGAAAGATAGCTCAGTATGAGGTTGGTCGAGATCGGTGCCACCTGATACAGCCGGGTCTCGCGGAACTTGCGCTCGACATCGTATTCCTCGGCGAAGCCGAAGCCGCCATGGGTTTGCACGCAGGCTTCCGCCGCGTCCCAGGAAGCCTCAGCGGCGAGCAGCTTCGCCATATTGGCTTCAGCGGCGCAATTCAGCCCAGCTTCGAACAGCGCCGCCGCCCGCTGCACCATGAGTTCCGCCCCCCGCATCCGGGCATAGGCTTTCGCAATTGGAAACTGCACGCCCTGGTTCTGGCCGATCGGCCGGCCGAAAACGACACGCTCATTGGCGTAGGCGGTGGTCTTCTCGATGAACCACTTGGCGTCGCCGATACACTCCGCGGCGATCAGGATCCGCTCGGCATTCATGCCCGACAGAATGTAGCGAAACCCGCGACCCTCCTCGCCGACCAAAGCGCTGGCCGGGATACGAACATTGTCGAAAAACACTTCCGTCGTCGCGTGGTTCATCATCGTGCGGATCGGCCGGATAGTCAGGCCATTCTCCTTCAAGGCGCGCATGTCGAGCAGGAAAACCGACAACCCGTCGGTCCGCTTCTTAATCACCTCGCGGGGCGTGGTCCGTGCGAGCAGTAGCATGAGATCGGAATGTTCGGCGCGGGAGGTCCAGATCTTCTGGCCGTTGATGACATATTCGTCGCCGTCGCGCTTTGCGGTGGTCTTGAGCGCGGTGGTGTCTGAGCCTGAGGTCGGTTCAGTCACGCCGAAAGCCTGCAAACGCAGCTCGCCGCTGGCGATTTTGGGCAGGTAGAACGCCTTCTGGGTCTCGCTGCCATACCGCAGCAAAGTGCCCATGATATACATCTGCGCGTGACAGGCGGCTCCATTGCATCCCGCGCGTTGCACCTCTTCGAGGATCGCGGCGGCCGCGGACAGCGTCAGCCCTGAGCCGCCATGCTCTTCCGGGATCAGCGCCGCGAGCCATCCGCCTTCAGCGAGAGCACGAACGAATTCCGCCGGATAGGCTGAGTCTCGATCCAAGGCGCGCCAATAGCTGCCGGGGAATTGCGAGCAGAGGCGCGCCACCTCGACGCGGATCTCCGCATGCGGGTCCGAATCGAGCGAGGCGGATGATGGGTTCAAGCGATTTCTCCGTCGACGAGAAGGGCAGGGCGCGCCCCACCTCACTGCCCATCAGTTGGGCCCCGAAGACTATGACGGCTGGCGCCTCGGATCAAAAATCGTTAAGCGGCCCAGGCTGAGGTCGATGCCCGCCCATCGCCGATCGCGGTTGCGCGAAGCGAGGCGAGGCGAGGATCGCCCGAAGGGACAGACCTAAAATGATGAGCGCTAAGTCCTTCCCTCATTAAGTATCCAATGACTGCAACGAAAAAAGCGGCTCTTGTGCCTTTTTAACATGGCTGGCTAGGCGACCCACCTAAGAGGGAAGTCAACGGATGCAATCTCAGCCGAAAACCTCTCTTTGGATGGCAGGTGCCTTCTCGGCCGCGATCTGCCTCGCTGGGGCTATGCTCGTGACCTTTGGCACGGGCCTGGAGGGAATTTCCGCCGCTCTGGCCGCCACGGCACGGCTGGGTTTCATGTTTTTCCTGCCTGCCTACGCCGGCAGCTCCATGGTCGCGCTGTTCGGCCCGGCTTTCCTGCCACTGAAGCGATACGGCCGGGAGCTTGGCCTGGCTTTCATCTCCGTTCTGACGGTGCATCTGAGCCTCGTTACATGGCTCTGCCTGATCGGGGAGGCGCCGGGGCGCTCTACCTTCATTCTATTCGGTATCGGCGTGATCTGCGCCTATGCCATTGCGCTGCTATCGCTCGGCGGGCTCCGGAAGGCCATGGGACCCGGCGTATGGTGGTTGGTGCGCGTGTTGGGGATGAATTACATCCTCTACGCCTTCGCCATCGATTTTCTCAATAGCCCTCTGCATGGCAGCGCATGGCATATCGCCCTCTATCTACCTTTCGCCAGCCTGGCCCTCGTCGCGCCGGTTCTGCGTATCGCTGCCGCGATACGACGCGCCGATCACCTGCTGCGTCACTCGCCTTATCGGCCAAATGACCGGCGCAAGGTCACATCGTAAGTACGTCAAGGTCACATCGTAAGTACGTGCAGGCCGAGGCGCCGGCTATCGCGCGACCTCGATGATCATGGCGTGATCGCTCAGGCCGAGAGAAACGGAGCGGACGTTCTTCAAAACCTGCACAGGTTCGGTTCCGGTCGTCACATCATAGACTTTGACGGTCTGATGCTTTCCCCCTAGCGCGACAGTGACATTGTCGCTGCCCTTCACGCGCTCGTCCCAAACGATCAGTTCAAAGGTTCCGCTGCTTTTCTGCAGAAGCAAGTCGTGAACAGTCTCCGGTTGATTTGAAATTGAGTAGGTAAGGCGCCTCGGATGGGCGAGCTGCCCGCTATCGGCGAGGATCGTCGTCAGGTTATGGATATAAGTGGCGGCAAGCTTCGGAGCGCTCTTGTGATACAGGCCTTGATTGCCTGCGCCACCCTCATCGTCCCGCATCTCATAGATAAAAGTATATTGCCAACCACGCTTGAACTGCGCGAGATAGGTATTCGTCAGAACGGTGCCCTGGGTGTGCTCGCCACCCGCGTTGACAGCCGTATCCCAACCCGTTTCCGTCGTGACGCGCGCCACATGCGGCAATTGCTGGTCGCTGTAGCCTTTGTAGTGGTGGGCCCAGGTAAGTCCGTTATTTCCATAGAGCCCGTCCCAACGGCCGTTGAGCGTGGGATCGGCGGCGTTCCAGGCTTGGTTGTCGCCATATTGGTTGCCGTTTCCGCTGACATAGTTGTGCGGATTCACATAGTCGGCGAAGCGGGCTTTGTCGGGAAAGATCGCCTCCGCGCCTACGGGGATTGTCAGGAACTGCAAACCGACATTGTCGGTTTCCGCCCCGGTTTCGGAGGGGCTGAAGACCGCATAGCGCTTGAGAACCAGATCACTCTTCACGGCGGCATACAGGTCCTTCTGGTACAACGCCACCGGAATCCAACTCTTGCCCTGTCCGCCGCCGCGCTGGCCGTTGTAGAGAATTGGAAAATTGTTGACCTCGTTCGGTCCCTCCAGCGCGAGAAGCGCGTTCGCTTTCGCGAGTGTTCTTCCGTCGTTCAGGAGGTTGTCGAGATGCAGCTCCCCCCCATCGCTAATGGTGAAGTGCGCGCCGGTCTTCTGATGGATCATCACATCGCTGTCGATGTGGCGCGACCCGTCCCGGACCTGGCGGATCCCAGTAAATTTCAAGGGTTCGACATAGGAGTTAGGGTCATAGCCTTGATCGACATGGGTATTAACCCCGAGGGAACTCAGGAAACGGTCCGCGCTCACTGCGAGAACTCCGGTGAGACGCGAGTGTTTGTGGGATGACGCGCCAAACGCGCTCGACACAGCCGTCGGCAATACGTTCAGAACGCTGTGCCGGCCGACGAGGTTGGGCAGAACAAAAGCCGCGGACAAGATGCAAGTTGTCGCGACGTAGTATGAAGACATGCGCATCAAATACCGCCGATCTGGTCAAGTGTAACGCATCTTAGGCCACGGCCGCTGACCGCAGACTCACGGGAGCCTATCCACCAGCCCATCCGCGCCACGTCTTTCGTCCGCGGAACATCGTCGGAGCCAGGCCGGGCACCAAGTCAGCCGATCGGACAAGGCGAGGAAGGCGAAAATCCCATCGGTTCAAGCCAATAGTCCTGATATTGCACAGCTCACGGATTCTGCGAAAGCTCATCATTTCGGAGTCCGGTGGGTGTCAGAACAGGATATTACCTTCCGTTCATGGCGAAGTTTTTCCAGGCACAACTGGCCGAAACCGATCTGCGGCTGCTTCGCGTCTTCCATACCGTCGCGGAGAAAGGCGGATTTACGGCTGCCGAGGTGACTCTGGGCAAGAGCAAATCGGCGATCAGCGCCGATATTTCGGCGCTGGAGAGCCGGCTCGGGGTAACGCTCTGCCAGCGCGGGCGGGGCGGTTTCTCTCTCACCAGCGAGGGAGTTCAGGTCCGCGAGGCGATCGAGCGCCTGCTGGTCGACTTCGATAGATTTCGCGATCGCGTCAATCGGGCCCGCGGCCGTTTGACGGGCACCCTGACCCTCCATGTGACCGACAATATCGTCACCTATAGCGATAGCCCGCTCGTCCGCGTCATGGGCAAATTCGCGTGCGACCATCCGGAGGTCTTCATCCAGCTCGCCTCCGCCCCAGCCAGTGACGTCGAGCAGGCCGTCCTCGAAGGGCGGGCCGCGATCGGCGTTTCGGTCCTGCCCAGGCTGGTCCCCGCGCTCGATCTGGTGCCGCTCTTCACCGAGACTTTGTATCTCTTCGCCGGTGCGGGCCATCCGCTCTTTTTGGCCGATCCGCAAAGTCTGACGCCGGAGGTCATCGGCCAATACAGATCGGTGGAAGTCTCGGCCGGAGCGACCGGACCCCACTGGCCGATCTGGCGCGAACATCTCAATTTCTCCGCTCATGCCGGCAGCATCGATGCCCGCGCCATCCTGCTCCTGAGCGGCGAGTTCCTCGGCTTCCTCCCGCCAGCCTATGCCGAGCCCTGGGTCAACCAAGGCCGGATGAAGGCGCTTATCCCAGACCGGCTATTCCTCACCAATGTCTTCCATGCCCTGACCCGGCGCGGGGCATCGCATGGATTGGTGGTGGAGTCGTTCAAAGCGATGCTGATCGCGGGTTTTGCCGACGAAGCGGGCACTTCGACGGATTTCGCGCCGGATCAGGCCGGCTGAAGTTCAGTTTGCGCCTTTCGCAACCATCGCCGCCTCGCCCCATCCTATAAATCGGCCTGCTAGGGCTGCTTGGAGTTGAAGCGATGCAGGATTGGGTCTCGGCGCGAGGGGCGAGGGTGGTGCCTTCCACCGTACTGAAGTCGCTCAGCGCGCGGTCCGATCTGCGCGGGCTGCTGCAACTTGGCAGCCAAATCGCGGCCATCGCGGCGACCATCGCCCTGGTAGTCATCCTGGCCTCCAGCGCTTGGGTCGTCTTGCCCTTCGCGGCGCTCGGCATCTTGTTGAACTGTATCTACGCGGGCCAGCATGAGATGAGCCACCGCACGGCCTTCCGCTCCCGTTGGCTGAATGACGGCGTGGGCGCCGCCATTGGCTTCCTCTCGATCTATCCCGCGCGCTGGGACCGCTACTTCCATTTCGCCCATCACCGCCACACCCAGGATCCGGAACGCGACCCCGAGCTACAGGCCCGTGGGGCGTACACGCCAATGTCCTATGCGCTCTACCTCATGGGCTTCACCTACTGGTATGGACGCGCCCGCAGCACCATCCGGATCGCTAGAGGACTTCTGCCCAGCTACGCGACCTATCTGTCACCGGCCCAGCGGGATGAGGTCATCGCCGAGGCGCGGTGGCACCTTCTCGGCTACGCGGCAATCCTGCTGATTTCCCTGGGTCTTCAGAACTGGGCCGCTTTGACCTTCTGGCTCGCGCCCATGATGCTGTTCAAATGGGTCCACAACCTGCAGAACACCGGCGAGCACACTTGCCTCACCCATGAGCAGGACACGCTCCGCAACACCCGCACCCTGCGCGGTCCGCCCCTGGTGCGATGGCTGGTCTGGAACATGTCCTACCACACCGCTCACCACACCTTCCCTGGCATTCCCTTCTTCGCTTTGCCGGCGCTCAACCATGAGATCCAGACCCGTCTCGGCGAAGTGCTGCCCGGCGCGGGATATATCGGCGCCCAGGTCGAAATCGTGGCGACGCTGCTGCGGGACGGGGACCGCATGGAAGCGGTGGCGTGAGCGCCCATCGGCTGGAGGTCTTCCAATCCCTCTGGGCCATGGAGCAGCGCCGCCCGGGCGTCCCCGAGCGGCCAGTCGAGGAAAGCTTTGCCATGGTGGCCGAGGCCGGCTTCGACGGCATGTGCATCGACCTCGGCGTGACTCCCATCGAGCAGGTCGCAGCCCTGGAGCCGCTTTTCGAGCGATACGGGCTCGCCTGCCTCATCACGGCGTTCGTTAAAACCATGGGCGGCCTCGCGCCGGTGCTTGATCTCGCTCGCCGGATGGACGCGCGCCACGTCAACCTCATCGGCCAGGTGATGCCGCTTGGTGTCGAAGCGACCGTGCCGGTGGCGCGCCGCTGGATGGAGATGGCCGAGAACGCCGGCGTCGCCCTGCACTTCGAGACGCATCGCAACAGCATCACCAACGACATGTTCGCGATGCTGCAACTGCTCGACGCCGTGCCGGAGTTGGTGATCTCGGCTGATCTCTCGCATTACGTGGTGGGCCGCGAATTCGACTCTCCGCCGGATGAACGCACCCAGTCGCATATCGCGCGGCTCCTGGCCCGCGCCGGCTCGTTCCAGGGGCGCGTCGCCTCTCGCCAGCAGATCCAGGTGCCTTTCGGCTTCCCGCAATACGCCAAATGGCTCGACCTGTTCCTGGCGTGGTGGGAGAAGGGATTCCGTCACTGGCGCGGGCACAGCGAACGCCGTCTCGAATACGGCGCGCTGAACTTTCTCTGCGAACTCGGACCACACGAATACGCAATGACCGGACCGGACGGATACGAGCTGTCAGATCGCTGGAACGAGGCGCTGATCCTTAAGAACCACGTTCGATGCATCTGGGCCGCGCTGGATGCAGAGGATGCCGCATCACGACAGCACGCCTAACTCGAAATTCACTTGAAATCCGCAGCGCTGATGAGCTCTAGGCCGAGGGTGACATCGTGACCTCCGGCTGGGGCTGGGTTGGGCATTATCGATCGAAGCTGGCTTGCCACGAGGCGCGGCTTTGGTGTCATGAGACGTCATTTTCCTGGCAAGGAGGACATGATGACGTTCCGCTGCGAGATTCCGGCACGGCCCACGGTCCAACAGGATGACGATGCCGTTCGGATCACGCGCTGGGACTTCGCACCCGGATCCGCGACCGGATGGCACGAGCACGGCTGGCCCTATGTCGTCGTCATGCTGGTGGCGGGAACGCTGCTGGTTCACGACGGAGCGAAGGTGACAGCGGTGCCGCTGGCCCAGGGGCAGTCCTACACGCGCGTCGCCGGCATCAAGCATGACGTGATGAACGGCTCGGACTACCCGATCGCCTTCGTGGAGATCGAACTCAAGCAGCCCTACGACATCGCGCCAAACCCCGGCGCCTGAAGCAACCCCGCAATGGCCATTTCCGAGCCTGCCATTTCCCCACTTTCCGACTCCGGCCCTGCCGAGCTTTTCGCCGCCTTCGCCGCAGGCGTGCAGACCCAGACCCTGCTCCGATCCACAATCACCGCCGCCTATCGCAGATCTGAACCCGACTGCCTTCCAACCCTGGTCGCGGCAGCCACCCTATCGCCCTCCGCCGCCCAGAAGGCTGAGGCACTGGCCCGCCAACTCGTCGAAGCCTTGCGGCGGAAGAAGCGCAGCGGGGGCGTGGATGGCCTCATTCACGAATACGCTCTGTCGAGCCAGGAGGGTGTCGCGCTGATGTGCCTGGCGGAGGCGCTGCTGCGGATCCCGGATGTCGGCACGCGGGACGCTCTGATCCGCGACAAGATCGCACCCGGCGATTGGCGCGCTCATCTTGGCCGCAGCCCGTCCTTGTTCGTGAATGCCGCCACCTGGGGTCTCGTCGTCACCGGCCGCCTGACCGCCACCAACAGCGAGACGACGCTGTCCGCCGCGCTCACCCGGCTGATCGGCAAGGGTGGTGAGCCACTCATCCGGCGGGGCGTCGATATGGCCATGCGCATGATGGGCGAGCAGTTCGTTCTCGGCCAGACGATCGACGAGGCGGTCACCCGCGGCCGCCGGATGGAAGCCAAGGGATTCCGCTACTCCTACGACATGCTCGGCGAGGCGGCGGCGACGGCAGAGGACGCAGCACGCTATCTCACGGAATACGAGGCGGCGATCCACGCGATCGGTAAGGCGTCAAAGCGGCGCGGCATTCTTGAGGGCGCTGGAATTTCGATCAAGCTCTCGGCGCTGCATCCGCGCTACAGCCGAGCCCAGCAGGATCGCGTCATTCGCGAACTCTTGCCGCGCCTCCTGCATCTGGCTCGGATGGCGCGCGGCTACGACATTGGCTTGAACATCGACGCCGAGGAAGCTGATCGTCTCGAACTGTCGCTCGATTTGCTGGAGGCGCTATGCCAAGAGCCCGCACTCGCCGGCTGGGGCGGCATCGGCTTCGTCGTGCAGGCTTACCAGAAGCGTGCCTTCTTCGTGCTGGACTGGGTCATCGATCTCGCACGGCGAACGGGCCATCGTATCATGCTAAGACTTGTGAAAGGTGCTTACTGGGACAGCGAGATCAAGCGCGCTCAGGTTGATGGTCAGGATGGATTCCCGGTCTTCACCCGCAAGGTCTACACGGACGTCTCATATCTTGCTTGCGCCCGTAAGCTGCTCGATGCCCCGGACGCCATCTTCCCCCAATTCGCCACCCATAACGCGCAGACCCTCGCCGCGATCATCGCGATGGCAAGCGAGCCGTTCTCGCCCGGTCAATACGAGTTCCAATGCCTCCACGGCATGGGCGAGCCGCTGTACGAGGAAGTTGTCGGGGCCGCCAAGCTCGGCCGCCCCTGTCGCATCTACGCCCCGGTCGGCACACATGAGACCTTGCTCGCCTACCTCGTGCGCCGGTTGCTGGAAAACGGCGCTAATTCCTCCTTCGTCAATCGCATCGCAGATTCCGCAGTCGCAATCGACGACCTCATCGCCGATCCCGTAACGACCGTGCGCGCCCAACACGCGAACTACACGCCGCATCCGGCAATCGCTCTCCCGAGCGACCTTTTCCGGCCGGATCGCGCAAACTCCGCAGGGCTGGATCTGTCCAACGAACAGACTCTCGCCTTGCTAGCCACTGTGTTGATTGACAGCCGGAACATCGCATGGCGCACGCAAGCGCCGAGTGTTCTACCGCAAGGCATCGCTAGGCCGATCCTCAATCCGGCGGATAGGCGCGATGAAGTCGGCACCGCATGGGATTCGTCTGGCGCGGAGCTCGAGAGCGCGCTCTCACGAGCCGCCGCGGCCGCATCTGCCTGGGCGGGAACGGCGGCGGCCGAGCGAGCCGCGATCCTCGCCCGAGCCGCCGACGAACTGGAAGCGCGGCGCCCGGAGCTGTTGGGACTTCTGGTCCGCGAGGCCGGCAAGACGCTCCCAAATGCAATCGGAGAGGTGCGGGAAGCTGCCGATTTCCTTCGCTACTACGGGGTTGAGGCGGCCCGTCAGTCCGGTGTTTCGGGACGGCCACTCGGCCCCGTGGCCTGCATCAGCCCGTGGAATTTCCCGCTTGCCATCTTCACTGGCCAGGTGGCGGCAGCGCTCGCCGCGGGCAATCCAGTACTCGCCAAGCCCGCCGAGGAGACGCCACTCGTCGCCACTGAAGCGGTGCGGATTTTTCATGAATCCGGCATTCCCCCGGACGTGCTGCAACTCATTCCCGGCGTTGGTGCCACCGGTGCCGCCCTGGTGGCCGATGCGCGAGTACAGGGCGTGGTCTTCACCGGGTCCACCTCGGTCGCGCGAGCAATCCAGAAGCAACTCGCCGGCCGCCTTTCGACCGACGGTACTCCCATCCCGCTGATCGCGGAAACCGGCGGCCAGAACGCCCTCGTCGTCGATAGCTCCGCCCTGGCCGAGCAGGTGGTCGCCGACGTGCTCGCTTCGGCCTTCGATTCAGCCGGCCAGCGCTGCTCCGCTCTCCGCATCCTGTGCCTCCAGGACGACACCGCTGACCGCACCCTGGCCATGCTGCGTGGCGCGATGCGGGAGCTAACGATCGGCCGGCCCGACAGCCTGGACGTCGATATCGGCCCCGTCATCAGCGCAGAGGCCCAGGCCGCGCTCCACGCCCATATCCAGACAATGCGCGAGCGGGGCCACAAGGTTGAGGCCTTGCCGCTGCCCGACGAAACCCGTCACGGCACCTTCGTCGCCCCCACACTGATCGAGATAAGCGCCATCGCCGATGTTGAGCGCGAAGTCTTCGGCCCGATTCTGCATGTCTTGCGTTTCGACCGCGAGAAGCTCGATGCGCTGATCGACGAGGTCAATGCGACCGGCTATGGCCTGACCTTCGGCCTGCACACCCGGATCGACGAAACAGTCGCGCGAGTCACAGCGCGCGTCCGGGCGGGCAATGTCTATGTCAACCGCAACATAATAGGCGCTGTCGTCGGCTCCCAGCCTTTCGGGGGTGGGGGTCTGTCCGGCACCGGACCGAAGGCAGGCGGTCCGCTGTATTTGCGGCGACTTATGACGACACCAGGCCCTGGCCATATGACAAGGGGCCTAGGCTGCGCGGCAGGAGACAGTTTCGCCGAGTGGCTGCGAAAAACAGGACGCGACGAGGCGGCCAAGCGCTGCAAGGCTTATCTCGACCGCTCGCCGCTCAACGTGTCGACCGACTTGCCGGGCCCGGCAGGTGAGCGCAACGTCTATCAACTTCATCCCAGAGGCTGCATCGCCGCGGTGTCACAGACGGAGGCAGGACTCTTGGACCAGCTTGGCGCGATCCTCGCCACGGGAAATACCGCTCTCGTCGATCGCCGGCATCCCTCACTCGCCGCGCTTACAGGCTTGCCACCGGACCTTGCGCGCCACGTTGTTGTCGCCGCTGACTGGCTGTCCGTTCCTGACATCGGTGGTGTATTGTTTGAGGGTGACGGAGACGCGCTGATGAACCTGAACGCTGAAGTAGCCGCTCGCCCAGGCGCGATCCTCACCGTACAGAACCTGCCCGTCGGCGAAACGGGATACTGCCTGGATTGGCTGCTCGAGGAAGTCTCGACCAGTACCAACACGGCTGCAGCGGGCGGCAACGCGACGCTTATGGCGATCACCTGATGACACCGGCCGAGACGCTCCACACCTTCCATTGCATTGACGGACATACCTGCGGCAATCCCGTTCGGCTGGTCGCTGGCGGCGGCCCGCTGCTGCGTGGCGCCACAATGAGCGAGAAGCGGCAGGACTTCATCACGCATCACGACTGGATCCGCCGTGCCCTCATGTTCGAGCCACGCGGCCACGACGTGATGAGCGGTTCCATCCTTTATCCGCCGACGCGCGATGACTGCGACATCGGTATTCTCTTCATCGAGGTCTCCGGCTGCCTGCCGATGTGCGGCCACGGCATGATCGGCACCGTCACGATGGCGCTGGAAAACGGCCTGGCGACAGCGCGGGAGGAGGGGCGGCTGATGCTCGACGCTCCTGCTGGGCCGGTTATGGCTGAATATCGCCGCCATGGACGCTTCATCGACAGCGTGCGCATCCACAACGTGCCATCCTACCTCGCGGCGGAAGCGGTCCTCATTGATGTGCCGGGTCTCGGCGAGCTCGCGGTCGATGTCGCCTATGGCGGCAATTTCTACGCCATCATCGACACGCAAAAGAATTTCGGCGGATTGGAGAGCCTTTCCGCCGCCGAGGTCCAGCACTACAGCCCAATCGTCCGCACGCTCGTCAACGCCGCGACAAACGCCGAGCATCCGGAGGATTTGACGATCCGCGGTATCAGCCACGTCCAATGGACCGGCGCGCCGCGCGACAAGCGCGCGCATGGCCGCAACGCAGTCTTCTATGGCGACAAGGCGATCGACCGCTCGCCTTGCGGCACCGGAACCTCGGCCCGCATGGCGCAGCTCGCAGCCAAGGGAAAGCTGAGTGTCGGCGATGACTTCATCCACGAAAGCATAATCGGCAGCCTGTTCGACGGCCGCGTCGAAAGCGACGCCTCCGTCGGCAATGTAAAGGGCATCCGCCCCAGCATCGCCGGATGGGCGCGCATGCATGGCTACAACACGATCTTCGTCGATCCGCGCGATCCTTTCGCGCATGGTTTCCAGGTCGTCTAACGCCGTGCCAAAGCCGCGCATCCATCTAGGTTTCGACTTTTCCTATACGCATATGGGCGGCCGATGGCGCATGCCCGGCTCCTGGCCCGGCCGCACTTTCCCTGATGTGGCGATGTTCGAGGAAATGGCGCGGATCGCCGAACGTGGCTGCCTCGACCTGCTGTTTTCCGGAGATGGCACCGGGGTCCCGGATACCTGGCGCGGCTCGCGTGACGCGGCGATCGAGTGGGGTGTGAGCTGGCCGCGCCAGGACCTCAATCCGCTGACCGTCGCCATGTCCCGCGTAACCAAGCATATCGGTTTCGGCCTGACCTATTCCTCGACCTTCATGCATCCATACTACACCGCACGGCTAATGAACTCGCTCGATCACATCACGAACGGGCGGATCGCGATGAACCTCGTCACCTCCACCCGCAAATCCGACGCCGCCAACTTCGGCTTCAACGAGCTGATGGAGCACAACACGCGCTACGAGCGCATGGAGGAATTCACCGACGTCTGCCGCGCCCTTTGGGACAGCACAGAACCCGACGCTATGCGGTGGGACCGCGAAACCGGCCGCGTAACGGACCCCGGCAAGGTCCATAACGTGAAACATGTCGGCAGATTCTTCAAGGTCGAGGGACCGCTCAACACGCCGCCATCGCCGCAGGGCCGCCCGGTTCTCATCCAAGCCGGCGGCTCGCCGCGCGGCATCCGCGCTTCCGCCTATGTCGCCGACCTTGTTTTCGGCCCCGACACGACGCTCGCGCAGCAGGTCAAACACCGCCATGCCCTCGATAGCGCTCTGACCGATCTAGGCCGTGCATCCAAGGGCGTCGGAATTCTGTGGCAAACGCCGATCGTCGTGGCGGAGACGGAGCGCGAGGCAAAGACGCAGCGCGATCGTCTGCTGACCGCCATCCCGCCTGAAGCAGTCGGCGCCTATCTCTCCTACAATAGCGGTTACGACTTCTCGACTTTGCCCGAGCGCTTCTCTCTGCAGGAGATCCAGCAGCAGATCATTGCCGCCAACGCCTCGCCGATCGGCTTCGTCCACGAGCTGCAAATGCAACTCGGCGAGACCGCGGAAGTCACCCGCGACACCTTCTTCGAGCACGGCCTCCGTGCCGCGACCAGCTATGACAAGACGGTCGCGGGCAGCGCCGCGCAGATGGCCGATCATCTGGAGGAAGCCTTCGAGGCGACCGGCAGCCGTGGTGGCTTTATGCTTGGCCACACCGTCTCGATGCCGAAAGACCTCATCGCCATTGTTGATCTTCTGGTCCCGGAGCTGCAGCGCCGCGGCCGCTTCCGCACGGCCTATTCCGGACGGACGCTGCGGGACAACCTGGCGGACACCTAACTCAGATCGTGCAGATCCTTCCCGAGAGGTGCGCTCACGCGAAAATCCGAAAACGCGACCTCTAGCCCCGATCGTTCAGGCGTGCAGCACATTGGCCCGACGAGATAACGCGCGGCCTTCGGAAATGGCGCCAGCCGAAATAGCGGCCAAGTTTCGCCATCCGCCGATACCTGCAACCTCAACACACCCTGCGCCACCGTCGCGCGGATCCAGAAGCTTGCCGCATCGCCGCCGTAAGCACCAATCGACCAGTCGGACTTCCCATCGGTCAGCACGCTGCTGAGCATCGCCGCCCCGTCGGAGATCTCGATCCCAGCCTTGAGCCATTGCGTCTCATCGATGCGCAGCATGAGACCCGCCTGATCATAGAGTTCCTCGTATCTCGCCTGAACCTTGATCTGCGCGGTGAAATCGCCGCTCACCAACCGGCCGAAGAAATGGCCGCTATCCCGCGTGAAGCCATAGTGCGTCTCGCGCCAAAAATCCGTCTCGGACTCTGTGATGACGCGCAGGGCGCCATCCTCCAGGCTCCAGTTCCGGGGCTCGTTCAGCCACGCACAGTCCTCGAACATGCCTTGCTCAGCCTTCACGAATTCGCATTGATGATCGCCTTGATCCGCGTTGCCAGCATGTCCATGCCGAAAGGCTTGATCATCACCTGCATGCCCGGCTCCAACTGGCTGTTGCCGACGATAGCGTTCTCCGCATAGCCCGTAATGAACAAGACCTTCAGCTCAGCGCGACTGATGCGTGCCGCGTCGGCCAACTGCCGGCCATTCATTCCACCCGGCAACCCGACATCGGTGATGAGCAGGTCGACCCGCGCGTCCGACTGCAACACCGCCAAGCCTGATGCGCCATCCGCCGCTTCGATCGCTCCATAGCCTAGCTCCTCAAGCACTTCCGCGACGAGCATCCGCACCGTCGGTTCGTCATCCACGACCAGCACGGTCTCGCCTGCCTCCGCCCTTGGCGGCGAAGCGAAGTGGAGAGGCACCGCGTCCTCCTGGACCTCGCCATGGTGCCGAGGCAGATAAATCCCGACTGTCGCGCCTTCGCCTATTTCGGATGTGATCCTCACCTGACCACCGGACTGCTTGGCGAAGCCGTAGATCATCGACAGGCCAAGCCCGGTGCCCTGACCAAGCGGCTTGGTTGTGAAGAACGGGTCGAAGGCTCTCGCCACCACGTCAGGCGGCATCCCGATCCCGCTGTCACTGACGCGGATCACCACATATTCCCCCGCAATCATGTCGCGCTGCCGCGCTTCCGCCTCGACCAGCGAAATATTGGCGGTCTCGATCGTCAGTCGCCCCCCATCCGGCATCGCATCCCGCGCATTGATACAAAGATTGAGGAGCGCGTTCTCCAACTGATTCGGATCGCACAGCGTCGGCCATAGTTCACCTGCCAACACTGTCTCGACACTGATTTGCGGCCCCATCGTGCGCCGGATCAGTTCCTCCATCTCGGCCACCAGCCGGTTAGCCTGGGTGGGCTTTGGATCGAGCGTCTGGCGGCGGGAGAAAGCCAATAGCCGGTGGGTCAGGGCGGCGGCGCGGCTGGCCGCGCCCTGGGCCGCCGCAACATAGCGATCGACCTCGCCGAGGCGCCCTTGCGCGACACGCGTCTGCAAAAGCTCCAGACTACCCGAGATGCCGGTCAGCAGATTGTTGAAGTCATGCGCGAGACCGCCTGTAAGCTGGCCGACCGCCTCCATTTTCTGACTCTGACGCAGCTGCTCTTCCAGCAGCCGCCGTGTTTCGGCCTGCTCCTTGTTCGAGGTGATATCGCGAACGCTCGCATAGACGAGCCCGTCGCGCGGCACCGCGTTCCATGAAAAATTGCGGTAGCTGCCGTCCCTGTGCCGGTAGCGATTTTCGAAGCTGAGCTGCGCCTCTCCGACTTTCAGCCCCGCTGCTGCCTTCAATGTTGCGGGACGGTCGGCGGGATGCACGAAGTCGATGGAGGGCACCGCCTTCATCTCATCTTCGGTCCAACCCAGCGTTGCGGTCCAGGCCGGATTCAGACTGAGGAAGAAACCCTCGAAATTCGCCACGCAGAGCATGTCCCGGGACGTCTGCCACACTTGGTCACGCTCGCGCGTGCGATCCTCGACACGCCGCTCCAGCGTCGCATTGATCTCCTGCAACGCAATTTCCGCCCGCCTGCGGGCAATGGCGGCACGGGTACGGTCCGCGAGGTTACGAAGAAAATCGATCTCCTCAGGCAGCCAGGCGCGCGCCTCGCCATGGGCGAGATAAAACACGGCCACAAAGACACCGCGTTCGAAGATCGGCACATTGACAGCGGCGCGGACACCGATCGCCCCAAAAGCGCCAGCCCCTCCGGCGGTGCGCCGATCAAGCTCCGTATCCGGGAAGACAACGGTTTCGCCCCGCTTCAGGTCGTCGATATAGGAACCGAAGTCACGAAAGCGGTGCATGCCGGCGATGCTGGCGATCCCAGGCGCCGTCCAGTCCCGCTCGATCGTTACCGTCTCCCAGGCAGCATCGATCGCTCCGTACCCCGCGCGGTTGATGTCGAGCGTGCGCCCCAGAATCTCGGCCGCCGCGAACGCCATCGCTGCAGGCTCCGCCGTCTCGCGCAACCGGTCGCCCAATTCCAGCAAGGCGACTTGCCGGATCTCCGCCTGCCTGCTCTCGGTAATATCGCGGCCGACGGTGACCAGGCGCTCCGGCCGCCCGTCGGCGTCGAACAGCGGTGAGACGACGACATCCCACCACTTCGGCGTGCCTTTATGAGTTGCGCAGAAACCCCTGAAGCGACCGGTGCCGCCGGCACGCGCTTCCGCCACGGCGGCGCAGGCGGCTACGTGGTCGTCATCCTTCCAGACACGAAGCCAGGACAGTCCGAGAATGGCATCGACATCGGCGATCTCCATGCTCTCGATGCCGCCGGCGTTGACGAATTGCGTATGGCCCTCGAGGTCGAGCACCACGATGCAATCGCGGCTCGAGGAAAGGATGAGCGCGTTGAGACCCTGCGCCTCGCGCAAAGCTTCCTCAGCGCGCCGGTTCTCCGTGATGTCCCGTGAAACGGCGAGCAGCTTCTCCGGCTTCCCATCCGCATCGAGCATCGCGGTGACCTGCACGTCCCACCACCGTGGCGTTCCGGCCATCGTGTCGCCCTGGCTTTGAAAATGGCCCGTGCAGCCTCGTCGCGCGGCTTCCACCGCGGCCAGCGCCTGTTCGTTGCCCGTGTCCTTCCAGAAGCCAGGCCAAGGACAGCCATGAATGCTGCCGAAATCATTCACCTCCATGACACGCCTGCCGCCATCGCTCATGAAGATGAGCCGGGCGTCGAGGTCGAGCACGCTGATGCAATCATTGGACGCGGCAAGGATGCTGCGGGTGAATTCCGCATCCGCCCGATGCCTCTCCGCGACGCGCCGGTCCTCGGTGAGGTCCCGAAGGATTTTGATGAAGCCGAGATGCACGCCGGCGTCGTTCTTCAGCGGCATGAGCTCGCCGCTCGCCCAGAACCGCGACTGATCCTTCTTGAGGTGCCAGCGTTCATCGCTGGCGCGCCCGACTGTCAGCGCGCGGTGCATTTCGGTACCCAGCCGGTCAATCGCCCGATCTTCCGGGGTGAAAAAGCGATCGGCCGGCGCGCCCTTCATTTCCTCCGCCGACCATCCGAAAATGCGCTCCGCACCGGTATTCCAGTCGGTGACCTGTCCTTCCTGATCCGTGGCGACGATCGCGAAATCGATGGCGCTCTCGAGAATGAGGCGACGACGATGCTCATCCTCCCGCTCGGCCGCCAGCGTCTCCCGCAGCAGATGCTCCTCGGTGACGTCGCGGCAAACGGCGAGCACGCCACCCACGCCATTCGGCACGGCTTCGTCATCGATCGCGGAAAAGCTGTAGGTCCAGAAGGACGGACCGTGGGCCCCGTGCCGCCGGACGGGGATCTGTTGATCCTCGTGCCAGGTGCTGGGCCCGCCATTCATAACGCCGTCGATCTGCGGACCAAAAATGGCCCAAGATTCCGGCCACCACTCATGGCCGCTGCCGCCGAGCGCAGCCGGATGCTTCTCCGGCCCCATCGTCTGGCGATAGGCGTCGTTATAGAACTGGACGAGACGAGGTCCCCACCAGATGAACATCGGGTGCTGAGAGGAGAGCGCCAAGCGGATGACGGTCTTCAGGCTCTGCGGCCAAGTTTCGAGCGGCCCGAGCGGGCTCGTCGACCAATCCCGCGCCCGCATCAGCGCGGCGATTTCACCGCCGCCCGCAACAAAGCCTGGCACGCCAATCGTCATGCGTAGCGGCTCGGCGATGGACCCGATATCCAAGGGGGTTCGCGACAAAGGCGGTGCGCCATGGGCGGGTTTGTGACACGCTCACAAACGAACCGAAAGCCCTCCAAGGTTGCCCCGAGATCAGGCCCCGGCCAGCGCGGCCATACGGGCCCGTTTCGGCACCCGGGTCGCGTGGGCGGCCACGCTGAGGAGAGTGGGCGCTAGCCCCGCCGTCGCGAGAAGCAGGTTTTGCGCATGCGGGTTGAGGAAGAGCCGCGAAACGACAGTCGCTCGGGAAACCTGCGAACCAACATCCCGACGAAGGCGTTCGATGTAGGAGGAAGGAGTTCCTCCTTGCAGCAGCCCGCTCGCCGCGCGGCGGGCGCTATGCAACGCGATCGACATTCCGTCTCCCGAGAAGGAGGGGATAACGGCGGCCTGATCTCCGAGCCGCCAGGTCTCCGCCTCGTCGGGCTGCGCGACAAAGCCGTAGGGGATGCCGGCGATGGCCAGGGGCCGTCGCCAAGCCGCCTCGGCCTCCGCAAGGCGCTCGCCGAAAGACGGGACCTCGTGGGAGATGGCCACGAGCAGCCTCACCCAGTCGTGGCCGAGTTCCGCGAAACGCGACCGCCGCACGACGAGGCAGAGATTGGCCCGATCATCCTCGACTGGCTGGAGACCGGCATAGCCGCCATCGAACAGCGCTAGCACAATGTGCTGGTCGATGGCGGCCGCCTGAACCGTGCCAAGCCGGAAATACATTTTGAAGCCGATGAGGTCGGCTTGCTTCCCCGGCGGCCGGCCCGCACCACGCAAATCGTGCTTCCCAGTAGCGAGGACAAGCTTCGCCGCCGCAACCTGGGTCCCATCCCGCAGGCGCAGCCGCCAGCCATCACCTTCCTGTCTCGTCTCCACGACAGCCTCGCCGCGCAGCAGCCGCGTGCCCTCCGCCGCTGCGTGGGCGAGCAGCGCCTCGTCGAGCACGCGGCGGGAGAGGCTGCGGGCCGGAAAGGGGAGGGTGATGTTGACCTCCCGCTCGCCGGCCGCGAGCGAGAGCTTACTGATCGGCACCGCTCCGAGAGCCTCGGCGTCGATACCGAGGGCGTCGAGCGACACCAGCGCCTCGTGGCTAAGGAATTCGCCGCATACCTTGTCGTGCGGCCCCGCTTCGCGCTCGATCAGCAATACGTCGCGGCCCGCGCGGCTCAGCTCGATGGCCAGCCCAGCGCCCGCCGGGCCGCCACCGATGATCACGATTTCCGCTCCCACCGGCTGGAATGAGTGGCCCATCGCTCAGACGGTGCGGAACAGCATGGTTTCGGCCATGAGGCCGGGTCCGAAGGCCATGGCGCAGCCGCGCTGTCCCGGCGCGACGGATCGCATCATCCGCTCCAATACGAAGAGGATAGTGGCCGAGGACATGTTCCCAAAGTCGCGTAGCACACCCCGCGAAATGTCAAGCGCCGCCGCCGGCAATGCGAGGGCGCCACCGACGGCATCCAACACCGAGCGGCCTCCCGGATGGACGGCCCACAAACCCATCTCTTCTGGCCCAACCCCGTTGAGGATCATTGGTGCCGCCGCCGTCAAACCCTCCGCGAGCGCCGAAGGCACCTGCCCGGACAGGTGCATGTCGAAACCGAGGTCGCCGATACGCCAGGTGATCAACCCCTCGCTCTCAGGCACTAAAGCGGCGTGGAAGTGGTCGAGGGCCAAGCCTTCGGGTTCCGCGCTCACCAGTGACGCGGCGCAACCATCGGCAAAGACCAGGAACGACAGCACGCGTTCGAGATCCTGCGTTTCCTGAAGATGCAGCGTGCAAAGTTCGAGATTGATCAGAAGCACACGCGATTCTGACTCCGACCGAACGATGTGCCGCGCGAGCTTGAGCGCGTTGAATGCGGCATAGCAGCCCATGAAACCGACCATCGTGCGCTCGACATTCGGCCGCAAACCCAACGCTGCGGCAAGCTGCATGTCGAGCCCCGGCGCATAGAAGCCGGTGCAGGAGGTCACGATAAGGTGAGTGATGGCGCCAAGGTCATTGGTCCGTTTCAAGCTTGCCACGGCACCGAGCGCAAGCGGCAGGGCCGTGCGCTCGTAGAGCGCCATACGGGTGGCCGAAGAAGGAAAGGCGCCGCGCGTGTAGAAACCGCCATCATCGACGGCGGCGCCCCCGGGATCCTTCGCTGGCGCGAGAACGGAATAGCGATGGGAGATACCTGAGCGTTCAGCCATGCGGCGGAACAGCCGCGCCCGGCGCGGATCATCGAGTAGGGAATCGGCAAAGCAGACGAAGGCGTCGTGAACGTCATTCCTCGGCACGCTGGTGCCGATACCGTTGAGGTAGGCAACCGCCATGGGTGAGGCTACTTGTCCAGTGGAGCAGGCCTAGCGAGCAATCCGTGGCGCGAGCCCGCAGGGACCTGCGCGCCGGATGCTCATCATTATCACAGGATACTGGACAAGTGGATGCGCGGCGGGAAGCGGGTCTGCCCTGCCGACGCCAGCGATGTTTGTATCGAAGAGATCGAACCCGTCGCGTGTTTAATCCTGGGAGTGACTCAGCGTTTCGGGAGGAAAGCGCTCGCCTCATCCCGAAACGCAGCAACGAAAGGGCCTAGGCGGCTTGCGCCTCCCCGAAGTGCCGAGCGGCTCGTTCCGCGAGACGGCGTAGTGTGGCACTCGGAACCTGCCGCTGAGCCTGGGCACGCGGATAGGGCATTTCCTCGATCGGTGCCGCGTCTGGCAGAGAAGCCTCATGCTCCTGCCAGTTGTCGAAGGCGAAGCGATCGACATTGTCGATGAAGGTCTCCGACGGCACGCCCTCGGCAAGCACGAGCGCGTGATCCGCCAGCTCGACGTGATAATACGCGAAGAACAGCGGCATGCGCGTCTCCCGCACGATCGAGACGCCGTTTTCGAGCGCGCCGGCTTGGATCAGCACATCGTCCACGAGCACCGCGTGGTCGGGCGACAGCAGCAGGTCGCGCAAGGGTAGCGCCTCGCCCAGCGCGCCAGCGCGGATACGGATCGGCATGATTTTGAGCGGATCGGAGAAATCGCGTGCGATGGACGCCTTGCCAAGCCAGCGCACGGGTGCGACCCCACCGCTCTGCGTGCTTACCAGGTCGCCGGGGAGCAGAGCCTCAACCAGAACTTCTCCATCAGGCGTGGCGATCCGCGTCCCGGCCAGGAAACAGTTGGGAGTGCCGTCCTGGATATTCCACTGAGTATGGCCGTCCTTGGGGTCGTCCTTAACCGCGGTGGAGATGAAGCTTAGAAATCCTTCGAGAAAGCCGTCCGTGCCGTTATTGGGCAGGAATAGGTGCAAGTTGCCCTGCTGATCCTCACCGATCAAACCCTGCAGTTCCGGCACCAGGGCGGATGTGGTGACGCCGATGTAGTTCATCGTCGAGAGCGTCGTCGAACCTTGCGAAACATCGAAGGCTTCTCTTAGCTGATCGCCAAGGATGTTCGGCGTGGCCCCATCACCGGTCAGCGTGACGCCACTCGCCGTGGGCACGGGGTTGTCGAGTATATACTGGCCGTTTTGGATAATTATATCGTATTCGAAATATGTTGTCATGCGCTGATCCTGTCGCTCGCTATACGATGATGAGGCGGAAGTGATCCGGTGGGCGGCTGGAGTCCGTTGCGAGAAGGCAATTAACGAAGCACTAAAGGCCCTAGCCTGTCGACCAAAAACGCATCAGCAACGATCCAAAATAATAGGCTAGATTACAAAAACAGGGTTCTTCTGCGATGCGCCGCAATATCGCGAAAAAACCCCGCATGTGCGCAAGAACTCTCGTCTCTATCTCGTAGAAGAGACGCGGCGCGAAGGATCGCCAAACTATTTCGAGGGCGGAGTCTCGCGAACACCAGGCGCATTGCGACCATGCGCGAGTTCAGTGATCACGCCATGCAGCGTCCGCAATTCCTGCTCCGTCACCTCGCCGCGCTGGAACAGGTGCCGTAGGTTGCGCACCATGCCCGGCCGCTTCGGCACATTGCGCAGAAAGCCGCAGGCGTCGAGTTCGCGAATAAGGTGGCCGAGGAAATTCTCCAGCTCCCCCTTCGTCGCAACCTTCGTTTCATTCGTCATCAAAACGCGCGGCGGCGTCTCCTCGACCGCGCTCCACCATTCATAAGCCATCACCATGACGGCCTGAGCGAGGTTGAGCGACATGAAGGCGGGGTTCAGCGGGAAACGCACCAGCATATCCGCCATCGCCATATCCTCGACATCGAGCCCGGCGCGCTCGGGCCCGAACAGGATGCCGCACCGCAAGTCGAGCGCCGCTGCCGTCCGCAGCTCGGCCGCGGCACCCCGCGCCGTCAGCACCGGCTTGACGATATGACGCGGCCGAGGACAGGTCGCCGCCACATGATGCAGGTCGGCCACCGCATCGGCTACCGTCTCATGCAGCGTCAACTCGTCGAGAATGCGGTCGGCGCCGGAGGCCATGCGCCAGGCCTTCTCCTGCGGCCAGCCATCCCGAGGTGCCACCAGCCGCAAGTGAAACAGCCCGCCATTGGCCATGGCCCGCGCGACGGCGCCCACATTATCCGCGAGCTGCGGCCGCACGAGGATGACGACCGGGCTATTGCCGATCGGCCCGATCTCCGCGCCCCGATCGCGTCCCGTCATGAGGCGGCGCCGCTCTCCACCCGCCGCCAGCTGGTGCCGGAGGCATTATCCTCCAGCGCGATTCCGCGGGCGAGCAACTCGGCGCGGATCGCATCCGCCCGCGCGAAATCCCGCGCCTTGCGGGCGGCGATCCGCTCGGCGATGGCCGCGGCGACGCCGGCATCTTCCTCATCGCCATGGAACCACGCCTCTGGGCTGGCCTGCAGCAGGCCCAGCACCCGCCCGGCGGCATGCAGCCCGGCCGCCGCCTCGGCATCCCCCGCCATGGCTTGGTCCGCCAGCACATGCAGCGCCGCGATGGCCGCCGGCGTATTGAGGTCGTCGCACAACGCCGCCATCAGCGGCCTCGGCACTTCGGCCGGCGTCTCCGCGAAGGCCGGCGCGTGGCGGGCGAGGGCGCGGTAAAACCGGTCGAGCTCCCGCCGCGCCTCGGCCAGCGCCGCCTCGGTGAAGTCGAGCGTGGCGCGGTAATGGGCGCGCAGCAGCAAAAACCGCACCGCCTCGCCCGGCGCGAGCGCCAGCACATCCCGCACCGTGCGGAAATTGCCGAGGCTCTTCGACATCTTCTCGCCGTCCACCAACAGCATGCCGTTATGGACCCAGGTATGGGCGAAGCGGCTGCCGGGGAAGGCGCAGCAGCTCTGGGCCATCTCATTCTCGTGGTGCGGAAACAGCAGGTCGCTGCCGCCGCCATGCAGGTCGAAATCCTCGCCGAGATAGCGCCAGGACATCGCCGAGCATTCGATATGCCAGCCCGGCCTCCCCCGGCCCCAAGGGCTGTCCCAACCCGGCAGCTCCGGCCCCTCTGGATTGGCCGGCGAGGGCTTCCACAGCACGAAGTCGCCCGGATCGCGCTTGAACGGTGCCACCTCGACGCGCGCCCCGGCCTGCATCTCCTCGGGCGAGCGGCCCGACAGGCGGCCATAATGCGGATCGCTCTCGACGGAGAACAGCACATGGCCCTCCGCCTCGTAGGCGTTCCCATTGGCGATGAGCTTCTCGATGATGGCGATCATCTGCGGGATATTATCGGTCGCCCGCGGCTCCTCATTCGGCGGCAGGGCGCCGAGGGCGGCCATATCCGCATGAAACTCGGCGGTGGTCCGGGCCGTAACCTCACCAATGGAGACCCCGAGCTCCGCCGCCCGCGCGTTGATCTTATCCTCCACGTCCGTGATGTTCCGGACATAGACGACATGCGGGAACAGCACCCGCAGCAGCCGCGCCAGCACATCGAACACCACAACCGGCCGGGCATTCCCCAGATGCGCCCGGTCATAGACCGTGGGCCCGCAGACATAGAGCCCCACGCGCTGCGGGTTGATCGGCGCAAAGACCTCGCGCCTGCGGGTGAGGCTATTGTGGAGTGTCAGGGCATGCATGGTCCGGGCGTTGTGCCGGGAGCGGGCGGGGAGGGCAAGCGACGCTCGCACACAGCTCCGACGCCCCAAACCTACCCCACCAACCACCCCGCCACCTCCGCCACCTCTCCGAACCCCCGCACCGTCGCATCCGCCTCCGCCCCAACCTCTTCCGGCCCGTAACCCCAGCTCGCGAAGATCGTCGGCAGTCCCGCCGCCTTGCCCGCCGCCACGTCGTTATGGTGGTCGCCGATCATCACCGACCGGCCCATATCGCCCCCCGCCGCCGCCACGGTCAGCCGCACATGTCCCGGATCCGGCTTGCGCACCGCGAAGCTGTCGCCGCCGCCGACCGCCGCCAGGAAGGGCAGCACGCCCAGATGGGTCAGCAAAACCCGCGCCGGAGCCTCCGGCTTGTTGGTGCAGACCGCGAGGCGCCAGCCTGCCGCCCGCAATTCCCTCAGCGCCGCGAGCGCCCCCGGATAGAGCGCCGTCTCCGCTGTCGCATTCGCCGCATAGTCGGCGGCGCCGGCGGCGAGATCCGTCTCGGTCAGCACCAGCCCCCGCGCCGCATAGCCGCGCTGGAACAAGGGCGGGATCCCGTCCCCCACCATCCCGCGCGCCTGCTCAAGCGTCAGCGGCGCCGCGCCATGCCGGGCCAAGCTGCGATTAAGCGCCGAGGTCAGATCCGGCAGGCTATCGCTCAGCGTCCCATCCAGATCGAGGACCAGCAGGCGAGGGGGCAGGGCCGTCATCGTGTTGCACTCCGAAACGAGAGTTGTTCGCCAAGCCTTTGACATGACGAGGCCGGGACCGCTACCGCTCGACTCATGAGCGCCACCGCCGTCATCCTCGCCGCGGGTCTTGGCACCCGCATGAAATCCGCCCTGCCCAAAGCGATGCACCCCATCGCGGGCCGCCCGATGCTCGCCCATCTGCTCGCCTCCGTCACCGCCGTTTTCGACAAGGTCGTGGTCGTGACAGGGCCAGAGATGGAAGCCGTGGCGCGCGCCGCGGCGCCGCATGAGGTGGTGATCCAGTCGGACCGCCTCGGCACCGCCCATGCGGCACTCCACGCCGCGGCCCAGTTCGGGACCGGCGAGGTCGCCATTCTCTATGCCGACAACCCGCTCATCACGCCGGAGACGCTGCGTCGCCTGAAGGAATCGCGGTCAGACAGCGGCGCCGGCCTGGCGCTGCTCGCCATGCGTCCGCCCGATCCTGGCCGCTATGGCCGCGTCATTCAGGACTCCAACGGTGATGTCACCGCGATCGTCGAATGGGCGGAGGCGAGCGAAACCGAACGCGCTGTTTCCCTCTGCAATGCCGGGGTGTTCTGTGCCCCCGGCCCCGATCTCGCGCGCTGGCTGGCAGGCGTCAGCAACGCCAATGCAAAAGGCGAATACTACCTCACCGATGTCGTCGCCCTAGCAGTCGCCGAAGGCCGCCGCGTCGTCGCCGTCGAAGCCGATTACGGAGAACTGCGTGGCGTGAACTCCCGCGCCGAACTCGCCCAGGCGGAAGCCGCCGTGCAGTCCCGCCTGCGCCAGGCCGCCATGGCGGGCGGCGCGACACTCACCGCCCCCGACACCGTCTTCCTCTCCGCCGACACAGTGTTGGAGCCCGACGTCACAATCGGCCCCCACGTTGTTTTCGGTCCGGGCGTGACCGTGCGCTCCGGCGCCGAAATCCGCGCCTTCAGCCACCTCGAAGGATGCTTGGTCGCCGAGGGTGCCATCATCGGCCCTTATGCCCGGCTCCGCCCCGGCGCCGAGGTCGGCGAGCGGGCTCATGTCGGCAATTTCGTCGAACTCAAGGCCACGAAACTCGGGGCCGGCGCCAAGGCCAACCACCTCGCCTATCTCGGGGATGCCGAGATCGGAGCCGGTTCCAATATCGGTGCCGGCACCATCACCTGCAATTACGACGGCTTCGCCAAGCATCGCACGGTCATCGGCGCCCGCAGTTTCGTCGGCTCCAACAGCACCATCGTCGCTCCGGTGACGCTCGGTCCCGGCAGCTTCATCGCCGCCGGCAGCACCATCACCCGCGACGTTCCAGCCGATGGCCTCGCCTTCGGCCGCGCCCGTCAGTCGGTCAATGAAGGCGGCGCCACCGCCATTCGCGCGACCTGGATCAGGCCCGCCCCACCCGAGAAGGAGACGCGCTGATGTGCGGCATCGTTGGCATTCTCGGCGCGCGCCCCGCCGCGCCGCTCATCCTCGAAGCCCTCGGCCGTCTCGAATATCGCGGCTATGACAGCGCCGGCATCGCGACCCTGGATGGCGAGGCAATCGACCGCCGCCGCGCCGAGGGCAAGCTGGGCAACCTCGCCGCCGTCCTCGATCGCCGGCCGCTCAACGGCACCACGGGCATCGGCCATACCCGCTGGGCCACCCACGGCGCGCCGACCGAGGGCAATGCCCATCCGCACGGCACCGCTCGGGTCTCCGTCGTCCACAACGGCATCATCGAGAACCACGCCGCTCTCCGCTCCGAGTTGGAAGCCGAGGGCCAGGAATTCACCACCGAGACCGACACGGAATCAGTCGCCCAGCTCCTCGACTTCTACCTCGCGCGTGGCATGACGCCCGAGGAAGCCGCCGCCGCCGCCTTGCCCCGCCTGGAAGGTGCCTATGCCCTGGCGCTCATCTTCGCGGGCCATCCCGATCTGCTCATCGGCGCCCGTCACGGCGCCCCGCTCGCGGTAGGGCTGGGCGATGACGAGATGTTCCTAGGTTCGGACGCCCTGGCGCTCGCCCCGCTGACTCGTCGCATCGTCTATCTTGAGGACGGCGACTGGGCCGCCATCAGCCGCGCCGAGGCTCGCTTCTTCGACCGCGCCAACCGCCCTGTGACGCGGGACGCCCGCCAAACCCGGCTCTCCGGCGCCGCCATCGGCAAGGGGGGCTATCGCCATTTCATGGAGAAGGAGTTGCACGAGCACCCAGTGGTGATCGGCAATGTCCTCAACCGCATGATCGACCCCGCGACCCGCCGTGTCGCTCTGCCCGATCCCGGTATCGACCTCGCCTCCGTCTCCCGCGTCACGCTCAGTGCCTGCGGATCCGCTTTCTACGCCGGCCTGGTCGGCCGCGTCTGGCTGGAGAGCCTCGCCCGCCTTCCCACCGACGGCGATGTTGCCAGCGAGTTCCGCTACCGCGCGCCACCCTTGGCCGCCGGTGGCATGGGACTGCTGGTCAGCCAATCGGGCGAGACCGCCGATACCCTGGCGGCGCTGCGCTACATGCAGGACGAGGGGCAGCACGTCCTTTCCATCGTCAACGTCCCCGAAAGCAGCATGGCGCGCGAAAGCGATGCCGTGCTGGAGACGCTCGCCGGTCCCGAGATCGGCGTCGCCAGCACCAAGGCCTTCACGGCGCAGCTAACCGTCCTGGCCGTCCTGGCTCTGGCCACCGCCCGTGCGCGCGGCACGATGGACGCGGCGCGGGAAGCCGCCCTGGTTGCGGCATTGCTCGAAATCCCCGGCCGCGCCGCCGAGGTGCTGGAAGGCGAAACCGCCGCCGCCATCGCCCGAGTCGCCGAGCGCATGGCCGAGGCTCGCGACGTTCTCTATCTCGGCCGCGGCGCCTGCTTCCCGATCGCCCTCGAAGGCGCGCTGAAACTCAAGGAGATCAGCTATATCCACGCCGAGGGCTATGCCGCCGGCGAGATGAAGCACGGCCCCATCGCGCTGATCGACCGCCATGTCCCGGTGGTCGCCATCGCCCCGTCCGGTCCGCTTTTCGAGAAAACCGCCTCCAACGTGCAGGAGGCAGCGGCGCGCGGCGGCCAGGTCATCGTCTTCAGCGATGTGGCCGGGGCGGAGAAACTGAAGGGCATCGCCGCCGAGACAGTGGTGCTGCCGGACTGCGATCCAGTCTGGGCACCGATCCTTTATGCCGTGCCGGTGCAGATGCTGGCCTATCAGGTCGCCGTATTGAAGGGCACCGATGTCGACCAGCCGCGCAACCTCGCAAAGTCCGTAACGGTCGAGTAGGACTGCCCCGCCGGTGGTTGCAGCCCACGGATCGCACTGCTAAAGCAGCGCCGCACCCGCGCGAGACCCGGCGGCGTCGCATCGGCCGGAGCGTAGCGCAGCCTGGTAGCGCATCAGTCTGGGGGACTGGGGGTCGTGGGTTCGAATCCCGCCGCTCCGACCAAAAAATCAAAGCCTTACAGGCTGTCCAGTTCGCATAGTTCTTGGACGGTTTGCAGAACTGGAAGTGCAACCCGGCAACCTGGGAAGGCTTCTAGTCGGCCTTGAAAAAAGTTCGGAGCATCGCGTATCGCCCGAGATGCTCGTCGGGAGCCCTTGCGACCGCGCTCCATACTCCGTCTCAAGCTGACCTCATCACAGCCAACCATCCGGTGACCTGACACTGGGTGGGAAGTCGTTCCGTTCGCTTCTGGAACCGGGGCGCGAACGTCCGTGGCGCTCAGTGCGGTTCGCGCACATTGACGACAGCCTCCGCCACCACGCTGTTATAGGCCGGCGAGCCCGGCACCAGCGTGCCGAGCCGGTTCATCAACTCGAAATTCAGCCTCGCGGTCTCTTCGGAGTTATGGTCAGCATCCTCGTAGAACATGACCGCTGGGATTAGCTCGGCCATCGGTCTCTTCCGCATGACTTGAGCCTAATCAATGACACGCTTTCCGGAACAATAAAATGAGCCATTCGAAGGTCTGTTGTTGCAAACTCATGATGTCTGAGGCTGAATGTCATTGTGCTGATCCGATAGCTCTTCCCGGCTTGCCGATACAGCATAGACCGTCAGCGCGCGGCTCGGTGATTGCTGGTCCGTAATCGGAAGAAGGATCTGGCCAGCAATGAGCTCCGTCATGTCGTTCGGCGCGGCGCTGCTGCGTTGCAAGCCCGTGGGTGCGTTGGCCGACGAGGCGGATGCAGGACGCGGCGGTCATCTGGCGCGCTCGATGGGGCTGTTTCAGCTGGTGATGCTGGGCGTCGGCGCCACTGTCGGCACTGGTATCTTCGTCGCCTTGACGGCCGCGGTGCCGGAATCAGGGCCCGGCGTGATGATCTCTTTCGTCATCGCGGGCGTCACCGCCGCGTTGACCGCGCTGTGCTACGCCGAGCTTGCCTCGACCATTCCCGTGTCCGGCTCTTCGTATTCTTATGCTTATGCCACGCTCGGGGAATTTTTCGCCTTCATTGTCGGCGCCTGCCTGCTGCTTGAATACGCCGTGTCGGCCTCGGCGATCGCCGTGGGGTGGGGCCAATATCTGAATGAATTGCTGCGCGACGTGACGGGCCTGCAGATGCCCGCGTCGATCAGCCAGCCGCCCGGGGCAGGTGGTGTGTTCAATGTGCCGGCCGTCGTGCTGGTCGCGATCTGTACACTGCTGCTGCTGCGAGGAGCGCGTGAGTCCGCCACGGTGAACGCCGTTCTGGTGCTGGTGAAACTCGGCGTGCTTTTGCTGTTCGTCGTGATCGCGCTGACGGCATTCAAGCCCCACAATCTGACGCCATTCACGCCGCATGGCTGGGTCGGCGTGGGCACCGCCGCCTCGACAATTTTCTTTTCCTATATCGGCATCGACGCCGTATCGACCGCCGGTGACGAGGTGAAGGATCCTGGCCGCACCTTGCCGCTGGGCATCATCATATCGCTGGTCCTGGTGACCTGCATTTACTTCGCTGTCGCCTTCGCGGCGGTGGGCGCGCAGCCCTGGACCGAGTTCGCCGGACAGAACGCCGGCTTGGCAGTGATTTTGCGCAACGTCACCGGAGCGGCTTGGCCGTCGCTGCTATTCTCGGTGGGGGCGATCATCTCGATCTTCAGCGTGATGTTGGTGACCATGTATGGACAGACGCGTATTCTCTTCACCATGAGCCGTGACGGGCTGCTCCCGAAGCTTTTCCAAACCCTCGATCCGAAGACACGGTCGCCAACAAACAACACGCTGATCGTCGCGGGTTTCGTCGCGGCGCTTGCCGCGGTGGTACCGCTGGGTGTGCTCGTCAACCTGACGAGCATGGGCACGCTGGTGGCTTTCGGTGTTGTTTCGCTGGGTGTCATGATCTTGCGGCGCACCCGGCCCGACCTCAAGCGGGGATTCCGGGTGCCGCTTTATCCGCTCGTGCCGGTGGCGAGCGTGGGCTTCTGCCTCTATCTCGTGACCGAGCTGCCGAGGCAGACGCATCTGTTGTTCGTGCTCTGGGTGGTTGCGGCGCTGCTGTTGTATTTCGGTTATTCGTTCCGCAATTCAGAAATGTCGGCAAAGTAGCTCCGGAAAGCATTTGGCATGACCAGCCGTGCGATTTCGTCGTTCCTTCGCGATGAATGGTTTCTCGCGGTCAGCGCCGCAACCTGTCTAGCGTTTTACCTGTTCAGGGGCTCGATTTTCGCTGGACTGTCGAGCCCGCCCTATCTCGCGCTTGTTTTCATATGGCTCTTCGCCGTCATGGTCGGCACGGCGCTGTCTGTCGTCCGACAGGCCGACCACCTTGCGGCTCGGCTCGGCGAACCATATGGCACGCTGATCCTGACCCTCTCGATGACGTTCATCGAAGTCACCAGCATCACGGCCGTGATGATGCATGGGGAGAACAACCCGACCCTTGCCCGTGATACGATGTTCGCCACCGTGATGATAATCCTCAATGGGTTGGTGGGCCTGTCGCTCCTGATCGGCGGCTGGCGGCATCGCGAACAGCAATACAATCTTCGGGGCGCCAATGCCTATCTCGGTGTAATCGTTCCATTGGTCGTGCTCAGCCTGATACTGCCGAATTTCACGCAGTCAACGCTGGGGCCGACGCTTTCCTTCCCGCAACGGATGTTTTTGGTGCTGGTTTCGGTTGGGCTCTACTGCACGTTCCTTGCGATGCAGATGGGCCAGCTGCGAGGCAATTTCGCGTCCGTCACCATGATCCCCGAGCCGTCGCGCGATGAGGCTGGCTCTCGGTCCAGCCTCCTACCGAGGGTCGTGTTGCTGGTTGTCTATCTTGTGCCGGTCGTATTCTTGAGCGAGAAACTGGCGCACCCGATCGATTACATTATCGAGACACTGGACGCTCCCACAGTGCTGGGCGGCGTGATCGTGGCTGTCTTGGGATGCACGCCCGAGGCTCTCGGCGCCGTGCGCAGCGCGCTCGCCAATGACGTGCAACGTTCCATCAATATTCTGCTCGGGGCAGTCCTATCGACCATCGGCATGACGATCCCCGCGATGTTACTCGTCAGCCATCTAGCAGGCCGGGACATGCTTCTCGGTCTGGGGCACACGGACACCGTGATGCTGTTGCTGACGCTCTTCGTGAGCGCGCTCACCTTTGCCAGCGGGCACAGCAACATCATCCAAGGCGCCGTGCATCTGATCATGTTCGCCGCATATCTGCTCCTCCTCGTTCAGAACTGAGGCAGGCGCCGCCCGCCCTTTCCTCGTCGGTGTTTGGGACCTGGCGATTTCCCAGCCAAAGACATTCGGGCACCTGGTGCTTCTCGGGCGGCCGCTCCCGCCCAGGCATGTCCTGGCGGCATTGTGCACTGCACAAAAATCGCTTGCGGTCGGTCGCTGGTGCTGACAGTCTCGTTTCGGCACCGCGCCAGTCGCGTGGCGACGGCCCGTTTTCCGGGCACTCTCGGCGCTTCGAAGGCGCTGATTAAATTCTTAGGGCTTCAGATGGCAACCGGACCGGCCGGAAGCGACCGGCCTTTGACTGACACTGAGTCAGGTGGAGCGAGCATGGACGGCTACTACGTAGAGGTTTGGCAATCCGACGGCGAGCAAGCCGAGGAGCACAGCACATTGCAGACCTTCGAGGGTGCGATGGACTGGATCATGTCGAGGAAGTTCGACGACGCGGGTCTCAAGGGGCGCATCACGACGCGCGATCCGATCACTCTTGAACAGCAGAACGTGATCCAACGCTTCGGGGTGCAGATCGAAGCACACTGAAGTCTTGAGAATGCTTAGATACGCGCCGCACAGACATGGCGCGTATCGTCTGCTTCTAAGAAGCTTCAGGCGATCCTCGGCTGGACTCCTTATTGGTCCCGCCCCAGCCGAGCCCGTGCTCCTCTCGGCCAACGTTGACAAGCACGGAAACCAGGCAGCCAATACCCGGCGAACGCGTGGAGCGGTTCGATCTGTGACGCGCCTCGGCTAGATCCGGAAAATGCTGCACCTGGGAGTACAGGAAATGGATATCGCAGAACTAACTGCGGAACAGTTCACGAGCCGCGAGGGGCCTCCCTTCGACACCGATCACCTCGATCGGCTGATGGATGAGGCCGGCCTTGACGTGCTGGTCATAAACAGCAAGCACAACGTTCAGTATCTGCTTGGCGGCTATCGCTTTTTCTTCTTCGATGCGATGGATGCCATCGGGGTGAGCCGGTATCTTCCCGTCATCGTCTACGCCAAGGGGAGGGCGCAGGATTCCGGCTATATCGGCAATACCATGGAGTCCTATGAGCGGGATCTGGGCAAGTTCTGGATGCCCTCCGTTCAGACCAAAAGCTGGACCAGCCAGACCTCTGCGGAACTCGCCGTCGATCACATCCGGAAACTGGGTCTTGAGACCAGGCGGATCGGCGTGGAGATGGCGTTCTTGCCCGCCGATGCCTTCCTAGTCCTTCAGAATGGACTGCCTGGCGCGAAGTTCGCGGATGCTCTGTTGCCGCTCGAACGCCTCCGTGCGGTCAAGAGCCCGAGGGAGCTGAAGCTCCTGCGGGAAGCCTCGGAGAAGGTCGTGGACTCGATGATGGCGGTGATCTCCACCCATGGGCCAGGCAGCTCGAAACGGCAGATGGTCGAAGCCCTCAAGCGTGAGGAAGTCGCCCGCGGAATGACCTTCGAATACTGTCTGATTACTGCCGGCCAGAGCCATAACCGCGCGCCCTCCGATCAGATCTGGCAGCAGGGCGAAGTCATGTCGATCGATTCAGGCGGGAACTACAAGGGCTATATTGGCGATGTCTGTCGCATGGGCATTCTCGGCGAACCCGATTCGGAACTGATCGATCTGCTCGGTGAGATTGATGCCATCCAAATGGCGGCTCGCCAGCCCATCAAGGCGAAGGCTCGCGGCGGGGATGTGTTTTCGCCCGCCCTCGCGATTCTCGATCGCTCGCTGCACAAAGCCTACACCCACTTCACTGCCCACGGCATGGGCATCATCAGCCACGAAGCCCCTCGGCTTACTAGCAACGGCTTCGTGCCCTATCCCGGGTACGACGAGGACCGCCCGCTTCAGACCGGTATGGTGATTTCGATTGAGACCACGATGCTGCATCCCACCCGGGGCTATATCAAGCTCGAGGACACCGTCGCCGTCACCGAGACCGGGTGGACTGGCTTCGGCGACGGGGGCCGAGGCTGGAATCGCGGCGGGGCGGCGAAGTAACACTTAGGATGGCGGGGAAGCCTCCGCCGGCTTTGGTCAGGCGTTCTCGTTTTTCGGAGCTCCTCCGAATGCCTCCGCGTTCGCTGCTTCGTCAGAGACGACGATCCGGTCCCGACCACTCTCTTTCGCAGCGTAGAGTGCTCGGTCCGCCCGCTCGATCAAGGTTTTGACGTCGGCTGAAGGCGTCGACGGGAGAGCCGCGACGCCGATGCTGACAGTGACGATGCCGCTCGCTGAGTTTTCATGCGGAATGGCAGAGCCGCGCACGGCTGCCCGGATCGCATTCGCGACGACAAGTGCGCCCTGCTCATCCGTATCCGGCAGAAGAACCGCGAATTCCTCCCCGCCGTAGCGCGCCGCCAGGTCAGTGGGCCTCTGCAGCGTTGCACGGAGCGTTGCCGCGATCCGTCGAAGACAACCGTCGCCCGCGTCGTGTCCATAGTGATCGTTGAAGGCCTTGAACGAGTCTACATCGATCATGAGCAAGGCGAGGCCACCATTCATGCGGTTCGCGCGAACGACCTCGCTGCCGATGGAGCGGTCGAACTGACGTCGGTTCGAAATGCCAGTCAAGCCATCGACCAGGGCCAACTGCTGCAACGAATTCGCCATCCCATTGAAGGTTGTCGCGAAGATATGCATCTCCTTCATTGGGATCTTATCGAGATCGACGCGCGCATCCAGCTCCCCGCGTGACAGGCGAGAGGCGGTAGCAGCCAGATGCCGCATCGGCTGCAGAACCCGCAACTCCGCCAGCCAGCCAACGACCGAGATAGCGATCCCGAATGCCAGTAGGGCAACGGCGAGAATGATGGCTATCTCGTGCCTGGCGTCCTGGACCGCGCTTTCTCCCGCCAAGCCGGTGGTATGAAAGGCGAGTGAGTAGCGGGAAGCCGACTCCAGCACGAGCAGACAGAACAACGGCAGCATCGCGATGCCCACAAGCACCATAAGCTTGCCGCGAAGATTCAACATGCGCAGGGTTCCAAAAAGCCATCACCGAATCCCTCACCTTAACCCAGGTCGGCGCGACCAGCGAACCACGTTTCACTTCAAAAGACGCGTTCCAAATAAAAATTTGGACCAACTGTGAATTCATTGGCGAAGTTATTGAAAGCACGGACTGCCCAGTGATGTCATTCGAGCAAAATCTCTAGCCGACTGGGAATCGCTAGCCACCAATCATCAAAAAATCGGAAGATCTGGTGATCGAGAAGCGTTCGTATAGCGCAACATCCGCGGATATGACTGCAAGCAAGCGGACTCGCCTTCCCCGGTATCGAAGCGAGAAAACTATAGGCAAATCTTAGTTAGCGTGGGAAGGTTGCCGGCAAGAGACCAAAAATACATCACTGCACCGGTCATTAAATAAATGGGGAGCCTCGTCTTGACGGCACTTACCGTAACGAATTTGAACGACTCCGGCACTGGCTCTCTGCGCGCCGCCATTGTGGCTGCAAACGCTGCCCCGATCGGAACTCAGTCAACGATCGATTTTGCCGTCAGCGGAACCGTTGCGTTGCAGAGCGATCTTCCTCCGATCGCGCGCAGTGTCGTCATCGACGCGACCACCGCACCGGGCCATCAAACGGGTGGAGCGCCCAGCGTCGAACTCAATTGCAACGGCAATGCGGGTCTTGTTTTCGCGCCGGGTTCGGACAATTCGCAGCTTCTCGGTGTCGCCTTGGGCGATGCTTCGGGCAATGGCGTCACTTTAGATTCCAGCGCCATCACACTCGCGGGAAATTATATTGGTCTGAACCTCCAGGGAACGGCTTTCGGCAACGGCGGAGACGGTATCCACGTCTCCGCCACTTCAGCCAACGATATAATCGGTTCGAATCCAACCGCCGCCTCTGGCGTAATTTCCAATGTCGTCTCCGGAAATGCCGGAAACGGAATAGTTCTCGATGGTTCCTTCGGCAATACCTTGGTCAATAACTACATCGGAACGGACCCCACCGGCACCAAAGCAATCGCGAATGGCGGCAACGGCGTTTGGGTGACGGGCGCATCCCACGGCAACACAATCGGCGGAACAGCCTTTACCGATACCGCAACCGGCGCGGTCAATAACCCGACCGGCGACAAGGGATCCGTCCCCGCGGTTTTCGTCGTGCCGCCACTTGGGAATCTCGTGTCTGGCAATGGCGCGAACGGCATCCTTATCGACAACAATTCTCAGAACAATGTACTAAACGGAAATTTTGTCGGCACCACCGCCGACGGTGATTCAGCGCTCGGGAATGCGTTGGACGGCGTCGCCATCAACGGGGCCAACAACAATTCTCTGATTGGCTGCCAGTTCGTCAACAACCCGTTCGTCTACTACAATGTCCTAAGCGCGAACGGTGGGAACGGTCTTCACGTCACTAACTCGGACAACGTCACAGTTCAGGCCAATTTCTTCGGAATTGGCGCCAATAATACCACGGTAATCGGAAATGCGCTGAACGGCATCCTTGTTGATGGTAGTTCTAAAAACACCCAGGTCGGCGGCGTCATTCCCTTGGGGAATGTCTCGGCCGGCAATGGGCAGAACGGCATAGAGGTCGCGGGAACCGCCAGCGGCTTCACGACCTTCAACACCTTCGGTGGCTTGCTGGCGTTCAAAGGCGCCGCGCCGAACGGCAATGATGGGCTCCTCATCACCTCGACCGGCGGCGGCCAGTTGAGCCGAACAAATGTTTTCTCCGGCAATGCCAATAACGGCATCGAAATCGGTGGGAACGCTTCTGGTGTCACGGTTGATCCGGATATCGTGGGCCTCACGACGGATGGAACCGGGCTGCTTCCCAATAGAGGGAACGGCGTCGTGCTCGATGGCACGGCTCACGACAACATCATCGGTGGTGATCTGGGTTCCGTCATCCCGGAAAATCTTTTCTCCGGCAATGACGGCTATGGCCTCGCGATTCTGAACCAGGCCCATGACAATCAGGTCCTCAATACCTGGGTTGGGGTCGATGCTCTCGGCACTGTGCCGGATGGCACGTCGCCGCAATCCTTTGGCAATCAGCTGGGCGGCATCCTGGTCGGCGATACGGCAATGGGCAATATCATCGGCGGCACCGCGCCCGGAGGCGAGCCCGTTGCTGATGTGGTGAGCGGTAACGTCGGCAACGGCATCACCCTGGCGAGTAGCACAAGCTCAACCGAGATAACTAACGACATCATCGGATTCGGTTCCGACGGCATAAAGCCCGTCCCGAACACCGGCGATTCCATTGCTACGAACGCGAGCACGAACAACACCATCTCCAACAATCTGGTGTTCGCCGGAAACACCTTGGAACCCTTCGTCTTCAGCGGCGGAGGCGGCCTTGAATCCTTCGCCAACGCCTCCTTTGGCGACCAATCGGTCTTCTACGCCGGCTCGGGTCCGCTTCCCGACCCAGCCACATCTGGCAATGGCACCCTCGTCATCAACGGAAGCGGTTCCGATATCACGGTGCCGGGTGGGTATTCGGCCATCTATGATGAGGTCGGCAACGATACCATCACCGGCAGCGGCAATCTGAGCATCTATTTGCAGGGCGATCTTTCGATCGGCACCGACTTCAGCACGGGCTCAGGGGCGGACACCATCTTCGCGGGCGGTGCCGATACGATCACGGGCGGCTTGGGCAACAGCAGCGTTATCACAAACGGAAACAACTCCGTTGTCGGAGGATCCGGCTCCATCACGGTCGACGATACGTCGGGGAACAATCTTTCCTTCGTGGGCGGCAGTGGTGCCGCTTCGGTTATCGGTGGCGCCGGGAATTCCACGCTCTTCGGAAGCACAGGATCCAGCGCGACATTCCTCGCGGGCGGATCCGGCAACAGCACACTAATGGGCGGTTCGGGAACAGGCGCATCGACGATCGGCGGCGGCAACAACGTCACGGCCTTCGCATCCGGCAACGGACCGGCGACGCTCACCGCGGGAACCGGCAGTTCCCTGCTGAACGGAACGACTGGCACGGGAAACGAGCTCGTCAGCACAAACCCGCTCGGCAACAGCGGCTCCGCCCTTATCGGGCTGAACGCGGCGGCCGACACCGTCGTTGGGGGCAGCGGCAACTCGACAATCGTGGGCGGCGCCGGGCCAGACACCTACGCATTCCTGTCGGGTCATGCGGGAGGCACAGCGACGATCCTCGGCTTGGCGGATGGCGACATAATCGCCTTCGGTGGCTATGAAAATGCCGCGGGTGGGACGGCCAACCCCATTCAGACGGAAACGGTTGTCGATGGCAGCGATCAGATCAAACTGACGGATGGAACAACGATCAACCTGACGGGGGTCAACCACACTCTCTTCACCTAGCTCCGATCTCGGTAGCACCGGGCAATCATCTCTCAACGACTGCTACCCAAATCGAGAAATCGCCGATGATTCTGTTTCCACCACTCATCTCCCTGATCATCCTGCTTATCATCTTCGGCGGCGCGCTGGTCGGCATGCTGATCGCGCGTCGCCTGCCTGAACAGCATCTCAGCAGCGAAACAAAAGCTGTTATCACTACCTCCATGGCGGTCGTGGGAACCATGTCGGCTTTGGTCATCAGTCTATTGATCTCGAGCGCCAATACGTCGTTTTCGGCACGCAACGCGGAAGTCGCACAGTTGTCGACCGATATCATCAGAATGAACAGTTTGCTCGTCCGCTATGGACCCGCAGCCGATCCCGCCCGTCAGGCTCTGCAACAATATGCCGCGATGACCTACCACGACCTTTTCGCACGAAGAGAGGGTAGGAAGACGACAGTTGAAAACGCTTCAACGGACAAAGTGTTGGAGCAAATTCAGGATCGTATTCTGAATCTCAAGTCCGGCGACAGCCGCCAGCAATGGCTGGCCTCGCAAGCGCTCCAACTCGCCGCCGATGTCAGCGCTGCGCGATGGTTACTGGTGCAGGAGGAGGTGAGTTCCTTTCCATTGCCATTCCTCGGCGCGGTCATCCTTTGGCTAACCGTCCTATTCGCGAGCTACGGTCTGTTCGCACCCAGAAATGTCACAGCGCTCGTCGCCATATTTCTCTGCGCATTCGCGGTCGCGGCGGCGGTCAAGCTGATCCTTGATATGGACACACCTTTCGCGGGTGGCATCCGGCTGTCGGCTCCCCCGATCCGAATATCAAGTGACCCGATACGCCACGCAATCGAACTTCTAGGCAAGTGAGTGTCATGAATAAAAGCCGCAAGCTGATCTCTTTTGAAAACCGGCATTTCGCCGTCACGGCACTCGGAACCTTGTCGCTTATCACGATCGTCGTCTTGGCGGCCGCTCGGCCGCTTCCGGCTTTCGCCGACGCCGCAAGCGCCGATGCCTGTGCCACGACACTCTCGCCACCATCGCAGATGATCTACCAGGCGACGGCGCCCGATATTCACAAAGGGGTCAACATAAAGGACGTGGTGACCTCCCACACGCGTCAGCTGGTCATGGATGGCAAGCTCGAATTATCCATAGCGCGGCCCTCCGCAATGGCTGCGGCCACTTGCCTGAAGAAATTGCGGGAATAGTTGATGCAGCGGTAGGGCGGCTCGCACATTCTCAGCGCTGCGCTTAGAATCTTTTCCAGATCCGCACGAACTCCGCCAAATCCTGGGCGTTTACATCGGATACCAGCCAATAAGTGGCCCCGTCCTGATTCCAATGCAGGAAATTATAGCCGTCGCGGCTCCCGGATGACGAGATGGGTGTGACGGCATTCGTGTCGGGCCAGGTGAACAGGTTGATGATATGCTTGCCATGCTTGTAGATCAGCGCTGCCGCTAGGCGCCCGTCGAGATATTCAAGCCGCCCGCCGACCAAAGGGAAGCCTTTCGACGTCAGGTCCTTTACGGGTGGCGCGAACGGCAGTCGGCCGTCGAACCAGGGCTTGACCGTGTGCTGGTCAGTCGAAACCACATCCATGAGATGCCCTGGCTGAAGTGCCCGGATATGGGCTGAAACCACAGCATCCTGTAGGGCCACTCCTCCGCTGGGAAGCAGGAGGAACAGCCCTAACGAAGCGGCGACCGCGAAGCCTGCACCGAAGGAGGCGCTGGATGCGAAAGGCAGCCGGACCTGCCAACGCGATCGCCTAGCGCGACGCGCGCTCGGCACTGGGGCGGGGGCGGCGGCCCTGATGGCGCCATCGATAGCGTCGCGCAATGCCTGGGACGCCGTGTAGCGGGGCGCCTCCTCCCGCAATCGGCGGGACAGTGCGAGTAGCTGAGCTTGCGTCTCCGCGCAGGCCGGGCAGCGCTCCAGATGGGCGCCCACGCGCGCGGCATCGGCCACCGGCAGTTCGCCATCGACATCGGCTTGGATGAGCAGTTGCATCTCGTCGCAGGTGCTATCGCTCAAACCACTTCTCCTTCAACCTGCGTGCCGAGGATCGCCTGGCGTGCCCGCCAAAGCCGCGACATGACGGTGCCGACCGGTAGGCCAATGACCTGAGCGATCTCCTTGTAGGAAAGTTCCTCCAACTCCCGGAGAACCAGACATTCACGCAACTCCACTGGCAAGGCGGAAAGGGCACGTTCGAGACTGTCGAGCCGTTCGCGATGAGCCAGCGCCTCCTCAGGATCGTCCGACGGATCCGGAATATTCAGAACAACATCGTCGTCGGCGAAGGACGACGCCCCGGCATGCCGCGTTTCGACGGTCTGCTTTCGGGCCGCAAGAGTGCTGTAAGCAGCATTGCGGACGATTTGCATGAGCCAGGCGCGCGCATCGCCGCCGCGAAACGACGGAAAGTAATTCAAAGCGCGAAGCACGGCTTCCTGCACCACGTCCTCGGCGAGGCTCGCATCCCGCACGAGCCATCGCGCAAGATTGTTTGCGGAATCGAGGTGCGGCAATACGACTTGCTCAAATGTCGTGCTGTCCGCAGGGCTCTTTAACCGATCGGTAGCCGGTCGCAGAGGCCACTTCATCGAACAGCTCTCGTCACCTCTATGACTCCGTTGCCGCGGAGCCGGGAAAGTCATTACAACCCCGTGGCGCCCCGAAGCCAAGGGCATGTCGAGCACTATACCGAAATATGCCCGACCTGCCCCAAACATAGACTTAGCCGTCGCCGGTGTCGAGCGGGTGGCATTGCGCAGCTACCGGCCAGCCCGCCCTATTTGCAAACAAAAGCAGATCAACCTCCCATTGTATATCGGTGGCCTTCGGTTGACGTTTGCTGGGTATAGAAGGCGGTTTGAGCGGCGGCATCGCCTGCACCGGCGGTTGCGGCCGAGCCTTCGCCGGGCAAAGAAAGTTCGGATACCTGCGGCGGTCCGGACACCGCGCATCCGGCGAGTGCAACGCATACCGCAATAGCGGACAATAGTTTTCGCATGACAGATCCAATTCTGTGTAAGGAAACTAATTCGGCAAAGCGCGGCGGTGACGCGAGGATCGCCGCCGGCTTCGAGATCGGAAGAACCAGAAGGTTGTATGTATTGACCGATCTAGATATTAGGCGAGATAATCCGGTCTCTGACTTGGCATAACAACGCTGTTGCTACCTTGAGTGCTATTACCGGCAAGGTAAGTGGGGTGCTGATTCGGCAAGACAGTCTCGTTCCGCGCCTCTTTGTACGAATTGTGGCTCGAGACCGGCTGACCAGCCATCGCGACCCCCGTCATGCCGAGCGTCACCGCCGCGATAGCCGCCATCAGAATGCTTTTCATTTTGTCGTTCCTTGTATGTGTTGGTATCTAAGAGACCACAACGTGGCTCGATTTATTCCGTCTATTCGAATTATTCTGCGTTTTATATAGCCGTGAGCGTAAAGAAATGCGTCCGTCAAAAGATGTGCTTGGAAAACCTACCGCACGACGACTGTGCCCAACATGTATGGATGCACTGAACAGTAATATTGATACGTGCCAGCCTTGGTGAATACATGAGCGAAGCTATCGCCGGTATCGAGCGCCGGTGACGAGATCGTCGGCGCCGCGGTCGCTTCCACCACGGTATGTGGCATGTCGTCCTGGTTGGTCCAGATCACGCGGGTTCCAGCATCGACAACGAGTTGCGCAGGCGAGAACTTGAAATTGTCGATCGTCACCCGCGCATCCGCCGCGAAGGCGGTTCGGGCAGTCAGCAGCAGCGCGCAGGTGAGGATCGCGGCGTATTTAATTCTGGTCATAAGAATTTTCCTTGAGTCGGATGTCAGGCAGCGAGCGTCGTGTCGATGATGGCGAGCGGTGTCGCGGTCCGGACTCGCGTGACTTTCGTAATCCCAAGCATGGCGCGCAGATGGCCCGGCGGGACGTTTTTCATCGGCCCTGGCGACGCGGCGGTTCCGGGCGCCGGCTGCGGGAAAGCCGTCGAGCGCGCGGTATGGAAGGCGCAATTGCCTTCGACTTTCTGCATGATCTGATGGATATGTCCGTTAAGCACGGTGACCGAGCCGAAGCGGCGCAGCAGTGTGAGAGCCTGCCCTGCATCGGCGGTTCCCCAGCCCCATGCCTCGCTCACAGTCCAGAGTGGAACATGGGCGAAAACAACGATCGGCTGACTTGCCGAACGGCCCTCCAAATCCTTGGCGAGCCAATCGAGCTGATCGGCACCAAGATTGCCCATCCCGCCGGCCTTGAAATTCTGCACATTGTTGAGTGCAATGAAATGGACGCCGGCTTGATCGAAAGAATACCAGCCGCGTGGAGCCTTTGGTGCGAAGCGCGCGAAGAAAGCCTTGCCGTCGTCGAATAGCACGTCGTGCTCCCCCGGCACGTAATGAGTGTCGAGCCTCGCGCCACGGATGATCTGGTCGGCTGTGTCGAACTGCTTTGCCTTCGACAAATGGCTGACATCGCCCGTGTGAATCATTAGGCCAGCATTGCTCTTCTGAGCATTCACCAATGCGATGGCCGCCTGCAGCGTGCCGGGCGTATCGGTATTCGGCGGATGGTTGAAGCCGATATGGCTATCGCTGATCTGTAGGAAACTGAAAGTGGCGTCAGATTCGGTAGCTGCCTCTGCGGCTCCGATCAGTCGGGAATGCGGCACGCCGCCGGTGACCGTCCATAATACCCCGGCACCGGCCCAAACCATGCATTCCAGCGCCTCACGGCGAGACTTCCCGCCATTTCGGCTAGTCTCTGAAGCGTCAAAAACCTCGTTCATCGTCACGTCTCCTCATGTGTCTGAGGTAGAGACCGAGGGGAGACGCGCTTTATTCTCCGTCGCTTGATTTTTTTTCCGGTGAGGCAGTTTTTCCGATTTTGACGCAACCCTTGCAATCAACCGGGTGCTGGCCACCTCCGAAACAACCAACTCAGCTAAAAGGAGCGAGAAGGCGATGAAGTCTTATCTATGCAGACGGGGCATGCTCCCCGTTTTGAGTCTTGCCATCGTTCTCGGTGCGGCCTCTGGCGCTATGGCACAGACAGCGACCTCCTCCTCGGCGAGCGAGGCTCAAGGGGCAACCTCTGGCCTTGGCACATCCCATCGCTTCGCGACGGCTGCCGCCGCTTCAGCGCATTGCCCCGGTGATACGATCGTGTGGTCTTCCGGTTCGGAGCTAACCTACAGCCTCTCGGCGGGATCGTCGGGTGGCGCGCATGGCTTTTATGCCTGCAAGGCCGAAGCTGACAGCGCCGGGTTCCATGCCGCGCCCTGATTTGGGGTTAGCCTTGCGCTAAGCCGGATCGCTTTCCGGGGTGAAGGCGTTGAAGCCGATGATCGTATAGGTATCGGCGACGCCTTCGACTTTCTGTAGCACTGTCGTCACGAACAGCCCCGGATCCTGCCCTTCGGCCAGACGGAACTTGGCGAGCAAGTCATATTGCCCGGATGTCGAAAAGATCTCCGCCACCGGCTCCACAGTGTCGAGAATGCGCGCCGCTACCTCATAGGATGTGCCGAGGTGGCACTTGATCTGCACGAAGATCGTCCGCGCCTTGATCGCCGTCATCTGTCCTCCGATCGCCTCACCGAGGTCTCCCGGGCTTCCCGCCCTGCTAGGCGATGCCCATCTCTCTATGGACCGGCGAGGGGTATCTTGTCGCGGTCCGGGGGATCGTCATGCGGAATGTCGCCTATCTCGCCCTTCTCGGCTTGGCCGCCTGTGCCACGGGTCAAGCACCGCCGCGCACCGTGCCGCAGGTCGATCTCCAGCGTTATGCCGGGCTTTGGCATGAGGTCGCGCGCTACCCCAACAGGTTCGAGGATGGCGGCAAGCTGCGCTGCGTCGATGTCACCGCGACCTATATCCAGCGGCCGGATGGCAAGATCACCGTGCGGAACGCCTGCCGGGATCTCGGCAAAGGCAAGACCCGCATGTCGGAGGGTTGGGCGAAGGTCGCGGACCCTTCCGGCGCCAAGCTTCGCGTGACCTTCTTCTGGCCCTTCTTCGGCGATTATTGGGTGATCGGCCTCGATCCCGACTACCGCTGGGCCGTGGTGGGCACGCCTGATCGCCGCTACCTCTGGGTGCTATCCCGCACGCCGACCCTGCCGCAGGACATTTTCGTCCGTGCCACCGCGACGGCGGCCGGCCAAGGCTTCGACCTTGGCCCGCTGGTCAGGACCCCGCCCCAACTCTGAGCTTAGCTGACCCACCTTCCGCCTTGCGCATGTTCACGTTATGTTCGCATTCGGCTAGGAACATCGCATGTGAATACCCTCTCGACGACGCATTCGCTGGCGGAGCTGCGTCAGACCATCGCGCGGTTGGAGCGGCAGAACGCGCAGGCCGCCGACCGCCGGAATCTGCCCTTTGGCCTGGAGGAAATCGACAACCACCTGCCCGGAGGCGGCCTCGCCCTCGGCTGTCTGCACGAGGTCGCCGATACCGGGCCCGGACAGGAGCATGCGAGTGCCGCCGCCCTGATGGTGGCCGGCATCCTCGCGCGCATCTCCGGCACCGTGATCTGGGCCGCCGACCGGCGAGACCTCTTCGCTCCGGCGCTTGCCGGCGTCGGGCTCGGCCATGGCCGCATCCTGCATGTCGCGGCTGGGAACCGTGTGCTGCTCGCGATGGAGGAGGGGCTGCGTCATCCCGGCCTTGCCGGCGTGGTGGGGGAGGTGGGGCGGCTCGATCTGACAGCCTCGCGCCGGCTGCAACTCGCGGCGGAAGGTTCGGGGGTCGTCGCCTTCGCTTTGCGCCGTAGCCGGAAGTCAGCGGATCCGGCTTTGGCGGCGCCGCTCGCCGCGGTCAGCCGCTGGCGCATCGGCAGCCTGCCATCGGCGCCGCCAGTGCCTTACGCGCCGAAGGTGCAGGGGCTCGGCCCGATGCGCTGGCGGATCGACCTTGTCCGATGCCGCGGCGCTGAGCCCGCATCCTGGATCGTGGAGGCTTGTGATGCGAAGGGTCGCCTGCGTCTGGCTACCAACCTGGCCGACCGATCGCTGGCGCCGCCAGTTGGGAAGCGACGCGCCGGATAGATCCGTCCCGCTCATCACGCGCATGCATGACGGCCGGCGCATGGTCATCGCCTCCGCCGATGCGGCGGCGCAGGCGATGGGGCTGCGCGCCGGCATGCCGCTCGCCCAGGCACAAGCCATGCGCCCCGGCCTCACCGTGATCGATGCCGATACGGCCGCCGATGCGGCGGCGTTGCGTGACCTCGCCATCTGGTGCCAGCGCTATGCGCCGCTCACCGCCGCCGATCCGCCGGACGGCATCCGCATCGACAGCACAGGCGCCGATCACCTCCATGGCGGCGAGGCGGCGATGCTGGCCGATCTGCTGCAGCGTCTTGCCCGCAACGGCCTGGCCGCCCGCGCGGCTCTGGCCGATACGCCCGCCGCTTCCTGGGCCATGGCGCGCCACGGCCCAACGCCCGCGACGATCGTGCCGCCGGGCGGCACGGTGCCGGCCCTGGCACCGCTGCCGGTTACGGCACTTCGCCTGACCACCGATGTCTCTGCCGCGCTCGACCGCGTGGGGCTTGAGACGATAGGTCAACTCGCCGCCACACCGCGCGGCCCGCTTGTCCGCCGGTTCGGCGAGGGACTCATGCGCCGTCTGGATCATGCCCTCGGCCATAGTTTCGAGCCGCTGGAGCCGGTGCCGCCGACCTCCCTCATTCGCCAGCGCCTGACCTTTGCCGAGCCATTGCTGACGGGCGAAGCCTTCCCCAACATCATCGCCCGCCTCACCCGCGCCGTCGCCGCCGGCCTGGAGCGGCGGGGAGAGGGCGCGCGGCGCCTGGATCTTGTCTTCGAGCGGGTGGATGGCCGTATGCAGCTCATCACCATCGGCACCGCCCGGCCCGTGCGCGATCCGCCGTATCTCGCCAAACTCCTCTGCGAATGGCTGGAAACGGTAGATCCCGGTTTGGGTGTCGAGGCGATGACCCTCTGGGTGCCGCTCGCCGAACCGCTGGCCGGGGAGCAGCTTCGTGTTCTGCCTAGCGAAACGCAGGCGACCGACCTCGGCCCTTTAGTAGATCGCCTTTCCAACCGCTTTGGCGCCGCGCGGGTCTATCGCATGGCCCCGGTGGAAAGCGATGTGCCGGAACGCTCGGCGGAACGTCGCGCGCCGCTCGATCCGGCGCCCGGCCTCGCCTGGCCTTCGACCTTGCCACGCCCCGTGCGCCTGATCTCTCCGCCGCAGCGGGTGGAGGCGCTGGCGATTTTGCCGGATCAGGCGCCTGCCTTCTTCGTCTGGCGCCGCCACCGCCACCGCATCCACCGCGCCGACGGACCCGAGCGTATCTTCGGCGAATGGTGGCGCCGCGATGCCGAAATGCGCGCGGTCCGCGATTACTGGGCTGTCGAGGATCTCGACGGCCGCCGCTTCTGGCTCTACCGGCGAGGCGACGGCATCGAACGTATCACCGGCGATTTATCCTGGTTCCTGCACGGGCTGTTTTGATCGGGGAGGGAGATTCCAATTTTATGCAATCTACTCTCCGGCGCTTTAGGCTTCTGACGTGTCCCGAACATCAAGATGAAACCTTAAGCCCAAAGCTGGTGACGCGGGGTTTCCACATTTCTCCGCGGTCCGGATGCTGGCACGCGTGTATCATGTAGTTTAGTTATGAGACCCATATAGCTGTCCGCATTACAAATCATCGCGTCTGGATTTGTCGGCAATCCTCTAAAGCGGATCTTTCCTGACTGAAAATATTCGTCGACATCTACGTATCCCGCTGATGGATGTTGGTGTGAAAACATATCGGAATCGGTACAATCCACAGTACCTGCAGCACGATGGCTCAGTTCATGGCCAGCGATCCAGTCACACAAACCTGGACTATCTTTTAGGAACTTGCGGTTTATCCTTACTGTTCCAGGAAACAGTGTCTTCCCGGTCCACATATTGCGGACAGTTGAATGGCCTTTTTCCGCAAGCTTCCGCGTGGGTGTCATCATGACACAGCCAAGGGCGCCATTCAACTCGGCCGTTTCCTTAGCGCCCATCAGCTTGATGGTGACATCGCCACGCGTATCGATATGCATACGCGATAGGGCGCGTTTTATGGTGGCGGCCTGCTCAGGCGAAGGACCGGACAGCGGAAGGAGAAAACACTCGGCCGCTATTCTCCGGGTGCGTTCGTCCCAATGGCCCGCGACAGCGTCGCACGCCGATTGAATCTTTACTCTTTCGCTCTCGACAATTTTCTTTAGTGTTTGGACTTCCTTCGCCGTGGCGGGGGCCTCGTCCTCTCGGGTTTCGACGGTCAAGCTGCCGCCTCCCAGCATTCGCGTCGGATGGGACTTTTGCCACGCCGATCTTCGAGAGTTGACGGCAAATGGGATGTTGGAACCGTTGTCCGCATGGAAAGCCCGCGCTGAGGTCGGAGCCGATCGAACCGGTGCAATGTGCATGCTGAACCTTCGTGGATTTGATTTTAGTCTCTATTCAGGAAGAGTTGCGCCGGGATTAATCCCTCATCCTGAACCGCAGCCGCCAGCCGAGCGTGCAGCCTCGTATCGCGAGAAACACCAGGAAAGCGATCCACAACCCGCTATTGCCCAGCAGCGGCGCCAATACCGCCCAGCACAGCAGGAAAATCGCGAGCGACAGCAGCATCATGTCGCGCATATCGCGAGACCAGCTCGCGCCGATGAAGATGCCGTCCATCTGGAAAGCCACGGCACCCGCCAGCGGCATTAACGCCGCCCAGCCGAGTGACTCCATTGCCGCTTGCCGCACCAAAGGCGCGCCGGTCAGCACTGCCACGAATGGCCGCGCGATCGCGAAATAGGCCAAGGTGAGCGCCAATCCGCTCGCGAGACTCCAGCCGAATGTAAGGCGCACCGCGCGGCGGAACCCAACTCTGTTGCTTGCGCCGATCATGACCCCGGCAAGCTGCTCCGCCGCCGCCGCGAACCCGTCCAGACAATTGGCCGCCAGCGCGAAGAACTGCATGTGAATGGCATTCGCCGCCAACACCACCGCCCCGAAAGCCGCGCTCTGCCGCGTGAAGAAAGCGAAAGCGAAGAGCAGCGCGAGCGTGCGGATGAGAATGTCGCGATTGAGCACGCCCATGCGCCGCCAGCCGTCGCGATCGGATAGCGCGATGCGCGCACCCGCCGCGAACAGTCCGCTCCATCGCCACAGCAAAAGCAGCCCCGCCGCGAAAGCCACCGTTTCGCCGGCGAAAGCGGCCATGGCCGCGCCCCTTACGCCCCAGCCCAGCGCCAGCACGGTCCAGGCGCAGACCGCCATATTGGTGCCATTGAGGAGAATCTGCAGCGCGAGACCCCAGCTGGCACGCCCGCGCCCGAGCAGCACGCCAAGGATCGCGTAATTGCCCAGCGCCATTGGCGCCGAAAGGATACGGATAAGCGTATAATCACGCGCCGCGGCAAAGACCCGCCCATGCGCCCCTAGCAGCGGCAGCCCGAACCGCGTCTCCGGCCCGCTCAGCGCGACGATCACCGAACCCAGCAGCATCGCCAGCACGAGCGCGCGCAATTGCACCGCGCGCATCTCCGCCACATCCCCCCGGCCCATCGCCTGCGCCACAAGGCCGAGCGTTGCACTGCGCAAAAAACTCAGGCTCGTCAGCAGGAGGTCGAAGAGTATCGCGGCGATGGCGATGCCGGCGGAGAGTTCCGGGTCGGCCAGCCGACCCACCGCCGCCGTTGAAACCACGCCCACCAGCGCCGTGCTGAGATAGGCCAGCATCATCGGCAGGGCGATGGCCAGTACCGCGCGATGCCCCGGCATCTCCGTCTCGATGCCAGAGGCTCCGCTCACGCCCACCGATCAGCCGATCGCGGCCTGGGCCTCGGCCAGCGTCAGCCGGCCATCATAGAGCGCGCGGCCGATGATGACCCCCTCGATGCCCGGTGTCTCGGAGGCGACAGCGCGCAGCGCCCGCAGGTCCGCGACGGAGCCCACACCCCCCGAGGCGATCACCGGCGTTGTCACCGCGCGCGCCAGTGCTGCCGTCTGGTCGAGGTTGAGGCCGGACAACATTCCGTCCCGCCCGATATCGGTGAAGATCACCGCCGCTGCCCCGGCATCCTCGAAGCGCAGCGCCAGCTCGATCGTCGTGATGGTTGAGGTCGCGGCCCAGCCCTCGGTCGCCACCATGCCGTCCCTCGCGTCGATGCCGACCGCGATGCGGCCAGGAAACCGGCGGCAAGCGGCACGGACCAGCTCGGGGTCCCGCGCGGCGATGCTGCCGAGGATGACCCGGCGAATGCCGGCGGCGAGCCACGCCTCGATGCCCACCATATCCCGAATGCCGCCGCCAAGCTGCACCGGCACCTTGGCGACGCCCAGAATAGTGGCCACCGCGTCGCCATTCCGCGACCGCCCGGCGAAGGCCCCGTCGAGATCGACGACATGCAACCACGTCGCCCCGGCGTCCTGCCACGCCTCCGCCTGCGCGCCTGGATCGGTAGCGTAGACGGTCGCCTGGTCCATTTCGCCCTGACGTAGCCGCACGCAGGCGCCGCCCTTGAGGTCGATGGCCGGGTAGACGGTGAGGGGCTGATCACGGGGCAGGGCGGGCAAGGCGCGTTCAGCTCTTCCGTTGCAGCAACTTATAGAAGTAATGGCCCGCGATGATCTGGCCGCCGACGCGGGCATAGGCGGGATGGGTGCCCCAGCGCTGGTAGCCGAGACCCTCATAGAGCGCGATGGCGCCCTCATGTGTCTCGCGCACATCGAGGTTCAGCACCTGATAGCCCAGGCTGCGCGCCCGTTCCTCCACCCGCAACGCAAGCATCCGGGCAAGGCCGAGACGGCGGGCATAAGGCGCGACAAAGGCCTGGGTGATGACCGCGGCCATCGCCTGCGCCTCGTTATTCCGCGACGGACGGACAAGCTGGGTCGAGCCGCAGACGATGCCGTCCACTCGCCCGACATAGACCTCGCGCTCCGGCACCATGAGCAGGCCGCGGAAATAGCTCTCCAGCACCTGCCGCCCCGGTGGCGTGATCCAGCCGAAACCGCCGCCGTCGATAATGGCGGCATCCGTCGCCTCGCAGAGGGCGAGCAGGTCCTCCTCGTTGAACGACGAAATCCGCTCCACCGAGAGCTTCGCCGTCGGCTCGCGTCCGATCGCCCGAGGTTCGAGATCGGCGGGCAGCGCCGCGGACTGAAATGCGGTGTCGTCGTCGATGGCGCTCATGGCGACCAGCCTAGGAAATTGCCGAGAATGCGCAGACCGGTGGCCTGGCTCTTCTCCGGGTGGAATTGCGTCCCCGCCCGATTGCCCGAGGCCACCATAGCCACAACCGGACCACCGTAATCCGTCGTCGCCAGGCATTCCTCCGCAGCACCTTCAGCCAGAGCGAAGCTATGGACGAAATAGGCGTGGTCCCCGCGCTCCAACCCATCGAGCAAAGGATGGCTGCCAGGCTCGAAGTCGAGCTCGTTCCAGCCCATTTGCGGCAGCCGAAGGCCGGGCGCGGCCATGCGCGAAATCTCGCCGCCAATCCAGCCGAGGCCAGGTGTCGTGCCGAATTCCAACCCGCGCTCCGCCATAAGCTGCATGCCGACGCAGATGCCGAGGAAAGGCGCGCCGCCCGCGACCGCGCTTTCGATCGCCGGCCGCAGCCCGTCCACCGCGTCGAGACCGCCCATGCAATCCGCGAAGGCGCCCTGGCCCGGCAGCACGATGCGGTCGGCCTTAGCCACCATCTCGGGATCGGCGGTGATCACCACCTCGGCGGCGATCCCAGCCCGCTCCGCCGCCGTGGCAAGCGCCCGGGACGCGGAAGCGAGGTTGCCGCTGCCATAGTCGATAACCGCGACCTTCATCCGGCGAGCGATCCCTTCGTCGATGGCACGCGATCGAGCTGCCGGGCATCCGGCTCGACCGCCATGCGAAGCGCCCGCGCAGCGGCCTTGAAGCAGGCCTCGGCGATATGGTGATCGTTGCGCCCCGCCCTCTGGATCAGATGCAGCGCGAAAAGCCCGTTGGCGGAGAGCGCCCGAAAGAACTCCTCGAACAGCTCAGTATCCATCTCGCCGATCTTCGGCCGGGTGAAGCGCACCTGCCAGCCAAACGTGGCGCGGCCGGAGAGATCCACCGCCGCCTCAACCAGTGCCTCATCCATCGGCACCACCGAATGGCCGTAGCGCGTGATGCCGCGCTTCTCACCGAGCGCCTGCAGGATCGCCTGGCCGAGCACGATGCCAACATCCTCGACGGTATGGTGGAAATCGACGTGAAGATCGCCCTGCGCCTGGATGTCCAGATCGAACAGCGCGTGGCGGCCGAGGGCGGTCAGCATATGGTCGAAGAAGCCGATGCCGGTTGCGGCGCGCACCTCGCCGGTGCCATCCAGATCGAGGCGAAGGGTGACCTCGGTCTCCGACGTGCGGCGGGTGAGGTGATGGCAGCGGGCAGCCGGAGGGGCGGGCGCATCCATGGCGCGTTCATAGTCCATTAGAGGTTGCCTGTCGCGCCCGGACGGTGCCCGGCATATGACGATCCCGAGCGGATCAAGCACGCACCAAGGTCCTTCCGGGGCCGGGAAGACCTCATCTCAGCCGCGCCGCGCCGGCAGCAAGCCCACGCGGGCCTCGACCTCAGCGACAATCGGATCGGCGATCGAAGCCGCCCGCACCGCACCGGCCGACAGGATGGAGTCAACGTGGTCCGGATCGGCGAGCAGCCTCTTCGTCTCACGCGCGATAGGGGCAAGCTTGGTGACCGTGAGTTCGGCCAGGGCCTCCTTGAATGCCGAGAAACCTTGGCCGCCGAACTGTTCCAGCACCGCCGTCGCCGTCGTCTCGGCCAGAGCCGCATAGATGCCGATGAGATTGCGCGCCTCGGCCCGCCCTTCCAGGCCCGCTGGCTCGCTCGGCAGCGGCTCGGGGTCAGTGCGCGCGCGCCGGATCTTGGCGGCGATAACCTCGGGCTCGTCATTGAGGTTGATCCGGCTCTGGTCGGAGGGATCGGATTTCGACATTTTCTTCGTGCCGTCGCGCAACGACATGACACGCGTCGCTCCGCCGATGATCAATGGCTCGATTGTGGGAAAGAACTCGCCGCCATAGTCGTGGTTGAATTTCTGGCCGATATCATTGGCCAGCTCCAAATGCTGCTTCTGGTCATCCCCAACTGGTACCCGGGTAGCGTGATATGCCAGGATGTCAGCGGCCATGAGATTGGGGTAAACATAGAGACCGGCCGACGCCGCCTCACGGTCCTTACCCGCCTTATCCTTGAATTGGGTCATGCGGTTCAGCCAGCCTAGCCGTGCAACGCAATTGAAAATCCAGGCGAGGCGGACGTGGGCCGGAACGGCCGATTGATGAAACAGGATATGACGGTCGGGATCGACACCACAGGCAACGATAACCGCGGCCATTTCCCGCGTCTGGCGCCTCAGCGCTTCCGGCTCCTGCCATACCGTGAGCGCATGGAGGTCAACGACGCAATACAAGCATTCGTGGTCGGATTGCAGGGCGACCCAGTTCCGGATGGCGCCAAGGTAATTGCCAAGAGTTGGGATTCCGGAAGGCTGGATCCCCGAGAATACGCGTTGCATGGACCTTGATCTCCTGTCGCCGGCGGCGGCTTTTCCGCGCAACTGGCGGGAACGTCAATCGCCGAACCACCGGGCAGACGCGATGCTGCGCCGCGCCATGCAAGTTGACCGATCGGTCAGCTCGTCTCTAAAGATTGCGCCGTCGCCTGTAAGTGAGCGTTAGGATGGCCCGAATGAGGCTCCGCTACCCCGCCGCCGCTTTTCTCCTTGCCGGGTCGCTCGCTGCCAGTGGCACGGCTGCCCGCGCCCAGATGGGTGGTGGACCGCCTGCTGTTGGTGTGGTGAAGGCCGAGCTGAAGCCGATCTACCAGTCCAGCCAATATGTCGGCCGCATCCAGGCGATCAACCGCGTAACACTCCAGGCCCGTGTCATTGGCTTCCTCGAGCAGCGGAATTTCAAGGAAGGCAGCGACGTCAAGAAGGACCAAGTTCTCTTCGTGATCGAGCAGCCGCCCTATAAGGCAGCCGTGCTCCAAGCCCAGGGCGCGGTCGCCCAGGCTCAGGCCCAGCTTCGCAATGCGACGATCAGCCTCGGCCGTTCCCGCACCCTGCTCAATACGCCAGCCGGCCAGCAATCCACCGTGGATACCGACGTCGCGACAGCCGGGTCCAATCAGGGGCAGCTCATGACGGCGCAGGCGCAGCTCCTGCAGGCCGAAATCAATCTCGGCTATACGACCATCGCTGCCCCCGTCGATGGCCGGATCGGCCTTTCAACCGACCCCGGCAACGTCGTCTCGCCCACCAGCGGCTCGCTCGCGACGATCGTGAGCCAGGATCCGGAATACGTGCTCTTTCCGGTGTCCGAGCTCGCCTTGAACCAGCTTCAGGATGAATATTCCGGCAAAGGCGGCCTCCAGGCGCTGACCGTTAAACTTCAGCTCCCTGACGGCAAGATGTACGACAAAACGGCGAAGATCGACTTCTCCGGCATCTCCGTGAGCTCCTCCACCGACACCGTGACACTGCGCGCGGTGGTGGCCAATCCGAACCGCGGCGCACCTGACGGAACCGAGGGCAATCGCACCCTCGTGGATGGCGGCTTTGTGACCGTCTACCTGCAGTCGGCCTCGCCCGAGCAGCAGATCACCGTGCCACGCTCGGCGATCCTGGCCGACCAGCAGGGCGACTATGTCTTCGTCGTTGGGGCCGATTCCAAGGCCCAGCGCCGCAACGTCACGCTGGCTGATTCGGCGAATGTCCTGGCCGTCGTCACCTCCGGCCTCAAGCCCGGCGAGACCGTTGTCGCCGACGGTGTACAGCGGGTGAAGCCGGGCGCTTCCGTCAAGCCGGTGCCCTATACGCCGCCCAATTACGATGCCTCGGCTGGGACGAGCGGAACTGCCAACTAGATGATTTCCTCCGTCTTCATCGATCGGCCGCGGCTCGCCGTCGTCATCGCGGTTCTGATCACGCTCGCCGGCTTGCTGGCGCTGCTGCGCATCCCTGTCGCGCAGTTCCCCGACATCGTGCCGCCGCAGGTCTCGGTCACCACCAGCTATCCGGGCGCTTCGGCCGCCGTGGTGGAGGCGACCGTCGCGCAGCCGCTCGAGGCGCAGATCGTCGGCGCTGACAAGATGCTGTACATGCGCTCGTACAGTGGCAACGACGGCAGCTACAGCCTGACCGTCAGCTTCGCGCTCGGCACCGATCCCAACATCGACGTGGTGAACGTCGAAAACCGCGTAACCCAGGCGCTGTCGCAGCTCCCGCAGCAGGTCCAGCTCGAAGGCGTCCAGCTGCGGCAGAAGTCTTCCGCCATTTTGCAGTTCGTTATCTTCTCGAGCCCGAAGAAGACGCTCAAACCGCTCTTCATCAGCAACTACATTACGATCAACGTGCTCGACGTGCTGTCGCGCACGCCGGGCGTGGGTCAGGCCTTCCTGTTCGGCGCGCAGAACTACTCGATGCGTATCTGGATGAACACGGCGCGGCTGACCCAGCTCAACCTGGCGCCGCTTGACATCATCAACGCGATCAACAGCCAGAACGTGCAGGCGGCGGTAGGCACCATCGGTGCCGAACCAATCGGTCCCGAGCAGCAGTTCCAGGTCAATATCCAGACCCAGGGGCGCCTCGTCACGCCGACACAGTTCGGCAATATCGTACTGCGTGCCAACCAGGACGGCTCGATCCTGCGCATCAAGGATGTCGCGCGAATAGAACTCGGCGCGCAGAGCCAGGACACCCAGGCGCAGCTCGACGGCGCGCCGGCGCTGGGCATCGGTATCTACCTGGAACCGGGCGCCAATGCGGTCGCGACCTCGCAGCGGGTGCGCGATGTCATCGCCGATCTGTCTAAGCGGTTCCCGCCGGACCTCAAAGCCCAGGTCATCTACGACACCAGCGACTTCGTGAACGACACCATCCACGAGGTGGTCAAGACCATCCTGGAAGCCTTTGCCCTCGTCGTGCTCGTCGTCTTCCTATTCCTCGGCGGCAATATCCGGGCGACCATCATTCCCGCTGTCGCGGTGCCTGTAAGCCTCATCGGCGCCTTCGCGATCCTGCTCGCCCTCGGCTTCTCGGCCAATACGATTTCGATGCTGGCGCTCGTCGTGGCGATCGGCGTGGTGGTTGATGACGCGATCGTCGTGGTCGAAAACGTCGAACGCGTCATGGAGGAGAGACCGGATTTAACCCCGGCCGATGCCACCAAGCTCGCGATGCGGCAGATCTTCGGCCCCATCATCGCGATCTCGCTGGTGCTGCTGTCGGTGTTCGTACCGGTAGGCTTCATCCCCGGCCTGTCGGGCCAGCTCTTCAAGCAATTTGCGGTCACCATCAGCGTGACCATGTTGATCTCGGCCACCAATGCGCTGACGCTTTCGCCCGCCCTCTGCGCGCTCTTCCTGCGACCGGTGAAGAATCGAGAGACCCGCAAGGGACCCTTCTCGCGCCTCAGCCGCGGCATCGACCATGTGCGAGACGGCTACGGCAATGTCGTCGCGCGCCTCGTGCGCTTCGCCCTGCTCGTGGTTCCCGTCATCGCGATCGCTGCCGCAGTGGTTCTGTTCCTGGCAGCGCGAACACCCGGCGGCTTCCTTCCTGAAGAAGATCAGGGCGCCTACTTCACGGCTGTCCAGCTCCCGGACGGCGCATCCATCAACCGCACACAGGGGATCGTCGATCGCGTCGCCGGCATGATCAAGGCCGAAGACGGCGTCGCCCACGTTATCTCGATCGTCGGCTACTCGATCCTGGACGGCGCGGCGGAGCCTAACGCGGCCTTCGTCGTGGCGAGGCTGGCCGGCTTCTCCCATCGCACCCATCCCGCGCAAACGGTCAACGCCTTGATCGGCCGCATGTTCGGTGAGTCTCAGCAGATCCTCGGGGCCAACGTCTTCCCGTTCAATCTGCCGCCCATCATCGGCCTCTCAACCGGTGGCGGCTTCGAATACCAGATGCAGGCGCTAAACGGGCAGGAGCCGCAGGACATGGCCTCGGTCCTCGGCAGCCTGCTCGTTGCGGCCAATACCGACCCGCGCCTCAGCCGTGTCTTCTCGACCTTCTCGGCCAGCAACCCCTCGGTCTATCTCAACATCGACCGCGACAAGGCGCAGGCGCTCGGCGTCAATATCAACGACATCTTCACTACGCTCCAGGCGACGATGGGCGGCTTCTACATCAACAACTTCAACCTGTTCGGCCGCGTCTGGCAGGTCAACGTCGAGGGCGAGGGCAAGGACCGCAACGCCTTTGCCTCCTTGTGGAAGATCTACATTCGCAATGCCCAGGGCGACATGGTGCCCCTGCGTTCCCTCGCGACGATGAGCATCGTCACGGGTCCACAGGTCATCACGCGCTACAACAACGTCCGCTCGGTCACGATCGACGGCTCGCCGGCACCCGGCGAATCCTCCTCGCAGGCGCTCGCCGCGATGGAACAGATTTCCGACAAGGTGCTGCCCAACGGCTATGGCTACGAGTGGACAGGCACCGCCTATCAGGAGATCCAGGCGGGCGGACAGACCGGCATCGTGCTCGCGCTCGCCGTGCTCTTTGCCTATTTGTTCCTCGTCGCTCTCTATGAGAGCTGGACCATCCCGATGTCCGTTCTGATCTCGGTGGTGGTCGCCGCCGTCGGCGCCTTCATCGGACTGACTGTCACCGGTCTGGCTCTCAATCTCTATGCCCAGATCGGCCTCGTCACCCTGATCGCGCTCTCGGCCAAGAACGGCATTCTAATCGTGGAATTCGCCAAAGAGCAGCGCGAGATGGGCAAGCCGATCCGTCAGGCGGCGGTCGAGGGTTCCAAGCTGCGATTCCGCGCGGTGATGATGACATCCTTCGCCTTCATCCTCGGCCTCGTGCCGCTGGTGATCGCGACGGGCGCGGCGCAGATCAGCCGCCGCTCGGTGGGCACGCCGGTGTTCTTCGGCATGATCGCCGCGAGCTTCGTGGGCATCTTCGTGATCCCGATGCTCTACACGGTCTTCCAGACCATGCGCGAATGGGCCCGCGTCCATATCTTCCGCATGAAGGCGATGGAATTCCACGAAGCACCGCACGCTCCGCCTCCAAGCGAACCTCTACCGGGGCCCGAGCACCACTAGAGCAGAATGTCTCTGATCCGGACGGTGCTATTTCACCCCGTCATGCTCTGCAAAGGCCGAGAATCCACGCCTTCGTGGAGCGAGCAAGGCGTGGATGGCACGCCTTCGCGTGCCATGACGGATCTTTGGGTCGCGGTTCAATTGGATCACCACGCGGCCTAGCTTGGCGCCTTTTTAGGCCAGTGTCGCCAGCGCTCGCTCGAAGATCACCGGATCGACATTGCCGCCGCTGAGAACCACGGCGGTCGTGCGATCCCGTCCGTCAAAGGCGCCGGACAGCAAGGCGGCAAGTCCAATCGCGCCACTCGGTTCCAGCACGAGTTTGAGGTGCAGGAACGCGAAAGCCATCGCCCGCAGCACTGCGTCATCGGTCACCACCACTCCGCCCGCCAGCCGCTCGCGGTTGATCGCGAAGGTGAGTTCGCCCGGAGACGCCGACATCAGCCCATCGCAAAGAACCGAACCGCCATCGCCGTTCTGCTCCCGCTGGCCCGACAGCAGCGAACGGCGCAGATCGTCCCGCCCCTCCGGCTCCAGGGCATAGACACGAGCCGACGAGAAATCATGCTCCAGCGCCAGTGTGCAGCCCGCGATAAGACCCCCGCCGCTTACCGGCACCAGCAGCGCATCGATGTCGAGCCCCCCAGCCGCCGCATCCTCGGCGAGTTCCAGCGCGGCGGTTGCCTGGCCGGCGATGACATGCGGATGGTCAAAGGGCGGGATGACCGCCGCGCCGATCCGCTCTGCCTCCGCGCGGGCCAGCGCTTCGCGATCGTCTCGCAGACGGTCGAAGGGAATGACGGTCGCGCCCCAGCCGCGCGTCGCGGCGGTTTTGATCGCTGGCGCATCGGCCGGCATGAAAATCGTGGCCGGCATCCCCACCGACGCCGCCGCATAGGCGACTGCCTGCGCATGATTGCCCGAGGAAAAGGCGACAACCCCCGCGCGATGGCCCGCTTCCGCGAGGCTCAGCACCGCGTTCATGGCTCCGCGCAGCTTGAAACTGCCGGTGTGCTGCAAAGCCTCGGGCTTGAGCAGAACGGTGCCGCCGATGGCGCGATCGAGCACCGCGCTCCGCAGCAGCGGCGTATGCCGCACCCGGTCACCGATCCGCGCGCGGGCGGCCATAAGGTCATCATAACTGGGCGGCATCATCGTCAAGGCGCGTCTCCTGAGGGCAAACGTGTCAGCAACTGGCCTGCGTTCGGACCCGCGGTGATGGCATAGAGGGTATAACTCTCGCCAATCCGGCCATGGCGTCCGCGTCCGATATCGCCGGTCTTCGCGATCGCCGACCAGGGGGCCGCGTCGGGCGCCGTGCGGCGGCGATCGGTCCGCACGAGCAAGCCGAGTGCCCCAGGCGCAAGGGTGGCGCGCGGCAAGCGGAACAGGAACCAACGCGGGTCCTCGGCCACCAGCGGCAATGTCGCCGGCAAGCGCAAGGCGAGTTCGCCCGCCAGGCCATATTCATCGACAGCGACGAAACTCGCCTTCATCGCTTTTGCGCGATCCTCCACGGTGGCGGCGAAAGGCGCCCAGCCACCAAGCACGCGAATCGTCGGATCGCTCACTCCACCGAGCGGCAGCGGGCTCCCTATCGCTTGCACGTAAACGAGGAGGGTTAACGCGAAACCAAGCCCGATCGCCGGCCGCAAGATCCGCGCTGTCAGCGGCACGGCGATCGCGGCGATGACGGCGGCCGGATAGACGATCTCCGGCCAATTCCCCTGCACCCGGTCACCCAGCGCGTGCTGCACGAAGACGAGGGCGGGCAGCACGCCCAGCGCCACGAGCAATCCCGCCGCCGGGTCGCGCGTCGAAACGGCGCGGCGCGTCGCCGTCCACAGACCCATCACGCACAGCACGAAGATGAGCGGCGTCGCCAAACCAAGCTGCCCGCCAATCAGCTCGCCAAGGAACTGCATGGCGCGCGCCGGATGCCAGGAGCCTGTGCGGCCTCCCTGTTTGAGGAAACTCGCCCAGTGATGGTCGGCATTCCACAGGATGACCGGCAAGAACAACAGCAGCGCCAGCAGCAGCCCAACCCAGGGCCGTGGATCCCGCAGCCAGCGCCGTCCCGCCGGAAGCAGCAGCAACCAAAGCCCAATCCCCGGCAGCAGCAGCGCCGCGGTGTATTTGCTGACGAGCGCCAATCCCGCTGCGACCCCGACCGCAATCCACCACCAGCCCGAATCGCCGGAAACAATGCGCGCCATCGCCCAAAGCGTGGCGATCCAGAACAACAGCAGCGGCGTATCGGGCGTCATCAAGGCGCCACCCGCGCCGAACAACAGCGTCCCGTTGAGCAGCGCCGCCGAGGCATAGCCTCGGCCCGCACCCAAACGCCGTGCGGCATCCTGGATCATCAGTGAACCAGCCGCCGCCGAAAGCGGCGCCAGCAGCCGGATGCCGCAACCCCCGTCGCCGCAAAGCGCCGTGCCAATCCTCACCCACAGCGCCACCATCGGCGGATGGTCGAGAAACCCCGGCGCCAGCGCGCGCGACCATATCCAGTAATAAGCCTCGTCGGGCGACACCGGTACCGCCGCCGCCACTGCGAGCCGCAGCACCGTGAGGCCGCCAATGGCGAGAAGGAAAAGGGAATAGTCGGAGGGGCGGCTGCGGCCAGTCATGCTGGCCGCAGCCTATGCCCGAGGCTCAGGTCGTGCGCCAGACCAGGGTCGAGGACACCGCATAGTTCCACACCACGCCGATCGCGGCGCCAATCGCGGCTGCGGCGATACCGCGATGCCCATCCGAATAAAGCGCCGTTGCGATGCCGATATTCGCCACCGCGCCAAGGCCACAAACAATCATGAACAGCACCAGACCACGCAACAGCCGTGCCCCGCGCAGCCGGTGCGTCCGATAGGTCAGCCGATTGTTGAGCTGGAAGTTGAAGAGCATGGCGATCGCGATCGCGATAATCTCCGCCGTCAGAAAGTCGAGGCCGCTGGCGCGTCCCGCAAGCATCACGGCGAGGTTCACCACCATGCCCAGCGCCCCCACCAACGCGAACGCGACGAACCGCAGCGGCACCACGCCGCCCAACCCCTTATCGACCAGCAGTGCCGCGAACTGGATCATCACCAGCGTATCGAGCTTGCTCTCGCCAGCCTCCCGCCGGTGGAACTGACACGGGATCTCCAGCAGCTGGAGGCGACGCGGTGCGGAGAGAATCACGTCGAGCAGGATCTTGAAGCCCTGGGCGGAGAGGCGGGGCGCGATTTCCTCGAAAAGCGGCCGAGGCATCATGAAGAAGCCGCTCATCGGGTCGCTCACCTGCATCGGCAACACCCGCTGCGCGATGCTGATCCCGGCATTTGAGATCCGATGACGCATGGCGGAGGACAGGCCGTCATTCGACCCACCCAGCGCATGACGGCTGCCGATCGCGATGTCGCAGCCGCCGGCCCGCAGCCGCGCCAGCATGGTGGGCAGCGCCGTCTGATCATGCTGCAAATCGCCATCCATCACCGCGACAAACGCGGCTGAGGAGGAGAGGGCGCCTTCGACCACGGCAGAAGAGAGGCCTCGGCGACCGATCCTGCGGATACAGCGTACCCGCGGATCCTGCGCCGCAATGGCCCGCGCGGCGGCGGCCGTGCCGTCGGGGCTGTCGTCATCGACGAAGATGATTTCCCAGGCGACGCCGGGAAGGGCGGCCGCGACCCTCTCGACCATCGGCGCCACGTTCGGCCGCTCCTTGAAGCAGGGCACAACGATGGACAACTCCGCCACCGTCGAGATGGCGGGGGCCATGCCCTCGGGCCTCGCCCAAGGGGCTGAGGCTGCTGCGGCGCCCTGCTCAGAAATCGATCGGTCCATGACGAGGTCGTTCATCCTGCGGAACCCTCCTGCCGGCAACAGGGACGTTGAGGGCGGGTGCCGGTATCCTCTGGATTTCAGGCAGCATTTAGGCGTTTTCGGGATGCCATCCGGGCGGCGCCATCTCGAAACCCGCAAAATCGAAGGCCGGTGCGACGATGCAGGACACGAGCGTCCAGTCCCCTAGGCTCCAGGCCCGCTGCCATTCATCGGCAGGAATGCTGTGCTGCAACTCCTCGCCGGCCCCGAGTCCTGGCCCGAGCCGCACCGCCGCAACGGGACCGCTCAGCGGGGCGCCCTCCAGCATTAGCGGCGCCCCGGCATGCCAGAGCCAGATCTCGACGGCATCGACCTTATGCCAATGGCTAACGACACCGCGCGGCAGCAGGAAATAGATGGCCGTCACGGCACCGCGTCCACCGACCGTTTCCGACGGCGCCCGGAAAGTCTCCCGGTAGAAGCCACCCTCGGGGTGGGGGATCAGCTGGAGCGAGGCGACGACCTCCTCCGCCGATATGTTTGCAACACCGAAAATCACGGCTCCTCGCGAGCGGGCATGGGAGTGGTCTCCGGCGCCTTCTGACCCGCAGCCGGTCGAGGCCGGCAAGTCGATCCAATCAACCGCGCTATACTCGAAAGCACGCTGTCATGGCCGTGAGTCATCGTTAGGGTAGAAATTGATTGTTTCCCAGAGGATCGTAGGAAGAAGAAGTTTCTAGCGGGTAACGAAATCGAGATATGGTAACCGACACGAGAGCGTTCCTTGATTGACGATCTAAACATATCGAGGGTTCGTAAAAAACTCGTATCCGCAGCCATCTATTCTTGCGGAAGCATGCTGTGAGCTTGCTGCGGCGGAGCGGCTAGCCGGCTTTATTTCCCGCTCCCGCCCGCGCACCAACGTGAGCAGTCATCCCGGCGGCGCCGTCTGCGCAATGCCATCCAGCCGCGAGAAGGTTTCGAACCAATGGGCGAGGCGCGGCGTATGGTCCCGCCACTTATCGCCCGCGAACCGAAAGTCGAGATAGCCCAGCGCGCAGGCAACGGTGATGCCGCCAATGTCGGGCGTTCCCACAGGCGGCGGCGAACCCTCCAGGGCCTCGATCCCGCGCTGAACCGCCGCCTTCTGGCGCGCAATAGCGGTCGTGCGCGCCGCTTCCTCGGGGCGCGCAGACTCCATGCGCGCCAGCACCGCGGCCTCCATGATCCCGTCGGCCAGCGCCTGGTTTCGCAGCGCCTGCCAACGGGCGGCGCCATGGTCCGGGAAAAGCGGCGGCGCGTCGCCTACGCTGTCGAGATACTCGCAGATCAGCGGGCTGTCGTACAGCGCGACCCCATCCTCGGTGAGCAGGCACGGCACCTTGGACAGGGGATTAGCCGCGAGCAACCCGCCCGGCGAGGAATGCGGATCGGTCGTCATACGCTCGATCCGGCTATCCAGCCCGCGAGTAATCGCACAAGCCACCACCTTGCGAACGAAAGGGCTCGTGGCCGAGTAGAAAAGCTTCATGCGGAATCCCCGGCGGCTTCGGTCAAAGAGAGGGAGGGGGCCGTTCAGCCCTTGAAGACATCCTTCGCCGCCCGCAGCCGTCCAAAGGACGCCGCGTCGCGGGCGAGCAGGAAGGGGTTCACTGTCAGCTCGTCCCGTAGCCGCACCGGCAGCGTCTGCTCATGGGCCGCGCGCTTGCGGTCCACCGCTGCCGCCGTCTCGCGCAGCAGCGCGTTATCGGGATCGACATTCAGCGCGAAGCGGGCATTCGACTGAGTGTATTCATGCCCGGCGCAGATCAGCGTGTCCGGCGGCAGGGCGGCGATCTTGCGGAGGCTCGTGAAGAACTGCTCAGGCGTGCTTTCCGCCATGCGGCCGCAGCCAAGGCTGAACAGCGTATCGCCGCAGAACAGGATCGGACCATCTGGGAAAAAGTAGGAGATATGGCCCGAGGTATGGCCGCGCGTATCGATCACCCGCCCGCGCGCCGTCCCTAGGGTAACCTCGTCGCCTTCCGCCACCTGCCTGTCGAGCGGCGGCAGCCGGTGGGCGTCAGCCGCGCCGCCGATCACCGGGCAGTCGAAGCGCGCCCGCAGTGCGCCGACGCCGGCGACATGGTCGTCGTGATGGTGGGTCAGCAGAATGAGGTCGAGCCGTCCGCCCATTTCCTCGATCGCGCGGATGGCGGCATCGCCATCGGCTGGATCGACAAAGGCCACGCTGCCTGTGCTGTCGTCCCGCAGGATCCAGGCGTAGTTGTCGGAAAGCATGGGAACGCTGAATACGGACAGGGTCATGCGCCCCATGTAGCATCGCCCTCGGCGGTCGGGAATGGCCCGTTGGGGCCTCCATGCTCTAAGCTGAAAGCCATGGCACTGGACGTACACACCGCCGCCGACTTCTACGCCACTGCCCAAGGGGCGGTGGCGGCGCGGCTGGTCCGCGACAGGCTGGCACAGCTCTGGCCGCGCATGGAGGGGATGGCGGTCCTCGGCCTCGGCTACGCGCCGCCTTACCTGCGCGCCTGGCGTGAGGCGGCGCAGGTCACCATCGCGGTCACGACAGCGGAGCTCGGCGCCGCCCGTTGGCCGGCCTCGGCCGCTAATCTTTCCTGTATGGCGGAGGAGGAGGCGCTGCCCTTCGCTGGCCCGAGCTTCGACCGCGTGCTGCTCGTGCATGGACTTGAAGCTTCGGAGAACACCCGACGCCTCCTGCGGGAGATCTGGCGGGTGATGAAGGATGACGGCCGCCTGATGGTGGTCGCGCCGAACCGCCGCGGGATGTGGGCCTATGCCGAGAGCACACCCTTCGGCCACGGCACACCCTATTCGCCTGGCCAGGTCGGTCGGCTGCTGGCGGGCAGCCTGTTCCGCGTGGAGAATCGAGAGACGGCGCTATTCCTGCCGCCCACCGCGATGCGCCTCATCCTGCGCAGCAATCGCGTATGGGAAGGGCTCGGCCATCGCCTGATCCCGCAATTCGCCGGCGTCACGATCACAGAAGCAGTCAAGGACGTCTATTCGGCGATCCCGACAAAGCCGAACGCCAGCCGCCGCTTCGTCTTGGCCGAGGTGCCCTGAGGCAAGCCGAACGCCAGCCCACCTATTCACCTTGCCAGATTGGAGAAATCCTCGACATAAGGCTGAGGACGGCGTGTTCTGGGCATGCCGGGCGAGGAGACGTTCGGATGCTTCTGCTCATCATCATTATTCTGCTGGTCATCGTGCTGGGCGGTGGCGGCATGGGCTGGCGTCGCGGCTACTACCGCGAGCGCCCGCATTACGGCTACGGCACCGGCGGCCTGGGCTTGTTCCTCATCATCGTCCTCATCCTGTTCCTGCTCTTCGGCCACCACCGCTACTACTGAGCGCGATCGCCTAAGCCTTAGCCTCCGCCACGGTCGCCACCGCTCTTCGCGGAGGCGACCGCTTCTTCAGAACCTTTGCCGGCCGTATCTCCTGCACGCGTTCGCCACGAACCTGCATCAGGCGATGGGCGAGGAATCCCGTCACGGCGGCTTCCTCCGGCGTCAAGTTGCCAACTCCCTGGGTCAGCTCCTCTCGCGCCCGCTGCTTCAGCGCGCCGAGCAGGCTCCCATCCAGATAGCCGTCGAAGATCGCTGGGTGGATATAGCATTTCCGACAAATGGCCGGCGTATTGCCCAGCAACTTCGCCACCGCTTCCACAGCCCGCAACATGCTCTTCTTCGGCGGCAAACCCTCCGCCGCCGAAGCCAATTCCTGCAGCGCCAGCGCCGCCAGATTAGTCGCGGCCCAGGTACGAAAATCCTTTGCCGTGACCCCTTCGCCTGAGATCTCCCGAAGATACTCGTTAACATCCGACGAGCCGACGGCATGCGTCGCGCCGTTTTCATCGAGGAACTGGAACAACTCCTGCCCAGGCAAGTCTTGGCACTTGCGCACAATCCGCGCGAGGCGCTCGTCCTGCAGATCGATGTGGTGAGTAATGCCGTGCTTGCCCCGGAAATCGAGAACAAGCCTTCGCCCGCGCACCTTCACATGCCGGTTGCGCAGCGTCGTCAGCCCGAAGCTTTTATTGCTCTGGGCATATTCCTCATTGCCCACGCGCATGAGCGTGACCTCCAGAAGCCGCACGATCGAGGCAAGAACCTTTTCCCTCGGCAAGCCTGACCTCGCGAGATCGCTCTGCACCCGCGCCCGGATGGTCGGCAACACCTGGCCGAAGACCATCATATGCCCGTATTTCGCCTGGTCCCGCACCTCGCGCCATCGCAGGTGATAGCGATATTGCCGCCGCCCACGTGCGTCTTTGCCAACCGCCTGAAGATGCCCGTCCGGATCACTGCAAATCCAGACATCTCGATAGGCCGGCGGAATCGCCAGCTTGCGAATGCGATCGAGTGTCGCAGCATCACGCACGATCTTGCCGGACGGTCCCTTGTAGATGTTCCCACGTGCCGTGGTGGTGCGGCTAATGCCGGGCGTGCCGTCGTTGACATAATGCAGGTTCGCGGCCTCGGCCGCCCGCTCGACACTTTGATCGAGATCAATGAGACGCTTAAGCGCCGAGCTTCGGCGCGGCTGTTTCAACGATTGCTCTTGGGAGCCGCGCACAGGGGCCTGGGCCGCGGTCTTTTTCTTTGCCATAGTTCTGCAACTCAGACGTCAGGCCCAGCCGCGCAAGCGCCACTGTCACAAACAACAGCGTGAGGTCCCGCGTGACCGAATCCGTGATGCAGGGCCACGGCTACTACAATGCCCATTCCGAGCTGCAGGCGCGCTCGGCCCAGGCGAGCGATCCCATCCTCGACACCGCTCTGCGCGAACTCGCCATTCCCGCCACCGGGCCAATTACTTTGGCCGACTTCGGCTCCTCTCAGGGGCGCAACTCCCTGCGGCCGATCGGACGGGCACTGAGCGCTCTGATCGCGCGCGGAGGCGCCGATCGGGACTTCGCGGTCATCCACACGGATCAACCGCATAACGACTTCGCCTCGCTCTTCACGCTCTTGCAGGAGAGCCCGGACAGCTACCTCCGCGATCAACCCCATGTCTTCGCCTATGCCATCGGCCGCACGTTCTACGGCCCCTTGCTTCCCGCCGGCAGCCTGACCTTCGGCTGGTCGTCGATTGCGCTGCACTGGCTAAGCCGAAGACCGGCCATTGCCCCCAACCACCTATGGTTCGATCGCGGACCGCCCGAGGTGCGGGACGCCTTCGCGGCCGTAGCGGCGGAGGATTGGCAAAGCTTCCTCACCCACCGCGCAAAAGAACTCGCCCCCGGCGGCCAACTCGTTCTCGTCTCGGGCGCCAATGACGAAGGGGGCCAATGCGGTATCGAGGGCGTCTTCGATTTCGCGAATGAAGTGCTGCAAAGGATGGTAGCGGATGGAGCCGTGCCAAAAGCCGCCTACCAGGCCATGACCGTCCCCGTCCGCCCCCGCAGCCGCGCGGATTTCGAGGCACCCTTCCGAAGTGGCCTGCTCCCCGACCTGAAGCTCGAGGAAATCACGATTGCTCCGACCCCTAATCCCGCTTTGGACAACTGGCGCGCCGATGGCGACGCCGACGCTCTCGCCCAAGTCATGACCGGCTTCTTCGTGGGCGCCTTCGGGCCCACGCTCTTCGGGGACGATCAGCCATCGGAAAACGCCTTCGCCCTCCGCCTCCACCAAGCCATCGCGGCACAGCCGGAACAGGCCGCGCGAGAGCTTGTTACGGGCACGGTGCGCGTCTCCCGCTTGTAACGCCCCTCCGCGCAGCGCAAGTTTGGTGCGGAGGCCGAGGAGGGCCGGGCTATGATCCGTCTACCAGCGCCAAAGCAGGACGTTCTCGACCGCGCCCCTGAAATCGTGGCCGGACTGCGTGCCCTCCTGCCAGAGAATGGCGTCATCTCGGAGCCCCTACGGCTCAGCCCCTACGAGACGGACGGCCTCGCGGCCTACAAACAGCCACCCATGGCCGTGGTGCTGCCGGAAACGACCGAGCAAGTCGCCGCCGTGCTCGCATTTTGCCATCGCAACGGCGTGCGCGTCATTCCGCGCGGTGCTGGCACCAGCCTCTCCGGCGGCGCCCTGCCGCTCGCGGATGCCGTGGTCATTGGCATGATGCGGATGAACCGGATCCTCGACATCGATTATTCCGACCGCTGCGCCACTGTTCAGGCTGGCGTCACCAATCTCGGCATTACGGCCGCGATGCAGGATAACGGCTTCTTCTACGCGCCTGACCCCTCCAGCCAGCTTGCCTGCATGATCGGCGGCAATGTCGCGATGAATTCCGGCGGGGCGCATTGCCTGAAATACGGTGTCACCGCGAATAATCTCCTCGGCCTCAAGATCGTCACCATCGAAGGCGAAATCCTCGACATCGGCGGCGACCACCTCGACGCCGCTGGCTACGACTGGCTCGGCCTGCTGACCGGCAGCGAAGGCCAGCTCGCCATGGTCACTGAAGTCACCGTGCGGATCCTGCGCGCGGCCGAGGGCGCCCGCGCAATGCTCGCCGCCTTCCGGTCCAACGAAGTCGCTGGCGCTTGCGTCGATCGCATCATCGGCTCCGGCATCATCCCGGTGGCGCTCGAATTCATGGACCGCCCCGCCATCCACGCCTGCGAGGCTTTCGCCCATGCCGGCTATCCGCTCGATGCCGAGGCCATGCTCATCATCGAAGTCGAAGGCTGCACCGAGGAACAAGACGATCTGCTCGACCGCATCCGCGCGATCTGCAGCGAGTTCGATCCCATCAGCCTGCATGTCTCGACATCGGCGGAAGAAAGCGCCGCGATCTGGAAGGGACGCAAAGGTGCTTTCGGTGCCATCGGCCGCATCAGCCCCGACTACCTCTGCATGGACGGCACAATCCCGACCAGCCGCCTCGCCGAGGTGCTGCACCGCATGCAGCAGATGAGCGACGCCTGCGGCCTCAAAGTCGCCAATATCTTCCATGCGGGAGACGGCAACCTGCATCCCCTCATCATGTTCGACGCCAATGATCCGGACAGTTTCGCGCGCGCCGAGAAATTCGGTGCCGACATCCTCCGTCTCTGTGTCGAGGTCGGTGGCTGTCTGACCGGCGAGCATGGTGTGGGAATCGAGAAGCGTGACCTCATGGGTGTGCAGTTCAATGATGTCGAGTTGGACCAGCAGCGCCGAATCAAATCCGCTTTCGATCCCGACTGGCTGTTGAACCCCGCCAAGGTCTTCCCGCTGGCCGCATGATGATGAGTGCTGTCGTTTCTCCCGCCGATGAGGCCGAGATCGCCGCCATCGTGACAGACGCCGCCGCGCGACGAGAGCCACTACTCATCCAGGGAAACGGCTCGAAACTCGGAATGCTGCGGCCTGTCCAGGCGGCGCGTACGCTCTCCACCCGCAACCTCTCGGGCATCACGCTCTACGCTCCGCGCGAGCTGGTGATCTCCGCCCGTGCAGGAACCCCGATCACGGAAATCGAAGCGGCACTCGCCGAACACGGCCAGCACCTCATTGCGGAACCACCGGAACTCGGCGCACTGCTCGGCAGCGACGCGCCGCAAACCATCGGCGGCATGGTGGCGACAAACCTCAGCGGCCCGCGCCGCGTTGCCTGGGGCGCCATGCGCGATCACGTCATCGGCATTCGCGCGGTAAACGGTTCAGGCGAGATCATCCGCTCAGGTGGCCGCGTACTCAAGAACGTGACCGGACTCGATCTCTGCAAGCTCCTGACCGGCAGCCACGGAACACTCGGCGTGCTGACCGAAATCACGCTGAAGGTTCTACCAGCGCCCCAGGACACGGGCTCGCTCGCCATCGTTGGCCTAAGCGCGGAGCAAGCTGTGGCCGCGATGTCTGCGGCCCTTGGCTCGCCTTATGGCGTATCCTCCGCCGCCTGGCTGCCATCTGGCATGACGGATGGTCTCGCGCCACTCTCCGGTGCCTCCGCCGCACTGATCCGGATCGAGGATTTCGCCAGATCCGTCGTCTATCGCATCGGTCGCCTCCAGCAGGATCTCGCACGCTTCGGTAAGGCGATCATCCTGGACGCGGAAACGAGCCGCCAGACATGGCACGCGGTCCGGGACGCCACAGTGCTGAGGCACACGGACGAGGAGGCGCTGTGGCGGGTCTCGGTCCGCCCCTCCCGTGGCGCCGCGGCTTTGGCGACGGCGCAAGCAGCGGGCGCGCGCGGCTTCCTCGACTGGGGCGGCGGCCTGATCTGGCTCGCTGGTCCCGCAACCGAGGCGACGCACAAGGCGATAGCCGCCGCCGCTACCGCCGCTGGTGGCGTCTGGACGCTTATGCGGGCTCCCGACAGCCTACGCGCGAGCGTGGATGTGGTGCCGAGCGAAGCGCCAGCGCTCGCCGCGATCACCCGCCGCGTGAAATCCGCCATGGACCCGCAGGGCATCCTCAATCCCGGACGTCTCTATGCGTGGCTCTAGCATGATGCTGCGACACGCCGCTTGCTTCGACGGCGACAGCGCGTGTCGCATGTCATCACCCGCCGATCTGGACTAACGACATGCAAACCAGCTTCACGCCCGAACAATTGCGCGACCCCGATACCGCATCCTCCAACCAGGTACTGAGAACCTGCGTGCATTGCGGCATGTGCACGGCAACCTGCCCAACCTTCGTGCTGCTCGGCGACGAGTTGGATAGCCCTCGCGGCCGAATTTACCTCATCAAGAACATGCTGGAATCCGGCCGTCCCGCGACAGAGGAAGTCGTGCGGCATGTCGATCGCTGCCTCTCCTGCCTGTCCTGCATGACGACCTGCCCATCCGGCGTGAACTACATGCACCTCGTCGATCACGCCCGGCACTACATCGAGGAAACCTATACCCGCCCTTGGCACGAACGCCTGTTGCGGACCGTGCTTTCCCGCATATTGCCCAACCCACGCCTGTTCCGCACGGCCCTGGGGGCCGCCCAACTCGGCCGGCCCCTCGGCCAACTAATCCCAGGGCAGAGCATGCTCGCCCAGCGCATGCGCGCGATGCTTACCCTCGCGCCCGCGCGTCTCCCACCGCCGAGCCCGGCCCAGGCTCCGCAAATCCATCGAGCCCAAGGAGAGCGGCGCGGCCGCGTGGCGCTGCTCGTCGGCTGCGCCCAAACCGTATTGGCGCCCGCCATCAACGAGGCCAGCATCCGCCTCCTTACGCGCCTCGGCATCGAGGTTGTTATCGCGAAGGGCGTCGGCTGTTGCGGCGCGCTTACTCACCACATGGGCCGCCACGATCAGGCTATGGCGACAGCCCGCGCCGCGATCGCGGGATGGAGTGCCGAACTCGAAGGGCAGGGGCTGGACGCTATCCTCATCAACACTTCCGGCTGCGGCACGACAGTCAAAGACTACGGCTTCATGTTTCGCAACGAGGCCGAACCTTGGCGCACTCGCGCCGAAACGGTTTCCGCCCTCGCGCTCGATATCAGCGAATACCTCATGCGCATCGGCTATCGTCCGACGCGTGAAACGCCAGATCTCAGCGTTGCCTACCACTCAGCCTGCAGCCTGCAACACGGCCAGCGCGTGACGAGCGAACCCAAGTCGCTGCTCAAGACCGCCGGCTTTCGCGTCGTGGAACCGCGTGACGCTCATCTCTGCTGCGGTTCCGCTGGCACATACAATATCGTGCAGCCCGAAATCGCCGGCCGCCTGCGCACTCGCAAGCTGGAGACGCTGGTCGCGACCAAGCCCGATCTCGTCGCCGCCGGCAACATAGGCTGCATCACGCAACTCGCTAACGGCGGCCTGCCCGTGGTGCATACAATCGAACTCCTGGATTGGATGGCGGGAGGTCCGCGCCCCGCCATCCTCGACAGCGTCTCGGCAACCGCGCCTCAGCCGAGTTCGCCGACAATAAGATAGGGCACGCCCGCTGCCGTCTGGCCCTCCGCCATCGCGAAATTGGCAACGGAGCCGACGCCGGCGAAGGTGATATTCTCCGTATTGCCGAAGCCCGAGGACACCGACAGCGTCTGTCCCTGTAGTTCAGGACTGCCAAAAACCCCAGCCCAAGCCTCGGTCGACACGCCGGCCATAAAGCCCCAGAGCACCATCGAATCCCCGGCGTGAAAGTTCTCGGTCGTTGTCCAGGCATTGCTCGCGGTCAGGATCGACGAAAAGCTATCGGTTCCTGTGCCGCCAATAAGCAAATTCGATCCGCTGCCGCCATTGAGCGCATTGTTCCCGGAGGACACCGCGATCTTGTCATTGCCGGAACCTGTCGTCACCGAGGCATTCGCTCCGCTGGCCAGCACCGAAAGGGCGTCGTCGCCGCCGTAGAGAAATTGCGGGGAGGACGCGGTGGAAGTGTAATCCGTGAAACCACCCGTCAGCGACGTTGCGGTCAGGGTTGGCGGTATGACGACAAGCGCCGCGGCCGGAGCTGTCGTCGCAAAGACGTTGCCCGGATATAGCGCCTCGACATTTGCATAGTCCGTCGCGTCGAGTACCGTGTTCTGCGGCAGCAGAATGGGATTCATAATCGAATACGCATCGCTCGACTCGCCGAGCCCCAATGTATGTCCAATTTCGTGCAACGTGAGTTGCTCGAAGGTCGGATTGAGGTCGTCATCCGTGCCCGCGGCTTCATAGGTGAGCCCGTTCGAGCCTGTATAGAGCGACGTGTACGCCGGATCTTGCAGATGGACCGTGGTGCCGGAGGTAATGGCACCGCTGTCATCGGTGCTGAGGCAGGTGAGGCCGAGCGCCCGCGACGCTAGATTTTGCGCGAACCCGATGCTGATATCGCTCGTGCTCCCAGGCGCATCCTCTACAAAATTAATGCCGCTCGCGGCACTCCAGGTCACGAAAGCCGCGGCGACTAGTGCCTGTTGGGTCGGGTCGGTTATGGCATCGCTGAAACCGCTGCCGCTTACGGCATTGGCAAAACTCCAGCTCACCGTCGAGGACGGCTGAATGCCACCCTCGTACGAAGTATCAATGAGTGATGTCAAATTATGTCGCGCAGACTACTTGCGCAGCCGCGCGCCTTTCTTATTCGGGTTCCGAGAATACTTCCGGGTGACTTCAAGGCATCAGCTAGCGCGAAATCCGCGCCGTCAATCTGCCCTTAAGATTCTCGTAACTGAATATTAACTAATTGAGGTAATCAACTTTTTGAGAGGATCTCTGCTACCAGGCGATTCCGAACGCCTCTACAGGCGCTTCTTGCGGAAGCGCTGATCTCAGCTGAAGTTTTCCACAGCCTACAATTTCTCGATAGGTGGGTGAGGGGACAAGTAGCCGGAGCCCGCGGCTGCGAGACGCGCGGTTGCGCTCGGTCGTGGGCTATCGCTCATCCAAACGATTATTCAGGACTACTGATATAGAGCAACTTAATACTTGCGCCGCCTCAGCAACGGCTCAGTTGGATTTCCGACTCACGCTTCGCAGCAGGCCGTAGAGACTGATCGCCGCCCAGAACCCCTCGATAATCGCCGAGGGCAAATTCCACGCCGCGACGAGCGATGCGAGGATCAACAGCGCGCCGAACAAGTTGACAGTGAGATAAAGCCGCCCGGTAGCGTCCACCCACTTTTGCTGCGTCGAGAAGAAGGCGCCGATAATCAGCGCGGCCCCAAAGGCGCCCGCTCCTGTCAGGATCTCGGGCCACATCACAGCCTTACCGCGACGACGAACAGTTGAAGGAATCGCGGTCCCAATTTTCGAGCGCTATCTCTGTGGAGTGCGGCGCAAACTGCACTCCCATAGACAACCTACCCGCAGCAATCGCCTTTGCCCGCCAGCGTGCTGGCCTTGTTCACGCTCTCAGGCACATCGTTGCTCGGGTTCATGCTGAAGAATCCAGCCGGCGACAGGGTAAACCCGCAGGAGATGCTGGGCTGCACAGGAAAATCCTCCGGCCGCACGATATGGTGCAATCCGAAGGTATGCCACAGCACAATATCTGTGTTCTCGATCGGCCGGTCCTGCTTCACCAGTTCCGCCAGACTGTCATGGCCATCCGAATTGCAGACGAACTCGCCGGCGGGATAGCGCTCCTCTTCCTGGAATGGCGTCACCCAAAGATGATTGCGTGTGAAGCTCGAGCGGATGCCTGAAGGCCCATCCTCCGCCAGGAAGGGCGTCACGCAATCCGGCGTATGAAGCTTGTAGGCGACGGGCCTGCCGACATGGTTGAGCTTCTCGGGGTTTATGACCTTCCAGGAACGATGCGTTTCCAGATTTGCCCGCCGTGCCGCGGCAAGTTCCGTCTTCAGCACGGTCTCCTCGCCATAGAAAGCGTTGCCGTGCGGATTTGTCGGACTCACCGGCTCAGCATGGGTATTGGTCTCGACCACGCTATTCTTCGGGCCATCAACGGCCATGTCGAGCCGCGCGCAGAAAATATGCTGATGGATCGGGGCCACCAAACCTGGTGCCAGTTCCGACGCATATTTGCCTGGCTGTCCCGGCTCACAGGCATTCGTATTGACGATGCCGGTCGCTTTCATCTCGAAATCGATGTCACCGGCCTGAGTGAAATTCCAATACTGCGCGTATTCATAGTTCCCGACTGTGCAGATGCAGGAAATTACCAATTTCCGGCCCCGCCGCAGAATGGTGCGGTCAGCACGGAAATCCCAGTGCTTCCAAAGAACACCGGCGTCTTCCTCGTGAATGCAGATCGCCTTCTCGATCGTGAAGGGCGAGCCATCCAGCGCATTGAGATGCGCGTCGAGGTAGTGGATCGTGCCCAGACAATCGCATCCCAGCCGCAGCGAATTGGTAAATTTGCCGAAACCATATTCGCCGATGTCGAAAATGTTTTGCCGGTAATGTCCACGCTCCGGCGAGCCATAGGGCACCACCAATTCAGCGAGTGCCGCGCGCCGCACGATGGGACGTCCGTCCCAGCGGATGTCATGCAGGATAAGCCCGTCGCGTGGATTGAAGCCGATCGCCAGCGTCCATTTGTCCCAAGCGATCGCGTGGCCGTCCATCGTGAAGCTCACGCCCTCCGGCTGCACCACATTCAGCGGCTTCAGCGGCGCGCGAGCGGCGGGCAGGAACTCGGGATCGTAATTCAGCTCCTGCATGGGGATCGGCGGCGCGCCGGGATGGTCATCCACCCGCAACACCTCGCCCGTCTTGATATCGACGACGGCGTTCAACCCCTCGATCGGATGCGCGTAGAAATTCTCGAAGGCCCGTAGACGCAGCCAGGAGAAGGTGTGGCTGATGAGCCGACCCTCTTCCTCCTTGTAACCGAAATTGCCGCCGGTCCAGGCATCGACGCAAACGCCGGTCATATCGGTGATGCCGCGCTTGCGGCAGGCCTCGATGAAACGCGCATCGGCCTTCACCACGCGCTCGACCGACATGAGCTGCTCGACCTGCACCATCGGCCGCGCTTCGGGAAAGTTCTGCTTGGTCAGAATGCGCTTCTCGGCGAGGGAGACAGTCAGCTTCCAAACGCCCGGCCGGTCACGATGGGAGACGCCAACGCGGGCCACGCGTTCCATCGCTTTGCCGGCGATGTGGTCGCGGAAAATCTCGGGTGTCGGCTCGCGAAGCTCGATCGTCTCGAAGAGCGCGCCTTCGCCAAGTTCGGCATCGGCCTTGACCACGGCCACCACGGCGACGATTTCCGCGGCTGTCAAAGGCGCCAGGGCCTGCAGGTAGGCAGGCGGCGGCGGCGCCGCGAAGCCAGCCTCGGGATATGCCGTCTGATCGATATCGTTCATAGGAATGTCCTTGCCCGCATCACCCTGCTCGTACCGCAACTTTAGCAGGTCTGTGAGTATGTCAACAAACGTTAAATACAGCGCCAGGACTTCATCGAGCGCGACATCCCGCCCGCTCGCCGCTCCGCCGCCCTAGCCCTTCACGCCGCCGGTCGTCAGCCCAGCCACCAAGGCCCGTTGCAGGAAAATACCGATGATCACTGGCGGCAAAGCGGCGAGGATCCCGGCCGTCGCCAGCAACCCGTAGTCGGAAACACGGCCATTCGCGAGATCGGCGATCACAACCGTCAGCGTCTGTGCGCTCTGGTCGCTGGTGAAGATCATCGCATAGAGGAACTCATCCCACACGATCAGCACACCAAACAGAATCGTCGTACTGATGATGGGCCGCGCCAGTGGCAGCGTGATCATGATCCAGATCCGCCACAAATTCGCGCCGTCGATTGCCGCGGCCTGTTCGAGCTCGGCCGGAATGGAATCGATGCCGCCCTTGAGGAGCCATGTCGTGAAGGGCAGCACGATGGTGCTGTCAGCGATCATCAGCCCCCAAGGCGAATTCAGCATCGAGAAGCCCGACAAGATGCGATAGAGCGGCACGACGAAAAGCAGCGGCGGCAGCATGTAAGTCGCGACAACAAGCAACAACAGCCGGTCCAGCTTGCCCTCGCGCCGTGAGATCAACCACGCCGCGGGCATCGCCAGCAGGAAAGACACCACGACCGCGCCAGCCGCGACCTCCAGCGTGTTGCGCAGCGCGAATAGAAAGATCTGCCCGTCGCTATTGGTCGCGAGACTCAGTAAGCGATGATACCGCGAAAAATCCAAGCGTTGCGGAATCCAATGCAGCGGCAAGCTGGTAAGATCACGCGTGCTGCTCACGCTCATAATAACGAGCCACAACAGTGGCGTGACGACAACGATACCGACCAGGATCATCGCGAGATAGCCGAGAGCCCGGCCGAGCGGGGTCATCCTCATACGTCAGGCCGTCGCCGGTTGCGCGCGCGAGACGCGCATATAGCCGCCGATCAACACCACGCTGATCGCGACGGAAAGCAAGGCGATGGCGGCGCCATAGCCCGCATTGCCGAACGAAAACGCTTGTTCATAGACCATGATGCTCAGCGACTTGGTGGCATTGGCCGGCCCGCCGCGCGTCATGATCCAGATAATGTCGAAGACCTTGATCGTGTCGATAATCCGCAGCACCGCGGCGATCGTCAGCGGAGTGATGATCGCCGGCAGGATCACCGCGCGGAACCGCCCCCAGGCGTTCGCGCCGTCGATCAATGCGGCTTCCTTCAACTCTCGCGGCACGTTCTGCAGCCCGGCCAGCGTGATGAGTGCGACGAATGGAAAGGTCTTCCAAATATCCGCCGCGGCAATCGCCGTAAGCGCGACCCCTGGTTCGCCAAGCCAGCTGCGATAAGCGCCGATGATCCCGGTCTGCGTCAGAAGCGCGTTCAGCGCGCCGAAGTCGGGATTGTAGATCACCCGCCAGGCCATTGCGTTAATGACGGTCGGGAGCGCCCAGGGAATCAACAACAGCCCGCGGAGAATGTTCCGTCCGCGCAGCGGCAGGTCGAGCAACAGCCCGATCAGCAGCCCCAGGATCATCTCGATAATAACTGTCGAGAGGCTGAAGGTGAGGGTGACTTGCAGGGCATGTCGAAAACCATGCGACCGCAGCGCGTGAGCGTAATTGGCAAGGCCCACGAAGTTGCCGGTCGCGTCACCCAGCTGCGCGTCGGTGAAGCTTAGCCAGACGGTCTGGACCAGCGGCCATCCGATGACGGCGAGCAGGCCCAGACCCAGGGGCAACAGCAGAAGAAGGGTGCGTCGCCCCAGCATCGCCTGCGATCAGTCGCCGTTGATGCTGTCGGCGGCTGCCTGAAGCGCTGCCTTCGGCGTAACCTTGCCGAGCAGAGCCTGCTGGATGTTCTGCTGCAACGCGGCCGAGAACTGCTGGTAGTTCGGCACGAAGGGGCGGGGGAAGAGCTGGCCTTCGGCTTGCTCCATGGCGCGCGCCATCGGACCCTCGTCGCCATCCATCAGCTTCGGATCCTGGAACGACGCCTTCCAAGACGGGATGGCGTCGGCGGTATAGGCGTCCTCGACCGGCTGCGAGGTCAGGTAGGTGATATAGTCCCAGGCGGCATCGGCATTGGTGCTGCTGGTGGGAATGCCGAGACCCATGGCGCCGTTGACCGACGAGATCTTGCTGCGGCCCGGCACGCCCGGACTCACCTCAACGCCGACCTGCCCGGTGACCTTGGATTCCTTGGCATTGTACTGCGCGAGCGACCACATATAGGACCAGTTCAGCGCAAAAGCCGCCTGGCCCGCCGAGAAGACGCGGCGCACATCTTCTTCCAAGTATTCGGTGGAATGCGGATTGGTGGTGCCGTCCTTCATCGTGGCTACCATGAAGTTCAGCGCGTCCAGGCCGCCGCCGGTCTGGAAGGCGGGGGCGCCATCGGCCGTGAGGAAGCTGCCATTATAGGCGGACATCAGCACGGTATAGTCGCAGATCATCGCCTCGGCCTGGCTCCAGCTCCAGACCAGCGGATACTGCAGAATGCCCTTGTCCTTGATGATCTTGGCGTCCTTGATCACGTCTGGCCAAGTCGTCGGCACTTCGGTGATCCCGGCCTTGGCCATGATCGCCTTGTTGTAGAAAAGAAACTTGCTGTCGACGAGCCAGGGAAGACCGTAGCGCTTGTCCTGATAAGTAACGGTGGTCCAGGAGCCAGGCTCGAGCCCATCATTGATCGCGGGCGACACGCGGCTCGTGACATCCATCAGGATGTGCTTCTTCGCGAATTCCGCCGGCCAGATCACGTCGAACAGCACGACGTCATAGCCGTGCGAGGAGCCCTTCGAGAGCACGATTTTGTCGTGCAACGACTCATAGGGAACGAATTCGAGATCGACCGTGACGTCAGGATGCAGCTTGGTATAGGCGTCGGTCATCTTCCGCACGTCGGCTTCGCTGTAACCGGCCTGAGCCATGAAGAGACCATGGAGAACCGTATTGGCGCGGGCGTGCTGCGCTCCGGCGACGGCCAGTCCAACGAGACACGTGCAGGCGAGCCAGGCTGTCCTCGACATTTTCCGGTCCTCTCGGTTTGAGCGGCGATCTGGGCCGCCATTAAATCAATTTGCTTGGCTAAAGGGTGGCGGACCGATCAGGCTTTTGTCAAGGATGTCTTCACCATTTCGCTCTCGACGCCCCTCGACAATACAATCGCCGAAGCGGAGCGTGGCGCAAGCCGGTTGAGCGTCCAGTGAAATGCAGTGTTCTCTCGGACGCAGCGGGCGTTTCACAAACATACGAAACGATTTGGTTAATCGAACAGCTTCTATCGCGAGCCAAGCACGGTCTGAGCCTGGCTCAACTTCGCATTGCCTTCCGTCGGCCGCGATTTCCACAATAGGTCCAAACTCGGTTGCACCATGATCGAAATCGGAAGCGCTGCGGCCCCAAGCGCAGGCATGTCCTGCGCACGAGCGAGCGATAGGCGTGGTAACTGTCGCTGCGCATCGGGATGCACCGATGGCAACAACGGCTCGGTCTCGGAGATCAAGGCGTCCCGTACAGTGTCAGGCAGGTCGCCGCCAATCACCACGGTCTCCGGATCGAACATGACCTCGATATTGTGGATGGCGAGACGCAGATACGGCGCCGCATCGGCGATCCATCCAAGCAGCAGCGGGTCACGCGCGGCCATCCGCTCGGCAAGCTCCTCCATCCGCACGCTATCGGGCACGCGGTCCGGTCCGCTCACCGCCTCGGCGGCCGCGTAGATCGAAACATACTGTTCCAGGCAGCCCCGATTGCCGCAGGAGCAGGGGCGGCCCCCGGGCTTGACGATCATATGCCCGATTTCGCCCGCGCCGCCCGATCCGCCGCGATAATGTTCGCCCGCAACGACCATGCCGCCGCCGGTGCCCAGCCCGAAATGCAAATAGAAGAAATGCCGAGCGACACGCCCGACGCCATGTAGCCGCTCGCCGATGGCCCCGGCGCGCGCGTCGTTTTCGGCGATCACCGGCAGGCCGAGCCGGGCGCTCAGCACCTCGGCGAGAGGGTATTGCAGGTCCTGCACCCCCGCCATCATCGTCTCGACTGTCAGCACGCCATTCCGCACCAAGCCCGGCAAACCACAACCCACGCCCCATAGCTTTGCGCGCGGCAATGCGGCTCGTTGCAGCAGTGTCTCCACCGCCGCCTCCATCTCATCCACCAGAGTCTCCAATGGCAGCACGACCTGTGCCAAAGGACGAGATTCCGTCGCAACAACATCCCCTGCAAGGTCCACGAGCACGCCGCTCAGCGTTTGGTGGCCCAGGTTGAGGCCGATCGCGAATCCGCCCTGGGGATCGAGCGAAATCTCCGTCGCCGGCTGCCCGCGCTGTCCACGCCTCAGAGCCCCCTCGCGGATGAGCCCGGCTTCGGCCAACTCCGCCGAGATATTGGACACCGCCTGAGCCGTGAGCCCCGTCAGCCGCGCGAGATCCGCCCGCGTGATCGGGCCGCTCCGTCGCACAGCCTCCAATATCACGCGGCGATTGAGCGCCTTCGCGTGCTCGATGTTGGTGCCTTGCAGCACGTTTCCCTCTCCCGTGGCGATGACCTCGCCTCTTGGTTAATTCATTCAAATGGATTTATTCTAGGATGAACAGCCCACCCGACAGGGAGATGACGATGAAGATCGACGGCTACATCCGCGAGCAGCCCGCCATTCTCTCGGCGCTGCCCGACCTCGTCGCGCCCAAATTGGCGGCGCTCCCGAGCCTCGCGAGCCGGCCCGAGCGTCTCATCCTCCTCGGCACCGGCTCCTCGATGAATGCGCTCATCGCCGCCGGCCCTGCGCTCGAGCAAGCGACCGGTGCCACGCTCTCCTTCAAAGAGCCTGAGGCCTTCCTGAGATACTCGCCGCGTGCCCAAGGCCCGAAGGCATTGGTTCTCGCCCTTTCCCAATCCGGCCGCAGCACGACGACAGTAGAGGCGGTGCGCCAGTCGGTCACGCTTGGTCTGCCGACCGTCGCCGTCGTCGGTGAGGAGGGCAGTCCGCTCGGCCAAACCGGCGCCGAGATGGTGCTCATGCCGATCGGCGAGGAAAAAGCCGGCCCGAAGACCAAGGGCTATACCGCGAGCGTCCTGACCTTGCTCACCATCGCCGGCCACCTCGGCGGCGAGAAGCCGGACACGGCCGGGCTCGAAGCCACGCTCGAAACCACAGTGCGGCAATCCGAGGCCGCCGCCGTCGATCTCCTCGCCCGCTACGGCGTGCCCGACTACATCCAGGTCGCAGGCCAATTCGGCCATGTCGGCAGTGCCATCGAGGGCGGCCTCAAGATCGCCGAGATCACCGGCGTCCCGACCTCCGGCTATGACATCGAGGAAGCGCTGCACGGCCACGCCTATGGCACCAACGACCGCAGCCTCGTCATCGTCATCGCCCGTGACGTCGATGAGGCCCGGGTCGCCGCGAATCTCGGTGAGGCCCTGACGGCACTCGGCCCCAAGCTCGCCATCGCCAACCTATCTGACTTCGCCACGCGTTTCGACCTCGCGATCGACTGGCCGAAGACGAAGGCGGGCTGGGCGGATGCAACCTGGGTGCTATTCCCCTTCCAATGGATCGCCTTCCACATCGCTCGCGCGAAAGGGATCGAGGTTCCGGGTATGATCTATCCCGATCTCGGCAAGCGGCTGAACGTCAAGATCCGGGCTGCCTGATGTCCGAAGGCAGGCTCCGCCACGCCATCGGCGTTGATGTCGGCGGCACCTCGGTTAAGCTCGGCCTGGTGCGAGGGGATGGCCATATTCTCACGCGCCGCGCCCTGCCACTCGACCGTGCGCTGCAGTTTTCGGCCTTCGCGGCGCAGATCGGCGGCGAGATCGAGCGAATGATCGATGCGGATCCGGCCCCGGTGGCGATCGGTGTCGGCATCCCCGGCTATGCTAATCCGCGGACAGGAGCGATCATGAAGCCTGTGCCGAATGCCCCGCCGCTGGCCGGTGGATCCCTCAAGGCAAGCTTCGAGGAGCGCTTCGGCCTGCCGACCGTAGTCGGCAACGACGGCGTATGCGCCACAGCGGGCGAATTGGACTGCGGCGCCGGCCGCGCTTTCCAGCGCTTCGCCGTCCTAACCCTCGGTACCGGCATCGGCGGCGCCGTGGTGATCGATGGGCAGGTGATCGAGGGGCCGGACGGCCTGCCGCCCGAGATCGGCGCGATCTGCCTGGATCCCAACCGCAGTGACCTGCCCAGCCGCGTTCCCGGCACCTTCGAATTCCTCGCCAGCGCGACGGCGCTGCTGCGGCGCTACCAATTTCTCGGCCCGGACGGTCATGACGTGACAACCACGAAGCAAGTCTTCGATCTCGCGAAATCGGGCGACGAGATTGCACTGCGCGTGGTGCGGGAAGGGGGCCGCTGGATCGCTCAGGCGATTGGCATGATGTCGAATATGCTCAACCTCGAAGCCGTCATTCTCGGCGGCGGCCTATCGCTCGCGGGAACCTTCCTGCTCGATACGGTGAGGCCTTTCCTCGAAGGCTTCTACTGGGCGCCCTTCGGCCGGCCGCCTCAGCTCCTCCTCGCCGAAACCGGCAATGACGCAGGAATCATCGGCGCGGCCGCATTGGGGTTGCGCGGCCTGAGCCGTTAGATCTGATACCCCGCGAGGCGCAGCTTGCGATCCGTCTCCCACTGGTTAAGGGCATAGACGGACCAGATCGCCGCCGGCACCCAGCCGATAATGGTCGCGTGCAAGAAAAGGCAGAGTATCCCTGCCCAAGGCCGTCCGATCGTGAAAAACGAAATGCCGGGAAGCAGCAAAGCGAGCAGCAGGCGCATGACGGTGTTCTCCGGAGACGTCACGAATCAGATAGCGCGCTACTCCTTGCCGTCCAATGAGCAACCGACGTTACCGCACGTGGTCCCACGGCAAGAACGCACTCTAAAAGTCTGGCCCTAGGCAGCATCCTGAATGTCGAAGCGAGCCACCTTGCCCTCTCGAAAACGAAAAACGTGCCCGACCGTCCTGTCTTTCAGCCCGTGCGCCTGCCCCCGGAGCGGTTTGCCCTCGAGATCGCGGACGGATTGCCGGACCTCCGCGACGATCGCGCCATCCTCAGCCCGATGAAAGCCCACAGGCTCAACACACGGACTGACCAAGGCCCACTGGCTTGTCCAGTACCCGCGAATGGCCTCGTGGCCGTGGACATGGCCACCATCCATGCCATTGGCCCAGGCGACATCATCGGCGAGCATGGCCAGCACGCCGTCGATATCCCGCGCGTTGAAGCGATCGTAGATGTGTTCGAGGGTTTTGACGTCATCGTCCATCGGGATTCTCCTTGCATAGTGCGGGCGCTGTGTGAGAGGTCAATTCAATTACATATGCACATATGCATCAGCAAGACAGTAGGTGCAAGGAATGAGGGCGATGGACCTGGATGTGCTCTCGACGCCGGGGCACCTGATCAGCCTCGCGGCACGCGGCTTCGCCCGCCTCAGCGAAGCGCGGCTCAAGCCGCTCGGCTTCGGCGTTGGACATCTGCCCGTGCTGGTCGCACTTCAGGATGGCCGGGCAAGCACGCAACGTGATCTCGCCCGCTTCGCCAAGATCGAGCAGCCGCCGATGGCGCAGATGCTCGCCCGCATGGAGCGGGACCGGCTGATCGAGAGGACACCTGACCCTGCCGATGGCCGCAGCAGCCGCATCACGCTGACCGAGGTCGCGGAAGCGCGCCTGCCCGACGCGGTTGCTGTCCTCCTTCAAGGCAATCGCGAAGTACTGCGCGACTTCACGGACGAGGAGGCCGGGCAGCTCGTCAACCTGCTGACGCGCCTGATCGCGAACCTCGATCGGGTCGCGAGCGCCGAACCACCGGCGCGCCAGTTTTAGAGAAGGAGGAGTGACCTGATCGTCTGTTGGCAGGCTGGCTGAGTCCGGACCCTAGATCATCGCTGCGAGCTGACCCTCGCGCCGCGCCGCGTCGCTTCCGCCAGACTGTCGCTGCCACAGTGACGCATAGATGCCGCCCCGCGCGATGAGCGCGTCATGGGTGCCCTCTTCCGCGATGCGGCCCTGATCCAGCACCACCAGGCGGTCCATCTGCGCGATGGTGGAAAGCCGATGCGCGATGGCGATAACCGTGCGGCCCTCCATCAGCCCCGTGAGCTGCTCCTGAATTGCCGCCTCGACCTCTGAATCCAGCGCCGAGGTCGCTTCGTCCAGCACGAGAATCGGTGCGTTCTTGAGAATGACCCGCGCGATGGCGATACGCTGCCGCTGGCCGCCGGAAAGCTTCACGCCGCGCTCCCCCACATGGCTCTCGAAACCCACGCGGCCTTCATTGTCGCGCAACCCCTCGATGAAGCTCAGCGCATGAGCGCGTTCGGCGGCACCACGAATCTCAGCCTCCGTCGCATGCGGCCGTCCGAAACGAATATTGTCGCGGATCGAGCGATGCAGCAGCGACGTATCCTGCGTCACCATCCCAATCGCCGCGCGCAAACTCTCCTGCGTCAAACCCGCGATATCTTGCCCGTCGACGAGAATGCGCCCCGTCGCGGGATCGTAGAAATGCAGCAGCAGGTTGACGAGCGTCGATTTGCCCGTGCCCGACCGTCCCACCAGCCCAATCCGCTCGCCCGGCGCGATATCGAGCGAAACGCCGCGCAGCACGCCGCCGAGGCGGCCCTGGAAATTGATCTCCGGCGTGCGGCCATAATCGAAGACCACATTCTCGAAGCGGATGGCGCCATGGTCTAGCCTTAGCGGCACGGCGTCTGGCGCGTCGGGCATCTGCAACGGCTGCGCGATCGAGCGCATGCCATCCTGCACCGTGCCGACATTCTCGAAGATCGAGGTGATGTTCTGCGACACCCAGGCCGAGATATTCGCGATCTGCCACGCCATCGGGATCGCCATCGCGACGGTGCCAACGGGCACCCGGCCATCCAGCCACAGCCACACGCCGATTGTGCCGGTGCCAGTTACCATCAGCGCATTCGTCATCGCCTGGGTGATGTTCCAGACCGTGGTGAGGCGTAGTTGATAGCGAAAAGCATTCGTGTGCTCGTCGATCCCCTGGCGAATAAAGTCATCCTCCGCGCGAACCCGTGCGAACAATTTGACCGTCAGAATATTGCTGTAGCTATCAACCACGCGGCCCGTGAGACCCGAGCGAACCGTCGACATCGCGCGCGACCGTTCCCGCATGCGTGGCACAAACAGACGCAGCATCGTCGCATAGACGATGAACCAGATGAGGATCGGCATGGCGAGCCGCCAATCGGCGCGACTGAGCAGCACCGCCGAACTCGAACCATAGACAAGGATGTACCAAACCGCATTGGTCGCCGAGACCACGCTCTCTCGTAGCGACGGCCCAGTCTGCATGACACGCGTCGCGATGCGGCCGGCAAAGTCATTCTGAAAGAACGTCCAGCTCTGCCGCGCGACGTGCCAGTGATTTTGCCAGCGGATGAGATTGGTCACGCTCGGCACGATCGTCTGGTTGGTCACCAAGTTCTGCGCCAGAAGCGCCGCCGGCCGCACCACCAGCAGCACCACCAGCATGGTGACCAGTTGCCATCCGGCATCGGGGATCAGCGTCTTCGGCGTATGATTGGTCACCAGCGAGACGATGCGGCCGACGAAGACCGGGATCGTCACATCCAGCGCGGCGACCGCTAGCCCGGCGGCGAACAGCGCCAAAACCAGTCCCGGAGTCTGGCGCACGAAATGCCAGTAGAAGCTCGCGAGGGGATGCGGTTGATCCATGGTAGGCGGCGGTCGATCCGGATCGACCTCGGTTGGCTGAAGGATGGCTTCGAAGAAACGGAACATGCCCCTAGGGGTGGCCCCACGCGCGAACGGGATCAACCCCGAGTTGGGGGAGGGAGGCCTGTCGTGCGGTGAAAGGAGTCGTCAATCCTCGCCAACGATCCACTCCGCCAGCCGTCCTTCGATCGCCTCACCGTCACCCGAGAGGATCACCACCTTCAACCGTGACCTCTCACCGGACCTGATTGTCACCGCCCCCTTTCGCAACTCAAGCGCGGTCGCCAGAAAAGCGACGAGCGCCGCATTCGCCGCGCCCTCTACCGGAGGCGCGACCAGCCTAAGCTGAAGCGCCGCGCGCCCCTCCGCGCCGACCACGACACCATCCAGCCCGTTGCGGTTGGCACGAGGCACCAAACGCACCGCCAGCATCACGCCCTCGGGCGTCCGGCGGTACGGAACGGTGGTCACCGCTAAATCCCCAGCGGCGCCAGACGTATCGCCGGCACTATCGCGCCGGCGTCCAGGGCTGGCGCGTGCGGTGGCCGAATGACCAGAGCATCAGCCCGCGCCAGCCGGCTGAGCATCCCGGAATCCTGCACCGGGAAGGGATGCGCGATCCATCCTCCGGCATCCTGGGTCAGCAGGCTCGCACGCACATAATCCTCGCGCCCGTCATTGGCGGGCATCGCGGCCCCGAGCCGCACCGGTTCCGCCATCGGTGGATCACCCGGAAGCCCGGTCAGCCGCGCGATCGCGGGCATCAGGAACAGGATGCCGCAGACCAAAGCAGAAACCGGATTGCCCGGCAGCCCCAGCATCGGCATATCGCCAAGCCGCCCGTACATCAGCGGCTTGCCCGGGCGCATCGCGATGCGCCAGAAATCGAGCACCATCCCCTGCGCCGCCAGCGCCGCCTGCACCAGATCGTGGTCCCCGACGCTCGCCCCGCCCGTCGTCACCAGGAGATCCGCGCCCCGAGCCCCCGCAGCCGCCTCGGCGATCCCTTCGAGCGTATCGGGAGCCGTCGGCAGCAGCACCGGTTCACCTCCGGCCGCACGCACGAGGGCGGCGATCGCAGGACCGTTCGAGGCCACCACGCCGCCGGGCCTCAGCGGCTCACCCGGCAAGGCAATCTCATCGCCGGTGGAAAGGATGGCGACCCTCGGCGCCCGATGTACGGAGAGCCAGGGATGACCCCCGCTCGCCGCGAGACCGACCAGCCGAGCCAGCAGGCGCACCCCGGCCGGGATAAGGGTCTCGCCGGTGGCGAAATCCTGCCCCTCCGGCCGGATATGCCGGTCGGGCGCGGGCGATACGGTGACGATCACCTCCTCGCCGTCGCGCTCCGCGTTCTCCTGGATGAGGATGGTATCGGCCCCCTCGGGCACGACGCTGCCAGTGAAAAGCCGCACGGCTTCCCCGGCAGCCACCTTCCCGGCGAAGGGATGCCCCGCCGGTGCCGCGCCAATCAGCCGCAGCCGGGCGCCTTGCGCCGCATCCGCTGCCCGAACCGCGTAGCCGTCCATCGCGGAAACATCCGCGGGCGGATGGCTCACCCGCGCCACGACCGGCGCCGCGGTCACCCGCCCTGCCGCCTCGGCAAGGCTCACGATCTCAGCCCCTGTCGGCACCAGGCCGCTCAGGATCCGCGTCCGCGCCTCCGCCACCGAGATCATGGCGCGTGGAAATCGCCAGACGCGCCACCGGATTTGGCGACGACGCGCAACCCCTCGACGACCATGCCTCGATCCACCGCCTTGCACATGTCGTAAACCGTCAGCGCCGCGACGGACGCCGCGGTCAGCGCCTCCATCTCCACCCCAGTCCGCCCCACGGTGCGGACGGTGGCGACGATCTCGACCGCCGACCCGCCCGCATCGGTCGTGAGTTCGACCGTCACGGCGGAGAGGGGCAGGGGGTGGCAAAGCGGAATGAGATCGGCCGTGCGCTTGGCAGCCATGATGCCCGCGATCCGCGCGACACCCAGCACATCACCCTTTTTCGCCGTGCCGCCCAAGATGATCGCCAATGTCTCGGCCCGCATCGTAACGCGAGCGCGTGCTGTCGCCTCCCGCTCGGTTACCGACTTGCCGGAAACATCAACCATGATGGCCTGGCCGGCCGCATCGAAATGGGTGAGGGCATCGCCGCTCAAGCGCCGTGCGCCGCCCGCTCGGGGCCAATCAGGGCGCGCACCGCCTGCGTCACATCCGGCTGGCGCATCAGGCTCTCGCCGACGAGGTAGCATTGGATCCCGCCCTCGACGAGCTGGCGCACGTCGGCCGCCGTGCGTATGCCGCTCTCCGCGACAAGAAACTTGTCGGGCGGCACCAGCGGCGCAAGCTTGATCGAAGTATGAAGATCGATCTTCAGCGTCTTGAGATTACGATTATTTATGCCAATGAGCGGCGTCTGCAGTCCCAGGGCGCGATCAAGCTCCGCCTCATCATGCACCTCGGCCAGCACGTCGAGGTCGATCGCCCGGGCCAGCGCCTCCAGCTCACGCGCTTCATTATCGGTGAGCGCGGCCATGATCAGCAGAATGCAATCCGCACCCATCGCCCGGCTCTCGTAAACCTGCCAAGGCTCGAGGATGAAATCCTTGCGCAGAACCGGCAGAGGCACCGCCTCCCTCGCCGCCTTGAGATGCGCCGGCTCACCCTGAAAATACGGCTGGTCGGTCAGGACCGAGAGACAGGTCGCTCCGCCATTCGCATAAGCGCGCGCAAGCTTCGCCGGATCGAAGTCCTCGCGGATCAGGCCGCCCGAAGGCGAGGCTTTCTTGATCTCCGCGATCAGCGCCACGCCGCTGATATTGACGTGGTCCATCAGCGTCCGCCCGAAGCCACGCGGCGGCTTCTGCGCCGCCGCCTTCTGACGCATCGCCTCAATCGAAACCGCCCCACGGCGCCGCTCAGTCTCCGCCCGCGTATGAGCGCAGATCTGGACGAGGAGGTCGGAGGTCTCAGTGGTCATGATTTCGTCTTCGTTTCATCATCGGTCTGGGTTTCCCGCCGCAGAGTCTCCAGCGCGGCCCGTGCGGCCCCGCTATCGATGGCCGCCGCGGCCGCCGCTATACCATCCGTCAGGCCGGTAACAGTCCCCGCTACCATCAATGCACCTGCCACATTCAGGAGTACCGTATCGCGATAGGCGCCGGCCTCGCCCTCCAGCAGCCGCATCAGAGCCGCCGCATTGGCCGCCGCGTCCCCGCCGCGCAGCGCCGACAGAGGCGCGTGAGGCAACCCGACCTCCGACGCTTCCAAGGTGACGTCCTGTACCCGCCCAGCTTCGAGAACCGAGATATGGTTGGTTCCGGACAGCGTCAGTTCGTCGAGGCCCTGGCCATGGACGATCCAGGCATGGCTCGTGCCCAGCCTGCCCAGCGCCTCGGCAACCGGCCGCGTCCAGTGGGAGGCATAGACCCCGGTGAACTGCCGTGCCACCCCGGCGGGATTGGCCAATGGCCCGAGCAGGTTGAACAATGTCCGCGTGCCGAGTTCCGCCCGCACCGGGGCCGCATGACGCAAGGCCGGATGATGCGCAGGAGCGAACAGGAAGGCGCAGCCGGTATCGGCGAGGATTTCCTCAAGCCGCGCCGCCGGAAGATTGATGCGGATGCCGAGATGTTCGAGCACATCGGCGGCGCCGGCCTGGGAACTCAGCGCTCTATTGCCATGCTTGGCGACCGGCACACCGCAGCCCGCCACCACGAAGGTCACGGCGGTTGAGATATTGAGCGTTCCGGCCTCGTCTCCCCCGGTGCCGCAGACATCGATGGCACCCTCCGGCGCCATGATCGACACCATGCGCGCGCGCAAAGCCCGCACGGCGCCGACCATTTCGGCCACCGTCTCGCCGCGCACGCGCATCGCCATCAGCATGCCGCCGATCTGCGCATGCGTCGCATCGCCCGTGATGATCGCCCCGAAGGCAGCCTCGGCTTCAGCCTCGGTCAGCGTCTCGCCTCGGGCGAGCCGGCCCAGCAGCGGCCGGATCCCACCGGTCACGAGCTTGTCGCCCGAGAGCCGGTTAGACCGAGGCGTATCACGAGAAGAGGCGGCGGCTCAGTAATCCGCCGCTCACGCGGCGCGGCGGGATACATCGCCAGGAGCGTTGCGGCCACGCGCGATGGCCAGGAAGTTTGCCAGGATCTCGTGCCCGTATTCGCTCGCAATGCTCTCGGGATGGAACTGCACGCCGAAGATCGGCAGGGTGCGGTGCCGCAGACCCATGATGATCCCGTCCTCGGTAAAAGCAGTCGGCTCCAGTTCGCCCGGCAAGGTCGAGCGCTCCACGATCAGGCTATGATACCGCGTTGCCTGGAATGGGCTCGGCAGCCCCTCGAACACGTCGCTGCCGCCATGCGTGATGGCGCTGACCTTGCCGTGCATAGGCGAGGGCGCCCGCACCACCGCTCCCCCGAAAGCCTGCCCGATCGCCTGATGACCGAGGCAAACTCCTAGCAAAGGAACCTTGCCCGCCGTGGCGCGGATGAGGTCGAGGCAGATGCCAGCCTCGTTCGGCGTGCAAGGACCGGGCGACAGCACGATCGCCTCAGGCGCCATGCTCACCACCGCATCCACGCTGATCGCGTCGTTACGCCAGACCTCGCTGGGCGTGCCGAGGTCGCCCAGGAACTGCACCAGGTTGAAGGTGAAACTGTCGTAGTTGTCGATGAGCACGATCATGCCGATATTGTGCTCCGCGCACCCCCATAGGGTCAATCAGAGCGCACCGCCCACGCCGGGCGGCCGAAGCACGCGGCGCGATGTTGAAGGGCAAAGCATGAGCACCCAGACCGAGATCAAAACCTACCCCGTGACCCACACGGACGCCGAGTGGAAGCGCCTGCTCACCCCCGAGCAGTATCAGGTGCTCCGGCACCACGGCACGGAGCGGCCGGGCAGCTGCGCCCTGCTGCGCGAGAAGCGAGCCGGAACCTTCGAATGCGCCGGCTGCGGGCAGGCCCTGTTCCACGGGGACACCAAGTTCGAGAGCGGCACCGGCTGGCCAAGCTTCAATGTTCCCCTCGCCGGCGCGGTCGAGGCGACAGAGGACCGCAGCCTGGGCATGGTCCGCACCGAGGTTCACTGCAGCCGCTGCGGTGGCCATCTCGGCCATGTCTTCCCCGACGGCCCACCGCCGACCTACGAGCGCTACTGCATGAACGGCGTCGCCCTGAACTTCGTTCCGGACTGATTTCGGCTGACGGCATCATCCGCCACGGCGTCTCGGACCAACTCCGAGGTGACGCGGCGGAGGAAGTTTCCCCAAAACTTGACGACATCCGAGCGCTGCGTCATCTGGAACGCTCCATGCGGGGAGTCTGCCTGATGTCTTTGGCGCGCGCGGCGGTGGTCGGGCGGACGGCGGGAAGCACAGGGGATAGCGGTTTCGTCAGGCTGGTAAACGCGCCGAACGGCTTAGTGGCCCTCTAGCCGTGCCGCCCCCGCGCAACCGGCCACCGACGATCCATGATGTGGCGCGACTCTCGCGGCTGTCGAAATCCACCGTCTCAAACGTCATTCGCAATGTGGCCGGCGTCAACCCGCAGACCCGCGAGCGCGTGCAGTCGGCAATCGTCGCGCTTGGCTATCAGCCCAATATCGTCGCCCGCCAGCTCGTGCAGCAACGCAGCGCGGTACTTGGCGTGGTGGTAGGCGACCTGGCCAATCCCTTCTATGCCGAGATGGCGAAGTTCATCGAACACTTCGCCACGTTCCACGGCTTTCAGGTGATGATCTGCAACACGCAGGTCGATGAGGACGTGGAATTCACCGGCATCCGTAACCTCATCGAGCACCGGGTCGCCGGCCTCCTATTCCTCGCCTACGCGGGCGATGCGGAGGGAGCGCGCACCGTCGTGGGTGACCGTGTGCCGGTCGTCTTCGTCACCTGTTCCGCGAACTGGGGCGATGTGGTCGCGGTGGACGATGTCGCGGCGGCGACCGCGGCCACGCGGCACCTGATTGCGCTTGGGCACCGGCGTATCGCCTATTTCGCGGACTCGGTGCGGGAGGAAAAGGCTGATGTCGATCGTAGGGGCGGCTATGCCGCTGCCCTCACAGAGGCCGGTCTCGCGCCATGTTTTCTGCTTTGGCACGAAAAGCCCGATACCGCGCTGATCGACGGTGTCGTGGCGCCGATTGAGGCGGTGCTAACCGGCGACAAGCGGGTTACCGCCATTTTCGCCGCGAACGACCTCCACGCCATCGAAGTGCTCGACTGCGCCGCGCGCGCGGGTCTGCGGGTGCCGGAAGATCTCTCGGTGGTTGGCTTCGACGATATCGCGCTCGCCCGCTTAGCGCGCATCGGCCTCACCACCATCGCGCAACCGAAACAGGCACTGGCGCGTCTTGCGGTGGAGACCCTGACCCGCCGCATCTCGGGCGAACTTGATGGCGCCTTTTTGCGGCACAGCCCGGACTTCACTCTGATACCCCGCATGACCTCCGCGGCAGCTCCGGACTGGTGAGGGTCCCCGGTGCCCGATCCAAGCAGTGCGCGCTTCCTCCGAAATCTCGTGACTCGCTGAGCGGCTTTCTGGGGGCGGCGCGGCCGCAAGCAGGCCGCGCCGCCCCCGGGCGCGGACTTACTGGGTTCTGGTGTCCTTGGCAGCACTGCCTGCACCCGCGGTCGGCGCAGAACTCTGGCCAGGTGACGCCGTCTCTTTTACCGGCAACTTACGGGCAGGCTCTTGAGCGCAGGCCGCGAGCAGAATTGCGCCGGCGAGAAGGGCGAGGATCGAAGAGGATTTCATTACAGCTCCGGTGGTCGAGAAAGCGGGAAGTCCGCGTTTATTACCTTGAACTGTCGGGCGTGGTTCACAAAGCCGTGCTTCGTGAAGATCCGGTGATAAGTTTCGCTGAACGCATCGCACGGAGCCGTGCCACATGTCCCGCCAGCTCATGCCAAGGCGCGGCGTGCCAGGCACGGCAGGCGAGGCCCGAGGTCGAAGGCAGTACGAAAATCGCGGGAAGTTCCGCCTCCGGCAAATCCTCCTGGCGGCCATAGGCGAGGCGGCCAGTGGGCACGCCAAGGAATGCGGAGGCGGCCCGTTTACTGTTGAAGGCGAGCACTCCGGGCAGGTACCGCCGCAGGCTTGCCGCCAGCCTCGCCCGGTCGAACCCCGTTGCGGGCAGGGTATCGTCCTGCCCGAAGGCGGTCTTGCAGACATCGGTCAGCCCGATGCCGATTGCCAGCATCTCGGGATATTGCTCGGGCCGGAGCAGACGCGGCGTAAGCCCGGTCTCGGCGAGGATCCGCCAGAACCGATTGCCCGGATTGGCGTAATAGGCCTGCCGCGCGGCCGATATCGTCCCCGGAGCAGTGCCACAGATCACAAGGTCGAGGCCGGGCGCCAGCACATCGGGAACGATGTCCGGGAGCGGGGTCAGGGCGAGGTCGGCAACGTCCATGGCGCGCGGTCTAGGACAAAACCCAATCCGCATAAAGCCGCGGCGTCTCGTCGCGGGCTCTGCCATTGCCCCTCGTGCAACAGCCCCAACTTTAGTCGCGGACAAGCGGGAGCGGTTGCATGGAATGCCGGGTGGATGGACAAGTCGCGATCGTGACGGGTGCGAGTTCCGGGATCGGCTATGGCTGCGCTGAAGCCCTGGCCGAGGCGGGCGCCGCCGTCGCGATCAACTACAATAGCCAACCGGATCCGGCCGCGGCTCTGGCAAAGAAGATCACCGAGGCCGGCGGCCGCGCCATTGCCATCGGCGCCGACGTATCCAAACCCGAGGATGTCGAAAAACTCTTCGCCGAGACGCTCGCTGCCTTCGGCGCCATCGACATCCTGATTGCCAATTCCGGCATGCAGAAAGACGCCCCGCTGACTGAGATGACGATCGAGGACTGGCGCAAGGTGCTCGACGTCAACCTCACCGGCCAGTTCCTCTGCGCTCAGGCTGCGGTCCGCCAATTCCTTCGCCAGACCGATCGCAAGGTCTCGCGCGCCCGCGGCAAAATCATCTGTATGAGTTCGGTGCACGAGGTCATTCCCTGGGCTGGGCATGTAAACTACGCGGCCTCCAAAGGCGGCATCATGCTGATGATGAAGACCATGGCCCAGGAAGTCTCCGAACACGGCATCCGCATCAACTCGATCGCGCCCGGCGCCATCCGCACCGCAATCAACGTCAAAGAAACCGAAGGCGACAAGGCGAAGGAACTGCTCAAGCTGATCCCTTACGGCCGCATCGGCGAGGCCACCGATATCGGCCGCGCCGCCGTCTGGCTCGCCTCTGACCAATCGGATTACGTTGTCGGCACCACGCTCTTCGTCGATGGCGGCATGTGCCTCTATCCCGAGTTTCGCGGGAATGGCTGAGCCCGTGCCGCCCGAGCGCTCAATCAGCGACCACGGCATCATCGGTGACCGCGCCACCGCGGCTTTGGTTTCCCATGATGCCGCCATCGACTTCCTGTGCTGGCCGCATTTCGACAGCCCGACGATCTTCGCCGAATTGCTCGACCCTTCAGGCGGCGTGTTCACGCTACGCCCTGATCTACCCGGCGCGCGTCGCATCCAGTCCTACATCCCCGATACGAATATTCTCGTCACCCGCTGGCTCTGTACCGAAGGCAGCGCGGAGGTGTTGGATGTGCTGGTGCCCAGGGATGGCCCAGGCGGCGGCCCCACCCGCCTTATCCGCCGCGCCGCCGCCACGCGCGGACGCGTGACCTTTCACCTCCTCTGCCGCCCGCGCCCCGACTACGGTCGCGAAACGCCGGCCGCCGGGGCTGGTGAGCGCTCAGTGACTTTCCAATCCAGCACGCTCGGACCGCTGCGCCTGAGCGGCCATGCCAGCCTTTCCGCCGGCGAGGGCGAAGCGACCGCGGAATTCACCCTCGAAGCCGGTCAAACGGTGGCGTTTCTTCTCGATGGTGCCGATCCCGCGCCGGACGCGCAGGCGCTCGACGTCCTGATTGAGATGGCGACCGAACATTGGCGGAAGTGGAGCGCGCGTTCCTCCTATCGCGGCCGCTGGCGAGAGACCGTGATGCGCTCCGCACTGGTTCTCAAGCTCATGACATCGCGCGATCATCATTCGATGATCGCCGCACCCACCTTCGGTTTGCCGGAATCCCTCGGTGAAGGCCGCAACTGGGATTATCGCGCCACCTGGATCCGCGACGCATCCTTCACTGTCTACGCCTTCATCCGCCTCGGCTATATCGAGGAGGCCAGCAACTTCATGAACTGGGTCGAGAATCGTTTGGCGGATTGCGATTCCGACGGTCAGGTGCAGATCATGTATCGCCTCAACGGTGGCAAGGATTTCCCGGAAAGCGAACTCGATCACATGGCGGGCTTTCAAGGCTCACGCCCGGTGCGTATCGGCAACGATGCTTCGGGCCAAGTGCAGCTCGACATCTATGGCGAGCTGATGGATAGCCTCTACCTCAAAAACAAATATGGTCGCGCGATCAGCTACGAGAGCTGGCGCAATGTCGAGCGCATGATCGGCTATGTTGTGAAGCACTGGCGCGATCCCGACCACGGGATCTGGGAGGTACGCGGAGAACCGCGTCATTTCCTGCACTCGCGGCTGATGTGCTGGGTCGCCCTCGATCGCGCCATCCGTCTCGCCGACAAGCGTTCATTGCCTGCTCCCATCGCGGAATGGGGCAAAGTGCGAAAAGAGATTTATGAGAGCATTCATGGAGAGTTCTGGAACGCCGAGGCCGGACATTTCGTTCAATGCAGCGACAACACCGAAGTCGATGCGTCACTTTTGCTGATGCCTTTGGTCCGCTTTATCGGTGCCACGGATCCGCGCTGGGTCGCGACGCTCGATGTCATCGAGAAACGCCTAACGGATGGCAGCCTGGTCTGGCGCTATCGCGGCGATGACGGGCTGGCGGGCAGCGAGGGCTCCTTCACCGCCTGTTCTTTCTGGTATGTCGAATGCCTGGCGCGCGCCGGGCGGCTGGAAGAGGCGCGCATGAAGTTCGAGCGCATCCTCGGCTACGGCAACCACCTCGGCCTCTTCGCCGAGGAGCTAAGTCCACGCGGTGACGCACTCGGCAACTTCCCGCAGGCTCTCACGCATCTCGCCCTGATCAGCGCCGCCTATTACCTCGACCGAGAATTGGCAGATGGTCGCGTCGAGACATGGAAGGCCTGACACCGCTTCGCGCAAGTGCTACTTTCAGGCGTCGAACGCAGCGTGCGGCTATCCATGATCCTCCCGCAGCGGATACTCTCGCTGCGGCGCATCTTCCTCGATCAGGGCCAGATTATTAACAACCATCGACTACTTCTCGTCGCTGACATCAAACGGATCGGGCTTAAGGGCAGAAGCGGTACATATCCGCGCCATTAATCCACGGCCATCGAAAAGTGCGTAACAGGCTCTAATAATAGCTGCTGGGCCACGCGATTGGAACCGGCTCAATCTGTAGCTCTACAGCTAATAATTGATGAAAATATAGACGCCCCTGATGACTTCCTACTATACGTTCTTGTTTCGGAACTTTCTTGTGGACTCGACCCGATTTCTTCGTTAGATCGTGTTTTAAGCGCCGTAGAATGCGCAGGCAGTTTCTCTGTCGGGAGCGGAAAGATGTCGTCCGATGAAGACGCAAGAATGTTAGAGCCGTTCGAGGTCTTCTACGATAATCTGGCAAAAGCCACTCACAATGATTATAAGACAAAGCAACATTCTAAGGTAAAAGATTCGACCTCGTTCGAAGCGCAGCGACATCATTTACTTAGTCTTTATGATAACGTTATGGTGTCGCACAGTTTCGTAGATACGGGTGGTCAAGTATTCGACTGTGTACCCGTTAAAGAGCAGCCGGCCCTAAAGAGGTCGGGCAGGCCCCTTGCATCGCCGCCGGTTTTGCCGAGGTGCGCGTCCGATCCCGTCCCATCAAATATTCCTAGCTTGGCTCCTTTACGTCCCGGGCGCGCTGACCGTTACGGCAATGCGATGACGTGTCCCGAAGGTTCTGTTCCCTTACGACGCGTTACGTTAGGCGAGATGACCAAATTCGAGGACCTCGAGCATTTCTACAAGAAGAATCCTAGGAGTAACAGAAAACGATCATCTCAGCTCTTTACCCGCCCCGATGCGCCAAGTTCGACAGAACCCCCACACGAGTATGCGCATGCGTATCAGCGGGTCAACAACATTGGCGGACACAGCTTTTTGAACGTCTGGGATCCAACTATCGTGGACCCCCAAGTATTTTCGTTGTCACAACAATGGTATGTCGCAACAGGAAGCGCCGGTCTTCTCCAAACGGCGGAGGTCGGCTGGCAGGTCTTCCCACAAAAATACGGCCACTCGAAGCCTGTCCTGTTCACTTATTGGACCGCCGACGGCTACACAAGCAGCGGCTCTTATAGCGCTGATGCTGGAGATTTCGTGCAGTACAGCCCGACGTGCGCCATAGGTGTTGCACTGGAGCAAGTTAGTGCGCTTGGAGGCGAGCAAGCGGAATTAGAGCTCAGCTTCCTGCTCTCCGAAGGAAACTGGTGGCTTTACGTGAATGGCACCGACGTTGTTAATGCTGTAGGATACTATCCGACCACACTTTACAGAAATGGTCCGATGACGACTGGAGCCACCGAGATAGACTATGGCGGAGAAACTGTCGGCGCGGGTTCATATCCCGCAATGGGAAGTGGAAACTTCGCGGCTCAAGGTAGCGGGCAAGCGGCGTATCAGCGAAATATTTACTACTATCCGTCGGGTGGCAGTATTCAAGACGCTGATCTTCTGCCATCGCAGGACTGGCCGGATTCCTATACGATCATAAATCAACAGTCGGCTGATTGGGGAAAGTACTTTTTCTTCGGCGGTCCAGGAACAGTAGCTCGGCCCACAGGGGTTACATAATCTTAACTAATGCAGGTGGCGTGGTGAACCCTTCTTCGGGCGGACAGCTCCACCGAACTTCGCCTTCATTCAAAATCTAAACAGCGCCTCTCTTCGCGCTAACGTTCGTTGCTCCACTCAAGCCAGTTTGTCAAGCGATCGACGGTCTGCGTGTCCTTAGAGCGACTCTGTGACTTAGGCATGTACAGTTCTCAATACTCAAAAGCATGTCAATGGCGGCGCGATTTAATTAGGATTCATGATGAGCGTCGACGACATCGACCAGATACCCGCGAAAGGAGACCTGCTCAGTGGGCATCGGAGGCGACAGAAAGCAAAGACACTTGTCCCAGCACTGAAAACGAGACGGGGGTGCCAGCGGCGCCGGGCAGCGCACTCGATCCAGCGCCAGAGGGTTTTGTTATCGATGTTATCCTCGGCGCTGCTTGGTATGCCAGGAAATATCGGTCCGCTGAGGCAACTGCTTATTGGTACTTCGCGGCCAACCTGGCGCTTGTCGCGTGCGTTCCACTAGTCCTCTATTTAGTCTCGCAAACTAAGGGAACTGGCGCTTCACAGACCGCGACCGCGGTCGCGCAACTCAGCGGGCTCCTCACCGGCGTCTTCGCGCTGCAGAAGATGTTGTCCGCCTGGTTCCCGTCTTCCGCCGGCACGGCGAGGTGCCCGCCTGTCGACAATGTCGTCAACGCCATTGCCAGTAGCGGTGGTGGAAGCGGGCCGGTTGCGCCCGGCGCCGGGTTTGCGGTTCCTACGTTCGGTTTTGCCCTTCCCAGGCGCGTTGTGCCAGGTCCAGCGCCTGCTCCCGGAGCGCCTCAACTAGCCCAAGGCCAAGCTACCTTTGAGGATCTGGTGGATGTGGGCAAAACGAATCTACAAGTGCTCCCTTCCGAGGTTCAAGACGATAGCGTTACGAACAGGATATTCAGGATAATGATCAAATCCTCGGCGCAGGCTCAGCTTGACAGAGCAAGAGTCCCGGGGCCGCCTGGAGGCGTTCCCAACGACCGCGTGCAAATGGAGCAAGCGAAGTTGGATGCCTTCAGCGTTCCTTCGAGCTTGACGGTCGGCGAGCTCAAATCATTCGCCAAGAAAGCCGCCATCGCAACATTAAACGACACGGTCCTAGCCATCATTACCTGACGGAAGTCAGCATACTGCGCTTCTGTCTCGACCGAATTTTGCTTTAGTTTTTGGGAAGAGGATCATCTTATCGATGCCTTTTTTTCTGGACGAAGATGGCCCGCCTCGCGATGCCATCGCACTTTGTTTCTCAGGCGGTGGCTATCGAGCCATGCTCTTCCATGCAGGCGCGATCTGGCGACTTAACGAGCTCGGCTTGCTCCGGAAGATTGCACTGGTCTCAAGTGTATCCGGCGGATCGATCGCGGCGGGCGTTCTCGCGGTGGCCCTGGCCCGTACGGACCTTCAATGGATTGGGGAACACCTGACAAATCTCGATCAGGTCTTCATCCGGCCTATTCTCAAGCAAGCTGGCGACGGCATCGACTATGAGGCAATCACACTCGGTCTCCTACCTTGGGACCACGCTTTTAGGCATGTGGCCGAATCCTACGGACGCAACTTCGCAGGCACAAGAACGCTGCAAGACCTGCCTAGCCAGCCAGAATTCGTCTTCAATACGACGAACTTGATGAGTGGTCGGGACATGCAATTCTCCCGGAGTCTTGTACTGGATTGGCAGGTCGGCAGCATCCGGAACCCCAGTTTCCCGCTCTCAGAGGTCATCGCTGCCTCCTCAGCCTTTCCGCCGTTCTTTCGCCAGCCGCCTTCGATTTCAGCCACCTGACAGTCGATCCGCCGCAGAACGATGGAGGATTGCACCGGCCGCCTTTCACCCAGCGACGCATGCTGTCAGACGGCGGGGTCTACGACAACATGGGTCTTGAACCCGCCTGGAAGCGTTTCAAGACACTTCTTGTCAGCAACGCTGGGCGCCCGTTCGGCGATCTCGAGGCGCCCCCGACCGACTGGCTCAGCCAACTCCGGCGCGTCGTCGATATAACGATGGACCAGGATCAGGCGCTTCGTGAACGGATCCTGATCGGCGCGTACCGAGAAAATATCAGGACAGGAACTCTCTGGGGATTGAACGTCATGCCGGTGGTGCCGGCACGCTGCCTCCCGGCTTGTCTCAAGCCGAGTATGACAAGGCGAGGGATACGAGGACGCGGCTGAACACCTTCACGACGGATGAGCAGGCTTTGCTGATGAAGGCGGGCTATGCCTTAGCGGAGGAGAGCATCCGCCTTTACTACGCGCCGTCGGCGGGGCTCAGCACGGCGCCGGGAACTACTCCGCCGACGCCATAAAAAAGAACGCTTCAACGCGGCCTCCACACGAGGCCCATCAAGGAGTGACAGAAGCGATGGCGCATCCTCCAAACTCACCGTCTCCTGCCGCCAGTATGCCCACGCGTTACGCAACTCCGACCTATCACTTGCCCCCGCTATGTGGGGGAGTCCCAGCCGCCGCCAGCCACAAACAACTGGTTGATTGGAGCAAAGAGCAACTCGGTTCAATCCCGCCACCAAGCGGCGATGGCAATATCGACCTGGGCGACATCATCGGCGGCGGCGGCGTGCAGGAGATCGAGCAGCTCGGGGAAATCCGCTTCCACGTGCTCGATGACAGCGGCGCCGGCCATGCCGACGAGGCCGAAGAAATCGCCAACGAAATGGCAACTGATTTCAAGCCGAGCGCTGGGGGGCTCAATCCCGCCTTCCTATTTCATCTGGGCGACGTGCTCTACGGTCCCGGCAAAGCCGACCACTACGGCGAGCGATTCTACCGGCCGTATAGCCACTACCCGGGAAAGATCATTGCTATTGCCGGCAATCACGACGGTGAAGCCAAAACCCCAGCCGATAAGCCATCGCTCAGCGCCTTCCGAGCAAACTTCTGCACGACTCAGGCTGTGATACCCCAGCAGGCCGCCGGCAGCGGCATTTATCGGCAGACGATGACGCTGCCGGGAGTCTATTGGTGCCTCGATGCTCCTTTCGCACTGTCGTCGGAAATCCGGCAAGATCAGAGACTCAGATCACGCCGATTTCCGCAGCCTGCGAGCCGGGCTAAAGAACGTGCTGATACTTTACACTGGCACAATCTTACAGAAAAACGGCATGGGAAGAAGGACGCCACGATCTGCATAGCACTCCTTTATGATCTTTTGGTACCTGGGATCGTACAATATGCCGATTATAAAATGCTTGACGGAGTCAAAATGCGCGTAGTTTATCAGTGCCAGTTGTTGGTCCGCGTCGAGTGCCTGCAGAGGAAAAGATGACCGGATTTCGCCAATATCGAAGAACCATGGGAGCGCTTCTTGCCAGGCGGGCCATAAAACTTCGGGCTTGCTAGGACCGGGGAAGAAATTGAAGAACTGGATGAGATTGGGATCCCGCGAGACCGAGCTGTAGCGCATCATGTTCTTAAAGGTGCCAACAGAGAAGGAGGTTACGTCGCGCGTCAGAATCTCAAACTCTTCCCCCTTTCGCTTCCAAACTTGCGCCGCCACTGTTGCATGTTCTGGGCTCTGAAACTCAACTATCAAAGCCCAATCGGCGATCGCGTTATTCAACATCATCTGGGCAACGGGCACCCCAAGAAATTTCTCGATGTGGAGCTGCTCAGCATCATGCAGCGCAGTTTCACAGATGGCCTGGTCGAACGGAACCGCGCCGCCGAGTTCATTCCGCCGGATCTGACGGTAGGCAGTGATATCCGTCACTCCCGAACTCGCGGCCTTAGCGCGTAATGCGGTGGCGAATGCCCTTACCCTGTCGGAAAAGTCGGAGATATGCGGTCCCTTGAGAGTGACGACGGCAAAACCTGCCGGCACCGGCGCTGCCGCAATCCCCTCCGTCAGCGTAGCGGCATGCGGATTGTGCAGTCCCGGATAAGGAAACTTAGTGAAGTCAACAGTCATGGTGCTACCACTCCTCTCGTTACTATGCGTTATGCGCGTTGAAGTTTGAGGGCCGCGTAATTCTCCACGGCGATCCGCACGAGTCACTTGATACCGCAGGCTGACCTTGGGCCTTGATCGACGCGCCAGCGCGCCGGCATCATCCCACATTGCCACCTTAACATAGATAGCCACGCTCACTGCTTCGGTCGCCGCAGGGCCATGATACGCTTTGGTATTTGGGTTGTGAAGTTGCTAGTACGAAACAAAAAAGAATTGTCGCTTCGCATCATCAAGCGAGGCCATGCGGGCGGCGTGCCAATCGGCCGCGCCATCGGTCAGACTGCGCGGGGCACCGCCTACATCAAGCGCAATCCGCGCTGTATCAGCATAGCACATGTGCTTGGCGCCCATGCCAATCACACGGCGCACTTTCAGATTGCTGGAAAAAACGGGAGTAAGGTATGAATCACGACGATAGTGTTAGACAGCAAACTCTTAAGAAACTTCTAACTACACGGGACAGCGAGGCTCAAACCTTACCCCGCGACCATCGCCCAAACATCGATACCAAAATGGTCGAGCACGCTATGCGCGCCCTCCCAGATCATGCGCAAAGACACAAAGAATACGACGAATAACCCAACCCAGGCGATCCACCGCCGCTTCTCCAACTGCGTCGCAATCAAACTAGCGGCAACCCCCATCAGCACCACCGAAAGCAACAGGCCGAGGGCCAGGATCCAGGGATGGTCATGCGCGGCCCCGGCAACCGCCAGCACATTGTCCAGGCTCATTGATATATCGGCGATGGCGATCTGGATTGCCGCCTGCAACACGGTCTTGCTCTTCGCCACGCCACCCGCCCCATGAGCCGGCCGGCGCCGCAGTTCGCGGAACATCTTCCAGCAAACCCACAGCAGCAGCAGCCCGCCCGCCAGCGTCAATCCGATGATCGCCAGCAGCCGTAGCGCCACGAAGGCCATCGCCACGCGGATGACCACGGCGAAGCCCACGCCGAACAGCACCGCCCAGCGCCGCTGCCCGGCCGAAAGGCCGGTAACGGCCATGCCGATGACCACGGCATTATCCCCGGCCAGCATGAGGTCGATCACCAGCACCTGGGCCAGGGCGGCAAGCTGGGAGAGCAGCAGATCGTTCATCATCCCCTACCTCATGATCCGCCCCCTCCTTGTCAACGCCGCCCCCTGACGTTAGGGCGACCGGGCACCGCAGCCGGAACACCGCCATGGTCCCCCGCTATTCCCGCCCCGAGATGGCCGCCATCTGGTCGCCCGAGAACCGCTATCGCATCTGGTTCGAGATCGAGGCGCTGGCGGCCGAGGGCATGGCGCTCACTGGCGCGATCCCCGAGGAGGCGGCCCGCGTCATCCGCGAGAAGGGCGACGCCCGCCTCGCTACAATCGGCCCCGCCGATGTCGCCCGGATCGATGAGATCGAGCGCGAGACCCGCCATGACGTGATCGCTTTCCTCACCTGGCTCGCCGAGGGCATCGGCCCCGAGAGCCGCTACGTCCATCTCGGCATGACGAGTTCGGACGTGCTCGACACCTGCCTCTCGGTGCAGCTCGTGCAATCCACCGACCTGCTCATCGCCGATGTCGATGCGGTGCTGGCGGCGCTGAAGACCCGCGCGATCGAGCATAAGCACACCCTGACCATCGGCCGCAGCCATGCCATCCATGCCGAACCCACCAGCTTCGGCCTCAAGCTCGCCGGCCATTACGCGGAATTCGCCCGCAACCGGGCGCGGCTGGTCGCGGCGCGGGCCGAGATCGCCACCTGCGCCATATCCGGCGCGGTCGGCACCTACGCCCATCTCGACCTCGCGGTGGAAGCCCATGTCGCCGGGAAGCTCGGCCTGGCCATCGAGCCCGTCTCCACCCAGGTCATCCCAAGGGACCGCCACGCTGCGTGGTTCTCCGCCCTCGCCGTGGTGGCGAGTGGGATCGAACGCCTCGCGACCGAGGTGCGGCATCTGCAGCGCTCCGAGGTGCGGGAGGCGGAGGAGTTCTTCCACCCCGGCCAGAAGGGGTCGAGCGCCATGCCCCACAAACGCAACCCGGTGCTCAGCGAGAACCTCACCGGCCTCGCCCGCATCGTCCGCGCCGCCGTCGTGCCGGCGCTGGAGAACGTCACCCTGTGGCACGAGCGCGATATCAGCCACTCCTCGGTCGAGCGCGTCTTCGCGCCGGATGCCGCCATCGCACTCGACTTCGCGCTGGTGCGGCTGGCCGGGATGATGGCGAAGCTGGTCGTTCACCCCGAGCGGATGGCGGCCAATCTCGATGCGCTGGGCGGCGTCGTGCATAGCGGCGAGGTGCTCCTCGCGCTGGCCCGCGCCGGCATCCTGCGGGAGGACGCCTATCGCATCGTGCAACGCAATGCGATGGAGACCTGGACCAAGCTCGGCACGCCCGAGGGCCGCGACTTCCGCACCAACCTAGACGCCGATCCGGAAGTTGCCGGCCGCGTCCCTTCCGCGATCCTGGACGAGGCCATGCGACCCGAGGCCCATCTGCGCAACATCGACCGTCTCTTTGAGCGCGTCTTCGGTGAAAAGAGCGCAGGCGACAAATGATTGCGTCGGCCTCCGGTCAACGCGGCCCCATCTGAATTGCAATCCCGCGCACTCACGAAGCCGGGTTGCGTTCCATCGCGCCCTGGCATTTGACGGGAATCGCGCGGCACGACGAAGACCTCGAGCGCGTTACGACTTTGCAGGTACTGCGCGGTAATTTGGTGTTTCGTCCGCCGACACTTGGCAGTCGAAGAATTGAGTTTAATTGATTTTGAGTTAACAACGACTGTAGATAGTCCACCCCTCAGCGGAAGCGTGGAACATCGATGTCCGGGCATTTTGTCTTTCCGCCGTCGCTCGATCGTCCCCGCTCTCTCGTCCCCGCCTGGACACTGACGGGCGCAACCCTCTCAAGCCTTCTCGCGGGCGCCGACGTTTTGGCTGTCCTCGTCACCGGTTTGGTCTGCCGCCGCCTCAATCCGCTCGGACATACAGGCCATACGCTGCGCGAGATTCTCGTGATTCTCGCGACGGGTGCTTTGGTTGCCTGGCTCATACAGGAGAGGGGACTCTACCGCCGCCCCATGCGCGGCGAGACAATGCGCCTGCAGCAAGCCTTGGCACCGGCGCTTAGCGCTTTCGCATTTGTGGTGCTGGCCTTGCTGGTTTGGGACGGCATCGCAAGTCTAGCTACGCACGCACCATCTTTGGCGACCCTTGCCAACCGCAACTGGCTTTGTGCCTGGGCGCTCCTTTCGCCCTCAGCCGTGCTCGCCCTCCACGCCGTGCTCCATCCTTGGACATGGGAACATGTCGCGGGGGCGGAGCATCGGCGCCGCGCCATCATCATCGGCGGCGGAGATCACGTGCGCCATCTCGCCGCCCATCTCGCCGAGAACCCGCAAGACGCCTTCAGGGTCGTGGGCTTTCTGCCGACCACCAAGGGCGCGAGAGCCTTGGCTTTGCCGACATGGTCATTGCTGCGGGACCTGCTCGCCGTTCGAGACACCATCCGCGCGGGGGATGTCGATCTCATCGTGATCGCCTTGCCCGGCGCCGCCTCTTGGCGCATCCGGGAGATCGTCGGGCGCATGTCCGCGCTGCCGATCGACATTCGGCTCGCCCCGGATCTCGGCAGTTTCCATTTCCGCAATGCCCGCGTGTCCTCGATTTGTGGTCTCCCTTTCCTCCATCTCCGCGATCGTCCGATTTCCGGAACCGCCGCGGCAATCAAGCGTGCCGAGGATCTCGCGCTCGCCGCGGCGTTTCTGTTGCTACTTGCGCCGTTGATGACGCTGATCGCCTGCGCCATTCGCTTGGACAGCGCGGGACCGGTCTTCTTCAACCAGCCGCGTCTCGGCTTCAATCATCGCCTGATCCGCGTGAGGAAGTTTCGCACGATGCGGCCAGGCGCGCAGGATCTAGCGGGCTGTCGCCAGGCCGTCCGGGATGATCCGCGCGTGACACGCATCGGCCGGCTTCTCCGCCGCACCAGCCTCGACGAACTGCCGCAACTCTTCAACGTCATCCGAGGCGACATGTCGCTGATAGGACCGCGCCCGCATGCCTTGGGCACCGAGGCTGCCGGCCAGCCCTTCGACAAAGCGGTAGCCGACTACGCCGCGCGACACCGCGTCAAGCCGGGCATCACCGGCTGGGCGCAAGTCCATGGCTGGCGCGGCGAAACCGATACCGTCGAGAAGCTGCGTCAACGCGTCGCGCACGATATGTACTACATCGACAACTGGTCGATCCTTCTCGACCTCCGCGTCCTCGCGATGACCGCGCCGTCTTTGTGGTCGGAGCAAGCTTACTGAGATGAGCTCGTCCAAAGCTATCGTCATGCTCGGCGAAGGCCGAGCATCCACGCCTTCCTTCGCCGCCACAAGCAAGGCGTGGATCCTCGGCCTTCGCCGAGGATGACGTCACGGAGTCATTGCCACTGCGTCACTGCAAAGAAACGAGGTGAGCGTCCACCGTCGCACCCGCCGCACCGGCTGCCTGGAAGCTGAAACTCGTCGTGCCGTGTGCCACAATCGCGCCATTCGTCGTGGCATTGCCCAGCATGTAGACGTTGCCGACATGTGAGAGGATCGTCCCACCCGACAGCCCCGTGATGGCAGAGGCCGTATCGATCTCGACCCGCCAGGCATGCGAGGCCTTGTCGCTATCGTCGTTCACCGTCACGGTCGCCGTCCGCGCGCCGTTTGACACGTCTCCAATCGCGGCGGTGACATGGCCCGCGAGGCTCGTCGTCACGCTCGTATTCGTCGCCATTGTGCTGCTGCCATTGGTATTCACAACAGCCGCCTTCGCGGCCACAGTCGCCGCAGCACCAGGCACAAGCGTCGCCGTCGCGCTCGCGCGGCCAAGCGTCGTGGCCAGAGGATCACTCAGCGCCAGCATGAAGGTCAGCTTGCTCGTGGCCGCGCTGCCGAGAAGATGCACGGCGACAATTTCGCTCGTGGTGCCTGGCGCGAATGTCAGCGTGCCTGAGGTCGCGGTGTAATTGGTTCCCGCATGCGCCGTGCCGTCCTTGGTGGCATAGGCGATCGTCACGGTCTTCGTGGAGGCGGCCGAAAGCGTCACCGTGAAATCGACCCCGCTCGGCGCAAGCACGGTGGTGCTGTCCGCCGCGTGATAGAAACCCGGTGTGATCGCCGCGATCTTCGCTGGATCGACTGTCGCCCAATCATCTTCCAGGATGCCTCCGGTATCGCCGGAGGTCGGGTTCCAGTCCCAATATCCCCAGCTGATACCCTGCGCGCCGCCAACCCCGCCCGGCGCTTTCATATAAGCGACGAGTTGCTGCATCCATTGCTGGTCGCTCGTGGTTTGCAGCTTGGACCCGTATTCACCGACGAAAACCGGCGCCGTGCCTGTCTGATAGAGATTGCCCCAATACTGGTTCCACACCGCGGGCAGGTTGTTCGGGTAATTCGCTGCCGTGAACCAAGGCTGTCCGCTGACGGAAGCCGGATAGTCATGCGGCGAGTAGACGACCTTATTGGCGGTGGTCAGAACGACAGGGTGGGCCTTCGCGCCCATAAGGTTGCCGCCCCACCAAGTGTTGTTGCCCTGGTAGCTCTGCACGCCCTCGACGAACATCAGCCAGCTTTTGTTGACCGTTTGGATCGCGTCGCCCGCCCGCGTCGCGGCGGCCTCCCAGTCATTCGCGCTGCCATCGCCCCAGGTCGCGGCGCCATGCGGCTCGTTCGAGAGATCCGCGCCGATGACCGTATTGGTCCCGGCATAGCGCGTTGCCAGCGTCTTCCAGTCGGCGATCCACTGCGCCTCGGTATAGCCGCTGTCGTACCATAGCCCGTTGTCGTTAGGGCCGGAGCCCGCCGCGCTGCGATGGTCGTCCAGGATGATCTTGAGGCCGAGGGTCCCGGCATAGGCCACAATCTTATCCATGACCTGCAGGCCGTTCAGCCCCTGGAGATCCGGGTTCTTCGTGTAGTCGATGCCATTCGGCACGCTGGCGCTGTTGAGTAGCTGCAGCGAGAAGGGCAGGCGGATCGTGTTGAAGCCGAGCGAAACCATCTGCTTCATCATGGTCTGGTAGCTCTGCGCCCAGAGACCCTGCGGCGCGAAGGATGACGTCTCCAGCCCGAACCAATTCACCGCCGCGATCTTCACCGCGTGCCCGCTGGCATCGACGATCTGGTTCCCGCTGGTGCTGAGCGCTCCCGCCGGCAGCAACGTGCTTCCGGTCGCCGTTGTGTTGTTGGTTTCGGTGACGCTGACATCGGCCACGGTCGCGCTGGGCGGAACGTAAGGTGCGGGCGTCACGATGCTGCCGGTGGCGGTCGGGCGCGCGATCACGGCTCCACTCGGCTGGGAAAGCGTGAGGCTATAGGCTTTCGTGCTGCCGGCGGTGCCGGGATGCGTCGGCACGGTGATGGTCTGGCTCGTGACGCCGGGGGCGAAGGTCAGCGTGCCGCTGGCGGCGTTGTAATCCTTCCCGGCAGTGCCCGTGCCGTTGGCGGTCTTATAGCCGACGGTCACGGCGGTCTTGGCGGCGGCGGAAAGCGTTACCGTGAAGCTCTCGTTCAGCGTCGCGGCGGTGCCCTCCGTGACACTGCTATCTGAGACGGACAGGCTCGGCACGATTGGAGCGGAGGAGAGGGTTGCTCCATTCAGCGTGGCGCTGGTCGGAAAAACCGGGCTGCCGCCGGTCGCCTGGAAGCCGAAGGCGACATTGCCGCCCACCGCGATGGCGCTGTCATAGGGTAGATTGCCGATCACGTAGTTCGTGCCCGCGTGGCTGATGATCTGAGCATTCCAAATATTGGTAATCGCATTGGCGAGGTTGAAACTGACCGTCCAGCCGTTGACCGCCGTTTTCCCGGTATTGGTGATCGTCCCGCTGCCCGTAAAGCCTGTGTCCCAGTCGCTCGTATCGGTGATCGCGAAGGTTGCGCCTGTGCCGGCGAGCGTGGCGGTGGGAGTAGCGGCCATGGCGAATGAAATCCTGAGAACGAGATTTGTCGCATTAGCCGATAGCAGTATGTTAACTTTTGTTACAGTCTAAATTTCGTGATGAGTCCGCGCCAAATCCTCGGCAACTCGGTGCCCGTAGCGCCGCGCCGGACGCTCTATGAGGCGCAGGTTGGCCTCGACGAGCAGGATCAGCAGCGCCGTCGCTACGGCGATCACGAAGACGTCCGGCGCCCAGCCTCTAGACGCCACTGGCGGCAGAACCCGCGCCAGCATCGCCCGGGCGATCCAAAAGCTTGGCAAGTGGATGAGGTACAGGCTGTAGGACCGCTCGCCGATCCAGCCCATGAGGCCACGCCACCGGCCCACGCGGCGGAGATAGCCCCGGTCGAAACTGGCGATCCACACCAGACCCGCCGCCAGCACCGCCACCAGACCCATATGAAACGGCACGATCGCGTATCGCGCCGCCCCCACCATCAGCACCAGCAGCGTGAAGGGCAGGGGCCGCCAGATCCGGCTCTCCAGAAATCGGGGCGCCAGTGCCCGAGCCATCGGGCCGCCCTCCGCGAGTGCGATGAGCACCCCCAGCATGATCGCATCCGTCCGGACGAAGGACAGCAAGGAACCGAATTGCGGCCGGGGAAGGAGCAGCTGCAGCACCACGCCAAACCCGAGAACCTGTGGCAGAAGCCGCCCGGCAAACACCGCCACGAAGGGCAACACGAGATAGAACTGCTCCTCCAGCGACAGCGACCAGTAGACCGACAGCACCCCGCAATGTGCCTGACCTGCCACGCAGGCGGCCCAGTGGAAATTCGCGACATGCAGCACCGCCGCCGTCGCATCGGCGAGATCGAGCTGGATATGGCCAAAAAGATCAGTCCGGCGGGTGACGGCGGAGAGCAGAATGGGAATGGCGAGCCATAGCCAGGCGCTCGGCGCTAGCCGGAAGAAGCGGCGGATCCAAAATGCCCCGGCCTCGCGCCAGAATGCCTCACCGCTCGCGCCGCGCAGCCGCGGCAACAATGAGCGCGCGATGACATAGCCGGAAATGCAGAAGAACAGATCGACACCGCACCACAGCCCACCACCGAAATCCCAGCCCAATCCGTGATGCCATGGCAGCAGCACCTCGACATGGTTCAGGATCACCAACATCACCGCGACGCCCCGCAACACCTCGATCTCCGGGTTGCGCCCTGATGAGGCCTCCATCGCGTTGCTGCTACAACAAGCCCTCCCGGCGGAAACTCAGCCACCGCCCATTGCCGACGATGACGTGATCATGCAGCACGATGGAAAGCGGCTCCGCGGCCTCGCGGATCGACCGCGTCATCGTGATATCCTGCTGCGACGGCGTGGGATCGCCGCTCGGGTGGTTGTGCACCAGGATCAGCGCAGTGGCGCTGAGCTCCAAACCGCGCCGCACGATCTCGCGCGGATAGACAGGCGTAAGGTTAACCGTACCGCGCCCCTGCGCCTCATCCGCCAACAAGCGATTGCGCGTGTCGAGATAGAGCACACGGAAATGTTCCACCCGCTCGCGCGCCAGCACGGCATTGAGATATTCCATGAGCCGATCCCAGCTTTTGAGAACCGGCTGATCCATAACCTCGGCCCGCATAAGCCGCAGAGCCGCCGCCTGTATCGTCTTCAGCGCCGCGATTCCCGCGTCGCCCATACCCTCGACCTCGCGGAGTTCCTGCGCCGACGCCGAGATACATCCGGCATAGCTGCGAAAACGCGCGAGCAGAGCACGCGCGATTGCCTTGGTGTCCCGCCGCGGCAACGCCAGGAACAGCGTCATTTCCAGTACTTCGTGATCGGCCAAAGCCTCCGGCCCCGCTCGCAGCAACCGCAATCGCATGCGGTCGCGATGCCCTTCCGAGCCCACCGGCGCGGAAGCCGCGGACTGCGCAGAGAGCGGAGGACACAGCGTGCCTAGCAGATCTCCGGCTTCAGAGAGTTCGGACTGTCGTGGCTTTGCCATTGCGGCAGCCTGCCACGGCGCCACGTCAAGGCAAAGATGTTTCGATAACGAATCGTAAGCCGCTCGTGCGCCTAAGCCAGAGCCAGCTCCACCGCCGCCTCGACATGCAGTCCCGTCGTATCGAACATCGGGATGCCGGGTCGGTCGGATTGCGTGATGAGCAGCGGGATCTCGGTGCAACCGAGAATGACGCCCTCGCTACCCTGCGCCGCCAGCCGATCGACGACCGCAAGGTAAGTCGCCCGCGCGCTATCGGTGAACTGCCCGCGGCAAAGCTCGTCGAAGATGATGCGGTCGAGCACGTCCTGCTCCTCGGGCACCGGCACGTCGATGCGGATCCCGAACTGCTCCGTGTAGCGGCGCCGCAGAAATTCCGTCGCCATCGTCGGCTTTGTTCCGAGCAAGGCAATGCGCGAGAGCCCAGCCGCCTGGATCGCCCGCGCGGTCGGATCAACGATATGCAGAAACGGAATCGCGCGGCCCGCCGTGAAAACATCCGCCAGGCGATGCAGCGTGTTCGAGACGCAAAGGAAGAAATCGGCCCCGGCCGCTTCCAGCGCCGCCGCGCGATCCGCGAGGTAGGCGCCCATCACCTCCCAGCGGCCGTTGTGCACGCAGTCCGTGCAGAAAGCGAAATTCATCGAGGTCATCACAAGTTCGGCGGTATTCCAGCCTCCCAGCCGAGCATTCACCGCCGCATTCAGCCGCCGGTAGTAATCGGCCGTCGCCACATCGCTCGATCCGCCGATGATACCAATGCGCTTCAACCGCCAGCTCCGCCGCCGCCGAGCGCCCAGATGAGGATCCCCTTCTGTGCATGCAGCCGGTTCTCCGCCTCGTCGAACACCACCGAATAGGGGCCGTCGATCACCGCCGCCGTCACCTCTTCTCCGCGATGCGCGGGGAGGCAGTGCATGAACAGCGCATCCGGCGCCGCCTGCGCCATCACCGCCTCCGTCACGCGGAACGGCGCCAGCAGATTGTGGCGGCTCTCCCCCGCATCATCGGCCATGCTGACCCAGGTATCGGTCACCACGCACCGAGCATCGCGCACCGCCGCCAGCGGATCCTCCCCGAGCTCCACCCGCGCCCCTTCCGCGCGTGCCCAGTCCAGCACCCTGCGCGGCGGGGCGAGTTCGTTCGGCGTCGCCAGCCGCAGGTGGAAGCGGAAGCGCGCGGCGGCCTCGATCCAGCTACGCGCGACATTATTGCCGTCGCCCAGCCAGGCGATGGTCTGGCCGGAGATCGGCCCGCGATGCTCCTCGAAGGTCAGCACATCCGCCATGATCTGGCAGGGATGAGACGCCGCGGTGAGACCGTTGATCACCGGCACCGTCGCATGCCGCGCGAGTTCCTGCAGCTTCTCGGGTTGATCGGTCCGCAGCATGATCGCATCGACATAACGCGACAGCACCCGCGCCGTATCCGCGACAGTCTCGCCCCGGCCGAGCTGCATCTCGCGCCCCGACAGCACCACCACATCGCCGCCGAGTTCGCGTACGGCGAGTTCAAAGCTCACCCGCGTGCGGGTACTCGGCTTCTCGAAAATGAGAGCCACGGTCTTGTCAGTCAGCGGCTTGGCATGCCCGCGCCTGTCGGATTTGCAAACGGCGGCACTCTCCAGCATTCCCCGCAGGGTCGCGCTGTCGATATCGCTGAGATCGAGGAAGTGGCGCGGCCTGCCGCTCATGGCGAAGCCGCTTCCTTCGCCGGCAATGTGCATCGCGCGGCGGCGCGCGCGAGGCGGCTAAGCGCTTCGTCGCATTCCGTATTCGAGATAATGAGCGGAGGCACGAGACGCAGCACATTGTCCCCTGCGCCCACCGTCAGCAGACCTTCGGCGAGGCAGGCCGCCTGCAACTCGGTATTGGGCACGCCGCAGCGCAGACCGATCAGCAGACCCTGGCCACGGATCTCGGTAATGATGCCGGGGTGCTCGCGCATCAGCTTGCCCAGCCCCGCGCGCAGATACTCGGCCGTGCGCGCGACCCCATCGAGGAAGCCCGGCGCGAGCACGACATCCAGCACCGCGTTGCCGGCGGCGCAGGCGAGGGGGTTGCCGCCGAAAGTCGTGCCATGACTGCCGGGGCGCAGATGCTGCGCCACTTCCTCGCGCGCCAGCACGGCGCCTATCGGAAAGCCGCCGCCGAGACCTTTTGCCAGCGAAATGGCATCCGGCGTGATGCCCGCCCACTCATGCGCGAAGAGCTTGCCTGTGCGACCCATGCCGGTCTGGATTTCGTCGAGCCCCAGGAACAGGCCAAACTCGTCGCAAGCCGCACGCAGGCCGCGCAGAAAATCGGGCACGGCATTGCGGATGCCGCTCTCACCCTGGATCGGCTCGGCGATGATGCCGGCGGTCTCCGGCCCGATCGCGTCGCGCAGTGCGTTGAGGTTGTTGAACGGCACGTGGTCGAAACCATCCACGGGCGGCCCAAAGCCCTTGATATAGGCCGGGTTGCCGGTGGCGGAGATCATCGCCAGCGTGCGGCCGTGAAACGCGCCATCGAAGCAGATGATGCGCCAGCGCTCGGGATGGCCAGTTTCGGCCTGCGCCTTCCGCAGCATCTTGACCATGCCCTCGTTCGCCTCGGCGCCCGAGTTGCAGAAGAACACGCTGTCCGCGAAGCTCGCCGCCACCAGCCGCGCCGCGAGCCGCTCGGCTTCGGGCACGCGATAGAGGTTGGAGACATGCATGACGCGTCCGGCCTGCGCCGCGATGGCGGCCGTCAGACCCGCATGACCATGGCCGAGCAGCGAGGTCGCGATGCCCGCGCCGAAGTCAAGGAATCGTCGGCCATCCGTCGCATACAGCCAAGCGCCTTCGCCCCGCTCGAAAGCGAGGTCGGCGCGGTTGTAGTTCGGCATCAGCGCAGCGATCATGCGAACCTTCCAGGCACGGAAAGCAGCGATGTATGGGATCCGGGACCTATGACGTCAATCAATCCCCCGATGGCAGGTTAATGCATGGCGCGCAGCGAGCCGGGACGCATGGACGAGGCGAGTCTGCGGGAGGGGGCGCTCGCCCATATGCTGCGCTACGGCGGCACGGGCGCGTCCCTCACGCGCGCGCTCGACAAACGGATTCATCGCTGGGCGGAGGCGATGGGCGCGGCGGAGGGCGCCGATCGCGAGACCTTGGCGACGCAGGCGGAAAGCTGGCGAGCGGTGGCGCGGCAGGTGGTGGAAAGCCTCACCAAACTCGGCGCGGTCAATGATGCCGCCTTTGCCGAAAGCCGCGCGAGGCGCCTGCGCCGCACCGGCGGCTCCCGCCGCGCCGTCCTGGCCCATCTCGGCGCCAAAGGCGTGGGAAGCGAGACCGCCGCGACGGCCGTGCCGGAGAACGAAACCGCGGAACTGGCCGCCGCCCTGATCTTCGCCCGCCGCCGAAGGGTCGGGCCCTATTCCACAGAAGGCGGTCGGGCCCTCGAGCCAATGCGCGTCATGGCCGCCTTCGGCCGTGCCGGTTTCGGCTCCGCCGTGACCCGCCGCGTGCTCGCCTGCGACAGGGACGAGGCGGAGGACGTCATCCGCCGCGCCGCCAGCGGCGAGCCGCTCGCCGATCCCTTTGGCTAGGGTATGATGTCTCCAGATTGAACCGCGCTCATTCCACCACGTCATCCTCTCCGAGGATCAACGCCTTGCCTGCGTGACGAAGGCAAGGCTTGGATGGCACGGGGTGCCGAACGCCTTCGCGTGCCGTGACGAATCCGTTGGGTCGCCGCTCACTCCTGGATCTTCACCCGTGGCCTCCCTCAGGCAGCCGATGGGCTAAGCTGGCTGCTCGCCTTGTTGATGAAGACCGACAGGAAGGCCGCTCCCACCGCCAGCAATCCCGCAACAATAAAAGCCGGCATGTAACTGCCGTCCAACGTCCGCACGGCGCCGGCGAAGAAGGCGGCGCTGGCGGCACCAAGCTGGTGCCCTGCCACCACCCAGCCGAAGATCAGCGGCGCCCGCGTCTCCCCGAAAGCATCATTCGCGAGACGCAACGTCGGCGGCACGGTCGCGATCCAGTCCAACCCGAAGAACACGGCGAAGGTCGAAAGCCCGATTACGTCGAAGCCGGAGAAGGGCAGGTAGATCAGCGCCAATCCGCGGAGCCCGTAATACATGAAGAGCAGTTTTCGGGAATCGAAACGGTCGGTCAGCCAGCCGGACCCCGTTGTTCCGATCAGGTCGAAGATCCCCATCAGCGCCAAAAGCCCGGCCGCACGAACCTCGGGAATGCCGTGGTCGCTGCAGAGCGCGATGAGATGGGTGCCGACGATGCCGTTGGTCGTGAAGCCACAGACGAAGAAGCTCGCGAAGAGCAGCCAGAAGGTGCGGCTTTTCACACCCTCTGCCAAAGCGCCGAAGGCGTTGCGCAGCGGCGGCACGAGCGGTGGGGGAGGCGGCAGGTAGCTCGGCTCGGCGCCCCAAGGCACCAGCCCGATCGAAGCAGGCCGCTCCGGCACCAGCAATGCGAAGAGGGGCGCCACCAGCAGGGTCGCCGCCGCGACGGTCAGAACCACCGGCCGCCAGCCGGCGGAAGTCGCGATGGCGGAGAGGGCAGGGGTGAAGATAAGCGTTCCGGTCGCCGTGCTCGCCGTCAGCAGCCCCATCGCCAGGCCGCGATTGGTGGTGAACCAGCGGTTGACGATGATGGCCCCCAGCACATTGGCGACGCAGCCGGTCGCGATGCCGGACAGCACACCCCATGTGGCAACGAGCTGCCAAGGCACCGTCATGAAGGAGCTAGCACCCGTCGCGGCCGACATGCCGATGAGCGCGATGGTCACCACCCGCCGGACGCCAAACCGCTGGATCAGCGCGCCTGCGAAGGGACCCATCAGCCCGTAGAGGAAGATGCCGATCGCGGCGGCCAGCGCGATAATGGCGCGGCTCCAGCCGAAGCTGTGTTGCAGCGGCACCATCAGCACGCCCGGCGTGCCTCGCAAACCCGCAGAGACAAGCAGCGCCAGAAAGGCAACGCCCACCACCACAAAGATATAGCGCTTGCCGAAAGGGCGGCGCGCTGGCGGCACAGTCAGGGGAACGGCCGAACTGGATTGCATGACGCAATCCTAGGCCGGGTGGAGCGGATAGTAGAAGAGGCGATAGCGCAGCCGGAGGGTTGCTTAACTGTCGGCCTTATGAGCCTCGGCTGCCCCTTCGGCGCCCACAGCGATGGCATAGGCGGTATTGACCACCGCGACATGCGAAAAGGCCTGCGGAAAATTGCCA
>NZ_LMUQ01000073.1:311288-324042 GCF_009765865.1 Acidisoma sp. L85
TATTCCTCCGCGAGCAGCCCGACATCATTGGAGATGGCGAGCAGCCGGTTGAACAGCGCCTCCGCCTCCTCCGCCCGGCCCTGCAGGGCGTAGTTGTCGGCCAGCCAGAAGCTGCAGGCCAGGAACACGCCCTCACCGGGCGGCAGCCCATCGGTGCTGCGCCGCGTGTCATAGCGCAGCACAAGCCCGTCCTCCACCAGCCCTTGCTCAATGGCCGCAACGGTGCCGAGCATGCGCGGGTCGTGCGCGCTCAGGAATCCGGTGCGAGGAATCAGCAGCAGGCTGGCATCGAGCTCATCGCCGCCATAGACCTGCACGAAGGCATTCAAACTCTTGTTGAAACCCTTCTCCAGGATCTCCACCCGCAGCGCCTCCCGGTTCTCCCGCCAGGTCTCCAGATCGCCTTCCATCCCATAGGTCTCGGCGTCGGAGATGCAGCGGTCCAGCGCGCTCCACGACATGATCTTGGAGAAGACGAAGGGCTGGCGGCCGCTGCGCACCTCCCAGATACCGTCATCGGGATCGCGCCAGATCTGACAGAGGTGGTTGGCGAGGGCCCGCTGCATCCCCCAGCCGGCGGGCAGGTCGGCAAGACCCAGGCGGCGGCCTTCCGACAAAACCGCCATGACCTCGCCATAGACATCGAGCTGAACCTGCTCCGATGCGGCGTTGCCGATCCGCACCGGGGCGGAATTGGCATAGCCAGGCAGCCAGGGCGCTTCCCACTCCGTCAGCCGCCGCTCGCCGCCGATGCCATACATGATCTGGATCTGGTCCGGCATCCCGGCAATCGCCCGCAGCAGCCAGTCCCGCCAGGCTTTCGCCTCGGTCAGATACCCGGCGCGCAGGAAAGCACCCAGGGTCAGCGTCGCGTCACGCAGCCAGCAGAAACGATAATCCCAGTTCCGGTTGCCGCCGAGCTGCTCCGGCAGCGATGTGGTGGCGGCCGCCACAATGCCGCCGGTGGGCGCATAGGTCAGCGCCTTGAGGGTGAGCAGCGAGCGTTCGACGGCGGCGGACCATTTGCCCTCGTAAACGGCCGAACCCGCCCAATCGGTCCAGAACTGCTCGGTGCTGTGATATTCCGCCTCGAAGTCCGGCCGTTCGGGCGGATCGAGATGCGACGCGTTATGGACCAAGGAGAACACCTGCCGCTCGCCGGCGCGCAGCGTGAAACTCACGGTGGTCGCCAGATGGTCGTTGAGCAACTCGATGGCGGAAAACAGGCTGACCCGGTCAGGCCCGCAGATGCCTTGGATACCCGTATCGTCCGGTAGGCGCGTCACCCAAGGGATCGCGGAGCCATAGTCGAAGCGCAAAGTGAGATCGAGCCGCAGCTCGACTTCCCCGCGGATGCCCTCGGCGATCCGGATGATGGCCGTCTCATTATGGCCAACCGGCATGAAATCAAGAACGCGAGCCTCGCCCTGATCCGTCACGATTTTAGTCTCGAGGATCATGCTGTGCGGCAGATAGACGCGACTAACCCGTGCGCCCTCAGCCGCGGCGCCCAATCGCCAGGAGCCATGCTCTGGGGTCCCCAGCAGTGCAGCGAGGCAGGCATCGCTATCGAAACGGGGGAGGCACAGCCAATCAATCGACCCGTCGCGGCTGACAAGGGCGCAGGTGTGGCAGTCCCCGATGATCGCATAATCCTCGATCAGGGGCTCGCGCCCGGTCACTTCCACCATCCGTCACGCTCCCGCTCTATGGTCAGCCTAGCTGGCAACGGCCAGCCATGGTTCGCCAGCGGGAAAAAAGTTCGTATCGGAACCGGACCGGCCCACGAAAGCCCGCGAGGGTGGTGGGCGCACAAGGACTCGAACCTTGGACCCGCTGATTAAGAGTCAGCTGCTCTACCAACTGAGCTATGCGCCCTCGGGCCGCCGTATAACAACGCTAACCCAGTCTGTGAAGCCTCCCCCCGGCGATATGTCGCGCCACGGGACTCGTAGCCTTTTATCGCTGAGATTCACTGACGTTGCGGAGAAGTCTGAACGGCGACCCATCGGCCCCCGTCATCTCAGCCGGCAGCGGCGCGTCTTGTCGCGGCCTCGTGACCGGCGGCCTTGCCGTTCGCCGCCTCGTTCATCACAACGCGCAAATCGCGAAGGAAGGCGGAACCCTTCAGGGTTTTTTGCACGAGCACGCTGCGACGATCCGCGGGATCGAGTTTGCGCCGCACCAGTTCGAATTCGGTCAGGCGATCAAGCGCGCGCGTGATGGCTGGCTTTGAGACCTCGAGATCCGCCGCCAAACCACGCACGGTATGCGCTTTGTCGGTCAGATAGCAGGTTAGGAATACTCCGAGCTGCCGCGCTGAGAGATCAGGCCCATCCCGACGGACAAGAGCCACAATCGTATCGCGAAGAACGCCAATAAGCTGGTCCGATGACTGACCGGCTACCATTTCTCAACCCTTTCATGGCAGGACGGTTTGAACCCCCGCCAAATACTTCGAGACCCCGAGGGTCCCCTTTGGCTGCCTAGCCTCGCCGTATGACTAGCGAAACTGGGGACAACCCAGTGTATGTTGTGCCTTGCTGAAAAGACAGCAATTTTCAGGTGGCATTACCCGATTTTAATACAACTCCGAAACCGTTCTCCATACGTAAGAAAATCAACTAGTTTAGTGACCCGCAGAACACCTCTCCTCTGCAAACTGGCGTATCGCGGCAGCAATGCTGCGAACACCCGGCGCTTCACCTCCCTCCGGACGGGCCGGACGAGTGGTGTCGTTCCACGCGTAAAGATCGATATGCGCCCAAGGAATCCGTTGCGGAACAAACCGCTGCAGGAAAAGGGCCCCAACAATGGCGCCTGCAAGAGGTGATGCCGAAACGTTGTTCAAGTCCGCGACGGCGCTATCAAGCCATCCTTCATAGCCTGGCCAAAGCGGCAGCTGCCAAAGCGGATCGTCCTCGCTGGATGCAGAGTGCACTAGACGGTGACTCCATTTCTCATCCGACGAGAACAGGGCTGGGATATCTGGACCAAGTGCCGCGCGTGCGGCCCCTGTCAGGGTAGCAGCGTCAAGAATGAAATCTGGCCCTTCAGCCACTGCGTCGGTGAGAAGATCACAAAGAACGAGACGTCCTTCGGCATCGGTATTGCCCACTTCCACGGTTTTCCCGCTGCGTGTCCTGAGAACATCGAGCGGGCGCATCGCAGAGCCCGACACGCTATTCTCGACGCAGCCGATGCGCAACGTCATCTCGATCGGTAGATCCTCGGCCATAATTACGGCAGCGACCGCCATCAGCACGGCGGCTCCCCCCATGTCCTTCTTCATGCGCAGCATGGAGGAGGACGGTTTCAAATCATAGCCGCCGCTGTCGAAACAAACGCCCTTGCCGCAGAGTGCGATCTTAGGAGAATGCTCATCCGCCCGGCTACCGCGCCACCGCAGGATCGCGACGCGCGGCTTCCGGTCAGATCCACGACCGACAGCAGCAATTGCCGGATAAGATTCGCTAAGCTCCTCTCCTGCAACGATGTTAGCCTTCGCACCAAAACCTTGCGCTAAAGTTACCACGACCTCCGAAAGCTCCTCAGGGCCGAGGAGGTTTGCAGGCATGTTGACGAGATCCCGTGCCATCCAGATAGCGCGTGCCTGCGTGCCTGCGCTGCTCATCATAGGGTGTTCCAGCAAAGCGGGGCGCTTCACCTCGGACTTGAGATCGTTGTAGCGGTAGGCTCCTAGACAATACCCAAGTGCAGCGGCGGAGGGATCAGCGGTTCCCTCTGCCAGGCGCCAGCGGGAGAGGGCAGGCAGCGCGTAGGGCAGTGCGCCGAAAGGCGCGCCGCCAACCGTTTCCCCCAATCCGAGCAAGGCTGTGACACGGCCGTCGGCCGCCAGCGGAAGGATTTGCACGGTGCCGCTTTTCGCGGCGAAGCCCGTGAGCTTCAAGAACGCCGACTGCGCTGGCGCCAAACAATCAAGGGCTGCGGCAAGCTCGTCGGGGCGCAGCGCACGGATGAGGTGAACGGGCGCGTTCTCCGAGTCGCTGTCCACGGGCGGATCGAAGAGGCAATCCAAAGGGCGCAGCATCAGCCAGCATCTCCAGGCGCCGAACCGGTCACTTTTGCGGTCATCGCAGCGACGACACGGCGGATGAAGGCCGCCGGGGCGCGCGGCGCATCGCCCTCCTGCACCAGCGCTAGGTCGAGCAGCAGGCGCGCTTCCTCAGCGACCGACTCGCCGCCGGCGGCGCGAGAGGCGAGGGCGGCGATCCAGGGATGACCCGCATTGACCTCCAAAACCTGCGTTGCGCCCCAGGTCGGCCGGCCCGCGCGGCGGAGCAGCCTTTGCATATGGAGATCGGCACCGCCCTCGGCGCTGGCCAGCATCACCGGGCTCTCGCTGAGGTGCGCAGCCTGCCGAACCTCGGAAACCTCGTCGCCCAGCTCGGCCTTGATCGCCGCGAGGAGTGGCGCAATCGCCTCGTTCGGCTCTTTCTTCGCCCCGAGATCGGCCCCCGCCTGACGAGCATTCCGGACAGGCTTGTCGGCATAGGTCCCGAGTCGCTCGGGCCAAAACGCATCGATAGAGTCCGACAGCAGCAGAACCTCGTAACCGCACTTTGTGAATCCTTCGAGAACGGCGGCGCCGCGCAGCGACTCGATATCCTCGCCCGCCAACAGATAGATCGCCGGCTGGTCCGGTTTCATGCGCGAGACATAATCGTCGAAGGAGGTCCAGCCGGTTTCCGTCGAGGAACGGAAGCGGAGCAGAGGAGCGATATCGGCACGAGCGGCGCCATCCTCCCAAAGCCCCTCCTTCAGAACGCTACCGAAATTCTCCCAGAAACTCAGATAGCCGTTGGCGTCGGCTTTCTGTGCATCCTCACTCTCTTCGGTTGTCGGCGCGGCCGCAGCGGGGGGCGTCTTGGCGCGCGTCTTCAGTTCCGTGAGCACGCGGTTGACGATCGCCTTCCGCATCCGTGCCATCAGCGGCGTCGTCTGCAGCATTTCGCGCGAAACATTGAGCGGCAGATCCTCAGTATCCACCACGCCCTGAACGAAGCGCAGCCAAGGCGGCAACAGCTCCGCCTCATCGGTGATGAACATCCGCCGGACATGGAGTCGCAGCTTGCTCTTGCGATCGCCCTCAACAGGATCGAAGGGCTTGCTGTCGGGAATGAAGAGCAGAGCGGTATATTCCAGGGCTCCTTCCGCCCGCCAATGCATCGTTGCCCAGGGCTTGTCGAAGATATTGCCCAGGTGGCGATAGAAGCCGAGGTAGTCCTCCTCGGTCAGCTCGCTCTTCGGCCGCCGCCACAGCGCTGTGCCCTCGTTGGCGGCCTCCGTCTTGCCGTCATGAACAAGCTTGAGGGGCACGCTAATGTGATCCGCCCAGCGGCGTATGATTGTCTGCAGCCGCGAGGGCTCCAGGAACTCCTCCGCATCGGACTTCAGATGTAGGATGATATCCGTTCCCGCCGTCGCACGCTCCGCCGCGGAAAGCTCGAAACTGCCGCGCCCCGCGGATCGCCAGCTCCAGGCTGCCGATTCGCCGACCCGGCGAGAGATCACCTCGACCCGCTCCGCCACCATGAAGGCCGAGTAGAAGCCGACGCCGAATTGGCCGATGAGGCTGGGGCGTTCCTCCGGGTTCGCGTCCCGGATGGTGTCGCCGAAAGCGCGCGTTCCTGACCGCGCGATGGTGCCGAGGTTGCTCGCGAGTTCCTCCCGGGTCATACCGAGACCGTCATCCGAGATCGTGATCTGCCGTGCCGCCTTGTCCGGCGCGATGATCACCGCCGTATCGGGCGGCAGGGCCAGAGCGGGCTCGGTGAGCGCCTGAAACCTCCTGCGATCGATTGCATCCGCTGCATTAGCAACCAGCTCCCGCAAGAAAATTTCACGTTCCGAATAGAGTGCATTGACCACCAGGTCGAGCAGCCGGCCGACCTCCGCGCTGAAGGCGCGGGTCTCGGTGCCGCCCTCGGCGCCCGCCGCATTTCCGTCCCGCATGGTCTCCGCCGTCCCGTCGCTCATTCTTTCCATCCTTAGGCTCAGCGTTCTATGTGCCGCTGGTCGTTGTCATTTCAACCTGATTCCTGCGGCGCGCCATATCAATCTGCTCGCACTTGCAAACTCTTCGTTAAGCACCCAGAAAAGAAGCCATGCAGGGATTTTCCCCGCGAGTCCGCGCGGTTCTAGGTCCGACCAATACGGGCAAGACGCATCTCGCCATGGCTCGCTTGCTGGCCCACGCCTCCGGCATCATCGGCTTTCCCTTGCGACTCCTCGCGCGAGAAAATTACGACCGGATGGTCGCCGAGAAGGGCGTGCGATTCGTTGGACTGATCACCGGCGAAGAGAAGATCATCCCGCCAGAGGCGCGGTGGTTCTCCTGCACGGTGGAAGCCATGCCACTTGATCGCGCTGTGGAATTTGTCGCGATCGACGAGATTCAACTCTGCGCCGACCCGGATCGCGGCCACGTCTTCACTGACCGGCTCCTGCGCGCCCGCGGCCTCGTCGAGACCATGGTGATGGGGGCGGAGACCATCCGCCCGCTCATTCAGCGCTTGGTCCCCGATATTCAGATCGAGACCCGGCCGCGCCTCTCGAAGCTGGTCTATAGCGGCCCGGCCAAGCTCACCCGCCTGCCGCCGCGCAGTGCCGTCGTCGCCTTCTCGGCCGCCGAGGTCTATGCGATCGCCGAAATGATCCGCCGCCGCCGCGGTGGCTGCGCTGTGGTGATGGGCCGTCTTTCCCCGCGCACGCGCAACGCTCAGGTGGCGCTGTATCAGGAGAAAGAGGTCGATTTCCTTGTGGCCACGGATGCCATCGGCATGGGCCTCAATATGGACGTGGATCATGTCGGCTTCGCCGGCATCTCCAAATATGATGGCCACCGCCTGCGTCGCCTGACCGCGCCCGAGACGGCGCAGATCGCCGGCCGCGCCGGTCGCGGCATGCGGGACGGCACCTTCGGCAGTACCGCCGATTGTCCAGCGCTCCCCGAGGAACTCGTGCGAGCCGTCGAGGCGCATGACTTCGAGCCGCTCGACCAGCTCTGCTGGCGCAACAGCGACCTCGACTTTGCCTCGATCGATTCGCTCCTCGCCACGCTGCAAACCCCGCCGCCGCGCCGTGGCCTGGTGCGCGGCAACGATTCCTCCGACCTGCAAACTTTGGCCGCCCTGTCGCGGGATGACGCTGTGCGCGCGAAAGCCCGGGGACCCCGTCGCGTGCGGCTATTGTGGGAAGCCTGCCAGATCCCGGACTTCCGCAAGATCACCGATGACAGCCATGTCCAGCTCTGTGCCCGCATCTTCGGCCATGTCGCTGATGGCGGGCACCTGCCGGTCGACTGGATCGCCGCGCAGATGGACCGCCTCGATCGTGTCGAAGGCGATATCGACACCCTCATGCAGCGCCTCTCGGGCGTGCGTGTCTGGTCCTATGTCGCGGCGCGCGCCGACTGGGTAAAGGACGCCGCCCATTGGCAGGCGCGGGCGCGCGAGATCGAGGACCTCATTTCCGACAGCTTGCATGAGAAGCTCATGCACCGCTTCGTTGACCGCCGGGCCGCGCTCCTCATGCGCCGGCTGGAGGAAAGCGAGGGCCAGGATCTCCTCTCCGCCGTCACCGCCCGGGGCGAGGTGGTGGTCGAGGGCCATTCGGTCGGCCATGTCGCGGCCTTCACCTTCATCCCCGATCCGGCGGCGGTCGGCGGCGAGCGCCGCATGGTGCTGCGCGCCGCCCGCCGTGCCCTCGGCGAGGAAATCCCCCGCCGCGTCGCCCGCCTCGAAGCCGCCGGCGACGAGGCTTTCACAAGAACCCCCAACCACCGTCTGCTCTGGCAGGAACAGGAAATCGCGCGGCTGCGGCCGGGCCATTCGGTGCTGCGGCCGATGGTCGAGGTGGTGGCAAGCGAATTCCTCGACGGCCCGATGCGTGAGCGGATCCGGCGACGACTGCAAAGCTTCGTCGATGCCGAGATCGCCAGGGTTTTCGCGCCGCTCTTTGTGGCGGTCGGCGCCCCCGTGCCCCCCGCCGCGCGAGGTTTGCTGCACCGGCTGAGGGAAGGGATGGGCCTCGCGGCCGCGCAAGGCGAGGACGAGCAGCACGGCGCGCTACGTCTCGTCGGCGGCCGCTTCGCCTGGTTCCTGCCGGCTCTGCTGAGGCCTGCGGCGATGGCATTGCGCGCCTCGCTTCTCGCTCTGGCCAAAGGCGTCGAAACGCCCGCGCTCCCTCTGCCGAGCCTGACATCCATCGCCGCTGAACAGCCTTGGCCGGAGGGCTTCGCAACCGCCTTGGGCTGGGTCTCGGCCGGACCGGTACTTCTGCGTCTCGATGTCGCCGAGCGGCTGGCGGCCGAACTCCAGCGCGCCGCGGGCAGGCGCGGCAATCAGGCGCCTCTCCCGCCAGGACTCGCCTCGCGTCTTTCCCTCCGCGCGGAAATGCTGCCGGCGGTGCTGCGTGGCCTCGGTTTCCGCCTCCAGCCGGCGGCGGGGCTCAGTCCCGAGACCTACGGTCCGCCGATGTCGCCCGTTGTCACCTGGCGGCCCCGTCCGCGCATCACCCCGGGCACGGATCGCGCTCAGTCGGGCGCCGGTCCCTTCGCGTCTCTTGCCGTCCTTCGCCAGAGCGGCCGCCGTTGAGCTCGTCGCGACCCGCTCTCGCCGAACGGCAGCTCGAGGGCCGCGACTGGCAGCGCCTCGACCTCTGGCTATGGTGCGCGCGCGTCATGAAGGCGCGCTCGGATTGCGCGCGGCTGGTGGAATCGGGCGGCGTCCGCCTCAATTCGCAACCCACGGCTAAGGCCCATGCCCGAGTGCGGCCGGGCGACGTAATCACCCTTGGCTTGCGACAAGAAGTGCGAGTGCTGCGAGTTATCAGTTTAGCCGAGCGGCGAGGACCTGCGCCAGTGGCGCGCATGCTCTACCGGGAAATTGCTGAGTTGACGCCAACATCCGAGCCCGATGTCGCTGATCGCGAAGACTACGGACCCCGCGAAGTCACCGAGATTTAACCTCCTGATCGTTATCATTGCGAAGCCGCCCAATCGCGGAATAGCAAGCATACGCCGCCTGTTTTGCGTTCCACCTTTGGCTGCAACGTAAAAACGAGGAAGGCACAACCGTGGTTCAGCCCATTGACCGGAATGACGTACGCAACGCATTCAACAAAGAAGCACCGACCCAATTCGAAACCAAAAAAAGACAAATCAGCCTAAACTAGTCGACAGTGGCAGGCAGGTTGCATCGGCTGGTGGAAAGCAACGATTTAAGGAAAGACCCGAAGGGCCTAAAGACGCAATGGGGAGAGCTTCGCAGATAGTGCCGGAGTTAGCTCTGGAGGATTCGCCACTGCTGAAGAAAGAAGAAGATCATTTAAAGGAAATAATGTTTAAGATATCGACGAAATATCCACTTGTACATATCGCGCAATTTCTTCCCGGAATGGCCTCCTTAACCGACTTGACTCCACCGCGCGACATCCGCGCATTCATTAGAAATTTTGATGCTTGGGAGTATCGGCTCGCAATTGGGGGTATCCCCCGACGGGGGTACCACCTTCCAACGCTACCGCTTTGATCCCGGAATCGCGCTAGGCGCGTCGACACGGCACCTTGCGCTCCCGGCCACCCGGCGGCATATCCCGCCGTCGTGGCACCTCCATCCGGGGGCGTCGCCCTTTTGCCTATCCGGGAGCGCCGTATGACCTACGTGGTCACCGAAGACTGCATCAACTGCCTGTTCAAGGACTGCATCGAGGTCTGCCCCGTCGATTGCTTCTACATCGGCAAGAACATGATCGTGATCAACCCGGACGAGTGCATCGATTGCGGCGTCTGCGAGCCCGAATGCCCCGCCGAGGCCATCCTGCCTGACAGCGACGACCGCGCCACCGCCTGGGCGGAACGCAACCGCACCTTCTCGACCCAATGGCCCAATATCACCCGCAAGGGCACTCCGCCCGCCGATGGCGAGGACTGGAAGGGCAAGCCGGGCAAGGAAGCCCTCTTTTCACCCGAGCCTGGAACACCATGACGATGGCCACGATCGAAAGCCGCCTCGCCGAACTCGGGATCACCCTGCCGGAGCCGCCGGCGCCGGTCGCGACCTACGTCCCCTTCACGATCCACCAGGGCGTTGTCACCATCTCCGGCCAATTGCCCTTGCGGGACGGTGCCTTGCTTGCCACCGGCAAGCTCGGTGCGGAGGTCTCGGTTGAGGCAGGTAAGGCGGCGGCGCGCGCCTGTTTCATCAACCTGCTCGCCCAGCTACGCGCCGCCTGTGATGGCGATCTCGGCCGGGTAAGGCGCGTGCTCCGTCTCGGCGGCTTCATCGCCTCCACACCCGACTTCACCCAGCAAGCGGCCGTGATGAACGGCGCCTCGGACCTGGCAGTAGAGATCTTTGGCGACATCGGCCGCCATGCCCGCTCGACGATCGGCGTCGCCGTCCTGCCGCTGGATGCCGCCGTCGAGGTCGAGGGCCTCTTCGCGATCGGCTGACCGCCGAGCGAGGAGCGGCCGGAGCCCCGCGCTAGCGGATGATCCGGCTACGGCTCCCGTCGCTTCCAATCCGGCGGCGGCGACCTTATGTCAGCCCTATGCCGGATGCTGCCAGTTTCACTCTCTCGCTCCACAGCAGCATCCACGAGATAGATCCCGCCGACTGGAACGCCTGCGCCGGCAGCGACAACCCCTTCGTCAGCCACGAATTTCTAAGCGCCGTCGAGGATAGCGGTTCTGCGGGCAGCCGCACCGGCTGGCTCCCCCAGCATGCGGTCCTGCGGGATGAGGCGAATGCCGTCGCCGGTATCGTGCCGATGTATGCGAAGTCGCATTCCTACGGCGAATATGTCTTCGATCATGGCTGGGCCAATGCCTTTGAGCGGGCAGGCGGCAGCTACTACCCTAAGCTACAGGCTTCGGTTCCCTTCAGCCCGGTGCCGGGGCCGCGCCTGCTGCGTCGTCCAGGCTCGCGCGTGCCCTTCGCGGTGCTGGGCCAGGCCCTCGCTCAAGCCTGCCGGGAACTCGACCTCTCCTCCGTCCACGTGACCTTCTGCGAGGAGCGGGAGTGGGAAGCCCTCGGTGATGCCGGCTGGCTGCAGCGTATCGGTGTCCAATTTCACTGGGCCAATGCCGGCTATGCCAGCTTCGACGACTTCCTCGGCGCGATGTCCTCCCGCAAGCGTAAGGTCATCCGGCGCGAAAGACGCGATGCCCAGGCGGCGGGCCTAAGCTTTCGCACCGTCCGAGGGCACGAGATCACCAAACCGATGTGGGACGCATTCTTCGGCTTCTACCAATCGACCGTCGATCGCAAGTGGGGCAGCGCCTATCTCAGCCGCCGCTTCTTCTCCATGCTAGCCGAGCGGCTCGGCGACCGCGTCGTTCTCATGCTCGCCTATGACGGCCAAAAGCCGGTGGCCGGCGCGCTCAACCTCGTCGGAAGCGACGCGCTCTATGGTCGCAACTGGGGTTGCCGAGGCAACTGGCCCTTTCTCCATTTCGAGCTCTGCTACTATCAGGCCATCGACTTCGCGATCGCCGAGGGCCTCTCGCGGGTCGAGGCCGGCGCGCAAGGCGAGCACAAAATCCAGCGCGGCTATCTGCCGAGCACCACCTATTCGCTCCATTGGATCGAGCACACGGGCCTCCGCCGCGCCATTGCCAGTTTTCTGGAGGAGGAGCGGCCCGCGATCCTCGCCCATATGGAAGACCTGGCAACGCTCTCGCCCTTCAAGCGGGACGGTGACGGTTCACCGCTCGGCTCGGAGACCTAGCAAGTCTCTCATAGCAAAGCGGAAAGCACGTCTCGCTGGCTTTGTCTTGTCGGCTTTTTGGCGCCCGCTGGATGAAGTTCTGACCGAACGGCGCCGGTGGCTTGCTGCTCGGGATGCTGTATCTCTACCTCAAGGTCTGAACGGATTGAGGATCAGCGCATGATCGGCGTCGATTGGGGAACCAGCAGCTTCCGCGCCTACCGCATGCGCGACGGGCAGGTTGTCGACAAGCTTTCAGCCGTTTCCGGCCTGATGACGATCGAGGCGCGGAAATTCGCCGAGACCCTGCGCAAGGCCGTGCTGCCCTGGCTGAATGCCGGCGAACGCCAGGTGCTGCTGTCCGGCATGGTCGGCAGCCGCCAGGGCTGGGTCGAGGCGCCCTATCTGCCTTGCCCGGCAAGTGTCGAGACGCTGGGCGCCTCCGCCGTCCGCGCGCCCTTCGATGGCGCCGAGGTACTCATCGTTCCCGGCGTCAGCAGTGAGGATGCCGCCGGCGTCCCGGAAGTCATGCGCGGCGAGGAGACCCAGATCCTCGGCGCTCTATCGCAGATCGGCGTGGGCGGCACAGTCTGCCTGCCCGGCAGTCACGCGAAATGGGCGGTGGTGCGGGACGGCCGCATCCTGCGCTTCGCGACCTACATGACCGGCGAGGCTTTCGCCGCCTTCAGCGCCCATACCATTCTCGGCCGCATGATGAAGGCGGATGCGCCCGCAGATCCGGCGGCGCTGCGACAAGGGCTGCGGCGGAGCGCCGACCCTGGCGGCTTGCTGCGCCATCTCTTCGGCGTCCGCACGCTCGGCCTCTTTGACCGCCTCAACGAGAACGCGGCGGCCTCCTACCTTTCCGGACTGTTGCTCGGGCATGAGGTGCGCGCCGCCTTGGCCGATGCCCAGGATGCCGGGCCGGTGCTACTGATCGGTGACCCGACGCTTTGCGGCCTTTATCTCGATGCCATTCGCTTCTGCGGCGGCGATGCCCATATAGCGGCGGGGGGACCCG
>NZ_LMUQ01000073.1:324169-386451 GCF_009765865.1 Acidisoma sp. L85
CATCGCCCGCTCTGTCCGGTGGTCCGAAGGATCGGCGTCATGAAATCCTGGCTGGCGCGCTCACCCCTGGTCGCCATCCTGCGCGGTGTGCGGCCGGATGAGGTCGAGGCAATTTGCGACGCCCTCGAAGCCGAAGGCGTGCTGATCGCCGAGGTGCCGCTCAACTCTCCCGATCCTTTTGAGAGCATCCGCCGGCTCGCCGCCCGTTTCGGCGAGCGCATGCTGATCGGCGCAGGCACCGTGATGACGACGGCGAAGGTGGCCGAGGTCGCGGCAGCCGGCGGCCGGTTGATCGTGACGCCGCACGCGGATCCCGCGATCGTCCGCGCCGCGAAGGAGCACGGCATGCTCGCGGCGCCCGGCTTTCTCAGTCCCGCCGAAGCTTTCTCGCTCCTCGCGGCCGGCGCCGACGCCCTGAAGCTATTCCCGGCCGAGGGTTCCAGCCCGGCCGCGCTGAAGGCCATGAGAGCCGTGCTTCCGCCGGAAACCCTTACCCTGCCGGTCGGCAGCGTAGGCGTCGAGAATATCCCAGCGTGGCGGGCAGCCGGGGCGGCGGGTTTCGGGATCGGCGGATCCATATACAAGCCTGGCGATACCGCGGCGGCGGTCGCCGCCAAGGCACGCGCCCTGGTCGCCGCCTGCAGCCTGGCCAGTTGAACTCGGTTCTGTCGGTCTATGCGTCGCTTCTATTTGGTACGCCGAAAAGCGTTCGCGTTAAACGTAAGTTGAGGCGGATGAACATAATCTCATTCCGTAGCCCGGCGCTCGGATCAGTTCGGGCCGATCGAGGGATCGAGCAATGAGAGCGGCAGCCTGGAAATTACTATGACCCATCGCGACATCGTAAGGAGTAAGACCCTGACGATTCGTCATGAGGAATTCGGGGCGGCGGGTGGCGAGACAATGGGTCAAGCTCGGTGCACCGGGCTGAGAAGCAACCCAGTGTGACAGGGTTCCAAAGTATCCAAAGGGGCCACCAACGGGATACGCGTGGTTCATTGCATGAAGTTCTTGTTCGTTCCCTCCCCAGACGGTGTCGATGATCCGAGCGATTGCGCCACGATCCAAGCTTTGGAGCGTCTCGAACGGCGGGCTGCTATCTCGCCCGAAAGGCAGCGGCTCTTGCTTCGCGCCGCAGCCATTGGAAGCCGGAAGTCGTGTAGAAACACGAGTTATTGGTCGCTCCGAAGAGATGGAAACTCTCCTCTAGACATCTTTGGTTACCAGGAATTTGCGCTTGGCGAGCCGTCTTGATACCGGCCATCCAAAGACCCTGTGGGAGGCATTGGCGTGCTGCGGATTACCGAACTCAAGCTTCCCCTGGACCATAACGAGGCCGCGCTAAGGTCTGCCGCGGCGGCGCGTCTGGAAGTGGGTGAGGCCGAGATCGGCGCGCTGCACGTGGCGCGCCGCGGCTACGACGCCCGGCGGCGATCCGCCGTTTCATTGGTTTATTCCCTGGATGTGGCGCTGCGGGACGAGTCGACTGTCCTCGCGAGGCCGAAACCCGACCCCCGTATCACCCCGACGCCCGACATCGCCTACCACCAAGTCGCCCACGCGCCCGCCACGCTTGAACATCGCCCGATCGTTGTCGGCGCCGGCCCCTGCGGGCTGCTGGCGGCGCTGACCCTCGCCCAGATGGGTTTCCGCCCGATCATCCTCGATCGCGGGAAGGTCGTGCGGGAGCGCACCAAGGACACCTGGGCCCTCTGGCGACGCGGCATCCTTACGCCCGAATCCAACGTCCAATTCGGCGAGGGCGGCGCCGGCACCTTCTCCGACGGCAAGCTCTGGAGCGGCATCAAGGATCCGCTTCACCTCGGCCGCAAGGTGCTGGAGGAATTCGTCGCCGCCGGTGCGCCGCCGGAGATCCTGTATGTCAGCAAACCCCATATCGGCACTTTCCGCCTGGTGACGGTGGTCGAGGCCCTGCGCGTGCAGATCGAGGCGCTAGGTGGCGAATATCGCTTCGGCACCCGCGTCGATGGCCTCGACATCGCGGAGACGCCCCAGGGACGGCAGCTACGCGGCGTGATCCTGGCCGATGGCAGCCACATCAGTGCCGACCATGTCGTGCTCGCGATCGGCCACAGCGCCCGTGATACCTTCGCGATGCTGGACCAGGCCGGCGTCTTCCTCGAGCCGAAACCCTTCTCGATCGGCCTGCGCATCGAGCATCCGCAATCGCTCATCGACACTTGCCGCTTCGGCCCCAGCGCCGGCCACCCGCTCCTCGGCGCCGCCGATTACAAGCTGGTGCATCACGCGAGCAATGGCCGCTCGGTCTATAGCTTTTGCATGTGTCCCGGCGGCACAGTCGTTGCCGCGACCTCCGAGCCTAAGCATGTCGTGACCAATGGCATGAGCCAATATTCGCGAGCCGAGCGGAACGCCAATGCCGGTATCGTCGTTTCGATCACCCCCGCGGATTACCCTGGGGGCGCGCTCGCGGGCATCGCCTTCCAGCGTGAGTGGGAGCAACGCGCCTTCACCGCCGGCGGGGGCACCTACGCTGCTCCCGCGCAGCGCGTCGAGGACTTCCTCGCTGGCCGGCCCTCTACCGCGCTGGGCGGCGTCATTCCGTCGTACAAGCCGGGCGTGACCCCCACCGATCTCGCATCTTGCCTCCCAGACTACGCCGTCGCCGCGATCAGAGAGGCGATCCCCGCCTTCGACCGTCAGATTCGCGGCTTTGCCATGGGTGACGCGGTTCTGACCGGCGTCGAGACGCGCACCTCCGCGCCACTGCGGATCACCCGCGCTGCAAATGGCGAGAGCCGCAACACCCTCGGCCTTTACCCGGCGGGCGAGGGCGCCGGCTATGCGGGCGGCATTCTCTCGGCCGCCGTGGACGGCATCCGCGCGGCTGAGGCGGTGGCGCGATCGATCGTCACCGATGAGACCTACCTCGGTTCAGGCCGGTCGCGTCAGCAAATGCCACAGCCATAACAGCAGCCGCCACCAGAGTTCGATCGGCCCCGGCGCTCCGCCTGAATGCAATCTCTCAGCCGGTGCGCGTGCCATTTGTCACGCGCTTAGCACAGCGGTCAGTGAGGGTGGAAATCCCCATGTGGCGCATCCTGCAAGAGCAGATCCGCCATACGCGGCAGACCGTGCGTCGCAAGCGCGCGTTCCGGCGGCGCACCCGGAAGTCGACTCAGCGGCGCCGGACAAATCAGAATGCTGGCGAGCGCGCTCAGCAGCATGATGGCGACCGATAGCGAGAAGGCCGTCGCCGCCCAAACCGCATAGGAAAAGCTCGCCGCGACAAGGATCCAGACCATCATCACCAGCCCGATGGCAGAGCCAAGGGTCGCGCAGACGATACAAATGGCGGAGGTAAATCCGCCTAGCCGGTCCAACATCTTCGAGCTCCACAGGAAGGCGCGGAGGCGTTTCCAGGGAAGCGGAACACGCCATACCCCTTTGTGAAGTCATCTCCCTTCAAAACTGGTTAACGGCGGCTTGAATCCAACGCTTTGTGGGAACAAAATAGAAACACTAAGGAGCGGGTGTGCAGACAGTTCTCGACAAGCTGGCGATCCTGGCGGATGCGGCGAAATACGATGCGTCCTGCGCCTCATCCGGCGCGGCCGCCCGCAATTCGCTCGCGACCAAGGCCATCGGCTCGACCGAGGGCATGGGCATCTGTCACGCCTATGCGCCGGACGGCCGCTGCATCTCGCTGCTGAAAATCCTGCTCACCAATTACTGCCAGTTCGACTGCCACTATTGCGTCAACCGAGTCTCGTCGAACGTGAAACGGGCACGGTTCTCGGTCGAGGAAGTCGTCGATCTCACGCTTGGCTTCTACAAGCGCAATTACATCGAGGGGCTTTTCCTCTCCTCGGGCATCATCCAGTCGCCCGACTATACGATGGAGCAGGTGGTGCGCGTTGCCGAAACCCTGCGGCACACGCACAGCTTTGGCGGCTACATCCATCTCAAGACCATCCCGGACGCCGATCCCGCGCTTCTCGCGCGCGCAGGCGCGGTGGCGGATCGCCTCTCGATCAATGTCGAACTGCCGCAGGAGGCAAGTCTCGCCAGGCTGGCGCCCCAAAAGAGCCCCGAGCGCATCCGCCGGGCCATGGGCACCATCCGCCTCAAGATTGAGGAGTCGAAGGAGGCGATAAAGGAATCCCGCAAGGCGCCACGTTTCTCGACGGGCCAGAGCACGCAGATGATCGTGGGCGCGGACCGTGCGGACGACCTCGCGATCCTCGACACTTCACGCAATCTCTACGGCAATTACAAATTGTCCCGCGTCTATTACTCGGCCTTCAGCCCGATCCCTGATGCCAGCTCGATGCTGCCTCTCATCAGGCCGCCACTGATGCGCGAGCATCGTCTGTATCAAGCCGATTGGCTCATGCGCTTCTACGGCTTCTCGGTCGAAGAAATCGCCACCGGCAGCGCGGGCGGCATGCTCGATCTTGCGATTGACCCGAAACTCGCCTGGGCGCTGCAACATCGCGACTGGTTCCCTGTCGACGTGAACCGCGCATCGCGTGAGATGCTGCTGCGGGTGCCGGGTTTCGGAACGAAGTCGGTGAAACAGATGCTGTCCTCCCGCCGCTGGCGACGCCTGCGGCTGGAGGATATCGCTCGTCTTTGCCGTGGCGTGAAAAGCTCGATGCCATTCATCACCGCCGAGGATTGGCAACCGGGCGGCGCCACCGATCGCCTCGACCTACGCAAGATGCTCTCGCCGCCCTGCCACCAGGGGGAACTCTTTGCGTGAGGCTGGTGGCACTCTCGCACGACACGGATTTTGCCGGCTGGCGCGACAGCGCCCGCGCCGCTCTCGCCGCGGCGGTGCCACCGGGGGAGATTGACTGGCGCGTCGGCACCTCCGCCGCGTCGGATGACCTTTTCGCCAACTCAACCACGATGCCTGAAAACGCCGCGCCGACGAACGCCAAAGTCCCGCGTGCTTTCATCACACTCGCCGAAACCGTTATCCAGCACCGTGACGTCGATCGCTTCGCATTGCTCTACCGACTGCTCTGGGGCCTGCAGTTCCAGCCGAAGCTGCTGGAGGATGCGAGCCATCCGGATGTTCATCACGCCGAGCAACTCGCCAAAGCGATCCGTCGCGACATCCACAAGATGCATGCCTTCGTGCGTTTCCGGGAGGTCGCGGAGCCCGATGGCGCCGCCGCCTTCATCGCCTGGTTCGAGCCTGACAATCACATTGTCGAAGCGGCGACGCCTTTCTTCATGCGCCGCTTCACGGGGATGCGCTGGTCCATCCTGACCCCCGACCGCTGCGCTTTCTGGGACGGCGAAACCCTGCGTTTCGGCGAGGGCGTCTCTCGTGACCAGGCGCCGACCGAGGACCGGCTGGAGGCTTTGTGGCGCACCTATTACGCCAATATCTTCAATCCCGCCCGCCTCAAGGTCGCCGCCATGACGCGGGAGATGCCGCAGAAATACTGGAAGAACCTGCCGGAGGCCGAACTTATCGGCCCGCTCATCCGCGAGGCAGCCAGCCGGGAGGACATCATGGTCAGAGCCGCCGCAACCACGCCCTCCGCCCAGACCAAGGCCGAGGCGAAGCGCCGAACCCCATCCGCACCGCGCACCGAGGCCGAGCCCGGCGTTCGTCCTAGGACGCTGGAAGACGCGCGCGCTCAGGCCAGTGACTGCCGGCGCTGCGACCTTTGGAAACACGCGACGCAGACCGTCTTCGGCGAAGGCCCGGACCGCGCTGCGCTCATGATGGTGGGCGAGCAGCCAGGCGACCGCGAGGATCTGGCGGGCGCCCCCTTCGTTGGTCCCGCCGGCAAGATGCTGGACCGCGCGCTGGAGGAGGCAGGCATTCCACGCGGCGAGGTCTATGTCACCAACGCGGTCAAGCACTTCAAGTTCGAGCCACGCGGCAAATTTCGCCTGCACAAGACGCCGGAGACAGGCGAGATCCAGGCCTGCCGCTGGTGGCTGGAGAGCGAGCGCGCCCTGGTTCAGCCGCGTCTGACCGTGGCGCTCGGCGCGTCCGCCGCGCATGCTCTGCTCGGCCGTAAGGTCACGATCGGGAAAGAACGCGGCAGGATCTCCGCCCTGCACAGCGGCGAGGCATTGTGGATCACTGTACACCCCTCGTACCTGCTTCGCCTGCCGGATGAGGAGGCGAAGCGCCGCGAGTACACACGCTTCGTGGAAGATCTCGCCGGAGCTTGGCGATGGCTGGCGGAGAGCGCCTCGGCGTGAGCTCGTCATGTTCGGCGAACTGCGCCCGGCCCCGGGGCCGAGCATCAAGCCCTTACCGTCACGCCGCGAGCAAGGCGCGGCTCCCCCGCCTTCGCCGAAGATGACGTCGGCGGGCCGTTGCCAACGCCGGTTGATATTAGTGCACGCTTAACAAATCATGCCTAAATCCTTGGCGTTCCTTTGAATGCACAGGAGAGCAGGTTGGTCGAAATAGTCGGGGCGCGAAGCGGCGGGACGCAGGGTGGGATAGTTGCTCCCGATGGGGCGCGGTCGACCTTCGTCGTCCCACTCATGGCGACCAAGGCAGCTGCCTCGAACAAACTGCCAGGTCTTTTTACCCCGGACTATCTAAGCACACCGTGGTCGCGGCCAAATGACCAGGAGCGGCGGCTTCAGGCTTACAGCCCTACTGTGGAGCATATCGGCATATTCCTGTCTGCCATCCAGCAGTTTGCGCCGAAGAATTTGACGGGTGGGTGGCTCGACCGGATCAGCCGGGATCTTGTTTTGACGGGCGACAACCAAACCGTTCGAAAAGTGGAAAAGAGTAGTTCCAGGGCGCATATTTTTAAGTCAGACACCGACCATCTGTCGGTCTTCATTGCGAATCCGGCCGGAAACCTGAAGGTCACCTTCGGGACGACCCCCTCGGAGATCAACGACAAAGCGCCGATATTGCTAAGTCGGGCCCCGCCTCATGTTCAGCAAGCCGCCGCGGCGGCTCTCAAAGAGATGGCGGTCGCCTTGGCGCATCGCGCGGCATGAAGCGCCATCATGGAGACCGGGCAGCCTCTAGATAAACTGCCCGCGCAGGAAGCCGAGCGCAGGTAGCGGCCGCCAGGTCTTGGGAATATCGGCGCGGCGCATTTGTTCGACGCTGTAATTGGGCGGTGGCTGGCGGGACGAGCGAAGGAAGCTCTCATAGGCCCGCACTTGCTGCTCCCGCCAGGCGCGGTCAGCCAGAGCGGCGTCACGGCTGGTGAAGATTTCGGCAATCCGCCGGGTTCGCCCGACGCAAGCCACCACCGCCCAAAAGCGGTCTTCCCGCACGGCTGCGAGGCTGACGATCCCGTCCATTTGCTGACTGTGGCGACCCGCGGCTCCGACTGCAAGTACCTCCTCCACGAGGCGGAACGTCAGATATGGCGGTTTTCGTTGCCCGGCCCCATCGACTCGCGATATCGAGAATGGCAGGGAATGGAGATGTCCAATGCTGCACGCTGCGAGGCGCCTCTCGCGCCTCTTTCTGATCGCGGCCTTCCTGCTTGGCCCGCTCCTGCATGTACCGCTGGCAAGGGCGGCAACAACCGCCGCGCCGAGCCCGGAGCTCAAGAGCCTGCAGGGCATGGTCGACAATATGGGTTACACGACCACGCTTTCGCCGACCGCCGGCCATTTCTACATCAGCAGCGACAATAAAAATGTCGTCAGCATCGACTTCGCCTTGTCGGATGACAAATCCTATATTTGGATTTACACGCAGATCGAGACCTATACTGCGGAGCAGGTCGCGCAGCTCCCACTGATGAAACTTCTTGAGGCCAACGACAACAGCCCTGAATTCTTCTCGATTAATAACGATAGCGGGAAGATATCCCTCTACGTCCAAATCGCCTTCCCAGCACAGGGCGCCACGCCGAAAACCTTGCGCACGATCATCGACCATATCGGCTCGACAATCGACGACAATGCCGTGCTATGGGATCCAGCCCAGTGGAAGAAATGACCCGGTTCTGAAGGCCGCTCAGTCCAGCCGCGCGATGCGCTCCGCCAGTAGCGTAAAGAGCCTGTCATGCGCGAGGCCGGTGATGACCTGGCAGGTCGCCGGCAGCCCGCCCCGGTGTCGCTCGCTCACCGCGGCGATAGTCTGGCCACGGGTAAGAGGCGACTCGCACTCCACCGAAACGCGCGCCGCGACGCCCTCGAACAGACTGGGGTCGAGCAGATGCGCGATCACGCAGGGGTCGTGCAGGCACGCATCCTTGCGGCCATAGCTCCGTATCATGGCGATCGCCGCCCGGGCGCGCGGACCGCGCTCTGCCTCGACCCGTGCCATCCAATCCTCGGCAATGAGCGCCTTCCGCGTCACATCGAGCCCGAACATGGTCAGCGGCGCGCCGGCGGTGAGCACGATCTGCGCCGCATGGGGGTCGATCGCGAGATTGAACTCGGCGGCCGGCGTAGTATTGCCGGGCACGAAGGCAGCACCGCCCATGAAGACGATCTCCTTGATCAGCGGCGCAATGTCGGGCGCCTTGACCAAAGCGAGCGCGATATTCGTCAACGGCCCGAGCGGGCAAAGCGTGATCTCCCCCGGCGCCGCCCGCAGCCGATCGATCAAGACATCCACCGCATGCCCCGGCTCAGGTGGTCCGGCGGCCTCGGGCAACCCGATGTCGCCGAGGCCGTCGCCGCCATGGACGGAGCTACCCCGATCGGTCGGCGCCATGATGGGGCGGGCGCAGCCGGCATGGATGGGGATGTCGCCGCGCCCAGCGAGATCGCAGACGCGGCGGGCATTGGCGGTCGTCCGCGCCAGCGGCACATTGCCGATGACGGTGGTGATCGCCTCCACCCGGATCTCGGGCGAGGCGAAGGCCAGCAGCAGGGCGATCGCATCATCCACGCCGGGATCGCAGTCGATGATGACCCGGCGTGGCGTCACGTGCGCACCCGTAGTTCCGACGTCAGAACTGGCACGGCCAGGCTCAGTCGAGATAGGCGTTGGTGTAATAGGCCGATGCCGGCTTCACCTCTGGGATCTGCTTGGTATCGGCGAGCGCCTGCGCGATACCGAGCCACTGCGCGTCGGTCTGTTTCAGATAACCGTTGGGACCCTTGAGCAGCGGGATCGTCGCCTTCCAGCCGACGGCATTGTAATCCTTCGACCCGGCGCTCGGGTAAAGCTTGAGCAAATCGGCGATGGCTTGGTCCTGATGCGTTGTCGCCCAATCCATCGCCTTGGCCGTGGCACCTAGCCAGGCCTTCACCTGATCCGGATGCGCGGCGGCGAAGGTCTTGCTCACGGAATAATTCCACACGGGAATATCGGGCGCGCCCACCGCCGGACCCAGCAGCATCGTCGGCTCGACCTTCAATTGCGGCACCACATCCGCCAGAGCGTAATTGGAACAGTTGGTGGCGAGATCGATCTTCTTGTTGAGCAGTAGCGGAATATCGTCGTCCTGGGCGATGACTTGCTTGACGTCGTTCTCGGTCAGACCGGCTTTCTTCAGGACGAAGGGCATCATCGCCTTGGTCCAGCTATCGGTATAGATCGCGATCGTCTTGCCTTTGAGCTGCGTCATGTCGATCGGCTCGCCGGGGCGGCCGATCAGGCCCCAGTTGTTCGACTGGGAGAAGAAGCCGATCGAGATGATCGGCACGCCCTGCTGGGCCGCGAAGATGATATCCGTGGTGGCATCGAAGCCGACATCGCCCGCGCCCGAGGCCAGCATGCGCGCGGTGGTCGAGCTGTCGGGCGGAAAGGCCACCGACACGTCCAACCCGGCATCCTTGTAGAGGCCCTCGGCCTGGCCCACGGCGAGCGGCACCAACTCGAAATCGGCGGTCGGCCAGTCGAAGACGAAACGCACCTTTGCGAGATCGGCGGCGCGGGCAGCGCCCGGCGCGACGGCGGAAAGCGCCAGCATCATCGCACCGGTGGCGGCGCCCGCGGCGAGCAGTCGGGAGAAGCGACGGAGAGGTTTCATGTCAGGCCTTCTGCGGAGTGAGAGGAGGAACCGAGCCACCGAACCAGGCAGGCGCCGTCATGCGGCTGCGCCACGGCGTCGCAAGATGCTCCAGGATGAGCACGATGAGGAAGGAGCCGATGCCGATCGCGGTCAGCAGCAGCATCGCGCCATAGACGCCGGCGGTGTTCATCTGCGCATTGGCCGAGAGCAGATAAGTGCCGAGGCCGACCCGCGAACTGGCAGTCCATTCGCCGATCACCGCGCCCGTCACGGCATAGGAGGCGCCGATCTTCAGGCCGGAGAAAAGCGGCCCGATGCAGGCGGGCAGGCGCACGATGACGAAGGTGCGCAACCGCGTGCCGCCGAGCAGGCGGGCGAGGTTGATCTGGTCCTGATCGACGCTCGCCAGCCCGTCCAGAACATTGACCACGACTGGGAAGAACACGATCCAGGCGACGATGATGAGTTTCGGCGTGAGACCGAAGCCGAAAATAATCACCAGCGGCGCCGCGATGGCGACGATCGGCACCGCCTGAGATGTGATGAGCGCCGGATAGAGCAGGCGATGCACGATCCGGATCTGCGCCATGACCACGGCCAGCAGAAAGCCGATCACCGCGCCGGCGATATAGCCGTAGAAGGTCTCCGTCACCGTCTGCCAGGTCAGGCCCCGCATCTGCGCCGCATTGTCGCGAATGATGGCGAGCGCCGCACCCGGTGTCGGGATCACATAGGCGGGCAGGCCGGTGATCCAGAGCAGGACCTGCCAGCCCACGAAGATCAGCGCGATGGCGATGATCCACAAGCCGATATGGCGGCCGGCCGTGCGCCAGGGATGCTCCTCGTTCATGCCGGAAGCTCGGCCGCTGCGGGGACGCCGTGCAACGTTTTCTCGGAATAAAGCATGTCCATGATCTGCCGCTTGGTCTCGACGAAGACCGGGGAAGTCAGCACATCCATGGCGCGCGGGCGAGGGATCTCGACTTGCAGGATCTTGGCGATCCGGCCCGGCCGCGGCTGCATGAGCACGATGCGGTCGGCCAGGAAGATCGCCTCGTCCACATCATGCGTCACGAACATCACGGTGCGGCTGAGCTCCTTCCAGACCTGGAGCAGCCATTGCTGCATGCCGATGCGGGTCTGGCTATCGAGCGCACCGAATGGCTCATCCAGCAGCATCACCTCGCGTCCCGCCGCGATGGTGCGCATCAATGCCACCCGCTGCCGCATGCCGCCCGACAAGGCACGCGGAAAATGCCGCAGGAAGTCACCCAGCCCGTAGCGCCGGGCGAGTTCAGCGGCCTTCGCCCGATCCTCCCGCGTCGCGCCATGGGTCAGCGAGGCGCCGAGGGTGATATTGCCGAGCACGGTGCGCCAGGGCAGCAGCAGATCCTTCTGGAGCATATAGCCGACCTCACCGGGCCGCCCGGCGATATCCCGGCCGTCGAGGAGGATGCGGCCCTCGGTGATCTTGAGGAGACCAGAAACCGCATTGAACAGCGTGCTCTTGCCGCAGCCCGAGGCACCGAGGATGCAGACGAACTCGCCGTGCCGGATATCGAGATTCACATCCTGCAGCGCGCGGAAGCTCCCGAAACTATGGGAGAGATGCTGGACGGAAAGCTTGACGCCGGTCTGGCTCACGGGTGTCGGCGCGGTCCGGTGGGCATTATCGACGGCTCTCCCCTTGCGCGGACGCACCCGGTCGGCAAGGGTGCAACCTCAATGCAACACTGAGCAAGCTGCCGGGAAGTAGTGGGCCTGGCAAGTCGCCCGAGGAAGCCCGACCGTCCTGCTATTCCGCCTTCATGGTGAGAGCAGCCAGAACCGGTGGCCCACCCTTGGCCTGGACTTCGGTGGCACAGCCAGAGACATGCGTGCCTATGGTTTCCGGCGTGATTGAGCCGCGCTCTCGCCCTGATTTCGCGCGGCGCGGGGTGAGGGAAACCGCGTCGCTTTCCCCCTCGGCGACCGTGCCGTTGCCGGAGAAAGGTTTAGCTATCGGTAGCTATTGTTAGTGCAAGTTGCGCGCTGCCGCCTCTGTTCTGGAGATAACATGAAAATAAAACGTGACATCAACTTGCCACCGGCGCCGCGCCATGTGGACGCCATGTTCAATCTTCGACCGCCCTTGCCGCATAATCCGCGCGTTCCGGCGACGGCGGAGCAGAGAGTACAGTTCAATGCTTTGAATACGAGCTCCGTGCTTTCGCTGCTGCGCGTGGGAACGGGGCGCCCGCTAGTTTTCGCGCCGTAATAGGGACCTGGCATTTCATCGCGAAGTCGGACGGCGGATATATTCTCCAGCCAGAGCATGCCCTAGGAAAGATCAATGGGTTGGATGTTACGGGAGCGGATGACACCTCCTGGGACGGCATGCCGCTCGCGCAGTCGGGCGTCTCCTTCGATCTTCTACTTAAGGTGATGGAGGGCGCCCTACAAAGGCTCAACAATCCGACAGGACTCGGTTGAACCAGGAGTTCCGCGCGCGGCCGTCTGGCCGCTCGCGGCGGAGCGGGTTAGTCTAGGCCCTATGACACGCCCCATCATAATCGCGCCCTCCATCCTTTCCGCCGATTTCGGGCGTATCGCCGAGGAATCAGCGGCCATCGCGGAGGCGGGCGGGGATTGGCTGCATCTGGATGTGATGGACGGGTCCTTCGTCCCCAATATCAGCTTCGGTCCGGCGGTGGTCGCGGCCGTGCGGAAGGTGACCGATAAGCCGCTCGACGTTCATCTGATGATTTCCGACCCCGACAGCTATATCGCGGCCTTTGCCGAGGCCGGGGCCAATCGCATGACGGTGCATGTCGAGGCGGTGCGTCACCTCAACCGCACGCTCGCCGCCATTCGCGGGCTTGGCTGCAAGGCCGGTGTCGCGATCAATCCGGCAACCTCGGAGGAAGCTGTGCGGTATAGCGTCGATGCCGCCGATCTGGTGCTCGTCATGAGCGTCAATCCGGGTTTCGGCGGGCAGAGTTTTCTTCCGTTCGTTGTCGACAAGATCCGCCGGGTGCGGGCGCTGCTCGGCGACCGGCCGGTCGAGATCGAGGTTGACGGCGGGGTGACGCCGGTCACGGCGGAGCAGGTGGTCGCAGCTGGGGCGAATGCCTTGGTGGCCGGGTCGTCGGCTTTCGCCGGTGGGGCTGGTGCCTATCGGGCGAATATCGATGCCTTGCGTGCGGGGGCGGAGCGGGGGCGCCGCTAAGGAGGCCGGTTGGATACCCGCCCGGCGGATGCAGCCGTCCCCACCATCATCACCTCTCCAACGTCATTCTCGGCGAAGGCCGAGGATCCACGCTTACTTTTGGCGGCGACGGTGAAGGCGTGGCTGCTCGGCCTTCGCCGAGCATGACGAATCGTCTGGGCGATGATCCTTCGTCGCCCACATTTCGCAATTTTCGGTAAACAAGCTCGGCGCGGCAGCGTTGTGCAAAGAGCCGCGCCGCGAGGGGCCGCCATGGGCTAGGCAGCGGCGCCATGGTCCGTCGGAGAGGTTGCTTTGACCGCGCGTTGTACGCTCCAGGATCTCCAGAAGATGAAGGCGGCGGGCGAGCGTATCGCCATGCTCACCGCTTACGACCATGCTTCGGCAATCATGGCGGGTCGCGCGGGTGTTCCTGTGCTGCTGGTCGGGGATTCGCTCGGCATGGTGGTGCATGGTCATGAAACGACGCTGCCGGTCACGCTCGACGATATGGTCCGGCACGCGGCTTCCGTCGTCAGAGCTGGCACCAATGCGCTGATCGTCGGCGATCTTCCCTTTCTGACCTATGCGACCCCGGCTGACGCCGTACATGCCGCTCGGCGCTTGATGCAGGAGGGCGGCGTGCAGGCGGTGAAGCTGGAGGGCGGCGGCACGATCGCGCGCACGGTTCGTCACCTTTGCGAACTTGGCGTGCCGGTCATGGGACATCTCGGTTTCACGCCGCAGGCGCAGCATCAGCTCGGCATTCGTGTGCAGGCGAAGCAAGCGGCCGACGCTCGCCGCTTGCTTGAGGATGCGTTGTTGCTGGAGGCGGCGGGCGCCTTCGCGATTGTGCTCGAACTGGTGCCGGCGCCGCTGGCGGCCGAGGTGACGCGGCGGCTTCGCATTCCGACGATCGGGATCGGCGCGGGCGCAGGCTGTGACGGGCAGGTGCAGGTCTGGCACGATCTGCTTGGTTTGCTTGACCGCGCGCCGCCGCGACACGCCAAGCCCTATGCCCAGATCGGGCAGGCCGTCGAGACGGCGATCCGCGCCTATGTCGATGAGGTCCGGAGCGGCGCTTTTCCGACGGCAAGCCAAAGTTCCGGGATGGATCCCAGTGAGCTCGCGCGAGCGCTGACCGCCGTGGACGGGTGCCAGCGATGACCATGCAAGTTTGCAGCACGATCGCGGAGCTTAGCGCGGTCCGCGCGAGATTTCGCACAGTTGGACTGGTGCCGACGATGGGCAGCTTGCACGAGGGCCATCTCAGCCTGGTGCGGCAGGCCAAGGCCGCTTGCGATGCCGTCGCCGTCAGCATCTTCGTCAATCCTGCGCAATTCGGCGCGAGTGAGGATCTTGCTTGCTATCCACGGAACCTCGCGCGCGACCTCAATCTCCTTGAAGCTGAAGGCGCCGACTTGGTTTTCACCCCGGAGCCGAGCGAGATCTATCCGCCGCGCTTCGCCTTTCGCGTCGATGTGGGAGAGTTGGGCGAGCGGCTGGAAGGCGTGGAGCGGCCGGGGCATTTCTCGGCAGTGGCGACCGTCGTGCTCAAGCTGTTCAATATCTTTCAGCCTAGCGTTGCATGGTTCGGGCAGAAGGATGCGCAACAATGCGCCGTCATCCGCCGCCTGGCGCGCGACTTCGACCTGCCGCTGCGTATCGAGATCGGTGAGACGATCCGCGAGGCGGATGGCCTCCCGATGTCGAGCCGCAACATTCGTCTGAATGCCACGGAGCGTCAGGCCGCGAAGGTGATGGTCCAGGCACTTGGAGCGGCAAGAGCGGCTTTCGCGGGCGGGGAGCGGAACGGCGATGTTTTGCGCGAGACCATGCGCCGCGTCGTCGCATTCGAACCGGCCGCGCGCCTCTCCTATGCCAGCATTGCCGATGGGGAGACGCTGCAGGAACTGAAGCGAGCCGATGCGGAGGCGCTGGCTTTGCTGGCCCTGCAGATCGGCGCGACCCGGCTCATCGACAATGCCTCGCTGCGGGTCGCGGAGATGCCGACCACTGACTGATCATGCTCACATAAACATATGTTTATGTGAGCATGATGGCACTTAGCCGAGCGCCAGAAGCGTGCCGCTGACGAGATTTAGCAGTATCTTGCCGCCGACCACGATCGGCGCCCAGTCGGGAGCCGATGGCAGGTCGATACTGTTCGTGACCCGTCCCGTTGTCGGATCCACCGTGATGAGCGTCTCCTCTGAACTCGCGAGGATAAGGGAGCCGCCGCCGATCACTGGCCCCTGCCAGAAGATCGGCCCCCGCGCCTTCTTCGGATTCTTGAAGGCTGGCAATTGCATCGCCCATTTCACGGCGCCCGAATCCACGTGGATGGCACCGAGCTTCTGATCCGTGCTGAGCTGGAACACCCAGTCGCCGGCGACGAAGGGCGTCTCCTGGGTGGCGAAGTCCTTCTCCCAGAGTCTTCGGCCGGAGGGCAGGTCGAGGCTGAGGACGAGGCCGCCGAGACTGCCCGCGAAGACGCGGCCCTGATCGATCACCGGCATCCCGGCAATCGCCGAGAGCTGCGACAGGCTGGGATCGGTAGAGCCGAGATTGTCCGTCCAAAGGACATCGCCCGTATCGGCGGCGATCGCCACGAGGTCGCCGGAGCCGAAGCCCGCCACAACGATATTGTTCGCGAAGGCGGGCGCGGGCAGGCCGAGCAGCGTGGTCTGCGGAGTCCGGGCCTGATGGGTCCAGATCGTCTTGCCGGTTTTAGCGTCGAGACCGAGGATCGCGCTGCCGGCGGTGCTCACGAAGATGCTGCCGCCCGCGATGGTCGGGCCGCTGCGCGCCGGGCTGCCGAGGGGCTGCCGCCATTTCAGCGCGCCGGTCTTGGCGTCGAAGCAGATGATCTCGCCGAGGCCGGTCGCGGCATAGATATGGCCGTCATCATAGCCGATGCCGCCGCCGATATTGGTGCTGCGCGAGCCCTTCGGACGGATCGACGAGTGCCACAGCATGCCGCCATCGACCAATGAGAAGGCGCGCACGTCGCCCGTGGCGCTCATCGTGAAAGCGAGGCCATTGGCGGCGATCGGGCCGCAGGGAATGCGGTGACGATAGCCCGTGCCCTCGCCGATATCGGCGGTCCAGAGGCGGTTGAGGGTATTGGCGACGGGCTGGTTGCCCGGGTCATGCGCGGCATTGCCGCCTTGCTGGGCCCAGGAAAAGCCCGAGGCGGGGGCGGGCAGGGTGACCGCGCTGTTCAAGGTGGGGTCGGCGACGAGGCCATTGGCGACCGGCTGCACGTCGTAGCGCTTGCCGGGCAGAGGGGGGCCATCATCGCCGCCGATGAAGCCGCAAGCCGCCAAGGCAAGTGGCAGCCCGAGCGTGGCGCGGCGGGTGAGTGCCGCGACGGAGCCTGGGCGGGACTGGCGCGTCATCCTGTCTCGCATCGTTTCGTCCGTCATCCTTTGGCTCCAGCCAGCGCCTGCGCGAGGGCACCGGCCAAGCGCCGCATGTCGTCGGGCGTCGTCACGTCATCGGCAAGTGTTTGGAACCGCTTGGCGGCAGCCGCGCGGTTGCCCTGTCGCAGGTCGAGCAGTGCCAGATCCTGGAGCGCCATCGGGCGCCAGGCGCTGTCATCGGATGCAAGCGGCTGGAGGCGCGCCTGGATCAGGGAGGGCTCGGCGGTATCCAGCGCATGCGAGGCCCAGCCGAGGATCGCGACCTGACGCAGCACAGGATTCACCGAGTCGTCGCTCATCAGCCGATTCCAGATGGCATTTGCCTGGTCGAGCTTGCCAGCATCGGCGAGCAGGCTCGCCTGGTTGAGGCGGGCGAGGGTGGCGTAGCCTTCCGGCGAGGTTTCCGCGACGGTGCTGAAGCGAGCGGCCAGCGCCTGACGGTCCCCGGAGGAGCCGCTTTGCCCTGCCGCGTTCATCACGCTCAGAAATGCGCTCGCCGCCGCGGCGTCGCGCTGCCGCACATGCCAGAGCCAGGCCTGCCAGAGGCCGACACAGACGACGATGGCGACGGCAAGGCCAAGAAAGGCGATCGCATAGCGCCGCGCGAAACGGCCCACGCGTTCGGCCCGAAGATCCTCATCGACCTCGTCGAAAATATCGACCACGTCGCCCCCTTATTTTGACGGGGGCGGACCATAGCGGCGGGGCCCGGCGAGGGCAAACCGCCGGGACGATCCTCCCGTTATGAGACAGCGGCTTACGGGCGGGGTAGAAGACTGGCGGCCGGGACAGGGGATGCGTATGGCGCCGACTGCCTATGATTTCAGCTTCGACACGCTGGCAGGCCAGCCCTATCCGCTCGCAGCTTTGCGGGGGCGGCCGCTGCTGGTCGTCAATACCGCGTCCCAATGTGGCTTCACGCCGCAATATGCCGGGTTGGAGGCGCTTTGGCGGGCGCGGCAGGCACAGGGGCTCGTCGTTATCGGCGTGCCTTGCGATGATTTCGGTCATCAGGAGCCGGGAGACGCGGCCGACATCGGCGCCTTTTGCGAGAAAAATTTTGGCGTGAGCTTTCCGATAATGACAAAGGTCCATGTTCGCGGCGACGAACGCCATCCATTCTTCGGCTGGCTGGCTGAGACGGGCGGTGTGCTCTCCCGCCCGCGCTGGAACTTCTACAAATACCTCATCGGCGCCGATGGCCGTCTCGCCACCTGGTTCGCGAGCCTCACCAAGCCCGAGTCGGCGAAGCTTCAGCGCGCCGTGAATCGCGTGACGCGCGTCTGACGGGGTGTCGCGCTAGAGCGATCCCTTGCCGAAATTGGCGAAGGTCTGGCGGTCCTTGTTGTCGCGCATGAGCGACGAGAAGCTCGGGATAATCTCGAAGCCGAGGCCCTGGGGGACGCCGGTATCCTCGTCGGCTGTGATCTTGTTGTAGGGCGCGCCGGAGATCTTTTCCCACTTTCCGGCAGGTTTCTTGGCTTCCAGGTTAACCAGCGTTGCCTTGAAGACCATGCGAACGATCGCCTCTTTCGGGGCGGAGGGCTTAGTCAGGCTCGGGCAGCCGGCGATGATCTGCCAGCCATTCGCCAAAGCCCATTTGGTGAGCTCTTCGCGGTCCAATGGGCGTTCCTCCGGTCGGGAGCCGTCGTCCTAGGTGGAAGTGCCACGGGTCGCAAGCGGCTCAGTTCCGGCCCGTCAGAACCGCCAGTTCGCGCTAAGTACCGGGCCGACGGTCCACTCGTTCCAGGATTTGCCGGATAGATTGCTCGAGCGGCGTTCAAAGCCGATTTGCAACGCGATCTGAGGTGCCCCGAAGCGTTGTTGCCGCGCAAAGCCATCGCTGCCGAAGAGAGCTGTGGAGGGGTCGTAGGCGATTGTCAGAAGTGGCTCGACTTCAAAATCACGCCGTGGTGTCGTGCCGGCGCTGGCTGGCGGCACGTCGAACCATCGCTCCCTGATGCTCGCGAGAAGCGAGACGCTCCAATTGGGCGAGGGCACATAGGTAATCGAGGGTACCGCATAGAGCGCGACCGAGTCCGGTCCGGGCACGCGCAGCCGCCGCTGAACATAGAGGCGGAATCCCAGGCTCCAGACGGCGGCGACCTGGCTATTCGCGCTGATCGGCAGGCCGCGAAAGTTGCCCGAGAAATTGAAAACTCTGCCCAATCCGACGACAACGTCGTTCCTTGTATAGGTCCAGGTCGAGAAGGTTCCCTGGAACCCCATAGTTCCCTTGTACCAAAAGAACGGCGACCAGGCTTGATCATTGGCTTTATCCTTGTAGGAGACCATGAATCGGGCAGAAGTCTGGTCGCCTCCCGCCTGCGGCTCCGCGCCATATCGATCGGTATTGGCCCGCAGCCTGACGCTGAACGCCAGAGGTGCCGATTGCAGATTCTTGCGCCACCCCAATTCGGCTTCGGGGTCAGCTTCCATGGAAGACGGTCCGTCGGACTGCAACTCGTTCGGGTTTGAGTCGTAGAAGATCGGCAGGTTTGCCCGGAAGGTGAAATCGCGCAGCGTGATCGGGATAGGCTGGGAGGCGACGTCGCGCGCATATGCCGCTTCTTGCGCGGCGTCGACAGCGTCTTCCTGTTCGTCGATCCGATCCGACCTGCTGTCCTGCGCCTCGGCACGCGATTCGCTCGTGCTGTTCTGAGCCATCGCGGATCTCGCCGATACGGGCGCCGCGACCGCGAGCAGGATCGCGCCGCCGAATAGGATGCGCCTTGCCCTTGGATTTGCGGAAGATTGGCCCGAGATCGTCAGCATTCCCGAGGCCCCGGTCTCGTCGGACCACGTGACCCCGCCAGTTCCGCCTTCTGCGAATCGGCCGCCGGCCATGCCAAATCTGCGTCGCGCGGCTGATAAGATGTTGTTTTGACTAGCATTTAGCGTAACACCCATTGTGATTAGATCGCCTGGGCGGATGTCAGCCTATAAGCCATATGATCCTTCGATGCTCGCTTGGTAGTCTAAGCGAAGTCAGGCGTCTTTGATCAGCATCTCCGCGATCTGAAAGGAGTGCCGATGGGTCTCTCCAAAGTCACAGACAGGCTGCGAGGTGAAGGCATGATCGCTGACCCACCGCCAGATCTGACAGCTGTAAACCGGTCGCTTGAGCGAGACTGGCTGGTGGCCGCTCCAGTTTCGCGAGGCGCTAGCGCGGTGAGAAGCGACGGGGCTTGTGGTGATAGCGTCGCTGCCCCACAGGACCGCGAGCGCCTGATGACGCCCGTCGTCTTCAATAATTGCTTTGGCTGGCTGCATTCGAGCCAAGCGAGTGCGGCCAGCGATGTCGCGGTGCTGCTGTGTCCTGGCCTCAATCGGGATGCTCTGGACGCGCATTACCCGTTGCGCCTTCTGGCGGATGAATTCGCGGCTGCGGGCTATCTCGCGATGCGGTTCGACTATCCGGGAACCGGCGATTCCTGTGACCTCGCCGATATCGATGGCGAGCCTGGAGATTATTGGGCCGCCTGGCAGCAAAGTGTAGCCGCGGCTGCGGATTGGCTGCGCGGCTCGACCGGAGCGCGGCGGCTGGTGTTTTGCGGGCTCCGCTTTGGCGCGCTCCTCGCCACGTTGGCGGCCGAACAGCGAGACGATGCGGCCGGGCTGATTCTTCTGGCGCCCGTGCTGCGTGGCCGCTCGTATATGCGGCAGTTGAGCGTCGAAGCGCAGCTGCAAAGCGGTGCGGCCGAATCCTCAAGTTATACCTTGGACTTTCAGGAACTTCGTTTCAGCGCTGAGACGGTTGCCGCGATCAGCCAAGCGGATCTGCGGCAAGTCCGGCTGATGAATGGATGCGAGGTCGGCGTCTTCTCCCAGTCGGATTCGAGCCTGCTGAGCGATTGCGCGGAGGCCTGGAAGCGAGGCGGCGCCAAGGTCACTTGCGCCAGCTTCGAGACGCTGGAGCCGATGCTGCACCATAACATTCAGGGTGAGGGCCAGCCGTCGGATTTTTCCGCAATTGTTGATTGGATCCGGCAGGCTGTGCCAGTGGGGAAAGTCTCCCTCCCTGAAATTGCCTCGCGCAGAGCCATTCTCTCGCAACCCGGATGGGTCGAGGAGCCCCTCCGCTTCGGTGAGGGCGATCGGTTATTCGGCATGCTATGCCGCCCCGACACCCGTGCCGGTGATATGGCGGTCATCATCACCAATACAGGAGTCGATCCCCATTACGGCTTCGCGCGGTTCGGCGCGGAATTTGCGAGGCGCCTGGCGGTCGCCGGTATTGTGTCGCTGCGGCTGGACTTTTCCGGACTCGGCGACAGCCTGGGCGTTCCGGGCAAGGAAGAAGTGGTAAGTTCGATTTTCGAGAGCGACCGCCTGCTCGATATCAGAGCGGCCGCCGATGCGCTTGAAAGTCTGGGCTATCACCGGTTGGCGATGCAGGGACTGTGCTCGGGCGCCTATCATGCTTTGCGAGGTGCCGTGGCCGACCCGAGAATCGAAATACTCATGCTAGTGAACATGCCAGTGTTTCATTGGCGCAACGGCGACACGATCGAATTCGTTGCCCACAAGCACGCCACGAGCGATTATCTCCGCAAGCTGCGCAGCCTGGAAACTTGGAAGCAGCTCCTGCTAGGCAAGTTCAACGTGCGCGGCATCATCCATGCGCAGCGCGAGCGGCTGTTCGAGCGTATTGGGGCGGTGGCGTCAAATGCACTCCGAAAACTTGGTTTGGCCGTTTCGCAAAATCCGGCGCATTGCGCCATGGCGGCCTTGTCGCGCCGCCATGCCAAGACCTTGTTGCTCTATGCCGCGAATGACGGCGGTCTCGATGTATTCGAGCAGCATTTCGGTCGTGGCGGAACCGGGCTGCGGGCTTTTCAGGGCGCCTCCCTGGAGATTGTGCAGGGGATCGATCACTCGCTCAGCGGCCGCGGGATGCGGCGAACCGTGGCGCAGTTGATGATTGCCTTCGTGGCGGCCTCTCTCGGCACCTGACGGCTACCGACGCCGATAAAAACAATAAAAGGAGGTAGGTTTGGAGAATCTTACGCCGGCGCCGTTCGTCGATGCGCTGCTCGGCTATCAGCAAACGGCAGCGCTTTATGCCGCTGTGAAACTTGATCTGTTCAGCCTGGTCTGCGCGGGCACCGACACCGCCGAGGGCATTGCCGCCGCCAGCGGCGCCGCGCCACGCGGTGTGCGTATCCTCGCCGACTACCTCACCATTCGCGGGTTTCTGGAAAAATCGGGGCAGCACTATCAACCCGCACCGGTCACACGCGCGTTTCTCGACCGAGCTTCACCTAGTTGCATGAGCGGGATCGTTGATTTCCTGGCATCGCGTGAGATGCTGGGGATCTATTTGGACGACCCAGTGTCGTACGTGCGCAACGGTGGTTCGCCGGGCCTCGGGAATATTGCTCCGGACAACTCGGTATGGGTCACTTTCGCCGAAGCGATGGGGCCTTTCATGGGCGGGCAGGCCAATCTGGTTGCCGAGCATGTTGGGGCGTGGAACGACAGACCTCGCCGGGTGCTCGACGTCGCGGCGGGTCACGGGCTGTTCGGAATTGCGGTCGCCAAGGCGATTCCGGATGCAGAGATTACCGCTGTCGATTGGCCGGCCGTACTCGAAGTGGCGAGCGCCAACGCGCGGCGAGCCGGTTTGGACGTTCGCTATCATCTCTGCCCCGGTAACGCCTTCGACGTGGATTGGGGGACCGGCTTCGACCTCGTGATGTTGCCCAATTTCCTCCATCATTTCGATCACGACGGCTGCGTCGCCATCTTGCGCCGTGTGCGCGCAAGCCTGGCGCCCGGCGGCCGTACCTTGGCGGTGGAATTTGTGCCGAACGATGATCGCGTGTCACCGCCGATGCCCGGGATGTTCTCCTTCATGATGCTCGCATCCACGCCGAGCGGAGACGCCTACACGCATGCGGAGTTGGAGGCGATGGGCCGCGACGCCGGCTATTCCAGCGTCACGGTGGCGCCGCTTCTGCCAACGCCTCAGACCCTGGCGGAATTCATCTGAATTCAGGCGGACGGGGAGGGGATTGCCATCAAGCCGGCACGACCCCTTCGCGTTACGCCGGAACGACAGAGACGGGAGCCTCCGCCTTCTGGAGGGAATGCAGATATCCCTCCCTGATCTTGGCTCCTTCGTCGTCATAAACGAAAGGCAGGAAAGCATAGCGGCTGCCGCTCGTGATCTTCGAAACGGCGTGAAGGATGTTGCAAGGAAACACGACTACCCATCCCGGGCGCGCCTTGTAGCCGCGTGGATTATATTCTGGGAAACGCACTTCGCCGCCCTCAAAATCATCGTTCAGGTTGATCGACAGTGCAAAACGCCGATGGGCGGTGATGGGCTGCGTATTGTCGCGGTGGGGCGTGAAATGGCCGCCATCCTCGGCCGCATAGCATCCCACCAGATATCGTTCCATGCGGGTTATGTTCATGAAAAACACACGGCGAATTTCGGGCAACACCCGCCGCACGATACGGGCCTGCGCTTGCTGGATTAAATCGGTATCCGTGAGCAGGAAGTCCCGCCGACTTTTCATGGCGCGATCGAGCACGCCGGTATTGTTCCGCATGACGCCGCTTTCTTCTCCACCATCAGCCTTGTACAGATCGATGAGATGGCGGCAGAAAGCCGGCTCGAAAACATTCGGCAGGATGAGAACGGGCGCGGGAACCTCGAAGCCGGCAAAGGCGGCCGGGGCGGGTAGACCACTCAGAAAAGCAAATAGATTCTTGTGCTCGGTATCCTCGGCTGAGATCGGAAAGACTGCCAAGACGTGGAGAGTCGGATCGACAATTAGCCAGAATCGCCTATACTGCGTCATCGCGCCGAAGGCCTCGTTTTGGGGAGCGGCACCGCATAGCCGGCTGACGGTTCCGTCGAAATCCCACATGAAGCGAACACCGGGCTTGGCGTCCTTCACGCGGCCGGATGTTTCATCCTCGGGATCGATGCTGATGCCGAAGAAACTCGCGCGCTGGTCGTTGAAGAATGCGCGGTGTCTCAGCATGGCGTCGATGGCACTCTTCCCGACGGGGTTTGCGGCCGATCCATAGAAGCAAAGCACGAGGTAGCGGCCGGCGTAGTTCTGGTAGGAGAATTTCGGCAGTTCCGCGGTTCTCTGAACGAATTCGGGGGCGCGGTCGCCAGTCTCCAAGCGCACGAAAGACGGGGCGGCGATTGCTTGGTCGTTCATGGCGCCTTGGTGCTCCTACTCCGCTTGGTCGATTATCCGAGGGAGCGGAGGGGCGCAACAGACCCGGGTGCTGGGCCATCAGGCGGGCGATACTTCATGTGTGACAAATTGTTTCCTGGGTTGGTTGGGTAGTACCCAGGAAGCCATAATGAAGGCTAGCCCCAGAACAGTAAACCCCGCCAGGCAAAAGCGGGGTTTACTGCAGCGAGAGAGGCGAATTTTCGACGTCAGGCAGTTTAGGTGAGGCCCTGGACGCCGCGGGCACGTTAGGCTCGGACACTATCAGCGGAGAAATTTCGGCTTCCGCTGCCGCGTAAGTGACCAAGAATTGGCATGCGGCGATCGGCTCCGCAATTATCCCTTGTGACGGCGCCGATCGGCCGAACCGCCGGACGGCGTAGTCGCCCGGGATCCGGCGCCGAAGTTCTTCAGGCCACGATCGTGCGCGGAACCCAGGAGAAGGCGCAGTCCTCCAGGTGGCTGAATTCCTGCGGACTGATGCCCCAGAGGTTGACGCTGCTAGGATCGCCGGGCGCTCGGCTGAGGGCTGCATGGGGAACAAATGGCGCGCCCATCGCATAGTCCAACAGGGTCGGCTCCTTCTTTTCGCCGAAGAAGGGAAAGAGGTAATAGGCGTGTTCCTGAACGATCTTGTCCCAGGCATCGGGATAGGTGATCGTCCCGAGCAGCTCACGCTGCGCCGAATAGAGATTTCGCGTTGCCACGCTTGAGCGACCTCAGGCTGCGAGGGGTTGGCGTCTCCTACAATGGGCGATGGAGAAGTGTCATCTTCACCAAAAGTGACCTTTGGTGCAGGTCGCCCGCTTTCCCTTGCGACCGAGCCGGCGAATGAAGCTGGCGGCCGGTAAATTCGTGAGACCGGCAAATTGACGCTGGGCCGGCTCTGCAACCTATGCGATAATTCCGCTGGTATATGCGCGCGTAATAGTCAAACCGGTTGATATTGGAACTCCAATGAAATCTTTTGTTTTAACTCTTCTATTATCCTCTGGGCTTGCAGCCTTCTCCTCGGCGGCACTGGCGCAGACGATGATGCAGGCCTGTGGCCCGGATATTCAGCGCCTCTGCTCACATGTTGGGCCGGGCCATATCAAGCAGTGCATGAAGAAGCACATGAGGGAACTTTCGCCCGTCTGCGTAGGGACACTGGTGAAGATGAAACAAGGAATGTCTCAATAATCATCGAGACTTTCCGGCAGGGGTTGCGCCTTTTTGTGGCGCAACCCGCCTGTGTCGCGTTGTTGTTTACCGGTACCAGTAGTAGTGGGGATGATGGTAGTAGCCAGGCCCGTAGCCGTAGCCTGGCGGCCCGTAATAGCAACCCGCGACTGAGACGGCGAGGGCCACTAGGAGTAGAATAGGCGTTAAGCGACGCATGCTGCGCTCTCCTGTGACAAGGGCTCTGGGCTGTTGGGATCGATCAGATATCACCCGCGAGCCGAATCCTGTCACTTCAAGAACGTGTTAGGCCTGGACCCGGCCGAAACTGGCGTTCCGCGGGCGTATGCTCATGCCGGCTTGCCGAGGATGGCGAGCGCTGCCTGCGAGCGACGCGATGTGCGGGCGAGCCAGCCGACTCCACTGGTACCGAAATTGGGCAGGCTGCGGTAATAGGCGTTTTGCGCATCGCCGAGTGCGAGGCTGATAACTGCGGCGCGCTGCCGCGGTTGCGCCGCCACCGCAGCGAGGGTGATGGGACCAACCCAGCCATCCCGCACCACCCCGAGACGCTGTTGCAGAAGCAGCATATCGCTTGCGTTGAGGGAGCGGGCGAGGGTCGGCAGGTCCAGCGTCGCGAGGCTCCTTAAGGTGCGGGAGCCGATGGATCCGTCCTCCGTCACACCCAGAAGCTTCTGGAGAAGCCTCGCGGAGGTGCCGACATCCGTGTCCCAGCCGAAGTCGAAGCACATGAGATCGAGGCCGGATGGCAGGTCATCGCATCGCAGCGGCTCCCAGTAGCGGCTGCGCGCCATCCCGTTCAGCACGCTCTCGGGCAGGGTCTTCATCCAGTCGGCGGTAACGACAACGCCTGGATCGGTTTCCGCCATGTAGGCGATCGTCGCCGGTGCGCTGCAGCCCAGGTTGCTCCCAATAAGCTCGCCCTTGCCGGTGACTCCCGTCGACCAGTTTCCGCTTTTCTGAGGGTCGGCGTTGTAGCCGGATGCCTCGGACTTGGCGAAGGCGGTAGCGAGCGTGAAGTTGTGGGCAGCCATTCAAACATCCTCCATCGGGGAGCAGTTCATCAGGGCGCGCCATCCCGCGAGCCACGGGATCGGCCGTTGGATGAGCATATCGGAAAGACGAGGCTTGGGTTGATAATGTGCTGTCCCGTGCACGCTCAGGCACACGATGACCACGGGTCGAATAGTTGCTGACGCTTTAAAGCTACAATTGAAACGCATAGCTTACATCTGAAGCCATTATTCTGAGCATGGCTTCCATCGGTTAACAGGACTTCTGCTGCGCCGCAGCAATCGTAAATTTAGCTCGACGGGATGCAACGACGATTGCGGTGTTGGTTCCGCGCTGGCCGCCATGAGACGACCGGCTACTGACTTGGAGAGCATTGTTATGAAGAATTTTCTGATGGCGGCGGTGGCCGCGGTGTCGCTCGGCATGACCGGCGCCGCAATGGCGAGCCAGCCCATGATGCGCCACTCGGTGGATCAGCAGGCCCGCAACGACCAAGTGGCTCCGCAGCAGCGGCCCGCTTACCTCGCAAGCAACGGCGCCCAGGGCAACAGCAGCGTGCTGCCCAGCCAGCGCCCGGCCTATCTGAGCTGGCTGCCCAGCCAGCGCCCGGACTACCTCGCGTAATCTTCGCCACGATGGGCCGGTCGAAAGACCGGCTTTTTCGTGTTCGGTAGGGTGAGTAGTGGTTTCCTGAATAGCAAGACTGGACAGCGCGATCCGGTAAGTGACGTGGGCTCCTGCGCAGAGGACTTCGCTAACGGAAAAACATCGAGATCACGATCGTCAGCGCAACGCCAAATAGCGCGACTACTACAGCGATGAGCCCGCCGATGCCTCTTACCGCGGGCCACGGCTCAGGGGGCGCCGCTAGGGTTGGAGGAGCCGCACTGATGGTGCTTGGCGCCGATGGCACCGAGACCCGGACGCCGAGCGGGGCGGACTTCCTTACAACCCAGATGCCCTCGCCATCTGCTGGCAGTTCTGGCGGTTTCCCGACTACCCAGAGGCCTGTGTCATCCGCCATCAGTGCCCCTCCCGCCAGGTCATCGCTCTGTAACAATATCAAACGTGGATTGGCCTTGTCGACCGATCGCCTCTGCCGCCGGCTAACACTGGCTGTCGTCGGCAGCGTGTAGGCAATCGTTTTCGCCTTATCGATCGCTCCAAAAAGCTACCCGCCGGAGGGCGTGGCGCACTGTGGCAAAGGCGCTACGGGCCAATACGTGAAACACCAAGATTATTTGAAGTCGGTCGTACGTCCATGCACACTCGCGTGCGATCCCTTGCCGTAGATCGTCGTTGCCTGAGCGCCGTTGGCCAGCAGGAAGTGACCGTCTTGCGCAGTCTGCGGCATGTCCGGCGATAAACGGCTGAAGAACGCAGGATGACAATTTCGGGTCGCATCGCTATCATTCCGCCTAAGCAACGGAGGGATAGATGCGGTCCTTCGGCATCCTCGGCCTTGCCTTGGCGGTTTCCTGCGCGATTCCCGCGCTGGCGGATGAACAACTCATTCCTCTGGCTCAAAGCGGCTCTTGGGCAGCCGTCGAGCATCGTCCTTCGATGACGGATCCACCCGATGTCTGCCTGGCATCAGTGATAAACGGCGCAATGGCGCTGAGATCGGACGGCACCACCGTGGAACTTCGCTCCGGCAATGACTCATGGTCGTTACCCGATGGTGTCCAAGGCTCGATAAGCTTTACCGTGAACGGGAACACCTATTCTTTCGATATTGTGTCAAACACGGACACAATGGTCTCGGCTGATGTCGATGCTGACAAAGTGCAGCCGATTCTCGACGACATGGCGAAGGCTTCCAGTTTGACTTTGACCATCGGAAAGGCGAAGCCAATTTCCGTGTCGCTGTCAGGAAGCTCCAAGGCACTGAACGCCTTCAGGACCTGCGCAGGGATAGGCGGAGGCGCTGCGGGTGGCGGGACAAATCCATTTCAATGACCGTGTATGCCCGACGAGCTAGGCCGGGGGAAGCGTGCCTACCGACCGAAGCGTTTCGAGGGGATGGTGAAGTGGACCCGGTTATCAACTTCTGGGCTCAACGAAACCCATGGTAGCGGCGGACGGATTTGAACCGCCGACCAAGAGATTATGATTCTCCTGCTCTACCGCTGAGCTACGCCGCCACGGATGGGTCATGCCGGGCGTGCCGGCATGCGGTGGGAGGCGATAGCGCCGGCTTATGGGCGGCGTCAACCCGTCCCGACGGCGAAGCGGCCCGCAGACTCAGACCTTGGCGGGGCGGCCGGGGTAATCGTCATCCACCTGGAAAGGGAAGGGGCCGGGGAAGCGCTCGACATAGGCGGTATGGCTCGCGATGCCGCCATCCGGCTGCAACTGGTGCAGAAGGAATGCCGGCGGCTCCAGCACCATCGCATCCAGGCCGACAGGGGTAAGGTCGAGCCAGGACTGATGCACCACCGCCGGCGCCACAAGCACGATGGCGCCGCCGAGCCGGCCCACGACGGCGCGGTGATGGTGTCCGGTGAGAATGCGCTCGACCTGGTTGTGCCGCGCTAGAACCTCGCCGAGCGCCGCAGTGTCGCGCAAATGAATGCGGTCCATGCCGACGGAGCCGGTCAGCATCGGGGGATGATGCAGCACCAGGATCGTCGGCCGGTCCGGCGCCGCGCTAAGGCTGCGGTCGAGAAAGTCCAGACGGCCGCCGTCGAGCAGGCCATGACCCGCCTCCGCGACGACCGAGTCGAGCATCACCAGGCGGATCGGGTAGTCCTCGACGACATATTGGACGAAAGGCTCGTCGGAGGTGACGCCGGGCATATCGGCGAGACCAGTGCGAAAATTCTCTCGGCGGTCGTGATTTCCGGGCACCACGAAAACCGGCATGGTCAGGTAGCGGCGCAGCAGCGTCACCGCCATCCGATATTCTTCCGGCCGGCCGCTTTCGGTGATATCGCCCGAGATCACAACGACATCCGGCACGGGGCGCATCGCCGCCAGAGTCAACAAGGCACGCTCGACGAGCATATTCGTGTCGATGATGCGTGAGGCCAGTTCGCCGCGCGGACGAATATGCAGGTCCGAGAGCTGGGCGATCAGCATGCGAAAGTCCTTCGGGATCAGGCGGCGAGGGCGGCTCGGGTGATGAAGCCGCCGCCGAGGACACGCTCGCCGTCATAGAAGACGCAGGCCTGCCCGGGCGCGGGCAAAGCGGGCGTCTCCAGCACGACGGAGGCGCCGTTCTCCGCCGTCGCGCGCACTAGCGCGGGCTGCGGCTCGGCGCGGGCGCGGAGCTTGACGAGAAGCGACAGGCCCTCGGGCGGCGGCGTCACGAGCCAGTTGACCTCGCGCAGCCGCACCTCGCGTGTGCCGCCGTCCCGCGGGCCAACCGTCACGCGGCGGCGGCCCGGGTCGAGCGCGGTGACGACGGGCGGCTTGACGCCCTCGACGCGGGGCAGGCCGAGGCGTTTTGCCTGGCCAACCGTGAAGCGGGCAACGCCTTCGTGGCGGCCGAGAACCTCCCCCGCCGCGTCCACGATCTCCCCCGGCGCCATCGCATCCGGCCGCAGCTTGGCGACGATATCAGTGTAGCGCCCGGCGGGGACGAAGCAAATGTCCTGGCTATCCGGCTTGACCGCGACCGACAGGCCGAGCCGCGCGGCCTGGGCCCGCACCGCTGCCTTGTCCGGCATGTCGCCGAGCGGGAAACGGCTATAGGCGAGCTGCTCGGCTGTAGTGGCGAAAAGGAACCAGCTCTGATCGCGGGCCGCATCCATCGCGCGGTGCAATTCGGGGCCGTTGGCGCCATCAACGCGGCGGACGTAGTGGCCGGTCGCCATGGCCTCGGCGCCGAGATCGCGGGCCATGTCGATGAGGTCGCCGAATTTCAGGCTCTGGTTGCAACGCACGCAGGGGACCGGGGTTTCGCCTGCCGCGTAGCCACCGGCGAAGTCCTCGATGACGGTCGCGCGGAAGCGGGCCTCGGCGTCGATCACGTAATGGGCGATGCCCAGGCGATCCGCGACGCGGCGGGCGTCGTGGATGTCCTCGCCCGCGCAGCAGGCGCCGCGGCGTTTGGCGGCGGCGCCGTGGTCGTAGAGTTGCAGGGTTACGCCGATGACCTCATGGCCCTGCTCGGCCAGTAGGCCGGCGACGACGGAACTGTCCACCCCGCCGGACATGGCGACCACGATGCGCATCAGGAGACTTTCGGCTGAACTCAGCCGCCTTCTACCTCGATGGCGGTCGCTCTGCCACGCGGTTTCGCGGCCGGCTGCTTCGCCCGTGGCTCTGGGGTCTTGGGTCTGTAGGCACACCAGGGAGCGGCGCCGCAGCGCCAGCATTCCGGCGTGCGGGCTTTGCAGATGTAGCGGCCATGCAGGATGAGCCAGTGATGGGCGTGCAGCAGCATGTCCTTGGGGATGCGCTTCAGCAGCCCATCCTCGACCGCCCTCGGCGTCTTGCCGGGCGCGAGGCCAGTGCGGTTGCCGAGACGGAACAGGTGAGTGTCCACGGCGATCGTTGCCTCGCCGAAGACCACGTTGAGCACGACATTAGCGGTCTTACGGCCGACCCCGGGCAGGGCTTCGAGCGCCTCGCGGTCGTGCGGCACTTCGCCGCCGTGGTTGTCGAGCAGCGATTGTGACAGGCCGATCACCGCCCGGGCCTTGGATTGCCACAGGCCGATCGACTTGATGAAATCGCCGAGGCCCTTCTCACCCAGTGCCACCATCGCAACCGGTCCGTCGATCTTCTTGAACAGCGGCGCGGTGGCGCGGTTGACCGAGGCATCTGTCGCCTGGGCGGATAGCACCACGGCGACCAGCAGGGTGAAGGGGTCGCGATAGGTCAGCTCGGTCCGCGCATCCGGCCATTGATCCGCCAGCGCCTGCATGAAGGGGCGCACGTTGCGGGTGGGCATGCGGACGGGGTGGGCGGCGGTGGCGGGCGGGGCTTGGGCCATGAGCAGTGCTAGCCGCTTTGCCGGTGCCTCGCCAAGGCAGTGCCGCGCGGTTTGGGGCTGGAGAATTCGCCGGCGAAGGGCCAAGATTGTCGCATGGTCGAGGATGCCGAACCCGTCGTGTTCGAGGCGGAATTTCCGCCCTATCGCAGCCTTTCGCCGCGCGGGATCACGATCGCCGTTTGCCTGCTGGGCGGGCTTAGCCTCGCGGTCACCACGATGTTCTGGATCCTGGGAGCCTGGCCGGTGGCCGGCTTCGCGGGCGTGGAGGTTGGGCTCGCTCTCATCGCGTTGCGCTGGAACGCGCGTGGCGCAAATGCGCTGGAGACGCTGGTACTGACCCGGCAGTCGCTACGCATCGACCGTGCGACGCCAAGCGGACGGCGCCGCAGCACGACGCTTCCTGCCGCCTGGCTCGGCTCTCGGCTGGAGGAAGCGCCGGGGCGGGTGCCGCGGCTTTTCCTCATCAGCCGCCGCCGTCAGTTCGAGGTGGCGCAGAGCCTAGGCGAGACGGAGAAGCGGGACCTCGCGGAGGCGCTCGGCGAGGCGCTGTATCGCTTGCGGCATCCGACCTTCGACAATCCACAGCTTAGAGACGGGGCGTAGGCTACACGTCATACGCCCCGATGCCGCCTCAGGTTTTCTCCGCGATATGCGCGAGCAGGAAGTCCCGGAACACCGCAACGCGCTTCGAGTTCCGCAGCTCCTCCGGATAGACGAAGAACACATCCACCTTGGGCGCCTTCACCTCGGGCAGGATCTGCACCAGGCCCTGGGTGTCACGCGCGAGGTAATCCGGCAGCACGCCGATGCCGAGGCCCGAATGGATGGCCAGCGCCATGCCGTGCAGGTTGTTGATCTCGAGCGCCGCACGGCGCGGATTGCCCGGGCGGCGTCCGGCCTCGGCCAGCCAGTTGATGTCCTCGACCGGCGGGCGGTAGCCGCCGAAGAGGATGATCTTGTGGTTGTCGAGGTCCTCCGGCGTCTGCGGCGTGCCGCTCTTCTTGAGGTATTCCGGCGCCGCGAAAACGTTCCAATGGATGTCCATCAGGTGGCGCTGCACCAGATCCGGCTGCTTCGGCGGATGCATGCGGATCGCGACATCGGCCTCCCGCATCGCTAGATCGAGATCCCCGTCATCCAGGATCAGCGACATCGTGACCTCTGGATACTGCTCGAGGAAAAGCTGCGCCCGGGAGGCGAGCCAGGTCGAGCCGAAGCCCACCGTCGTCGTCACCTTGAGCCGCCCGGCAGGGCGCTCCTTACTTTCGGTCAGCAGCGCCTCGGTCATCGCGAGCTTGGCGAAGACCTCGCGCACCGTGCGGTTGAGGGCTTCCCCCTGCTCCGTGAGGATGAGTCCGCGCGCATGGCGATGGAAGAGCGGCACCTGAAGCGCCTCTTCCAGTGCCGAGATCTGTCGCGAGACCGCCGACTGGCTGAGGTTCAGGGTGTCGCCGGCATGGGTAAAGCTGCCCGCCTCGGCCACCGAGTGGAAAACCCGCAGTTTGTCCCAATCCATGCTTCGCTATTCCCGATCCAAGGCAAAAGTCGGTTCGGGAGGTCGCATGACCTCCCGCGGTCAGTAGGCGGCGACGGCAACCTCTCGCGCGGCATGCGAGAGAAACTTTTCGGCATCGAGAGCCGCCATGCAGCCGCTTGCGGCGGCGGTGACGGCCTGGCGGTAGATGCGATCCTGCACGTCACCTGCGGCAAAGACTCCAGGCACGGAAGTGGCGGTATTGCCGCCCGAGGTCAGAATGTAGCCATCCCGGTCCATCTCGACCTGCCCCTCGAAGATCATCGTATTGGGCGTATGGCCGATCGCCACGAAGACGCCGTCGAGCGCCAGGGTCCGCTTCTCGCCGGTGCGAACGTGCTGGAGGCGGAGGCCGTCCACCACGGCGGGCGTGCCGCCGCCGAGGATTTCGTCCACCTCATGATCCCAGATCACGGAGATCTTCGGATTGGCGAATAGCCGCTCCTGCATCACCCGCTCGGCCCGCAGCGAATCGCGGCGGTGGACCAGTGTAACGTGGCTGGCGTGGCGGGTGAGGTAAATCGCCTCCTCGACGGCGGTATTGCCGCCGCCGATCACCGCAACCGCCTTACCGCGATAGAAGAAGCCATCGCAGGTCGCGCAGGCCGAGACGCCGGCGCCGCGCAGGGCACGCTCGGACGGAATCTCCAGCCAGCGGGCGGAAGCGCCGGTCGCGATGACGATGGTATCGGCCTCGAACCGCTCGGCGGAGTCGGAGATCGCGACGAAAGGGCGGCGGGACAGGTCGATCTCGGTGATGATGTCATGGATGGCGCGGGTGCCCATGGCTTCAGCCTGTGCGGCCATCTGCTCCATCAGCCATGGTCCCTGGATGACCTCGGCGAAGCCTGGATAGTTCTCGACATCCGTGGTGATCGTAAGCTGGCCGCCAGGCTGCAAACCCGCGACAAGGATCGGTTGCAAGCCTGCCCGAGCCGCGTAGATCGCGGCGGTATAGCCGGCAGGCCCGGCGCCGATGATCAGCACCGGCGTGCGGTGAGCCTGAGGCATAGAGGGATCCATTCGATTCGCCAGTTCAAAGAATATAGTGCTCAGGATGCATGGCAAGGAAAACGGCCTGCGGAAAGCGCCGGTTATTGCTCCATAACCATGCGGATGAAATAATATTTCGTCAGCCGTTATTCAACGGCGCCTCTGGAGGCCGCCGATCCGCCGATGAAGTCCCATGTTCAAGCCAAGGCGGCCGAGGATAGCGAGCTCGACTCCATCGACCGCCGCATTCTCAGCGAACTCCAGACCGATGGCCGCATCACCAACGTGGAACTGTCACGCCGCGCGGGCATTTCGGCGCCTCCTTGCCTGAGGCGGGTGCGGCGGCTGGAGGAAAGCGGCATCATCCACGGCTACCATGCGGAGACCGATGCCGCGCGCCTGGGCTGGACCATCTCCTTTTTCGTCATCGTCGGGCTGGACAGCCAGAAGGAGTCGGTTCTCACTCGATTCGAGCAGACGGTGGCCGGCTGGGACGAGGTGCGCGAGTGCCACATGATCCGTGGCGGCGGCGATTTCCTGCTCCGCCTCCTCGCGCGGGACGCCGCGCACGAGAATGCACTCACCCAGCGGCTGACGGGGATCGCGGAGGTAAGCCGGGTGCAGACGCTGCCGACGATCCGGACGAGCAAGAGCCTGGCGGGGGTGCCGATTTAAGTTGGCGTGGCGCCCAGTCAAACTCACCCCCGATCCCAGCCCTAGAAGGGAGGGCCGGGGGTGGGTTAGTGCGCCGCTCTACCGACTCGCCTGGACCGCCAGATGATCGCGGTCGCCTAACATCCGGTGCAGGCGGGGCTCGATGGCGGCGGCGATGCGGGCCATGCCGAAGGCGTCCGGATGCAGCAGCACGCCCGGCACGACCATATGCGCGACCTGCGGGTGGCTCGGGATGAGCAGGGCGGCCGAGAGCTTCGAGAATTTCGGATCGAGGTAAAGGTCGCCGTCGATCTGGCCGTTCTTCAGCAGAAGATGGCCGACATCCATGAAGGTCACGAAGTCGCTGTCGCGATAGACGGTCGCCAGGTCGGCGTTGATGATGGCCGTCTGCGCGCTGGCCCAGGGCGTCCTACGACTGGGCAGGACGCCCAATAGCAGCACCTTCGCCTGGGGCAGCTTGCGGTGCAGGATGGTGGTGATGGCCTCGATGCCACCCACGGTTTGCTCGGCATCCCAATGGGCACGGCCGAGGTTGTTGGCGCCGATCAGCACCACCACCGCGCGCGGAGAGATGCCATCGACCTCACCATGATCCAGGCGCCAGATCACGCTGGCCGTGGTGTCGCCGGTGAAGCCCAGATTGATCGCGGACCGGTCGCCATAGAAGCGATTCCAGACTGGCGCGTAATCGGCATAGGCGGCCGGCATCGCAAGTTCCCAATTCTGGGTGATCGAGTCGCCGAGCCAGACCAGCCCCACAGGACCCTCGCGGTTGCGGGTGAGGCTGTGCTCGAACCGGTGTTTCCACCAGGGGAGGTCCATACGGCCGATCGGCGCCGCAGCCAGGTTGTTGCTGCTCGCCAGCGCGGGTGCCAGGGGCAGCAGCAGGCCGAGCGCCAGGAGCAGACGTGCGAACATTGGAAGACCCTAGCGAAAGAGCAGGAAGGCCGCGCTGCCGAGGCCGGCGGCGACACAATACCAGGCGTAGGGATCGAGCGCCGAGCGATCATGGCCGCGGAAGTAGCGCATCAGGAAGGCGGTGCTGGCGAGTGCGGTGAGCCCGGCCACCACGGCGCAGATCAATGACAATTGGAAGACACCGCTGCCATGGAGCGCCGGATCATGCAGCAGCTTGGGAATCTCGAGCACCGCCGCCGCACCGATCACCGGCGTCGCGATCAGGAAGGAAAAATGCGCCGAGCCCTCGTGATCGACACCGCGTAGCACACCGCCCAGGATCGTCACGCCGGAGCGCGAGATGCCGGGAACGAGTGCCAGGCACTGCCAGAGACCGATGATGAGGGCGTCCTTCGCCGTAAGGGTCGATAGCGCGCGGCTGCCGCTGCCCTTCATTCTTTCGCCCACGAGCAGGATCAATCCGTTGACGACCAGGAACACGGCGGCGATCAGCGGTGTCGCGAAGACTCGGCGCAGCGGATGCTCCAGCACCAGGCCGATGACCACCACCGGGATCATCGAGATGATGATGAGGGCAAAGACTCGCCGGCCCTCCTTGTTCGCATGAGCGTCGCTCATCCCCAGCAGTGCGCGGATGATGGCGAGCCAGTCGCGCCAGAAGAAGACGAGCAGGGCCACGGCCGTGCCGACGTGGAGCATGACCAGGAAGGGTAGGAAGCCACTGCTCTGCAGATCGAGATGCCAGCCAAGCAGCGCGGGCAGCACGACGGCATGGCCGAGGCTGCTGACAGGGAAAAGCTCGGTCGCGCCTTGGACAAGGGCGATGATGATGGCGTGCAGCGGATCCATGGGCGGCGGGATTCTCCGAGGTCGCGGGTCTGCATAGCCGATCCCGCGACGCCCGCAATCGACGAAATCTGTGTATAGCCGCCGCGTGCCGAACGATCCCCCTTCCGCCGACCCCACCCGCGACGGCGCTTTTGCTCTTCTGGCTGCCGTTCTCGACCGGCATCGTTCGCTCGAGGACGCGCTCGATTCCCTGCCGGCGATGGATCTGCGTGATCGCGCCGCCGCCCATCGCCTGGCCGCCACCGCTCTGCGCCGCTGCGGCACGATCGATGCGGTGCTGGAGCCCTACCTCGCCAAGGCGCCGCCGGTGGCCGTCAAGCATATCCTGCGGCTGGGTGTTGCGGCCCTGTTGTTCCTGGAGGCGCCCCCTCATGCGGCGGTCGGCACCGCCGTCGATCTGGCCAAGCGGCGAGGGCAGACGAAGGTCGCCGGGCTGGTGAATGCCGTGCTGCGCCGGGTCTCGGAACAAGGCGTCGCGTCACTCGCCGACCTGGATGGCCCGCGACTCGACACACCGCTGTGGCTGTGGGCGGCCTGGGGACGCGAGGGGCGTGCCATCGCGACGGCACATCAGAGAGAGGCACCGTTGGACCTCACCCTGAAGCCGGGCGCGGCGGTGCCCGAGGGCGGCACGCTCCTGCCGACCGGCTCGGTCCGCTTCCCCGCCGGCACGCACATCGCCGACATCGCCGGATTCGCCGAGGGCCAAAGCTGGGTACAGGACGCGGCGGCGGCTTTGCCGGCGCGGCTGCTCGCGGTAAAGCCGGGCGAGCGGATCGCCGATCTTTGCGCGGCACCGGGCGGCAAGACGGCGCAACTCACGGCCGCCGGCGCGGAAGTCTTCGCGATCGAGCGTGATGCGGGGCGGCTGCGCCGGCTGCGGAGCAATCTCGACCGGCTCGGCCTCTCGGCGACCCTCGTTGAGGCGGATGCCATCAACTGGCAGCCGCCAGCCCCATTGGATGCGGTGTTGCTCGATGCGCCCTGTAGCGCTACCGGCACGATGCGGCGGCACCCCGACCTGCCTTTCCTCAAGAAGCCCGGCGATATCGGGGCGCTGGTAGCGGCGCAAGACCGCCTGCTGCGGGCTGCCGTGACGATGCTGCGCCCTGGCGGACGGCTGATCTACGCGGTGTGCTCGCTACAGCCGGAGGAGGGCGCGACTCGCGCCGCGGGTGCCTTCGCCCGGCTGCCGCTGGAGGTGATGCCGATCTTGCCCGAAGAGGTTCCGGAGCTTGCCGAGGCCATCACGCCGGCGGGATTTTTGCGGACCCATCCGGGGCTATGGCCCGAGCGCGGCGGGCTGGACGGGTTTTTCGTGGCAAGGTTCAGGAAGCTCTAGCGCCAACACGCCAAGACGTTACCGCGTCGGGTCCCCGCGCGGGGTAGTTCCGCGAACCAGCCATGGCCTTTTTTCAGACCCCTAACGCCCCCATTTGTCTTATCTTCGCAAGTGCAACAGGGGGTGACTGGTGATGACGGATGTGGGCAGCGATTCGAGCGATGTGACCGAGGTTTCCCTGGTCATGAGCCCGGCCGAGGCTAAGGCCGTCGACCGCTGGTCCGCTGAGCATCACGTCGAGGATCGCTCCGAGGCAGTGCATCGCTTGATCCAACACGGGCTTGACGCAGAAACCGCGGCCGACGACGCCCACCTGCGCTAGGCTCGCCCGCGACGCATAGCCGGGGCCTGCGCCGCGTTAGTGGCGCCTTCGGTTAGCGCTCGCTTCCGCGGCGGTGTTCGTTTATGTGTGCGCCGCAACACGACACGCCCTGCCTCTGACGGCTGACCCGTCATCGGCGGGGCAATTTCTGTACCGCCGAACTTATCCTGCCCCTTCGTGGGCTCCAAAAGCCGGACCTGATCCCTATGGATATTCGCAACATCGCCATCATCGCCCATGTCGATCACGGCAAGACGACGCTGGTGGATGCGCTGCTCAAGCAGTCCGGCGCCTTCCGCGACAATCAGCACGTCGCGGAACGCGCCTTGGACCGCAACGATCTGGAGCGTGAGCGCGGCATCACCATCCTCGCCAAATGCACCAGCGTCATCTGGAAGGGCACGCGGCTCAATATCGTCGATACCCCAGGCCATGCCGATTTCGGCGGCGAGGTCGAGCGCATTCTGAGCATGGTGGACGGCGCCATCCTGTTGGTGGATGCCGCTGAGGGCGTGTTGCCGCAGACCAAGTTCGTGCTCGGCAAGGCGCTGGCGCGGGGCATCCGCCCCATCGTGGTAGTCAATAAGGTCGATCGCCCGGATGCCCGCGCCGACGAGGTCCATAACGAGGTTTTCGACCTATTCGCCGCGCTGGACGCGACGGAGGAGCAGCTCGACTTTCCGATGCTCTTCGCCTCCGGCCGCCAGGGCTGGGCGGATGAGGTGCTCGAAGGCGCCCGCAAGGATCTCGCGCCGATGTTCGATCTGGTGATCCGGCATGTCCCGTCGCCGAACCTGAATGTCGATGCGCCTTTCGCGATGCTGGCCTCCATCCTGGACTACGACAACTTCCTCGGCCGCGTGCTGACCGGGCGTGTCGAGCAGGGCCGTGCGCGCCTCAACATGCCGTTGAAGGTGCTGCGCGCGGACGGCACGGTAGTCGAGACCGGGCGACTGACCAAGCTGATGTCCTTCGATGGCCTCGACCGCGTGCCGGTCGAGGAGGCGCAGGCCGGTGACATCATCGCGATCGCGGGCCTCACCGATGCGACGATCCCGGATACCTTGGGCTCGCCTGAGCTGATGTCGCCGATCCAGGCCATTCCGGTCGACCCGCCGACCCTCTCGATGACCTTCCGCGTCAACGATGGCCCGCTCGGCGGCCGTGAGGGCAAGAAGGTTACGTCCCGCCAGATTCGCGACCGGCTGATGCATGAGATCCAGGGCAACGTGGCCCTCAAGATCACTATCAGCAACGAGACGGACGCCTTCGAGGTCGCCGGCCGGGGCGAGTTGCAGCTCGGCGTGCTGATCGAAACGATGCGCCGCGAGGGCTTCGAGCTCACCATCGGCCGCCCACGCGTGCTGACCCGCGTCAACGAGGAGACCGGCGAGCGCGAGGAGCCCATGGAGGATGTGCTGGCCGATGTCGACGAGCCCTATACCGGCGTAGTCGTCGAGAAGCTCAGCCGCCGTAAGGGTGAGTTGCAGGACATGCGGCCCTCGGGCGGCGGCAAGGTTCGCCTCACCTTCCGCATGCCGAGCCGTGGCCTGATCGGCTACCACGGCGAATTTCTCACCGACACGCGCGGCTCGGGCGTGATGAACCGGCTGTTCGCCGGCTACGGTCCCTGGAAGGGCCCGATCGAGGGCCGCCGCAATGGCAGCCTGATCTCGAACCTTGATGGCGAGGCTGTGCAGTATTCGCTGTGGTATCTGCAGGAGCGCGGCACGCTGTTCGTGAACCCGGGCGAGAAGGTCTATACCGGGATGATCGTCGGCGAGCACAGCCGGGACAATGACTTGGACGTCAATGTCATCAAGGAAAAGAAGCTCACCAATATCCGCGCCGCCGGCAAGGACGAGGCGATGCTGCTGATCCCGCCGCGCCGGATGTCGCTGGAGCAGGCGATCGCCTATGTCGAGGATGACGAGCTGGTGGAAGTAACCCCCGCCGCCATCCGTCTGCGCAAGCGCCATCTCGACCCGAACGCGCGCAAGCGTGCCGGTCGGGCTTCGGAGTCCGACGCGGCCTAGCCGACAGCGCCGGCTCCTTCGCGGTCCGCAGGGGGCGAGCGTAGGGGTACGCGTCTCGCCCTCATGTCACGAACAAGACGTCATCCTCAGCCCTCGCCAGGATGACGTCAGAAAACCGTCTCAGCGGTGCGTGAGGCGCTCGGAGATTTGTGTCGTGATGGCGCGCGCGGCCGCTCCGCGTCTTGTGCTGAGCCACCATCTCCAATCGTCCAGCATCAGCGTCGTCGCGGCCGCGAGCCGGTGGCGGAAGGCGCGGTACGGCGGCTCCGCCTCCAGCAGGGTCACAGTCGGCGGTGTACGGCCACTCTTGTTCACGCGACTTAGTGTCGCCGCCAGCTCCATCTCGAAGCGGTTCCGCGCCCAGCGGATCAGCGCGTGGTCGTAGAGCAAATGCTTGTCGAGTTCATCAAGCAGCGCCGGATCCTCGACGGGTCGCTGCCGCGCGGTCGAGACGTTAAGGCGGTGATAAGCGATGTCCTGCCAGCCGAAGCGGTCAGCCATCAGCATGAGCGATTCGTTGAAGCGCTCAGCGCAGCCCACGATATCCATCGCGGTAAAGGTGGCTTTCGCCTGCTCCAGATGCGAGGCGTCGAGCGGACCACGCATGCAGTTTGTGGCAAACCGTACCTGTGGATTGTCAGCGTCCCAGCCGTCGAATTCCCGAAACCGGGCGATGAAGAGACGAACCGCTTCCGCCGATGTCGTGGGGTGGCCGAGCCGCGGAAGTTCCACGTCGAAAAAGCGTTGCGCCGCTGGGATTTCGTGACGGTGACGCAGCACATGGGCGAAGTGCGAGAGAACGACGGCTCGCGGCTCACGGAAGAAGGTGGTGAAGCGCGTCGCGCCCTCCACCCCGCCGGAGGCGAGATAATGGCCGTAGGGCGCGTGACCGGAAACAAGGGCGAAGCCGCGCCTTCGTAGCAGCCGCAGATCTGGGCGCGTCCGCCTCATCAGATAGCTGCGCCGATAACCAAGCCTGTCACTCAGCGCGCGAAACAGGCTGGTGCCGGCGGTCTTTGGACAGTGGCAGAAGACGATGGTAAAGGAAGGCAAGGCGGCCGGCGCCGGATGCCGGGATCGCACGGCCGAGACCTGCAGGGGCGGCACCAGCAGTCGAGCGAGGATCAAGCCGACCATGACAAAGGCCGCCTCGTCGAGATGACCGTAGTAAGGGATGCGATCCGGTATGAGGTCAACAGGGCCGAAGGAGTAGCCAACGCCGACAACCAAGGCGAGCTTCGACCAGAGGCACGACAGCGACAGGAGCACGCATTGAGCGAGGATGATTGCCTCGATCGCCAGGCGATAGGTTAGTCGTCTAACCGTCCAGCTCACAGCATCTAGCCATCCGGCGACCATTCCATTCCTCTACGACTCGGCAGCCCGCCGGACAATCACGCGAAGAGCATAGACGAAAATTAGTCGGGCGGGCCAATCGAGGCGAGAGCCAATGTGACAAATCGTTAGGGGCGATAGCCGAGTGCGCCACAGAACGCCGCCATCCGCCGGCAAGCCTCGGTCAAAGTCAGGTCGTCGGTGGCGTAGCTGATCCGGATATGTGGGCTCATGCCGAAAGCGCCGCCATGAACCACGGCGACATGCGCCTCCTCGAGCAAAGCTGTGGCGAAGTCCTGGTCGGTATCCAGGAGCCGCCCGCCGCTACTCCGGCGCCCGATGCAGCCGGCGATTGAGGGGAAGACGTAGAAGGCGCCTTCAGGGGCGACGCAGGTGACGCCGGGCATCCAGTTGAGCGCTTCCACGACGAGATCGCGGCGGCGGCGATAGGCGGCGACCATCTCGGCGACCATATCCTGAGGCGCGTCGAGCACGGCGGCGGCCGCAGCCTGGCCAACGGTCGAGATGCCGGAGGTCGCGTGGCTCTGCACAAGCGCCATGGCCCGTATGAGCGGCAGGGGGCCGCCGGCGAAGCCGATGCGCCAGCCGGTCATCGCGTAGGTCTTGGAGACGCCGGAGACGACCAGCGTCCGGTCGGCAAGCTGCGGCGCGATCGCCGCGATGCTGACGGAACCCTCGCCGTCGTAGCGCAGGTGCTCGTAGATCTCGTCGGCGAAGATCCAGACGTGAGGATGCCGTTCGAGGACTTTCGCAAGCGCCGCGAGATCCTCCGGTGCGTAGGCGGCGCCGGTTGGGTTGTTCGGAGTATTGAGCAGGAGCCACTTGGTGCGGGGCGTGATAGCCGCTTCCAGGTCTTCAGCGCGCAGGCGGAAGCGGTTGTTTTGGGGACAGCTCACGAAGACGGGCCGGCCGCCGAGAAGCTCTGCCGTCAGAGCGTAAGAGGACCAGTAGGGCGTCGGGATGATGACCTCGTCGCCCTCGTCCAGCGTCGCGGCGAAGGCGTTGAAGATCACCTGCTTGGCGCCGTTGGAGACGAGGATTTGCTCGATGGGGAAATCGAGCATCTGGTCGCGCTGGAACTTGCGGCGAACGGCCTGTTTCAGCACCGGCAGCCCATCGACCGGCGGGTATTTGGTCTGGCCGTCCAGCGCCGCGCGATGCGCCGCCTCGATGGCGACCGGGGGCGTCGGGAAGTCGGGCTCCCCGATCGCCAGCGAGATTACATCGAGGCCTTCGGCCCGCATGGCGCGGGCGCGGGCCGACATCTGCACCACTGCTGCGGTTTCCGCGCGGCCGAGGCGGGAGGCGAGGGCGGCCATTGGTGGCGCCCTACTTCAGGCCCTCACAAAACCGCTGGATGCGCTCGCACGCCTTCCGCAGTGATTCGGTGTCGGTCGCGTAGCTGATGCGGAAATGGCCGGGATAGAGAAAGGCCGCGCCATGCACGGCGGCGACGCCTTCCTCCTCCAGCAGCGCGGTCACGAAGGCTTCGTCGTCCGAAATCGCCGTACCGCCCCGGCTGGTCTTGCCAATGCAGCCGTGAATGGACGGGAAGACATAGAAGGCGCCTTCGGGCGTCGCGCAGTTCAGGCCCGGTGCCTTGTTGAGCATTCCGACAACCAGGTCCCGCCGCTCCCTATAGACCGCTACCATCTCCGCGATGAAGCTCTGGTCGCCGTTCAGTGCTTCGACCGCCGCGGCCTGGGCGATGCTGCAGGTATTCGAGGTCGACTGGCTCTGCAGCTTGTCCATTGCCTTGATCAGTGCCACCGGACCGCCGCAGAAGCCGATGCGCCAGCCGGTCATGGCATAGGCCTTGCTGCAACCATTCATGGTCAGCGTGCGGTCCTTAAGCTTCGGCTCAACCTCGGCGAGGGTGGCGGGTTTGAAGCCGTCATAGACCAGCTTCTCATAGATATCGTCGGTCATCACCCAAACGTTTGGATGCCGCAGCAGCACATCGGCGATCGGCCGCAGCTCCTCGGCCGAGTAAGCGGCACCGGTCGGGTTGCAGGGGCTGTTGATCATCAGCCAGCGGGTGCGCGGGGTGATCGCGGCTTCCAAATCCTCCGCGCGGAGCTTGAAGCCGTTGTTCTGGCTGCAAGGAAGAACGACAGGCACGCCATCGGCGAGGGTTACGATATCGGGGTAGCTCACCCAGCACGGCGCCGGAATGATCACCTCATCCCCGGCGTTCAGCGTGGCGACCATGGCGTTGTAGATGACCTGCTTGCCACCCGTGGAGACCATGACCTCGGACGGCGAATAGTCGAGCCCGCTGTCCCGCTTGAACTTGGCGGCGACGGCCGCCCGCAGCGCCGGCGTGCCACCGACGTCGGTATATTTCGTGTCGCCATTCTCGATGGCGCGGATCGCCGCGGCCTTCACATTGGCAGGCGTATCGAAATCGGGCTCGCCAGCAGAGAGGCTGATGATGTCGCGGCCCGCGGCCTTCAGCGCCCGCGCCTTGGACGAAATGGCGATGGTCTGGCTGGGGCTGATGCGGTCGAGACGTTCGGCGGTCAGGCTCACGGCGCGAATACCTTTGCTGATGGCAAGCGCGGCGGACCCTACTGCCGCGCGCGACCGCGCCGCAATTGCAGATGGCGCAGGGCAGCGGTGGAGCGGCTAGACGATCCGCCCGGGTTGAGCTTTGCGCCGGTAGCGGCTGGTGATGAGTTGTTGTTTGCGGGGGCCGGTGATCCGCCAGCTCAATAGCCACTGGTCCGGGCCCAGCAGGCGGTAGCGGCCCTCATAGAGGTCCGGTTCGCAATCATGCCGGACGCAAGCGCTACCGTTCCGGAGTTCCAAGTGGTGGAACGGTCTGCCGTCCTCGAAAGATACCAGAGCCGTGCCGGCGTCGGTGAAGCGGAAGACATATCGGCGGATCGCCTCGCCGAGATAGCCGCCGAGCGTCATAACGCCCCGCTCCTCGAAGAGCAGAGCGCCGTCGAGGGGGAAAAATCGCGCGGTGCCTGAGAGCCGCATGCACGATCCTGGTCCACAGCCCCAGCCGCGCCGCGTCAATTGCCACGAGCCGAGGAAGAAGCCGGCTAAGTCGGAGGCCGCGTGGCTCGTCGGCTCCCATGCCACGCGGGCACTCATGGGGCGTTTAGCGCGCCGGGCGCCGCAGGAGGGGGCACGCAGCTGTTGCGAGGGCGAGCTTGACCGCCTCGGCAGGCAGAAATGGCAGAAGTCCGAAGCCCAGGCTCTTCGCCGGCCCGAACAGGACAGCGAGCCAGGCGACGCCTGGGGCGTAGATCAGCACTTCGCCGAGAGACAGGACGGCGACCGTGCGGATCCAGCTGCGGGTGGCGCCGCGATCGGCCATAGTGCCGACGGTCCAGGCGGCCAGCACGTAGCCGAGCAGATAGCCGCCGGTCGGACCAGCCATATAGGCAAGACCCGCACCGCCCTGAAACACCGGCAGGCCGCAGGCGCCTTCCGCGATATAGGCGAGCACGGTGGCGGCGCCGAGCCGGCCGCCGCAGGCGAGGCCGATCGCCAGCACCACGAAGCTCTGCATGGAAAGCCGCACCGGCCAGAATGGCACCTGCACATGTGCGGCGATCGCCAGCAGCGCGCTGCCGATCGCAACGGCCGCGATCCGCTGGGTCCAGCTACCGCCGATAAGGGGCTTCGCCGGAAGGTCGAGAGGTCTCGTGATGGCTTGGCTCGGCACGATCTATTCTCCAGGGTTAGCCGGAACGCTAGCACACGCCCACTCGACAGTCTTGGCCAAGACTGTCGTGTGCGTTGCGCTCCCCCGCACGCCAGGATGCAGACAGTGGGTGAGCCGAACCGGCCGCCGCCCCCCGCGAGTGCCGCAGACGAGAAACCTTTCTGTCCCTTGCGACTACCGCTCCACGGCCATCGCGACGCCCATGCCGCCGCCGATGCAGAGCGTGGCGAGCCCCTTGTGCCCGTCGCGCTTCTGCAACTCATGCAGCAGGGTCGTCAGCACCCGGGCGCCCGAGGCGCCGATCGGATGGCCGATCGCGATGGCCCCGCCGTTGACGTTCACGCGGCCGGTGTCCCAGCCCATCTCCTGGTTCACCGCATAGGCTTGCGCCGCGAAAGCCTCATTGGCCTCCACCAGATCGAGGTCACTCGCCTTCCAGCCGGTACGCTCCAGCACCTTGCGTGAGGCATAGATGGGCCCGGTTCCCATTACCTTGGGATCGACGCCAACCGTCGCGAAGCCGGCGATGCGGGCGAGCGGTGTAAGCCCACGGCGCGCCGCTTCCTTGGCGGACATCACGACCAGGGCCGCCGCACCATCATTCAAGCCCGAGGCATTGCCAGCCGTTACGGTGCCATCCTTGCTGAAGGCGGGACGCAGCTTCGCCATTCCCTCGACCGTCGAATCATGGCGGATGTACTCGTCGTCGCTCACGATGATATCGCCCTTGCGGCCCTTTACGGTGACCGGAACGATTTCGTCCTTGAACCGCCCGCCCTTCTGCGCCGCACTGGCTTTCTGCTGGGAGCCGGCGGCGAACTGATCCTGCTGCTCGCGCGTGATCTGGTATTGAGTCGCCACGTTCTCGGCGGTGGTGCCCATGTGGTAGCCGTTGAAGGCGTCCCACAACCCGTCCTTGATCATGGTATCGACCAGGTTCAGGTCGCCCATCTTCTGGCCCGCGCGCAGATAGGCGCAGTGGGTCGACTGGCTCATGCTCTCCTGGCCGCCAGCGACAATAATATCGGCCTGGCCGGTAGCGATCTGCGTCGCCGCGAGTGCCACGGCGCGAAGGCCCGAGCCGCAGACCTGATTGATCCCGAAAGCAGTGCGCTCCTGCGGAATGCCGGCGAGGATGGCGGCTTGCCGTGCCGGGTTCTGCCCTTGGCCCGCTGTCAGCACCTGGCCGAGGATGACTTCATCGACCTCCTCGGGGGTCAGCCCGGCGCGTTCCAGCGCCGCCTTGATGGCGACCACCCCGAGCTGGTGCGCGGGCACGGTCGCGAAGGCGCCGTTGAAGCTGCCGACGGGCGTCCGTGCGGCGGATACGATGACGATGTCTTCCATGAGCGTCCTCCCCAAAGCTTGCCTGATGCTGCCGCATCCCTGGCAGCTCCTGGACGTTATTTAGGCGTGCTGGGCGCGCTCCACCATAGGCGGTGGACATGGCTGCCGGGCAAGCGAAAGGCGGCCGTTGAGCGAGACGGGCGCGGCCTGAACCCCACAGACAGGACTAACGGTCGTCCCGTTTGAGGCAAATGAGAAATCCAAAGCCGCCGCCGTGTCTGAAAATCTTGATCGCGCTCGTTGATTCCGTGACGTCGAGCGTCACGCGGAAATCAGTCCAAATAGTCGCGAGATAGATCCTAGGGCCCGGAATGATGGGAGTTTTTCGCTCCAAAAAGACGAAGTTGACACAAGGAGCTTCGGCGACGCTAGAGCCACAACTTCTGATTTCGTTACGATTGACGTAAGGTTACCGCCTGTCCATGATGCGGGCATCGACGCGCAAAGGACGAGAGTGACGATACGTGGGAAGTTGGAAGGCGCCTCCGCGGGAGTGCTCCGAGGATGGGCCTGGGACACCGCCGCGCCGGAGTTGCGCTTGAACCTTCAAATCCTGATTGATGGTGCTGTGGTCGGCCAGGTTGCCGCTGATCGGCTGCGGAAGGATCTAGAACATGCGGGGATCGGCAGCGGCGCACATGGTTTCGAATATCTGCTCCCGGCGCAATTCCGCGATGGCGACACGCATCGCATCTCGCTGCGTCTTGTCGATGACGCGAACGCCACAACGATCTCGGCCATCGTGGCGGCGTTGGAGAGCGGCGCGCATACCATCGATGGCCGGGTTGAGGGACTTAAGGGCCGCCATATCAATGGCTGGGCCTGGGATCGACTGAATCCGCAGAAACGGCTGGAGATTCTTGTCGAAAGCGACGGCGTCACGATCGGAAAGCTGGTCGCGGATCGCTACCGCAATGATCTTCGGCAAGCCGGCATCGGGAACGGGCATTACAGCTTCAGATTCTCCCTCGATGCTACAACCCGCCCGGTTCTGCCCGGCGCGAACCTCATTTTCCGGGCGACGACAGACGAGGACTACGGTGATCACGAGATCGGCGCGCTGACCTTGCCCGCGGATTGGACCGAGGTCGCGCAGAGCACGCTCATTGAAGCGCCACCCGTTCAGGCGGTCGCACCTTGCATGACTCCAGACAAGATCACCGACAGCGAACTTATCGCCTTGGCGATCGAGGCCGAGCGAGCGAAGAACTACACCGAGGCCGCCGCCCATCTCGATGCCGTGCTATCGCGTAAGCCAAAGAGTTTCGACGCCCTGTTCCGGCGCGCGCGTATCGCACGGGCGAGCAATGATCTGACGACGAGCCGCGAGTTTGCCTTGCGTGCAATGGAGGTGCGGCCGGCCGATCCGTGGCCGGCGGCGCTTCTCGCGCGCGTCGCTGATAAGGAAGGCCAGCGGGCGCTGGCGCTCGAGTATTGGAACCGGGTGCCGAAGTCGCATCCGACCTATCTCGAAGGACAGCAGGCGCGGGCTCGGCTATTGCTCGGCATGGAGCGGCCGGATGAGGCGCGGCTCTGCCTCGAGGATGTGATCGCTCAGGATCCTCTTCTCGTTCCGCCACGGCGCGTGCTCGCGCAACTGCTGCACGACATTGGCGAACGGGCTTCGTCCAGGATCAAATGCGAGCAAGTGTTGCATCTCGTTCCAGACGACAGCAAGACACTTGCCCTGCTTGCGGCGCTTAGCGATCGCCGTGTTGCTCCCGCCGTCGCCATCACGCGGCGCTACCGCAATCCGCTTACAGCAAGGATTCCTGTGGTTTTGGCGACGGGGAACCGCTTGGCGGATTGTGTCTTGGCCGGTCGCCTGATCACTGGCCTCGCCGAGCATTTCGATTGCAGGATCGAGGTCGTGGTGCCTTGGTCAACGCCTGCCGCCGACTTCATCCTGGGGGCGCATCCTTCGGTGGCGGCGCTTCATGCCGTGGAGGATGTCTGGGAACGCGCGGAGGTTGGTTTCGTTCTGCCGGAATATGTGATGGCGGGCGAGGATGTTCCGCTACCGGATTGTCGGCTGCTCTATAACTACACCGACATGCGCAGCGTGAAGTCGGCGAATCCGGAGATCCGGTATCGCGGCTATACCGCCTGGCTCTCCGAGATTTGCGATCTGGCGTCGGGTGCCTGTCCGGCGCCTCTCGAACGGAATTCGGAGGCTTCGCGGTCCGAGACCGTTTTGTTCGCGACCGGCAAGAACCCTTTGCCCGAGGGGTGTGACCTGGCATTCGATCCGCGAGAACCACTCCGCGTGTTGGATCTTGATATGCTGGGAGTCGAAGCTGTTGCGGCGGCTATCGACGAGGCTCGCGCGGTGATTTGCGCCGATGAGGATACCGCGATCTTCGCGATTTCCCGTGGCGCCCCGGTGGTGCATCTGTCGCGACATGGCGCTGATGTTACCAGCTGGCTGAAGGGAAGATCCATTTCCGTTCCGGTGAGCACCCGGGCAGAGCTTCGCGGCGCGATCTTGCACGCACTCGCCGAACTCGCACCACGCGCGGCGCTGGCGCCCGAGCGGCTGGAGATTGTCGGCGTGGCGTTTGAGGAGACCGGCATTGCGGACCAACCGGCGGCGGCCAGTCTCCCGCAGTCTCAAGACGCAAAACCTGCCACGAGAGCAGGCCGTCGCCACAAGGCACCTAGACATGAGGGAACGCTGGTGGAGCTGCACGCGTGAAAATCCTGCTGATCAATCAGGAGCACGCGGCTTTCGGAGGGCCTGGTGGCGCCGAGCGCTCGGTTCAGAGCATTGCCGACCATTTTGTCAAGGCGGGTCATGAGGTGACCTTCCTGTGCATGGCGCGTCGCGTCTATATGCGGGATATGCCTGAGAGCGGCCTTCACTCGGTGCGCGATCTCGGCGGGGTGAAAACCATTCTGGTCGGGCGGCCCAACCCCGCCGCCACCCATGCCGATCTGCTGCTTCCCGTTATCCTGTCGGAGCGGCCGGATATCATACACACCAATGTTTTTCACCGGGCGCCGCAATTGTGGCGCACGATGGCGCCGCTCGGCATTCCGGTGTTGCACACGCTTCGTGAATACAAGCTGATGTGCGATCGCAATCTGTTCGACGGCGCGCGGGATTGCGGGGAGCAGTGCGGAACCTGCGAACTTGGCAGCCAATTCGCCTTGCAGATGTCGCAACACGTCGATGGGGTGGTCGGAATCAGCTCCTTCACGCTTCAACGACATCTGGCGAAAGGATTTTTCGCGAAGGCTGCTGTCGCCCGCGTGATTCCGAATTCATACCGTCCGAAAAATATACCTCGAACAAGAGTGGCGCGAGCCGTTGGAGCGCCGATCCGCATCGGCTTTCTTGGCCGCCTTCATGCCAGCAAAGGCATCAACCTCATCATCGATGTGATGAGCAAGCTGCGGCCCGACGCGGCAAGTCTGATCATGGCCGGAGATTTGCAGGATCCGGAGATTGCAAGCCGGATCCAGGCGTTGTCGGCGACACATGACGCACGTTTCATCGGTTTCGCCGATCCTGAACAATTCTTCCCGAAGATCGATGTGCTGCTCGCGCCATCGATCTGGCATGAGCCTTTTGGCCGCATCACGATCGAGGCTTTCGCCCATCGTGTTCCGGTCATCGCGACGAATCGCGGCGGCCTTCCCGATACCGTCGCGCATGGGGAGAGCGGTTGGATCTTCAATCCGGATCATCCGCAACAGCTCGCCGAGATCATCGAGGGTTTGGCGACCACGACCGAGGAACGGCTGGAGGAGATGCGCGACGCAGCACACGCGGCCGCTCAGCACTATGTGCCGGAGATTGTGGGCGAGCGATATCTGGCGACTTACCGTGAGCTGATCGAAATCAAGGCAAAAACGACTTCGCTCACCGTCAAGCGGCTTCGGGGCGTCTATGAGCGTGATGTCGCGCGCGCCGAGGTGGAGCGGAGCTTCAAGACGAACTTGCCGGCCCGCATGCGCCGGCCGTTGAAAATTCTGGTGATGACGGGGGAGTTTCCGAAGCTGTCCGAAAGCTTCGTGTTGAACCACATTACCGGCTTGATCGACCTCGGGCACGACGTTCGCGTTCTGCACACGCGGCCGAGCCGCATGGATCAAATGCCACCGGAATATCACAAATATGGACTGTCCGAACGTTCGACGATGCTGCAGCCGCCTGAGCGGCAGATTTTGGCGATCAACCAATTAGTGCGGCCGGGCCGTGTCCTGGCGGCCAAGCTACCATCGCTTCGCGCGGGGAGTGCTGATTCCCTGGGTGAACACGGCGAGACGCTGGAGATGGCGCGCGATCTGTTGCAGCGGTCCAACGAGACGATCGCCGATTATCACGCCGCTCATATCATTTCGCGTACTGCCGCCGATGTGGATTTGGTGCATTGCCATTTCGGGCACCGGCCCAAGGTGGTCTTCCGCTACATGGATCTTGGCGCCTTCAGCGCGCCGGTGGTTTGCTCGTTCCATGGGATCGATGTCTCGGCGCATATCCAGCGGTTTGGCACGTCCCTGTATGACGACATCAAGCGGCGTCTCCACAAGGCGCTTCCGGTCAGCGAGTTTTTTCGTGAGCGACTTATCTCGCTGGGCTTCGAACCGAAGGATGTGCAGGTTCATCGCGTCGGTATCGACACGACGAAATTCAGTTTCGCTCGTCGTCATCGAGAGGAGGGCGAAGCGCTCAACATCATCTCGGTCGCACGTCTGGTTTACAAAAAGGGGATGGAATACGGCATCCTCGCGGTTGCGAAGGCGATGGAACGGCGTCCGGATCTGAGACTTCGCTACTTGCTCGTGGGTGAGGGCGAGGAGAAGGGAAAGCTGGAGGCGTTGGTTGCATCGCTCGATATAGGCCGGCATGTCTCGCTGCTCGGCGCTCAGCCCCATGCCGAAGTGACGCGGCTCATGGCGACGGCGCATGTCATGATGGTGCCCAGCGTCACCGGCCCGGACGGCGATATGGAAGGCATCCCAACGGTCGCGATGGAAGCGATGGCGACGGGTCTGCCGGTGCTCTCGACATTCCATAGCGGCATTCCGGAAGCGGTGGTAGATGGCTATACGGGCCTGCTTTCCCCCGAGCACGATGTCGAGGCCCTCGCGAGCAACATCATCTATCTTTACGACAACCGGGATCTAGGTCCGCAGCTTGGGCGGCAGGGGCGAGCGCATGTCATGCTCGAATTCAACATTGTCAAGCAGAACCAGAAAGCGCTCGAACTCTACGAGAGGATCGTGACCGGCCGCGAGGATTAGCGGGTCGCTTGCTTCGGGAGCGTCTGGAGGTGTTATCCGGCGCGTCGTGCAGCCAGATCCGCGTCGTGTCGTGTCGTGTTTTCGCGGGCTCCGCCATATGCCGTGTGGGACCAGTGCTTCTGCGATTTCTTGTGCGACGTGCGGCAATGCAAGGATGCGATCCGGTAGAGGTCGTAACGCTCCAGAACCAGCACGTCGCTTAGCCAGGCTGTGCAGTCTGTACCCGCCGCCGCGACCTGCTGGACGAAGGCGCGCGTGATGAGCCCCGGACCGGTCGAGAACCACAGGAGATCGGTGTCGCCTCGATTGGTGGCAGTCACCGCCGTGCTCAGCGCCCAGCCGATCAGGGGCATCCGCGGTGTCACGCCCATGATGTTGTTGCCGAGCGTGCCCCATTGTTCTTGTCCGAAGAAGGCACGTGTGGAGGACCGTACGAGCGACGCGAACGGTGCGACCGCGCGATCATCCATATCCGCCCAGAAGCCGCCTTCCATCCAGAGATAGGCGAGGCGGAAGATATCCGCTCGCTTCGCCGGCTCGGAGGAGCGTGCATAGGCAAGCCTTATAGGCGGCGGGAAATTGGCTTCCAGGAAGCGGGTTGCCGTCTCGTGGCTGAACAGCCGAACCTCGTGGTCAGGGTTTAGGAGACCCCAGCTTTGGTGCAGCGCCCAGAGGTCCGGCGGTGGTTCCATCGTATCCCAATATTGGCCGATGGTCGGCGGGATCAGCGGAGTGCTGGCAAGGGGCGCGTCGTCCTCCCCGGATTGCCGGTCTAAAAGCCCCGCCTCGCGTAGCGCGATCACCATCATCGTCGCGGTCGGGATATGGTCCGGGCGGTGGCGCGCGAGCTCGGCGAGGGCGGCGATGCGCTGTATGGGCGGTAGCGGGCGCAGAGCTCGGAGATCGGCGAGCGCGGCGGGGTCGAGGGCCAGTTCGTTGCAGAGTTTGCCGAGGAAGTTCTGCGACGCGTTGGGCGATTTTCCATGCAGCCGCTTGGCGGCTAGAAGCCCGGCCGCATGCGCCTGGAGATGCTGTTGCGCCTTTGGCAGGTCCAAGATGAGGAGCCGGAAGCGCAACGCATCCGCGAGTCCCGGCAGGCCTACAGGGTCGGTCTCCATTGCGGCTTCCGCATGGGTAATCGCATCCTCCAGCCGATGCTCGCGCTCCGCGAGAAGCGCCTCGCCTTGCAGCACCCGGCCGCGATTGGCGGCCGTAGCGGCTGCAGCACGATCCAGGCAGAGACGAATCTCCGCTGGTGTGCCGATCAGCAATTCGAGGTGCAGACCCTGGAACCATAGTTTGAAGTCGCGCGGATGAGCGAGGCGGGCAGCTCGGGATTTGGCCAATGCTTCCTGCCATCGCCCACTATGGCGCAGGCGAGTGATGCGTTCGGCCGTGAACTCCGGCAGAGGGCCGAATTCGGTTTCGGCCTCGGCGAGAACGGCTTCGGCCTGGCTCAGGTGATCGAGTTCGTAAAGCGCACGGCTGAGATGGAGTCTCGCCTGTGCCAGCCCCGGGTAATGCGAGGCGATGCGCTGCGCCAGAACAAGCGCGCCGTCGCGGTCGCCGAGGAGCCGCAGGCGGTCGAAGGACATCGTGAGCGCGCGCAGATGGTTGGCGTTCAGACCGAGCGCGCGATCGAGCAGGGCGACAGCATGTTTCGGCTGGCCGAGTGCCTGATACTCGGTCGCCATCTCGACGATGAGATCGGCATCGTCGGCTTTCAACGCCGCGGCACGCGAAAAAGCCGCGAGTGCGAGGGCGCGGTCGCCAGCGCGACGGTGAATGATGCCGATGGTGCTTTCCGCCGATACAATACGCGCAGGATCCTGGGATCGCAGTCGCCCGGCCACTTCGAGAGCCTCGGCGTAGCGGCCCTGGTCGCGCAGGGTGACGACGAGTTCTTGAAGTGGCTCGGCCCGCGCTGTGGCCATGACATGGGCATGGCCGAAGCTGACGAGGGCGGCTTCGGTATCGCCATCCCGTCGCGCCAATGCCCCGCGCAGCATGAGGGCGGCGTAGTGGTCCGGCAGCCGGGCGAGAATGTCGCGCGCTTCCTGTATCCGCGCGGCATCCCGCAGCACTTTTGCATAGCCGAGGACGAGCTCAGCGTGTTCGGAATGCACAGCGAGCGCCTTCTCGAAGGCGGCTAGCGACGCCGCTCGATCGCCCACCGCGCGATGGTGTTCCGCAGTCATGAGCATGGCCTGCGGGTGGCGGCCGTCGATCGCGAGCGCCCGGTCGAGCAGGGCTTTCGCCTCTTCCAATCGGCCGAGCGCCTGGCATTCGGTCGCCATCTCGACTGGCCAATCGGCGTTGCCGGGCGCGCTGCTCGCGAGACGAGTGAAGGCACTGAGGGCGCCGGCGCGATCCCCGGCGCGACGCTGATTCAGCCCGATGATCCGCGTCGCTGCCGTCGCCTGATCCGGATCCAGCGCCCGCAAGCGTTCGACCACCGCAGCCGCTTCAGCGAAACGCCCTTGGTCGCGTAGCGTGACGATAATCTGGGCGAGCGGTTCGGGACGCGCGGGGGCCAGGCTGTGAGCATGTTCGAGGCAGGCGATGGCGGTGTCGATCGCCGCCATCCGCCGGGCCGCCAGGCCGCGCATCAGAACAGCGCCGTAGTGATCGGGCAGGCGCGCGAGAATGGCGGCCGCCTCATCGAGCCGCCCGGCGTCCCGCAATTCCCGGCCTAGACCCAGGATCGCCTCGGCATCAGCGGGATCCGCCGCCATTGCCGCCTGAAAACAGGCGAGGGCCGCAAGCCCGTCGCCCTGGCCGCGATGATGGTTCGCTGCGGCGATCAATGTTGGAAGATGGCGGCCGTCGATCGCCAGAGCACGGTCGAGCAGGGCGATCGCCTGTTCCGGCTGCCCTAGCGCATCATGCTCGGTGGCGGTTTCGATCAGCAGATCTAGGTTTTCCGGGTTGGCGGTTAGGGCCTTGGCGAAGGTGGCGAGTGCACCATGGTGATCGCCTTCGCGGCGCTGGGCGGCGCCGATGCCACGCTCGGCCACAAGCGCCACGGCCAGGTCGCGCTGCCGCAGGCGCCCAGCCACTTCGAGAGCTTCCGCGTAGCGCCCCTGGTCGCGCAGTGTGACAACGAGTTCGTTGAGGGGTTCCGGCCGGTCCCGTGCCAGGACATGAGCATGGCCGAAGCTGACGAGCGCCGCTTCGATCTCCCCGAGCCTGCGAGCCACCGCGCCTCGCATCATGCGGGCCATGTAGTGATCGGGGAGGCGGCCGAGTGCCTCAACCGCCTCCGCGAGTTGCCCGGTGTCCCTGAGGGTTCGGGCAAGTTCGATGACCGGTTCCGGCCGATCGGGATGGGCCCGGAACGCGGCCTCGAAGCCTGCCAGCGCGATCGCCTGATCGTCCTTGAGCCGGGCGCAGAAGCTCACGCCCATGAGCGCGTCGAAATCCCTTGGCGTATCGGCTAGGATGCGGCGGTAGTGATTTTCCGCGGAATCAAGCTGGCCGCGCGCGCGCAAGGCATGTAGGCGGTTGTACATGCCTTTATATTGCAGATTCGATATGAATTGGAAAGCGCCCGAGGGCCGTGCCGTGCCAATCCTCGCCCATTGTGGCAGACGGTGCAGGGCACCGTGGTTTCGGGGGTGAGTGTCTTGACGAAAGTGGTTCTGGTCACTGGAGGCGCTGCTGGCATCGGCTTGGGCGTCGCGCGGCGGATGACGGTGGAAGGGTGGCGCGTGGTGATGGCGGATCGCCAGCCGCCTTTCGAAGAGATAGCCGGCGCGCGCTTCGTCGAGGCGGACGTGTCCGAAGAAGCGGCGGTCGCGACGCTCGTTGACGGAATCCGCACGACGGAAGGCCGCCTCGACGCATTCGTGAGCAATGCAGGCTTCATGAACCGCAAGCCGATCCGCGATCTCACGCTTGCCGAATGGAATGCGGTGCTGGCGACGAATCTCACCAGCACCTTCCTTCTCGCCAAGGCCGCGGAGGCTTTGCTGTGTGAGACGCGTGGCACGATCATCACGATCGCCTCGACCCGGGCGCATCAGTCGGAGCCGGATACGGAGAGCTATGCGGCGTCGAAAGGCGGCCTCGTCGCGCTAACTCATGCGCTCGCGGTAAGTCTCGGGCCTGCAATCCGGGTCAATTGCATTAGCCCCGGCTGGATCAATACCAAAGACGAGCCTTTACGGCCGGAGGATCACGGCCAGCATCCAGCCGGGCGGGTCGGCCGCGTGGAGGACATCGCGTCGCTCGTCTCCTGGCTCATTGGGACGGACAGCGGCTTCGTGACCGGAGCGGAGTTCGTGGTGGACGGAGGCATGACCCGGAAGATGATCTACACCTAGCGCGTCGCACTTGCCTCAGGCGGCGAGGGCTATGCGCACTGCCTCGATCAGCCGGCTCGGTTTGTAGGGCTTCACGAGCGTGGAAATCCGGCCGCCCTGTAGTTCGTCGGCGTCCAGCGCATCGGGCCGGCCTGTGGTGTAGATGATGGGAACGTTGGGGTGCCGCCGGCGGACGAAACGGGCCAGGGCGATTCCGTCCGTCTTGCCGGGCATATGGATGTCGGTCACGAGAATGGTAAAGAACGGAAAGGGAACATCGACCATCGAGAGTGCAGCGTCGCCGCTTTCGGCCTGTTCAACCTCAAAGCCCGCATCCACCAATTCTTCGGCCATGATGGTACGGATGAGCCATTCATCCTCAACGAGGAGAATGCACATCAGGCGACGACCGCCTCATTGACCGAATCATTTTTCATAGCTGTCGCGAGAGATGCCAAGTGAAGGAGTATTTGCAACCCTTCCAGGCCTCCCGCCAAGTCAGTTTAGCGCGAGCAATGAGCCAGTCATGTGTCGCGCCTGGCGGGGAGCACGCCCGCTTCGTTGCGAATGTCAGGCACGCAGTGTGCCGACTAAGTCCATGAAGCGCTTCACTCTCGTCGTGTCCACCGCGTTCCAGGTATGGCCATCGACCTTGAAGTGAGTGCCCACCACGCAGCCGTCGGCGACACTAAGGATATCAGCCACATTGCCGATATTGACACCCGTATTGGCGAGCACGGGCACGTCCTTCACGACCGCGCAGACGGCATTTAGATCCGACTGTTCGGTCGCCTGACCGGTGATCGGGCCGGAAACCAGGATCGCATCAGCCAGGGAGGAGAAAACCGCGCTGCGCGCCCGGAGCCCGAGCGGCCGGGTATCCAAGGGGGCGGCGAATTCGGCATTGATGTTGAAGAGCAACTTGAGGTCCCGCACACCGAGGTCGCGCCGCGCACGCAGGGCGCCGTCACAATCCGGCACCCAGAGCCCCATATCCGAGGCATAGACGCCGGTGAAGATCTCCCGCACGAAGCGCGCGCCGGTGGCCGCCGCGATGGCGACGCTCGCGACCGGATCCCAAAGGTAGTTGACCCCGAAGGGCCGGTCGATCGCGGGCTTGACCGAGGTCACTACGGCGCTCATCGCGGCGATGGAAGCGACCGGCGCTTTCAGGGAATAGGGCCGGTCGTTCTCGTTGCCGAACATGACGGCGTCGACCCCGCCGGCCTGCAAGGCCTCCAGATCCGCCATCGCGCCGTCGATCAATGCGCGCATGCCGCCGCGCTCGTCATAAAGCGGCGTCCCCGGCAGAGCGCCGATATGGATCATGCCGATCACGACCTTCTTCGTGCCCTCGAAGAAATCGAACATGCCGTCGTCCTTGTTGGCTGCTGGGGTTAGCTGGCGGCGCGGGAAGGCGCGATGATGATCTCCGTGCCGGCTTGCTCCAAGGCAGCGCGGATCTCCTCTGGCGGCGCGGCGTCGGTGATGAGCGTGCCGATCGGCGTGAAGTCGCAGACGCGAACGAAGGAGCGCCGTCCGAATTTGCTGCTGTCGCACAACACCGTGACCGCCTCGGCGCGTTGGATGAAGGCACCCTTCACCTCCGCCTCGGCTGGCGCATAATCGTAAATGCCATGTTCGTCGATGCCGGAGGCGCCGAGGAAGACGCGGCACATCCAATGCCCCGCGAGTTGTTGCCGCGTGATGCTGCCGCAGAGCGAGCCCTCGCGCGGTCGTAGCTGGCCGCCGAGCATGAAGACCTCCGGCTGAACCGGGGAGGCCATCGCCAGTACGGCTTGCATACTATTCGTCACGATCTCGATCCCTGCGAGCGGCGCCAATTCAGCCGCGAGGCAGGCGACGGTCGAGCCGATGTCCAGGCCAATCACGTCGCCCGGCTGCACCTGGGCCGCCGCCGCCGCCGCGATGTCCTGCTTAAGCTGGCGGTTGAGATCGCGACGTGCGGCAAAAGAAGGTTCCACAGGCACCACGGCCGGATGCTCGACCGCGCTGGTGGCGCCGCCATGCGACCGGCGCACCAGCCCGTCCCGCACCAGCGCTTCCAGATCGCGTCGCACGGTCATATCGGAGATCCCGATCCCCTTGGCGAGGTCGGTGACCGAGACGAAGCCCTGCCGCGTGATGAGGCGGTAGATCGCGTGGCGCCGCGCCTCCGCTGGACTGGCCGGGAGTATGCCGAAACTTTGGCTGGGAAGTAACGCCGCTCGCTCGCTCATGCAGGAATCCTTAACCGACTAACGAAGTGCATACAACACAATCGAACAAAAATAACCACAAAGCTGGTGGAAAATGTTTGACGCCTTGTTAACGGCTGGTATGAGTCAGGGACTTTCGCGCGGGAGAAGACATGCACCCTCTAGGCCAGGATCTTGCGGGGAAGACCGCGCTCATCACCGGCGGCGCAACCGGTATCGGCCGGGCGATCGCCGCAGCCCTGGTGGCGCATGGCGTTCGGGTTGTGATCGCCGACATCAATCTGGACGCGGCAACCGAAACTGCACGGCAACTGGCGCCCGACGCCCTGGCTGTTCACATGAATGTGACTCAGCGCGCCAGCGTCACCGCCGGTTTTGATGAAGTGCTGGCCAAAGCGGGTGGCTGCGATCTGCTGGTTGCCAATGCCGGCGTCTCCTCGATGAAGCCCGCGCTCGACCTCACCGACGAGGACTGGGACTTCAACTTCGACGTCAACGCGCGGGGCGTCTTTCTCGTCAATCAGGCGGCTTGCCGGCACTTTGTCGCCACTGGCACCCAGGGCGCCATCTGCAATACCGCCTCGCTGGCCGGCAAGGTCGGTGCGCCGCTGCTCGCGCATTATTCGGCGAGCAAATTCGCGGTGCTCGGTTGGACCCAGGCATTGGCGCGGGAGATGGCGAAGCACGGCATCCGCGTGAACGCCGTTTGTCCCGGCTTCGTGCGCACGGGCATGCAGTCGCGCGAGGTGATCTGGGAGGCTGATCTGCGGGACATGACGCCGCAGGAGGTCCTCAACGAATATGTCGCCCTCACGCCGCTTGGACGGCTGGAGGAGCCGGAGGATATCGCGGGGCTCGTGGTGTTCCTGCTGTCGGACGCGGCGCGGTTCATGACAGGCCAGGGCGTCAACGTCACCGGCGGCGTCTACATGGGATGAACGGGGTCGTCGTAGCGGGCAGGGCGGCCGGGCTGAGGCGTCATCGTCTGCTGCCGCACCTCGTTCTCGTGGTTTTTTCGCTCTACATCTTGTTGCCGCTGCTTTGGGTGCTGCGCACCAGTTTCGTGCCGGAAGCCAGCGCCTATGCCGCCAGCCTCTTTCCGAGCTTCACCTTCGGTAACTACGCATCGCTGTTCAGCGAGGACAGCGACTTTGGCTCCTCGTACATCAACAGCCTGGTCGCGGCCGGCGGCGCCACGCTGATCGCGCTGCCTTTCGCGGCGATGACGGGTTATGCCTTCGCGCGTTTCCGTCTCGGCGGTCTGGCGGGACGTTTCATGGTGCTGGCGACGCAGATGCTGCCGCCGGTGGCGCTGGTCTTGCCGGTCTTCACGTTGTTCCGCGCGGTGGGCCTGACCAATTCCGTGCTTGGCCTCGTCATCGTTTATGCTGCGCTGAATTTGCCATTCTTGAGCTGGATCCTCATGGGATTCTTCGAGGGCGTGCCAGCCGATTTGGAGGGCGCAGCGCTAATCGACGGCGCGACGCCCTGGGGCGCTTTCTGGCGGGTGGTGATTCCGGTTTCGCTGCCAGGCCTCGCCGCCGCCGCGACGCTTGGCTTTATCCTGGCCTGGAACGAGTTTCTGTTCGCGCTGGTGCTGACGGGTCCCGACACCGCGACCGTGCCGGTGACGCTCGCCGCACTGCAATCCTCAAATGGGGTGGAAATCGCGACGATCTCGGCGGGTGTCGTGCTGGCCGTGCTGCCGCTCGCGATCGGCTCGCGCTTTATTCAGCGCTTCATCGTGCAAGGCCTTACCTTCGGGAGCGTGAAGTGAGCGCTGCCGGCCTTGCCGCTGTTCTTCTCGAAACAACAGAAAGGGACGTCCGATGCGCCGCAAACTGAAGACCCCGCTTCTCGCTGCTTCTCTGACCGCTTTTCTCGGGCTCGGCCTGCATCAGGTGCAGGCGAAGGACATCACGCTGCATGCGCTGATGGAGGATGTGCCCGAGACGCACATCATCGAATCCATGCTGCCGGAGTTCCAGAAGGAAACCGGCATCAAGGTCGAGTTCCAAAAGCTCGTTTATTCCGACATGCATGACAAACTGGTGGCCCAGCTCACTGGATCGAGCAGTTTCTACAATGTGCTGGAAGTCGATTTCCTCTGGGCCGGCGAGTTTCCGGCCGCTGGGTGGCTGCAGCCTTTGCAGCCGATGGTCGATGCCTCGAAGTTCGATCTCGCGCCCTTCATCCCCTCGATGATCGACCTCGTCGGGAAGAACCAGGGCACGTTGTATATGATCCCCATGTACAACTACTCGATGGGGCTGATCTACCGGACCGACCTGCTGCAGGATCCCAAGCTGCAGGCAGCCTATAAGGCGAAATACAACACTGATCTCGCACCGCCGAAGACCTTGGCGGAGTATGTGCGGATCGCGAGCTTCATGAAGGACCAGGCGGGCATTGCCGGTTCCGCGATGCAGGGCCAGCGCGGCGATCCGAATGCGATGGAGTTCTCCAATTATCTTTTCTCGTCGGGCGGCCGGTATCTCGACGATCAGGGACATGTGGCGCTCGACAGCCCTGAGGCGCGGAAGGCGCTGACGTTGTATGTCGATGCCATTCAGCATGCGGCGCAGAAGGGTGCGTTGTCGGCAACGCTTGACGATACGCAGCGACTCATGTGTTCGGGCGCCGCTTTCAGCTTCGTGACCTATTGGTGGATGCTGCCGCAGGTCAATGATCCGAAGGCTTGTCCCAAGGTCGCGGGCAAGCTTGCCATCGCGGTGATGCCGGGCGGCCATGGCGAAAGCGGTGGCTGGGGGTGGGGAATTCCAAAGAACGAGAGTCCGGCTTTGCAGAAAGCGGCCTGGACCTTCATTCAGTGGGTGCAGGGCGAGAAGATCTCCATCGCCCGCGCGATGGAGGGCCATGCCCCGGTTCGCAGCGACGTCTACCAGAATGCGGACGTGCTGAAGAAGTATCCGTATTACAAGGAAGCCGAGCAGGTTGTGGCGACGGGCATGGCCTTCCCAGTATTCCCGTATTCGGCGCAGTATGAGGATGTTCTCGGCACGCAGCTTTCCCTCGCCGCGTCTAATCAGACGGATGTGGATACCGCGGTGAAGAAAGCGGCGAACGGGCTGGCCGATCTGCAAAAAAAGGCGGGACAGTAGACGCATCCGCTCTCGATGACCATTGAGCTAACGTGTCTCGTGTCTCGGCGCTCCTCTCCCTTGTCGGGAGAGGAGGCGGCCGCGGGTCTGGATCGTCGCGCGTGAAGACACGGCTGACCGGCTGGGGTTTCGCCTTTCCCGGTGTCGCCTTGATCGCGCTGGTGATGGGCTTTCCCGTTGTCTATGCGGGGGTTTTGGCTTTCTCCTCGCTGACCTTTCTCCATGCGCGGCTGACGCCCTTTAAGGGCTTCGCCAATTTCGCCACCATCTTCGCCGATCCGCTGTTCTGGAATTCGATGAAGACGACGGTGGAATATTCGGTCGCGACCGTCGGGGGCGAGTTCTTCCTCGGCCTTGTCGTCGCGGTCATGCTCAATCAGGTCGTGAAGATGAAGGCGGTTTATTTCGCCATCCTGACGATCCCGATGGCGATGTCGCCGGTCAGTGTCGGACTGGTTTGGCATATGCTGTTGCAGCCGAACCTCGGCATCACCAATACGCTGCTGGAGAGCGTCGGCATTCCAGGCGTGGATTGGCTCGGCTCGACGCATCTCGCCTTCTGGACGATTGTGGGCGTCGATATCTGGCAGCAGGTTTCCTTCGTTATCCTGATCCTGGCCGCCGGGCTCGCATCACTGCCTTTGGAGCCGCTGGAGGCCGCGGCAGTGGATGGCGCCAATGCGTGGCAGCGCTTCCGCTACGTGACGCTGCCGATGCTGCGGCCGGTCGCGGTGATCGCCATCATCATCCAGCTCATCAACGAGTTTCGGACGTACGACCTCATCTATGTGCTGACGCGCGGCGGGCCGGGCGTTTCCACGGATGTGCTGAGTTTCTTCGCATATCGCCGCGCGTTCCTGGGGCTAGCGCTGAACGAGGGTTCGGCGATTGCGTTTGTTCTGTTGCTCATTGTGTTGGCGCTGACGACGGTGTTTTTCGTTTATACGAGCCGGCAGGGGCGTTGAGATTCCCTGCATAAGGGTTGCCGTCATCGGAGAATGACGTGTGAAACGCGTCTCACTATGAAGGCGTAGATGGAAAGGCCGCCGTTTTAGCGGAGATATCTTCCATCATGCCAGTCGTTTGCTTGGGTTTGTGTGGGTTGTAGTCAGCTACCGGGACCTCAAGAAGTTTTTGCGCTACGGGCGCGCCTGATGCCAGCTCCTCGACGCTGCGGAGATCTGCGTCGCGAAAGCGTCAGTTTATACGCGTGGGCTATTGATCGGGAAGCGCCTCGCCGTCTGCGTATCGCAGACGGCGAGGGTATCGGGGATGGTCTCACCAAGGCTGGAAGTTGCGTGGGGTCTGATACGTAGACGAACTATAGGAAGCCTGCGGCTGAGACGGCGGGGGCTGCTGGTAGGGCGTGGCGTACTGCTGTTGCTGGTACAGTACGGGCTGCTGGTAGGGCGTGGGGTACTGCTGCTGCTGGTACATTACGGGCTGCTGGTAGGGCGTGGGGTACTGCTG
>NZ_LMUQ01000073.1:386648-400507 GCF_009765865.1 Acidisoma sp. L85
CTGCTGGTAGGGCGTGGGGTATTGCTGCCGCTGCTGGTACAGTGCTGGCTGCTGCGGATTCGCAGAAGGACTGTGAGCCTGCTGATAGGTCGAAGGCTGCCGCAAATACCCAGCGGCCGGCTGATAGGTCATATTGGGAGCGGGTTGACGCCGGAGCTGAGGCGCGGCGCCACTTGATTCTTCGGGATCAAAGTAGAAATAGTGTCGATGCGTTGTATGCGGCGGTTCGAAACCGGCCTGCTGCGGCGGAGCCAGCGGGGGGATAGGTGGCGGCGCGAGGTTTCCAGGTGGAGGAGGAGGTCCGCCCCCTGCGGAAATTTGGAGGAGGCTATAGTCATTTGGCGTCAGCGTGAAATTCTTGGGTGGAACGACACCTTTTTCATACAGCTCCCCGGTTTTTTCATCATAATACGCATGATTCGCTGCGTAAGCCTTGTTAGCCGCAGCGGCCCGCAGACTCCTTACAAATTCGTGATCAGTCGGTGTTAGACCCTCGTAAGGAGTCTCAAGAGTTAGTTGCTTCTTACCGACAGAACTCAGGGCCATTCTCGTACCTTTCGAAGCCTTGAAGCCAATGTTGCGGACACGATGGCACGCCGGTCTTCGTTAGCCTCCACGAGCTTCCGCGCCGGCGATCTCGAAATGAGAGATAGCCCAGGAACTTTCGTGACGAAGCATTATGTGCCTCCGGCTTTCGGATTCGCCAGCGATATTCTCGCGCGTGTAAAATCGCGTCAGGGCTACCCGCCTCTAGCGGAATGTGCCTAGTGCGCGGCCAGGAGTAACGGCGCTTCTCTTACCAACCACATCCAGAAATAACTGCTACCATCAAGCAAACTGCGAAAGCGCTCGCCCCATGCGTCACGCTCAAAGCCGAAGCCGAGGAGCGCATCGCGGCCGTCCCGCCATGCGCTCCACCATCCGTCGCGAAGACTACTGCACCGCCTCACGCACCATGGCGCCCAGACTGCCGCCCGCCGGATAGAGCGGGATGAGGCAAGCCTGCAACGCGTGGTAAATATCGGGCTTGCCGCTGAAGAACCGCGGACGCGCCACCAGCCCGTCATCCAGCTCCGAGAACCAGCCGCCATGGCGGCGGTCGAGCAAGTGATGCGCCGACCAATCCCAAACCCGGCGATACCAAACCTCGAAGACATCATCCTCGGTGCGGTCGCGCAGGAAGGCGGCGGCGGCGATCGCCTCGCAGCAGGGCCACCACAGCCGGTCGCGGATGAGCGGCGCGTTGCCGTAGTCGAGCGTGTAGTAGAAGCCGCCCGCCGCGTGGTCCCAGCCATCCGTCACCGCCTGGGTGAAGAGGCCGCGCGCCGCCTCCATCGTCCAGCCCAGCCGGCCACCGCCCAGCGCATCGAGCTGTGCGAGCAGGCGGGACCATTCCAGCGCATGGCCCGGCGTTGTGCCGAAGGGCCGGAACATGTCCGAGCCGCGATAGACCGCATCCGGCCGCCACTGGGTGTCGAAATGTTCGATCACATGCCAGCCATGGGCGCGCGCCACGCGGTTGATGAGCAGCGTCGCGATGCTCTCCGCCATTTCAAGATAACGCGCGTCCCCGGTCGCCTCGAAGGCGGCCATCAGTGACTCGGTGAGATGCATATTGGCGTTCTGGCCGCGATAGCCAGAGAGCGGCTGCCACGCCGCGTCGAACTCCTCGGCGACCGCGCCATGGGCCGGCTCCCAGAAGCGTTTCAGCAGGACATCGGTGACATCCGCGAGCAGCCGGTCGGCATCGGGGTGTCCCGCCATGCGGGCGCTGGAAGCGGCGAGCAGGACGAAGGCATGGCCATAGGCCTGCCGGCTGGCATCGGCGCCTTCGCCGGTTTCCCAGGGATAGCCGCCCGAGGCGGTGTCCCGGTGGAAATCCCACAGTGCCGCCACGCCATGATCGACAACCGTCGCGGCACCGGGCCGGCCCAGCATCTGAGCGACGGCGAAGCTATGCACCAGCCGCGTGGTGGTGATCAGCCGGCGGACCGGGCTCTCCCGCAGCGGCGCGCCGCTATCGTCGAGGTCAAAGAATCCTCCAGCCGGATCGATCACCGAATACTGAAACTGATCGAGCAAAATCTCCGCCTGGCGCGCGAGCCAGGCCCGGTGAGCGGGGCGTTCCACCCATGGCCGTCCCGCTGCTTCCGTCGCTTCCATCGTCTTCCCTCCCCATCGGCATTGGGCCTACCCGTTGCAGAGCGCGGCCGCCGATGCAATGAGCGCGTGGTCTGCCCAGGAGGCTAAGATGATCGTCCCACGCGGCCCGCGGTTCAGCTGATGCACCTCAAGCAGATTATTTCCAGCCGCCCCCGGCTGGTCGCCGCCGTGGTGGTGGGGCTCCTCGTCTATTGGTTCGTGCCGTTCCCGAAGGTCCGTCTGATTATCGGCTGGGATGCAGGTGCGGGGCTGTTCCTCGTGGTCAATGCCGTTCTGATGGCGATCACGCCGCCTCATCGCATGCCCGCGGAAGCGGCGGCCCAGCAGGACGGCGAATGGACCATCTTTGCGATGACGCTCGGTGGCGTTGTCGCGAGCGTCTTCGCCATCATTCTCGAATTCAGCGCGATCAAGAATCTGCATGGGTCGGAGCGCGCGTCGCATGTGATGGTCCTAGTCGCGACGCTGATCATTTCGTGGCTGACGATGCATCTCGTCTTCGCCCTGCGCTACGCGCATGAATTTTACACCAAGTCGGATGACGAGCTGCAGGGCGGCCTCGATTTCCCGAAGGAGCCCGAGCCGGATTATTACGACTTCCTCTATTTCTCGCTCGTTTTGGGCATGACGTTCCAGGTATCCGACGTCGATATCACCGATCGCCATCTGAGGCGTCTTGCGACGCTTCAGGGGTTCATCAGTTTTCTGTTCAACACGATCATCCTGGCGCTGACGGTGAACCTCGCGGCCGGGTTGATGTAGAGGCGCTACAGCGTCCCGACCATCACGTCCGACGCCTTGATCACGGCCACCGCCTCGTCGCCGATTTTGAGCGCGAGGTCGTCGATCGCCTCATTGGTGATCGAGGCAGTGATGACGATGCCGCCGCCAACATCGATACGGACATGGCCGGTGGTCTGTCCCTTCTGGACGGCGACGACCTTCCCTTTGATCTGGTTGCGCGCGCTGAGCTTCATGGCGATGCCGTTCCTCCCTCGTGGGCGCGCAGGCAAGCGCGCTAGGTTTGCTTCTCCTCCATGGCGGCAGCCACGTCGAGCCTGATTGGCGGCTGGGCAGAGGCTGGTCACGGGTGGGGCAGGGTGGGCAAATCCAGGGGCGCCATAATCCAGCAAAATGACGTCCGGGCGCCGTTAAAGAATTATCCAGGATAAAGCGGCTGTCTATTTTGGTCGCCGGCTCGTAATATCGAGGGTGAGCTTCCATATACATAGTGGAATTTCCGATTTTTCTTTGCGTTTCGCCTTGTCTTCCTCAGGAAGGACGTGTGTACATGACCGACATCACCCCAAAGGCCGTGCTGGCGAAGCCGAGATGGGACGGAAGTCGGGTCGTCTTTGAGATCGACGTTGGCGGCGAGCCGGTCACCTGTGCGATTTCCCGCGCCGCGCTGCAGGAGGTCAGTGGCCACCGCCATTTCTCGGCCGCCGACCTGCTGAAGTGCTTTGCGGGCATCCGCGAACAGATCGAGGGGATCGCTCAGATCAAGTTCACTTCGCGCCCCGACAGCGTCTGCGGGATCCTGAGCATCTGGGCCGACGACATCGACGACCCACCGGTGGCCGAGGCGACGGCTCGTCCGCAGGAGCAGCGCATCCGCGCTTGAGGGTGGCGCGACGTTTGGATGGGCGATGACGGCATTGATGTAACCAGGCGGGAGATCGAGATGGCCAAGGGTGAGAACCGCGGAAATCGTGAGCCGAAGAAGCCGAAGGCGGCCAAGAAGACGGTTGTCGCCGCCACTTCTTCGTTCATAAAGACACCAACAGCCGTCCTGCCGACCAAGGCCGGTCGCAAATAGTCATAGAGGCAAGGACCTTCTGGCGCGGGTTGCTGGCGGGGCAGGGTGGCCTCGCGGCTCTGGGACGGGCGGCTAACCAGTCGATACGGGGGCGGACTTGATTTCGAGGGGTGCCTCCGCTACCCAGCACCGCCCGGCGTCGATGTCCCGTTCGTCTAGAGGCCTAGGACACCAGCCTTTCACGTTGGTAACACGGGTTCGAATCCCGTACGGGACGCCACCTAGTTTCCCCTTCTAGAACAACGCCTTAGGGGCTTCATGCCATTACGGTAGTGTTCCGGAATTAGCCATTAGCCCGAAATTAGCCCTGCGAGAATCGGATGGGCTAAGGCCTGCTAATAAATCCGCCACGGACTCGGCGCAGTCCGGGCCTGTCAGACATTCACACACTTGCCCCTGAAGTGCCGCGTGGCAGACGTGACGAAAAGCGGGCACGCGCTAACCCGCAGCCTCGGCCGTGCCTCAGTTTGAGGCAAACCGGACCTTTGATTCCCGAGATGTGACTCCCCGGAACGTAAGTTCCCGGTATGTTCCCTCATAAGCGAACTCATATATGTGCCGGGTATGGGTGACGACGCGGACGTACGAGCAGCGGAAGGCGAGCGACGCCGCAAGCGCGGCCAAGAGGCATTGCGGAAACCTCTGGGGCGGTGGTCGGGCTGGAGAATCATCGCCCAATGTCCCAGCCCGTCATGCCCTCGGCCGCGCGAGCTACCCATCCAGAGGTGGCGGTCATCCGTGCTGACATGTTCGAGAAAGGCTCGGAGGCTCACGCCTTCGTCTATGCGGAGAACCGCACGGGGAAACTTACGCGGGCCGATGTCCTAGAACGGTATGAAGAGGTCTCATGGATCGTGCCGAAGATGACCCGGCTCTTGGAGACGATGGAACCGGTTGGCGGGTGACCTAGACGGCCGAAAGCCGGGGTCCTGTTCGTGTCGCGGGTCCCCGGCTGGCTAACGCGATGGTTGTGCTCGCTCAACGGCATTGCTACCCTTCCGATAACGCAACGGCGGGTGGGAAAGTCGATGGCTCAAGATACTCCGGTCTTGATGTCCCGCTGTCGCCAATGTGGAGGCAGCCGCTATCACTCGACACTCGCGGAAGAGACCCGCCTCTGGGACGAGGAGGACGTAGGAGAGGTCGGTGGTGATATCTGGGCGATCATCGAGTGTTGCGGCTGCCGCACCGTGACGCTATCGCACAGCCATTGGATTGGAAGTGACTACACATATGACCAGTCTGGCAATGCCATCACGGCAATTGACCGCGACCTATACCCGCTATCATCCGCGAGAAAGATTCCTGAATGGGGAGCCGAACTCTTCTTCGCCTTTAATGAAAAGGAGTGGTGGATAGCGCGTCTGCACAAGGACCTCTACTCAGCCCTTGCCCTGAACGCATATGGGCTGGTGGCGATGGGCGCGAGGGCAATCCTTGACTTCGTTGTCACCTCGCGAACTGGTGAAAAAGGAAATTTCAAGGAAAAACTGTCGAGACTTGCTGAGAAGACGGTTATTACCGAAGCCCAGGTCACGAGTATATTTGCTGCTTTTGATGCTGGAAGCGCCGCCGCGCATCGCGGTCATAGCCCAACGTGGAGCGAGGTATACACGCAGCTGGATATTATCGAGGATCTGCTCGACCAGCTTTATATAACCCCAACACGCCGACGACGGCAGATAAAAGAGGCTGCGGCGCTAGTGAAGAAGACGCCGCAACGAGCGCGACCTATCAAGCCTCCATCATAGGGGTGACAACATGATTATCGGAGGTCGAAGGCCTATCCCAGCCGAGCTAAAAGCCGAGATGACGGCGCACAAGTTCTTCAACCGGGGTTATGGGTTCAAGTTCCACCATACCGACATTAGCGACGCCATCTATCGGACAGGTAGCATCAGAATCAGACGGCTTCGCGATTTTGGGACCATGGAAAAAAGCTCCCTGAATGACGTTTCCGAAGGACTAGAGCAGGCTTGGAGTGGTTCCGATTCTATCTCCGTAGCGGATATACACCCCACCAATGTCGCGCATCGGACGATTGGTGGGACTGGAACTATTACGAACGTTTTTGTCGGGGTCGAGCAACCGGATGTTTATGCCTATTGCTTCTCCTGGGAGTGCACAGCGGAAGTCTTGCAATCGTTCGATGACAACCGGCCGTTTGATGCCGTTGCGCACTGCACCGACCTGCATGCTGTCGCTAGAATTGTGTGCGCAGAGCATCCCACACTTAGAGGAAGCTCTTATTGGTGCCTTCCCGTTGTCTATCGGAATCGTCTCCGGGGATTTGGCGAGGCAAGCGCCAGTAGTGAGGCAAACCCCTTCGAGAAGGACTCGCGCTTCACGCCAAACGAAGAAGGTCGCATAGTGTTCGTCCCTCCTCAACCAATTCGAGAGCATGTTGAGATTTGGCGCAGCTCAAAACTGGCGGCGCTCTTTCGTCCGTATCCTATGCCCCAATAGGCTAGGCGTTGACGGATCGATATCGCAATTACGATATCTGTCGTATAATAATGGAAACTAGCTAGACAGAAACTCTTAGATCGGTATCAGAACGGATTCGACTCTGTGTCCCGCACATGTTATATCGTCATTGCATTTGAGCGGGAGGCATTTCATGAACGGCTACGACAATCACCCCAATGACCGCGAGCCAATAGATTTCGTCCAGACTTGGTTTCAGTGGCGGATTGTCGCCTTGCTGTGCAAGGTGGCAGCCGGTGCGTTCGTTGGCCTCTTCGGCATCTTCGCGATTATAGCCGGGGGACTCTTCGGGCAAAGCGCGGAAATGGGGGTCGTCTGGGCGATGTTCGCCGCACCAGTAGCGCTCTTCGTTGGGGCATGCGTCTACACGCTTTGGCCGAAGGAGACGAACCACGCGAAGTGGCTGCGTCAACAAGCGGCGCGCCCGTGGGGACCGGAGCATGCCGAGCCGTGGAAGTCTGCGAACCCCGTGCAACTCGGCCAATACGCCGCCCAGCGGACGCGTGTAGAACCAACCTTTACGCTGCGCCGCTGACCTAATCGCCTACAACTCCACGCCGAACCAGCCCGCCGCTTTGGCGGGTTTTCGTTTACCTGGGGACGATGGGGTTGGGCCTCTACATCGCCCCCAGGTTGTCCGCCACATGGCGAACGGCGGGCACGGACGGTAGAGCCACCATAGAACTACCGTCCGTGCGTCTCGTTAGTCGGCAATCATGTTTGCGAGCGCGTTGGAATAGATGTCCGCTTCGTCATAGGTCATGCCGACCTCCTCCATCAGGTACAGACGGAAGCCCGAAACAGACCCGCCCAGGGCTTTCCGTACACGGTTGCCGGGCTGTCTTAGCGATGGCTGGAAGGCCTTGCGGTAGTGGGCAATCAACTGTTCCCGATTGCGTGGTCGTGGGGCGGAAGCGCAACGGATTGATCCATTGCTGAAGTCTATAATCATGTTCGTGTGTATCCCTATTACGGCATCTGTGGGGGTTTAGTGTGCGGTCCGCGCCAAATGGGTTGGCCACTAGGACCGCCACTCGTATGTGCGAGCCTCGTAAGTGCGGCCATCGCATCTCTTACAGACTGGGCGAATGCCGACACATCGCTAGTGGCAGTCACGATGCCGCCGGAAAACGCCAAGATAGTGTCGGATGAGAGCAACGACGCACCATTGGAATCCTGTTGCGCAGCCTGGGTCGATGCTTGCCCCGCTATGGCCAACACGCGAGCCTGTTCTTGCAGTGAATTGGCACCATTGTAACCCACGGCACCGGTAAGAATGCCGCTGGCATAGGTTGCGTTCTTACCGGGGTCTTTTGAGCCGTAGTAGTGCTCCAACGCTTGCTCGTCCGACCCGTAGCGCTTCTTCAGCAGCCCGAGATAGTCGGAGGTAACACGCGTATTCGTATCCGCATCGTAGAGGTCGGACAATTTCACGTCCTTATCCATGCCGTTTTTCTGCACATCGGCCAAGGCACCAGGACTGATTTGGCCGAGGCCGTAGTGGTCGCCATTAGTGGCACCCGGACGGAAACTTGACTCCGTATTTATGAGCGAAGCCACAATGGACGGATCCACACCAGCCCCCTTCGCATATTTCACGATGAGTCCTTTTTCCCGGTCATCCACATCCGACCAGCCTAGCCCGCTTCCTTTCGTGAGGGGTGGCGCGTTTCCGCCGCCCGACAGCCAGTTAGCAGCGGCGCTAGTGTCTTGACCCGTCATCGAGGCATACGCGGCGGTCTGCGCATATACGGGCAATCCCGACTGCTTAAGCCAGCTCGTGTCCATTTGTGCGATTTGATCTGGCTGCATCAGCTGTTTTATGCTATTGTTGTAGCCAAGTTGGTCCCCGTTCTTACCTGCCGCTGCGGCGTCACTCAGAAGCTTCTTATTCACGGGTGACAACGACGTGGGATCCAATCCAAGCTGTTTCGCGACAGCCGAAACCGATTTAGCCATGCCCCCATGTGTGTTGACGAAATTTTGCATCGCCATATTTTGGAGGGCCGAACCGTTATAGCCCGCACTGTTCGCAGAACTCAGCAAGGCACTAACGGAATCCACCACACCGGAACCATCGCGCATCGCTGCGAGACCGCCAGACGCTTCGCGCGACCAGTAGCTAGACAAGGATCCCGCATCGACATTGGTGGCACCCTTAGCCGCACTGACTTGCATCAGACTCATAATGGCGCCGCCAACGTTTGAAGCGTCGAGACCTAAACGGGCACCGGTTTGCACCGCCCCCGCCATGCGTCGGTAGAAGTCGTTGACCTGACCGGTGGCAGTCCCACGAGAAGAGAAGTTACCTTCCGCGTTGGGATTGTTCCCGGAACCACTGAGGGTCGTGAACGTCTTAGCCATTCCGGCTAAGGTGCTGGGGTCCAATCCACCAATATATTGCGCACGCGAGGCTGCCATAACGCTCGTATCGACTGCTTGTAACTGGTCGGCACTACCGATGGGTTGTCCCGCTTGCCGCGCCAAATCGAGTGCACCGGTTGGTGAAAGTCCGTATTTAGCCATCCAGGCGGGCGGTGCGCCATGTGTGTATGTGGCATCGACAAGCGATTGCCCATCGAATCCTTGGCCCCGACCGAACCGCGCGGCGCTCGACTGGAGGTCGTAGAAAGGTCTCGCACCCGCCACGAGACCATTCAGCTTCGAAGAGTATTTACCCGGCAGTTCTACCGTGTCTTTGGCAATGTCAAATGCCATCAACGCGGACGCACCGGCCGCCCCCAAGGCACCCGATTCTAAGGCACCCCGGATACTCGAAGCCTCACCGAATGATGTGGCGGCATTGCCTACACGACCAGCGAATCCGGTCCGCCCTTCGAGTGCACGACCGAGTTGCGCGGCGGCAGCACGGAAGCCGCCCCCATGCCGCGAAAAGGAGGATTTCTGGTCGTAAAGCCGGTTTTCCTGTTCGGCATTATAACGCATGTTGTGGTAGCTAGCGGCGGCACTGCGGTTGTCCCGGATGTTGTTCTCCCGTGTAGCTGCCTGGTATGTACGAAAGAACGACTGGTCAGCACGTTGCTGTTGCTTCTGACGGGCATCAAAACTGCGGTTATGATATTCCGCTTCCTGCCGGGCCTGTTTGCGGCGCGCATCGAACGAGCGATTCTCGTACTCTGCCTCTTGGCGGTAGTGCTTGCGGATGAGGTCCGCATTTTGGTTCTCTAGCTTTGCCTGGGTAGCGTATGAGCGACGGACTTGGTCCAGGTTGGAATTTATCCACTGGGCTTCCTGGCGCCGTTGGTTTTGCAGTTTCTGGTAGGATGACGCGATGCGCTTTGAGTCGTAATTGCCGAGGAAATTGCCACCTTCCTCGCTGTTACCATCACCTTCGCCACTGTTGTTGGCAGACTTGCCGCCATTACCGGTGATCGATATCTGGGGCATGGTTACGCGTCCTCACCCGGTGGATGTGCCTTACGAACAGCACGGGTATATGCATTCCGATGACTGGCACAGACGGTGCAGTTGTTACCTTTTATGTAACGCCAAGCAGGTTCGTGGCCACGTCTGCAAACGACGTCGCTCAAATAGCGAATGGCATTTGGGTCGGCTTCTAGCGCGGCTTGAATCGCGGCTTCGCGTGGCGCGCGGGCTTTTGAATAAATTTGTCGGGGCATTTGTAGGACTGCGGCTTATATAAATGATGAGGAGGAAACTTGTTCTCCTAGGATAATACTCGCTGGAAGCTGCCGCCCCTATAGTTCTGTAGGGTTTTCGTATAGCTTTCACGGACTGAAATTTTTAATGGTAAAAGTTTTATGTGGACTATGTAGCTGAGCGGGAGATTGTTTATGCGGCAATCAGGATACTGGTAGAGAAGTGAGCTGATACGAACATAAGCGAATAGGTCACGCGTAAGGGTCGCTTGATGAGCCTATAAAATTGGTAACTTTTTCACGCGGGGGTTACCCGAGTGGGCTACTCGACCCCGTCCGTTCCCCACCTCCCGGGTACCTGCCATGTAATGTCAACATGGCTCGATGGGTTCGGGGCAGTGGTACTGCATCGCAGGATGTGCGATGGTGCTAGATCATGCCTATTAGTTTCGTGAGTCGCCTGACCTCACAGGCTATGCAGCGTTATGCATGATGCGGTGTAGCGCACCCATCGATAACCGATGACCATCCAATGCAAGAGCATCCGTTATGGCCCGCATGGTGGCACCCTCAGCCCGCATGGCGTGAACCTTAGCAATCGCCTCTTGCTGTGCGGGGTGTTCTACGAGGCCGCCATCCTCTCCGACTACGAATCCGAAAGGCACCTTACCACCCAGGTAGCGACCACGTGTCTTCTGGTCAGCCTTAACGGTGCTGATGCGCTCACGGATGCGGTCACGCTCAGCCTCGGCCACCGCAGAGAGGATTGTGAAAACCAGCTTGCTGACACCGTTGCCAGTTACATCACCGCCGAGGTCAATCATGTGCAGCGATACGCCACCGGCCTTTAGCTGTGCCAGGACGCCCAGCGCATCTATGGCACTGCGGAACATGCGGTCCAGTTTTGCGGTGATTACCACGTCACCCGGCTTAATGACTGCCAGCAATGCCGCACCCTCTGGACGGTCTCCCAGGGGCACCGAACCCGATACGCCACGCTCCACGAACATGCGGTCCACGGCTAGGCCATTCATCATCGCGTAGCCTGCCAGCGTGCGCTCCTGCACAGCCAGACTCTCGCCTTCATCGGACTGGCGGGTAGTGCTGACTCGGCTGTATCCATAGACGGCCATTTTACTTGCTCGCTTGCTCGGTTGCGTCGATCCTTTCTAATCTTGCTCGGTCGCATTAGCAAGTGAAAATCTATCCAACCGAACAACAATCTTGAGCACCCGAATTCTCAATCTTGGTCTCGCTATCAGCGAACATTGGAAGGTGGACCTCGCCAGCTACGAGCCAAGCAACCCACTGCTAGCCGCGTAGCCTGCGCACCTCACGATCCTAAGCGGGCAAGTCATTCCGACCCAGCATAGGCACCACAACAGCATTGTTAAAATAACGCAGGCAAGATGACAGAATCTTCGTGGAATCCTCGCAACAACTATACAGAACTTCGCCCATGTCATGTAGATTGAGACTTGAGGTGCAGCAATTCCGAGGCACCCTTTGTAAAGTAAAGTTCAAGGTTACTAGCCCATGCTCCCCGATACCCATCAACCCACCGAGAATTCATTCCACGACAGCCCCTGGCTCACTCTTAATGGCGTTCGCCACGAGGTGGTCGGCCCGCACTACATCAACGATGCCCGTCAAGGTGGCGAACCTACCATTTCCGCAATCATCAAAGGCAATCCGGCACTGAGTGTCGATCAGGTTGTCCACTGTTCTCTTCGTGAACGGGGCGCCGAGGGCAAGACTGCCATTGGACAGTCCTTGCGCGTCGCTCACGTCGAGGATTTCCACGGCGACACTATCATTCACTTTCAAGGCGCCTGGGGCGCCGTGCGGATTAACTAAGATGCCTATTCCAAATTCAGAAACGCTGGCCACCCCCCCGGTCAGCCCCGTATCACCCGAGCCGCAGGCGTTCGTCACGATCGGCGGGATTACATTCAAACTGCTCGAAGCAGTGTATGAGAGGACTACGCCTCATAAGCCGGGCTGCATTAACGTCATCGCCTTGCACGAAAAAGCCGATGAGGTTACGCGTACAATGCGCGTGGGCTCGAAGTATCAGGTCACGTTGCGTCTGAAGGATGGCCGCGTAGTCAGCGGTTACAGCTTGGTCCTGAAAGATCTTGACGTTTTTGCCCGCATCAACCCGCCCGGCATGATGGCTTGGTTCGAAGGCGACTTTAGCGACCCCGCGTCAAACGTGCGGATATAGGATCTATATAGTGTCTCTTACACAATTTCACCGTCCCATCGCGGGCACGTTCATCGTCAACAATCAAGCTGTCGGACATTTCTACTCGCTTACCGCTAATGGCGGACGTGGGGCATGGGGTGATATACCAGCGATGACTCCGTACCTTGCGTTGGAGCTGGTCGACCGGATGGATGACGGAGCGCGTAAGATCTTTGAGGCGCATTCCGAATTCGAGCTAGAACTGATGAAATACGAGGGTGGCAAGGTTCGTGCGCAGCGTCTACGCCTCATCCGGCCAATCCCAGTGTTCGACCCTCAAACGCCATGCGTGTTGTTGGAATTCACGGCCAGTGGTTATGGGTGCATCCAGTAACCCATTGGGCTAACGAAGCGCGGCGGCGCATCACGCAATTTTATCTACGACGACGACGACGACGACGAAAACAGAAAAGGCGGCTTCCGTGATGGAGGCCGCCTTTAATGCGTAAAGTAAGTTTCCGGCTTATGCCGCACCCATCATCGTCGGCGCCGCTAGGACAGCGCCGACAAGAATCAATGTACATCGCGGCACGGATTGATCCTAGAGATGACGCCGTGACCTAAAACTCATCGCCGCATCGGCTTCGCGGCGAGGACGGGAGTTGGCGCATCGGCTTCGCGGCGGAGGAGGAAAGTGGACAATTTGTCCACTTTCCTCGGCGGGTTCCATCGTCGTCGCGGTGATGGAGCAGAGTGGACAAATTGTCCACTCTGTGGAAACGCAGTGTTTGTCGTTTTACCTATGTGGCTGGCGCGGGTCTATAACACTATACGTGATAGTGAATATCTGAATAGGATGAGGTCAGGAAGTATTTTCTCCAATTTTGGAGTGACACGTGAGGGGCTCGGCATTTTCGGCCATATGCGGGATCAATGTTCAGCTTAGTGACTGCCACAGCCGGTAACCGCGCGGTAATGCGATTCACATCACAAGATGATGCGTTTTGCATCATACCGCTTTTTTCGTCGGAATGCGTCAAGGTCCTTTATCCGATACCCGAACCCTAGGGGATGGTATCGTTTTAATGCTAAACTACTGGAAGTTAACAACTTTCATGCATGGAGTCTGCGTATGTCTGACAATATAAATTATTTGGCGCCCTCATCTCGGCCTGTCGACCTTGGGTGCGATCTAGCGCTTGCGGTCGACACATGGGCACGCTTTCGGAATTATACCTGTGCTTCCGATGCCCTCCGCGAGGTCCTGAAGGCTGGCCTTCTCGTGGCACGGGCAAAGGGGGTGGCACATGCCTAAGTCTCCTACAGCGCCCAGGAAGCGGGCCACAAAGTCGCGTAGAACACTCAGCGGTGCGCAGCAGTTGCTACACGATATCGAGGTCTATAGGGCATCGGCTGGTCACAAGACGACGACTTCCGCCGTGAAGGCATTGGCGAGACTTGGTTTGCAAAAGCTCGCGATTATCGAAGCTAGGGTCAGGACCCATTAATTGCTTGCTTCGGCTCGGCGCATTGTGATTCTGGAGATGGCGGGAGGATACCGTCATGGACAAACTGTTTCTGC
>NZ_LMUQ01000074.1 GCF_009765865.1 Acidisoma sp. L85
GCTCTCAGCCGCTGCCCCCTCCGCCAGCAGCAGGTCGTGATGCGGCAGTTCGACATGGTAGTAGGTGATCGCCGCCATGCTGGTGTCGCGGGTATCCACTCCCCCGCTGTTGACGACCACCATGCCGACGTCGATCGCGCCGAGATCCGCCCCCCATTCAAAACCAACACTGTACCGCCGGCCAGCACCGTCATCGCGCTCACGGTCGCGCCCGAAGACACGACCAATGTCGCGCCGGCGGTGACCGTCCCGCCGCTTCCCGCCCCGCCTGAGAGGATGTTGAGCATACCTCCCGATGACAGCATCGGGTTTTGCAGCGTAGCACCACTCGCTATCGTATCTGTGCCGCCGGCACTGATCGTGGTCGCACTCGCCGCGCCGCCAGACTGAACCGCCTCTTGCCCGCCGTTGAGAACGGTGCCGCCAACCTCCAAGCCGCCTGACGACACGATGACCGTCCCGCTGTCGCTATTGCCGCTCGCGGTGCCACCGGCCTCGATCACCTCCGAGCCACCGGCCAGCAGCGTGACCTTGTTCACCGTGGCACCGCTAGAGACAAAGAGGATGCCGCCACTTGCCACCGTGGCGCCGCTTTCCACCGCGCCGGACTGAATGATCAGCACGCCGCCCGAGGAGAGCAACGGGTTCAGCAAAGTTCCGCCTTTCGATACAGTCTGGATGCCGCCTGCGCTGATCGTCGTGCCGCTAGCAGTTCCTCCAAACTGGACGGCATCCTGACCGCCCGAGAGGACAGTGCCGCCAAAGTCGGAGCCACCCGCACTGACCAGGACCGCGCCGCTGTCGATGCTTCTCGAGGCGATGCCGCCTGACAACACCATGATTGAGCCACCCGCGAGGGCCGTGACGCCGCTCGCCATGGCGCCGCTAGAGAGGGTCAGGGCCGCGCCGGAGAGAACCGTGCCGGCACTCTCGAGGGCACCGGAAGTGAGACTTAGTATGCCGCCCGAGAACAGGATATCGTGCAGCCCGGTGCCGCCGCCGGAGATTATCTCGGTGCTGCCCGAGACGATCGGCGTAGCGCTGGCGATGCCGCCCGCGAGCACGACCTCCGTGCCGCCCGAGGACAGCATCGCGCTCAGCCCGAGCCCGCCCGCAGAGGTTATCTCGAGGCCGCTCGCGTTGATCTGCGTGGCAGTTGCGGTGCCGCCGAACACGGCCTCCGTGCCACCTGAGGACACAGTATCATTTAGCCCGGTACCACCGTTGGAGATTATCTCGTTACCGCCCGCCCTGATCAGCGTGGCACTGGCGATGCCGCCCGCGAACACGGCCACGGTGCCGCCCGAGGACAGGACATCATTCAGCCCGGTGCCGCGGGAGATTGCCTCGATCCCCCCCGAGCTGATCAGCGTCGCGCTGGCGGTGCCGCCCGCGGAGACGTATTCCACGCCGCCCGAGGAAACGATCGTGGCGCTGACGGTGCCATCCAACCACACATACTCGGCGCCGCCTGAGGACACGATCGCGTTCAGCCCGGTTCCGCCGCTCTCGATTACCTCGTACCCCGTCGCGCTGATGTGCGTGGCACTGGCGGTGCCGCCCGCAAGCACCACTTCATTGCCGCCCACTGCCTGGAGCGTCATGCCAATAGTTGTGCCTCCCGAGGAGACCGTAACGCCCGCGGTATTTTCCACAGACGCCGATAGAAGGCCGCCGCTTTCAACTATGAGGCCGGTGCGGTAGTTGGCCGTATTACTTATCAGGACGCCGAAGTCGTAAATGGTGTTGTATTGAAAGGACCCAGATGGTTGCTGGTACCAGTCAATGCCGGTACCTCCTGCAAAGATGTACGTTGGATTGTTGGGATTTGAAGGTTCCGTTACGAAATTAGAAAGAATTTGACCCGAAGACACGTTAACCATGTTATGAACTCTCTAATAACGTTAATTGTCGGAATAAGATCGGATGCTTAGAGCTAAAGAGATGTCGAGTAGTTTCTCCATCGTCCGACTGAACTCAAATATAGTCTTCGTGTAATCTGATTCGGGTTTGGCGAAGGCGTTCGGCGCGGCGTCTCAAAAAATCGCAGACATGTGTCCTGCCAAGGCAGATCCAGCTCGCTCAATAGGATTCGGATCCGGTCCTCGGGGGCTGCAATGATATCCTCATAAGCAACCTCGATGATCCTGATCGGCAGCACGGCGCGCCAGTGGCGTGCGAGGCGTCTCGTTTCCTCGACGCGAAGCGTGCAGTCCGCGAGACGGTAGGAAAACAGGTTCCCGTCTCTATAGAACCGAAAGAAATTGGAGATTCTCACGTCACGCTCATCGCGGATGACGTGGATCACCGTCGCTCGCGGAAACAGCATTGCGATGATATGGAGGTTGAGCACATTGTCCGGCATCTTGTCGGTGATCCATCTGGCCCCGCCGCTCAGCCTGCGCTGCGTCGCCAAGTAGGATTCGGCCTCGCTCCTGAGATCGTCGGCATTCCATTCCGAAGGGTGCGACCGTGCCGCGTAGCGCTGCGCAAGCTCGCGGCTTATCGCCCCGATGCCATCGCTTTCACCACCTCCGAAGACTTCCGAATGGCTGGATAGGATCTGCTCGACCAACGAAGTGCCCGAACGCGGCAGGCCAAGAACGAAGAGCGGCTCGGTCGACTGGCTCTGCCCGCGCTGTGCCGCATCTATGGACTCCCGCGTGATGAATCGCGCCATGTTGTCGACGTAACGCTGAAACCGCGCACCGTCGAAGACCTCCCCCGCGCTCCTCTTCATTTCTAAGAACGTCGTGTTCGCACTAAGGTAGACAGGAAAGGCCTCATCACATCGACCCGCGGCGTCGAGCGCTTCTCCCAGAACAAAGCCGGCGCTTACCCGGCGAATCGTGGCGATCGAGGGATCTTCGATAACAGACCGCAATTTCAGCAGGGCCTGCGCGTGGTTCGAGTCTGACAGAGCAATCTGCATGATATGCCGCATTCATCCGGGGAGCTTTCGCGCACCATAGGCGGAGCGGGACGATGCGCCCAGACGGTTTCGAATTAGCATCTTTCTTGGGCAGCGAGGTTTGTGTGATATGTTCTGTGCTAGCAATAGCAGCGCGTGTTAATCCGCACTCTTCTAAAATCCATGAGTAACATGGCGTCGCAAAAATGACAGAATGCTAGGAAAATTCAGCAATGAATCTGTTTCGATCTGCCCGCAGGCTTTACGTCACAGCGTCGCGATTCGATATGGAGAAATCACTTCATCGTTTAGCAATAAACCACAGGATAGAGGGAGATGCCACTATACCAGAGACAGGAAGTCAGGGATGTCACGCATTGAAGGGAACAAGACCTCGATACAAAATGCTTTATTTTTTCTAAAGGCAGAGGCGACAATCGAGGACGTCCGCAGCCTCGTGGCCTCGCTTGCGCTGCCGGGCGACACAGTCTTCAGCGCGTACAAGGCTATCCAGGACCATACGACAGCACTACCAAACCTTCTCCTGGACTATCTGTTCAACGATTTTGAAGACGACGAAAAGCTAATCGGTGAAATCTCCCGCCATCTTTTCGCGAAGAATCGATACCGAGCCGCCGAACGATTCGTCAGGACGTCGTTACTTCTCAATCATGGCAAGCCCATGACGCATCGCACCCTTGGCGTCGTCATGATCGAACTCAACGACCCTGCCAGTGCCCTGTTTCATTTCAGGCGAGCAACCGAACTCGAAGGTGAGAGCGCCGTCAATTTACGCCATCTTGCTTGGGGTCTCAGAAAGACCGGCCAACTGGCGGCGGCACGCCAGCACTATGCGCGCTCGGATATCCTCGAGCCCGGCAATATCATGACGCTTTATGGCTTGGCCCGGATAGAGGACGCCGAAGGGAACCTCGACGAGGCGCTGAGTTTAATAGACCGCATCCTCACCCTGACCGATCAGCGACCCGTCGATCACCGGACCCTGCTGCTGAGGGCTTCGGTTCTTGAAGGAGCTGGACGTGCTGACGAGGCACTGGCGATACTGGACCAGATCGAGCCGGCCGGTGTGGCATGCCAAGCGAGAGGTCTCATCCTCGACAAGCGCGGCGAATATGATGCGGCCTTCGCAAGCTTCGCCGCCTCCAAGGAGTGGCAGCGCACTTTAAGTCATCCACCCTATACGGCCGAGTTTCATCGCCAACGCTGCGCGTCTTTGAAAGAATTCTTTACGCGAGACCGTGTAAGCCAGATGCCACGTGCGTCGTTACGCGCGGACGAGCCGCAGCCAATCTTCGTAGTCGGCTTTCCGCGATCCGGCACGACCCTTATCCAGCAGACGCTATCACTCGACCCCGACATCGCAGCGGCGGGAGAGCTACCGACCATCGACCGGCTGTCAGGCTTAACCGAGAGGTCCGGTCGGTTCGGTCGGTATCCGTTTTCCTTGCTCCGAATCCTGCACGGAGACAAGCGGGAGATGTTCTCGGCGATGCGTGACCACTATCTCTACGAGGCAAAGAAGGCGCTCGGATATAAGGAAGGTTTGAGCTTCTTCGTGGATAAGATGCCGTTAAACGAGACCCATTTGGGGCTGATTCATCTTCTGTTTCCAGCGTCTCGCATCATCCACATCGTCCGCCACCCGCTCGATGTCATCCTCTCCGTATACTTCCGCACGATGAGCCACGGCGCGAACTGCGCCCTCCGTTTGGAAACGATCGCCGGGCATTATGCTCTGTTGCACGATCTGGTTGGTCACTACAAAAAGGAGCTCGATCTCAGTCTACTTACCTTGCGATATGAGCAATTCGTCGCAGCGCAATCAGATATCGTTCGTGGCATGATGACCTTCGTGGGGCGACCATTTCATGATGGCCTCTTGGATTTTCAGAAAAATTCGCATTACGAACACTCAGCGGGCGCAAATCAGGTCAGGGCGCCGCTGTCCGAGAAATATGTCTATCGCTACCGCAGATATATCAAGCATCTCGAGCCAATTCTGGATATCGTCAGGCCCATTATGGAGGATTTGGGTTATGAGCTATGATCGGCGGCACTCCTCGGAGTGATCATGGACTTTCCCTGGAACAAGGCGGAAGCGAAGTCGCCGAGTTGGCGGGACCATTTCGCGGAGAAGACGGAATGCGGAGGCGACTTCGGATCCGCTTCATGACGTTCTCTGCCATCCGCTGCGTCACCCCGTTTCGAAGCGTTGCGACGCGGCTTCGAGGCTCTAGTCCCTGACCAGGACCTTCTTCCATTGCGCGGCCAC
>NZ_LMUQ01000075.1:0-1983 GCF_009765865.1 Acidisoma sp. L85
TGACCTTGTCCTTCAAGTCTACGTTGAACATGTCACCGACCTGAGTCATCCCGCCCGCTGACCATTGCCCCATGCCGCCAAGGTCCCGGTGGCTAAATTGCGCCTGTCGACCGCCGCCGCGACGGAGAGCCTCTCTCAAAGCTTCGACCGCTTCGCGGCTCACACTATATTTTGCCGCTAAGTCATCCAGCATATCTGCCATTTGCTCCACTCGCTCCATACTAACTGCAATGAGCGCCTGCTTCTGTCGCTCCGTCGAAAGCGCGGTTCCATAGGTCGGGCTCTGAATTCGAGCTTTCGACCTCCAGATCCCAAAACCTGATTTTGCGGTCTTGATCGGTTCTGCGAGATATTATGCTATGTATCTACACGAGTTGGATCCGGTCTCAGGCCGGCTTGGCGCCTGGGGCGCTGCACTTCACGAACTTCCCGGCGTTATCACGGCAGTGAACCGTCGATTTAGCTGGGCACTTCATGAATTTCCCTTGCGCGTCACGGCATTGCGAGGCGAAAGCCGCCGGCGCTCCGACGAGGAAGCTGAAGGCAGTTACTGCGAGTAGCAGTCGACGCATGACATCGCTCCGTTGAAACTCATGGTTTTGCATAGACCAGTAGATGGATGATGGTTTCAAACGCCCAGCACGTCACTTCCCAAAATGCTCGGCGATCGCGTGGTCTGAAATGTTGGTCAAGTCCTTGCTCAGGCTGCGAGTAAGCTTAGCTTCCGTCGCCTTGTTAAGTGCCTCGCGGATGTCGTGCAGGACGTGACCAGGGGCTGCCAGGACAATATCCTGCACTTCCGACGCCGGTGCGCGATTAAGATAGTCCGCAACGACCCGCGCGAACTCGTGCTTAATCTCGGCCTTGGGATCAGCGTGAGGTGCCTTTAGCTGATGCTCCCCCTTGGAGGCATCTTCGTCGATGTCGCCGGTGCCCTCCGCATTGAAGGTATGGATTGTGTGGAAGTGGTCATCATGGCGGGTAAGGATACGGGCCTTGCCGCCATCGGCGACTACGTACCAGGTCGTGTCATGTGTGCTCATGGGCAACCCTTATCTGAAAGTCGGAATGAGAAGAAAACACTGTTCCGGCATATGCCGAACAGTGGCTCTCATTTTGGACAAAACCTCGCAGCCAGGTATCGCGCTGAAGTCCGCGTGCTACGCCGATGCCCGGTGCGGGTGTTCCAGGAAGAAGCGCAGCATCTCCCCTGTCGCGTCGGGCCCGCTCGGCTCAGTGTATGAGCCCGAAGGACTTCCACCAAACCAGGCATGGCCGGCGCCTTTGACGAGCCAATGCTCAATCATTGTGGTCCCAGTCGCGTCATTATGCAGCGTGCGGCTATAGGCCAGGCCGCCTGGAACCTGGCCGCTCTCAACCTGAGCCCTAAGCGCCTCGCCCTGAGCGGACTGAACAACAACCGCGTCAGCATTGACCGGATTTACGGTGGTGTCACGGTCGCCATGGAAGACGATGGCTGGGACGAGTCGCCCGAGGGTTTCGGATTGGGGCGACATCGCTGCCTCATGTGTGAAGCCTTTCCCGCCACGCTGCATCGCGGCGAATGCCGAGGGCATGTCCCGTGCTGCTCCGCAGGGCAGCCCAGAATGCACGCCTATCGCGGCGTAGAGATCGGGGTATGCGTTTCCCATAACCGCGGCTGCTGCTCCGCCCGCCGAAAGCCCGGCGACATAAACACGTCGTTCATCGACTTCAAAGTCGCGCATTACTTCGCGAGTGATCCCGGCAATAAGTGAGGGCTCACCCCGATCACGCTGTTGGTCGCCTTCACTGAACCAGTTCCAACACTTCTGCATATTTGCAGAGCTTGTCTGCCCAGGATAGGCGATGAGGATGGTATGCTTCTCCGCAGCAGCGTTCATTTGCGTGCCGACGGCGAAATCATCCGGCGACTGTGTGCAGCCGTGCAGCATCACGATCAGTGGCACGGCTTGTCCATGGTAGCCGCTGGGCACATAAAGC
>NZ_LMUQ01000075.1:1993-9392 GCF_009765865.1 Acidisoma sp. L85
GTAGGGGCGGCTGCCGGCCTGGTTGCTGAAGGTCTTGGCAAGAAACCGCGCACCATCCGGCACGATGACTGGGGCCCGGTTCGGAGACAGTGAAGCTAGACCACCGACCGGCAACTGGAAATTGCCGTGGGTGCCTTGCCCAAAGAAATTGCATGACGGATGGGAGACCGCCGGCTTCAAATTGAACTGCCCGGAGGCAAAGGTCCCGCCGCCGCCGGCTTTACCGAACCTGGCCCATGTTTGTGGTGCGTGGCCGCCCCTTGCCGATCTTGCCGGTTCGACCACGCCTTCGATCGTAAGAGGGTTCAGTTGCGGGTTCACATCGGCGTTTGATCTCGCTGCTCGGCCGGCAAGCATGTTCTGCAAAGCGGCGGTGGCCTCCGCAAGACGGCCTCCCGTTGTCAAACGTGTCGCCTGTAGCAGCCCGTCAGGCAGGTGATTCTTCATGACTGTGACTTTCTTGTTTGGGACCCCATCAGGCATCCCCGTGCGGAACCGATATCGGCTTCCGTCGATAGTGGATCGTCGTCGTTTTGACGGGCGACGCTTGGCCCGTCAGCTTGATTTAGTTCGTTCGGTCTGCCAAGGCGGCCTTGACCTCGGCGCTGGCATGGAGCGCACCCAAGACCGTCACCGAGGCGATGGTCGCGCGGGCCAGCTCGGGCGTGACGTCTCGGGCGACGGTGGCTAAGCCGAGCACGTTGATGCGCAGCATCTCGCCGCGGTTTTGCACCGCCTCGAGGTCGCGGCGGCGGTAATGCGCGAGACCAATGTCGAGGGTCTTTCGCGCCACGGACTGGCGGACCACGTCAGCGTGGCGGTCGAGCTGATTGCGAATAGCGGTGCGGATGAAGTCTGTCCGGTTCGAATAGAACCCATCCTTTACCATCAGATCGATATGGCCGAGATCGACGTAACCCAGGTTGATTGTGATCTTCTCGCTGTCCGCCGTCTTAGTCCGAATGTCATGCACTGTGCCCATAATCGCCCCTCCATCCGTATGGATGGTATATGGATGGCCACTGGCGGGTATCAAGGGTCCTGTGCAGGCGCTTCTGAAGTTCGGCCGCTTCCTCACGGATTCGGTCGGCGATTGCGAGTTCCCGCTACAGGTTATCCAACTCCTTTGCAGCGGAAGGTCGAACGGCATGAACTCGCACTCGGCATCCGAGGCGGCGAGGCTGCTTTCGCCGCCTCGGATTTCTAGCAGAGAGTGATCAGCTTGCCATCCAGTTCCGCTGTCTTTGCCGCTCTGGCTGCGCCGAGCGATGTGACCTCGACCTTAGCAGCCTGCGTCCTTCCCGCGCAGGATAAACACGCGGGAAGGACGTTTATCGCGTGTTCACCCGTGCCCGGCCTCTCACATATTAGTCCCTTCCTCCGACTCGCCCGCGTCGCCGCCGGCGTCGTCGCGCCGCCACCCCCTTGCATGCCCTCGGCCGATTCAAGAAGGAGCGCAGCGACCTCACCGCTTACGGTGCGCCGCCCCGCCACAATGCGAAGAAGGTTGATTTTTCGGGCTCAGACCTGAGCGTTCAATCTCCGGCATGCCTGCGCGCTGGCCGGCAATGCGCTAGTTAGCGTCGCAAGCCGACGTTGCGAACTCGACCAGAGACGGGCTCTAACCAGAGCGCGGCACGCAGTCGCTGCACTCTTGGTCAGGTCTCTTTCAGGGCGCTATGTGGGCCTTGATCTCAGCCGCCATTTGACGGATCGCGGCCTCAGGCTCCGGATCGGTCTGGATGCCGTTCAGCAGGACGAAATCGTGAATCATCCCATTGTAGCGGGTGGCGATCACGGACACGCCGGCCTCCTTGAGCTTGCGGGCGTAGGCCTCGCCTTCATCGCGCAATGGGTCATTTTCAGCAGTAATGACCAGAGCCGGCGGAAGCCCACGCAGCTCCTGCAGGGTGGCGCGTAGCGGCGATACGTAAGGATTGTTACGCGTCTTGGCATCCGGCGCATACAAATCCCAACCGTACTTCATGAAGGCGCGGGCCAGGAACCGCCCGGTGCCATATTCATGATAGGACGCTGTGTCCACGCTCGCGTCGGTCGCCGGGATCATCAGCACTTGGTAACTGATCTTTGGACCGTGACGATCTTTGGCCATGAGCGTCAAAGCAGCAGTCATGTTGCCGCCGACCGAGTTGCCGGCTACCGCGATCCGGCTGCCATCCGCGCCAAAGTCTTCGGCATGCGCCGCGACCCATTTCAAGGCGGCGTAGGACTGATCGAGCTGAATGGGGAAGCGCGCCTGGGGCAAGGATGTGTATTCAACAAAAACCCCGACTTGCCCAGAGCCGACCACCAGGTCTCGCAGCAGTCGCTGATGGTTCTGGAAGTTCCCAACGATCCAAACCCCGCCATGAATGAATAGCAGCACACCGGGTTTGCCGGTGACCTGCTTGGGCTCCATGATATAGATCTTCACGGTCTGACCATCCTCGGTGATGGTCTGCGCGGTCGTGTTCACCCCCGACATGTCGACGGGCGTCTTATTCTGAAGGGCCGTCAGAATTTCCTGGGGTTTCGGCTGAGGGAGCTCCCAGAAAGGACTGGGGTCCTTATTGATCTCCTGTAGGAAGGCTCGAACCTGAGGATCGATTCGAGGGTCAGTGGCGGGATCCGGGGCAGCTTGGACAGGCTGGATCATAAGGGTTGCTCCGAGGCTGAGGATTGCAAGCGAGACAAAAAGCTTCACGGTGATTTTCCGGTGGGTTGCATGCAACCGGGATTTAGCCCGCGAGGCGGGGCTGCGCTTCTGTCAAATGACCAGTCGGATGACTGCTCTGCGGTCAGTTGGTGGGATAACTTGCGCCAGCAACAATGGGGGCTAGTCCGGACCGCGACGTGATGCCGGCTTTCGAAAAAATCCGATGCAAGTGGTAACCGACGGTTCTGTGAGAGAGATAAAGCCTGGCCCCAATTTCCTTGTTGGAGAGGCCTTGGACTGCGAGTTGCGCGATGTGAAGCTCCTGTGGACTCAACGCCTCCCATGCCCGCTCGGCTCGGCGACGGCTGGATTCGCCCGAGGCACGCAGTTCCTCTCGCGCTCGAGCGCTCCAAGGCGCGGCGCCGAGCGCGTCGAAAGTGTCACGGCCTGCACGCAATGGAGCCCTCGCATCAGCGGATCTTCGCTGGCGGCGCAACCACGCGCCATAAGCAAGGAGAAGACGGGCTCGCAAAAACGGCCACTTCTTCGCTGCGGGCCCAAGCCCCTTAATGAACAGCTGTTCGGCGTCCGCCGGGTCTGCAAGCAAAGCTTTGCCGTAATACAGCATCGTGTCCAACCACGGCACCCGGACGGGCGCCGATAGGCTCTCGACGTCGTCGATCACACGATGAGCCGCCTCAGCATTCCCAGTAAAGGCGGCGGCTTCCACGAAATCCGCAAGTGCAAAGAACTCAAGGCCGGCACTGAAGGCTGGATCGTCAGGCAGAAAAACGCGTCGCAGTTGTTCGTACGCCTGCCAGTGCTGGCCTGCTCCAATGGCGGACACGCCTCGCGCGATCTGCAATAATACTCGCAAGAAGCTGGCGCCAGTTGGCAGAAGCAGGCGTTCCGCTTGCGCGGCATACGCATCGGATTGGTCCAAGTTACCCCGCATTCCCGTAAGCTTGGCTTTCAGAATTATGGCCGCGGCGATCCACAGGGTCCCCCCTGTTTCTTCCGCAAGGCTCGCTGACTCTTCAGCGTCGCTCATCGCGCCAGTCCAGTTTCCCACTTCCATTTCCGCCCAGCCCTGCGCGAACAGCACGCGCGCGAGTTCGCCGAGCCGTCCCTGTGTGCGTAGCGTGGCACTGAACTCGCAGAGAAGGCGTGCGCCGAAATCGAACGCCCCAATGACATTAGCGGTCGCTCCAAGAACCCGTGCGATACCAGGATTGCTGTCGTCTATCGAGGAGAGGGCCTGGAGCTTATCGTAAACGTCGCTCCCCCGACGAAGCGGTTCGATGTAGGCGGATATTGCGATCAAGCGAGGGTCCGCCTCCGGCATTCCCACCCGGCTTGCCGCAACAAGAACTCTCGCCCTGAGTTCGTCGCTTGCGTCGCTCCACCAGCAGCGCTGAGCGGCGCGCCATAGGAGATTGATTGCCAGATCCTTTGCGCCTCCAGCGCGGGCCTCGGAAGCAAAGGCAATCAAAGCAGAGACTTTAGACGGATCCTCGATCCCCGGTGGCTTGCTGATCTCACGACACCAACCGATCCGCACGAGAGCGAGCTTGTCCAACTCATCCGTGTCTACCTGGCGCAGCAGGCGCTCCAGCGTTTCAGCTTGACCCAGCTCAGCGGCAAGCTCGGCGGCCTTCAAAAGCCGATTGCTTCTGGCTCTTGCCGTGCCGCTCAGTCGCGCCGCCTTCTCGAGAACCTCGATCGCCATAGCGACTGCCCCGCGCCGCACGGCGCGCGCTGCCATGTTGTCATGCTCGCCTGCGAGTTCCTCGTCAGGACCGATAGTCGCTGCCGCGCGATGCCACAACTGTCGATCTAACTGGTCCCGAATGGACGACGCGAGTGCTGCGTGGATCCGCTGGCGGGTCCCCAGATCGGCCGCCTGATGCATCGCTGAACGAACGAGCGGGTGCCGAAATCGCAACTCCGTTTTGTCGATTTGGATTAGCTTCACGGCGATCGCCGGCGCCAAGGCGTCGATGCCAACCGGCTCACCCAACACCGCTTCGCCCGCGCGCAGGATTTCGTGGAGCGATGTCCCGTCATTCTCCGCCGCCACGAACAGCAGAGTGCGGGCCGTGTTCGGGAGGTCGGACAATCGAGTTGAGAAGGCCCGTTCCAACCGCTCCGTCAGCGGAAGCCACAGCGTATCTTGAGCCTCAGTTGCCTGCTCGCCATTGGGCAGTTCCAACAGGGCCAGAGGGTTACCGGCGGCCTCTTTGAGAAAGCGGCTGCGAAGGTCGGCCGAAAGGCCCGGAGCGTGAGATTGCAGCAAATACTCAGCGTCGATATCGTTAAGTCCCGACAAGTTAAGCCGAAGGGTAGAGGCGTCACCGAAAGGACGATTGGAGCCGTCGCGCATAGCTACCAAGAGAGCGATGGCATCGGATCCCAGTCTGCGCGAAATGAATGCCAGTACGTCATAGGTTGCCTCGTCTAGCCATTGAGCGTCATCGGCAACAAGCAGGATCGGTCTGCGGGGTGTGCTTTCGGCCAGCAGAGATAGCGTTGCAAGTGCCACCAGAAAGAAATCGGGTGCTCCCACATCATCATGCATGCCGAAAGCGGCCAGTAAGGCGGATCGCTGGCGAGGGACCAAGCTGTCAGCCCGCTTCATCAACGGGCGCAGCGCCTGCTCAAGAGCCGCGAACGGCAAATGGACTTCCGCCAGGACGCCGGTCATCGCTAATACAGACACGCCGCGTTCGCGAGCTCGCCGCTTTGCTATATCGAGGAGCGCGGTTTTTCCAATCCCAGGCTCGCCGCTGATGACGAGTGTCGATCCACCTTGATCGATTCGCTCAATCATATGATCGATCAGGGCAATGTCTTGCTGTCGGCCCTGGAGAACGAGGGGCACGGATCGAGCGCCAAGGCGCGGTTGCCTTCGCGGCGAGCGTGGCTCTTTCGTCGATTTGGCCATCGCTAAACCTAGACCGGCCGAGCTACTCACACCACCTGCATCAAGCGTCGATCAGCGGCTGGCGGGCGGGTGATGTCCGAACAGCCTGGTTTCAGGATCCAGCCCAGGCCGCCGACGGCAACGTGGGCGCTACGGGGCTCCCCCAAACGATCGCATGACCGTAGATCGGTCCTGGTCCGCCTTCCCGAGTGCCCGCTGGCGGGATGATCTATGGGCATGGTTCGTGCCTGCCACTACGGCCGAGCGGCGGATCAATCGTTGGCTCGGATGCGGATGTTGAGGGTCCTCAGCGATGCCCGCGATCGGGGCCTGCGACGCGTTTGCCTTCCAGTCTCTTTCGAGAGCCGCTACCTCGACGACTCTTTGATGTCGTTTGCCACCTTTAGATCGACGCCTTGCTTTTGTGCAGATTCCGGGGTGATCGCGCCCGTCGTTCCGATTTGATGGCGCCCACCATTCTGATTTGATCCCGCCCAGGGTTCCGAGATGATCCCGACCGGGTTTGTGGGAGGGGGGGGCAGTCGTTGGCTCGATAAGGTCGCTTCATTTTGGAGGGGCCGATGCCGACGGAGAGGATCGCGATGCGCCGAGTGCGCGAGATGTTGAGGTTGAGGCTAGACGCCGGCTTGGCGGCGCGAGAGGTCGCCCGTCGGACCGAGGTGGTACCATCGACCCCCCGGGAGATGTTCCAACGGTTTGGGCGTTCTGGCCTGTCGTGGCCGCTGCCGTTGGAGCTGAGCGACCCTGATCTTGAGACCCGTCTCTACGGTCCAGCGGGCACGAAGCAGGGCCACCGGCGAAGGGCTGAGCCCGACTGGGCGGCAGTGAAGCGCGAGTTGAAGCGCAAGCATGTCAGCTTGCAGATCCTTTGGGACGACTACATCGAAATCAATCCGGACGGGTATCGGTACAGTCGCTTTTGTGAGCTTTACGCGACCTGGGAGCAGCGCCTTCCCGTCACGATGCGACAGACCCATCTCGGCGGAGACAAACTGTTTGTCGATTACGCGGGCGACACCGTTCCGGTAATCGTCGACCGCCACAGCGGCCATATTCAGGCAGCGCATATTTTCGTGGCGGTGATGGGAGGATCAAGTCTCAGCTTCGCCCATGCGAGCTGGACCGAGACACTACCCGACTGGATCGACGCCCATGTTCAAGCCTTTAGCCGCCTGACTGAGCCCTGCGGAGCTCGCTTTACGCCCGCAAAACCCACGGTCAAACGGAGCTTGACTACAGCCCCTCTAACCCCCCCAATGAAACCACCAACGAAGGCCCTTCAGGTGGGCGGCATCATCTCGGAATGATGGGCGCCATCATCTCGGATTGGGTGAGCGGCATCGTCGGAATGAATGAGGGTTCTGTTTAGTCCCGCATCACAGCAGAACGCGGCGGCGCCCCATGCTGCGGGAGTGAACAGAAGCCTGATTGAACGAAGCCGCGTCACAAGGCTCAGTCTATGGGGATTGATCGACGACGGCGCCCCTGATGAGTCGCGGGTTCCGGCAAATTGCTCTGCCATGCTGCCTTGGTTCGTGCGTCTGCTCCCATGCCGACGTCATTACGAGCGTAGGACCGCAGAATATCGATCGTATCATCCAGGCATTCTATTGGAGATGGGGTGTTGACGTCACCAGAAGACAATATCATCACGCCGGCGCCGAGAGACAGCTCCGGGATGATTTCTAGAATGATCGAACATTCCTCCGATGATGTCATGAGCTGTTCCAGATCGGCATGTTGTGCGTTGCCTTCTCTGGCGGGATGGCGGCGACGTTGATCATCCCGCCGCCGCAGCA
>NZ_LMUQ01000075.1:9402-39060 GCF_009765865.1 Acidisoma sp. L85
CCTCCGATGATGTCATGAGCTGTTCCAGATCGGCATGTTGTGCGTTGCCTTCTCTGGCGGGATGGCGGCGACGTTGATCATCCCGCCGCCGCAGCATGGGCAGATAACGAGGGAACGGCCCGTCAACTGGAGGTAGCGTAACCGGTAATCCCCACCCAGGCATCGTCACGCTAACTGGCGCGGAACGTCAACCTCGGCAAAGATGACAGGATGAAGAAGCCTCCCAGTCCGCACTACCGCCACCGTTTCCCGGCTGAGCTCATCAGCCACGCGGTGTGGCTCTATCACGTGTTCAGCCTGAGCCTTCGTGACGTTGAGCTGATCTTGGCGGAGCGGGGCGTGGTTGTCTCCTACGAGAGCATTAGGCGGTGGTGTCTCAAATTCGGCGCGAGCTTCGCGAACAATCTGCGCCGCCGCCGGCCGCGGCCTGGGGACAAGTGGCACATGGATGAGGTTTTCATCCGGATCCACGGCGAGCAGCGTTATCTCTGGCGGGCTGTCGACCAGAACGGGGTCGTGCTCGATGTCCTCGTGCAGAGCCGCCGAGATGCCACCGCTGCGAAGCGCTTCTTCAAGCGGCTGCTGAAAGGTTTGGACTATTCTCCGCGCGTCATCATCACGGACAAGTTGAAGAGTTATGGAGTTGCGAAGCGTGAGCTTCTGCCCGATGTCGAGCATCGGCAGAGTCGCTACCTCAACAATCGAGCCGAGAACTCTCATCGGCCGACTCGGCGCCGAGAGCGGCAGATGCAGCGATTCAAGTCGACGCGACAGGCGCAGCACTTTCTCTTCGCCCATGCCTTGATCTACGGACATAGCCGTCCTCGCCGGCATCTGATGACTGCGGACCACTACCGATCTGTGCGTGCTATGGCCTTTAGAGTCTGGGATGAGGAGACCTGCGCCCGAACAGCGGTGTAACAGCAATATTGGGGGCGACAGGCGCACGAGCGTGACCACGCCTAACTAAGTTGACGATGCCATCCAACCCGCGCATGAGAGCTTGTTGAACCGGCGTCTTTGGGCCCTGTCTCCTGCTTTGCGCACCCGCGCTGAAGAAATTCTTACCCGGTTGCTGCCGGCAGGTGAGACACGCCCTCGTCCTTGACAGCGAACATGAGAGCCGGTCTACCGACCGACGCTCGCCTCTAGATCGAGGCAGCCCCAAGACGAAACCCGGAAATGCGGTATCCAACCCGCGCATGAGAGCTTGTTGAACCGGCGTCTTTGGGCCCTGTCTCCTGCTTTGCGCACCCGCGCTGAAGAAATTCTTACCCGGTTGCTGCCGGCAGGTGAGACACGCCCTCGTCCTTGACAGCGAACATGAGAACAGGCTGCTGAAAACCCTTGCGGCGAGGCGAGCGTATCGGATTCTATGGCGTACTTCAGCGGGCAAGACGTGGGTCAAGATGCGTGGAACGGATTACCAGAATGACAAGCTTTTCAGCTACGTCCGCCCGGACAGCCGGGTGCCGGCTGATCATCCGCTGCGGACCATCCGCCGCGTGACGGACACCGCGCTGACTGCGCTGTCCCCCAAGTTCGCGGCACTCTATCCCGCCGTTGGGCGGCCTTCGATCCCGCCCGAGAAGCTGCTGCGCGCCCTGCTGCTGCAAGCCTTCTACACCATACGTTCGGAGCGGCAGTTGATGGAGCAGTTGAACTACAATCTGCTCTTCCGCTGGTTCGTTGGGCTGTCTGTAGACGAGCCGGTATGGGTGCCCACGGTGTTCAGCCATAACCGCGATCGGCTGCTCGCCGGCGACGTTGCCGCTGAGTTTCTCGACGCTGTACTGAACCTGCCCGAGGTGCGGGGGCTTCTGTCGGCGGAACATTTCTCAGTGGATGGCACACTGATCCAGGCATGGGCCTCCATGAAGAGCTTCCGTCGTAAGGATGGCAACGATCAGGACGCCGGACCCGGACGCAACGGCGAGCGGGATTTTCACAACGACAGACGCTCCAACGAGACGCATGCCTCAACCACTGATCCAGATGCGCGGCTGGCCAAGAAGTCCAAGGGCAGCGAGGCGAAACTAGCCTTTACCGGTCATTTGCTGATGGAGAACCGAAACGGCCTGCTGGTCGATGCGCGGCTGACGCACTCCACCGGCACAGCGGAATGTAAGGCGGCGCTTGACATGCTGGGCGATTTGCCAGCCGCCGCGCGCGCGACCGTGGGCGCAGATAAGGCCTACGACACGGCAAGGTTCGTGAGCGCGGCGCGCGATCTCAGAGTGACACCGCACGTGGCGCAGAACATCACGGCGCATCGCGGGTCGACTATCGACGGACGCACCACGCGGCATGATGGCTATCGCCTAAGCCAAACCATCCGCAAACAGATCGAGGAGGCGAATGGCTGGATCAAGGAGGTGGCGGGCTTGGCGCAAACCAAGCACCGCGGGCTGGCCCGGGTGGGTTGGATGTTCACATTGAAGGCGCTGGCTTACAATTTGGTCCGGCTACCAAAGCTGCTGCCAATGGGATGAGTCTGTGCGCACTATGCCTCACGGCCGACTCAGAGGCTTTGGGGCTCCGGCAAAAACGATGAAATCCGCCGTAGACATTCAAAACCGGCACTACAACAGGGGAAAGTCCGCCGTCACGGGCATTCTTCAGCGGCCTGTTAAGAGACTGCCGCGATTGACAACAAGAGCTGGGTCCAAAGTGCCGTCGAAGGCGGCGAGCACGTTGCGCACGGTGGCTCTGCCCATTTCAATCAAACATTCCGCGGTCAAGGCTGCGCAATGTGGACTGAGGACGATTTCCTCGCGTGTTAACAGCGGATCGCTAGCTGGTAATGGCTCACGCAGGAACACATCCAGCCCGGCACCCCGCAGGTGGCCGTTTTCGAGCGACGCGACAAGTGCAGATTCGTCTACGATGCCGCCCCTCGCTGCGTTAAGCAAGATCGCTCCTCTCTTCATCTGCGTCAGGGCCTTTGCATCGATCATATCGCGGGTTCCGTCGTTGAGCGGCACATGCAGTGACACCACGTCGGCAGCCGCCAGCGCGTCCGCCAGGGCGTCGAAGAATTTCACCTCCGGAAAGCGCGTGGGAACGATGAAGGGATCGAAGCCCACGATCGTCATGCCCAACGCTCTCGCGCGCATGGCGAATTCCTGGCCAACGCGTCCGTAGCCGACCAGTAGTAACGTCTTGCCGCGCAGTTCCATCGCTGTGATCCGGCTCCGAATCCCGAAGTCCCCGGCCCGTATCGCGCGGTCGAAGCGGGTGCCATTTCTGGCAACCGCCAGCATCAGGAATAGGGCGTGCTCGGCGACGGACACCGCATTGACGTCGCCAATGATCGTCACCGGGATCTTATGCTCGTTACAGAATGACAGCGGCACGTTGTCGTAGCCCACGCCGTGGCGCGAGATGACCCGCAGTGTCCGCGCTTTTGCCAAGGCGGAGGCCGGCAGCGGCGCGTCCCGAATGGTGATCGCGTCGACATCATTGACGTGAGCAGCTATGTTTTCTGCACTCGTATCAGTCAAAATTTCGTAGTCAATACCGCCGTGCTCGTCAAATAGGCGCAGCGCTTCTTCGCTGATGGCTTGAATCACGAGGACTTTCTTGCGACTTTTCATTGGATGATGACCGGTCCTGGTTCATGTGGCGCGATTGACGGGTGACAATGAGCATGACCGCGGCAAAATCTCGCTGGAGAAGGAAAGTTTGTTCGCCAACACGACCTCGGTCAGTCGATTGCTTCGGACGGGTCTTGCGCCGCGACGAAGCAAGCGCGGCCTGAGCATCGACTATCGCCTTATCCGCGCCGCTCGCTTAGTCAACCGCTGGTAGTTCAGCAAAATTTGGCGCAGGAGCGACGTGATGTCGCCCGATTTGGGCGGCGAACTCAGTGGCCATTTCGAAGACGCCCGCCGCGTGGCCCTCCTGAACAAACTGAACCCCAAACTCGAAGGTCCGCTCGCCGAAGTCGACGCGATCAGATGGCGACGCGGCGCGAGAACCGCGGGGGAGAGCGCGAAGGGAAGACCTTGGCAAAGCGCCGGGTGCTGGTGAATAGCTCGAATTGCGACATTCTGGACGTCGCAGCCGGAGGCATGAGGATCGTCAACCACGAGATACCTTAGCTCGCTGCGGGTTAATTTGTTCATCGCGAGGCTTGTCACTTAGACCTGTCCCTCTCGCGATTCGTCCGCTTTCTGATCCGAATGGTGTTGTCGATCAAGACAACGATGCCCCATCCGAGAAGCAGTGTTATCAAGTCGGAAGACACGATTGCCCACGCGCAAGCGGTCGACAGGCCTTTGAAGAATACGGATGGTCAGTGGGATTAGGGGCATTTCCTAGGCCGGAATAGGCCGGTCCTCACCGGCCTCCCGAAGGTCAGAAGTGATAATTGTCGATGTTGGCCTGCGTGAACACCAGTGGCGGTCCGAGCAGAATCTCGTCTTTAGAGGTGAACTTTAGATTACCCAGGCGACCCGCTGTGACGAACCCCTTCGCCGGATCCAGCGTGCCATCCAACTGCGCCCTAGTGATGTATATCGCAGCATAGCCGATGTCGACTGGGCTCCACAGCACAGCTTGCTTGACGATGCCGCTCTTGATGTATGGACGGATGGAGTTTGGCACGCCGATCCCAGCTATCGTGATCTTGCCCGATAGGCCGAGCTGCTTGACTGCCTCGGCGACGCTGACCTCGGCCACACCGTCGACCGTGAAGACGCCTTTGGTTTCGGGGTGCGAACGCAGGTAGTTAAGTGTGATGTCGGTGCCCTTCTGGATGTCTTGCTCGCCCAACAGTGTCGTTTTTATGACCATGCCGGGATATTTCGCCGCGATAGTGGCCTTGATAGCCTTCATCCACGCCAGCATGTTAGAGGCGGTAAGCGAGCCAGTCACCATCACGAAATCGCCCGAGGTGCCAGCGCCCTTCGCCATGATGTCGACGATAGCGTCTCCGATCGCGGTGTAGGAAGCCTGGTTGAGGAAGACCTCTCGTGCGTCGGGCGTCACATCCGCGTCCCAAGTGTTGACCTTGATGCCCTTGCGCCGTGCGCGCAGCAGCGACGGCGCCAGCGCCGTGGGATCCAGCGCGCATATCGAAATCGCGGAGACGCCGCTGCGCACCAGTCGGTCTACGATATCGACTTGGCCGGCTACATCGGCATCAACTGGTCCGTTGTAATGCACTGTCAGGCCGAGGGCCTTGCCGGCCTCCTGCGCACCATGGTTCGCGGAGACGAAGTAGGGATCGCTGGTGAATTTCGGCACGAAGGCGACGACACCACCTGCGGCCAGCGCCGAGCGACTTAGAAGTGTACTAGCGCCGGCGAACAGGCCTAAGCCGAGCCCCTGCAGCGTCTGCCGCCTGTTCGGACTCCATGGGCCGATTGGTGGCTGGTTAGTATGACGCATTGTCTTCTCCCTGGAATTTTCGGCGTTCCGCCGGTTGAGTGTCTCACAAGTCAGCGTGGCGACTTGCGAAAGAATTCGTTGGCCAGCACGCCCAGGATGAGGAATGCGCCAACCACGACGAGCCCCCAATCGTTACGTACACCGACTGAGGCTAGACCATCTTGCAGATATGCTAATACCAGTACGCCCAGCAGAGTGCCGAGGATACTGCCCGCACCTCCCGTGATACGGGTGCCCCCCAACACGACCATGGCAATCACGGGCAGTTCCAAGCCCATAGAGGCATTGGCACGCGCGGTGGAAAGCCTTGCGGTCTGGATGATTGCTGCCACTGCGACTAGGCCCCCCATCAGACCGTAGATCGCGAGCTTAGTGCGCTCCACCGACACGCCGGAGAAGCGAGTGGCGATCTCATTGGCGCCGACGCTGTAGACGCGGCGTCCGAAGCTAGTGCGCGACAACAGCAGCCACAGCGCGATCGCTGCCACCAGAAGGGCGGGCAGCTGCGTGGGCACCAGCCCGTTCGCGAAGTAGGATTGGCCGATGGTGGTGAACCAAGGTGGAAAGTCCGACACCGCCGCCGCATTGGAGATCGCGTAGGCCGCACCGCGATAGATCGCCATGGTCGCAAGGGTCACGACGAAGGGATGCAGCCCAAGATAGGCAACTGCCGCGCCGTTCAGCAGTCCTCCCGCAATGCCCGCGGCGAGGCCTAGCAGCATGGCAGCGGGTAGCGGCACGCCCGCCTGGAAGCTAAGCCCCATCACTACCGAGACGAACGCCAGCAGCGACGCAACTGATAGATCGATGCCGCCCGAAATGATGACGAAGGTCATGCCGAGCGCGAGGATACCGGTCTCGACGAAGGTGCGCGAGGTGTCGAGGAGGCTGCCGGGGCTCATATAGCCAGGTAGGAGCAGATTGAAGACGATCAGCTCCGCGAGCAGGAGCAAGAAAAGGACCAGCGTGCGGGTGAGCGAAGGTTTGCGGCGCCGGGGCGCCTGCGCAGGGCTCAGCGGCCGTGCGATTGTCGGGCTCATGACGCCCTCCTCAGGGCCCGGAACCGGACGGCATCGATCGAGATCGCGGCCAGGATCAGCGAGCCAAGTACAAGCTGTTCGAATGTGCCCGGCACGCTGTTGAGCGTCAGAGCATTGAGGATCACGCCTACAAGCACGGCGCCGATCACTGGAGCGAAGGTCGAGCCACGGCCGCCCGTAATGCTGGTGCCGCCGAGCACCACAGCGGCAATGGCCTGCAGCTCGAAGCCGGTCGCTGCGGTAGCCTGGATCTCGCCGATCTGGCCTGCGAAGACGGTCCCCGCGAGACCGCAGCCGAGTCCTACCGCTACAAAGCAGCGGAATTTCACGAAGCCCGCACGAAGGCCAACGGCATCGGCAGCACGGCGGTTGCTGCCCACGGCGAAAACATCGCGGCCCCATTCGGTATGGCGATTGGCAATGTCCAATCCAGCGAAGACCAATATCAAGAAGACTATGGGCACCGGCACGCCGAGGACGGTACTAAGGCCGAATAGACGGGCTGCACTAGGCACAAGCAGAATGCCGTTGGCGCCCAGCAGAAGCACCACGCCGCGCAATGCGAGCAGCATCCCGAGAGTCGCGACGATGGACGGCACGCGGCCTACTGTCACGATGGCGCCATTGAGCAAGCCGATACAGGCGCCCACCGCAACCGAAGCCAGCAGCGGCAGAAGCAACCCGGAGGTGACATGCGCCATTGTTGCGAAGGTGAACGCGCAGGCAGCCAGAAGGGAGCCTACTGATACGTCGATTTCGCCGGCGAGGATGACCTGATTGAGTGCGAGGGACACGATGCCCACCACTGAGACTTGGCTGACGATACTTAGCAGGTTGGCGCCGGCCAAAAAGCCTGGCGTGGTGAGGCCCAGTAGGATCGCCATGATCATCAGAAAGGCGAGCGGCGGTGCTTCCGGCCGCTTGATGGCGCGGTCTAGCCACAGAACCTTCAAGTGACCGCTCCGGGATGCAGCGCGACATCCTCTGCGCGCTCGACCAAGATGCCGGCGGCGGCGGCGCCTATCTCAGCGACCGCAAAGTCCGGTCCGTCAAAGCTGCCGGTCAGACGGCCGCGATGCATTACCAGGATCCGGTCGGCCATAGAGAGCAATTCATTCATTTCCGACGACACCACGAGCACGGCTTTTCCGGCCGCCGCCAGATCGTCAATGATACGGTATATTTCGGCCTTAGCGCCGACATCGACACCCCGAGTCGGCTCGTCGAGCAGGATGATGTCAGGTTCCACCACGAGCGCTTTCGCCAGCAGGACCTTCTGTTGGTTACCGCCCGAGAGCGAGCCGACAGGCGCGCCGACTCCGTTGCAGCGTATTGAAAACAGACTGCGGAATCGCTCGGCGATCTGCTTCTCCCGCCGGCGAGAAACGAAACCACCGCGCGATATGCGATCGAGCGCGCTAAACGACATGTTCCAATCTATCGCATATTCGAGCACCAGACCCTGCGAACGGCGTTCCTCCGGCACATAGATGATGCCGTGGCCGATTCCCTGACGGGATGTCGCGATGGAGACCGGTTCTCCAGCGATGAGGATCTGCCCTTCGGTCGCCGGCGCGACGCCAAAGATTGCCTGCGCGACTTCGGACCGGCCGGCCCCGATAAGCCCCGACATGCCGACGATCTCACCGCGACGAACCGTGAAGGAGATGTCGCGAAATGCGCTGCGCCGGCCCAGATTGCGTAATTCAAGCATGGTGTCGCCGGCCGGGTGGCGCGTACGGTGAAACAACTTGCTGAGCGGGCGACCAACCATCATCTGGATCAGAGTCGCCATTTCAAGATCACCGGTGGGACCAGTATGGATGCGCTCGCCGTCTCGCATCACGGTGATGCAATCGGCAATCTGGAAGACCTCGTCGAGACGGTGCGAGATATAGACGATCGCGACGCCGCGACGCTTGAGTTCGCCCAAGATACCAAACAACCGCTGCGCCTCGCGTTCTGTCAGCGCCGCCGTAGGCTCGTCCATGATGACGATGCGCGCGTCGTGCATCAACGCGCGTGCAATCTCCACCATCTGGGCATTGGCCCCCGAGAGCGAACGCACCGACGCATCGACGTCGATTGCAATATCGAGGCGCGCGAAGGCGGCCAGTGCAGCGCGGCGCATCGCGGGCCAGTCAAACATGCCGAGGCGAGTGCGCGGCCTCTTACGTCCCACGAACAGATTCTCAACGATCGACAGATCGGGGAACAGGTCGAGTTCTTGCGGCACCATTGCGATGCCTTCCGCTTCGGCCAACCGCGGAGAAGTCATGCTCACGATGCGGCCGAAGACCTCTACCTGACCCTCATCAGGCAGATGAACCCCGTGCAGCATCTTCATCAGCGTGCTTTTGCCGGCGCCGTTCTCCCCCATCACAGCGTGCACCTCTCCGGTGCGGAACTCGAGATCGACGTGACGGACGGCCCAGACCCCAGCGAAGTTTTTTCCCGCATCGATCAGGCGACATGCGACGACTGCCGGTTCGGCGCGAGCAGTCGCGGGGCAGGAAGTGGGCTCGACGATGTCCTGCATATCCTCCCCTCACATCTCGGTCCCCGTCTCCGCGGGAAGTATCGCGAAGTTATCGGACAATAATGAGATTGTCAAACAATATAATTTGACAATCTTCGCGAATGCTCATATCGCTGGCTTGAGGAGGGGCCGGAATGCCACACCAAAAACTAGGAGACCTCGCAAGTCCTGCCGGACGCGGGGTACGAACAACTTGGCTGCACAGCGCCTCGCCCTTGTCAGCCGAGATGATCGCGCGACTGGGATGGGATTGTCTGGTGGCTGACATGCAGCACAGCATGACCGGCTTCGATGAGATGGTGACGCTGCTGCAGGTCACGACCAATCTCGGCGCCGTCGTTCTGGTGCGTCCACCTGCGCTGGACGTGGCGCTGATCGGACGGCTGCTCGACGCTGGGGCGAGTGGCATCATTTGTCCAATGGTCAGCTCCGTGGCTGAGGCCCAGACGCTGGTCGCCGCCTGCCGCTATCCGCCGCTCGGCTCGCGCAGCTTCGGCCCGGTGCGCGCGCGGCTGTTGTTCGGCGACGACTATGTCAGCAAGGCGAACGGCCAGGTGCTGGCAATCGCAATGATCGAGACGCTGGGCGGGCTGGAAGCGCTGGACGCCATTGTGCGAGTCCCGGGTCTGGACGGCGTCTTCGCAGGCCCCAGCGACATCGCGGCCAGCCTAGGCCGGCCGCCACGTATGGATACTGACGACAGCAAAGTGCTCGACGCGCTGCGCCGCATAGCGCAAAGCGCTGTAGAAGCAAACATCTTGGCCGGACTTGCTTGCGAGACGACTGATTATGCCAAGCGGATGCAAGCGGAGGGCTATCGCCTATTCGTCACTGGTTCTGATTTGCGTCTCATGGCGGCGGCATCGAAGCAGCTCCTAGCCGAATTTGCTGCATGACGAAGGGGCCGAATTCATCGCTATCCGCATCAGGCCAGGAGATCGTTGAAGCACTGCGCGATGACATTGTGTTCGGCCGCCTCAATCCTCGCGAGCGCTTGGTCGAGGCCGATTTGGTGCTGCGCTTTCGCTCTCATCGGGCGGCGGTGCGCGAAGCTTTGCTGGCGCTTGAGCAGGCCGGACTCGTGGATCGGCAGCGCAATAAGGGCGCCTCCGTGCGCGACCTGCAACCCGAGCGTGTCGAGCAGATCTACGCTGTGCGCATGCTGTTGGAGACGGCGGCGGTCGAGGGAATGCCTCTGCCGCTGCGGCCCGAGGCATTAGCCGAGCTTGTAGCGATCCAGCACGACCATGAGAAGGCCGTGGCGCATCGGAATCTCCGGCGCATCTTCGATCACAACAACCGCTTTCACCGACATCTCTACGCCCAACTGGGAAACCCCGTGCTTACTGAGATGATCGACGTCTGCGCCGTGCGCGCGCTGACGGTGCGGTTTCATCCCTATATGGACCCTAGTTTTCTTACCAAGGTCTGCAGCGATCACTGGGCGATGATCGAGGCCTGCCGGCAATGTGATCGCTCGCGTCTCGTCGCCCTCGTGCGCGAACATCTGCCACTGGCGAAAGACCGGTATCTGGAGACTTACAACGCCTCGCTGACCCAAGATCTCGTTTTTGCCAAGCGCGCATGAGGAGCTAGTGGACACCGCAATGGAATCTAAAATATGAGCGAAGTCTTCGATTCCGCCAGGAACATAGAATTCGTTGGGCGCAGCAGCCAAGCCGGGCGCGCCGACGGGATCCAATGTATGATACACAAGGGCCACGCCTTCGTAAGTCACGTGTTCAGCGGCGGGGTCAGCGTCATTGATGTGCGTGATCCGCGCAACCCGGTCCCTGTAAACTTCCTGCCAACCCATAACAGGTCCTGGTCGGTTCATATTCAGACTGCGAACGACCTTTTGCTTGTGGTCGAAGAATTTAATTTTTACTCCGTCTATGTGAAAGAGACTGAGTATTACGGCCACTCGATTGAAGGGGTGCATTCGAGCAAGTTCGGCAAGCGTGGTGAGGACTATACCGCGGGCATGCGGGTCTACGACATCTCTGACCCAGCGCATCCACGCGCCATCGGCTTTATGGAGGTCGAAGGCCTTGGCCTGCACCGCATCTGGTGGGTTGGTGATCGCTATGCATATGCTTCCGCATTGCTCGATGGCTACACGGACCACGTCTTCATTGTGATCGACATGGAGAACCCTGCCAAGCCATGCGAGGTCGGCCGTTGGGCACTGCCTGGTATGTGGGCCGCAGGGGGCGAGACGATGACCATGCCTGGCCGCGTGGCGCTGCATCATGCGGTGATCGAAGGCAGCGTCGCCTATGCCTCTTGGCGCGATGGAGGCCTAACTCTGCTCGACATTTCGGATAAAGTCACCCCGAAGCTAATCTCACACACCAACTGGTCGCCGCCCTTCGCGGGGGGCACCCATAGCGCACTGCCGTTGATTGATCGCGGACTATGTATTGTGGCCGACGAGGCGGTTCTCGACATCGACCAAGAGCCAATGAAATATACCTGGGTTGTCGATATTCGCGCGCCGGCAAACCCGGTGACCATTGCGACATTCCCGACGCCTTGTGACCAGGATTACGTTGCTAAGGGAGGCCATTTCGGGCCGCATAATCTGCACGAGAACAGACCGGGCTGCTTCCAGAGTTCCGAAATTGTTTTTGCGACCTATCAGAATGCTGGAGTCCGAGTGTTCGATATTCGTAATCAATTCCAGCCCCAAGAAATCGGCTTTTTCGTGCCGAGCACACCTGAGCAGTGGCTGGATACCCGACCTAATCGCCATCGCGTCATTCATACCTGCGACGTCAACGTCCAGAAGGACGGGCTCATGTATATCACCGACTACAATGCAGGCCTCTACATCCTACAGTGGAAAGGAGCCTGACAGACCAAATGTAGAATATCGTGTGGGGATGCATCGGAGCGAGCCGACGGCCCAGGGGCAAAAAATAGGAAGGCTCCACGTCGCTGGCCCGCTGCTGCGCTCGTTGAACCGCCCGCTGCAGTCCAACGCGTTCCGCTGGCAGAAGTGCTTATCTTCCCTGGAGTGCATTTAGCCAGAATCTGTGAAAATGCAACGCATCTCTACGGGTTTCGTGGGCTGGGAAATCGGAAGCTTTGGACATCGGTCGCGACCCCGCAGGCGTCCACTTTCCTTGAGTAACTTCGAATACGAACCATGATGTAAGGACCCGGAGTGCGGGTAGACGACAGCAAATTAATGCGGGCGCGCAGCCAAGTGCGGAGAGCAAGCCCTTGACGCTGCAAATGGCTTCCGCATAAAGTCTGTCGACAACCGACCGGCGACCAATGACCGGCGGCGAAACCGAGCGGGGAAATCGTTTTCATGCAAAAGCCCTTCGATGGCTCTTCGGGACAGATCCGCAAGAGCCGATATGGACGCCGGACGGTTCTAAACGCCGCGCTAATCGGCGGTGGCGCTGCTACGCTCCCCGAGCTAGTCCGGGCGGCGTGGGGCGCCAGCGGGGCCGGACCAACCGCATTCGGCAATCCTCGGTGGACCTTCACCTTCGTTTCGCAAGCTGCGACCAATCCTTTCTTCGTACCTACCCGTTACGGACTAGCTGACGCGGCAAAGCTCCTGGGGTGCGATTATCAGTGGCTTGGGACGTCGACGGAATCGGTGGTTCCGGCCATGGTTCAAACCATGAACAGCGCAATAGCCGCCGGCGTTGACGGAATAGCGGTCGCCATGGTTGACGATAATGCGTTCAATGATCCGACCGCACGAGCGCTTGATGCGGGAATACCGGTGATCTCTTTTAACTCAGATGTCACGCCGGCCTCCGCCAATCAAAGGTTGAGCTACGTCGGCCAAAATCAGTACACGCTCGGTGTTGCGATTGGCCAGCAGATACTGAAGTACATTGACTCTGGTCGAATTGCGATCATGATATCGACACCTGGGGCTTTGAGCCTCCAGCCCAGAGTCGACGGCGCCGTTCACGTCATAAAGTCGTCTGGCCGAGATATTAAATACGACATCGTCGCTACAGGCACCACCTTCGCGAACCAGGTGGCTAATGCTAAGGCATATTACCTCGGCCATCCCGAAGTCCGCGGCATGTTCGGTGTTGATCTCGGCTCCGGTGTTGGAGTGGCGGAGGCGATACGAAAGTATGACCTCCGCAAGAAGGGGATCTTTGGCTCGACGACTGACGTTTACTCCATTACTAATCAGGCTATAGCCGACGACGTTTTGCAGTTCACGTTCGATCAGCAACCTTATTTCGAAGGCTTTTATGCCTTCATGCAGCTGTTCTTCATCAAACTTTCGGGTGCAATGGAAGGCGCCGCTCCGATTGGGACGGGTCCGCTTCTGGTGACAAAAGCTAATATCGCCAAATACCTAGACCGCCCATCTCGATTCATCGGCAACACCGCGGCTCAGGAGGTACTGCCCATGGGCAAAACCGTAATTGGTCGTTCTTTCCCACCTCAGCCGGAATGACGCAGAGCGTCGGCATTGCCGTCTCGGTAGTCGTGAAGGTGATCACCCAAAACACTGGAGTGGGCGAAGTGCGTCAACTACCATTCGAGCACCCCTTAGCCCTCGCCCAAGGATAACAGGATCCGTGGCCAAAGACCCTCGGGCCTCTGTGTTGGCATCTCCGCCAACGCTAGGAGCACGGCTTATCAAGAGCCCTCACGCCAAAAGCTTCGGGGAGTTTCTGTTTCGGTATCGAGAAGTCAGTCTTTTGGTCGTCGCTCTTTGCCTCGGTACTTACTTTCAGATCATGACGGGAAAGCTCCTGTCCGGTGCCAACCTACTGAACTTGTCTCAGATCATGGCGCCCATCGCTATGCTGGCTTGCCCAATGGTCTTGCTCATAGCAGGTGGTGAGATTGATCTGTCAGTTGGGCAGACATTTGCACTGGCGCCCTTCCTCGTACATTTTGGGCAACAGGCGGGTATACCGCTTGTGCTCGCCGATATTCTCGCTGTTGTTATAGTGAGCCTGGTGGGCGTCATTAATGGCGTCGTGACGGTCTATATCGGCGTCCCGTCATTCGTGACCACCCTCGGCACCTTCTTCGGTATCAACGGATTGACTCTGATCATATCGAACGCCGAGCCGGTACCCACTCCGGGTACTGGTCTTTACGCCATGGTGTTCGGCCAGAACTGGTCGCTCATCCTCTGGGCAGTGGCGGCCCTGGCAATATTTCACTTTATACTGAAGCATATGAGGTGGGGCTTATATTGCGTGGCAATTGGCGGCAACTACGAGACCTCGAAAGAGGCTGGGATCAAGGTCGAGAGAATAAAAATTGGGAACTTTATATTCCCGGCAGCAGTTGCAGGCTTTGCTGGCATCCTCGATTCCGTCACGGTGAACATTACGGATCCCCTTGCTGGTGGCTCCGCAATAATGTTCTCTGCGATTTCTGCAGTGGTCATAGGGGGAACCGCCCTCGCTGGCGGATTCGGCACGGTCATAGGCGCATTCATAGGCGCTGCTGTGCTGGCCTTGCTCCAGGATGGCCTAAGTTTACAAGGGGTGAACGCGAACGCGTTCTCCCTCATCCTCGGCATCGCCATTCTCTCAGTGATGATCCTGAACGTGACCTTGAGCAGGCAGTTGCTCGGAAGGAAGCGAGCGTGAACGATTTGGTGCCTGACGCAACCCCCCTCCTCAGGGCAGAGGGGATCGTCAAGCAATTTGGCTCGGTCGTCGCGCTTAACGGGCTGTCGATGGAGCTTCGCGCGGGTGAAGTACTCGGGCTTTTGGGCGACAACGGCGCCGGCAAATCAACGCTGTTGAAGATCCTCACTGGTTACATGCAACCTGACGAAGGGACCGTACGGTTGGATGGTGAGGTCGTCCGCTTCCGAGATGTTCAGCATGCGCGGTCGCTCGGCATTGACATTATTTACCAGGACCTCGCACTTGTCGACCAACTGTCGATCGTCCAGAACATATTCCTGAACAGGGAGTCCACGACCAGCGGTCCCATTAAGGTACTTCGACGGCGAGCCATGCGCCGTGAGGCTGAAATCCTTATCAAGCGAGTCGGCGTCAATCTCCCGAGTCTAGATCAGCCTGTGGGCACATTGTCAGGAGGCCAGCGTGCCGCCGTCGCGATTGCACGGGTTGTCCAGACCAACGCACGGGTATTGCTGTTGGACGAGCCGCTTGCCGCCGTCGGAGTGCGTGAAGCGGGGATCGTGATTGACGTTGTGAGGAACCTTCGCGCCGAGGGGGTGTCAGTAATCGTCATTCTTCACAACTACGGCCACGTGATCGATCTGTGCGAGCGGTTCTACATCGTGCGGGGTGGCGAAATAGCGGAGGAGGGCCGCATCGAGGGCCACACCTCGGAGTCGCTGATCGCGGCTGTGCTAGCGACCCGCCTCTGAGCGGCCAAAGTGATTTTTCTAATGGAAGGTTCCTAACCGCCAAACGCGAGACCCCGAAAGCATGAACGAGCCAGACGTTACTGTGGTAGGTCTTCGACTAGTTGGCAGCTAAAGCCGACCGCGATTACGGGCACTGGTTCCCGGCGGGATTATTGCCCACGAGACCACCTACACGAAGCGGCTGAAGGACATCTTCTTCGAGTTTCAAAATAGCTTCTCACCCAACCTGTCTGAGGACTTGCTTGCAACCTCCTCTACAAAGCCCGTGACACGCTTCCCGACCGCGAGAATATGCCGTGTGACCTCTGCCTGCAAACGGTTTGCTTTGCCTGAGCGGATCGCCGCCAAAATGTCGAGATGTTCTTCGTAGGAGAGCTTTGTATGATCGAGATGCGACCCAGCGAAGTGCCAAATTCTAAGAAGATGATCACGCAATCCGACTAGATGCGCTGCAAGAGTCTCGTTTCCATAGCGTTGAACATAGAGGTCGTGGAACTCGAAATCTGCGTCGTTAAACGACTGAATCTTCCCTCGCGTAAGGTCTTTTGCGATAATCTTCAATTTGGCTTCTGCCATTCGCACAAGTCGAGGATTGATTTCCTCCGCCCGACCCGCTGCGAAAGCTTCGAGCGCACATCGAACCTCGTATAGCTCCGATACACCCCGCGGCGTAATATTGGAGACGCGTAGCGCGCGGCCTCCAGACGCCTCCATGAAGGCCTCTTCCTCGAGGCGTCGAAATGCTTCTCTTAAGGGCGATCGACTTATGCCTAGCCTTCGTGAGATGTCGATTTCATTGACCCCCGCACCTGGTGGCAACTCGCACGAGATGATCATCTGCTTAATGCGCACATAGGTCTGTGTGGAAACGGTCACATTGCGCGTAATTTTCGTCCACGCCGGCTCCCTAGGCTTCAGCATACTTGACCCCTTCATGTGCGCGGTCGGCATAGGCTCAGCCACTCTTGGCCTATGATCCCGACTTTAGGCTTTGGAGCTGAGTGATTCTTCCGGTCTGACTGGCGTCCGGTAGTCCGGGTATTTGATCTCGGCAAAGGCAAGGCTATCATTGAACTCCTTTTGACGCGGTGTATCTTGAGTCCTGGGTGGGCGTGCACGCAGGGCAAACACTACGCGCCGGAAACATCGGCGAAAGGGGTCCCCTCAGCGCCGTTTACGAGGGCCAAAAAATAGAGTCGATCAAAGAGGTTCTCTAAAACGCTCCCATTGCTCCTCCGACCAGATTCGCCAGAACGTTCGAGAATTATGCCCGACGATGTGCATCCTGTCGACTGAGGACGCTCCATGCGCGCGCCCATGCTCGTCGACCTGTTGCAATCGAAAGCGGCACTAGGTCAACAGACTCTGTGAGCCACTGGCCTCAGATGGCGACATACATCCTTGGTCTAGTCTAGTGACCTGCAAGCAACAGACAGCGCTATCTTAGCTCGAGCCGTAAGGCAGACGCACGAAGGACATGGTGGGCCCTGGGCTCTGCTGAGGGGGCGAGTTTCCGTCGGTTTCGATACGAATCAGCAAGTTTGAAGGCTTGCTCGCACAAGGCGGCGTCGAATGGTCTTGCGTCGGTTATAGCTTGCAGATACGTTGAACAAAGCGCGAGTTTCGAGAGCGGCTCATCGCAAGGTTCGCCCTGCGGTAAGCGAGGGGAAAGCAATGCAAAAAGAATTCCGCCCATTTCTCTGACCAGTCGTAGCGACCACTATGTCAGCAGACCAGATTGCGGTCACTAAAGATGGGAGTGTTCGATATGAAGGCGATCGTTCTTTCGAACGATAGAAGGCCTGAATTGCGCGACATATTCCATCCCTCTCCGACGGCTGGTCAGGTCGTGCTCGAGGTGGATCATTGCGGGATCTGCGGCAGCGACCTTCATGCTGCCACTTCCAGCATCTACCGCACGGGCGTTGTTATGGGACACGAGTTCTCGGGTAGGATCGTCGAAGCTGCGCACGATGTCGTCGGGTGGAAGGTTGGCGACTATGTGTGCATCAATCCAAATGGCGCGTACTGTGGGCTCTGCTCAAACTGCCGCAAAGGGCAATTCAATCTTTGCCCTCAAATCCTCACTAATTCGATAGGTGCGGCTGAGCCCGGCCGAATGGCCGAGTTCGCCGCAGTCGATGCCCGGACCCTTCACCAGCTGCCCGAGGGGATGAGCGGGGCGCAGGGTAGCTGGGTCGAGCCTACGGCTGTCGCGATGACAGCCGTGAGACGGCATCGTATACGGCGCAGGACCAATTGGCTTGCTGGTTATCGCCGTCTTGCGCAAAGCTGGGGCGGGTTCAATTACGGTTGTGGAACCGAGCGCGCTTCGAAGGGCGACCGCAATGCTTTCGTAGATCTTTCCAACGCAGCTCGAGCGGTCAAGATTCTCCTTAGGCCTCGTTCACCCGAGTCTGAATCTTCGTGGAAGGTCCTCCTTCCCTCCCGAGTGTAATGAAGATCATCTCGAGGCGAATGAAAGCGGCGGCGTACCAGATCAGGCGTTTGAAGCCTCGCTAGCGGGCCCGACGGCTGATCCAATCAATTTTACGCTCGACAATGGGGCGCTTCCAGTGACGACAAGCGACTGCGGCACAGGCCGACATGATGGCTGGCGCTAATCGCACCTTCCCTCCGGATGATAGTGGTCTCTCTGAGGTGTTTTCGGTAGCGTCGGATGCACCTGGTTTCGCTTTCGATTGCGTCGGTTCGCCGGCGATCGTAGACGCCGCAGTAAAACTCTTCTTCGGCCACAAGGACACCTGACAATCGTCGGCCTCGCGCAGACACAGAACAAGTTCACGGCCACGGATCTTATTTTCAAAGAGATCGATATTCGTGGATCCTTTATCTATGCGGAGGAGTTCGAGCAAGCGATCCGCCTGATCGCAAGCGGAGGGGTGGCAGTTGACAAGTTCACGACGGACGTCCGTTCTTTGGACGGGGCGCTCGATGCAATTTGTCTCTCCGCTTCCAGTCCGAGAGTTGACATATGGACCAAACTAGATAACTGTACTTGTCGACAGACGACTGGCTACCGCATTAAAAAAAGGGAGGAACGCCCTTAGCAACGTCAGCGCATGGATCCACTTCTCAACATCGATATTAGACGAAGCGGGTGCTGGAGCGTCACGGCCGGCGTTTGGCGGCTGCGACCAACGGCGCTCCCCAACGCGTGTCGGGCTGACTGCAAGGGCCGCTACACACTGGTTGGCAAGATAGGAGCCCGATATCACTATCGCCTAACCAGACACAATGTCCAAACTTACTGCCATCCGGTTCAAAAAGACGAGTCTCCAGCTTGGGTTTGCACTAAATACTCGAACTTGAGTGAGGCCCGCTGGCTAAGTCTTAGACGACCCTTCCGCTGGAAGCCAATATCCCGTTTCGCCTCTGTTTGCCGCTACCTCTGATACCTTATCCGATGATTGATATGGCTAATACAAATAGGAATTCTCTCAAACTGGGCCTTTCTAACCTTTAAACAATTGAGAGGGACGAAGATGATCGGGATAAGCATGCTCGGAGCCGGATTTATGGGCGAGATGCATTCGCTCAGCTATAGTACAGTGCATCGTGCTAAGATAGAGCCTCACAGAAAGGCGCGACTAATCACACTGGCAGATACCGACGTGGCCCTCGCCGAAAAGCTGCGACGTCGGTACGACTGGGAAGAGGTCACCGCAGATTGGAACGTGGCGATCGAACATCCGGACGCGCAGTTGTTCATAAACGCGGGTCCTAACGACGTTCACGCCGCACCCACGATTGCTGCGGCTAAACGAGGTAAGCACCTATTCTCGGAAAAACCGCTAGGGCGTAACGCCGACGAGGCACACCAGATCTGGGCCGCAGCAGAGCAGGCAGAGGTTGTGCACATGTGTGCCTTCGTCCATCGCTTTGTCCCCGCGCTGCAGCTAATGCGCGAGATGATCGCGTCCGGTGAGGTCGGGACGATCCGTCATTTCCGCAGTAACTTCCTTATGGATATGCAACATCCAGACGAAAGCCTATCGTGGCGCTACAGCACAGATCGTGCGGGCGGAGGAGCCACCGGTGACCTTGGCTCGCATCACATCGATCAAGCCCGCTTCCTGGTTGGTGAGGTGCGTCGGGTGAAGGCAATGACCAGGACCTGGAGTAAGGACAAGAACAGCCAACTCCATGACGTTAATGATGACTGGTTTCTCGCAGGCGCGGAGCTCGATAACGGCGCGACGGCGAGTTTTGAGGCTTCGCGGGTAGCCGAAGGTCATCAACTCACGGGTCGAATTGAGGTTGACGGCACACGCGGCACGCTTCGCTGGGAAATGGAGCGGCTAAGTGAACTGTATTTCTCGGAGCCCGGAAAGGGCCCCCGCCGCATTATGGTCGTATCGCCGAATCACCCGTACAGCGACTTCTGGCTACCCGTCGGAATTCAAGGCTCCTTCGCGATTGGCTGGCGCGACTGCTTCTCCCACCAGGCCTACCATATGCTTGCAGCGGTGAGTGGCGCGCGGTCCGCCCCTTTGGGAGCGACTTTCGAAGACGGGTACAGAGTCGCGGAAATCGTTGATGCAATTATCCGTTCCAGTGAGAGTGGACAAAATGAAGAGATTAAATTTCGGGCGTAAAGGGGCCAGAATGAAATGTTTCGTAGTCTCGGCTCGTTCGTGATCGATTGCCGTGCTGGGCGCGTGTTCCCAAATCACCTAGGACCGCAGATGTGGTTCAATCACTTCTTGAACGCTTCGGAAGGCGCATTCGATTAGGAATGCTCGGCCTCCGCGCGAACTCCGTCATAGGGCAGACACGTTTAATCCATGCCGCCGATCGTCAAATTGAACCCCGTCGGATTGAAGTCGTGAACCACAGGCAGTGCCTGCACAAGGAGCACCAAGAATGACCAAGATCGCCATGCTCGGTGCGGGCTTCATCGGCCAGATGCATGCCCTCTCGTTTATGTCAGCTCGGATGACGCGCGACCTTCCGGTCAATCCGGAGCTAACGACGTTGATCGAGACGAGTGCAAACCACGCCTTGGCCGAGAACGTCGCGAAACGCTATGGCTGGACGCGGACCGTATTCGACGACTGGGAAGGCGCCCTCGCTGAAAGAAACCACCAACTTTTCGTAAACGCGGGACCGAACTTCGTCCATGTCAACCCCTCAATCGTTGCGGCGCAAGCGGGCGCCGCCATCTTTAGTGAGAAGCCGCTTGCCTCCACGGCCGACGAGGCGCACAGGCTCTGGAAGGCGGTCGAGCAGGCGGATGTTAAGCACATGTGCGCTTTCGTGCACAGGTTCATCCCGGCCCTCCGGCTTGCGCGTGACATGGTCAAGGCCGGCGAACTCGGTGAGATCTGGGCCTATCGGAGCCAGATGTTGCTCGACATGCGCGAGCCGGACGGCAGGCTGACCTGGCGCTTCATCCGGAATCAGGCGGGCGGCGGCGCGACGGGCGACCTCGGTTCGCACCATATCGATGTGGCGCGCTTCATCGTCGGCGAGGTTGTGGAGGTATCGGGTCGGACGATGACCCGTCTGAAGAACCCGTCGGGCGACGATGCCGCAGTCAACGACGACTCATTCAGCGCTATTGCCGTGCTGGATCAGGGCGCGACCGCGACCTTTGAGGCGTCGCGTGTTTTGGCGGGTCATGCCTTAACCGGCCGCATCGAGATAGACGGCACCAAGGGCACCCTTGCTTTCTCCATGGAGCGGATGAACGAACTGGTGTTCACCGAGCCGAACAAGGGTCCTCGGACGATCATGGTGACGGCCAATACGCATCCCTATGGGCAGTTTTCTCTGCCGGTCGGGATCCAGGGTGCCCATCCTATCGGATGGCACGATGCTTTCACCTTCCAGGCATACCATATGCTGTCGGCGATCGAGCATGGCACGTCGCTCGATCCCGATGCTGCCACCTTCCGGGACGGCTACCGCGTCGCAGAGACGGTGGACGCTATCCTCCGATCGGCGGCGAGCCGGCAGGTCGAGAATGTCCGCTTTAGGAACTGAAGGATGCGCATTGCGCGGTGCGGCGCTCGACAGCGCATCGAATTATAACCAAACGTTTGAGAGAAACAATGGCCAATGAAAATGCGCAATTCCTTCGACTCTTCGGACGACGGATCAGGCTCGGCATGGTGGGCGGCGGTTTTGATTCGATCATCGGGGAGACGCACAGGATCGCGTTCCAGGCTGACGGGCTGTTCGATCTTGTAGCAGGTGCATTCTCGGTAAACGCCGAAGTGTCGACTGCTACCGGGAAGACATTGCTTGTGGCCGATGACCGCAACTATCTCGATTATCATGAAATGGCGGAGCTGGAGGCAGCGAGACCCGACCCGATCGACGCGGTCGTGATAGCGACGCCGCCACATGTCCACAGCGATGTCGCGATCACGTTCCTCAAATGCGGGATACACGTCATTTGTGAAAAGCCCCTGACCCGTACTATGGAACAGGCGCTCCAACTCAAGAAGACTCTCGAAGACACCGGCCGGATCTTCGTACTTACCCATTGCTATTCGGGGTTCCCGATGCCGCGACTCGCCCGTGACCTCGTCGCCTCGGGGGCGCTGGGTCGCTTGAGGATGATCGATTCAGAGTTTGCAAGTGGGGGGGCTGGCGTCGCGCTCGAACCCGACGACCTCTCACAGCGGCATTGGCGCTTCCGGCCAGAAATAGCAGGTCGAGAAGGCATCTTGGGAGAAGTTGGCACTCACGCTTATCATTTGATCCGGTACGTCACGGGTCGAACCCCAAGCCGCCTATCAGCCCGCATGCAAACTTTCGTCGATCGGCGGGAGGTCTTCGACAATGCCTATGTCGATTTGGAATACCCCGATGGAGCGGTCGGCCGCATATGGTCGAGTTATGTTGCGACCGGCAACCAGCACGGACTGTCCTTTCGTATCTTTGGTGACAAGGCTTCTGTGGAATGGCGAGAGGAGGATGCAGAGTACCTCCGCTTCCGTCCACTTCGCGAGCCTGAGGTCCTTTACCGCGCAGGGCAGGAAGGCACGTCAGAATTCGTGAGTCGCTCGGCCCGCTTTCGACCCGGTCATCCCGAGGGCTACATCATGGCTTTTGCAAACCTTTACACTGAGACTGCGTTTGCGATCGGCGCCGTGAAAGCGGGACGATCTCCCGAGCCGTGGCTCAAGAATCTTCCAGGAATCGACGACGGTGTTCTCGGTATGCAGATGATCGAAGGCGCGGCGCGGTCGCAGTCCGCCGGCTCGTCATGGGTTACGCTCTAGTGTCGGGTCGCTTGAGCTTATGGCAAGAGGAATGAGTGTCTATATCGTTACAACGTCTTCTTCTCGGCACATCCGGTCAGATTTCACTGCGACGGATTTAGCAGGCATCGCTCGCAGCGACACAACAACATCGAGGAAGCTACAATGTCGGAGACCGCTACACCGAATGGAGTCCCGTTCGACACCAAGCGTCTCGACGTCTTAATGGAGGAAGACAATCTGGATGCGGTGCTGATCACCTCAAAGCACAACATCCAGTACATGCTCGGTGGCTACCGCTTCTTCTTCTATAGCTTCGCCGATGCGCACGGGCTGAGCCGTTATTTACCGATTTTAATCTACGCGAAAGGTCGGCCGCAAGACACCTCCTACGTCGGCAGCCCGATGGAGAAATACGAGGAGGAGCTCGGCAAGTTCTGGATGTCCGAACTCCATTTTTCGAACATGACCGTCGAGCACTATGCCTCGACCGCCGTTCGCCATCTTCAGCGCCTAGGTCGACCAGTCCGGCGTCTAGGTGTCGAAATGGACTTCCTACCCCATAGTGCCTTCGCCATCCTAAAGGATGGCCTGCCCGAAGCCCAGATCGTCAACGCGAATCTGACCCTGGAAATGCTGCGCGCCGTCAAGACCCCTGGGGAGCTTGCGATCTTGCGCGACGCTTCTGAGAAGGTTGTCGACGCGATGATAGCTACTTTCACCAAGCACGGCGTTGGCTCGACGAAGCACGAGATCATCGCGACACTGAAAAGTGAGGAGACTGCTCGCGGGCTGCACTTCGAGTACGGTCTTGTGAACATTGGCAATTCGTTCAACCGTGCTCCGTCGGCGCAGATTTGGCGGGACGGGGAGGTGCTAGCGCTTGATTCCGGAGGTAATGACAGGGGTTATATCGGCGATCTATGCCGCATGGGTTTTCCCGGCGATCCGGATGACGAGCTTGTCGACTTGCTCGGTCTTGTCGATGAGATCCAGCAAGCCGCTCGCAAACCCATTCGCCCCGGCGCGCGCGGCGGGGACATATATGCCGGGCCGGAGGCAATTCTAGCCCGTTCGCCGCACCGCGAGCAGCTTGATTTCGTCGCGCATGGCATGGGGATCGTCGGGCACGAGGCACCATGGCTGAGCGACCGGAGCCCAGTGCCGTACCCGGCTCACCACGCTGACAAGTCGCTGGACGCCGGGATGGTGATCTCCATTGAGACGACGCTGTCGCACCCTCGCCGTGGCTTCATCAAGCTTGAGGACACGGTGGCGGTGACGCCGGAAGGATGGGAGGCCTTTGGCGACTATGGTCGTGGATGGAACAATGCGCGAACATGATGGCCTGCAAATTCGTCGACCTAGGTTTGATTAAGGAATGTGGAAATGAAGGCAGTTCGATTTTACGGGAAAGAGGACGTTCGTGTAGAGGATACATCTCCCCCGGGAGCGCCAGGGAGTAAGCAGGTAGTTGTCAAACCATTGGTTTGTGGAATTTGTGGCACTGACCTTCACGAGTACGCGGCTGGCCCAATACATACTCCACTTCACAAGCATGCCTTTACCGGCGCAGTCTTGCCTCAAATTCTTGGCCACGAGTTCTCAGCGACGGTGACGGAGGTCGGGCAGGATGTAACCCGCGTACGCCAGGGCGACCGCGTCTCAATCCAGCCCTTGATTATGCCGATGGATGACTACTACAGCCGACGCGGTCTCAACCATTTAAGCCCAAGGATGGCCACCGCTGGTCTAAATTACCCATGGGGTGGCTTGGGCGAATATGCGATCGTGAACGATTACAATGTCAATAAATTGCCTGACTCAGTAGACGATCAACAAGGGGCACTTGTCGAGCCGGCCGCGGTAGCATTGAATGCCGTCGAGCGCGCGAAAGTACATGGCGGCAGCTCTGTTTTTATTGCTGGTGGCGGACCGATTGGCGCACTGTCGGCACTGGCGTCTGCAGCGCTTGGTGCATCGACGATCTTCGTAAGTGAGCCCAACGCACAGCGACGTAAGCAAATTGAGGCGCTCGGGGTCACGACGATGGTTATTGACCCTAAAAGCGAAGACATTTTTGAACTTCTACGTGAGAAAACCGAGGAGGGAGTTGGCGTAGATTCTGCCGTCGAGTGCTCGGGCACTGAGGCCGGCCTAAATGCCTGCTGCGGTGTCGTGCGTAACCATGGAACGGTCACGCAAGTGGGTCTTCATGTGAGGAAGGCGCTCGTCGACCCAGCTTTATGGGCTCAGAAAGATCTTACAATCGAGGCCACGTGGGGGTACCCGATTACAATCTGGCCCCGAATTATTGGCATGATTGAGCGCGGCATCTTCCCGGTGCAGAAAATCGTAACGAGTCAGATTCCGGCTGATTTGATCGTAGAGCACGGCTTCAAGAGACTGCTCGATCCAGACAACAATGAGATGAAGGTCTTAGTGAGAATGGGTTAGCTGTGTAGCGGCGCCGCGTCATACTGTGCCACTCGTGGCTCCGGTATCGTCATCTATGCCGCATTTTGGCCGATAACGGTGAAGAGCGCGACACGGGGTGCGCTGGACGGAATCGTATTGGATCCTTGTCTGAAAAATGACCATTGTTGCGAGCGATGCCGACTACTCAACGAGGAGAATACGAGATGAAACTTGGCCTTTTCATGATGCCCCTCCACAGCCCCGAAAGAGATTTCACCGAAATCTTGAAGGAAGATCGTGACGCAATTGTCCTTGCCGACCATCTCGGATACGACGAGGCATGGGTCGGCGAGCATTACTCCTGTAGCACTGAGCCGATAGCCGATCCACTCCAGTTTATGGCTATGGTGGCGGCTAGTACAAGCCGCATTAAGTTCGGCAGCGGCGTAATTAATCTGCCGCAGCACCATCCTGCGCAGGTTGCAGGGAATGTCGCGCAGTTCGATCACCTGGTCGAAGGTAGATACATCATGGGTGTTGGGCCGGGGGGCCTCGGCTCAGACCACGAACTCTTCGAAACATCTGAAAATAATCGCGGGGAAATGATGGTCGAGAGCATCGATATGATCCATGCTATTTGGCGATCTGACCCTCCCTACAAGATCCATGGCAAATATTGGAACGTTGTAATTGAGAAACAGGTGCACGCCCATCTCGGGATCGGTCCAATGCGCAAACCCTACCAGAAGCCTTTTCCACCCATCGCAGTGTCGGCGATGAGCCCGAACTCTAGTACCGCACGCCTGGCCGGTAAGCGTGGTTGGGGCCTAGTATCTGCGCACTTCACACCGGGTAACCAGGTGCGTTCCCATTGGCAAGCCTACAGCGAAGGTGCTGCGGAGGCTGGCGTACGTCCAGAGCGGGCCAATTGGCGCGTCGTGCGGAGCATCCTTTGCACCCAGACCGACGCCGACGCGGCGGCCTATCTCGCCAACGAGACTTGTAGTCCCGGTTGGCATTACAAGTATCTCCGAGATAATCTGGCGACCTTCAACATGACGAAGATCCTGAAATCGGTCGAGGCCATGACCGATGCCGAGCTGACGGTGCCAAACATGTTGGAGAAACTTGTAATCTCGGGGAGCCCTCGCCGAGTGTTGGACAGGCTGATCGCTCTGGCCGACGAAATCGGTGTGTTCGGCACTTTGCTCGTCGCACACAAAGATTGGGACAATGCGATGCTTCACCGCGAGTCAATGCGGTTGATCTCTGAGCAGGTGATGCCACGCCTGAACCAGCATATGGCGACAAAGGCGGCTGATTAGTTCGTGTCTTGATGTGGCGATTGTCATAGACGGCGATGGGCGAATTGTCGATGCGATCGTCGGAACAGTAGCCATCGGCCGCATCGAGTGCCCTGCCACCGTCGACCCCGATGAGCACAGATTAGGATTGCCTTCCACCTTGCCAACCAGTCCCTTCGATAGCCGCGCGAGCCCGGCACTCGGCGCTGTCTCTCCGGCCTTGGGCCCAAGCGCTCTACCAAAACGGGTCGATAACCGGAAGAAGTCGCGAGCCCTATGGCGGGCGTTGTCACGTTAACTGGCTGTGAGCGAACGATCGCGAAATCCGATCGGGGTAGCAAGATCAGGCGGCCTTTCTGACTCACGTCTCCTGCCGCCACGCCCTGAACGCCTCCGCCCTGATTTTTCGATAGCCGTTGGCGGCAATGAGATGACGGCGAGAACGAAAGTGGGAATGGATGAACGAGTGAGCGGATAGGAAGTCTTGGGCTTCACATCGCGATCTCGAACAGCTGCTTCTCGGCTTCTATGCCGCCTACAACACCAGGCGCCAGCGCGCCCTCGATGGAAAAACGGCAGACCAGATCGTTGCCGAACGCCTCAAAACGCAGCCAAAACTCAGCAAACCAAAAAGAGCGTTTCAACAGCGAGCTACTCCATGCGCCGTAACCAACGCTCGCTTCATTGCTGAAACTACAAAGGAGGTCTCACAACCAGACACCTAGTCTAGGCAGGGATGCGCACGCCGCCCATGCCATACCGCCTTCTCAAACTAGCTGAGGTCATGCGTAATCAGGAAAAGATATGGGCTGCTTTGGTCCTCCTGCTCTCAGTCGCGGCCGAAGCCGCGCGGTAGCTCTACGGTCTGAAGGTCGAGATCGCAGATCAGGCACAGAGCGTCCGCCGCTGCACTTTCCGTGGTCCGGCAGAGCGTCCAGCCAAAGCTGAAAATCGGTTTGTTAATATCAGCAATTCTGCCACGGCATCACGCCACCGCTGTGGACGGCTCTGACGATCGACGGGCTTGCCGTAGCGAGGCTTTGCTGCCGCCTCGGAAGGAGACGCCCGATAGCGGGCCTGCTGTGCGCTTGGGTCATCTTGGTGCCCAGCGGCGGCTTTGGTCCTGGGTTCATTCGGTCACCTCCGCCTAATTCGTCACGTGACGAATTGCACTTGGACTTGTCGCCAATGAAGACGCTGGCTGCAGCGGGACCTGACGGGTGATCGCCCAGACAAAACCGATCATCTCGCGGGCAGTGGTAGTTGTGACAACAACACTTTTCTTGCCAGAGGCAACAAGTCGATGATACCTCGCGCTCAGACGCAACTGAGCCTTCCAGGCGATATCGCGGATGCCTATCGGAAGGTCCCGATGCGAGGTTTACCGAACAAATCAGCGTAGAGTAGTAAGACGGCTACCTCGTGTATCCGTGATACGCGGCCTCAGGCGGACTCGGCGTCAACCTGTGCGGCCTTACACCTTGGGTTCAATTCCGCGTTCCCGGCGCCACTCCACCCCTGAGGCAAGTTCATCGGCGAACCGGGCTTTTGCTTGACTCAGAGCATCCCCAATCGCAGCAGATGCTTCGTTAGGGTCAAGCAGGCGCCGGAGCTCGGAGGCGCAATCGTTCGCCTTCTTCTGCCAATGAGCTTCGCGCTCACGCTCCCGGTCGTGACGGAATGCCAGAACGTTCCATAAATAGACCTGAAGCCGGACGAATGCCTTTCTGCGGGGTGCATTGTATTCCTCGGATGTCGAATAAGGAAATGAGTAGCGGCCCGCGATATATGGCATCCGCTACCCCCGTTTGGGCATGCCTTGCAGCGGCGGCAGGCGTAAGCTCATGGGGTTGGCCCAGGTGTGAGTGTGCGAGTCTGCTGCACTGTTAGAGCCGTGACAGCAGCCACGCACAAGTGGCCCAACCCGGCGGGCAACCAATAGAAGATTCGCAGAAAAATCTGGTATCCGGAGGCGGCTCAGTGATCAGATGGCTGTCTCCGTTTTTTGTCCGTCGCTGGTGCGCGTCGGGCGTTCGATGACCCTGGCCTGTCCTCGATCGGGGCAGGAATAGCAAGGACGGTTGTTGATGCGCCGCTTGCGGCCTTGCCCGACCCGCATTTCGACCGGGCGCGCAGCATACTTTCTCGATGACGGTCAGGATCCGCTCTGATGTCGCGCCAAAGCGTTCGCCAGTGCAAATATCGGGGGGAGAGCGTTGCAAGGGCGGCATCGATGCGCCCATATCGGAAAAGGCAGTCATCCGCGAGACTGATGACCAGCGGATTCGACTGCATCCTGTTCTCAAGGTCGGTTCGAAGAAGGGCGTTTACCGCATCTTGCTCGCGCCCGTCCCCGAAGTGATCGGCAAGCAGTGCCAGGGCGATCGCCGCTGAACGACTTTTCCCATGTTCGCAATGCACGGCGATTAAGAGTGACCCGGTGGGGGGACCGTCAAAGAAATGGCGGCCGTCGGCAACACAACGTCCAAATTCGATGGCCTCTGTAACTTGCAGCATTGTCGGCCCTATACGATGGCCAAGCTTCGCAATGGCGATATCGTCGAAGCTCAATCTCAGCAATCTGGCGCTCTCGCCTCGGGTGGCCTGGGCGAGGGCGATTGCTAAGTCTGACGTGGTAGCGTTCGTCGAACCTCGAATAGAAATGACAGCGTCTGCACCTTCAGCGCCTCCTGATTCGACCTCCGTTCTTGAAAGGACTCTGATCCGCATGCTCGGGTTCCTTCCTCGCAATGCAATGACGCCCAGGCTCCCGAGTGCCGAGATCGAAGCCGTGCGCGAGACGGGTCTGTGGCTTACCTGCACCGCGTGATACTGGGCGCTCTGGCGACCTGTCGTTTAAGGAGAAAGGTCCGATGCACAGAGTGATGTTTGGTCACCAACAAGCTCGACGCCGGCACAACGGCCCTACCGAAAATCACGGCTGGCCGGCAGCCCGGCTTTTGCTCGAGCCGAACCCGGGTCTGGGCGTCGCACCTCATCAGCGCGTCCGAGCGTGGCATCGGCCCAACTCGGATCATTCGCGGAGATGCTCAACTGTTGCAGCAGATCGCCGCGGTCGATGAGCTTGCGACAAATCAAGTGCGTGATGGGCACCTCGGCGTGTTCAGTCTCACGCTCAATCCGGCCTTCAGCCACCATAAGACGTGCGCCGATCATCGCCGCTCGATCGCGTCCACCGATGTTCGGATAGACGACCAGATTAGCGACGCCGAACTCATCCTCGAGCGTGATGAAAACGATGCCCTTCGCGGTGCCCGGCCGTTGCCGCATGAGCACGATCCCGGGCAGGCGAATGGAACTGCCCGCGCGTGCCGAGTTGAGGTGTCGGGTGTCGTGATATCCCTGTTTCGAT
>NZ_LMUQ01000075.1:39070-39505 GCF_009765865.1 Acidisoma sp. L85
CGCCTTACAAGCTGTTCGATCGTCGCGAGAGCAATAGTTAGCCACTACCCGAGACGCCCTCGGCAGGCAAGCTGACCTTATTGGCGATTGAATCTCGTAGATAACATTCAGTTGTGCCGCTCAATTGCTCGCTTGCGACGCTGGCCACTGCGATAAACTGCGTCGCCGGCATGGCACACCTCTCCAGCGACAAGCGACGGATGCTCGACGCCCGACAAAAGTATCGACGCCGTTCTCGAACGCCAGAGGCCTGAAAGCCTTACCAACTATCGTCTCGCAACTCACGGGCTAACTACGCTAAAACGCTACCATCTACTTCGTCCCGTCAACACGCGATAAACACCCTTCTCCCGTTTTGGCGGAGGTGCGAGAGGAGTGGCCCTGCGGTCTTCGTCGATCCATTAGCGGCGGGCGCGGCGGCTGGTGTCTGCTGCG
>NZ_LMUQ01000075.1:39690-45263 GCF_009765865.1 Acidisoma sp. L85
TTTTGCAGTCTTGCGGCTGCCTTGCTCGGGATTGGGATATTGGCCTGCATACGCATCTGGCCGAGAGCCAGACCCAGGCGGCGGCAAGCCAGCGCCGCTTTGGCCGTAGCTTGACGACGCAATTATCCGAGCTTGGATGGCTTGGGCCCCGTTTCTGCGGAGCGCACGGCGTTTGGCTGGACGCGGATGACAGGCGCCTGTTGGCGGATGCGGGGGCCGCCATTGCGCATAACCCATGCAGCAATCTGCGCCTCGGTTCAGGGATCGCCGATTTGCGGGCGATGCTGGCGGCCGGGATCGCCGTCGGCATCGGGACGGATGCCAGCAATACCTCCGACGGGCAAAACATGTTCGAGGCGACTCGGCTCGCGGCCTACCTCTCACGGGTTAAACATGCGGACACCGGGGCATGGGTTTCGGCCCTGGAGGCGCTGCGGCTTGCGACTGTCGGGAGTGCCGCCGCGCTTGGCTTCTACGACATCGGCCGCATCGCGCCGTCCTATCGCGCCGACATCGTGTTCCTATCGGGCGCGAGCCAGACCTACGTCCCCCTGCGCAACCCCATCAGGCAAATCGTTTTTGCGGAGACTGGGGCCGCCGTGACCGATGTCATGATCGATGGACGAATGATCCTGGAGCGGGGTCGACTAACAAGGATCGACGAGGCGCGTTTGCGGCGACAAGCGCAGACCGCAGCCGCCCGGCTCGACACTGCCACGCTACCCGCCCGGCGCTTGGCTGAGGATGTCTCCGGCCATGTCGAGGAATTTAGCCGTGGCTTGAGACAAAATCGCGCCTGACCCAAGCCTCGGACCACGTTGGCGCTCCGGCCGCTCTACTGACAGCGTCATCGATAGGATAGGCACGGCAGCGCAATCGACTATTCGCAGCGTGCGCCATCAGGCCTCGATCCGATATGCGTTCGGATCTTCTGCACATCCACCGGCGCCATAGGACTGACAACCACCGTTGTCAGTTTCCCTTAGCTAGTTCGGCACCTATTTGAATCTCTCGCGAAGGGGCTTCGCCATGGGTGATTTGCTTTTGCTATCCGATGCGCAGATGCGCCGGATCGAGGGGTATTTCCAGCTTTCGCATGAGGTCGCGCGGGTGGATGACCGTCGGATCGTCAACGTGATTGTCTTTGGCGCTGTTCGTTAACAAGCTCATGTCATCGCCGTCCTCTGTCTGCGACCGCCGCATTGCGTGCAAGTCCTCCGAAGGCGTCGAGCATCCGGTCGCGCCAAGCGAAGATGGGATCATCGCTTTCGAGAGGCTCGATTGCACTTATGCAGCGCACCCACATGAACATGCCGAAGACGCAGTAATCGGCGTAAGCAGGCGCTGCGCCGCTGATGAATTCCCGATTCCTGAGGGTCCGGCGAACCGGTGTAAGCACCTGCTTTAGTGCCGCGAGGTGAGCCGGTTTGTCAGCTACGACGTCTTCGAGACTCTTACCGAAGGCCTTTTCGCGCGAGCTCCGAAAATAGTCACGGTCCCTTTCGTGAATATGCGTGTGGATATCCATGAGGATGATCTGTGCGAGACTTGGCAATAGTGCCGTATCCGCCCAGGTGTTGATGAATTCGGCAAGGGGGATGCTGTTCACCCCGCCAAAAAGTGAAATCCTAGCGGGGAAGCGCTCCTCGAGATAGAGCGCGATGCGCCAGGAGTCGCTGACGACCTCGCCGCTAACAGTCTGATTGCCTGCCACTCGGTCACCCAGGGCACTTTGATCGTGGATTAGAACCGGGACGGTTCGGCTGCCTGAAAAAGCGATTAGCTCCTTCTCGGTAAACAGCCAAGGGATCGTCTCGGCTTCCAAACCCTTGTGGGCCAACGCCATGCGAATCTTCCAGCAATGCGGACTGAAGCGCACGGCGCGGTCAGCAGCAGCCAGTTCGTAAAGTGTGAGTTTCTCTGTGCCTTTCACCTTTGTCTCTCCTCGAACGGTCGGAATTGTTCCGATACCGCGTCTTCCGTGGGCGCGGATCGGAACATCCTTATCCGGCCCGAAGGCAGTACCTCCCGTTTTCGAGAAGTCAATGCACAACCGTTTTGCCGGGGGCATCGTTTGCAGCATCTGCCGTCTCGCACGTATGCATGATAGGACAGGTTCGTGCATCGCGTACTCCGCGATTCGCGTGAGTTCGCGAAGATGACCGAGTGTGATCGCGGTGCTGGCCTGAGTGACCGGTTTAGAGCGATCGCCGGCAGTTCGTGGACGCCCTCGACCATAGCGCGGACCTCGGCCATTGCTCCTAGCGCCTTGTGGGCGCGTTCGGGTAAGACGCGTGCGAGCACGCTGTCGGCCCATCGCGTGACGACGGGACATCGATGCGCGTGAGGCGGAATGGTGCTGAACGTTCCCGATGCCGGCAGAGACGGTTCCAAAGGCCCATCACCAGAGCGCCAATCAACTCGTTGACTGCATCGAGCGTGTCGAACGCCGGCAGCTTGCCGCCCCATAGGGTCGAAGCCATCTCCATCGGCGCCGGTTCGGTTATGGGCGTAGCGATGGCGCCGAGGAAGCGGGTCCGCACCACGCGGAATGGCACGGGCATTGTTAGCGGTGTAGTAAGGCGCGCACCTCGTCGTTGGTCGCGGCGGGCAGTTCGGCCATGTCAATCCTTCTGATCGACCAAGACCCAGGAGGTTCACCAAATCTAGCCAAAGAGTCCGATTCAGCGGTAGAATCCTTTCGATTGGGCGTAGGGGGCGGCGACATATGACACCCTCGATCCGGTGCGGGCGACCGGCCCTACCGGAAGTCGCGGCTGGCTGGCAGCAATCCACTCTATGCTTTGGGGAAAACCGCTTCCAGATTATGGCCGTCGGGGTCCAAGACGAAAGCTGCAAAGTATCCTTCTTCATACTCCGGTCGGAAGCCCGGTGCTCCGTTGTCTTTGCCTCCATTTTCCAAGGCCTTGGAGTGAAAGTTTAGAACGGATTGCTCGCTTCTAGTAGTGAAGGCGATATGGACTGCCTTGGAGATCGGCGCGGCGTCGTTTGCCTGCCTTATCTCAAACATGTCATGCACGCTATCTCCAAATCCCACCACCACTCCCTCAATTTCGAACACGATCTTGTACTCTAAAGCGCGGAATATAGCTTCGTAGAACTTGCGGCTTTCACGAAGACTAGAGACCTTGATTTGAACGTGATCAAACATACCCATGTTGCGCCTCCAATCACTTCGCAAAAAGACATTTAATGTGCCATGAGAAGATTGTGTTCGGCAATTGCAAACTTAGATCAGACTAATTTCGCTTGTCTCGCGTACAAATTGTAGAATGGGATCGCGGCATCAAGTTGCCTGTATGTCCTCCGGTCGTGAATGGGGTTGATGGCCGGGTCATACCGACCGCCCTTCCGCAGAAAGTGGCGCCAGTAAATTGGCGATGAGCTCGACGTCTGACAGCGCCCCTACCGGAAGTCACGGCTGGCCGGCAGCCCGGCTTTTGACCGAACGGAACCGGGGTCCGGGCGTCTCACCTCATCAGCGCGTCCGAGCGTGGCGTCGGCCCAACTCGGATCGTTCCTGGAAATGCTCAACTGCCGCAGGAGGTCGCCGCGGTCGATCAGCTTGCGACAAATCAAGTGCGTGATGGGCACTTCGGCGTGGTCAGTCTCGCGCTCAATGCGGCCCTCAGCCACCATCAGACGCGCGCCGATCATCGCTGCCCGATCGCGTCCGCCGATGTTCGGATAGACGACCAGGTTGGCAACGCCGAATTCATCCTCGAGCGTGATGAAAACGATGCCCTTCGCCGTGCCGGGCCGTTGCCGCATGAGCACGATCCCGGGCAGGCGAATGGAACTGCCCGCGCGTGCCGAGTTGAGGTGTCGGGTGTCGTGATATCCCTGTTTCGATAATTTCGGCCGCAGCAATGCGAGGGGATGCTGCCGCAGCGTCAGTCCTGTAGCGGCGTAGTCCAGCACGATCGCTTGTCCTGCCGCCTCGGCCGGCAAGGCGGGGGCGGCCTCGTTGATGAGTCCTGGCTCCCCGAGTGCGTAGTCAGCCAGTCTCAACAACGGCGGCACGTCGCGTTCAATCGCCTTGGCGTCCCACATGGCGGACCGGCGGCTGGCGCCCAGGCTTGCGAAGGCATCAGCCTCTGCCAAGGCTTCGATGGCTTTGCGGCTGACGCTCGTGCGGCGCGCCACTTCCTCCACGGACCCGTACGGCGAACCATTGCCGGACCGCCGGACCTTCACGATCAACCGGCCCTCTTGTTCCGTAAGCCCCGTCGCCAGCCGCAGGCCCAGGCGCAAAGCATGCTGGTCAGCACTCCGTATCTCCGGCTCAAGGGTTGAGTCCCAGTCGCTTGCATTGATGTCGACGGGCCGGACCTCGACGTCGTGCTTCTTCGCGTCACCGACGATTTGCGCTGGCGCATAGAACCCCATTGGCTGGCTGTTGAGCAGCGCCGCCGCGAAGACGGCGGGGTGGTGGCATTTGAGCCAAGAGGAGGCATAGGCGAGATGGGCAAAGCTCGCCGCATGGCTCTCCGGAAAGCCATAGGAGCCGAAGCCCTCGATCTGCTTGAACACCCGCTCGGCGAGTTCGGGATCGTAGCCCCGCCGCACCATGCCGCCGACGAGCCGCTCGTGATAAACACCAACACCCTGCGTGTGCTTGAAGGTCGCCATGGCCCGTCGAAGCTGGTCGGCCTCACTCGGCGTAAAGCCGGCGGCGACAATCGCCACGCGCATCGCCTGTTCCTGGAAGAGTGGAACTCCGAGCGTGCGGCCGAGGACCTTTTTCAGTTCGTCCGGATCGCCATGCTGAGGGGAGGGGCCGGGATAAACCGGCTCCTCGAGATCCCAACGCCGGCGCAGATAGGGATGGACCATATCGCCTTGGATCGGACCCGGGCGGATGATCGCAACCTGCACAACCAGGTCGTAGAATTTGCTCGGCCGAAGGCGCGGCAGCATCGCCATCTGCGCCCGGCTTTCGACTTGGAACACGCCGAGGGAATCCGCCCGCCGCAGCATGGCGTAGGTTGCCTCGCAATCGCGTGGGATGCCGGCAAGGTCGTAATCGAGCCGATGATGGCGGCGCAGCAGATCAAAGCCACGCCGCAGGCAGGACAGCATGCCGAGGGCAAGAATATCGACCTTGAGAAGCTTGAGCGCGTCAACGTCGTCTTTGTCCCATTCCAACACCGTCCGGCCGGCCATCGCGGCATTACCCACGACCGCCATTTCGGTGAGGAGCCCCCGGCTCATGACGAAGCCGCCGACATGGGTCGCGAGATGGCGCGGAAAATCCTGGATCTCCGCCGCGAGCTCCAAGGCGAGCCCGAGCCGGCGATCGGAGAGGTCCAGCCCCTCCTGGGCCGCAAGCTCCTTCAGGCCGTCGTCACGGCCCGGCCCCCAGCTGGCCTTGGCCAGCCGGCCGGTCACGTCCTCCGATAGCCCGAGCGCTTTACCCACCTCGCGGATGGCGCTGCGGCCGCGGTAGCGGATGACGGTGCCGACGATCGCTGCGCGATTGCGACCATAGCGATCGTAGATATGCTGAATGACCTCCTCGCGCCGCTCATGCTCGAAATCGACATCGATGT
>NZ_LMUQ01000075.1:45273-51033 GCF_009765865.1 Acidisoma sp. L85
GGCGAGGGGATGCTGCCGCAGCGTCAGTCCTGTAGCGGCGTAGTCGAGCACGATCGCTTGTCCTGCTGCCTCGGCCGGCAAGGCGGGGGCGGCCTCGTTGATGAGTCCTGGCTCCCCGAGTGCGTAGTCGGCCAGCCTCAGCAGAGGCGGCACGTCGCGTTCAATCGCCTTGGCGTCCCACATGGCGGACCGGCGGCTGGCGCCCAGGCTCGCAAAGGCGTCGGCCTCAGCCAGGGCTTCGATGGCTTTGCGGCTGACGCCCGTGCGGCGCGCTACTTCCTCCACGGACCCGTACGGCGAGCCATTGCCGGACCGTCGGACCTTCACGATCAACCGGCCCTCTTCTTCCGTAAGCCCCGTCGCCAGCCGCAGGCCCAAGCGCAAGGCGTGCTGGTCAGCGCTCTGTATCTCCGGCTCAAGCGTCGAATCCCAGTCGCTCGCGTTGATGTCGACGGGCCGGACCTCGACGTCGTGCTTCTTCGCGTCACCGACGATTTGCGCCGGCGCATAGAAGCCCATCGGCTGGCTGTTGAGCAGCGCCGCCGCGAAGACCGCCGGGTGGTGGCATTTGAGCCAAGAGGAGGCATAGGCGAGATGGGCAAAGCTCGCTGCATGGCTCTCGGGAAAGCCATAGGAGCCGAAGCCCTCGATCTGCTTGAACACCCGCTCCGCGAGCTCGGGATCGTAGCCCCGTCGCACCATGCCGCCGACGAGCCGCTCGTGATAAACACCAACACCCTGCGTGTGCTTGAAGGTCGCCATGGCCCGTCGAAGCTGGTCGGCCTCACTCGGCGTAAAGCCGGCGGCGACAATCGCCACGCGCATCGCCTGTTCCTGGAAGAGTGGAACTCCGAGCGTGCGGCCGAGGACCTTTTTCAGTTCGTCCGGATCGCCATGCTGAGGGGAGGGGCCCGGATAAACCGGCTCCTCGAGATTCCAACGCCTGCGCAGATAGGGATGGACCATATCGCCTTGGATCGGGCCCGGGCGGATGATAGCCACCTGCACAACCAGGTCGTAGAATTTGCTCGGCCGAAGGCGCGGCAGCATCGCCATCTGCGCCCGACTTTCGACCTGGAACACCCCAAGGGAATCCGCCCGCCGCAGCATGGCGTAGGTCGCTTCGCAATCCCGTGGGACGCCGGCAAGGTCGTAATCGAGCCGATGATGGCGGCGGAGCAGATCGAAGCCACGTCGCAGGCAGGACAGCATGCCGAGGGCCAGAATATCGACCTTGAGCAGCTTGAGTGCGTCAACGTCGTCTTTGTCCCATTCCAAAACCGTCCGGCCCGCCATCGCGGCGTTACCCACGACCGCCATTTCGGTGAGCAGACCGCGGCTCATGACGAAGCCGCCAACATGGGTCGCAAGATGACGCGGAAAATCCTGGATTTCCGCGGCCAGTTCCAAGGCGAGCCCGAGCCGGCGATCGGAGAGGTCCAGCCCCTCCTGGGCCGCAAGCTCCTTCAGGCCGTCATCACGGCCCGGTCCCCAGCTGGCCTTGGCTAGCCGGCCGGTCACGTCCTCCGATAGCCCGAGCGCTTTGCCGACCTCGCGGATGGCGCTGCGACCGCGATAGCGGATGACGGTGCCGACGATCGCGGCGCGATTGCGACCATAGCGATCGTAGATATGCTGAATGACCTCCTCGCGCCGCTCATGCTCGAAATCGACATCGATGTCGGGCGGCTCATTGCGGCTGGCGGAGACAAACCGTTCGAAGAGCAGATCGTGCTTGGAAGGATCAACGGCCGTAATCCCGAGCACATAGCAAACGGTCGAATTGGCGGCCGATCCGCGCCCCTGGCAGAGGATGCCGCGCGATCGGGCAAAGAGCACCATCTCGTGGACGGTCAGGAAATAGGGCGCGTATTCCAGCTCCTGGATCAGCTGCAGCTCGTGCGCAACCCGCGTCAGGATGTCGTCCGGAACACCGTCTGGCCAGCGGAGCGCAGCGGCCTCATAGACGCGGTTGGTCAGCGTCTCCAGCGGTTTGCGGCCGGGCTCCAGGATCTCTTCCGGATATTCGTGCCTGAGCTGATCGAGCGAGAAGCCCGAGCAGGCATCGAGGATGCGGATCGTGTTGGCCAGGGCGTCCGGATGGGCGGCGAAGAGCCGGCCCATTTCATGAGCGGTCTTGAGGCAACGCTCGCCGTTCCGGTCGGCCGCGAAGCCGATGCGATCGACGGGCACGCCGAGGCGGATCGCGGTCAACACGTCCGCGAGGCGGCGACGATCGGGATGGTGGTAGCGGGGGTCCGTCGTGGCCAGGAGCCCGGACTTGGCGGCGGTCGTCATGCGGCTCAGCAGGTTCAAACGATGGCGATCGGCGCCGTCATAGGTGACGGGGGCGGAGCAGAGCAGCGGCATCGCTAGGCGCTTGCGGAGGTCGCGCGCATCGGCCTTGAGACGCGCGGCAAAGGCGGCATCCGGCAAGGCGGGCGGGATGGCCGCCATCACCCAGCCTTCCGCATGGTCGAGCAATTCGGTGCGGGTGAGTTGGCATTCGCCTTTCGGTGCGCGCATGCGGCCGAGCGACAGAAAGCGGGTCAGCCGGCCATAGCTTTCGCGATCGGTCGGCCAGGCCAGATAGCTGGCGCCGTCGTCGAGCACCAACCGTGTCCCCACGATGAAGCGGATGCCGACGTCCTTGGCCGCGACATGCGCGCGCACCACACCCGCCAGGCTGTTGGTGTCGCAGACGCCGATGCCGGCATGCCCGAGCACGGCGGCGGTCGCCACCATCTCAGCGGGGTGCGAAGCGCCGTCGAGCAGCGTGAAGTTTGTGCGCGCGCCGACCTCCGCGAAAGCGATGGTCATGCGAAATATCCATGCAGAAACCAGCGGGCAGGGCGGTCGGGGCGCAGTGCGGCGGTGCGGCCGATCCAGAGGCGCGTGCCGGAGGCCAGTTCGACGCGGTAGTAGTCCCGATAGCTGCAGTCCTCCGGATCGCGCCACCATTCACGCTCGATCCGCTCCGGTCCGTCAGACCAGGCAATCTGCTGGACAGCACCGTTCAGCCGCAGTTGCACCGGCGGTCCGTCAGGCACCACGGCCATGACCATGAGCGGGGTGGGCCGTTTTAGAAGGCGCACGGGTGCTGGCAGTTGCGAGCGACGCGGCGCATCGGGCACGGCTTCGAAGGGTCCGACGCGCACCGCTGAACGTTCGGGCCAATGGCTTTCGCCAGGGGCAAGACGCCACACCGGCAGTCGTTGCGACAGGCGGTCGAGCAACTGCGCCAAGGCCTCGGCCCGGGTGGCCTCCGCCGGTCCACCTGTGGCCATCATATTTTGCGAGCCGGCCATATCATTGGTGATCCCGGCCTCGAGCGTCATGCGCTCGAAGCCAAGATCAGGCTGCAGGCGCTCCAACTCGTTCGCGAAGAGGCGGCGGAGATGGACAGGGACACGCGTCGGCAGACCCGTCCCGATGGTGATTTCTTGCACCTCGCGGTCGACCCGGAAGGCGCGCAGGGTCACTTCCCGCGCGCCCTGATCGGCCTCCGCCAAGGTGCGGCACAGTGGTGCGAGCAGCGCCTCTAAGGCGCGATCGATCGCCGGCCGGGTTACGATCGGCTCCAGGAAGTTGACGGCTTGCACGAAGACCGGCGGCGGCCGAACGGGCGAGAGTGAGCGGGGGCGATCACCTGTCAGCCCGTCGAGCACATCCATCACCGGGCGGCCGAAGCGGCGCGACAGCGGGCCGCGGGGTTGGCGCAGGAGTTCGCCGATCTGCTGCAAGCCGAGACGGTTCAGGCTGGTGATACAGTCCTGCGACAGCCGCAGCGCGCCAAGCGGCAGCGGCGCGACGGCGGCGGTCTCATCTCCGGCCGCGACGATCCGGGTGTGATGCCCGGCGCGCGCCAAGGCAGCAGCGGCCTCCGCAATGCCCGCGATGACGGCTTGGGCAGCGATGCCGCCACGCTGGAGGCTGTTGCTGACTTGGCGCAACAAGGCCGCTTCGCCGCCAAAGAGCTCGGTGCAGCCGGTTACGTCCAGCACTAGACCGTCCGGAGGATCGACCGCAGCGATCGGCGTGAACCTGACAGCCCAGAGAGCAAGCCGCTCCAGAAACGCCCTGTCTGCGTCAGGATCGGCTGGGCGCAGCACCAACTCGGGATGCATCGCCTGCGCGTCCGCGAGGGCTTGTCCCACGTGCAGCGTGGTGCCGGGCGCATCGACGCTCGTCAGCAAGCGACGATTGCCCTGGGTGTCCCAGGCCGCAATGGGGACGCCGGCAAGCTCCGGCTCCTTCTGCCGGATGCGGTCGGTCGCAACTTGCGGCAGATACAGAACGAGAAAGCGTCGGCGCTTCATGCGGCGCCAAGCCCAGCCGGCTCTGGCTCTTGGCCTAAGTCGCACGCCGAGACGAGCACCTGCTTTTGCCGATCCCAGACGACCGCCCAAGCCGCTGGTCGTCCGCCGGAGGCCCGCAAGAGATCGAGACGCCAGGAGGGGTTGTCGGACGGATCGGCTTTGGCAGCTCCGACCCGCCAACGGCTCCTGGCGGCGGAGGGCGGCACGAGATCCGTGTCGGGCAAGACGAGTAAGCCGATACCGCCACCGCTCTCGGCCGCGAGCTGAAGTCGCCGGGCAGCGATCAGGTCGGGTGGCGGCCCCTCGAGAACGAGGGCGGCGCCCGCCACGCCCGGTGATCTCAGCGCCTCTTCGAAGGCCCAAAGGGCGTCCTTGGCGTGCTTCGCTGCGACGAAAATGAGGTCCGTCTGCGAGAGACCAAATTCCGCAACACCCGCAGGCCAGATGTCCGGCTCGGTGCCAATCCAGATGACTGGTCCCGCTGTCTTGCCGAGGACAAACGCGCAAAAGCCCGTGGCGGCGCCGGTGTCCGCAGCCAATACCTCGTGGAAAGCCCCGCGGGCCAAGCCCCCGGCAGGCAGTAGCCGGTCGATGGGTGGGCAGAGGGAGATGGTCTCGCTCTCCGTCACGACCGTCCCGCGCTCCAGGCGCGCGACGGTGCTCCGAAGTTCTAAGAGGGCCGCTTGATGATCCTTTCGAAGCGCGAGGTCTGCCATTCCATCTGCCTAACCGGCGGAGTGGGGGCGGCCGGGGCGGGCGCGCATCACGATGTAGCCTGATCGACGCAGGTGCTCCGTCAGACGCTCCGCCGCCATCCCGGCGGCGAAATCCCAGCCGCTGCGACGCGGCTTGCCGCGCTCATCGTAACGCAGCGCATAGGACAAGACGGCCGCGATCTCCTCCGCGGTGGCGGCGGTGAGATCGGCAGCGTCAGGGTCTGGCTGATGGTCGTCGGGCATGCGGGCAAGCTAGGCGGCGAAGGAGAACGAAACAAGAACAAGAATCGATTGACGTGGCGGCAGCGCTATGCCTGCGGCCGTCGCCCGGGCCGTGGCTTCAGGCCTGTGGGTCGAATCCAGCAGATTCAATCGCTTCAACCGCTGTCTCGGCGCGATACGGCGCATCCCCAAGGGAATGGTAAACAATCCGGGCGCATGGCCCAGGCGAGAGGATGAAGGCGATGACGCGGGCAACCGCTTTGACAATCGCAGTCGACGAGAGCTGCACCGTTTCGGGCATCCTGCAGGCGCCCTCCAATGCGCGGGCCTGCTACGTCATGGCGCATGGTGCGGGGGCGGGCATGACCCATTCCTTCATGGCGGCGGTTGCCGACGGTCTTGCTGAGCGGAATATCGCGACGCTTCGCTACCAATTTCCTTACATGGAGCGAGGCTCGCGGCGGCCTGATAGCCCGGCTCTGGCACATCGAACGGTTCGAGCG
>NZ_LMUQ01000075.1:51043-51245 GCF_009765865.1 Acidisoma sp. L85
GAGGAGCCCGGACTTGGCGGCGGTCGTCATGCGGCTCAGCAGGTTCAAACGATGGCGATCGGCGCCGTCATAGGTGACGGGGGCGGAGCACAGCAGCGGCATCGCGAGGCGCTTGCGGAGGTCGCGCGCATCGGCCTTGAGACGCGCGGCAAAGGCGGCATCCGGCAAGGCGGGCGGGATGGCCGCCATCACCCAGCCTTCC
>NZ_LMUQ01000075.1:51290-54663 GCF_009765865.1 Acidisoma sp. L85
ACCGCCCATAGCTTTCGCGATCGGTCGGCCAGGCCAGATAGCTGGCGCCGTCGTCGAGCACCAACCGTGTCCCCACGATGAAGCGGATGCCGACGTCCTTGGCCGCGACATGCGCGCGCACTACACCCGCCAGGCTGTTGGTGTCGCAGACGCCGATGCCGGCATGGCCGAGCACGGCGGCGGTTGCGACCATCTCAGCGGGGTGCGAGGCGCCGTCGAGGAGCGTGAAGTTTGTGCGCGCGCCGACCTCCGCGAACGCGACCGTCATGCGAAATATCCGTGCAGGAACCAGCGGGCAGGGCGGTCGGGGCGCAGTGCGGCGGTGCGCCCGATCCAGAGGCGCGTGCCGGAGGCCAGTTCGACGCGGTAGTAGTCCCGATAACTGCGGTCCTCCGGATCGCGCCACCATTCACGCTCGATCCGCTCAGGTCCGTCAGACCAGGCGATCTGCTGGACAGCGCCGTTCAGCCGCAGCTGCACGGGAGGGCCGTCGGGCACCACGGCCATGACCATGAGCGGGGCGGGCCGTTTCAGGAGGCGCACAGGTGCTGGCAGTTGCGAGCGACGCGGCGCATCGGGCACGGCTTCGAACGGTCCGACGCGCATCGCTGAACGTTCGGGCCAATGACTTTCGCCAGGGGCGAGACGCCAGACCGGCAGTCGCTGCGACAGACGGTCAAGCAACTGCGCCAAGGCCTCGGCCCGAGCGGCCTCCGCCGGTCCACCCGTGGCCATCGTGTTTTGAGAGCCGGCCATGTCATTGGTGATGCCAGCCTCGAGCGTCATGCGCTCGAAGCCAAGATCAGGCTGCAGACGCTCCAACTCATTCGCGAAGAGGCGGCGGAGATGGGCAGGGACGCGCGTCGCCAGACCCGTCCCGATGATGATTTCTTGCACCTCGCGATCGACCCGGAAGGCGCGCAGGGTCACTTCCCGCGCGCCCTGATCGGCCTCCGCCAAGGTGCGGCACAGTGGCTCGAGTAGCGCATCCAAGGCGCGATCGATCGCCGGCCGGGTCACGATCGGCTCCAGGAAGTTGACGGCTTGCACGAAGACCGGCGGCGGCCGAACGGGCAAGAGTGAGCGGGGGCGATCACCCGTCAGCCCGTCGAGCACATCCATCAAAGGGCGGCCGAAGCGGCGCGACAGCGGGCCGCGGGGCTGGCGCAGGAGTTCGCCGATCTGCTGCAAGCCGAGACGGTGCAGGCTGGTGATACAGTCCTGCGACAGCCGCAGCGCGCCGAGTGGCAGGGGCGCGACGGCGGCGATCTCATCTCCGGCCGCGACAAGCCGGGCGTGATGCCCGGCGCGCGCCAAGGCAGCAGCGGCCTCCGCAATGCCCGCGATGACGGCTTGGGCAGCGATCCCACCACGCTGGAGGCTGTCGCTGACTTGGCGCAACAAGGCCGCTTCGCCACCAAAGAGCTCGGTGCAGCCGGTCACGTCCAGCACCAGACCGTCCGGAGGATCGACTGCGACGATCGGCGTGAACCGGACAGCCCAAAGAGCCAGCCGCTCCAGAAACGCCCTGTCCGCGTCAGGATTGGCTGGGCGCAGCACCAATTCGGGATGCATCGCCTGCGCGTCCGCGAGGGCTTGTCCCACGTGCAGCGTGGTGCCGGGCGCATCGACGCTCGTCAGCAAGCGACGGTTGCCCTGGGTGTCCCAGGCCGCAATGGGGACGCCGGCAAGCTCCGGCTCCTTCTGCCGGATGCGGTCGGTCGCAACTCGCGGCAGATACAGAACGAGAAAGCATCGGCGCTTCATGCGGCGCCAAGCCCAGCCGGCTCTGGCTCTTGGCCTAAGTCGCACGCCGAGACGAGCGCCTGCTTTTGCCGATCCCAGACGACCGTCCAAGCCGCTGGTCGTCCGCCGGAGGCACGCAAGAGATCGAGACGCCAGGAGGGGTCGCCAGACGGATCGGCTTTAGCGGCTCCGACCCGCCAACGGCTCCTGGCGGCGGAAGGCGGCACGAGATCCGTGTCGGGCAAGATGAGCAAGCCGATGCCGCCACCGAGTTCAGCCGCGAGCTGAAGTCGCCGGGCAGCGATCAGGTCGGGTGCCGGCCCCTCGAGAACGAGGGCGGCGCCCGCCACGCCCGGTGATCTCAGCACTTCTTCGAAGGCCCAAAGGGCGTCATTGACGCGCTTGGCGGCAATGAAAATGAGATCCCTCTGCGAGAGACCAAGTTCCGCAACACCTGCAGGCCAGATGTCCGGCTCGGCGCCAATCCAGATGACTGGTCCAGCCGCCTTGCCGAGGACAAACGCGCAAAAGCCCGTGGCGGCGCCGGTGTCCGCAGCCAATACCTCGTGGAAAGCCCCGCGGGCCAAGCCCCCGGCAGGCAGTAGCCGGTCGATGGGTGGGCAGAGGGAGATGGTCTCGCCCTCCGTCACAACCGTCCCGCGCTCCAGGCGCGCGACGGCGCTCCGAAGTTCTATGAGGGCCGCTTGATGATCTATTCGAAGTGCGAGATCTGCCATGCCATCCGCCTAGCCAGCGGAGTGGGGGCGGCCGGGGCGGGCGCGCATCACGATGTAGCCGGATCGACGCAGGTGCTCCGTCAGGCGCTCTGCCGCCATCCCGGCGGCGAAATCCCAGCCGCTGCGACGCGGCTTGCCGCGCTCATCGTAACGCAGCGCATAGGACAGGACAGCCGCGATCTCCTCCGCGGTGGCGGCGGTGAGATCGGCAGCGTCAGGGTCTGGCTGATGGTCGTCGGGCATGCGGGCAAGCTAGGCGGTGAAGGAGAACGAAACAAGAACAAGAATCGATTGACGCGATGGTTGCGCTATGCCTGCCGGCGGTCGCCCGGGACGAGGCTTCAGGCACGCGGACATCGAATCCCGCAGATTCAATCGCCTCAACCGCCGTCTCGGCGCGATACGGCGCATTCTAGGGGAATGGTAAAGAATTCGAGCGCATGGCTCAGGCAAGAGGGATGAAGGTGATGACGCGGGCAACCGCTCTGACAATCGCAGTCGACGAGAGCTGCACCGTCTCGGGCATCCTACAGGCGCCCGCCGATGCGCGGGCCTGCTACGTCATGGCGCATGGTGCGGGGGCGGGCATGACCCATTCCTTCATGGCGGCGGTTGCCGACGGTCTTGCTGGTCGGAATATCGCGACGCTTCGCTACCAATTTCCTTACATGGAGCGAGGCTCGCGGCGGCCTGATAGCCCGGCTCTGGCACATCGAACGGTTCGAGCGGCTGTCATCGAGGCGGCGCGGCAATTGCCAGCACTGCCTCTCATCGCCGGCGGTAAGTCATTTGGTGGTCGCATGACCTCCCAAGCGCAAGCGGAGTCGCCGCTCCCCAAGGTCGAGGGGCTGGCCTTTTTTGGATTTCCGCTGCATCCAGCGAACAAACCC
>NZ_LMUQ01000075.1:54673-74386 GCF_009765865.1 Acidisoma sp. L85
ATCGCTCGGCGCAAGGGCGACGCTCGCAGAGGTCAGCGGAGCGGATCACTCCTTTCATGTGCCAGCGCGATCTGGCCGCACGGACACGGAAGTCTTAACAGACATGCTCGACACGCTTTCCGTTTGGATAACGACGAAGCTCGGGTCTGCTGCGTCAACCTGACACGCAGTAGCCCGTATGGGCAACATTCATGAGTGTGCGTCGGTCGTCGAGCAAGCTGACTCGCGCCCTGTGAAAAGTGAATTCAATGGAGTGAGCAATTGTTGTCGCAGTCAAGGATCACGAACTTCTCCGCAGCGCGTGCTCTGTTCCGCACGACGATTTTCGGACCACGACCGGGCGTTTTTCGCTGAGCTTATAGATTCAGAACGCATGCATTTTACTCGACACTGAGCCGAAACTCGCGCTCAGCCGTCGAGGCCAAGCTCACGCCTGACATGGGCAAACTTCTCGGGGTTGGCCAGCCGCCGGTCGGCCATCATCACTCGCAACTCCTCGATTCCTTCTTCAGTGAAGAACAGCCGGGGGATGCTGGTGGTGGCGTCGAGCTGCATCAGGCCACGCTCCAGGAGGCTCTTGGCTGCCGGAGGCAGCTTGGGCTGTCCGGCCTGGGAGCCGCCGCGCCAGGTCCTGAGGTGGAAACCTTCGGCCACGGTTGGATATGTCGAGAAGAACATGTCGAGCTCGCGCCGGATGTAGTCGCGCTCCGCGGGCGAAAAGGCCCTTCTGGGTGCCGGCGTGTCACTCATGCTGCTGCTACGCAAGGCTGGGGACGCGGACGCGCCCTCCGGGCATCGACCCCGCTGGCCCGGCGTGTGCATGGATTGACAAAGAAAAAGAGAAACATAGTCGGACGTGCCCCTTGCCGTACGGCCTCTCATAGATGCATCCCAATAAACTCGCCAAATTGACATCGAGCAGCGGCGGTTCATCCCGTATTGGTGGGGCCAGCCGAGATAGCCCATAGCGATGGTCACTAGACGACTGAAATTGCACCCGCGATGTGTGTGCCCGGAAGCGGATCCCATCGCTGGCAACGCGTCCCATAGAAGCACGGATTGCGAGACTCCCGTCGGACCCCTTGCTATTAGAGGTTGCGGCATCGGGAGCTTGCCGTGGCTGAACTTATGATGGTGTGCCCATCCTGCGGCATCTACTTCGGCACACCTCGGCCGCCGCAGTCTGAGGGGGAGTTTATTGGGGCAGTTTGCGGAGCGTGCGAGCATCGCCTTACCGAGGAAGACATCAACCAATTCATTGATGCCTGGACCGTCGACCGCATACGGGATGCCATTAAGAGTCGTAGGGCGTAGCATAGTGGCCAAGACAACTCGGGCGGCGCATCGCTTTCCCTTGAAGGAAGACGCATTCGGTCAGCCCTGGCTCGTGTCAGAGCTACTGATACGAGATGGACCAGGTGAAGGGGGTTTTGTCGGGCTCGACCTGCGCCCGGCACAACGACGCAACAGGCGGAGGATCTTGCTCGAACAATGAACGGGCTCATCATCCGCACGTCATTCACCCGGTTTCAGGACTAGCCAAAGGCGCCCGAGCCGCGGACAGCCTTCTGAACGAAGCCCCGGCCGTCCTCGCCGGTTACGTTTCGTTGCAACTTCTGGCCGGGCTGAGGATGCAGTTTCGCGCTACCTCTTTCCTTTCTCGTCACGGACGGAAACAGACAGGTGAGGCGAACCCCATGGATGCACACCGCGTCTCCTTTCTGATCTATCCGGGAATCTCTGCCTTCGATGTGGCGGGACCTGGTAAGGCGCTTGCGCTGGCTGCGGAAGGGGGTGGCCGATATGAAGTCACGCTTCGGTCCGTGCGGGGGGGTCTCATAGAAAGCGACTGCCCTGGGGTATCCTTCAATAGCGTCTCGAGTCTGCCTTCTCCCCCGACCATCGATACCTTATTCATTCCCGGTGGCTTGAATGCAGCGACGGCATCGAAAGATCCCGAACTTGTGGCGACCGCGAAACGCCTCGCTGCATGCGCCAAGCGGATCGCCTGTGTGTGTACGGGCGCATTTCTGGCGGCGGAAGCGGGGCTTCTGACAGGAAGGCGAGCAGCCACCCATTGGCGGTTCTGCAGCCAATTCGTCGAGCGGTTTCAAGACGTCAAACTGGAACCTGACAAGATCTGGGTTCAGGATGGTGAGGTTTGGTCTTCCGCTGGCGTCAGCGCAGGCGTTGACCTCACTCTTGCTCTCATTGAAAGGGACCACGATGGCACGCTAGCACTTCGGGTAGCCCGCGATCTTGTGGTGTTCTTCAAACGCCCCGGGGACCAGTCTCAGTTCAGCACGTTACTGTCGGGGCAGATAGCTGACGCCGATGGCACTTTAGGACCTTTGTTGGCTTGGGTCGCGGACAATCTCCACGCCGACCTGCGAGCAGAGACGCTGGCCGAAATGGCTAACATGAGCTCGCGCAACTTCGCTCGAAGCTTCGCCGCCCGCACCGGGATGACTCCCGCCAAGGCAGTCGAATTGATCCGCGTTCAGGCGGCTCGTGAGGCCATCGAGCAGAGCGGCACTCGACTTGGTGTTATTGCAGCTCGATGTGGCTTCGGTGATGAGCAACGGATGCGCCGCGCATTCGTGCGTCATTTGAATGCAAGCCCTGCTGATATCAGAGCGCGCTTCTCTGTGGTTCATGCTTAAAAACGGATAAGCGCAAGATGGCGGTGCACCGACCCTGCATTTGATTGAATAGCTTTCAAAATTGTCGCCATCCTGTCAACCGACTCGCACGCGCTCTGCATGACTGATCGAAACCACCAGCGTGAGCGCCAATGCCAAGATCCCCGCTCCGAACCACATCGACGCATGGAGGCCGATGTGAGTGACTGCCAGGCTACCGACCAGCGAGCCCAAGCCGATCGAAAGCTGGAAGACACTCGTGTTTATGGCCTGCGCGACCTCGGCCGATTCACGCGTGAAGTTAAACAGCCAAAGCTGCGTGCAGACCGGAACCATACCCCACGCAAGCGCCCAGACCATCACCGCTACGCAAACTGGAGTCGCGTAGGCCGCGAAAGCCGCGACGACCAAGACGGAGAGCAGGATCGAGATGGCTGTAACTAAGACTGCAAATTGCGGGCTGCGTTTCGCCAAAGCACCGCCAACGAAATTCCCGGCGACGGCCATCAGGCCATAGCCACACAACAAGATGTTTAGATCACTATTTCCAATACCGCTGACCCGCCCGAGATAAGGCGTAACGAATGTAAAACCAGCGTATTGCCCTGCGACGATAAAAAGAATCGTGCCAAAAATTCCTCGTATTCTTTTTGATCGTAGAATACAGACAAACTGCACCAACTTGAACCCGTGGCACGTCGTGATCGACGGCAAATAAAGCAGTTGAAAGATAGCGGTGGCGGTAGAGAGCACACTCGAGATGATGAAAGCAACGCGCCAGTCGAAATGCGCGCTTACGTAGGAACCCGCAGGGACCGCCACGACAGCCGCGACCGATATACCCGCAAAAACGAGGGACGACGCGGAACTTACCTTGTCGTTGGCAACCAAATTTCCAGCAGCGGTGACCGCAATAGCCCAAAATCCCCCAAGGGCCAACCCGAGAATGATCCGTCCCACCATCAGAATAAGAAACTCTGATGCGATGGAAGAGAGGACGTTGGCGATTATGAGCAGGACGCTCAAACTTAAAAGAGCCCACTTCCGATTTACCTGACCAATCACAACCGTAGTTATGGGGGCCGCCAGAAAGGCAAACACAGCGGTGGAACTGATTGTGAGAGCGGCTTTTCCTTCGGAGATATCGAACCCGCGACTGATGCCCGGCAGCAGTCCGACCGGCAGGAATTCCGCCAGAACTATTGCAAAAGCCCCAAGCGCGATGGCCCAAACGCCGACCCACGGGCCTTTGCCGGCAGCGCTCGCGGCGCCAGCCCGGTGCTTCGGTATCGAACTGCCTTGCGGAACGGACAATGTTCTATCTCCAGGCATCGATTGCCATCTCCTGGGTTAACTCAACACAGATTTTCAGATCGATTTGAAGCATCGGGATGCTTTACTTTTCGGCGGTGGCGATCAGCTGACGGAGGGTCAGCGGGGGGTCCCACCCACCGCCAAGCGCGCGATACACACCGACGGCTGCGCGTGCTGCAGCAGCGCGATTCACGTCTAACTCGTCTTGGGCTACCAGTAGCTCATTGTCTGCGTCGAGAACATCTGTGAGAGTGCTCGTGGCTGTTTGGTAGTCCTGCATAGAGAAGTCACGCGCTTTGGTCAGAGACGCGACTTCTTGTTGAAGGTCTGAAACATGGGCTCGCGTCTGCCCAAAGGCCGATAATGCATCTTCGACATCCTCCGTTGCGTGCAACAGGGATTCTTTGTAGTCGGCGAAAGCTTCCCCATGCGCGCCGCGGGCTTGGGCGACTTCCGCATCGACCTTGCCAAAGTCGAATATTCGCCAGTGCAAGGCACCGCCACCGGTCGCGGCCAATGAATTCCCAGATAAAAACACATTTGCGCTCAGGCTGTCGAAGCCAAGCGCTCCGGCCAAAGAAATCTTCGGATAGTAGTCGGAGATCGCGGCGCCAATCTCCTCGTTAGAGGCGGCCAGCCGCCGTTCCGCGGCGATCACATCAGGCCGACGCCTAAGAAGATCAACGGGCTGAGAGGCAGACGGTATCGCCGGGACTTTGGGGATCCCCTCAACCTGGCCCAGCTGCTGCGCATAGGTCCCGGGTTGGACGCCCATCAGCACACCGAGGCGGTTCATCTGGACTTCGAGCGCGTAGCGCAACGGAGGCACACTCGACTGCGCTTGCTGTAGCAGGGCTTGGGCCTGCGCGAACTCTCGACTGGACGACGACCCTATCGCATAGCGCCGGTGAACAAGTGACACCAGTTGCTGATCCGTCTTGATCTGGGCCTCGGCGACGGCCAGGCGCGCTTGGTATCCACGTATCTGGAGGTAAGCGTCTGCGGCGTCGGCCGCAACGGTAATGCGCACAACTGCCTGATCAGCGGCAGCGGCTTGGGCCTCCTCCTTCGCGGCCCGTGATGCTCGACGAAGACCCCCGAAAAGATCCAACTCCCAACTGGCGGACGGGCCGACGACATCTTCCGCACCATTCCGATGGAAGCCCGGCGCGCCATTGGAGACCGAACCAAACGCCCCGTTGAGGCTCTGATGGGTATAGGTTGACGATGCGTTAACATCTATTGTCGGCAATAAAGCAGCACCCGCGCCTGACGCCGCAGCCCGTGCCTGCTGCACGCGAGCAAGAGCCGCTTGGAGGTCAAGATTTTGATCCAGCGACCGCTGCACGATCGCCACCAGAATGGGGTCTTGAAACCCCGTCCACCAGCGATCCAGGGGAGGTGCTATCCTGGTATCGGACTGCATACTCACGACATTGTGGAAGGGCGCGAATGTTGTGCTTGGTGCATCGTAACTCGGACCGACCATGCAACCGGATAGAACTATGCTGAGAAAGCCACTGCTCATTGCAGTTCGTGTTACTCTGGTGTTCATGGCGCACTCCTGGACGCAAAGTCATTGGCGGCAGATCTGTGCACCGCAGCCCGTGCGCCGCCCGACCTACGAATGAAGGTGTATAGTGCGGGCGTGAACAAAAGCCCGAAGGCAGTGACCCCGAGCATCCCGAAAAACACCGTGGTGCCGAGAGATTGACGCATTTCGGAGCCCGCCCCTTGTGCCACCGCCAGTGGAAAGACCCCCAATATGAACGAGAAGCTCGTCATTAGGATCGGGCGGAGGCGTGTCCGGGCCGCGTGCGTTGCGGCGTCTTCAGGCGTGACGCCCTCATGATCCTGCTTCTGCTTCGCGAACTCCACAATCAGAATCGCGTTCTTCGCGGCCAACCCGACCAGCACCACGAAGCCGATTTGCGCCAGGATATCGATCGGCATTCCCCGCATATCCAGACCGAACGCCGATGGCAGCAAGCCCATTGGCACGATCAGCACAATCGACAGCGGAAGCTTCCAGCTTTCATACAGTGCCGCTAGAACAAGGAAGACAAAGATTGCAGAAAGGGCGAAGATCGCGATTGTCGGAATGCCTGGCTGTGCCTGCTGATGGCTAAGCTCTGTCCAATCCATCGCAAAGCCCGACGGCAACACCTGCTGTGCTAACTGCTCCATCCGCGCCAGCGCCGTGCCGGACGAGACGCCGGGTGCCGCGGAGCCGAGAACATCGGCCGCTGGGTAGAGATTATACCGCGGCTGACGATAAGGTTCTGTTTGATTGGCAAATGTGGCCACAGAACCGATGGGAACCATATCACCCTGGGCGTTCCGGACCTTTAGATGGCTTATATCTGCGGCCGTCCTCCGAAATTGCTGATCCCCCTGAGCCAACACCTCGTAGGTTCGGCCGAAGTAGTTGAAATCATTTACATACTGAGACCCGATGTAGAGCTCGAGGGTCGAGAACATGTCGGCAGGCGTAACGCCTAGCTTCTCTGCCTTCTCGCGATCGATGCTCGTATAAAGTGACGGCGCACCGGCATTGAATAGAGTGAACACGCCCTGAAAGACGGGGTCTCGGTTTGCAGCCGAGACCAGCATATTCGTCGCACTGGCGAGTTCGGCCGGAGTATGGTTACCGCGATCCTCGACCATTAGTTTGAAGCCGCCCGCGGAACCCAGCCCCTGGACGGGCGGTGGATTTACAACAATTATGACCGCATCTTTGATCTTCGTCAGAGCCGCGCGCACCTTTGGCAACACCGTCTTAGCTGTGACGCCAGGAAAATGTTTCCCGTAAAGTGACGGCAGACCATAGAACACCGTCCCGACGTTGGGAGCGACAGTTGATGTCGTGACGTCGAACCCCGATACGGGGGACGTGTGCGTAGCCGGAACCGTCTTGAGGACGACGTCATTGACTTCCCGCACGACGGCATCGGTGCGCTCCAAACTGGAACCCGGAGGGAGGAAGACGATGACAGCCTGATAGCCGATATCCTGCTCGGGGATGAACCCTGTCGGCATCCGCGCCATCTGAAAGCCTGTCAAACAGATGAAACCAAAGTAGAGCACGGCCATCAGTGCCGTTGCACGAACAAGGCGGCTCGTCGTCTTCCCATAGTTGGTCGCGAGCCAATTGAAGCCTGCATTGAACCGACCAAACGTGGCTTCGTGGATCCAGAGACGGATCCCCGAGGGCGGCCTGTGGTGGTGGGGCGTCAAGAGCACAGCACAAAGGGCCGGGCTAAGCGTCAAGGACACGAATACGGAGATAATTGTCGCGGCCGCTACCGTTACCGCGAACTGCACGAAGAATAGCCCCGAGATCCCGCTAATGAACGCCGACGGGATGAACACCGCGCACAGAGTGAGCGCTATCCCAATGAGTGCGGTCGACACTTCATCGATCGTTCTATGAGCGGCCTCTCGTGGAGACATGCCCAGGGCAATGTTTCTCTCGGCATTCTCGACAACGACAATAGCGTCATCGACAATGGTGCCGATTGCCAGGACAAGACCGAACATGGACAGGTTGTTGATAGAAATCCCAAAGATGGCGAGAATCGAGAAACTGCCTATAAGTGAGATGGGGATCGCCACACACGGAATAATCGTGGCGCGCCATGTCTGCAGGAATACAAAGATGACACCGACAACAAGCGCGATCGCGATGAAGATCGTTTTGACTACTTCTGTGATAGACTGACCCACGAATGTCGTCGGGTCATAGATTCTCGTATAAGCGAGACCAGAGGGGAACGACCTTTTGAGCTCCGCCATCTTCGCCCAGATCTCGTTTTCGACTTGAACGACGTTGGCCCCCTGCGTCGCGATCGGAAACCACGGGGCCGATGGATATTTGTCCGCGTAGGCAATCGAGCCATAATCAACTGAGCCCAGCTCCGCACGCCCGATGTCGCGTATTCGGGTGACCCGTCCCAAATCGTCTGATTTAACGGTGATATCACCGAATTGCTTGGGCGTCTGGAGACGGCCGAGCGTTTCCACATTTACCTGAAATGCCGGATGTCCCTTAGTCGGCGGTGCGTTCAGCGTTCCCGCAGAGACTTGCACGTTTTGCCCGCGCAGTGCCGTCATTATGTCGCTGGCGCTGATGTTATGCGCCGCAGCCTTGTCCGGATCAATCCAAATCCGCATCGCATAGTCGCGCGCTCCGAATAGCTGGAAATCCTCGACACCAGGCAACCGCGCGATTTCGTCTCGGATTTTCAGCATATAATTTGAGATGTATTCCGGGCTGCGTGATCCGTCGGGCGAATAGACGTGCACACCCAGCAATAGCGCTTGAATAGTCTTTTTCACCTGCACGCCTTGTGCCTGGACCTCTTGCGGAAGGCGGGACAATGTATCTTGGACCCGACTTTGGGCAAGGAGGAGATCGGTATTCGGATTTGTGCCGATCTTGAAAATGACGGTGATGGCGAGCTGCCCATTTCCCGTTGATTGGCTACTAATATAATCCATGCCCTCGACGCCATTCACTGCCTGCTCGAGCGGTGTCGCAACGGTATTTGCGATGGTCTCTGCTGACGCGCCTGGATAGCTGGTGATGATTTGGATGGTGGGGGGCACGATATTAGGATACTGGGCAATCGGCAGCGTAAAGAGCGACGCCAGTCCGAATATGGCTATGAAGATATTAATCACCACGGCAAAACGTGGATGATCAGTGAAGAAATGAGAAAGCTTCATCTCGACCTCAGCGCTGGCTTTGATTGGAATCGAAGTGAATCGATCCGTCGCGAGGCGACACTTTGGCGCCGGGATGCGCTACTGGGATGCCGTCGATGACGACCTTATCGGTCGCGGTCAGACCTGATGTAATGACGCGCAGGCCGCCGCGGAGGTCACCCACCGTCACAAGCTTGGGCGTGACGACGTTATGGGGCCCAACCGCCAGGACCGAATAGGTCGTTTGATCCGGCAGAAGCGCCGCTTCAGGCAGTAGAAGCGCAGGTTTGGGCGGTGCGATTTGTACGTCAATACGGGCAAACCCGCCGGGAGTCAGCGCGAAGTCTTCATCGGGGAAAGTCGCACGCGCATGGATCGTACCACTGGACCGGTCCAAGGTATTGTCGATGAAATCAAGCTTCCCTTGGCGGGTTATGCCGCTGCCGTCGTCGACTGACAGCGTCACATTCTCAGCCAGCACGTCACCGGGATTGGGGCGATCCCTGAGGAAGGTGCCGTAGTCCGACTCGCTCATGTCAAAGTTGAAGTAAATCCGTCCCGTCGACATGATCGTCGCCAGCAAGGTCGTCGCGCTGGTGCCATACCGGTTACCGGAAATGAGATTGCCAACGGAGACCTGATGCGCACCGATCTTCCCATCAAACGGCGCCAAGATGCGTGTGTGATCGAGGTCAAACTGCGCATCATGTACTGCTGCATTAGCATCATCAATCGAGGCCTGTGCTGCGCGCCGGTCGGCCACGCGCTGGTCGGTTGTTTCGACACTACCAGCACCGCTCTGGCTCAGGCTGGCCGCTCGAAACTCCTCACGATTTGCCAAGGCCCAGCGGGCTTGCGCCCCCTCCAACCGGGCTTGGGCTGATGCCAGGCGAATTTGATAGGGGGTGGGATCTATCTGAAAGAGCAATTCGCCCTTTTGAACGATCTCTCCATCTTTGAAGCCGATCTCGGTCAAAATGCCGCCGACCTGTGCTCTCAGGTCTACCTCTTGCACAGGCGAGAACTGTCCGAGCAAATTCAGGCGCTGGTCGATAGCGTGCTGCAAGGGTTTACTCACCACCACGTAAGGAGGCGGTACTGCCGCCGCGGATCCTGCCGCGGAATTTGAAAATCGTGGCCCGACAATGACCATCCCGACAACGGCAGCCATTGCCAGAAGCGACACCCCCCAGACCTTGACCCCAGGCTTTCCGGAGCGATGACCATTTACTCCTGTAGGTAATGTTGTATCGCGCTGCGTTATCGAGTCAGGCATTGGGTCCTCACTATGTCGATGTCGACGCTCATCCTGCAAACCGATGTCATTTAACGTCGGGCAGAGCAGCGGCGATCTTGTCGGTGATCCATCACTTCTGTACTGGTCCCGGAAGCGCACGATCTTCTGACCGCCGGACCCTTACTCATTCAAAGACTTGGTCTTCCGATCGCTTGAAGATCTACTTCATAACAAGTCATTTCCCGAACCAACCGCGCCATGGTCGGCATATTTTGCTCGCCAGTGTCCCGGCATCGGACCGGCATATTTGATAGAAAACTCTTCCGGCGTCGCGGCGTGTCTCGACGATTCCCGCTCGCTTGAGGGAGACCATCTGTTGCGAAAAGTTAGGCTGCGATGCATTCAGCAATTCCAACAACTCACCCACAGAGCGCTCTCCGTCCAGAAGATGGCAGGTTGCGGAAAAACGTAACGGGTGTCCTAAAGCCTTCAAGGTAGAGGCAAAAAGAGTGAGGTTTCCTGCTTCTCTTGTTACAAATCTCTTATTCCGTCGCAAATAACATACCCCAGCAAAGGCAGAGACAATCATGAAGATTTGAACTTGGGTTTACTGCAGCCGTTCTATCAAAAGCGTTTGCTGGGCTGCGTTAATGCGTTGCGTTGCTAGTTCTGCGAATAAGAGCGCAACCATGATAAATGCAGCGCTTATATACCCAAGATTATGCATGCCGACGGCTTTGATCCCGAACGCGCCGATCCCACCAGCGAGTGTTATACCGAGATAAGTTCCGGAGGTGTTTAGACCCAGGACAACGGGAGCCGAATGGGATGCCGCCATCACCAGTCGATGTTGCTGCGGCACGAGCAATCCCCATGCGACACCACCCCAGGCCATGACGACAATGGCAGCCGTCCAGATGTTTTGGCTGGCCAGAGGCAAGCAACCCATGATCACCGCCAGCATGATCAAACCGCAAAGGATTACTTTACTATTGCCGATACTGTCCGAGAGACGGCCGGCAACAAGGTTGCAGATCAGACCGCTCACGCCCCAGAGAACAAGGAGACCGCCCAGCAACAGGGTTCTACCGTGGATGATCTCGGAAAACACGACGGCGAAGTAGATGTAGCAAATGAAATGCCCGGCCTGATAAGTAAGCCCCGTGATGAGTGTAAGAGCTACGCGCGCCTCTTTCACGGGCGTAATGCGTTGAAGCAGGCTGATTGCGGGCAGTAACGGAATATCGGATAGCAGCGTTGATACCCCCACTCCCGCGAGCGCAGCCAGGGCTGAAACGAAGAGCATGGTCCATCGCCAGTCCCCGAAGCCACCAATCAAGGCGCCAAGAGGCGTTCCAAGCGCTGTGGACGCCGTCAACCCAGTGATCACGATGGCAAGTGCAAAGCCGCGCTTCTCAGGCCGAACGATCGTTGCGGCCGCTCCTGTCGCCGTCGGAGCGAACATTGCTGCGCCTAGGCCCGCCACCACACGCGTGACGAGCGCAAATCCGAAGCTCGGCGCCAGGGCAGTCGCAAGGTTGGCCAAAACAAACGTGCCAAGGCTCGCGAGGAGCAGGGTCTTACGCGGAACGCGTGCTGCCATTGCAGCCACCGTGGGAGCCGCCAGCGCATAGGTGATCGCGTAGACGGTCGTGATCTGTCCAGCCACACCGATCGGGACACCGAAAGCCCGTGAGATTTCCGGCAGAATGCCCGCCATAACAAAGCTGTCCGTCCCGAGGGCGAACATCCCCAGAGCAAGAACAAGCAGACGTCTATCCATGACTAATATGTTCCTTCGCGGCGAAAGCAGATCCACCACGTCCCTGGAGACAAACGGACGTTCGACGACCGGCCGATATGCGCTAAAGGATGGTTGCGGCATCCTGCCCAAGCGCTTGCATGGCTCGAACGTACGGGATGTTCCCATAACTGATCCTGGCGACGCCCAGCGCGGCTAGCTCAGCTTTTGCGGGAGCGCCCTGCATGACCATGATGTTGACCGGCAGGGCGACGCGCTCACATATCCTAGAAATTAACTCCGGGTTGATGAGCCCCGGATAAAACACCCCGGATGCACCTGCAGCAGCATAGGCCTCGGCCCTCTGAAGAGCCTCCGGGAGGGTCTTTTCATGATCTCGTTCAGGAATGAAGTAGACATCTGTGCGGGCGTTGATGAACAGATCGACGCCCTTATGTTCGGCAGATCGGCGGATAGTCGAGATGCGTCGCGCCTGCTGATCGGTGTCACGGAGCACATCTCCCCCGATGAGGCGATCCTCAAAATTGACTCCGATGATCCCGATGTCGACCAGGCGCGATATTGTTTCCGATAAGACTGCATCATCGTCACTGTAGCCGCTTTCGATGTCGACGGTGACAGGCAAGTCTACGCTTTCGACGATCCGGCTGATAAGCCGCTCGACGAAATCCAATGGGATCGCTTCGCCGTCTTTATAGCCCTGAGCCGCGGCAACAGCCCAGCTACTCGTGGCGATGGCCTGCGCGCCAGCTGCCGCGATCGTCTTAGCACTCCCTGCGTCCCAAGCGTTGTAGAGGATAACAGGCGTGCCCTTTCTGTGGTCTTTAACAAACTTGCCGGCTTTGTCGCTGGTTTTCATTGATAGCACCTTATCTCTTCTATCTCGCTACTCTGTGACGCGCCTAGATTGGCTTCTCTGTTCTGTACAACCATCTGCTTTCAAAACACGCTTCGACGAAGCCGGGAATTTGAGAAGCTTCTCTGCTGGACGGATCGGACGGGCAACAATGTTTCCGCCGCAATTGGGACAAATACCTTGCAGAATGTCGGACGCGCACTCTTCGCAAAAGGTACACTCAAAACTGCAAATCCCGGCAACAGCCTCGTCTGGCGGCAGCTCTTTACCGCAACATTCGCAATTCGGTCTCATTTCTAGGATCATGGTGTTCTCTCGACTTTCCTTAGCCTTATCTGCGCTCCAGGGCCCGAAGAACTCGTTGGCATTCGGACGCTCAAACTCGTCAGAGACGCGCCGACGCCAAGCCACTTTCGGACATCCCATCCGCTAGACGAAGTAGACTGCGCCGCAAACCGAGCTTATGCGCCTGACCGCACCCTAGTGGCCTGCGGTTCGACCTCCGTCGACGTAGTGTATTTCACCCGTGACATAATCTGCGTCCTCAAGATAATTTATCGCCTTCACGACATCCTCGATTTGACCATTGCGATTGAGGGGCGAGAAAGATCGCAAGCTTTCCAAGTCCGCCCCGTCATGGAGCGGCGTCACGACGATACCCAAGGAAATGGTGTTTACACGAATGTTGCTCGACGCCAATTCCATTGCCAAACCGCGCGTGGCGGCAACGCCAGCCCCTTTGGACAACGACGCCAGGACCGCCGGAACGGTCTGGAGCGGGTGCTCGACCAGGCTCGTCGAAATCTGAACGATGTGACCGCCACCTTGTTTTTTCATGACAGGCACAGCAGCTTGGGTCGCGAAGAAGACGCTATCGAGGTTGGTCCGCATCACTTCCCGAAAGAGCGTTTCAGAAATGTCCTCGATGCGTCCTGGCCTCCAGATACCCGCATTGTTGATGAGAGTATCGACTCGCCCGAAACGATCAAGCGCCGTTTGAATGATCCTGCGCGCAACTTTTGGGTCGCCCGCATCGCCGACAACGGTGACGTAATCCGGATCAGACGATACTGGAATGGTGCGGGCATTTCCCACTGCCCGCCATCCACGGTTGCGATAGGCTTTTATAAACGCTTCGCCCAAGCCACGGGAAGCTCCCGTCACCACGACTACTTTTCGATCGTTGTTCATGACCATCCTCAGGGAAAAAAAGTAAGCCGCACAGAGAACCGACACCGGCCAAGTTACGGGCCGTCAGACTGTGTGCCTGGCCAAGTCTCGGCTACACGCACATGGTAGATCGAAGTGATCCCTATTCTACTTCACTCGAAGTCGTGTTTAGTTTAGAAAGATGACCGAAGCCGATGCTCTCGATTAGCTCGTTCTGTATTGGCTGGATGGCCGCATCCGCGAGATCCGCCCCAAAGGGCAGCCCGACAACAACACGGCTCGGTCTCTTGCCAGGGGCGGTCTTGATGACGTGGGCTAGCGCCACGGCAACGTCATGCGGATCGGGAGCCTGCTCAGAGGCGAACAATCCACTCAGGTAGTTGTTGAACGCTTGTGGAAGGGCCGCCACGTCTCCATAGCTCCTCGCACGACCGGCATCCGCGGGCTGCTGGATTGCCGTGTATAACTTCGTCGGATAGGGACCCGGCTGAAGAAGCACGACGTCGATACCAAATTGAGATAGCTCGTAGCGATAGCCTTCAGTCATGGCTTCGACGGCGTGCTTTGACGCCCCGTATAGGGCGAAGAAGGGAAGGGTGACTCGGCCGAGTATAGAGCCGATATTGATGACCACGCCCGATCCAACCGCCTGCATTGCAGGGAGGGCCGCCCGGGTAACACGGTGTATCCCGAAGACATTGACCTCAAACATCGACCGGACCTGTTCGGGCGTGAAGGTCTCTGAAAGACCCCCGGCTGCGACACCCGCATTGTTGATCAGCACATCAAGCTTGCCACCCGTTTTGATGAGCAAGTTTTTGAACGCCGCGTCGACGCTGCGGTCATCTGTGACGTCAAGCTCGATTGTCTCGATGCTCTTCGCGGCTAAGCCCTCTGCAACCTCCCGATGCCGCCCATCTAGGTCGCGCATGCTAGCGAATACCCGATGCCCCTCTCCCGTTAACGTCCGGGCAATGTCATTGCCGAAGCCGCTAGAGGTGCCTGTGATTAGTACCGTCTTTGACATATGGAAAGTCCTGAGGGTTAAAGAGAGCTCTGAGACTTTAGACAGACGCCGCGGACTTCATTTTGCGAACCGTCTCCTCGGTGGTCCAGACGGCATTCGCCATAAACCGGTAATTGACCATTGCCGCCGCATAGCCGTCGCCTTCTTCATTCACACCTGCCGCAACGGCATCACGCACCATGGCGACTTCCATGCCTGCCTCGATGATGTCCCGCATATGAGATTCCAGACAGATATTGGCGACTGGCCCCGCCATGATTACCTGCTCGACTTTTCGCATTCGAAGCTGCTTGATGACGTCGTTGGCTTCGCATCCAAAATGCTTGTGAGGTGCAGTGTTGCAGGTGTGCCCATCTTGGAGGTACCTCTTGAAGGGCTCGAAATAATCCGCTCGAGAACCTTCAAAACCGTCGAGGTCGACCGGATCCTTCCGGGCGCAGAAGCCGATCCCAGCCAGATAATGACCGATCGCTCCGGGTGGCACTTCCCATTGGCTATCGGTGGGATAGTAATAATGGGGGGAATGGATCACGTAGTAGCCTAGCTCCTGTGCGGTTGCGAGGAGCTGCTCGAGGTTCGCGACGACATTGCGTTCCTTCAGGGCATCCGCGATGAGCTCGTAATAGGTTCCCTGTTTTTCTTGCAGAAATTCATTCTGGATATCAGCCAGTACGAGCGCGGTTCGTGCTTTAGTGAGTTGCATCTCGGGGTTGCGGTGCGTGAACGTAAGCATGCGTAGCTCCTAAAAGCGAAGCGACATAGTATCGGTGAGAATGAAGCCACGCGCCCCGCTTCTCGCGTCGCGATCGCCAGATGTGTTGTTAGAGCAATTGCTAACTCCTCGATCCATTTACTCCTAGGACAAACAGGCTTCGTTTTTTGCCAAACCGCGCGACGCAAGCTTTTCGCCAGCACGCCACCTCATGGCAGTCGAGAGGATCTTGACGAGAGCTTCCCAAAGCCAAGGCATCGGTGCCCGTTCGAGCGAGAGCGTCTTCGAAACGAAGAAGCGCCCCAGGCCCAGTCCCGAAATCAAATGGCCAATTAGGCGTCATTTTCTGCCGAACTTAGCTAACCGGTTCACTTACGTGGCAGGAAATGATAGCGTGCAGCTGTTGGCAGAGTTTCCTGAACCGCGAGCAAGCCATGTCCGCACATCGCGTCGTTTTTCTGATCTATCCAGGAGTTGCAGGCTTCGATGTGGCCGGACCGGCGCAGGCCCTGGCTGTCGCGGGTAAGAATTCTTATGAAGTCACTCTGGCCTCACTTGCCGGGGGGCAAATCGAAACCGATTGTTCCGGGCTCTCCCTCGGAAGCATCTCACTGGCAAGCGTCGAAGACCCTATCGGTACGCTGTTTCTGCCAGGCGGTCTTAACGCACCGACGGCCGCCAAGGATCCAGCATTGCGTGAGGGGGTCAGGCGACTCGCAGCGCGCTCGAAGCGGATAGCGTGCGTCTGCACAGGCGCGTTCCTGGCAGCGGAAGCCGGGCTATTGTCCGGCCGACGGGCCGTGACCCATTGGCGATATTGCGACCTTTTCGTCGAACGTTTCAAAGATGTGCGACTGGAGCCCGACCCAATCTGGCTGCAGGATGGTCATATCTGGTCGTCTGCAGGTGTCAGTGCGGGGGTCGATCTAGCACTGGCGCTGATCGAGAAGGATCAAAGCCTCAGTATAGCGCTCGAGGTCGCCCGAGAGCTGGTCGTCTTCCTGAAGCGACCAGGCGGTCAGTCACAGTTTAGCCAAGTCCTTTCCGGCCAAATTTCGGATTCAGAGGGCCCCTTAGGGCCTCTCTTTGCTTGGATCGCCGACAACCTTGGCGCTGATCTTCGGGCAGAAGCATTGGCAAAAAGGGCTGGGATGAGCGGGCGAACCTTCGCACGCTATTTCGTCGCGCGCACCGGATTGACGCCGGCCAAAGCGATTGAGATCATTCGTATTCAGTCGGCACGCGAAGTGATTGAGCAAAGCGATACACCCCTTGGTGTCGTCGCAATACAATATGGCTTTGGAGATGAGCAACGCATGCGCAGGGCGTTTCAACGGCAATTGAGCGCATCGCCTGCCGAGATACGTGCTCGTTGTTCCCCGCGGGGTTCAAAAGTGGTCTCTACGGAGCTGGAACTGGTTAAGTGAGGCCGGAACCTATTGTGTGGTCAGCTTCCGAGGAGTGCGATCCACTTTTCGGACGCAACTCGGCTTTGAAGACCGAGACGCCCAAATGCGAGTCGTTGCTTGCGGATGCGATGCGTCAGCTCAATGCCCGCGATGGTGATTGCCGCGTTCTAGAAACACTTGAAGCCGAGCATCACGGCGACGCGCCGCTTGACGCTCCGATGGTCGTGCTCAATCAAATTGTTCAGGTATTTTGGACTTGCTTCGGAAAAGTGGAGAGCTCCTGATGCGTTGAGAGGAGTTTTCTGGCCATAAAGCAGAAGCGGTTCACGAAGGAGTTTGAGGAGGAGGCCGTCCGTCTATTACGCACGAGCGGTCGGACGAAGGGGGAGATCAGCGAGGATCTTGGCGTCAGCTTGTCGACCTTGACGCGATGGCTGTCGCAGAGGCGGGAGCGGGAGATGGAGGAGCCGGATCGGCGACCTCCTGGCGAGGACCCTGCGGCTGAGCTGAAGCGGTTGCGGCGAGAGAACGAAATCCTCCGCCAGGAGCGGGATATCCTGAAGCGGGCCACGGTGGGTTCAACCGATCGACGCAACCACTTGGGCGAACATATCACCCGGCGTTCGGTAGCCAAGGGTCTTTCTGGGCCGAGTGTTCAGGCTTAGCGCGATTGTATTGAGATCGTCCTGACTCTGGGTAGACAGATCCAATCCTCTGGGTAGGTATTGACGTAGCAAGCCGTTCGTATTCTCGTTACTCCCGCGCTGCCACGGGCTTTGTGGATCGCAGAAATAGACATCCACGTCAGTCGCGACCGTGAAGCGCTTGTGTTGTGCGAGTTCCATGCCGCGGTCCCAGGTCAACGACGACATCAGCCCCGCAGGCAGCTCTCCGACCTGGCGGATGAGGGCATCCACCACGTTTTCGCTGTCTTTGCCACCGACATGAATAAGCATCACGAAGCGGGACTGACGCTCTACCAAGGTGGCAATATGCGTGTTTTTGGCGCCAGAAACCAGGTCACCCTCCCAGTGACCAGGTATGGCACGATCTTCGATCTCAGCAGGCCGATCCTTGATCGATACGGCTCCGATGATCTGTCCCCTTGGCTGTCCGTCGGTTGTCGACGTCTTGGCGCGCCGCATGATGCGCCTGCTGCGCAGATTCGAAAGCAATTCCCGTTTCAGGGCGCCACGGGCCTGGATGAACAGGCTTTTATAGATGGTCTCGTGAGACACCCGCATCGCCTCGTCATCGCTATGCTCGACCTTCAACCACCCAGCAATTTGCTGTGGTGACCATTTCGCCTGCAGTTTTTCCGCAACTGTGTCCCGGAGCTGGCTATTGGTCGCCAGCAGACAAGGCTTTGGACGAAGTGCCTTTTGCCAGGCACGCTCGTCAGCGCCAGTCGCACGGTAGTGCTTCCGTCCTCCGTTGCGCCCTATTTCACGGCCAATGGTGGATGGGGAGCGCCCGAGTTGGACAGCGATGCAACGGAAGGGCAGTCCGGCCACCAGACCACGCGATATCTCCTCTCGTTCACCTTCCGTCAGCGCCAAGCGGCTTCTCGTCCTCAAGGGCGGGGCAATGCCGCCCTTGGCAAGGACCACCCCGAATATCGATCCAGCATGCTTTCCAAGCGCTCGGCCGATGTCGCTCAGCGACTCACCGGCCTTCCATCGGTTCCACAACTCTCGCTTCTGTCCGGCGGATAGTCCAGGCCGACCCATTTGCGCCATCGCGGAACCTCTCTGACCGTTATGAAATCAACCAGATTGCGTCGACCAGTTGAACCCACCACGGCTTTTTTCGCCAAGGAGGGAAGTCGATGAGGTTCGAACTCATCGACCGGGCGAAGAAGGACTTCCCTGTCCAGCGACTTTGCCGGGTGCTTGATGTCAGCGAGAGTGGCTATTTCGCCTGGAGATCCCGTTTCGCCAGCCGGCGGCAACGGCAGGATATGGTGCTGCTTGCGCATGTCCGTTCGGCCTTCGCCCTGTCGAACGGCACCTATGGGAGCCCGCGAATGACGCGGGAGCTTCGTGATCAGGGCCTCACGGTTGGGCGCCGTCGCACCGCACGTCTCATGCGGGACAACGGTCTGCGAGCTCGGCAAAAGCGCCGTTTCAAACGAACGACGGACAGCGAGCACGTCTGGCCGATTGCCCCCAATCTTCTGGACCAGGATTTCACCGCCACGGCGCCAAACGAGAAATGGTCGGCGGACATCTCCTACGTATGGACCAGGGAGGGGTGGCTTTACCTGGCGATCGTGATGGACCTTTTCTCCCGGCGCATTATTGGCTGGTCGGTGAGTGACCGCCTGCACCGCAATTTAGCCCTGGCCGCACTTCGCCGGGCTTTTGCCATTCGCTGCCCGGAACCCGGGCTGATCTGCCATTCGGACCGCGGCAGCCAATATTGTTCGATCGACTACCAGAGTGAACTCCGCCAGCATGGCGCTCACATCTCAATGTCCGGCAAGGGCAATTGCTATGATAACGCGATCGTCGAGACCTTCTTCAAAACCCTGAAGTCGGAGCTCGTCTGGAGAACACTCTTCATGACCCGGCAGGATGCCGAGGCCGCCATCGGTCGCTATATCGACAGCTTTTACAATCCCGTCCGGAGACATTCGTCACTGGATTTCGTCAGCCCCGCCACTTACGAGAGGCAGGCCGCCTGATTTAAAACAGCTCTCCACTTTTCCGAAGCAAGTCCAAGCAGCATCATCGGCACCAGGAGTTCATTCGCTTCCTTAACGCCGTTGAGGCTGAGATCCCCGCGGGCAAGCAGGTCCACGCCATCATGGATAACTACGGAACTCACAAGCACCCAAAGGTCATTGCGTGGCTGGAGCGGCATCCGCGTTGGATA
>NZ_LMUQ01000076.1:0-7960 GCF_009765865.1 Acidisoma sp. L85
TTCGGTGTCGCCACGCGTCGTCTCCTGCGCTGCCAGGAACTCAGCGAATCATAGCCACGCGAAGGTGTCTAGTTATTTCTCGGCCAGGACACTAGGACAGATTATCCACAGGTGCGATTGGACTCTACGTGCGCCCCTATTGGACTCTCCGTGCGTTACAGTTGCTGCACAGCGGCTATTGAGTTAGCCAAGGGCCCGTACCCAAGGCGCTGATAGTAGGCTGCTCGGCGGTGTCGGGATGACGATTCACTCGAGAAAGTATGGAACTCGCCGTCGGTCTCCCGCGGCGCTGTCAAGATTCTCTGGAGAGAGCCTCTAAGGCACGCTCAAAAGTCTCACCAACCTTCCAACCCTTGGTTTCCGCCAAGGAATAGAATCGGTCGACCATTTCCTGGCTAGTTTTAATACTTAGCACCACATTTCGGCCGGTTCTGTAGGTCATCGGCTTACGCTTAGTAGACGGTAGGTTTACCGGCGCCTCGGGCGCGGCTTCTCGACTCTTGAAGCGGCTGGCGGCGTCTATTTCCGCCGGCGGCGGGCGGGTTTCCGGTCTCGCCTTTGGTTGGAAGTCACCCACATCTAGCATTGGTGCCGGCGCCGGATTCCCGAAGATGCTGGATCGTTTGTTCATGCTGCGGCCCCTGATCTGTTCGCCCGGAGCAGTGCAACAATCTCTTGGGCGAATTCCTGCGCGTTTTTCACCGCAGCATCGATATTCCGTACGTTCTTCGGGTCGAGGGCGGCCGCAGTTCCCCCGAAGCTGAAGATGGCCCGATAGGCGTCTCTGTCGTGCAACCTGGTCTTCAACACCGGCACGCCATTTGCTTTGAACTCAGTCTCGATGGCGGCGAGTGTCCGCGGTTTTATGGCGGCACTGGTGCAGGTAAACAGGATCACGGCTGGTATCTGTATTCGAAAAGCCTCCTCCTGCTGTCGGACCTCTCGAATGGCGGAGACCGCCTCCACAGCATCCAGCGTTGAGCCCCTAGTCGGTATCACGACCAGGTCGGCGCGTGACATGGCGTAGGGGATCATCCGGCTAGCCGTGCCTTCCAGATCGACGATGACGAAGGCAGCCCGTGTAGACTCCTCTTCGATGGTTCGCACGATTGTCTTCTCGGACACGTCATCTCTAACGGCCAAGTTGTCTGGCTTGCCGGGCAGGCGGCCCCAGCGGCTTACCGGCCGATTGGGATCTGCATCTATGATGGTGACCGTCGCCCCGTTCAGGGCGAGTTCTGTGGCGAGCAGCACGGCGGACGTGCTCTTACCGGCGCCGCCTTTCGGCGAAGCAAAGACGATTGTCGGCATTCTTCCCCTGCTGCAAAGCCAGGTAGACGTTAGACCAATCGAAAACGGCCTGGCAACGGTAGACCTTCCGTAGACCTACGGGAGACTATTTAAGCGCTATGTAGGATAGTTGGGTTGAGCCTAGGCCCTGTGAAATTCGACCCCATGCCGCGGATGGCAGCTCAAGGAACCCGATAGCGAGCTTGCGGCCGCTCGCCGCCGCTCCCGCGCCGAGCCGAAAGTATACCTTAGGTAGACTAAAGGCGCCCAGGGGTAGCCCGACCCAATCTCTGAAACTGGTAAACCCACCGAAAGTCTACCGAAGGTTTACGGAAAGTCCTCCGAAGACCTATCGATCCGGGCGCGCCGTAGTCTACTGGAACTTTAAGCAGCAGAACCGGGCGACAGGACCTGGCTCGACGATCACACTCCACCCCAGGAAACCCTCGGCAGCCGGCATTTCGGCAATCCTAGGAAGGCGCTCTCATGGAAAATAGCTTCTAAACCAGCCATTTATCGAAGAAATAGGCACGGTAATCCTGGTTTACCGTGCCACACTATAAGGGCAGGGCGGGTTGCCCCAATCTGAAGCCCCGGTGGGTGCCTGTACCCAGCAATGCCGCCGTCGTGTTTGGCAATACCCTGGCCAATCCCTTGATAAGACAAGGTGCTGGCATCCGGGGAGAATTGCATGGGGCGTTGCGCGTGTTGCTCGTTGAGGATGAGCATCTCATCCGGCTGATGGCTGGGCAGTTTCTCAGAGACGAGGGCTTTGACGTCGAAGAGGCCTCGTCAGGTGATGAAGCCGCCTTACGGCTCATGGGGCCAGAGCTTTTCGGTGTGCTGTTCACCGATGTCCAAATGCCGGGCAAAATGGATGGCATTCACGTTGCGACCCACGCCCGCGGGTTCCATCCGACAATTATCCTCGTCGTTGTGTCCGGCTTCGCTCCGCTCATCCACGACCGCCTCCAGGATTTCGATCCCGCCGCCGTCTTCTTTCCCAAGCCCTATCAGTTGCCCAAGATCGTCGAAACGATCAGACGCCTGGCAGCGTAGGACCAATACGAAGGAACCGAGAGGCGCTCACCCCCATTGGAAATGATATAATCTCTCCAGGCTCTAAAACTGGAACTAGGAGAGTAAGTGGGATATTCCGATGGCTGATGTCGCAAAGGCCGCGATAGCTGCAATCGCCCGGATTGACGCCGTGCCGATGATCCTGGACGTGGTTTGCCGCACGACCGGTATGGGCTTCGCGGCTGTAGCCAGGGTCACCGAAGACCGATGGATCGCGTGCAATCTACTCGACCAGATCAATTTTGGCCTCAAGCCAGGCGGAGAACTAAAGGTCGAGACAACCATCTGCAGCGAAATCCGGCGCAACGCTGAACCGGTTGTCATAGATCACGTTGACCTAGACCAGCGATACAGCCAGCACCACACCCCTCGGCTCTATGGCTTTCAAAGCTATATATCGATGCCGATCATCAGGGCCGATGGCTCAATGTTTGGTACCCTTTGCGCAATCGATCCTGAGCCTAGGGAGCTGAATGCTCCTGCCACCTTAGCGATGTTCAAGGCGTTCGCCGACTTGATCGCTACCCACCTTGATGCGCAGGACTACAGTGACGCGCGTGACAAAGAGCTGATCGACCAGCGCCATGACGCCGAACTGCGGGAGCAGTTCATCGCCGTGCTCGGCCACGATCTTCGCAACCCGCTCGCCGCTATCGACGGCGGAATTAGATTGCTGTCCAAACGACCACTTGACAACAAAGCTGCCGGCATCATCAAGCTGATGCAAGATAGCGCGGCGCGGATGAGCGGGCTCATCGATAGTGTTTTAGACTTCGCTCGCGGGCGCTTGGGCGGCGGCATCGCTCTGGAGCGTGTCTCCAGCACCTCATTGGTGCCGTTGCTCGAGTTGGTCGTTGCTGAGTTGCAAACGGCATGGCCTGACCGCGTCATCGAAACTGACTTCACGATCGTCGAGCCCGTCTCGTGTGACGGTGAGCGTGTCGCTCAGCTATTCTCCAACCTATTGGCGAACGCCATTACGCACGGCGCGGGCGATACGTCGATCCGGACGAAGGCTTGGACCCAGGGCAGCTTCTTCGAGCTGTCGGTCGCCAATTCAGGTGAGCCAATTCCTCCAGCCACGATGGAGCATCTGTTCCAGCCGTTTTACCGCAACTCGCTCCGACCAACTCAGCAAGGGCTCGGCTTGGGGCTGTATATCGCCTCAATGATCGCTCAGGCGCATAGCGGCAGGCTAGACGTCACCTCCACCGCGGTTGAAACACGATTCACGTTTCGTATGCCGATTGATTAGCCGAGTTTCCTGCCTCTGACACCGCCTCCGATCCCGTAATTGCAGTCGGGGCGGAAAACCGTAGCTGAACGGCGGCGCGGACAACTCGAGCAGGCGGCCTCGCCATCCTGGGAGGATATCCTGCCGTTGGAGCGCCCCCGATTGCACATGGTGCCTGGGTCGCCCTACCGATCCGTCAACCAAGCGCCCACAATTGCACACCCCCAACCTGGACGAGCCGCTTTTTAATGGGACGACCGGCCGATGCCGACGCGATGGCGGACTATGACTTACTGCTCTTCGGCCCGTGTGCAGGCACGGCGTGATGGTCGACCTCCAGGACCAGGTCATCCGCCAGCACTGCAAGGCGCTGCGCATGCCGCCGATCGGCGGGCAATTCGTACGCTTGGCGGAGGCCGCCACCCGCGAGGGGCAGTCCCATGCCGGCTACCTCGAGGCGCTGCTGGCGGCGGAGATGGAGGAGCGAGAGCCGGAACACCCCGCGCGATCGCATGCTCCTGAAGCCGTGAGGCACGAGTGTACATACTTGCCGTGCGTACAGAGGAGGGAAGGGTAGGTTGCAGCAATAACGGGGTGGCGTCTTGGGCTATTGCCACCCCCGGCCCTTTCGTGTGTATAATGCGCACAATGAAGAGCGCTGAGCTGATCCGTGACTTAAAAGCGGCTGGATGGATCCTAGATCGGGTACGCGGCTCTCATCATGTGTTCAAGCATCTCACCCGCTCTGGCCATGTCGTAGTGCCTCACCCGAAAAAAGACCTCGGCAACGGCCTCGTGGCAGCGATCCGCAAACAGGCCGGACTGTAAGGAAAGATCATGCGCTATCCGATTGCCATCGAACCTGGAACCGGAACCACTGCCTTCGGCGTCATCGTGCCTGATTTGCCCGGGTGCTTCTCGGCCGGCGACACACTCGATGACGCTATGTCCGGAGCCGAGGAGGCTGCGGCTGCCTGGATCGATGCTACCCTGGACGCGGGCAGAGCCATTCCCACGGCGTCCAGCCTGGAAGCACTGCGCCAGCGGCCGGATTATGCCGGATGGACTTTCGGCGTCATCACGCTGGATCCTGCTTTGCTCGATGACGCGGTTGAGCGGGTAAACATCACATTGCCGCGTCGTGTGCTGAAGCGCTTGGATGCCCTGGCCCGCGCCGCTGGGGAGAGCCGCTCCGGCTACATCGCGCATCTGACGCTGGAAGAGCACGAAGCTTAAAGAAGCGGTCCCTGCACTCTCCGGCCGGCATTCAGCTTCGAATTAGGCCCAATTTTTAATGACTGTTTTACCGTGCCAAGCTTTCCTACCCGGGGAGATGCCAGCGCCCAGGAAAGATGGTTGCCCCCGGTCGTTTTACCTGCCACGTGTCGAACTCGTTATGAACGAAAGTAGGTAAAATGTCTCGGACGACTCAATGGATTGCCGTGGCTGCGTGTCTCGTCACCCTTGGTGGCTGCCAGCAGAAGGCAACCTCCGGGCTACAGACGGGTCAGGTCGTAGGCGGCGCCACAGAGCAGATGGCGGTTTCAGTTCCAGCCAATGGTTTCCTTCCGAGCCCGCAGCTCCTTACGCCGGGCGCTTCGGGACAAGCGGACTTCACCTACCTGAATACTAACGTGCAGCCCCCATCCTATACCGCAGTAATGGTCGATCCCGTGACGATCTGGGCCGATCCGGCTTCATCCTTGAACTCAGCGACCCCCGGCCAGCGCCAACAGCTTGCTAATTTGGCATCATCAGACTTGAGGAATGCGATGAAGCAAGTGTGCCCTCTTGCACACAATCCCGGACCCGGAGTGTTGGTTTTACGTGTCGCACTAATTGACGCTACGAGCGCTAATCCCGTCGTGAACACGATCGCAACATACACGCCCTACGCAAGCACCGCTTATGATCTGGCAGCATACGCGTTCAACAAAGACGTGGGCTATTTCGCGGGCACGGCGACAGCCGAGGCATATGCCGTCGACGGTGGGAACGGAGCGGTCGTCTGGCAGGCAGTGAGCAAACGTGGCGGAACTTCCGCTGCCATTAAAGATACCCTCAATCAGTGGCTTGATGTGCAACACGCGTTCCAGGCTTGGTCGACCCAACTGGCCACCAGATTTCAATCAGTCGGTTTCTGTCAAAACCAAGGGTAACGCCTCGCGCACTCTTCAGCGGACGACACGTAAAAGGGTGCGCGAAGCATGCTTGTTGGTTTACCGTGCCTGGAAAGGAGAGGTTACCTTGATCTGAGCCGTCCCCGCGCAGCTTGGGTTACGATATCTGGGAAATCGAGGCACCATGCATCCTCTTGAATTCTTGCGTTCCCACGCGGCGCAAGCTGCTCCTCATGTTTTTCGCCGGTCTGGAAATCGATCTGACGCGATTTCGCCAGGCTCAGCGCAAAACGATGATCTTCGGCTTGCTGACAACAATGATGCCGCTGATACTGGGAACCGGCGTCGGCTTCCTGCTTGGCTACGGAATGCTGACAGCGATCGTGCTGGGCTCGCTGCTGGCCTCTCATACGCTGCTGGGTAACAACATCATCCGGGAACTCGGCGCGAGCAGGCTTGAGCCTATGACGGTCACGGTCGGAGCCACGGTTGTATCCGACACCCTGTCATTAATCGTCTTCGCCGTCTGCCTCTCGACATTCCAGAGTGGCTTTTCGGTTACCGGTCTCGCTATCCAGCTCGTCGAGATCGCGATTTTTGTGCCACTCATCCTATTCGGCCTTAGTCGGGTGGGAGCCTATCTCCTGCGGCAGGTCGAGAACAACGAGGATGCCTACTTTATTCTGATGCTGGCGATCGTCGTTGTCGCCGGGCTTCTGGCACAAATGATCAACCTGCCTGGCATCGTCGGCGCCTTCTTGGCTGGGCTGGCGGTCAATGCGGCTGTGCAGGACAAGCCAGCGAAGGAGAAGCTCGAATTCATCGGAAACAGCTTCTTCATCCCAATTTTCTTCATCGTGACAGGATTCCTGATCAATCCGCCTGTCTTCATCGCAAGTATCGTCGGGAACTTTTATCTCGTCATTGGCATCATCGGCGCGCTGCTTGTTGGGAAATGGTTGGCCGCGCAGGCCACTGGACAGGCCTTCGGATACAGTATGCCGGCGAGGATGACGATGTGGTCGCTTACTCTGCCACAGGTCGCGGCGACGCTAGCTGCCGCACTTGTCGCTTACGACGCGATTAATCCATCAGGGCAACGATTGTTGAATGAACGGATGCTGAACGCGGTGTTGGTGCTGATGCTAACTACTGCCATTCTTGGCCCAGTACTGACGCAATTCTTCGCACCCCGCATGATCGCGAAGGACATCACTCTTAGAAATGATCCGCAAGCTGGCTGATTAGCGGGATTGAAGCCAAACCGTGAGGCACGAGTGCACTCCCTTACCGTGCCTGGGCGGGAGGGGAAGTCTGGTTGCCGCAATCGCGGCATGGTCTGGAGCTAAGCTCGAGCAAGTGCTCGCCGAGCGATGCTCTCGGCAAAAGCGGCGTTTCACGGCGATTGTGATCCCCGCCGTCGTGCTGCCTAGCCGCTGCCGCTTTGGGACTTACTCGCGCCCTAGCGGGGCTCGACGCATTCTCGCGGAGGAACGCACGCCAAGGCAACAGATAAACCCTCCGTGCATCGCGGAGTCGTGCTGACACCGGGTGCGCTCAATGCCCATTTCGGCATTGTCCAGGAGATGAACGATGGCGATACGCGATAGGCCTTCTTATTCGGAGAACGACCTGACCCTAGCCCGCGCGCTGGGCGTGTTGAGCATCGGCTTGGGTCTGGTCGACCTTTTCGCGCGCCGCGGCGTATCCCGAAAAACCGGAATCCGAAACCAAACCCTGGTTGGCCTGTATGGACTGCGAGAAATCTGCACCGGCATCGGCCTACTTGTCGCGCGCGACCCGATGCTCTGGGTTTGGGCGCGGGTCGGCGGTGATGCGCTCGACATGGGCACGCTCGCATCCGGCGTCACGACACGTAACCCTCGGCGAAATGGCGCACTGGCAGGCTTGCTAATGGTGGTCGGAGTCACGGCGTTAGACCTCGCCCTCGCCGGCCGTCTGCACGGTGTTGCCGAGCGCGAGGCTCATTCCGGATCATGAGCAAACCGGCCGCGATGGTGATCGTGGTGGCATCGGCGCTTGGCCTCGCCGGATGCTACGGCCCTGAAGGCTCTGACTACGGCGGAGCTCCGTATTACGCGCCTGACTACGGCCCGCCCGGGGTTGTTGGCGACTACGGTGATGGCTGCTGGAACTGCGGCTATGGAGGCGGCGGCGGCAACCGCCGCCCACCTCCGCCGCCTGGGGCCCCACGCTACGGCGGTCCCGGGGGCCC
>NZ_LMUQ01000076.1:8076-25315 GCF_009765865.1 Acidisoma sp. L85
AGGGCTGCCTCCCAGACCCCCGCCTGCCGTGCCTCTGCGTCCGATCGGGCCGCCGCCCGTCGCGCCGCCGTTCAACCCCGTCAATCAGCGGAATGGTCAGCCGCTCATTCCTCAGGCGCCACCTCCCATAAGGTAGGCTGCGTCATCGGCTTCTGAGCAGCATCGACGGTCTGAACCTTCTCGCTGCCAAGAGTTTCTGACGCCGCTGGGGGGTCCTGTTTCTCGCCCCTCGCTACGACAATCAGCGCGTCATCCGCGAGCGGCCGCTGCAGCCTCAGCGCCTCCAGGGCAGGCGCCATCATCCAGATGTCGATCTCCTCCTGGGTTGTCAGGATCACCGGCATCGCCTTCGGGTGATAAGTGCCCACGAGGGCGTTGGGCTCGGTCGTCAGGAAGCCAAAGATATCGTTGGTGGTCTCGCCCTCCTTGACCTTCCGAACCGATGTCCAGCGCGTCCAGATGCCGGCGAAGACTGCCAGCCGCCGGCTTTCGTCCAGCGCGAACCAGATCGGCGGCCGAGACCCGTCCGACAGCACCTCGTTCTCGGAGAAACTGGTGAACGGCACCACGCATCGGCTCTCAACACCAAGCCATCTTCGCCAGTGGGAGGAGTTCGTGTTGCGGATGTTGGTCACGCCGGAGTCCGACTTCCTTGGCTGGCCCTTTGCGTCGATGAGGAATTGCCGCGGCGTCGGCATGCCCCAGCGCGCCATCGTCAGCTCGCGGCCGTCCGGCTGGTTGCGGACAATCGGCGCCGGATAGTCGGGGAAGATGCCGGGCAACGGCGGCATATTGCCCGTGCGGTCGGTCATCGCCCGGGTGAAGTCTCGGATCGCCTGCTGGCCCTTGGTAACGCTGTAAAGGTTGCACATACGGGCACTATCTAACCGACCGCGCCGGTGGCTAGCGACCCATCGCTTCGAAAAGGTTGGCAAAAAAATCAAGCGACCCTCTTGAACGGGGATTTCTGCCGAATTACCTCGCCGACCGTCGAGGCCCAAGCGGCTCGATGAGACGCCGTCGGAGGCGGCGTATCCGTATCCATGTTGCTCAAGGAGGATGTGGTTATGAGAACCTATGACTTCGCTCCCCTGTTCCGTTCCACCGTGGGTTTTGATCGGCTGTTCGATAAACTCGAAGAAGCCTCGGCGCGCCCGGATTGGCCGCCCTACAATATCGAGCGCACGGGTGAGAACCGGTATCACATCAGCATGGCGGTTGCTGGTTTCGACCGAAGCGACATTGAGGTCGTCCAGCAGGGCAATGCGCTTGTCGTAACGGGCCAGAAGAAGGCAGAGCAAGGCCAGCGCGAGATGCTGCACCATGGGCTGGCCTTTCGCAGCTTCCGGCAGACGTTCAACTTAGCCGATCATGTGAAGGTCTCAGCGGCGACAATCGAGAACGGCCTGCTGTCGATTGAGCTCGTCCGCGAGATCCCCGAGGCGCTGAAGCCTCGGCGCATCGAGATCGATGCTCCGACGGAAATCTCCGGACAAGACAATCGGCTGAAGCTGTCTGATCCGAATATAGATCGGCAGGCGCAGACACAGGCTGCCTAAGTTTCGCTGCCTAGGGCTTTGGTTGAGCCTCCCAGCGGCGCTGGGAGGCCTGATCGTGGAGATAAGAGATGAGTGACCAAGCTGTACCTGCGCTAAAATTGAGTGCGCAAAATACAAAGGACTGCAAGACCTCAGAGGACGGGCTGAAGCCGTCAGCGCCTTTCCTCGCCCGCCCGGAGAAGATCTTGGGTGATCCAACCCTAAGCAGGGATGAGAAGCGCGCGGTCCTTGCGTCATGGCTATCAGATGCACGTGCTCTTCCGGATACCCCGCGCTGGCGTCAGCTGGACAACGGCGCCTTCGTGGACGTCGACGATCTCTACGCGGCCCTTCGCGCGGTGGACGACTTTGACGTGGGCATCGAGAGAGGCGAGTTAGGATACGCGTCTTTCACATCGTGGCGGCCCAGGCGGAGGATCCGGCGGATTGGCAACATCATCCGCCGGAAACGTTACGATGACGACGACGATGATCCGCCGCCAGTGCCTGCTTTGTGCCGATTGCCGCCTAGAGGTCGCCCGCCGGTAGGGCAGGAAGCGCCACTCTTCATGGAGTTTGCGGCTTAGTGGCTTGCGGCTGGGCGCCGCGTCCCTTGCCGCTTCGGCCAGTTAGGGCAATTGCTAGCAGCCGACCGAGGATAACCGAGCCGCATCGAAGCTCGGTCGGCACCCTTCGCGAGTAAGTCCAAACCAATTAGAGCGCCGGCCTCAAGGTCGATCGCCGCCGCGTGGTTTCGGAAACCGTCTCTGGCAGCTCAGCTATTGCGCGCCGCCCGGAATTTCAGCAGCTGATGAACAGGCTGGAGCAGGACAATGTCCTCATCGTCACCAAGCTGGACCGCCTCGGGCGCGACGCCATCGACGTCTCCAGCACAGTCGCCAAGCTGGCCGAGCTTGGCGTCCGGGTTCACTGCCTCGCCCTTGGCGGCGTCGACCTGACCAGTGCCGCGGGTCGCATGACGGGCGTCATCAACCATGTCGCTCAGTTCGAGCGCGACCTCCTGATCGAGCGGACGCACGCCGGACTGGCCAGAGTAAAGGCTGACGGCAGTGTTCTCGGTCGTCCTAGGGAACGAAGAAGCAGGCCGTGCTGGCTGCCCTGGGGGGCCGGTGACAGTGTCTCAGAGTTGGCCAGGCACTACGGCACCAGCCGGCAGACCATCATGCGGATACGGGACGCTAAGGCAGCGGCATAGCTCTCGGCGCCCCGCAGCCGGCATGGCGTCTTTGTAATCCATCTGCCCAACTTGTGAGATGCTTCTGACATTTCCCACACGACCTTGATGGTCCACTTCATCCTAGGGTCGCAGCGTGAAATCTCTCGGCGTCTTCGTCGCTACAACTATCGGCGCCTACCTGGGCACCGTGCTCGCCTGGGCGACCTACGCCTATCTATTTCACATCTACGACGGTGAACTGGATCGGATTGCGTCCCACGTCGCGCCTATCTGCGGTCTCGTCTTCGGTCTTCTAGCGACGGGGATCTCATCCTTGCACACAAAGCTTGCCGCAGAGTCCGGTAGGAGGCAGACTCGCAACGAAAGATGAGGCGCAATACTGACCCCCTGAGGGCGGTTTTCGCTTCCAATCGCCGACCCCCCGCCGCTGCCGCCGCCATTGATCAGATTGTTCAGCAGCAAGTTCTGCTGGAGGCTGCCGCCAAGCCCTGAGACAGCCCCGCCCATTGGGTCCTTGAGGCGCTGGCGCGTCAGGGCTGGCCTCAATTCCTTTGGTTACAGCCGCCTTCGTTCCCACCTAGGATCGATGGCGAAACTCCTGAAGCAATTTGCGGCACTGCCGGTCATGGAGACCGGCGGGACACTGCATGTGCTTCTCATCACGTCGCGTGCCAAGCAGCGGTGGATCATTCCCAAGGGGCATCCGGAGAAAGGGATGCAGCCCAGCGCCGTAGCGTTGCTCGAGGCTCGAGAGGAGGCCGGGGTTTGCGGCGTCATCAGCAAGATGCCGATCGGGCACTATCGCACTCAAAAATGCCTACCCTCGGGCAAACAGGTGCCCTGTGAGGTCACCGTGTTCCGGCTCGACGTGTCGGAGCACCTTGCCCAGTGGAAGGAGCATTTGGAGCGCAAGATAATGTGGGTGCCGCTGTCACAGGCGGCGGCTCTCGCTGACGATGGCGGCCTGTCGGAATTCCTGGAGGGGCTGGATGCCGCGGCCAAACCCAAAGCTCTCGCGGTCACATCCTAGGCTCCGGCATCAGTTCCAGCGCCCGCTACGTAGCAATGCGGGGTCTTACTCGCCAGATGCCATAATTGAGCGTGGCACAGAGCCTCGTTCGCCGTCTTGGCCAAACCGGGCGTCAACCATGCAGACATGCTAGTCCTATTCATCGGCCTAATGAGGAGAGAGTGCCATGGACTACGTCGGATCTCTCCCGGCTCTTGCGGGCATCATGGCGCTCAGCGTCATCAGCCCGGGGCCTAACTTCGTCATCGTCAGCTCGACGGCCATGCGTGCATCGCGGATTGCCGGATTGGCAGCTGGCCTGGGGCTGGCGGGAGCAAGCCTCACGTGGACGGTCTTCGCGATCTCCGGGCTCGGCCTGCTGCTCTCCCACGCGGCATGGGTCTATGAGGGAGTCCGCATCATAGGCGCCTTCTACCTCATCTACATCGGCGTCAAAATGATTGTTGGGGCCAGGAAACCTCTCAACCTGTCGGGCACTGCTCGGCAGCCTAAGCCTTGGGAGGCGATGAAGCGCGCTTACCTCGTCAGCATGGGGAACCCCAAATCGATTGCCTTTTACGCTAGCATCTTCGCGCTGATGGTTCCGCCGGACGCCCCGTCGTGGTTCTATGCCGCTACTGTCGCGATTGCAGGTGCGATCTCAGCCGGTTGGTATTGCAGCCTCGCTTTTATGTTCTCTAAGCCGGCCGTGCGTCGGGGGTTCGCTCGGGTTAAGACGGCGATCGAAAGCGTGATGGGTATCTGCCTCGTAGCCTTGGGTGGACGTCTGCTCATCGAGGCTTAAGCGATCGTGCTCCGATTTGATCTTGGCCAGTGCTCAGCCGACGCAGTAGCGATGAGTCTGGGAGCGGCGTGCTGGGTGTTAGCCCTCTCTCGTCCTTGTACGGCCCTCTCAACCCAGCCATTTCAAACTGAGACACTACCCGCTGGCAGCAAGACAATGACTTTTGCCAAAAGGTTGATTTCTCTGGGCTCTGGAGGCTGCGAGGAACGGTAAGTAATGTTTACCGTAACCAACTATGCCCAACCGACCGACCGCCACAAAGGGACCACCGCATGACCGCGGGTGAGCGTCGCATCCTCGATGTCTTGAAGGACGCCCACCTGGGCGTGAGCGAGGGCAAGGCCCATCTCAAACGCCTCAGTCCTCGAGCCTCTGCCGCCACGCGAGCTGACTGCCAGGCCGCCATCGAGGCGCTCCAACGGGTGGCGACCTACGCGGCTTACGCGCTGCGGCACCTGCCGGAAAACCCTGTCGATCGGGCGCAGGCCGTCGCGGACCATCTGGCGAGCCTGCGACACCTTATCGGGCGGCTCGATGTCGCTGCGGACCGGCTTCTGGCTACAGCCTCGGTCTAGGCAGTCCCGCGATCGTCGAGCCTCTGGCGAGTAAGACCCCGCATTGCTACGTAGCAATGCCTATCCTGCCATCCGTCTCTATGATTTTAAGTGATCGCCAGTGATCGCGTCGCCGAGGTAACTGCCGTTCTCATTGGGGATCGCTCCCGATCGCTTGCGATCACTTAATCTCAGATCTATCGAGTCAGCGCGTCAGCAGGGCATGGGTCGCCAGCTCGGTTGGGACCACCTCCGTCACCCGATAGCCAAGGCCTGGCAGGTCGACACCTGCGAACAGGGATTCGCCACGGCCCAGAACGACGGGCGACAGCGCCAAGTGCAACTCATCGATCATTCCTGCCAGCAGATACTGGCGGACCGTCGAAACTCCGCCGCCGATCTTCACGTCCAGGTCGCCCGCGGCGGCCTTGGCCTGGGCGAGCGCCGCCTCGATCCCGTCGGTGACGAAATGGAAGGTCGTCCCGCCTTCCATCACGATTGGCGGCCGGGCGTAGTGCGTGAGGATCAAGGTCGGCGCGTGATACGGGGGGTTGTCGCCCCACCAGCCCTTCCAGTCGGGCCCGCCCCAGTCGTCGCCGGCCGGCCCGAACATATTGCGGCCGAGGATGAAGGCGCCAAAACCTTCCATCGCGGCGCGGGCGAAGCGATCGTCAGCACCTTCAGTCCCTCCCTCTTTCCCGACCATCGATCGAAAAGTCCGGGTCGGGAAGAACCAACTCATCAACTCCTGGCCCCGTTTGCCGAGCGGATACTCCAGGCTCTGGTCCGGGCCGGCCCCGAAGCCGTCGACGGACACTCCCAAACCCGCTACGCGCACCTTGGCCATGGGAACCTCCATCTGATTGTGAACTGCAACCAGTTGAGTCTTGCGCGGTCTGAGGTTGTTCGAAAAGGGCGGGAGTCTGGGCTGGAACGCGCTGCATCGGCCCTCGCAGGCTCAAATCAGTCGGATCGAATGCGACGCCTCACCGCGGACCACAGGCAATCGGTTCCCAATCCGAAACCCCACCGACCTAATCAAGCTATGGCTCTTCACTGACACGGCGGAATTCACGCTCTAGCGACTCAAGGTTTTGTGTGCACCGCTCAGCCGACCGAGGCGCTGTGATGGTGAAGCCGGTTCAACGAGCGGCACTACTATCACACGACTTTGGCACCGGGCTTTGAACTGGCGTTCGGCCGTCCCCATAACTGCCGGCCTTAGAACGTTCTAGGGATGAAATCCTGTGGCTGATGGAGCGCCTAACCGCGACGCCCGGACCGACTTTCTCGATATAGAAATGACTCGGGAAACGGAGGCCTATCTGCGGCGGGGTAGGATTAACGCAAATCTACCTGCCGGCGACCTCAACAGCCTTTGGGAGGCAGCATTCGTGGCTTGGTTCAGAAGCCGGGGTGCCGAAGATAGGCTTGGCTACTACGACCTCGATATTGAATTGGAGCTTCGGGGCCTGGAGCCACCGATTGAGGTTGTCCGCGCCGAACTGGCACGAGCACACGCGCAGCTGTTGGTGAATACGGATGACGAAAGCCCTGCGTTGAACGAGCGGCTGCTGAATTTCTTGAGAGCCGCTAACGATACCGAACCGACACCCTGAATGCCTGCTCACCCTTAGATCGCCGTCGAAGAGCGCGCCGTGCAACAGTTCGAGGATGGCATGTCAGCGGATCTCGCTTCCGCTGGCCTCGGCTTAAACATGCCACCGCCGCGCACTTAATGCTCATCAACTTTGAACCTGGGTAAGTGAGGTTCGGCGTCCGGGCATTGCTATCGACACAGCCCCGAACGCCGAAGGCGCGAGTTAGCGGCCTAATTTCCGCCTCGCGGTGACAGGGGATTATGACTGCACCACGGGAACCGCGCCCCGGCGGCTAGTGGCTCCGCCGGCCCATCAACAACTTGGGCCGCAGCCAACTTAGCGGGCGTCACAGTAGGTTGACGTTACGCTTCGTCACATCCCGTGCCCTAAGGGGTGTCCCCTGCCAGAGCAGCGTTTACGGTCTGTTGCTTCAAGCGTTCGTGCAGAGCCATGCGAAGATGCTCGCCAACTGCCCAGAAACGGGTGCAGGGAGCTTGCGGACCTTCTAAGGCTGGTTGCCGCGCAGCTGCAGTGATCTATCGGAAAACACTGCGGTGACTGCGACGCATCTTCCTGAGTTGTCGTTTGGACAAACGAGCAGGCCCTGTGGTCCGCGCGACCTCGCCGCGTCTGATGTAGTCGATTGCGAGGAAGCAAGCGACGAGGGCGACGACGAAAAGCACGAGCTGGATATACAAGGATACAGCCCTCCTGAGCGGCAAACGCCACTGGGCTCAGCGTAACTTCCCTTAATACGCTCGATGGGGCGGGGATGACTCTCACGATCGCTTGCTCTATTCCACGTCTAACCTGGCGCTCCCAAAGCTGACGATGGCCCTCCTAAGAAGATAGCTTTCAGATCTCGTGAAAGCTCAAACCTCTTCGAAGCCGCAGGTCCAGCTGTAATGTCGGTCAGCCTGCCCCTCAGGGCATCCTTCCTGCTCCCATATCCGATAGGCTCGCTCACGCAGGCGCTGTTCGTGGGCGCGGTGCCAGTATTCGTCCGAGCGTCCTTCGGGTCGGCCTTCTTGTTCCCAAAGCTCGTAGGCGCGCTGGCGGACGATCCGGTCGAGGTCAGTCTTTGTTTCCATCAGAACGTCGTGGCTATCGCCATACGGCGTCATGGCGCCACTCCGGCTGATATGCATCCGGGCAGAAAGACTCTCGAGCTCCTCAGTCGGAACAAGCTGAGAATGAGCCGCGGCAGACAGCGCTTTCTCCTCAAACTTCGTATCCGATAGCTTGGCCTCTGCCACTCCGAGCGTGACCGGAAATGTATGCAGGACCGTATTATTATCGTTCAGCACATCGACTAACCGCTCGGCCACGAAATTCGCTCCCGTTAAAAATGTCGTCCAGCGCTCATTGAACGCTAGCTCGCTAGGTCTGTCTCAATTTTGGCTGGTCGTCGCGCGAACTACTGTCACCGGCATCGGATGAGCGAGCTGACGATGGAACCTCATTACGCTAAAACGCGGTGAACCGTGAGTCATTCCTCGGGAGCTGCGGGTTTAGGTTCAGTGTCCGGACTTAAAGTATCAGTCCGGCCGACGCGGAGGGACATCGCGAAACTTTCCCTGGCGTGCCTATGCTTGGCACAATACAGGCCGTCCGTAGCCTGAAGGGCTTCAAAGGGAACTAGGCCGATGGAACATGACAAAGGCTGGTATGCCCACGAGATCACGCTGATCACGCATCCAATCGATGGTCACCGGCGGCGCCTGACGCTGCCATGCCGATGGATTGAATATGTGCAGAATTGGGACGCGAAAGGGACTGGGCGACCGTTCTTCCAAATCTCGGCCAGCCATACTGCCGGTCTAATGACCGAGAAGTGGCACATTCTCACATTCCTGGATGGCGCCGGGAACCTTGCGCAGTCGTTCCTTGTGAAGGCGCTGGCGTCGAGCGAGCTCAGGCTCCGGCTGCTCGCGACAATCTGGGGATTCGGCGGAGCTGTCCCTCGTCCGCTTCGCTGACGCGAGTATTTGCCCGAGAGAATGTCATTCACCGTCTCCTCGTAACTTTCTGCCTGGCCCTGGCTGCCCTGTATCGCCCCGCGTCCAGCGCCTCCCTGTCCCAGCGGGGCGTCTTGGGGCCTAGGTGGAAGGACGGCTTCGGCAATCTTCCGGCCTTCACGTGCCGCTTCAGGTGGTCAACCTCCATCGATAGATATTCGGCCGCCGCCCGCCTGCTCAGCCAGCGCGTCTTTTCATATTCCGCCATGGCGCCCGATCCCATCTGAGCATTCGTCTAGGGTGCCTTGGTCTGTCAGAGAACCGCCGATTCAGTTGTTATCTTTCGTCAACGATAAGTGGCCACGCGAATGGAACTGGGAATGGCAACGACAATGGAAACGAGTGTGCCCGCGAATCTGCAGAAACCTGGACAATCCGGCAAATTTGCAGGACGCGACCTCATTTAGGTTCATTCCGCTTCATGCACTCGAATGAGCCTAAGTGCGCGCAAATGAGCTGAGGACTGCTGGCAAGATATGCGTCGTATATGTACGCCGCCGGCTTGGGCTTACTCGCACCCTGGCGGGGCTCGACACATTTCAGCGCCCATCACCGTGCACGACGGGTGGTGTATGGAAAACCCTCAGCTCTCCCATGGTCTCCCGGTCCTCTCGCGGTTCTCTCCCGCTCCGACAGGGCCTTGTCACAGGGCTCGCGCCCGACGTTACCTGGACGTCTCCTGGCCATCTCCTGGCCGACTCCTGGCCGACTCCTGGCCATCACCTGGACGCGAAAAGGGTTTTCCATACACCAATGCACCTGTCGTGCAGCTTGATGGGCGGCGTACTCAGCTCGTAGCCGACCGCGCTGGCTGTTCCAGCAGCCGATATACACTGCTGCGGGCAATGCCGAGCTGTTTGGCGATGGCGGCCGGACCCATGGTTTCGGCCAGGAGCTTAACGTCTTCCGCTCTGATGCTGACCGGGCGGCCCTTGTACTTGCCCGCCGCCTTTGCCGCTGCGATGCCCTCCGCTGCCGCTCCAGCATGATCTCCCGCTCCCAGGTGGCCACGCCTGCCAGGATGGTCAGCATCAGCTTCCTGGTCGGGTTACGGGTGTCGAGCTTCTCGCCGCCCATGGAGAGGATGACGAGCCCGATGCTGCGCTTGCCAGGTCAGCCTCGGTCGTCAGTAGCTCGGCGGTGCTGCGGCCAGGCGGTCTGGCTTGGTGACCATCAACACATCGCCCGCGAGGGCATGGCCATCGCCCGGTCCAGGGGTAAGCTGCGCGGCAAGCAGCCCAAGCTCTCCGACAAGCAGCAGAAGGAGCTGCGCCGGATGCACGACACCGGCGACTACTCGATCACCGACCTTGCCGAACTGTTCTCCATCTCAAGGCCGACCGTTTATCGCTCGCTCGGCAGGTTAGCGGCGCTTTCCGAGGTTCCGTCAGCAGGGCCTAGTCTATCGTCAAATCCCTCGTCGCTTCACTGCCTTTGACTGCTCGAAGAAGAGCAATCGGGTTCCAGTAGTCCTTGTAGTGGACAATGCTCCCATCGCGCATGCGGATCACCGAGATGTAGCGCTGGTCGTAAGTTTCTCTCGTGATCACGCCCTCTCCGCGCCCGGAGAACTCAAGCACAACCACGTCCGGATCGCTTGTCTTGATCTCGGAAACGTCGGCGACGCTGTCGATCCGAAGCAGCTTCCTGATCCTCTGGAAGTTCGCGACGATGGCGTCCCGGCCTGCCATCGACGCGTTCAACCCGGGCGGCGCAAAGGGGTACTCGAAGACGCCATCCCCGGCGAACATGTCTGGAAACGTCTCGGCGTCGGGTTTGAGACGGCGACCCAGCACGCGGCGCAGCATGGCTGGAAAGCTTTCAACGGCATCGGTTTCGGACATGTTGATCTCCATCGTGGTCAGGGCCGGATGGGGACAGCCGGTGGCCAGGGCATTGCCGCACCCGGCTGATCGCTATAACGGTGGTCCATGGTCCACAGTCAATGGCTTTGTCCGCGATGATGATCGCCGCCTTTGCCCGGGAAAGCAGGCTGTCGGTTGATGCGGTGCGGCTCTACGTCCGCCGGGGCTTGCTCCATCCGGAGGTCGGGACGAAGGGCGGGTCGCGTCCCTACCAGATCTTCTCAGCCCTCGATCTCGAGAAGGCCCGCATCATCCGTGCCGGCCAGGCGCTGGGGTTATCGCTCAAGGAGATCGGCGCGTTCATCAGCAAACGGGCTTTCGACGGGGAGGAAGACGACGTGGTGATCTCCTTCCTGGCGGAGCAACGCGATCGCCTCACAGGAAGAATTTCTGAGCTGGAAAAGCTCGTCTCGTTCGTTGATGCCAAGATAGCCTGGCTGAGGAACCCGAGCGTCGGCCCTTCGCCGCCCTACCCGCAGTAACGGCGTCATGATAGCAGCGCCGCGTGAAGGTCCGCTGCCCGTCCAACTCAGCGCCAGGTGCGCCATCTAGCACTGGAAAAGTTCCGCCATTTACCGCTGAAGGCCACAGCTACTTCGGCAGGTTTTGGGCTGTCTTCCTGCGTCCCGTTTAACCTTGCCCTAATCGGACGCTCAAGGATGAGCGCGGTCGCGCAGCCTCTTCATCGATAGCAGGCGTGACAACAGTAGCCAGTCCGCCGCCTCCAGCCAGAAATGAGGCTTGACAACGCAGATACATTTCCATTTCTCTAGAAATATGGAGAAGTCAGACGCTGTTACCGCTCTCTCAGCTCTAGCTCAGGAGTCCCGCCTCGACGTGTTCCGACTGCTGGTGCAGGCCGGGACTGATGGGATGCCTGCCGGTCAGATTGGCGAAAGGCTGGGCCTTCCTTCGGCAACTCTGTCGTTTCACCTGAACCAACTGAGGCAGGCCGGCCTCGTGACGTTTCGGCGGGAAGGACGCTCACTGATCTACATGGCCGAATACGCCGCCATGAACGCGCTGCTCGGCTACCTGACAGAAAACTGCTGCCAAGGTGATCCTGCGGGCTGCGCCGTCGGCATCTGCGATCCATCCACCCTCATCGACGCTAAGGAAGGAATACGCCAATGAAGCGCCTGCACGTCCATGTCGGGGTCAAAGACCTGTCCGATAGTGTGAAATTCTACAATGCTTTGTTTGGCGCGGAGCCGGTAAAGCTCAAGTCCGACTATGCCAAATGGATGCTTGATGATCCCCGGGTCAACTTCGCGATCTCGACCCGCGCGAAAACAATCGGCGTCGATCACATGGGAATCCAGGTAGATGACGCGGACGAGTTAGGAACGCTGCGTGATCAGATGTCGCAGGCGAATATCTCGACGCATAGCGACGGCGAGACAACCTGCTGTTATGCCCGCTCTGAGAAATCTTGGGTGGAAGACCCGAACGGCCTCGCGTGGGAGGCCTATCACACGATGGCGGATGCCCAGATTTATTCCGGCAGCGATGAGCCCGTAGAGTTATCCGGGGACTGCTGCACGCTTGAAACTCCGCAAGGTGCTTGCTGTGCTCCAAAGCCGGAACTGACCGCTGAGGCACCCTGCTGCGCGACGGCTGCATGACGGTCACAATCTATCACAACCCGGCCTGCGGCACGTCGCGTAACGTCCTCGCCCTAATCCGCAACAGTGGCGAGGAGCCGCGCGTCATCGAGTATCTAAAAACGCCGCCATCACGCAATGAGCTGATCAGCCTGATTGACCGCATGGGGATCGCGGCGCGTAAATTATTGCGACGGAAAGTGACACCTTACGACGAACTTAAATTGGGCGATCCTGCTCTGACAGACGAGCAACTGATCGACGCGATGATGGTGCATCCCATCCTCATCAACCGGCCAATCGTCGTAACGCCGAAAGGCGTGAAGCTCTGCCGCCCGTCCGAGACGGTGCTGGACATTCTCCCTAATCCGCAGCGCGGCGCGCTCTCGAAAGAAGATGGCGAGGTGGTCGTGGATGCGGACGGCAATCGCGTTGCGAGGCCTGCGTAATGAGTGAGGCGGTTGCTGTTGCGCCTGGCAAAGCGCCATCCATGGGGCTGTTCGAGCGCTATCTGACGCTCTGGGTCGCGCTCTGCATTGTCGCCGGCATTGGCCTTGGGCAGGCTCTCCCGGGCCTGTTCCACGCTCTCGGTGCGGCCACGGTAGCTCACGTCAATCTGCCGGTCGCGGTACTAGTCTGGCTGATGATCGTGCCTATGCTTCTGAAGATTGACCTTGCGGCGCTCGGGCAGGTCAAAAGCCACTGGCGCGGTATTGTGACCACTGTCGTCATCAACTGGCTGATCAAGCCCTTCTCGATGGCGCTGCTCGGCTGGCTGTTCATCGGTCTACTGTTCCGGCCCTACCTCCCGGCCACTATGATCAACGGCTACATGGCCGGGCTGATCCTGCTAGCGGCGGCACCCTGCACGGCCATGGTATTCGTTTGGTCAAACCTCGTGGATGGCGAGCCTCACTTCACGCTCTCACAGGTCGCGCTCAACGACACGATCATGGTCTTTGCCTTCGCGCCGCTCGTGGCGCTGTTGCTTGGGCTGTCATCGATCACAGTGCCATGGAACACGCTGATCCTATCGGTCGTGCTCTACATCGTCGTGCCGGTCATCGTGGCGCAGCTTTGGCGACGTGGGCTACTCGCGAAAGGTGGGAAAGCTGTGCTCGGCCGGACGCTCCGAACCCTTGCGCCGTTATCCTTGGGCGCCCTGCTGCTGACACTCGTGCTTCTGTTCGGCCTGCAGGGCGAGCAGATCATGCGCCAGCCACTCGTCATCGCGATGCTCGCAGTGCCGATCCTGATCCAGGTCTACTTCAACGCGGGACTGGCTTACCTGGTCAATCGGCGCCTCGGCGTTGAGTGGTGTGTGGCAGGGCCTTCGGCGCTGATCGGAGCCAGCAATTTCTTCGAGCTGGCCGTGGCGACGGCCATTGCTTTGTTTGGCTTCCAGTCGGGGGCGGCGCTTTCAACGGTCGTCGGCGTGTTGGTGGAAGTCCCGGTAATGCTCTCGGTCGTTCATATCGTCCGCCGCTCACGCGGTTGGTATGAAAGCGGCGCGCGCGCATGACAACCGGCACCGTTCTCAAAATAGAACGCGTGACCGATATCGCCGACCTTCAGAAAGCGCTGCATCAGGCCGGGCTGCCAACAGGGGACCTCAATGAGCCGGGCCGGCTCTTCTTTCGCTTCACGGAAGCCGGCGAGCTGGTCGGCTTCGGCGGTCTGGAAGGCTCTGCTCCTGACATGCTGCTGCGCTCGATTGCGGTCGAGGCCGAGAGCCGAAGTAAGGGCTACGGCGGCAGGATCGTGACTGCTCTCGAACGGGAAGCCGTCGCGCGCGGCGTTGCGCGGCTGCATCTACTGACCGACACGGCCACTGACTTTTTCAGGAGCTGTGGTTACCGGCTGGCGGACCGAGAAAGCGCGCCTGCATCAATCGCGGTCTGTGAGCAACTCATGTCCCTTTGCCCAGCGACCGCGCGCTATCTGCTCAAAACAGTGCCTGACGCAAGTTAGCCTGATGCCCGGCCGGGGTATCGTCATCAGCGGGCTTGGGATCGGGCAGATTTTCGCTTGGGGATCGTCCTACTATCTGCCGGCGGTCCTCGCCAAACCCATCGTAGATGACACCGGGTGGCCGCTGGCGTGGGTCATCGGCGGCCTCTCCATCGGCCTGCTTGTGGCGGGCCTGGTATCTCCATGGATGGGGCGGACCATTGGACGGCGAGGCGGACGCCCCGTGCTCATGGCCAGCACTGTATTGCTTGCAGCTGGGCTTTGCGTGCTGGCGCTCGCCGACTCCATTTCCGTTTATCTCGCGGCGTGGGTCGTCATCGGCATCGGCATGGGAGCCGGCCTCTATGACCCCGCCTTTGCCTCTCTCGGCCGTCTTTACGGCGAGGCGGCTCGTTCCGCGATTACTTCCCTGACCCTGTTCGGTGGCTTCGCCAGCACAATCTGTTGGCCGTTGTCCGCGTTTCTCGTGATTCATTTTGGATGGCGGGGCACTTGTTTTGCCTATGCGGCCTTTAATCTCGCCGTACTGCTGCCCCTCTACGCCGTGACGCTTCCGCGCGAAGCTGAACGCGCGCTGCCTCGCGCTGTAACCGTCACAGCTCGGAAAGAGGCGCGCGAGTCTGGCGTTAGGCAGACACGCCTCCTGTTCATAGTTCTGGCAACTGCGATCACCTTGAGCGCGATGATTTCCACTCTACTCTCTGTCCACCTGCTCACGATCCTGCAATCACGCGGCGTCGGCCTCACGGCTGCGGTCGCGCTCGGCGCACTCGTAGGGCCATCTCAGGTCGGCGCTCGCACTATCGAATTTCTGATTGCGCGCTACCATCATCCCATCTGGACCAAGCTCGCTTCCACCCTCCTGGTAGCGTTTGGCGTCGCGGCCTTGTGGGCATCATTGCCGTTCCTCGCCGTGCCACTGATCTTCTACGGTGCTGGTATCGGCCTTGAAAGCATCGCGCGCGGCACGCTTCCACTCGTCTTGTTCGCCGGCCCCGGCTATGCGGCGACGATGGGACGGCTGGCCAGGCCGAGCCTCATAGCGCAGGCGGCGGCCCCTTCGATTGGTGCGGCGTTGTTGAGCGTCTATGGCGTGAACGGCACGGTCGCAACGTTGGCGGTCGCGGCCGCCGTCAGCTTTGGCCTCGCCTGCGGAATTTACGTGACCCTTGAGATGGGCCGGCATTGAACCCCCGTCCGTCATGCTCATGGGCAGTCAGCGAAATGCCTTTCAGCACCTCATGCGGACCGAAATTTTGTGCCTGTCGCGAAGATGTAGCGCCTCCTCCCCTGTTATGCTCGTGGTGGTTGCGTCATCTGCTGCACCAGAGCCATTGCGCGCTTACATCTTTCGCAAAACCTGATTGTTCCCTGCAACAGGTTGGGCTTGTCAAGCAGATTACTCATTTTGCAAAAAGGCCATTCCGAGCAGCTTAGACGCGACACATCTGCTTGCTGTCGCGTGCATTAAGTGGCGGAAGGGCGGCGACGATAGCATCGGCTTTCGCCCCCGTTCCCCAAATGGCCTACCGCTTGCATACTGCCTTTCAATGGTATCCAGCTGATCGGGCGACCTTGCCCAGGCTAGCAAGACCAAAGGGAGACTACCTGATGAAGAAGCTTCTGGCTGCCGGTGCGCTGGCGGCGATGATACTCGGCCTTATCGGCACGGGCCCGGCCCATGCCAAGGCCTTCACCGAACTCAAGTTCGGCGTCGATGCGAGCTATCCGCCCTTCGAGAGCTTGTCGCCCTCCGGTGAGTTCGTCGGTTTCGACATGGATCTGGGCCGCGCCATCTGCGGCTATCTAAAGGTCAAGTGCGTGTTCGTGTCGCAGACTTTCAGCGGCATCATCCCTGCGCTTCAGGCGCGCAAGTTTGACGCCATCCTCTCTTCGATGTCGAAGACAGCGGAGCGCGAAAAGGCGATTTCCTTCTCCACCCAAATGTACGATGAGCCGACCAGCCTGATCGCCAAGAAGGGTTCGGGGATCACGGCGACGGCCGACGGCCTGAAGGGCAAGACCGTGGGCGTCGAAGCCGGCACCATCCAGGAATCCTACGCCAACGCCTACTGGAAGCCGTTCGGCGTCAAGGTCGTCTCTTATCCTGGTCAGGATCAGGTCTATGCCGATCTTCTCAGCGGCCGCTTGGATGCGTCGCTGCAGGATTCTGTCGAAGCCGATTACGGCTTCCTGAAGACGCCGAAGGGCGCCGACTACGCGCTTGTCTCCAACATTACCGATGATCCGAAGGACGTTCTCGGCTCCTTTGTCGCGATCGGCGTGCGCAAGAACGAGAAAGAACTGCTCGCAAAGATCGATGAGGCGATCGCCGCCCTCCACAAGGACGGCACCTATGACAAGCTGCAATCCAAATATTTTAACTTCAACATCTACCAAGCCAGCGCGAACTGAAGCTGATCCGGAGGTCCGGGCCGCAACTGCGTAAGCCTGCGGCCCGTGACCATTGCCCGCCGTATCGCGGGTGACAGGGCGTGCCAGGCATTGTGTGCTGGGCACGGCCGCTTTCGGAGGAGTTGAATGAATCTCGCAGGCTATGGCCCGGCCATCCTTGACGGCGCGTTGACGACGATCGAACTGTCGATGCTCAGTCTTGCGGCCTCCTTCCTCATCGGTCTTCTTGGCGCTTCCGCCAAACTCTCCCGTAGCCGAATAGCGGTTGGGGTCGCCACCGTCTATACGACGATCATCCGCGGTGTGCCTGATCTTGTTCTCATGCTGCTGCTTTTCTATAGCTTGCAGATCTGGCTGAATGATCTGACCGATGCGCTCGGGCTGGATCAATTCAACCTCAATCCCTTCACCAGCGGTGTCATCACCCTCGGCTTCATCTATGGCGCCTATTTCACCGAAACCTTTCGCGGCGCCTTCATGTCCGTGCCCCGCGGGCAAATGGAGGCCGCGCTTGCAATCGGTATGGGCCGTTTTTATTCTTTCCGTCGTATCCTGTTTCCGCAGATGATGCGCTATGCCTTGCCCGGCCTCGCCAATAATTGGCAGGTCATCCTAAAGGCAACGGCGCTTGTCTCCATCATCGGCTTGTCCGACATCATCA
>NZ_LMUQ01000076.1:25495-63989 GCF_009765865.1 Acidisoma sp. L85
GCGTGCGGAGAGCCGCGCTATGATCGACATCATCCAGCAATACTGGCGACCTCTTCTCTATACCGACGGCTACGCCATGACCGGGGTAGCGATGACGCTGTGGCTGCTGGTGGTTTCCTGTATCATCGGCTTCTGCCTGGCTGTGCCGCTCGCCATCGCGCGGAATGCTCGCAACCTCTTCATCCGTGGGCCGGTCTGGATCTATGTTTTCGTCTTCACCGGTACGCCGCTCTATGTGCAGCTGCTCATCATCTACACCGGTGTCTATAGCCTGAGCATCGTCCAACATACGAGCTTTCTGAACGCTTTCTTCCGCCAGGGCATAGACTGCACACTACTCGCCTTCGGCCTCAATACCGGGGCCTATACGACGCAGATTTTCGCGGGCGCGATGCGCGACACGGCCTTCGGGGAGATCGAGGCGGCGCGGGCGATCGGCATGTCGAACTTCACCCTCTACCGCCGCATCATCATCCCGAGCGCGCTGCGCCGGGCGCTGCCACTGTACAGCAACGAGGTCATCCTCATGCTGCACTCGACGACACTGGCTTTTACCGCGACAGTGCCGGATATCCTCAAAATTGCGAATGACGCGAATTCGGCGACCTACGAACCCTTCTGGTCCTTCGGCATCGCGGCCGTGCTCTATCTCTGCATTTCCTTCACGCTGATCTTCATTTTTAGGCGTGCCGAATATCGGTTTATGGCCTTTCTCCGGCGGTGAGCGAGGAGCAGGGTAAAAGCTCACCAGTTGGAGTAAGCTCGCGACAGAGGGGCGCACCCACGCTCCGAACCTGCCCGCCCTTCGTCTTCGGTCCTACGCCGCCCCAGATCATCACTAGCGGCGTCCGGGATTTCCTCGCGCGGTCGAGAATCACAGCGTAGGCGCCGGCCGAGAGTTCGCCTCGGTCCCGCCTCGTACTGGCAATTCCGACCACCCTATTAAATTCAACTTCGGCTCGTGACGCCCTCATCTCATCACCCGCCAACTCGCGCGGATCAGGCATGGCTGTCTCCTGTTCGTCCGAGCCTTGCGTATCGCGAACACACCCTTCGCGAGCGACAACGCAGTTTGCGTTTCACTAATGCATTGCGAGCGGCAATGGTTGAGGTTCGGCGTCCGGGTTTCACCAAGCTAGGAAAAGAGGAGCTGTCTGTCCCGGACGCCGAAGGCCAACGCGGGTGAGCGGTCACAGCCGCCTCGTGGGCCGGCGCCACAGAACCGGGCTACGGGCACCCCACCCCAGCGGATCTCGCTTCCGCTGGGCTCGGCTTAAACATGCCGCCGCCGCGCACTTAATGCTCATCAACTTTGCACCTGGGTAAGTGAGGTTTGGCGTCCGGGCTTGCTATCGACACAGTCCCGAACGCCGAAGGCGCGAATTAGCAGCCTAATTTCCGCCTCGCGATGACAGGGGATTATGACTCCACCACGGGAACGGCGCCCCGGCGGCTGTTGGCACCGCCGGCCCGTCAACAACTAGGGCGGCAGCTAGCGCTAGATTAGCAGCGTCACAGTCGGCTGACGTTACGCTTCGTCACATCCTGCCTATGGACTGTCCACTGCCAGAGCAGCGTTCACGGTCCGTTGCGCGCGAAATCGGAACCCGATTAAGGCTTACCGGAAGGCGGCCGGGCGAGGGTGATGAGCCCGCCCGGCCTAACCCTGGACGAGGATGCAACTCCCCCAGGGCTGGCGGCTACTTTAGCATGCGAGTTGTGCCTGCGCAGTTTTGCGCAGGGGTGTCGGTGATGCCGACGCCCCTAAGGGAGTCAACAATCCTTAGACCCTTGCGGGAGGTTTTTCCGCACCTTGCGGTGAACGCTGATTTTATTGGGTGAAATTCCACAGCAGCAACCACCAGCCTAGCCCTGACGCGGCGGAGCTATCTTCCATCTGCGGCGTCGTTTTCTGAACGCCCCGGAAGAATGTCCGCTATCATTTCCTCGCTCGTGTGGCCGCACGCTGTGCCTCATCCGTCTCGAATGCCGCATCCAATGCCAGCCGATCCCATCGCGTCGACTTGGGACCAAAGACCGCGTTTGATGACCTTATGTATCGTCGCCAGAGAGCTGCGATTAGAACATCGCCAACGGGTTCACCGCCGAGCCGGTGGCCCCCTTCATGCGCCACGGCGCTACGGTCACGAAGAACTCCCACCGTCGCTCGTCGGCGCAGGCGGCCACGATTCCGTCCAGCTCGGTCTGGTCGAGCAGCGTGAGGCCCATGTAGGCGATCCCCACCATGTGCATGGGCTCGCTCCAGCGCTCGAAGCCGGGCTGGGTGGGATGGATGTCGTTGTCGGAATCGCTGCTCAGCACGGCCACACGCCGGTCGCGCAGCCACGGCAGGCACGAGGCATGGAGGCCGGTCCCGTGCTTGTAGGTGTTTTCCGATCCACCACCGTTACGCACGAACAGGATGTCGCCCTCGCCGACCCGCACGCCGTGCAGACGCTCGGCAGCCTCAAGGTCTTCCAGCATTATCGCCGAGCCCGGCGCTAGCGGGCCGCCACGCACCTCGGCCACGTCGAGCAGGACGCCGCGACCAACGATGCCGGCCTCGGCAACATGTTCGATCCCCAATCGCACCGCCCCGGCTGGGGTCACGTCCGCGACCGAGAAGCCGTTATACATCCCCTGCGCGCCGGCCGGCGTGAAAACGTGGCACAACGCGTCGAGATGGGTGATGGCGAAGCCGTGGCAAGTCATCCCGACCACGTCGTAACAGCCGGCCTCCTCGGGCAGTGGGTCCTCGTAGCGCTTCATCGCGTAGCTGAAGTTTCGCAACTCCGGCGTGGTAGGCGAAAACTCCCTGGCTAGCGAAACGACACGCCCCGAACGAATCAGCGCCGCCGCCGCGAGTCTCGTCGTTGGTGACATGAAGTTCAGCGTGCCAAGCTGGTCCGCCGCGCCCCATCGCCCCCAATTGGACAATGCCGGCAATGCCTGCTCCAGGTCGGCGTCGTTCGCGATGAACGGCAGTGCAGAGGTTTCGCCGGCGGCCAGCGCCGCCGGGTTCGCCAGCAACGCCGCGCCAGCGATGGCGGCAGCACCCCCCAGGACGTCACGCCGGAACATGCCGGGCGTGTTTCGAGCTTCCGAAGGAGGGCTCATGGGTGACCTCGCATTTTAATGTTGCCGGTTGGCTGGCGCCACCGGCGCTCGAACCCGTCCGGGAACGCCCGGCGCGCCCTCCTCCCCGCCATCATCGCCTGCAGGCCATTCAGCGTATCAGAGATTTTCGACAATTCGGGGAAGCCCAGAGCGTCCCTGCGCGGGTTCCCGCAAGATGGGAACGCCTGACCACGGACGGGTTTCGCCGCCATCCGATTGATGTCCTTTGCTTTAGCTACTGCGCAGGGAGGAGGGTAGGTCGCTTTGTAATTCGGGAGCGCCGAATACGCACCACCGACGGATCGCCTCGTAGGTCACCGCGACGCCACGTGCCGCCAGCATGGGCTCGCCATCATCGCCTTCTCCAGTCACAGTGCTATCAATTTCTGGATAACCTTCAACCTTGCAAGCGCCGCCCAGGCTGGGCCCCGTTCCTCGAGCTGCACGGACCGCGTTCCAGGCCGCAGGTGAACATCAATGTCAATTTCCACATGATGGAACTCACAAGTCGCATTTTCGCGGGCGAGCTTTCTCAAGGCATCATCGAGGATACTACTCCAGTCGGGTCAAGGTAAGCTTTGGGCCGGCAGGACGAGTGAGCCTCATCCAGGCGTTAGTTAATCGCCCGGACCGGCCTGGCGTTATTGAGTTTCTTTGGAGCTTCCCAAATTTTGAGTGCTCAGACTTTCCCGCTAGCCGGACGCGATGCAACTAAGGTGCGCGGCGGCGGTTTTGGTCAATCTTCATGGCGCGCGGGCATCAGTTGGATAGCGGAAGAGCACGCTGGCTCGATCGGGCATCTGCCGCTGCCTATTTGGAAGTTCGGCTCGATCGCCTGCAGCCACGTAGATGACGGCAAGATCCCCGCACTGACCGTCCTATGTCCTAGGACCGAGGTCTCCTCGATGGGACCGCCTTGCGGCCTTGCGCTGGATGAAACCATTTGAAGAGATTGGGTATATTTACGAAGGCTACGACGCGTTCCATAGGGGCGTCCTGCGCACGCCGAACCCTTACAAGCGATGGAGTTCGGCGTGGGTTGGGTGGTCGTGGGCTGGGATCAGTGCGCGCAGCCTGACAGTTAGGCGAAGGTCACAGCGTCGTGAACTTGTCCCCCGGTATCTTCCATTTTTACGAAGCGCTTGTGCACAGCTTTGTGGATAAATATGCGGAGTTATCCCCCGCACCCTGTAGCCGAGCGAGTAAGAGATGGCCTTGCACGCGGATAAAAGTGGCCTGGGAACAGATTATAGCCCGAGGACAGTTGAGTTTGGAAAGTCTTAGTTTCCCGGCACATCTTTGTCGCCCTTCAACCGTCTTGGCGTCTGGAGAGCTGCACCTGCGGCATCATCTCGGAATGATGGGCGCCATCATCTTGGATTGAGTGGGCGGCATCGTCGGAATCCGCACCAGCGGCCGGATTATGCCGGATGGACCTTCGGCGTCATCACGCTGGATCCTGCTTTGCTCGATGACACGGTTGAGCGGGTAAACATCACATTGCCGCGTCGTGTGCTGAAGCGCTTGGATGCCCTGACCCGCGCCGCTGGGGAGAGCCGCTCCGGCTACATCGCGCATCTGACGCTGGAAGAGCACGAAGCTTAAAGAGTCGGTCCCTGCATTCTCTGGCCAGCATTCACCTTCGAATTAGGCCCAATTTTTTAATGCCCTATTACCGTGCCTGCACGGGAAGGCGAGGGGGAGGATTCACCTACTCGCGCTTGGACAACGGCCTCGCTTGCGGCTGAACGCGCTGGCTCTATTCGAGTGGGGAAGGGGAGGGATAGTCACTGGAGGAACGACCAGGGCGATCAGCGGACCCATTTGGATCATGAACGAAATCGACCACTCGGGTGCGCCTTACCGTGACGGCGACTTGCTTGCTTATGGCGGCGCCGGCGCAATGCGGTCCTGGGCAAGCCTACGCGAATTGGACCTCACGCGGTCTACTCGATTTGACACAGGGATGGCACTCCGAAGCGCACCGTCCGCGCGCGCTGTGTTGCAGCCCGGTGGAGACCCTGAACTCGGCCCGCTCGTCGACATCCTCGATCCGCGGATGGGAAGCACACAAGCACGGCGCACTTCGGAACCGCCAGGCGGGAACCGCCCGTTGGGCGACCGCCACAGTGCGATTCGGAAATCCCAGGCACGCTGGTGCGCCTCGGCGTTCAGATCGCATGATAAGTCTTAGGTCATATGCCCGGGCAAACCCGGGGCAGGTGCTTTGAGGACCTACTTTGCGAGCGAGGAGATAAAGATGAGGTGCCCATCCGTCTTGGTAATGCTCGCCGTCGCGTCAGTGGCTGCCGTGGCTGGAGGCGTTGCAATTGCGGCGCAGGACAAGTACTCTTTGAAGATACCGGGGGGCCTCGCCTTCTCTGAATTCAGGGGATATGAGAAATGGCAGGTTATTGGCGTCAGCCAAAACGGTGATTTAATCGCAACAATCCTCGGCAATCCTAAAATGATCGCTGCCTTCGAGGCGGGTATTCCCGGCAACGGCAAGCCTTTCCCCGACGGCGCCAAGATGGCGAAGATCCATTGGAAAGCTATCAAGAACCCGGCGGAACCTGGCGACCCGACGGTGCCGGGCGCCCTGGACGACGTCGACTTCATGGCGAAGGACGGCAAGCGGTTCTCGGATAGCGGGGGCTGGGGTTACGGCGTGTTTGAGTATAACGCCGCCGCCGGAACCTTCAGGGTAGGAGACTTAACCGACAAGCCGCCGCAGGGCCACGACGCTAAGTGCGGCTACGCGTGCCACACGCTCGTTGCCTCGAAAGATTACGTATTCACGGCCTATCCTGCACGATGATGGGCACCCTCCGGGGAGCGGGGTCTGCTGCTCCTAAGCACCGAACGCCGTCATCGAATTCGGAGTTGAGCATGACCATGTTTAGCAACGGCCGCCACGGCATAACCCGCCGCGCTGCAATCACTCGCACGGCGCTTGCGATCGGTGCTGCGACAGCCTCAGCTGCGGTCCGAAAGGCGGAGGCCCAGCAGAAAATCACACAGGCTGCCGCCAAATACCAAGGTACCCCGAATGGTAGCAATCACTGTGGAATCTGCAGCAGTTTCCAGCCGCCGGATGCCTGCGCATTTGTGCAGAGTCCGATAAGTCAGAATGGCTGGTGCCAGCTATATACAGCGAAGAGTTAGACACCAGCGTTCTCGACGCCGCCCGCATCAGCGCTGCCGAGGTGCGTGTCGTCTCCAGCTGAGTCTACCTGAGGACGGCTAACGCGGATTTTCAAGGCCAATGGCGAACAGCCGAAGTTGCAGGGTCAAGCAGCCAACAGGCTACCTTCTTCGGGAGGAGGCTGAGCGTATGCTCGCATTTATCGGCCCGAGGGTTTCATCGCGGCTCAGGTGCGCGCTGCGGCTAAGAAGACCTGGGACGGCGCGCCGGTTGCTGGCATGAGCGGAGATCTATGACGGCAGCACGCGGAGTGACGCGGCCAACATCGCGGCGTGACCTTGCAGATCGTGCGGGATTGGGTGCTGAAGTTCAAAGCAGAGGGCTCCGCTGGGGGCGCTGATCGCCGTACCGGAAAAAACTGTTAGCCCTGCGCCACCTCAGCGCGCTCAACGTTTGCGCCGGTCTTCCTGGTCAAGACAAACTCCGGTTGACTAGGCTGGTTTGGCGCCAGGAGCACTACACTTGACGAACTTGCCTGCGATGTCGCGGCAATGGACAGACTTCGCAGGGCATTTCATGAACTTGCCCTGAGTATCTCGGCATTGAGCAGCGTAGGCAGTCGGAGCGACTAGAATTGCGCTTATAATCAAAGCCGCGGCCAAAAGTCTTTCCATGGCAATTCACTCCTTTTACTCGTGGCCCAACGATATCACAGGTGAAGTGCCAGCGGATATGATCCGGTAGCGCCATCAAACCGACAATGGTCCAAATGATCGGCGTAACCGGAACCCAGAGAAGTAAGTTACGTCCTTCGGGCGGTTTGCCTAGCTCGGCGGCACAACCTTGGGCTATGACTTAGGCTAAGCTGGCGACATGCTTTTACAAATTGGCTTAGCATCCTAGCTGCAAGCGTCGATCCGGCCGTAAATGTTCTGAACCAGGAGATATTTATGAGTGGACTGTTTGGACAATTGCTGCAAGGACTTGAAGGAGCAGATCGAGACAATGTTCCAGCGGTTCACAATGCCCTAACCGACGTCCTCGGCCTTAATACATCGGAAGGCTTAAACGGCCTTCTCAATCGTTTTGGAGCCGGCGGGCTCGGACAACACGTTCAGTCCTGGGCTGGCTCTGGTGGAAACATTCCGATAACGGCCGAGGAGGTTCAAAGCGTGCTATCGAATGAACAGGTGCAGAGTCTGATTCAAAGGACTGGGCTCCCGGTTCAGGCGTTAATGCCTCTCGTCGCCAAACTCCTTCCTCATGCAGTCGACCAGGCAACGCCTGAAGGCAAGATTCCAGAATCGGGCAACGTCAATGTTTAAGCCAGAAACAGCAGCTCCATCGCGTTGGCAGTTGAGTCTGATAGCTGTTTTGTTCCTGCTAGGCACTGCGGCAGTTCCAACGGCATTTGCTCAATCCTCAGTACCTGTGACGGCGACCTGCAAGGACGGAACGACATTTTCAGGGAAATCGAAGCGCGGAGCATGTTCCCACCACGGTGGCGTTCAGACATTCGACTCTGCCTCAGGAAGCCAAGCAGGAGCCTCTCCGCCGACAACCGCGACCTCATCTGCACCGCCGCCGCCTACCGCCCCTGTGAAAAGCTACAGTACTACGGCTAATTTGTCCGCAGTAAAGGTCTGGGTAAATACAGCGAGTAACGTCTATCATTGCCCCGGTACTCGCTACTACGGCAAGACCAAAGCAGGAGAATACATGTCAGAGGCGGCTGCGAAGGCGAAAGGCGATCGGCCATCTCGTGGTAAGGTCTGTAGCTAGTGACGCATGGCCTTACCCGATGCCGCCGGGCAAGGCCAGCCACACCGGAAGGTGCCGGTCACAACGATTTACAGAAAAGCGTGGCCGACGTTAAAAACGGAGAGCTACTGACCGGTCAACTACTGCGATGGTCGCCTGAGTTGGCGGTCAGCGCTTTGGAACCGGTCTAGGAACACGGACCCCTGATGCACGCTAGGTTTGCTTTGCCATGCCTAAACAGGAGGGGAGGGGGAGTTGCCTTGATCCTGAGCCCCGGAATTCAGCGGACCGTCACGTGGCTGCTAATCGCCGAGCGATTTCCGCCCATGTCCCGCTACAGGCAGACCGCACCTCTTCAAAACTCGCTCAGCAGCCACATAGACGACACAGACAATCTGCGTGACCAGGAACTTGCCAATCGGTCCGGCCGGTACAGTGGGAGATCGCAGAACACAACACCAGCTTCGCCGCTGTCCGCCAACGCGTTGTGCACCAGCCGGTTTAGCTTGGCGATGACCAAACCGGCCCGGCGGGTGCGGCAGGAAGCCAGCGCGGCGGCGAGCTGCGGCCGATCGGCGCTTGCCGCCCTCCACCTTGTGGAACTCCGCCACTACCTCGCCGCCGGCCTGGGTGACGTGCGTCGCTACGGCTTGGCGCTGCGCCTCAAGGCGAGCCCGGATCGGCCCTAGCTGTCGGTGCTGACACGAAGGTAGGCGACGAACCGCCCTGGCTCCCGCTTGGTCATGCAACCTGAGTACTGGAGCGGCTACTCATCCCACGGGTTGACGATCGCCACACCCACGCTCTCAAAGTCGGCCACGTTGCGGGTGACGACGCTCGCCCCGCGCACGCGCGCAATTGCGGCCAGCATGAGATCTACGGTCCCGCTCGGCGGCCCAACCTTCCGCCGCGCTGCGAATACCTCGGCATAGGCAGCAGCCGCTTCGGTATCGAATGGCAGGATGCGACCGTCAAAGTCATCGGCGAACATGGCGCGTGCGGCCTCCTCTAGGTCGGCCCGGCGACGACCGCTCGGCATGATGGCAAGGCCGGAAAGGATCTCTGCTTGACACACGGCGGCTGTGAACAACTCATCCGATGACTGGCGGACAATCCAGTCCGCGATTTTGCGCTCAGGTTCGGGACGCATGATCTCGGAGAGCATATTGGTATCGAGCATCAGCATCAGTCGAACCGGGGCGGCTCGCGGACCGGTTCGCGCGGAGGCAGTTCGAGATCGACCCCGCCCAGTGGTGCAAAACGGGCACGAATTCGGTCGTATAGGTGGCGCATAGGCGGAGCGCCCTGCGGCGTCAGCGCGGTTTGCAAGATGCGGCGCGCCTCCGCTTCCATCGACTGGCCGTGCTGGGCGGCGCGGATGCGCAGCCGTTCTTTGAGAGCCGGATCTAGATTACGGATGGTGATCGAGGCTGGGGCAGGGTGCCTGCTGGCATGCATACCCTATTGTAATCAATGATTGCACTGATGTCAAAATTGCCATGTCACACGCGTCGGCTGTTTTAGGTAGTCAGCGATGGTGTCCGGCAATCGATTAGGCGTTGGAAGATCGCGACATCATCTTTTGTCAAGCGTTGTGCGATCTTCCCCCCTTCCACACCTGATTGCAGTCTGCATCCTACGACGTGCCGAAACATACGAGCAGCGGCTATCCCGTCATCGCACTCTGCGCGGGGAACAGCACCCTGATCGGCGGCGGGGCGATACGTCCGTGGTTTGCGATGGCGGCAATGATGTCTATGGTTTCTCAACGGCCATGCCGGCGGCGAGCAAGACATCTACAACTTCAATGCAAGTAGCCAGCTGGCTTTCGGCGGCTACACCGGCGACGCAATCAGAACGGAAGCGGTCGGCTCGACAGGTGATCTTATCCAGCTCACCGACGGCACGATCATCAACCTCGTGGGCGTGAACCATACGGTGTTTGCGTAGACATCGCGCGCTCAACACGATTGAACGAGGTCGAGACTGCGTCTGAGACAGGGGTTTGGGTCTCGGATGATGCTCCAAAAGCCGTGAGCACGGGAACAGGGCAGACCCGCTCCTCGCCGCATCCACTTGTCCGGACCATGCGATAATGAAGCGCTCCCGGCGTCCAGGCTTTCGCGAGCCTGCGCTCTGGGGAGCTTGTTAAACCTGATCACTGGTGAGTGGCCTCAGTTATGGCGGTTGCCTACCTCAATGGTATCGGCACCAGCGTGTCGCGGAACGACGTCCACGACGCATTTGTCCGCTTTGCTAATTCCTTTCTTGAGGATCCGCGCCGGGCGCGGCTGTTTCGCCGCATGGCGGAGCGTTCCGGGATTGCCCATCGCTATTCCGTTTTGGTGCCAGCGGATAACCGGGGAAGCACCGCTGTGGATGATGGTGGCTTCTATACGCGCGGTGCACTTCCCTCCTCGGCGCGCCGCATGGCACTTTACGAACGCACTGCCTTGCCACTCGCACTTGATGTTCCAGCCTTTTTACCGTAACTCGCTAAGACCAACTCAGCAGGGGCTTGGCCTAGGGCTCTACATCGCCTCAATGATTGCTCAGGCGCATGGCGGCAGGCTAGACGTCACCTCCACCCCAGCTGAAACACGCTTTACGTTTCGTATGCCGGTCAATAGCTGGGTTCCTAGCTAGTTCTTGTGTGCTCTTACGAGAGAGCTCGGGTCTTGCCACCAAGTTCAACGACGAGGGCCGCGAGTTCAGCGAACGAGAAAGGTTTCAGTAGAAGGGGAGCCCCTGCGTGGCGCGTTCCAACGAGAACCCCAGAGCCGTGTCCAGTCGCGAAGGCAAAAGGTATCCCCTTAAGCGCGAGCGCATCCGCAACAGGCAGGCTGAGCTCATGGCCGCCTAGGGAGACGTCGATGAGGGCCACGTCGAGAGGTTCGGTATCTAACAAGGCAAGCGCAACATCGACACTCATCGCTGGGCCAATCACCAGGCAACCGAGGTCAGCGAGCATGTCCTCTAAGAGGAGCGCGACGAGGGCTTCATCTTCAACCACCAGCACCCGCAAGCCTACCAAGGCTCCCTCTTTAGGCAGAACGGGAAGATCAGAGGGTGGAACAGCCATGGGCCAGCCATGCGCTCAGACCGTCCCGGTAACAACCTACATCTTCGAGGCAATCTAGCGTCATTCATAAGGGTGCTGCCCCGCCGGTCTCCCAACATAGGCGCATCGGCGCATCAAGGGAGGTTCGCTGTCGAAGCAGGGGTAGTGGATAAGCCATCCCCTTTTTCCATGTCTGTCAAACACTAGATGAAGATGTTGTAGATCCTTGCTGGGAGAACTCTTCATGAAGCCTGAAGGCCGGACAAAAATGCTCATTCACGACGATGACGGTACGGCGATCGCCTATACACGCGAGGGCATCGTCTACAGCGTCGGGTCCGGGTCGCGGATCGCCAAGCTCCAAGCAGGCCAGATCTATTCGATAGACGGTCAATTCCTCGGGACACGCCTGCCTTCGGGGAAGGTTCGCGGGGTAGAGGGGGAGCCAGCGGCCTTCCTGAGGCTCGTTCGGAAAGACTAGGCCATGACCAAGAAACGCACCGACTCAGAAGACATCGGAATGACGATGGCGGCGCTCTTTGCGGCGCTGGTCCGCAGCCTCGAAAAAAATCGATCCCGGTCTTGAGGAGCGCTTTCTCGACGACCTCAATGACACACTCAATGAGATGCGGGGGGTATGAGGATGACCCCCACTGCGCCCAGGAAACGATTGTCTGGACAAGCGATTATAAAACGACATGTGCCGTGAGGGCGCTCTAACCGGCATGATCCACCCTGGCATCATGCTCGCGCTTTGGTCTCATACGTCGACTACGACGGCATGACCGAGGTCGGGTTCGGCACGGGTTTGGTTCCAGTATTCTTCGGCCCGACCTTCAGGACTACCATCCTACTGCCAGAGAATATAAGCGCGCTCGAATGTGCTGGTCACGAGCACGATACCAGTAATCGTCAGCACCTCCCTCAGGGCGGCCATCCAGTTCCCAGAGAAAGTAGGCACGCTCGCGAACGGCCTGCTCCAGTGTCTCACGCGTCTCGGACGAGTATCTCGATTGTCTCCATACGGCGCAAGAGCCCCTCCGCGGCTAATGTGCATCCTCGCGGTAAGGCTTCTTAATTCTGCGTCAGGCACAACTGCGCATGGGCAACCGCCTCCAACGCTTTAGTTTGGTAATCGATATCCGAAGCAGTGGCTGGACCACCTAATGTAATCGGAAACGTATGGACGACTGCTCCGTCACTATTTAAAATATCGACCTCGGTTGATCAGGTTGTAAATGTGCTGCCTGGAACAGCTCCAGCTCCAGCGCTCGGCAACTTGGGCAACCGACAGGCGCGACATCAATTACCTTTCACAGGATTCTCCTGGGATATCGCACCGTGCGCAGAAACCTCTGCCAGAGGGTCTCAGCATTGTTGAACCCCCTTAGGGCAGATGCGTGTCCCATCCAGCTGATAGTCCGGCAGGTTGCAGAGAGTTACTGGCTAGGGGTTGACGCCACCGTCGGGGTGACGCCGTTCGAAACACACTGCGGATGTGCCCGAGCACCTGCCACCTGCGCCGCACCGAGCCCCACGATGAAGCCGATGCAAAGAGCTGTTACCGTCCAGAACATGAGGCGTGAGGCAGGGCTAAAGCCCCGCAAAGAGGTGGTAAGGTCCACTGCAATGTCCTGAAGATCTGTGAAATAGCGGGCGTTTTCAATTCCGCTAAAATGCCGGCGAGTAACCGATCGAGCAATGCGCCGAAAGTGGATGGCGCGAACGCGTGGCTAACGAGTTTGAGGGGTATCGGCAGTGCCGACGTCCTTCTGGCAGGAGGTTCCGCGCACGGTGCGCATAACCTCCGCGACGAGGGTCTTCATAATGCAAAGTCCTTATGTGGGATTGCGCAGTTGGCCCCAGATTTGGGGAATGCCCGAGCGGCTCGGACTACGGATTGCACGCCTGCGGGCTACCCGGGAAATCGGAGCACCCTACGCCATCTTCGCTCGACGTCCATAAGAATCGCAGCTCTCGCGCCTTGTTCTGTCCGACGACCGAGGCGTCGATTGCTCGCACGTTCCCGCCGTCCCCGAACTTTACCTGGACTGTCCCGGCGCCTGGTCCCCCGCCAATGTAGTTGCTCGTGAAGGTGAGTTCGCCGCTCTCGTCCTGTTCTCCGTCAACTCCCATCGCACGCTGAACATCATCTCTCGTCGCAACGCGAAGGCTCGATAGGAAGGCGGCGGTTAGGGGAACGCAGGTGCGGTCGGCCGTCAGGACGTCGGGGCTCCCCCAACAGGACAGGTCACCGGCATGGGCTTGCGACGCCAATGTCGCCATCAGGCACGAGGCCACCCACCAGCGCATTTGCACCTCCCGTTACGTTACGGAAGAGTAGCAATAGGAGCCAAGTAGATCAACTCGTTACGGAAATTTGCATATTTGCATACCCTCAACAGTATTCGCGGTACGGACACCCCCAAGCCATTGATCTTGGCGCCGTCGGGATTAGCGACACTCTCCGCCCAAGAGAAAGGGCGGACTCCATTTTCCAGATGGCATCAGTATATTCCTGAGCCTAGGAAATCCGGAGGGAGCGATGCAAAGCCTGGAACAGAAGCGTAAGAGCGCACTCGCTACTCTGCAGTATCAGCGGGACCAGCTCACAGCCGAGCATGACGAAGCCCAGGACCGCGCCAATATCCTTTTTGCGCAACTCCGAAACAACGCCGAGCTGACCAAGAGGATACGGTCTGGCGAAGATCCCGACGCTATCCTTCTTGAGATGCTCGAGGTCGACTGGTCGCCGGTCTATAGAGCGCCTGGCCAGGGACTTCTCGCCTTCACCTGACCGCCTGGGCGTCCGGGGGTATGGAGCCCTGGTCATTGTCGGATGTTTCGATAGTGAAGGGTACAGTCCGAGCCGCCTTGCCACGACGCTATGCCCTGCGACCTCTGAGGGCCGCCTGGACGAGGTCAACCGTCCAAGAATCGATGAATGTGTTGATGTCTTCTTCTGTGAGGCGATGTCCGCAACCACCGCACACCGCTCCAACATACTCCGCCTCCGACTGGGGCGGACGGGGCGTGCCAAAGTAAATGCCGCCGCATGATGGGCACGCTATCGACAGCTCAGCCACGTCACGCTCCTAGAGCCACAACCTTTGATAGCAAGGAGGCCGGTAGGAGTCTCGATATCCGTGTGGTCTCATGAAGACCTCGACACTTTTTGAGAGTGTCGAGGTATCCACCACAACTCGGACGTGGGCTGGCGGTATTGCCGGAAGGGTCGGCTTATGTGCGGGCCCCTGCCCCTTCGGAAGCTTGGGCGGTTTCGGAGCCGGCGGTCTCTGCGCAGGTTCGTAAGTAGCGGAAGGCCAGCGAAACGGTCTCATCCTGCCCTACCCCAGTATGTCGCGGGCGAGCGAAACTGCGGTTATGACCCGATGGTCGTAGTTGGCGAAGTCTGGGTCGGCGTCGTCTTCGAGGTCAGCAAGCACTACCCTGGCCATTGCCTGCAGCCCCTCCGGAGTATGAGCTTTCAGCTCGGCGCTTCCTCGAGGATTTCGTGCCGGCGCGTGACAAGTTCCCGCTCCAGTCGATCGATCTCCTTTGCGATGTGGCGGCCGCTCATGCGTCAGCCCTCCCCAGCAAGCGCAGACAAGCGACAGAGCGACCATGATTTCCCTCGTCTTCGCAGCCCTCCTCGAGCTGGGCGCTGTGTTGCTGGCGGATCATCTCCTCAAGGACGGTCGCTTCGCCCGCAATCCCTTGGGCGTGATGGCTAGTAGATTCGGCCACCCGCTGGACGGCGCCGCCGATGCGGGTCCAGAGGCCATCCGGGGGAGCGCTCTAAGAGGGGCTACGGCCGTTAGGCGGCCAATCGGTTCATGATCCGTCAGTGACTCGACTTGTTCCTATTTTGTTCTCACTCTGTCAGACATGCCTCTCCGACTGGCCCGAGTGCCAACTCGAGGCCAGTGCCCAGGCTGTAAACGATCAACCACGGTAGCGACGCGGCTGCTCATGCAGCGGCACGGCGACATGCTGATCATGGAGGCCGTGAAGCGGATGCGATCCCAGAAGTGCCGGGTGTCAGCCGCGCCAGTCTTCCTCTGCGCCTCGCACCATCGGTCCTTCTGCTACGGGCCAGATCCAGACTGGGCGCTGGAACTGGTGCCGGAGCCTAGGATGTGACCGCGAGAGCTTTAGGTTTGGCCGCGGCATCGAGCCCCTCCAGGAATTTCGACAAGCCGCCATCGTCAACGAGGGCGTGCGCCTGCGACAGCGGCACCCACATTACCTTGCGTTCGAGGGACTCCTTCCACGCCGCAAGGTGCTCTGACACGTCGAGGCGGAACACCGTAACCTCGGCGGGCACCATCTTGCCCGACCGCAAGCATTTTGTTGTGCGATACCGTCCTATGGGAGTTTTGCTGATCTTGCCAGCAACGCCCGCTTCTTCTCGTGCCTCCAGCAAGGCTACGGCAGCTGGTCGCATCTCTTTTTCCGGGTGTCCTTTGGGAATGATCCACCGCTGCGTGCCGCGCGAGGTGATGAGAAGCACGTGCGACGTTCCGCCGGTCTCCATGACCGGCAGTGCCGCAAATTGCTTAAGGAGTTTTGCCATCGACCTTTAGATGGGGGCGAGGGCAGCTGTGAGCAAAGGAATGGCCGCCAGCCCTGAGTGCTGACGCCTCAGGGGCCCAATGGGCCAGGCTGCTCTTGGAACGTGACTTCCGGCGCCGTCGGCGCTTCCGAGGCCTCCCAGGCACTCCAGGCCGCCGTATCGAAAACCGCCAGAGCCTGGTCGCGATCGATGTCCGCCGCCCTCAGCGCCTCGACTAGGACCACCAGCTGGGCCTCTAACTCTTGCTCGAAGACCACGCGCTCCGTCCCGGTCCGGGCGTGGCCAAACTCCTGGCCGGCGGTTTCACACAGGTCGATGCTGATCGGCGGGTTGAACGTGAGGGGAGGGGTCATTGACAAGCTTGTAGTCCGAGCAACGGGCTGAACAAGATCCCTCGTGCATCCGGGGCAATTCGTCGGACCTAGCGGCCCGGCTCACTGAAGCCATTGGCACGCCAGGCAGCGCGCAATGACGCCCGCACGCCCATCGAGCGGCGGCACAAGTGATAGGTACGCATGAAGTGCCGCCAATCGATTCTCATGGCCGGTCCTCGCTGATCAGAACGCCTCGTCTGGCGGCAAAAGTGAAAGCTGCTCCGCCGCCTTCGGCTTGGCCCCCTTCAGATGATACGCCTTCACAAAGGCCAGGCGATCGCCATTGAACATGTATTGGATATTCAAGAAGAAGAGGCCTTCGGACGGACTGCGGTATAGGAACTCCCGGTCTAGCAGCTCGCGCAAGCCACGCTGATAGGTGCGCTCAACCAAACCCGGACTGTGCTTTCGCGCCAGGTAGAAGCTCATCTCGACTTTGTCGTTGTTCGAACGTTCTCGAAGCTGGGAGTAGACCAACTCGAAGATGGAGAGCCCGGCCTTAGATAATCCCGTCGCCTGCTTCAGGCCGGCCATGAACAGCTTCACGAAGCGTTCGGCGTCGACCCTTCCACTCATACGCGACGGCACGCCCTAGCCGTCGACACTGAACCTGCGGATGATGATCGTCAGCCAGCAGTGCTTCGGCAGATTTATTGAAAGCTGAGCCGCCCCGGCGGCGTGTAAAGCAGGTAGGCGGCTACGGCTTGCGGCCCAAGGTCTGCCACCGCCATCAGCAGGCCGCTGATGCCATGGTAGGGAGGCATCGCTGTCGAAAAGGCATCAAAAGCGAAGTTCAGCGCCAAGCTGGTTCTCGCCCAGCCTTTCCCCTCGCCAATCTTCAACACCATCCAAGCCAGGAACCCTGCCGTCACGATGTAGCCCGCAATCACGACCATCTGGAGCGCTTCGGGATTGAAGGGCATCGTCATCGGAAGATGGTCAGTGATCAGTTTCTCCGTGCTTTGAACGCTGGTGCCGGACTGGTAGATGCCCAAGCCAGTCACCCAAGCCGTCCAGGCCCACAGGATCAGTTCCGCGGCTCGTACAGCCTTTCGCGGGTTGGCCGTCACGTGATCTCCACCCACCGCTTCGTATCGGCACGCATCTCGCGGGTCAGCCCGGCTCATCAAGGAACCTTCAGATAACCACCATCGGCATCGAAAGAAACTGCTAGCGGTGCCGGGCGGACGAGGCGCGCTACTGAGGGATTGTAGCCACCCGAGATCGACGTCGCCTTATCCCTCTTCGCTAGCCCGCCGGCCTTCTTGCCCCTGCCGTGTGTAGCGCGACACCACTGATGGCCGGCCATCAGTCCTGTCGCGCTACATGCCGGGCGCCAGAACGAAATAGAAGCCATGGCGAGAGCGCGAAATTTACGCCAAAATGTGTTCCATCAGAATGGGCCGCACCCGGACAGCGATCTGGGCTTTGAGAAACTCGCGACCAATGGATAGGGTGGTCACGTTTGCGAGGTGGCAGCTAAACCCCACCTGCATCACGTCTATGTCAAGAGGGTCCTCGTGTCCGGAACTTCGGACCACGGTCATTGCGTTCGCGCCGCATCGCCCAATTTTCCTCAGTCTATTTTATTGGCAGGCAGTAAGACATGAGCGACGTTCAGGCGGGCAGTGCCTCATCGACTTCCAAAGATGTCGCAGATGATCTTGCGGTTTTGAAAAGCGACGTGGCGGCTCTCATCAAGGAGATGAAGGATCTGGCCATACGAGAGGGAAGTCGGATCGGACAGAACGCAGCCGAAAAGATTAGCGAGAGTGCCTTTGAAATCTATGGCGGGGTATCGAAACAGACCCAGCGTTCCGCAGAAGCTGTCAGCCAGCATGTGCAGGACTGGCCCATCTCCAGTCTGTTAGTTGCCTTTGTTGGCGGCTTTGCCCTCTCCAAACTCTTCACCCGCTGAGGACGCATTGAATGCCATCAATGGGAAGCCTGGTGAAGTTGGGCGCCACCCTGGCGTTCAATCCAATGACGATGGTGCAGGACGTGCTAGCGTCGGTGCGACGCACTGCAATTTTGATTGTTTGCGCTCTGGTCGCTGGTCTGATCGTCTTGCCGGCAATTGGCTGCCTGATGGCGGCGCTCTGGATTTTTGTGCAGGAACGACTTGGACCTTTCTGGGCTGCAATTATCACAGCGGCGGCAATGCTTCTACTCGCAATCACCGTGTTGCTGATCGGAATCTTGCAGTCAAAGGCCGGCAAGAAGACGCGGGCGCAACGCGATGCGCCCAGGTCTGCGGCAGCTGCTAGTCTATCTGCGTTGCCGCCGCCGAAGGCCATGCTTGAGACTAGCCGCTCCGCTTTCCGTCGTAATAAGGGAACGGTCTTGCTGGCCGCCGGAGTGGCGGGCCTACTGCTGGGTCAGGACCTTCTAAGACCTCGTCCGCAGTATGTGGTCGAACAAAAGGGGCGGAGGCGCAGGTGAGCGAAGAATGGTGGCCCGATGATACGGCTACGCCGCCGCCGGATGGCTCGCACAGAGTGGTTCAGCAGAGCACCGAAGGTGTTCCTCTGTTTTTGAAAGCTCCAGCTGACCCGACCGCTCACCCGTTCTGGACCCCGGAACATGCCGAAGCCGGCGTTTGGTCGCTGCGCGACGCAGCACGGTTGGCGGCTCTGCATACCGGCCTGCGAGATTCAAGTGGCGGTCTTGTGGAAGCCTGGAGCGAGGAAATTACGCCCGATGAGCGAGACTGACGTGATGTAGACGCGCCATCGCTTGTCGATGGTCAGTGATGCAATCGTCCGTTTCGATGCGGCCGATAAGGTCAGGATTATCGACTTTCCTCCACATCACCCAGTCGAGTGCACCGTCCAGTGTCGCGAAGGAACGGCGCGCTGTTGGTGATCCCGCCTCTGGCTCAGATACTTCGGCGTGATAGCCAGGCATATTTGTCCCCAGTGACGATCCCGATCGACAAGCAATGATAGCTCGTGCGTCTCTGGGATATTCAATCTCCGTTTAACTCAGCATCCATCTCGGCACCGCTTTTCTCGCCTGGCAAGCTGCCTCTCGCATCTTCGTGAATGCCCGCGCGCCTAGATGAGGGCGTTGCTAAAGAACGATTCTATCCCCAGGTAGATGGCCTTCCCAGGAGATGCACATGAGCGAGAACAAGTTCAGTGGAACGGTCGATGACATCAAAGGCAAGGTGCAGGATGCTGCCGGCGGTTTGACCGGCGACACCAGCACCCAGACTCGTGGCAAGGCTAATCAGGTGCGTGGCCAGGCGGAAAGCATATTGGGGGATGCTGCAGAGTTGATCCGGGACCAGCCTCTGACGGCAGCGCTGGTCATCTTTGGTGTCGCGTATTTGGCGGGACGTCTGCGCCTACTCTAGGCAAGGCCGAACTCTGAACCAGCCCAGGAGAATGTGCATGGCGACCACAACACTTCGCTGCCTCCGCGTAGCGGCCATAGCGATTCCATTTGCACTTGGCGGGTGCGGAATGTTTGGCTCCTCTAGCGGTAGCCCGACCAATGGCGGGGCGACCCAGGGCACCGGTGCCGGCGGCGCGACTGGAGCAGGTGCCAGTTCAGCCTCTGGCGCGTCGGCAGGTGCCGCTGGTGGGGCTGGAGGCGCTGCCGGAACGAAGTAGCGAAGAATCAGGCGGCCGAAAGTCCTAAGGCGTATGTCCGAAAGGTGGAGTCAAAATTAGCCGGCCGCCACCTCATGCTTTGAAAGGCTTGGGTGGGCGTAGCAGAGTGGTCTTGCAGTGGTTGTCCCAACCGAAGGTGTCGGTTCGATTCCGGCAGCCCGCTTTTCACGATCGTCAACCGAAGAGCAGAATTTCTGTTATCAGAACCCAACTTCCGGAGATGCGCTCTTGATATGGTACGACTGCCGGCCGTTATACCGTGAGGGGCCTGTCGAAGGCGGTTGGGACGCACAAGCCCGCGATCTCTCGCGCCGTGGACGTTCTGGAGAACCACAAGCTAGTTCGGCGTTCGCCAGACCCGACAGACTGACGTTCCGTCCTGATTGAGTTCGTGCTGCCATCCAGGCAGGCGCCACAGTGTCCGCGCTGGCCAAGCAATACGGCACCAGCCGGCAAACGATTATGCGGATACGGAATGCTAAGGCGGCGGCATAACCCGCGTCAGCCGATCATCATCGTTGACACGGCATCTGCCGAAACCCACAGGAGGCTTGATCCATGTCCCAGTCACTGGATCGCCGGATTGCCGCGCTGGAGGCAAAGGCGCCGGGAATGGGCATGCGCGTCGTCACGTTACATGAGCCGTCGGGTATGCCGCCTGCGAAGCGAGCTGTCTATTGCGCGGAGCAGCGCGCTCGATGGGGGAAGCACGCTGGAACGACCGTCGTTATTCGCCGGTTCGTTTCTGAGGCGTTACGACTGGACGCTAATGAGCCAAAGTAAGCAAATGGGGACGGTGCACGACATTCTTGAGAATCAAGGTAAACGGGCAGACCTTGAAGCAGGGCATGCTCGGGAAGTGGTCGAGGCCGCAGCCGCTTATAAGTCTAAGTCCAGGCTCGACGACTCGACGACGAGACGCACTCGATCAGTCGCGATTTCCCAACGAGCTTCTGGGGGCAGCTTCTTGAGAGGCAACGCGCATTGAGCCCATCCGCTATAGGCGAATCCGAGACCGTTTTCCTCATCGGACATATTTGTATGCTCGCTAGATTCCCCGGGATAATTTGGCATCGCACACGGGTGTCCTGAGGTCCTTCGCTAAATTCCCATTTGGCTCGCTAGATTCCCCACTCGCCTGTGGGGAAGGTCAGGGTCATTCCCCTCTGGTCGCTCGCGTCCGGCACCTGAACGACAAGAAGCCCGACCACTGGGTCCGCGTAGCGCTGCTAGATTCGGCTAGCTCGGGTTGAAGCCGACTTCAGTCATGCCGTCGCAGTCGACGTATAAGTATCAATCTCGGTCTCGGTGTCGTTCAAGAGGACACCGACAAGCCTACCCCTGTTGAGACTTTCGATGGTGCTCCGGGTCGCCCATCGGGGTGCGATCCGCATACGGCGGCTTCTCGGGTGGTGGGTCGTATACTGGTAGACCGTGACCGCAGGCATCGCTCATCCCTTCATTGCGCCATCCAGTGCTTCGTATCCGCGCGGAGTGGCTACTCCCCCTCACGAGCCTCATAAAAGCATCTGGAGTGGCGCCCTCCACTCCGCGAACCGACCCAAATGGGGTGCGGCGGCCCAGTTTCTGGCCATCCACTCCGTAGATGACGCCGCCCAGAATGCGGCCAATCCTATGCCCGCTCGAAGTGGCGTAGACTATCCCGTTGGTGACGTAGGCGACCTCTGTGCCGCCCTCGTCGTAGAGGCAAAGCCTATCCAGTCGCTTCATGTCGGGTTCTTACCACTGGTTCCGGCACCAACTCGATCATCCCATCCTGCTGCGGCCCGTGCGTGAAACTGGCGGTGATGGGAGGCGCATAGGTAGACCAAGGCGGCGGGCCACTGGGGCTTAAACGCGGTCTATATCCACCGCACCGTATCGAAGCTGGAGGAGAACGGCATCCGCGATCGCAATCTGTCTCGTGGCGGCGGAGATCACCGCCATGCCTGCTTTTCGGTCATCTCAGCGGTAGAAAGCCGAACTAAGCTCGTAGCTTGTCGCGGGCACGATCATCAACCTCGTGGGCTTGATCGACGGAAAGAAGAATAAGGACCATGGGACCATGGGACGAGTTCCCGACGTAGCGACGCTGCGCATGTGAGCGGCGTCCCTATGTCCGACCGCCACGCTCTGTCCATTGTGTCACGTTTGACTGCAGCGGCCACGCCGACAGGACCGGTCGTCGCGAGAAGAAGTACGGCCGAGGCGTCGGACCAAAGGCGCGAGAACTACGCCTAAAACCAAATCTTTTATCATGGCTTTTGAGCCAAACGTCCAAAAGCTGGCTTCACTGTAGCCGCCCTTACGACATAGATGAACAAATGCTACAAGCCGATCAATGAGACGGGCTGAACACACTTGGGCCCGATCGCTGTATATTGGACCGAGCTCTCTCCATGCCACAGCTGCTTCGGTGGATCGCTGGCGCAGATGTTTTGGAAACGCTTCCATTTTTGATAAATGCGAGAACAGTTCGGCGTCAATCGGCGCGACTCGCGCTAAATAGCCGTAGGTTTCGGATCGATCCTCAAAACGGTAGCGCCAGCGCTCCACCATGCCGGGCTTCGTGCGCTTGCCCGTACCGACTGTGTTGCCACCATGGAGGCGATACTCAGTCAATTCGTCGTCAATATAGCATACCTTCCCCACCGCCGAAGCTATGAGAAAGAAGAACAGGTCGTGACCCATAGCTTCGTCAGGGTAGTAGTGATCCTTCATTTGGCCCCACAAAGCCGCTGCCGGAAGGAGATCGGCCCGAAAGGTTTGCGTAAAGCCGTAAGAGGACATCCAGGGCGGCAACGCCAATCGGGGAGAAATGAATGCGGACGGAGGCTCAGCATAGAGCGGCGAGATCAGGTGACGTTGACCATCAACAACGCGGGCATTGTGAAACGTCAATAACACGTCGGGATCGGCAAAGCTCCCCACCACTCGATCTAGGTTGTTTGGCAACCAAACATCGTCCTGATCACAGAAAGAGATTAAATCACCCGTGCAGAGGCGGGCGATCTTCATAAAATTGGCGCGGTACCCGAGGCGGATTGAGTTGCTATGAATGACGACAGGAAACGGTGCTTCACGGCGAAAGCACTCAAGAATCTCGATCGTACCATCTGTTGAGCCATCGTCGCCCACTATGAGTTCAGTCGGCAGGAAGTGCTGGCCCGTGAGACTGTCGAGCTGCTCTTGCAGATGGATCGCGCCATTATAGGTGGTCATGGCGATGGAGACTCTCACGGCGACGCCTCTGCAATCTGATCGAGTTCAGACCTGTCCTTCGTCCCGCAGAAGGTCAGGGCTGTCATCTTGAAGTGTAGTTCCTTGGGCTCGATCTCGAAATAGCGCAGCCAATGCGAGCAATAAACAGCAGAAAGCAACGGGAAGCCAAGTCGCACACAAGAGTGATTTAGCGAACGCGACAGCCAGAGAGAACCACGGGCTTCACCCTCGCCGCCATAGCACGCAGAGCGGGGAACAGCACCCTGATCGAAACGCTGGTCCTGGGTTTCCTCATAGGAGATTTGGGCACCCACCCTTGCACTGGAATAGTCGTATCCGAACAGCAAAGCGCCTTCGTCAATGGCCTCAATATAAGGAACGCAGCGCTATGGGACTTTTTCCAAATAGTGGAGCGGGACTAATCCGCGTGCTTTGGGAAAAGCCTCTGAGAACGTTGCCACTTTCAATAGGAGCGACCTGTCCCGATCAACTCGCTTCTCCCCTGCGTAACTTCAATAGCCAGTCTGAGAGCCGTGCCCGAGCGGTTCAAGCGATGCCACTTTCCCCGGCGGATTAAACGGCGCCTGGCCCGAGGCTACCATCATGAGCAATAGCGCACGCAATCCGGATCAGGCTGCACCCCGCCGAGCCGCTTCTTCAACCGGTGGCAAAGCGCGGCCGATCGCGTGATAGGCGAAGCCGGCGGCGCGGATCGCGGCCGGATCGAAAATGTTGCGCAGATCGACGATGACCGATCCGCGCATCAGGGCCTTTAGCCGCGCCGGCGCGACCGCGCGGAAGAGGTTCCATTCCGTCACAATGACCAAAGCATCGGCACCCGTCGCGGCCTCGATCGGATCGGTCGTGTAGATCACCTGCGGCGGCAGATGCGGCCTCGCCTGCTCCATCCCTTCCGGGTCGAAGACATGCAACTCTGCACCATCCTCGACGAGGCGGCTGACGATGGGGATCGATGGCGCGTCACGCATGTCATCCGTCTCGGGCTTGAAGGTCAGGCCCCAGACCGCGATGCGCTTGCCACGCACCGAGCCGCCGCAGGCAAGGATGACGCGTCGCGCCATCGTGCTCTTGCGCGCGTCGTTGACGGTGACGACGGTTTCCACGAGCCGCTGCGGCGCACCCGCATCCTGGCCGATGCGTGCCATGGCGAGCGTGTCCTTCGGAAAGCAGGAACCACCGAAGCCCGGACCAGGATGCAGGAATTTCCGCCCGATCCGGCCGTCCAGCCCCATCCCGCGCGCCACGTCATGCACATCGGCGCCCACCCGTTCGCAAAGATCGGCAACTTCGTTGATGAAGGTCACCTTCATCGCGAGGAAGGAGTTAGCGGCGTATTTCGTGAGCTCCGCCGTTTCGATCGAGGTCACAATGATCGGCGTCTCGATCAGGAAGAGTGGACGATAGAGGCTGCGCAGGATGTCCGCCGCACGGTCGCTCTCCACGCCGATGACCACACGGTCCGGCCGCATGAAGTCCCCAATCGCATTGCCCTCGCGCAGGAATTCCGGATTGGAGGCAACGTCGAAGTCAAGATCGGGGCGCGTCTCGCGCACGATCTCGGCGACGCGCCGGCCGGTCCCGACCGGAACGGTCGATTTCGTTACAATGACGGCGTAATTCTTGAGCTTGCGTGCAACCTGCTGGGCAGCCTGATAGACATAGGTAAGGTCGGCATGGCCGTCGCCGCGCCGGGTCGGTGTGCCCACCGCGATGAAGACGACCTCCGCATCGGCAAGGCCTTCATCCATGTCGCCGGTAAAGGAGAGGCGTCCGGCAGCGACATTCTCTGAGACCAGCCGGTCGAGCCCCGGCTCGAAGATCGGGATACGGCCTTCCCTCAGCGCGCCGAGCTTGCGCTCATCGGCCTCGACAATGGTGACCTCCATGCCAAATTCCGCGAAGCATGCGCCGGACACCAGTCCTACATAGCCGCCGCCGATCATAGTAACACGCAAGCGCCTGCTCCTCTAGCTGTGGCAGGTCTCGCATTAACACATCGGGCTAGGCCGCGAAATTGGTGGCTCGATAGAATGCTTAGCGCCGCCGAACCCTCGCAGCCGATCTCGCCGATCCGAATGGTGTCCGTGTGGGACGTCAGATGAGTTTGCTTACCGCGCGCGAAGCTGCGGCGGCCGCTTGTTCAGCTTGCTTATGCGCAGGACGCATCCGAGCCGCGAAGTCTGTGGTACAACCGACTTCCTAGCTAGCTGCCATCAAAGGGGCAACCAGCGTGAGCCAGCTCTCTCGTCTCCGGTATCTAAATCCTGAGATCCGGCCCTTCGGCCGACGCGCATGCCGCAAGTGAGGCCGTGGCCAAGGAACGTGACGCTGCGGTGTTAGAGCGCGCCGTTAAGCCACCCCTTAATGTCGATACCGGTCGGCTTTGTCAGTTCGGAGGCATAGATCTGGGTCTTGCTGACCTAAACCAACACGCTCGCGTGATTTAGCGTCACCGCCCGAGAAAATCCTTCTTTCCGCCCAAGTCGGCTGGTTAAGCCTTCCATCTTCTTCCGCATAGGAGGCTTCACGCCGATGCTAAGAATTGTCGTCGTGGCGCAGTTTCTTATTGGGCTGGTACTGCATCTGGGGTCTCTCCGCGAGATGACCAGGAATATATCTGACCTCAAGAGGGGACCGTTGCGTTTCAGATGGAACGTTCTACGCGCAATCGTCGTGCTTCTGGCAATCTCCTACATGGGCTATATCGCCCAGCTTTTAGCGGAGGGGGAGGAGCAGGCGGGTATCAAAGAAGACTTTCTTGTTGGAACAGCTGCCGTGCTCGTTAGCTTGTTTGTGTACGGTGTTGCAGATTTATCCTTTCAAACAGTTAGAGATTTTCGAGATATCTCCAGGTTTAAGAAACTTGCTCATCAGGACCAGCTAACAGGCGTTTTCAATCGGCGCTATTTTGATCTCACTCTTGAGGAAGCCGTTAAAATTGCGCTCTGTAAGAAAGAGCCTTTGTCCCTTATGGCCGTGGACATAGACCATTTCAAATCAGTCAACGACGAGTATGGCCATCTTTCAGGCGACACAGTCCTCCGCTCCGTATGCGGCGCTATAATGCGACAATGTAGACATACCGACATCGTTGCCCGCTACGGCGGAGACGAGCTCATGATCATCGTTTCGGGTGACGGCCCCACGGCTGTCACACTCGCGGAGCGCGTGAAGGCGATGGTTGAGAACCTTGAGATCGAGTTGGCAACACACGCTACGCTTCGCGTTACCGTCAGCATAGGCCTTGCGACAATAGCCTTCGGCGATAGCCCGGATACCTTGTTCACTCGTGCCGATGCGGCTCTGTACGAAGCGAAGCGTCTTGGGCGAAATCGAATCGAAGTCGTCGCAAATAGCCGCGAGAGCCAGTTCTCGATGAGCCGTGATGACAGTGAGATAACGGAACTGTCGGTGCGGCGGCAAACCCTAACGGGTGAAAAGGGCCTCATCCTCCACCAACAGCCCGTCGAAGATGACGCATTCACCCTGATGCTCTAAACTGCGGGATAGAAGAGAAGTGGGGTGTTTCCATGGCTGACGTCGCAGGGGCTGCGACAGCTGCGATTTGTCGAATTGATGCCGTTCCAATGATCCTCAATGTGATTTGTCGCACGACTGGCATGGGCTTCGCGGCAGTGGCCAGAGTCACCGACGATCAATGGATCGCGTGCAATCTGCTCGACAAGATCAACTTTGGCCTTAAACCGGGTGAAGAGCTAAAGATCGAGACAACCATTTGCAGCGAAATCCAGCGAGACGGTGCAGCGGTTGTCATCGATCACGTCGACCTAGACCCGCGATACAGTCAACACCACACACCTAAGCTTTATGGCTTTCAAAGCTATATATCGGTGCCGACCATCAGGGCCGATGGCTCAATGTTCGGTACCCTCTGCGCAATCGATCCGCGGCCTCGGCAACTGAAGGCACCTGCGACAGAAGCGATGTTCAAGGCGTTCGCCGACTTGATCGCCAGCCACCTGGATGCGCAGGATTATAGCGACGCTCGTGACAAGGAGCTGATCGACCAACGCCAGGACGCCGAATTGCGGGAGCAATTCATTGCAGTGCTCGGCCACGATCTCCGCAATCCAGTTGCCGCGATCGATGGCGGAATTAGGCTGCTGACCAAACGACCGCTCGACGACAAAGCTGTCGGCATAATTAAGCTGATACAGGGCAGCGTGACACGGATGGGCGGACTTATCGACAGTGTCCTCGATTTCGCTCGCGGGCGTCTGGGTGGTGGCATCGCTCTGCAGCAGATCTCGAGCGACTTGCTCGTGCCGTTGCTTGACCTAATCGTTGCGGAGCTGAGAGCGGCATGGCCTGACTGTTCCCTATGGTCGTCCCAATCGCCCCATTAGACGTTGCGCCCGCAACCGCAGCCTTTGCTGTGTCCGGAGCAGCGATCTGATGTTGCCGCACCCCGCGCCCAATGACAGCGGCGGTCACGTTATCGAGGTGAGTAGAACAGGTTTGGATTAATCGAGCCGAGGGTCGAACCCTTAGCCTCTCCAGCGCGGCTGACGTGAGTAGTCGCACCAAGATGGCTGCGAGTATCGATATGCCCTCGAGGCTCAGGACAGGCGGTAAGGCAAAAAAAAGTCATCGTAAATAGTTACGCTCCTCTTGCCCTCTGCAGGAGTCGCGCTTGTTCACAAAAGCGCCGGATGCACGATCTCTGCCAGCCGCAAACTCAGCGCGATACCGAAGGGCTGGCGAGCGCGGGGACCGCTCAACCGAGCGGGGGCCGCTTCCATCACTTTCGGCTAGCATGCAGCCAAGTCACCTGGGATGGCGTCTGGTGGCGTCCAACCGGCGATAGTCCGAGTGTGTAGCCGGGCGGTTGCATTGTCGCGTATCAGCGGGAACTGCCCACGCACGTCAATGGCGGCCGACAGCTCACCCTCTTGATAGAAGAGGTCCCGGATCGCAGCCTTGCGGTCCAGCGCAGTCACGAGCGGGACCCGGGCAGCCCCGTTGACGCCCTTGTGGCTTGGCCGTCCGGTTTTCCTCCGCTAGGGCCACCGCATGGATGCGAAAAAGCTGCGGATGGAGCTTGCCGAGCTGGAGTGGTCGCTTGAACAGTGGACCACGGGCAATCTGACGACGATCGAAACAGGCAAGAAAATCACCCGCAGCACTGTCGCGGTGTGGCGCCACCGAATAAGGGATATCAAGCGCGAGCTAGCCTCCAATTCCTATGGCTCAGCTCGGCCTAGCCTCTGAGTTCGCTACCCCGGACCGTCTTGCCGCCGATATCCATCACTGACCACACAATCGAACAATCGAAGGCCGCCGGCCTGAATTGCAGACGAAGCACAGCTCTGGCCAACACAGATCACGTCAAGGCGGATGACGAAGCGCATCGTAGAAGTAGAGGCCGGTGAGATCGAGATTGAGACTGTAGGACAAGATCGTGCTGGAGACCCAGTCAACTTTGACGATGTGGCGATGACCGTGGGGCAGGCCCGGCTGCTTGCGGCGGCGAGTGAGGCTGAGGCTAGCTTTGCGGGGGTCGGCGTGTCCGCCGAAGTAAATTCCTCACTTTTGCCGGTTAAGGCCGGGGTGTGCATGGCCATTTTGGGCGGCCGACGCTTTTGTTATCGCCACAGTCGGCGAAGCCTTGACATGCACGCCCGTATTGCGCTGGGCAAGAGGTCCGAGAGATGTTCTCGCAAACCAATCGGTTTAGGTGCTTCGATATAAGACACTACAGGCAATTGACTTATCTCAATATTACTGCTTCTGCGATATTGTTCTATTATATGAAAAAAGGCGGAGACAACCGTCGTTGTGGAGCCTGCCCTGAGCAACGATAGAATGACACCAGAGTTCTGAACGAACTTAGAATCCGCAACCGGATCTAACGCTTTTAAGATCCTATCCAGCTCCTCAGCAGAAGAGAACAGGAATTTTTGCAATCCATGACGCTCAAATATTTCACGGTAATTCGGCGTGTCAGAGACAATGGGAATCAGTCCCGCTAGCAGGGCAGTTATAACTTTATTCGGTGATTTGATGTGGGAATTGAGTTTCAAGTCGAGCGAGAAGTGGCTAAGGATCGCGTAGTCGAACTTCTTAGCATGCAGCCTAAACGTCGCGTTGTCGTAAGGAATCGTTGGCACTTTAAGCTGATTGCCGTTTGCTGCATAAAAGCCCTCTTGGTCAACGATGACGACGAAGTCGTCAATGCACCGATCGGCGACATTCTTTAAGATTACCGGAGTCAGTGACGCCATGCTTTTGGAAAAGCTCTCCGAATAGCCGAACCAGAGTGCTCGTTTGCCGGTCTTACGTGGAAACACCTGTGGGTGTTCGTCACCTGCCTCGAGTGTAATTGGATCAATGCATTCAGGGAGCACGTAGACCGGTTTGTATACCCCATTCGCGAGAACTTTGCGATGAATCTCCGTGGGCATCATGTATAAATCTACGATATCATGCAAATCTGTATAGCGCGAATAAGTGTAAATATCGGAGCCAAGGCAAACGACAAGTGGATCCTCGGACCTCCGCTGCATTAGGCGTATCGTTTGAACAGCAGCTACATCATTATAGTGGAATATCAAACAAGAGGGCCGGTCTACTACTAGTCTCGTTGTGGCGTTGGGCACATGCAGAGTAACCTGTAGGCCGTCAACGCCACGAAGACCACTCAAAAGAGGGTCAGACTGTAGTCTCACCAGTGCATCATCGTCCTTCTTAGACCTGACAATGATGAACGCCTCAAATCCAAGTGATGAACGCGAAGCTCCCGAATGAGCCGCATTTAAGGCGGCGTTCTTGTTCAAACTAAATCTCCTTACTAAGGAAGCAAGCTAAATCCGGTGCAACAAAAGCGAGCATTGGATACCCGTAGAGAGCCTGGAAAGCAACAGTGTGGGCGAGGCTTCGTCTAACTCGCGGATATTTTAAATTGGCAACCTGATCGTGAATGTCGCTAGCATATTTTCTGCAGCGCTATACTGGATGCACGATCATAGCACAGCCTGCTTACTGGTCGGCAAAAGAAACGCACAAATACATAGGCAACTCGACGAGCAATAGTCTCTTCAAACAGCAAATAGCATGCACAGGCACTTTGATTCCGATCCAATGTGGATCACATTCCGATTTGCTCAACGTGGGCTGGTGATTCTCGTCTAAGCCTTACCGACAGTAAGGCCTCTTCACGCTCTGGTACAGGATGGCCGGCGAAGGCAGAGTCTGTCGAAGTCATATCACCGTGTCCTGCATTGTGGCATCTAGCGCTGGCTTGTTGATTGTACGCCCTTTTATGCAGATTCGATAAATTGCATTTGAAACATCGGCAGAGCACTTCCGCGCGAACAGGGCGCCGCTCGCGCTTGCATCATCAACGTCTGAAACAGTCAGCTGGCGCAGGTCCACCTGACCGATTATCCGGTTCAAAAGGCTCCGGCGGTTTGGCACTCGCTTGAGGACAAAGTGACCCCCTTGGCGTCCGGCCGATGATGGGATGGTCGAGATGGTCGAGCCTCTTGACCTCGAGTGACGCACAATTAAGGTCGTGAAGAGAATTTCGTCGGGCGCCAGCGCATATCGTAATGCACGTACGAGATCTGCTGGCGGCCGTACACAAACCTCAGCGTAGTGCCGGTCTATGATAAAAAATTGACTACCTTTCCAAAGGTCTCGCAGATCGACCTTTAGCTCGTAGGGCAGGTTTGAATTTAGCCACTTGTAGGCGTTCCATAAGCGGCCATGCAAACCGCTCGCTTTTGGCGTCAGAAAGCGGTTATCATGCGGGTGGAATTTGGTCACGACATAGCGCCCTAGCCCCTCGCCTTGCTTGAGCATCGGGTCAACGCGGCCCCACAGCGCAATTGAGGGTAACTCAAGCATGCAAACAGCGTCGTTGATCTCTTGGACCGGCTTGAGTGGAAAGCAGGAGCCGCTCAGTAATACGAAACGCTGATTATTCTTGTCTAATAGCGCTCTTTCCAGGAGCAGGATAGTGGCGTCGACGATCGAGTAACCGCCCCAGTTAACCACCTTCCTGTTTGGAAGGACTACTAGACGAGAAGCCCCATAGACCCCGATCCAACCTAGATTTGACACTTTCGCATCCAGGTGAAGATAAACGGTCGACCGAGGATCAGCAAGCAATTGATTGGTCAGCAGGCGAAGTTGTTCGTCCGCAGCATGAGCTAGAATGAGATACGCAACCCTTCCAGGCACATGATCCAAATGAGGATTCAGCGCCTGTGCGTCGCCCGCTTCACTCATAGCTCTGATTCTCTCACTCGCAGTCCGGCTAATCGGTGACCCACACAAACGACATATACATTGCCGGCGCGATTCTTTCCATAGCGATAGTGATGCTGTCTAGCCGCCATATCACCCTGTAGAGCGGCTCCGCGTTTCAATCCGACACTTCACGACCTTGAGGCTTAAAGTTGCTACGCGCCTCTGCCCAACGATTCTACGCGCATCAAACTCATTAGCGAGTGCAGATGGCCTGTGGGTTCAACGTCACAGTCAGCAGCGGCAGGGTGCCCATGAAGTGCTCGCCGGAATTCAACGACACACTGATGCGCATGCGGTTTGCCGCATCGCTGGATCGCGTATTCCTCAACTACGTGTCAACTAGGGGTTAGAAGGACTGTTGTCTCTCTCTTTTTGGACGCGAATGCTGACCTGCAAGTCCCCTCGCGAGGCGATATCCGACAAAGTGAAAAGCCTCACGAAGGCGTGAGTCATTTCTATCTCGCGCAGTGGTTGTCCAGAGCCTGGGGGTGGGCCTTGCAGCAGTCGATGCGAGGCAGTCACGAGCACATGTGGAAAATGCCCACTTCGGTGAAGATTCGTTCCAAGTGCACAGCGAGCGTGTGCAGGACTCAAATGGACCGTGCGCCGCTTCATCCAGCATAAGTTAGTGATGCTGGTAATTCTTGCGGTGAAAAGGCGTCGTCGAGTTCGTCTCGCCGTTGCCTATCTGGTTTTGTTCAGTTGAGATAGAGTGAAGCGCGGAGGCTGCGTGCGAGATGTGTGGCTCCAGGTCGAGCTTTGCGGAAGCTCGCGGGGCTAAGGCAAAACCGCCATAGGTGAATCTGGGACGTGAGGAATGCATCGATGACCGTTTGCTATGTCTTGCCATTGCTTGTCGGCGGCTGCAATGCACGTTGGCTTCGAGACCTGCGTGCGGAGGCTATTAGACCTAATATACCAGTGAGTGATAAACGTATCAGTCAAAGCGAACCCACGTCATTTGCTCGTTTGCTCGAAGCATCGCAACCACCCATGCATAACATCGCACGCAGCTTAAATCGGCCCGAAAGTCGGACATCTCTCGCCGCTATCCGCTATCCGCTATCCGCTATCCGCCATCCATCATGGAGCACCTCATCCAGATCGTAATCCATGCGCTTCTGACACAGTAAACAAGTTGCAAGTGAGCTCGTGACAAGAGCCGCCGACCTAAAATCAACGCTTGCTTACTGATAAATGAATTTTTTTGAAGACGCGAGCGTCCTGTTTGCTTATTAAGGGACACTACTTATATTGAACTACATTTAAGTCACTCTATAAGGCATTGTAATTATTGTAAGAGGTAGTTGTGAGCATTTTAATTCAGGTTGCAGAAGACGCCTATAAAGGTAATGCGCAGTTCGTCGTCAAAGTGGATGGTAAGCAGATCGAGGGGACGGAGACCGCCACGACGCCTGATAGTTCCGGCCAATGGCAAACGATCACCTTGAATGACGTTCTTGCCCCTGGTTCACACTCTATCAGCGTTACCTTCCTAAACGACGCCTACGGAGGCAAGTCGTCACTGGATCGTAACCTTTACGTAAAGTCGATTGCGGCCGGAGGCATAACGGCCACAGAAAATATGGAACTCGGGAGAACAGGAAGCTCCGTCGCAGCGCAGATCAACATTCCGTCCTCTATCGCATCGGAAGACACGCAGCCAACTCAAACGACATCGACCTCCGGGGTTCAACTTCTCGGAGTCAATCTCTCCGGTGCCGAATATGGTAATCCAGTAACCGGTGTTCTCAACTACGATTACATTTATCCCACAACGAACGAGATCGACTATTTTGCAAGCCTTGGCTTAAATGTCATTCGTATTCCCATCAGCTGGCAGCGACTACAACCGGTACAATTCGGTGCTCTAGACAAGACACAGTTAACATATTTGGATAAGTTAATTGCCTACGCCGCAACTAAGGGCGTAAAGGTTGACATCGATCTCCACAATTACGGTATGGCTTTTGGGGGCGATGTTGGAAGCGCCACCACCCCTGACGCTTCGCTAGCAAATTTTTGGTCGCAGATGGCAGTTCATTACCACAACTCATCAAACGTGATATTCGGTTTAATGAACGAACCGCATGATCAATCCGCTACAGCATGGGCAACAGCCGCGCAGGATAGCGTCAACTCGATCCGAGCAACCGGGGCCACCCAGGAAATTCTAGCCTCAGGATCGGATTGGGATACGGCGTCGTCCTGGGTTAGCTCTGGAAATGCCGCAGCGGTCGGCAGTGTTACGGATCAAGACAATAACCTGGTCTTCGAGGTCCATCAGTACTTCAATCAGGGTTCCACTGGCACTAGCACGAGCGTTCTCTCTCCGACCATTGGTCCAGATAGTCTTGCCTCCATCACACAATGGGCCGTGGAAAATTCCAAGAAGCTGTTCTTAGGCGAGTTCGGAGCAGGAAGTGATTCTGCTAGCCTATCTGCACTCGGTAATACTTTAAGCTACATAAACGGCCACTCAAATGTCTGGCAGGGCGGAACTTATTGGGCCGCCGGACCATGGATGGGCAATTACATGTTCTCTGCCGAGTCAAAAAACGGTGTGGAAGCACCACAAGCAGTTTTGCTTGCAGCCGGAGTACATCACTAATGAGCGGTCTCAAAACGCTCTAGGGATGACTACATGAGGGGAAGGCGGCTGGTTCGATTCAAAATTTGTCGAGTGTTCTAATCCATGCGTAGGAACTAACGATAATCCGAGTGCAAGGGGTGGGAAGCTGTCTGGCATCAAACGCTAAGTGATACTCCGTGTAGCACATAGCAAATTGCATTCACTCACGATCACTTACATGGGCCTAGCCCGCGCTACCCAGGCTTAGGCTACAGGTATCGGGATAAGGAAGTGTCGGTGCGTTAAGGAGACGATCCCGCTTGCGCATCTTCACGCCAAATCACGCGCGGACACTTGCGACGAGAGGCCTAGACGACGGCAAGCGGTCTGGATGGTCTGTCTCAAGGTTGGGTCCAAGGCGTACCCCAATATCGCGAAGGTAAGTCCGGCGAGTGTGGCGGCCGTGGCGGCTTCGATCATGGTCAGTGGGATAAAGCGTGCGATGGCGAGTGAAGCGGCCATGAGCAGGATGGCTGGTGCAATGCGCCATAGATTATGTGGCCAGCAGCGGCTGACGATGAAGAGGACGATACAGTTGACGGTCACGCGCAGTGTCCAGGCCAAGGCAGCGCCGGGAAGACCCATTGTGGTGATGAGCAGATAGAGAATGGCGAAGAAGGGGATGATTTCGGCAATCCCGACCTTGGCGGTGATATGGGGTTTGCCGCGTGCCTGGATGAAGCCGTAGGGAAGGAAGGCGATACCATTGGTCCAGGCTCCAAACAGCACGATTTGTCCGACGGCCTCGGAGATATTGGCGAAGTGGGGACCGATCCAGAGCCGCAAGAACGGGCCGCAAAACAGGATTCCCGGGGCGCAAAGCATGCCGAAGCCATAGGCCAGCGAGATGGTGGCCCGGCGGGTTGCGTCGATCGCCTCGGCTTCGCTGCTGCGCGAATTTCGTGGAAACATTGTGCGTGAGAGGGCGGTCGCAAACACCTGGGATCGCATGGCCAGGGTCATCGGCACCGAGTAGTTGGCGACCGAGGCGGCGCCGAGCATGGCGCCGATGATGAGTTGGTTTGAGGTATCGAAGAGCGGGTTGAGCAGGCTGGAGACGGTCACCCAGGAGCCATAGCCAAACAGCTTGCGCATCCAGCCGAAGTCGAGGTCGGTGAGGCGCACCGGCCATTCTATTTTGATGACCACGGCATAGGAGAGCGCGACCGCGAAGAATCGGGCGAACAGCGTCGCCGGGATAACGACCTCCAGCGTCGGCGCGATCGCATAGGCGCAGATCAGCGGCAGGACTTGGCCGGTCATGGTGCCGAACGAACCCAGCGTGTTGGACAGAAAGAACTTCTCGCGAGACTCCAGTGCTCCGGTCGACACTCCTGAGAGCATACCGAGCGGCAGCATTGCGGCCATCCAAGGATAGGCGTCGCGGGTTTCGGCCATGAGATTGCCGGGAATCTTGACGAGGTGAAGCAGCACAAGATGGCCGACGCAGTACAAGATCAGGCCGCCGATCAGGCCAAGACCCAGATTGCAGCAGAACGCGGTTACCAGGACCGGCGAACGCTCTCTCGACGATGCATGGCCGAGCTTGGCTAAAGCATTGGCTGTGGCGCGCGAGAGACCGAAATCGAGGAAGCCGAAATAGCCCAGCAAAACCCAGGTGATCGTGACGACACCGTAGCGGGCGAGCCCGATCTCGTGGATATAGAACGGCACGGTTCCAAGCGACGTGACGATCGGCAGCAGTGCGCCCAGCACGTTGTAGCTGAAATTGGCGGAGAACGCCTGCCTACTCAACTACTTGCTCCCGCCTTGCGCGCGCTGCACTGTTGTCTACGGCCAATCCGATTGCGTCCTCATAGAGATCGCCATAGCGGGAGGCAACCTCCTCCCAATCGTAGCAACGGACTTCCTGCATAGCGTGCAGGCGGCGTTGCTCATAAGTGCTTATACCCTCTGAAGCCGCAGACTGAACTGCAACACTGGCGCTTTCGGGGTTCTCGGCATCGACGAGGAGGCCGATGCCTGTACTTTCGACGAGTCGCCGGAAGGGTGTGATGCCGCTCAGGACAGGAAGCAATCCGGCCGACATCGCCTCAACCGCCGCCAAGCCAAATCCCTCATAGGCAGAGAGACAGCCAAAGTAGCTCGCTTCGCCCATCAGGGCGCGCAACGCATCATCACTCGGGTCAATCACGAAGTGCACGGCATCCAGCACACCTGCGATGCCCGCGAGGCTGCGCAACTCCTCGGCGGTTTGATCAGCTTCCCGTCCAGCAACGATCAAGCGCCACGCAGGGTCCATACTCCGTAGCCGGGCCAGAAGCGGGAAGAGGTGAGCGATCCGCTTGTGCTGGGCAAAGCGGCCGAAGCTGATGATCGTGCGGGTCGGGACACGCGACGATGCATCCCGGAACTTTATCTGGTCGATGCCATTCTCGATCACCGTCAGCCGAGGCCCGGCGCTTCGCCGAAACATATCGGCATCGCTATAGCTGCACGCGACGATGCGGCGATAGGCGCGGATCGACGCCCAGGTGACGCTGTTAAACCAGATCTTCTTAGCAGCGTTATACTGCCCGCTATGGAAGAAGCCGCCATGGGTCGAGGCGATCATCGGCCGCCCATGCAGCGGCCGCGTCGCGGCAAGAAAGTCGAAGAAGAAGTCGATGGCATGGACATGCAATACGTCGGCGGACTGCAGATGTGCCAAGACCGAGGGTGCCAGGGGGTAGCGTGTCGAACCGCGCCAGGGGAGGCGGCGAACCGGAATGCCGTCGACGATATCGTGCGCGGGTAGCTTACCACTGCGACCAAAAAGCCGGTCCAGCGTGACCACCCGCGCATCAATGCCCAGCCGGCTGCGCTGTGCGCTCGCCAGGCTCTGGACCGATGCTTCCAACCCGCCAACCGATGGGCTGAATTGCCGGACGATGTGAAGAACTTTCAACACGTCGCCTTAGGTGCTGTAGGCACGGCTGATCAGCTTCATCTCACGACGGCTGTAATCGCCGCCGAACGCCATTGTCGAGTTCTGATCGACCATCGACACCACGATGCCGGGGATGCGGGCGCCGTAGGACCGCAGGCGATCGAGGCAGGCGGTAACCGCCTGGCGTGAGGTTTGCTGCCAGCGGCAAACGAACACCGTCTGATCGACGACGCTGCCATGAACCAGGGCATCGGTCATGGCGAGGAGAGGGGGGCTGTCGAGAATGACAAGGTTATAGGAATTCTTGAAGCCCGCCATCAGGCCGCGCAGCCGGGCGATGTCACTCGCGTTGAACGGACGGGACATGGCTTTGCCGGCACTGATAAAGTCGATCCCCGTCTCCGGATCGGTCTGGATGACATCCGCCAGGCTGGCACGACCATCGAGCAGATCCGTGAAGCCAAACTGGACGCGGTCCTTCGACATCAGTCCGCCACGACGATGATCGCCATCGATCAGCAGCACTTTTTGCTCGCCCTGGCGCGCGGTGATGGCGAGCCACACGGCGAGGGTGCTTTTACCCTCCTCAGGACTGGCGGAGGTCACCAGAACGGAGCGGGACACATCTCCTTCGACCAGCAAGGAGAGCTGGGCGGCGAGCCCTCTCACTGCCTCACTGGCGCGCGAGAAGGGTTCGTCCAGCACGTGGCGAGCAATCAAGTGATCGCGGCGTGACGCAATAAAAGGAATTGCCGCCAGCACCGGAAGCTGCACGGTCGCACGGAGAGCATCCAGCTCCTCGAAGCCGACAGAGAAGTAATCCCGCGCCAGTACTGCCGCGGCGCCCGCGACCAGGGCAAGGACAATGATCCCGGCGAGGAGTTTGACGTGGTTCGGGAAGGTCGGCCGCGTCGGCACCGGCGCATGCGAGACAAAGGAGACCGGCGGCTCCAGCAGGGCGGCGCGATCCACCACCTCCTTCGCATGATTGAGGAACGTCTCGTAGACGCCGCGTGCACTCTGGGCTTCTTCGCTGAGACTTTGATACTCAGCCTGCGGCGAGCTCTGCGCCCCGGCTTGAGCCCGGAGGGCATCAAGATTGTCGCTCAGCTGCTTGGTCTCCGCTCGCGCCGAGATAAGGTCCTCATGGATCGAGGCCAGTGCTGAACGGGTCTGGGTATTCAGGCTTGCCCGCGCCGCGGCTAGCTGACGGTTCAACGAGCGAAGTTTGGGATAGTTCCGGCCATACTGCGCCGCCGTATCGTCCCGCATGCTTTGGATCTGTAACAGCGTATTGGCCGTGGCAACCAGGATCGGCTGCTCGGACAGCGATACGAGGGCACTCGTATTGCCATGCTGGGCAGCATCGTGCAGGGCATCAGCACGCGCCTGCGCCGCGGCCAGCCGCGCCTGAGCCTGGCTCAGATTGACCGCCGTCTCGGTGATTTGCCGATCGATCAGAGGATTGGCAGTCGTGCCCTCCGTCGTATTGGTAAGCCCGTGATTAACGTCGAAGTTATCCGCCTTATGCACGGCATCGAGCCAGCGCTGACGAAGTTCCCCGGTTCGAGCATCGAGCCACTGAGCAACGTTGTTCACGTCGGCAGTCTGACGAGCAAGCGCGATACGCTGGTAGTTGCTCACCACGGCATTCGCCAGTGCGGCGGCCTGGGCCCCCGCTTTGTCGGTCACGCTGACATCGATCACACGCGAATGCAGTTCCGGCGTCACCGTGAGGTTGCTTAAGAAGGCATCGATCGCTGACTGCTGGCGAGCTTGCGGATCGGTCGAAACCGGCTTTGCA
>NZ_LMUQ01000076.1:63999-81865 GCF_009765865.1 Acidisoma sp. L85
ATCGGTCACGCTGACATCGATCACGCGCGAATGCAGTTCCGGCGTCACCGTGAGGTTGCTTAAGAAGGCATCGATCGCTGACTGCTGGCGAGCTTGCGGATCGGTCGAAACCGGCTTTGCACAGACGTAGGACAGCCCCTTGCGACAAAGGAAAGCACTCACGCTCTTGGTCAGGCTGAAGCTTGCTTTTTCTGGCACCGGCGGTATCTGCTCGAGCACTGCCCCTGCCACATCGCGCGACTGCAGCAATGCTGCCTCAGTCGCCGGCCGGTCATCCTCCAACCGATCCGCCGGCTGCTGACCGGTCGGCGCCAGTGGGTCTGTGCTCGGCGCCGCAATCACAACCGTCGCAGTCGCCGTATAGCTTGATTTGAGCAGCAGCATGCCGCCTGTGCCCAGAACCAGAATCGTGAGCACAATCACCGTGAACAACGTCAAATGCCGGCGCCAAATGCGCAGCACACGACGCACCGCGCCGCCACCATGAAGGTCTATAGGACTTGATAAGGCTAGTTGATCACTCATGACACGTGCGTCGTTTTATCAGCACTAGCCCCACCATTGCTCCGGCTAGAGAGGCGCTTTGAGCCAAACAAGGCGAAGCGAAGAACGTAGATGCCGAAGACGGGCAGTCCGAGCACGTAGCGGCGCCATAGCCGGCGGGGCTCTCTGATCAGTCGCACCAGCCACTCGATCCCCAGATTGGCGACCCAGCGCGGCGGCCGGCGCACCCGTCCCGCCGCGTGGTCAACCAGGGCACCGGCTGCCACGGCCACGCCCGGCTGCAGGCGGTCCCAGTTATCCCACAGCCACTGCTCTTGGCGTGGCATGCCCATGTTGACGAGAAGAATCGATGGCGCCAGCTGATTGATCCGCTCGACCAAAGCCAGGGTCTCTAAGGAACCCCGCGACGCATCAAAGTAGCCATGCTGCACGCCGGCGGTCGTGACGCCATAGCGCTCTTCGTAGCGTCGCGCCGCCTCTTCAACCGCTTCCTGACGTCCGCCCAGCCAGAAGACGGAGGCCTTCGAACCAAGTTGCTCGAGCACAGAGCCAATCCATTCCGGCGGCGTCGTCCGGTGTGGCACCTGACCTGTCAGAAACCGTGCAGCAAGCTGCACTCCGGCACCGTCACAGAAGGCAATATCGGCGCGCGCAAAGAGATCGCGCATCCAGGGGTTGCGCTGCGAGAGCACAACAAAATGGGCATTCGCGTTCACCACCAGCATCTTGCGCTTCGCAGCCGCAGCCTCCACCACCCGCGCTGCAATCACATCGCGATGCAGATTATGCATCCGAAGACCCATCACCTCGATGATGTCAGCCTCCGTGCTGGCCATGGCGGCGGTCGAGCCTGTCTCCTCGAGCCGGTTTGCCGGCACGATGGAAAGTGCGTGATCAGAAGGCATTTTTGCTGAAAACCTCGCGCAAGACCGTCAGCGCCATGATCTTCAGATCAAAGCGGATCGACCAACGTTGGATATATTGCAGATCAAAAGCGACACGACGGCGAAGATCGTCGGTCGTGACCAGCTCTCCTCGCGCCCCATTGACCTGCGCCCAGCCCGTGATGCCGGGCTTGACCTGATGGCGCAGAACATATTCGGCTAAAGCGTCATCGAGCAGCTTGCCGCCAGCCCGGGTATGCGGTGCATGCGGCCGCGGCCCAACGAGAGACATCTCTCCCCGCAGAACATTCAGCAGCTGTGGCAGCTCGTCGATACTCAGCCGGCGCAGCCACTTACCGACCCGGGTCACCCGTGGGTCTCCGCGGGAGGTCTGACGCGAGGCCATGACATCCGCCTCATGGGCATACATCGATCGGAACTTGAACACCGTGAACTGACGGTTGTTGAAGCCCAGGCGCGGCTGGCGGAACAGGATCGGACCCCGCGAATCGAGCTTGATCGCACAGGCAATCACCAGCAGGAGGGGCAGCAGAAACACAAACGCCGCCAGCCCCAGCGTGATATCCATCATCCGCTTGCGCATGGTCTGCCACTCAGTCAGCGGCCGGCGCTGCAAGACCATGAATGATAGCGGCCCAAGCGATTCGACCGGTAGCGCAAGATCAGGACCCTGCACCAGATATGGCATGATGTAGACATCCGCCAAAACTGCGCGCAGTCGCCAGCTGAGACGCGAGATTTGGCTCTCGTGATCATCGATGACCGACGGCAAGGCGATGATAATGCCATGCAGCGTCGCCTCCCGGCTCAAGGCGATGAGGTCAGCAATCGAACCACGAACCTGTCTCTGGTCAGGCGCCCTTGGTCCATCATCAAAGACGCCAACCACTTCAAACGCCTTGCCGGACTCCTTCGCCAAACGCTCGGCAATGCGAAAAGCATGCGCGTCCCAGCCTACCACCGCGATCTTGCGCGTAAACCGCCGCTCAACCGCAGGGTGCTGCAACATCACCGTGCCAACACTGCGCGCTACAGCGAGAGCAGCGGTGGCAGAGACGAACCACACCAGCGGCGTTCGGATTAGTGCGGGTTCGGTCCAGCCAAGGATCCAAAACACCAAGCCTTGCGCAGCGGCGGCCAGGATAGTGGCGGGTACAAGGGCCTGTAGCTGGCGTGTGATAAGCGCCACATGCGGAAGGTCGGATGGACGCCCGCGATTTGAAGCCAGGAAGAAAACGAGCACCGCGACAAGATCGCCGACGACTAAGACCTCGTCCTGTCGAGGTGTCAGTAGGCTGCGCCCGATTCCTCCCGTGATTAACGTCGCAACCAACACGCCCACGCCGTCCACCCAACGCGTAATTCCGGGCAATGCCGGATGCGAGTACGACGGTTGAGCATTGGGTGAGTGCAAGCCGATGCCGGGCGTCGCTTCGGCATCTTCTGGCAAGGCAGACTGAAAATGAGCGCTCTTTGCGGACATATCCGATGAAAGCCCTTCCGGCTTCGGAAATTGGAGGATCGTCCCGCTCATACTGTTTCCCGCATTATCAAGGCATGACCTCGATCGGACCCGAGTCAGATCCACGCCCATGCCAGAGACCTGGCCAAGATAGCTTCGTCGCTGCGAAGACGGGCTAGCCGAGGCTAGCGTCACTCCGCAAACGGGGGTCAACAATCTGTTGCGCCGCAGCATCGCCCCTTTGCGAAGAAATATATAAGCCAATTCATAACCAGTAGGCATCCAGTGTAGTTTCGCGGTTATGACAACCAATATAAACGCCGACCAGTTGAGATTACCGCCTCTTGGCGGCCAAGGTCAACTATCTGCTGCGTCGCAGCATGTGCCACTTTTTGGCCAAAATGTGTATCTTTATTGGAATAGTTCTTAAAGAACGGGGGATTTTGAAATGATCCTGTAATGTAACACTGGATTTGCATACGAATGGCTAGGCTCTCACCGCTTGAGGTAGGTGCCTGTAGTGGTTACCAATTATGGTGGAAGCCTGCGAAAGTCAGGCTTCTGCACGAGAGGCTCAGCTACGGAGGCCTAGTGATGGCTACCGAAGACATTCCCACGGAAATGTGACTCCGCTAAAATCACAGATTTGGCAGACTCACGATTGTTTGATTTCGAGGCAGGATTGCTGCAGGAATGCACGGCGGCAAAGACTAGTCGGTACTCCTATGCATGCCTGGCACATGTGGTTGAGGAACGAATTTTTGAGCAGTGATGTCACGAGACCAGGGACCTAGCCTAGAACATGATCAACGTCTTGACAGACGTCCTGCCTACTTCTGAGCGTCAAGCGCAATCCCCCAGCAAAACGTGGCGAGACATCGCCATGTTATCGGAAAAGGAATTCCAGGCTCTCAATCATCGTTACAAAACGGCGTTTCCATATCCTCACCTCATTGTCGATAATCTCTTTCATGCAACGGCTCTAGAGGAGGTTATCAGGGAATTCGACGTCGTTGACCCCATCACCTGGCGGTCCTTTCAAAGCGGCCTACAGCAGAAACGTGGGACCGCGCCGAATACCGACCTACCGCCAGCGGCGCAGGAATATTTTAATCTGCTCTACTCTGGTCCATTTCTGCGTTTCCTCTCACGCCTCACCGGAATAGTTGATCTTATTCCCGATCCCGCCCTTTTTGGCGGAGGCATGCATGAGGTTTCCGAGGGCGGACGGTTCGAGATCCATGTTGATTTTCAACGCCATCCGCAGACTAATCTACATAACCGAGTAGCCGTCATCACTTATCTCAACCATGATTGGCACCTCGATGATGGTGGCTCCCTTGAGTTATGGAGCATGCATCCACCTGCCTGTGGTGCGCGCGTCATCCCGACCTTCGGCAGGACGATCATCATGGAACAGTCGCAGCGAGCAGCCCATGGCCACCCGACCTTAATTCGCCCTGGTCTACGACGCCGTGCGCTCATCGCCTATTTCTACACTAATAGCCAAAACGTTTCTGAGACAGCCGACAGCACCACCATCTATATCCCGCATTCTGGCCAGTCTTTGCGTCAACGCAGTGAGATTGTGCTACGCATGATCTTGCCTCCCATTATGATCCGTGGATTCAAGTTAGCTAATGCTTTGCTGCAAAAGCGTCGTGTTCGTTCCAGATGAACACGGGGCTGTCGGCAACACACATAGTCTCATGAGCCATAGCTATTCAGCGAGGTACACGAATTTTGAAATTGAGGCCCTGAATAGTCACTATACCAAGCGCATCAGTACTATTCGACAAACCCTTCCAGGTAGAAGCAACAACGTAAGCGGATTGGCCTCTGGATGATCCGACTAGGCGAACACATACGTCATGCATTCCAGGCATAAGTTTTTGTCTCACAGGCAAGCCTTGGGGTGCCATCGTACGCTCGGCTGTGACATCGACGGCATGAGCAATTTCGTGACCGTCGATCGCAATGGAAACCTTAACATCAGCTGCACTAGGGTCCTTCGCCAAATAGATCGCTTCCGGCGCCATCACGCGTTCGAGCGCCATAAATTGTGGTCTGGCAACAGCATCAATAGGGTCTAGTCGCATTGGATAGTTCGGCTTCCACCAGGGCCCTGCGCCCCAAACGGCCACTCCCCAAAACACATCTGGAGCTGAGGCAATCTTGTCGAGCATAGCGTCGAATGCGGCGTTTCCCGCTGGGTCAGGAGGAGCCCCTGTTTCGCCCAGGAAAATCCGCACCCCTATCTTTCGAGACCAGGCAATAGCTCCCGTCAATCGCTGAATGCCAATGTTGGGCGACGCTACAGGCTTGCGATAAGTGCCAGTGCTGTCCGGGTCTAGATAAGAGTGCAACTCCAACACCCAGTTATTTGCGGGATCGACAATCTTTCCCGCGAAGGGCGTCTGAAGGCTAATATCGGCGGCAGTGCTCCAATGTGCGTGCGGCACGAGGATCGTTCCGTTGTATCCTGCTTGTCGCATCGCGGCGATGGCTCGGTTCCAGATCTCAGCATAGTCTTCGTCACGGCCGGTATGAGGTTCGTTCATCAGTCCGATCGCCACGCTCTCACGTCCGAAGGCTTCGGCAAGCCGCCTCATGAAATCAACATAGTCAGCCGCAGCGACGGGATCGGTGAGAATATCCCGCGGCTTGCCATCCGCGTCCATGAAGCCGTAGCCATGCGGATCGAGCACGGTAATCGCCCCCCCAGCATGATCTTCGGCCGTGATCTTCTCGAGGTATCCAAGGAATATTGGGTCGAACGGTCCTTGGGCCTGGGGCTGCAAACGGGCTATTTGAAATGGCAGGCGTATGAGTTGGACGCCGTGCTTCAGATAATACGTAGGATCGGGCACTGCAAAATTGGTCCCGGCTTTCGTTCCCTTGCCAAACTCCAATCCACTTTCGCTCACACCCCAAAGAATCGGAAAGGAGTCATGAAGCTCCGCCGCTCGTGCGGCAGAAATCCCGATGCTTATGCATAGGGCGGCGGCGGCGAGGTTGCGCATACGGACTCCCTTTATCGGCTGAGGGCTCAGTAGGATCCGGAAAGCGCGGCTGATAAAAGCCTCCGCATCATAGGCCGGGATCATGACGCTGACGCCGCTAGGTGATTCATGGGTTTAGACCGGCAACGCGGTCATAGACGAACTCAAGCTCGGCCGTGCGTTGGTATAGATTATGGTGCTCGGCGACGAAGCCGGGACCGGCAGCGGAAAATCGTGTCGATATTGCGTCATCTGTGAGAAGCTGAGTGAGCCGCTTGGCAAGCATCGCCACATCCCGCTCGGCGAAGGCATACCCTGTCTCGCCGTCCCGGATGCCTTCGGTGGCACCTCCTCGGGCAGAGGTAACGACGGGAACGCCGCTCGCTTGAGCTTCAAGAATGACCAGTCCAAGACCCTCAGCATCCCCGCTTTCTGCCGTGACGCTCGGCAGGCAAAAGACCCGCGCTTCCGCCAATAACGCTTGTGCTTGCTCCCGGGTGAAGGCTCCTAGGAAGCGCACTCCTTCCATGTGCGCGGCGCGCTCTGTGAGAGCGGGACGTTCTGGCCCATCGCCAGCAATGATCAACTCTGCGTCCGGCAAATGCTGCCGCAGCTGATCGAAGGCTTCAAGCAGGTAAATACAGCCCTTCTTTTCGACTAGGCGCCCGAGGAAGAGAATCTTTCGGGCGCGCTGCGCAATCGGAAGGCTGGCCCGCGCGAAACGCTGTGTATCGATCCCGATGGGTTGCACGAAGATCCGATGAGGTGGCAGGCCAACGGCAATGGCGGCGTCACGGATACTTTCGGAAACCGCGATGAAGCTGACCCTCTCCTCTTTGACGAGACGGGTTAATCGAGAGGGATATCCTTTCCAGCGCCGGCCTGCGCGCCCATCGGCGAACCATTGCATACGCGTTGTTATATCCGAGCCATGCAGTGTGACCAGCAAAGGCACACCGAGGTGACGAGCGATTGGCCAGGCTTCCACGCCATCGAAGCCAAAATGAGCATGAATTAGTCTCGGCTGCAGACGCCCTATCATAGTGACAAGACTAGGGGGTGACCGGTCAAACCTGCGCCAGATGACACCTTCGAAGCGCTGCATCAGAGAAGGGGGGCCGCGATGCCGCGCCGTCACGGCCAGACCCGCGAGCGGCAACCCCTCAATCTGGCGTTCACCGACCAAAACGGGATGCCAACGACGAAGAGCAAGCGCTTGGTCCCGCACAAAGGTCTCCGACAGCGGTAGGATCTGCGTGCGATAGATCGCGACGATGGGGCCAGCCGATGCTGCGCTTGTCACGCTACCTCTTCCCGCAGCTGCGTATCGGCGAAATCTTCGGGCTTTAGAATACGATCGACGACCTCGCTCCAGCTCAGTGAATCCACTGTAATGTTCCGCGTATTTGCCAGAGCAGCACGGATCGCCGTCTCAATTGATGACGCATCTCCGGGCGTGTAACCGAAACGCCCTCCCGCATCACCGAGAGCGAAATGTGGACATACGGCGGGAATTCCGAACAGTCCGAACTGCCGGAGCTTTAGCGACGTATCAATCAGATAGCGCGGGGTATCGGCATCGCGATAGGGTGCGACGCCAAAAGCCGCGTGTTGAAGATAGGCGAGAGTTTTGGCGAAGGCCATTTCTGGGTGGATGATAATATTGGCACCCTGTAGACGCGACGCTGCCTTACCCGCGCCGATAATGTGGAAGTCGACATCTGGAAAGGCGGTCGCGGCAAAAACAAAGAAACTTGCATCGAACAGCATCGATCCAACCGAGACGCAGGACGATCGATCCCCGTACGGATTGGGATAGGAGCGTTCAGCAATGCCTCTATCGATGCCGTGTGGGATCAGAACCGCATTGCGGCCATGCGGCATACCAGAGAGCAAATAGCGAGAGGGCAACCTTACGGTATCGATCATATCGAAATTGCGGGCAAAGTCCCGCTTGATCGTTGTTGCACAACCAACCACATCAAGATCATCAGAAGCAAGGTAGACAATTCTGGCCAAGGGATTGAGACGCCGCACGTCGGCGACGAAGACCGCCGCTAAGCCGGATTCGATGAAAACGATGTCTGCTTCGCGTATCCATCGCCGAGGAATCCGAGGGATCATGCTCCGGTAGAGTCGGAACAACGCAACTTCAACGGGTGTTAACATCTGTCTGCGCATATCGAAGGGATGCCACGGCATCTTCCAGAGGTAGCACTCTACGCCATCCTGGGTCTCGACACGATTGGCGCGGTCAGAGAGGCTAGAACGTGTATCCCCACGCCGTTCTGATAGACGCGACAGGCCAACGGAGAAGAATCGGGTCATACTCCGTTTAGCCATCTCTGCCGCGATAAAGTGCACGCTTGCTTTACGCATGCTGCGGAAGTCGTGGACCGAGATAAACAACGCCTGGGGCATAGGGTCAGTCGATCACTTTGCTAAGGCGACACCGAGGAGACCCTCATGTCGGTTGCGTTACCGATTTCTCCCCGAGGTACCGTGCCCGCTTGGTGCACATTGCTGCCCCATAGCTCTGGCCGGTTTGTTCCCGCTTCTATGGGGCGGCCGCCGGCCCTGCAAGAGGTTTCGAGCAGCGAAAGCGCTTCGTGATCGCCGCTGACCACTTTCAATAAGTCTCTTGACACTCTAATATCGCTTTCATCAACGAGAATTGACACTTTGCTGCCATAATGTGTCAGGTCGCCTGTTCCGCTTATGCGGATGTCTTCGCGTGCGTACGTGTGTTTCACACAATGGAAACAGGGTGTTAGCCTGCCATGCAATCTGCCTTAGTCCGGCCAGCTTCCACCTCAGTCATAACGGGCTCTCGCCTGGTGCTCGCGGCCGCGACCTTTAATATGGTGTTGTGCTTTATCAGCACACGCGGCGGGTTACATATCTCGAGCGCTGTCGTGATCCTGTTTGAACTCGTCATCCTCGGTGCCGGAATTTATGCCATACGCAGCCGAGTCACAGAGCGAGTCGTGCGGATTACAGCTGTTACGACCATGCTTCTTATAGGACTGAAGTTCGTTAATCCTGGGTTAGATCTTAAAATTCTTCATGACCTCGGCATTATGTATATTTTTTATGAGATGGGAATGCTGACCTCTGCGCATGAGGGCAACCGGACACTTTGGATTGTAATGGGGATCGTGCTCCCGATCGGACTCTTCGAATTATTACTACCCAACCAATTCGGCATGATCTTCGACGTCTGGTCTTACTATGTTGATAAGGGAGTCATCGCTCAGACCACAGTCAATTACAGCGATACAAACCTATTCATCAGCGGCAACCGCGGCGGCGCCATGAGTCGGACATTCTTTCCTGGCCTTTTCGGCTCACATCGCGTCTCGTCAATATTTCTCGAGCCGGTTTCCATGGGCAACTTTTCGGTTATCGTCTTCGCCTGGTGCCTCAGCACGAAGATTGGGAAGCTTCGGTCGAGGATACTACTCGTCGCACTTGGAGCCTTTTGTTTTGTATTGTGCGATTCGCGCTTCGCATCGGCTTGCTGGCTGGTAATGCTCGCTTTGCGGATGATGCCCCTGCACCGGTCGCGTTTCGTAGTCTTTTGTTTGCCCTTGCTCGTGATGTTTGCACTGCTGATCAACGGCTCTCTCCACGAATTGCCGGGTGTCGTACCCACGATCATGAGCGACAACTTCTCAGGCCGTTTGTTGTTTTCGGGTCGACTACTCGATTATTGGAACCTGCAGCAGTGGCTTGCGCTAAGTCCGTCGCAAGTCTACACGGCCGACACTGGCTATGCATATGTTGTCAACAATCTCAGCCTACCACTCGCAATGTTCTTTTTGGGTATCTTCGCTGCCTTAAGGCCACAAACACCCGAGGCTGCCTCTATGAAGGCAATGATCGCTGTCTATATGGCTGCGTCGCTATGCATTGGTGCGAACATGTTTACCATTAAGACAGCTGCTCTGTGCTGGTTCCTCTATGGCGCTGCCAATGCCGTCTCGGCCGACGGCAGCTCCGCAATCAAGACGTTTCTGGGTAGACGTCAGCGGATAATTCCGCGGTCAGCGATCACTATACAGTAGATGAACGAGGGGTGGTTACCCTAAGTCGGTGGGTAGCATTAGATAGTCGATAGGCGACCAATCGCTGTCGCCGTTGGCGAGCTGACAAACCCAGTGATGCGGTGAGCTAACTGTATGGATTGAAAGTGTACTGGAACGCGAGTCGGTGTGCTCCGCGTCCTAGTGCTGTAGATGTGCTGGAGTCCGTCCTGAGCAATCACAGCATTGCCGGATGCGACGAAGGAGCGTCGATCTCTAGGCAAGGTAGCGCCATGTCAGGATAGGCGTCAGAAGTAGCTTAGCCGTAGCTAGGCTACTTCCGTTGCTTGTTGGAAAGGCGCCCTACGCTGCCTTTACAGAGACCGCGGCTTTGTCCTGTTCCGCTATCTTGGAAAGCAAAGCGTCAGCCTTCTTTTCTTCCTGCAAAGTCTCATCCAGCATCTTTTCCACGTCCGCAAGACCAAGTTTCCTGGCCCAGGCCTTGAGAGTGCCGTAACGAGCTATTTCGTAATGTTCGATTGCCTGGCCACACCCGATTAACACAGCATCGGACGCCTCAGTCGATCCGAAATCTTCCAAATCCTCCTCCATTTCGGAGGTAATTCCCTGCATAGCCTCACAGGTCTTCGCGCGGGCAGGCTTGCCGATAAGTTCAAAAATCTGGGTAAGCCGCTCTACCTGATGCGCGCTCTCATCGGCGTGATTTTCGAAGGCGATCTTAAGCTCCGATGCTTTCGCGGCCTTGGCCGACTTCTTCAGCGCACGGATTGATTGCTTTTCTGCATAAAACACGTCTTTCAGCGTTTCATAGAAGGCATCTGATAGAGTCTTTTCTTTTGCCGCCATATTGTTACGTCCTTTATCTGAAGACCCTTAGGCCAGAGCGCTGTGCAATTCGGGCGGCGGTACGTCCAATGCAAGGGGTGGCCTCAGGGAGTTCTTGTCACGAAACGCGGCGCGTGGCTCAGATCACCTAATCAGCAGTCTCCTTGTCATTTTCTTTGGACTGGATGGCACGTGCGGCTGGAAACCGCCGGCTGACTATGGTCCTCTCCCGGAATGCTCATTGGCTGTCGGGGCCCGGACAATAAGACCATGTCTACCCAAATGTTCGTATGCCGAGAACTGGGGCGGACGAGCTGGTTATTGAACGTTACGATCGTTCACTCCCGCAGACTAAATAATCCCGGTGAGCCTTGAAAGTACTCGCGTCTGTCCGGGATTATGCAAGCATTTTCCAGGCAAGAATCAACGCAATATTGCCCAGATTACGATAAGCCAGATGGGAGTAACAATTACGACGCCAATGATGAAGCCACGAAAAAACAATCCCGATACCAGGAGTGGCCGTGGGTTTTTTGTCGGCACATCACTTTGGGACCCTGGATCTGCCAAATCGACGATGGCGGCCGAGGAGTGATTGCTCAGGATCTTAAAATGCTGTCCGCGACCCATTGTCTTAAATTTGGTATTGCTTCTTGAACCTTGGCCAAAATTTAGCTTGGCTTTAACGACTATGCACGTTCTAATTTGCGTGAGCGGGCATGCTTATACGCTATGCTAAAGCATTGAGAATGACGCCATTCTCTAGACCTTCCTCCATAAAGGCCGAGCCCCCAAGGTCTTGGACACTGGGTGGTGCCGGCGATTCAGCAAGCACACGTCGCTTGCCGGCTAAAATACTCTGTGGCGAAGTGTTAAACAAGACAATCAGTTGCGGCTGGTTTCTGAACAATAGCCTTAAAAGATGAGAGAGCGATAACTTGGAAGGCCCTAGGAGTAAAACGACATCTACCTGCTATTTTTAAGAAGGGTGGGTAGCTGTTGGTCTATCTCGGCGCTCCGACGAAGGAGGCGACCTTCCGACAGGTCGAAATAAATAATTGCCGCGGCCAGCGAAACGAAGAAACCTGTCACCGCCAAAAACCATGCAATTAGGCTAGCCGCAGAATGCGATATTGCCGCCCATCCGCCAAAGGCGGTCATTACCACGAAATATGCGATGACGACCTTCACGGGGCCTGCTCCCAAACCAACTTGAGGAGCTGTAATCGTAACTAAAGGCAGAGAATAGCCCTAAATTTGGTTGAGAGAATCCGATACCTACACAACTAATCATTAACTACGGGATTCTTTAGAAGGACGCTCGGGTTACCGAGCGGCGGTGAGTTAATGGAATCAATGCGCAGCATTGCAAACATCATCCAGAGTCACATGAAAGGATCGCAGGACAGCTCGCTCAAGACCGAGAAAGAAACCTTGGCGACCTACGCATCCGTCAAAGTGAGTATGTTGGATGGTCGGGCCATTGGATGCCTGACACCCACACCTTAAAGATGCGCTTCGCGGCCAAGTATGATCTTACGGTCATTTAACGATGAATTGGGTGTTCGAGGCGTCGCCCGACATCCGCGTATCAAAACTACCATAGCCCTCTATCATTCTCCCTTGCCCAACATCATCTGCAGCTGTCGTCTGATTGGATGAGTGGAAAGGCGTGTTATGAGTGCAAACGAGATATTCCAACAGCTTCAGCTATCGCCCTCCGATTCAGCCCTAAACTGGCGAAGAATTCGAGATCGGATTACCGAAGGATACAGTCGCGTTTCCACTGCGGACCGCATAATTCTGCTTAAACTCTATCATGCTGTCATAGAGATGGCAGAGCGACAGATTTCGCCGAATGAGTTAGAGCGATTCCGAATTGGACGCCAACAGGACTATCACCGCATGCTCGTTAGCGAATGGCTGACACGCGACGGCAAAGTCTCTCCTGAGGCAATGGACGCCGTCACACGACGCGAAGTAGCTGCTGGTCGGATGTCTCCGAATGATGCGCTTAGAAGAATCGCTGCCGACGGCGTCGTCACAAAGACCACTCGTCGAGCGAACCGGCTTAGGCATTTCGGTCGGCAACGATGACGACCCCGCCACTGTCGCTACTTGTAGCAATAACAACCTCTGGTAGGCAGTCACGCATCTTCTGAACGTACTTTTGAGCCGCCGCCGATGTTAAGCCAAGCTTTTCGTTACATGACATAGGCGCGACCTTAGCGTGCGGTGCCAACGCAAGTGCGACGAAGGGTTGTAGTCTCGACGCGTTCCGCTAAGAATAGACAGATAATCAATCGACCGTGTAGTGCTTTCACGCATCCGATACGGTAATCATTCTAGATGAATGACGTTAAGATTGTCTTCCTCCTCTACTTTCTTGCCTGTGCACTTTCCTTCTCATCCATCGGCAAGGTGCACGCCTCCGAAGTCCGTCGGCCAGCTGAAGGACCAGCATTGCGAGCATTGCGAGCGGAGAACCAGCGTGATCATGCGCGGCTCCTTGCATCAGAAGGTTTCTCCTCAGCACCCGTGCCGGGCGAAAGTGCGGCCGCCTTGCATATCGACGATCCATGTCGAGAAGCAATTAAACAAGCTGAGAAAGAGAAAGGCATCCCTAACGGCCTGTTGGCTTCTATAGCGCAAGTTGAAAGCAGCCGATTGGACGCCCTTGGTCGACGACGCCCTTGGCCCTGGACAGTGGATATCGACGGAGTGGGGCATTTCTTCGCAAACCGCAAACAGGCCGTCGATTCAACACGCCAAGCCCTTAATCGAGGTGCTAGTGCCGTTGACGTAGGCTGCCTCCAAGTTGATCTAGAGCAGCATCCCGATGCTTTCCAAACCCTTGAGGAGGGCTTTGATCCTGTGATCAACTCGCAATACGCCGCGCAATTTCTGTATCGACTGAAAGCACGCAGCCACGACTGGACACGGGCAGTGGGATTCTATCACTCCAAAACTGCAGCGCTTGCGACTAGCTACCGCAAGCTGGTAGCGGCAGCGAGCAATATGCGTCCGAATCCATAGTCGCGAGTAACGAGAGCAGCCGGCCAGAATCGACATTATCGCCGATACCTCAAGACAGTGGCATCGGGCCATCCACATCGCCTGTTAACCGCTTAGTAGGAAACGGCGGTAGACTCTTAGCGTGTTGGGACGCTAGCAATGGCACTACCTTACGGACTGAAGGTATAAGGCCATCGCGTTGTGTGTCGCACGGACCAATTCGATGAGACCAACCTGTCGTAGAGATGTCTGCGGTTCCGGCCAGAGACAGGTTGTCGAGCCGCCGCCGAAACCAATACGATCGCGTTCTTTAGATATAGGTCCCTGATGTGACATCCATGAATCCACCAAGTGCAGGAACACTTCCTTATTTCCGACGCCGCACAATGATCGGGCTGCTGGCCAGCAGTGCAACCCTTCCGCCTCTCCCTGGTTGTGCAAATCTTGACAAAGATGTCCACAAACTGGGCGTGAAACAGAAGCGGGAAGCCCATGTGTCGATCATAGTCGATCCTACGGGTCCGGTTACGAGAATTGGGTCTGCTTTTGTAGGCTTTAGTTATGAAAAAAGCGCGCTATCCCAGAAGTTCTTTATAGGATCGAACGAGCAATTAATTGATCTTTTTCGCCGACTCGGCCCTGGGATTTTACGCCTAGGAGGGAACAGTGTCGACCGGACCAGCTGGAGCGTTGACAGCACTGGTCCAGCAGACCATCGAATTCTACCGTCTTATATTGATGCTCTAAGTGAGTTTTTGCAGGCTACAAACTGGAAGGTGCTCTATGGCCTTAATTTTGCGAGTAACACACATGCTCGATTAGCCGATGAGGCGGCTTATGCTACTCATTCCCTTGGCAGTCGGCTTTACGCCTTCGAAGTCGGCAATGAACCCGATGAATATTCGGAGAATGGTCTACGACTCGCCAGCTTCACCTATCACGACTTTATCTCGGAGTGGACTGCTTACGCGACGGCTTTAAGGAGACGACTTCCTGCTTCTGTCTTGACGGGACCTGCCAGCGCTTGGCATGAGGATAGTTGGACAGTCCCGTTTGCTGCGCAGGAGCGCAATCGCATCCTACAGCTCACGCAGCATTACTATCGCGGAAATGGACAATCGCAGTCATCGACGCTCGATTTGCTTCTTGCAGGGGATCCCGCACTGCCGGGCCTACTACAGCAGCTTCAAATAGCCGTCCGCTCATGCAGAATACCCGCGGGATACCGCCTTTCCGAAGCGAATTCGTTCTACTATGGCGGAGCGACCAATGTCAGCAATACATTTGGAAGCGCATTGTGGGCTATCGAATTCCTTTTTCTTAATGCGCAATATGGCTCCGCTGGTGTGAACTTTCACGGAGGCGGCTCCGCGCCGGGCTACACTCCGATCGCTGACAATGGCAAACAGGTTGTAGAAGTGCGGCCCCTTTACTACGGGATGCTATTATTCTCCATGATCGGCTTGGGGGAGTTACGCAGGACTAAGGTCAGAGCCGACGGCATTGCCTTGACGGCTTACGCTGTAGTGAGCCCTTCTAAGACTTCGATCCTTATTGTTAATAAGGATCACAAGTCGAGCGCAGTTACCGACATGGCCTTTGGTGTGGATGCACCAGTAGCAACCGTTTACACACTTGCCGCACCTTCGCTCAATAGCACTAGCGGAGTTACGTTTAACGGAGCTTCGTTAGACGCTAACCGTGGTCGATTCGTCAACGCGCCGGATAGAGTAGATGTGACCAATGGTTGCATCTCATTGGTGATCCCACCGGTCTCAGCCACTCTCGTTTCCATCAAATGACAGGATCCTATGTGCCAACGGCTTCCTGATAGGCTAGGCGCCGGTATCCTTTGCTGCTCTCCAGGAAGCCGTCGATACCAACGTGAGCCTGTTCCTAATAAGCCTTTACTGAACGATGTAGATCGCGTTCGCGATGCTCAAAAGTACCGCTCATAGACGGTGACGACGTCGCCTGGCTTAAGTGTCGTTTCAGGATCTATCCGTCCCTTGATAGCTTGGCCATTGGCTTGTCCTTCATGACGGACATCGGATGCGTAGTCGGTAACAGCGCGATAGGTAAAGCCTCCGGCAAGTGCGACGGCGGTGAGCATCGTCATGCCGGGTTGATAGGGATATTCACCAGGATGGTTGACTTCTCCCAGAACAGCAATGGGACGATAGGTGGCAATCTCAGCTGATACGCTTGGGTCACTTATAAGCTGCTTCTTCTCGAGTATAGAAGAGATATTGGATGCGAGTTCCCCCGCCGTCATACCACTGGCTTGTACTGTTCCGACAAGCGGGAGCGCAATGGTCCCGCTGTCCCCGACGGTAAAGGTGTTGCTGAGTTGGGTCTCATTATAGGTAATGATCCGGACCTGATCACCGCTACCAAGCCGATACTGGACGTTAGCGGCGGGCGGGAGGCTGGGTAAGTCACTACCGGGCATGCAGCCACCCAGGGAGAGCGTGATCAGGATTGCAGAAGCGAATCGTGTCGTTCCCCGGCTCATAAAGGGGCGGCTTTTGCTTTGAGCGGATGTCACGGGGGCCATTCGGACTTTCACGATGATAGTTGTTGAGGACGAAACTGGGTTCAAGTTAATCAAAAAGATTAACTCCCACCATGATGACGTTGCTGGTGAAGGAGCCGTTGCTAGTATCGGTTGTATTCGAGGTAGTCGTTACGTCGGAATTCCCATTGGCGGTGCTATGGCTAAAGCCATAGCTCAACGTGGCGCTGACGTGTTGAGTGACATACCAGCGCGCGCGCGCGCCAAAATGTTCCTGCGTCTCGTTCTGACTAGCAACGCCTGCAACATTCGACTGTGAATCGCTTTTGCCGAGTTCGGCGTAAGCTGTCAGAAAGACGTTCTGGCGCAGTTCGTGATCGAGTTCGAGTCGCCCATCAAAGATGGTTTGGTTTCGCGCAAATGGGGAGGCGGGATCATCGAGTCTACGGGCAATCGTTGCCGTTATCGTATCCAAGTCGCTTGGCAACCAAATAGCATCGAGTTCGAAGACGGGCGCGGTGATCGTCGCGGCGGTGCTTTGGGTGAAATTACGGCTTTCCGCACCAAACAGGGCGCGATACTGAAGGACGGCATCGCTACGAAAATCTAGACCGAGAAAGCCTGCATAGTCGATGTAACTATTGTTCGATCCGGTCGACTGCGAGGAGAACTGAGCATCAGAGGTGCGCAGTATGGCGACTGCCGCATTTCCGGGCGAGACGTTGTAGCGCCCCGTCACCCCGCCGATAACGGTCTGATGGCTGAGCGAGTCGAAGTCGATGACGTTGGCGCCACTGGATTGCCCGAAGTCGAAGTTTTCATATTCCAAGAGAGGTGTGATGCTGAAGCGACTGAAAAGCTTCTCGTAGGAGAGCCGAACGTCGTCGACGGAATAGGGCGCGGGCGTCACGACACCGAACACACCGAGATCAGTTGCTGACAGATTTAGGTTTAAGTGCGAATAAGCGACGGTCGCCACATCATTGCCGAGGTTGACTGAGCCGCCCACGCCAGCCGTCCAATTCGTAAAGTTCGCCTCTGGCAAAGCGAAAAAGCGATGATCGTCAACACTGAGGGAGGCGCCGATTGCATCGCGCGCCCAGTTCGAATTGACCCTGACGCTGGCACTGGTCTCTGCTTCGGCACTTCCCGATCCGGGAACGCCGAGAACGTTTGAGTTATAGCCGGTACTTTCAGAAGCCGTCGGCCTTATGACAAAGTCGCCCACCTCGATACCGTTGGTCTGATTGAGCATCATCATGCGATTGACGACTGACGCACCGAAACTCCCTGCATAGCCTGGGATATCTGCGGGGAAGTACTGCTGCACCAATTGCGCGTGAGCCGGCAACGCGGTTGCCGATATGCAAGAGACGAACAATCCCCCAAAGAGGAGACGGCGGATATGTCCGAATGAAACTAGCTTTCTCATGACTAGGCCACATCGCGATGCGGTAAGACAATTGGTGACAAGAGGCCTAGACGACGGCAAGCGCTCTGGATGGTCTGTCTCAAGGTTGGGTCCAAGGCGTACCCCAATATCGCGAAGGTAAGTCCGGCGAGTGTGGCGGCCGTGGCGGCTTCGATCATGG
>NZ_LMUQ01000076.1:81875-177768 GCF_009765865.1 Acidisoma sp. L85
GCCCTGCACCAGATATGGCATGATGTAGACATCCGCCAAAACTGCGCGCAGATGCCCACTCAACCGAGATACCCGGATTTCATGATCGGATGACGGCGGCAAGGCGATGATAATGCCATGCAGCGTCGCCTCTCGGCTCAAGGCGATGAGGTCAGCAATCGAACCACGAACCTGTCTCTGGTCAGGCGCCCTTGGTCCATCATCAAAGACGCCAACCACTTCAAACGCCTTGCCAGACTCCTTCGTCAAACGCTCGGCAATGCGAAAGGCATGCGCGTCCCAGCCTACCACCGCGATCTTGCGCGTAAATCGCCGCTCAACCGCAGGGTGCCGCAGCACCAGAGTGCCAACACTGCGTGTCACAACGAGAGCAGCGGTGGCAGAGACGAACCACACCAGCGGCGTCTGCAGGAGGAGGGGCTTACTCCAGCCGAGAATCCAAAAGACTAATCCTTGCGCCAGAGCTGCCATAAATATAGGCGGCACAAAAGAACCGAGTTGCCGGAGGGTTAACGAAAACTCAGGAAGAGACGCAAGGCGACTTCGACTCGAGGTCAGAAAGAAGACCAATACGGCAACGAGATCGCCAACCGCCAACACCTCGTCTTGTCGGCCCGTTAACAAGCTGCGAGCAATCCACCCTGTGACTAATGTCGCAACCAGAACGACCGTGCCATCTAACCAACGGAGCACACTCCGCAGTGCGGGATGCGAAGAGAGAGGCACCGCTGGCTGTATAGACGCCGCGCGGGACGCATCTGTGGCCGCTCCAGAATCGCTTGGCGACGTCGTTTGATAATGCGCCTGATCTGAAGACTCATCTGGTGAGAGACCTTCCGGCTTCGGAAATTGAAGGATCGTCCCGCTCATACTGTTTCCTGTCGTATCAGGTACGATCTCGACCGGACCGGACGCACGTTTCACATCTACGTCCAGCGAATCGGACTGACGCAGTCCAGGATAAGAGATTATCTGAGATTGGCTACTGTAGTCAGAATACCTTCTTCAAACTGCGACGGTCAACTGCTTGATGCACCGCACCATGGTCAACTTTTCGAAGGCTACAGGCTTATTTATTTGAGATGGAGCGCTAGTGTCTGTCAGTGTTCTAACGCTTAGGTTGATTTGATTGTATGGCGTTCTCGCATCGCGAGTGCCGTCCCTAATACTTTAGATAGCTGACGAGGCTAAGTTGGTTACCTCTTTTGGCCGATGTATTACACTCTGGAGGAAATTTCTACTTCTCACTCAACTCGTCCGGGCATGGTTTTGTCACGCGAGGGCCGTTTGCCCAAGGACGCCTTGCCACTGTAACTCTAATTGCTCGGAGTTGTCGTTTCCGTCTTTGCTGCTTCGCACGAGGGAAACCCTTGTGACTAGTCTGAGCATACCATTGGCATAGAGGCATTCGGTCGCGATTTAGCCTAATCAATCACGTCTCGCGAAGGATACGATGTCGGCGAGTAAGGTGATTCGCCAAATGCCGAGAAGTGAATTTTGCCCCCCATGCAAAGCGTAGCAGTGGACCGAAGCTATTGGCCGCTGAAGGCCCTATGAAATAGAGTCCGCGTACTGATGACTCAAAATGAGGCGATAATATCGGTGTGTTATGCACATTCGCAATGTGGCTGCGCAATTCCGTATCCAAAAATACTAACCGATTGAGATCGACTTTGTAGCCCGTTCCAGCAATAACATGGTCGGCTACGACCTCCTCTGTCTCACCCGCAGCGTTTTCGAACACAAGATGGGCAACTTTTCCATTCGCCTTAGCATAACGGAGGCTCATATTGAGTCGAATATCCACTTTGCCTTCAACAAGCTGTCGACTAACCCAGCCTGCCGCCGGGCCAAGATGACCTTTTGTGACACGAAGCCTGAATCTTTCAGGCATACTATGAAACACGAGCGGCAGGTCTGAAGCCATTCGCGAGCGCCACCCAAGGCCTAGGCCCGACCTGGGTTTAAGAAGTCGCTTCGCAGCAAGGTTAACGCCGCGCCGACCATCTGGCGGATGGTGGAACCAGACCTTTGGTCTGCGGGTTAGAATCTGTGTATCGGCGCCTGCTTGATGTAGGAGGCCAGCCATATCGACAGCGGAGGAACCTGCACCGACGACCGCGACCCTTCGGCCAGAGTATTGCTCGACCGGTCGTTGTTGGGATGTATGAGAAAGTAGTTCGGGTGGAAGTCCCACTAGCTCGGCGGGAATATGTGCATAGTGGGTAATCCCGACAGCTGAGACCACCCGTCTTGCCCGAATGACTTCGCCGTCATCCAGGCGAAGCGTAAAACCACCATCTTCGACGGAGACGCGGGCCACAAGTCGTGTGTCAAGATCGGGAAGGAGCTGCCGCTGAAATTCGAGGCCATACGAATAAAATATATCAAGCGGGATCGGCACCCCGACATCAGCGTAGGAATGCCCATTGCGTTCACAAAACGCTCGCAAGGTTTGTTCGTGTTTTGGGTCGAATAGGTCCGATGCAAAGCCTTCAGACTTCAGATACATCCCGCGCGGCATATGGCTGCTCCACACGGCCATAGGATCACCAAAGATCCTAAAATCAACACCACGCGCTGCTAGGTAGGCTCCGAGTGACAGGCCGTAGGGACCCGCACCAATAATCACGACATCCGTAACTCGTCTCATTCTCTAGATTTTCCCAAGGCTACCGTCTTCGTCATCCGAAATCTAATCATCTTGCTTATTTTGACCGTCGTGTTAACGAAAGGCTAGTCACATTGCTGCGGCATCCGGTCCTCCTGACAACCCGTATGGCCTGCTCGACCAGATGACAAGGCAACCCCGCTCCTACACATGGCAAGACGTAGAATTCTCATCGCGACTACAACCTGGTGGCCATCTGCTGCACGTTTGGCGATGGCTTTTAGTGCAGCAGGTGCGGATGTCTTCGCTTTATGCCCTATTGGCAACCCTTTGTGCGTACTGCAAGACGTTAAAGCGACCTATACCTACTCGTCGGTGGCTCCGCTCCAAGCGTTGACCCGCGCGATCCGCCTAGTGGAGCCAGATCTTATCATACCGACGGACGACCGCACGGTTGCGAATATGCATGCACTGCACGCGGCCACATCCACCTTTCGCCCAGATGAACCTCAAATTCGCGATGTCATAGAGCTTTCTCTGGGTCATCCCGACGGCTTCGCGATAAGCGGAACGCGTCATCATCTGCTTGAGATAATGAGGCAGGAGCGCATCGAAGTCCCCCTTGGAGCGGCGCTTACATCCGTGGAAGATGTGCGGGCATGGTGTCGAACTTGTGAAGGGCCTTGGATTCTCAAAGCCGAAGGGAGCTGGGGAGGCTCCGGCGTCATGCTGGTGCATAGTGTTGCAGAAGCTGAGGCGGCCTTTGTCGAGATGTCGCATCCACTGGCTTTTCACAAAGCTCTACGGATATTACTAGTCGATCGAGATTCATTTCCGTTCGTACAGTTTCTGCGTCGTGAGCGACGGAATGTTATGGCTCAGGCGTATGTCGCTGGCGACCAGGCCACGATCATGGCAGCCTGTTGGGAAGGACGCATTCTGGGAGCTATCGGCGCCTCCGTTCTCTCCTCACAAGGTCGAGCCGGCGCCGCAACCATTCTCCGTTTAATCGATTCTCCGCGAATGCAGGCGGTAGCTGAGCTCGTGGCACATCGTCTTCGCTTGTCGGGGTTCTTCGGCTTAGATTTCATCATTGATCAATCTGACGGCCGGTTCTGCTTAATAGAATTAAATCCCAGAGCGACTCAATTAGGTCACATCCGTCGAGGAGGAAATGACCTGGCGTCGCTCTTGTTCGCTAAAATTTCTGGTGGTCCGACACCGTCTACAGCGACTCTCGATCACGGTCCAGTAGTCGCATTATTCCCGCAAGCGCTTCGCTTCAATTTCAGCGCAACTGAGAAGTATGCCGCTACCCTCGACGTTCCATGGAGTGAGCCAAAGCTAATTCGCGAGCTATTGCGGCTACCTTGGACAAAGCGCAGTCCATTAGCCCGCCTGGAAGCGCTGATGCGTAGAAATGACGCCTTTGGTGTCGCACCCGATCCGCATAAAGCTGCTGAGATCATCTCGGCAATTGAGAGTACGAACACAGGATTAGAGGTAGCTAATCCCAATTCAATGCTGAGAAGGCGCGGTCAAAGCATTACTTAGGCGTCGGGCGTGGCACAGGTTATTGTTCCGGTGTTGACCAACGTCAACCTGTGGCCACGATGCAGGTCGCACCCGAGGCTTATGAAAGCGATGCCGGGGATGGCGGAGGAGCTTGGTTTTGCCGGCGCTGCCGCTCAGCCACTAGGCTGGCAAGGTTCACGTTGGCAGACTTCAGGCTATCAGTTGGCATCACTGTTCAGGACCCGGTGACCGCGCCAATCCGCAGGCTGTAATTAGATGCTTCCAGCAGTCAAACCGCCAAATACGTGCTGCGAAAGTCGCCGATCGGAGACACGACCTTTGGTCAGCCCTGACGCGTTGCGCGGCGTGCCCCAGTCCTTATAGAACGTCCGTCTCTCCGTCTCTCCGCTGAGCCGGCGACGTGATGTGCCACGGTCTCACTGGCCTCTTGGATACGCTTACGCGCTGCCTCGCGGACACCACGAGTAGCTAGATCTCGCAATAGAGTCTCCAAGCCGATCCCTTGACTGTGCGCCTGGACTTCCAACTCGTCGCGTACGTCATCATCTAGACGAATGGAGATCGGGACGCCACAGCACGCCTCTCTTGAATGTCCGATCAAGCTTTCGATGCGGCCTTCGCCCGGAACACCGGTAGATTTATAAAGCCTCGCGGGCCAACCAAGTAAGGCATTAAGCCGTTACGAGCGGCGGCTGGCGATGTCCACAAACTCCGCCGGTCACGAGGCTCTTCGCTAGGTCAACAGCGTGGCCCTGCCGGTCCCAAGATCGTAAAAGGCCGCAGCGATACTTAACTTGCCCTCTTTAACCAGATCGGAGAGCACGGGCGAAGCGTCGCGCAGCAACCCGGCCTGGATCGTCGCATTGACCTTCTCGGCAACAGTCAGATCGCCATCGGCGCGATCAATCGCCGGCCGAATAAAGCGATAGAGCGTGCTGATCTGGCCGGGCACCGCTTTTCCTGCCATTGCGGCTTTCACAGCGCCACATCCGGAATGCGCCAGAACAAGGATGGTCCGTGTCCCTAACACGGCGGCACCATATTCAAGGCTAGCGATGATCTCGGCACTCGCGATATTGCCAGCGACGCGGGTGACAAAGACGTGGCCGATGCTCTGATCGAAGATCAACTCGACAGGTACGCGAGAGTCGGCGCAGGCAAGAACGGCGGCGAAGGGTTCCTGTTTGGCAACGGTGTTCTGCTGGAGGATGTCGAGATCTTCCTGGAACGAGGTAAGGTGCTTGGCGACAAATCGCTCGTTCCCATCCATCAGCATTTTCAGGGCAGCGGCGGGAGAGAGCTCGCTTTGTGCCCTCGCCGCAGAGGCGAAGGCAGTCGCTGCGAGCAGGCCCCCCGCCCCGAGCAAGGCGGCACGGCGGCCGATCTGTGTCGGGCCGACGCAGCATTGGCAGCTGGTTCCGGCGGCGTGTAGGGTCATGGTGATCCTCCCGAGCGAAGCCTAGCAGTGTGGCGGGGTTTCGTCATGCGCGATACGGCGGTCGCCTTGCCATGGTCTGAGGCTGGCGACAGGCTGGAATATCGGCAGCCAATATTTGCCGAGGGGACGAGATTTAGGCGATACGCGACAAGGCCACGCTGCAGCGGAACGTCCTTGAGGAGCGGAGACCCGATTTCCTGGTTATCGTGAAGCAGCAGTCTGCTGGCGATAAGCGTGTCAGCTCAGTTGCCGATATTTTCCTTGCGCTCGAAGGAGGGTGCCGCTTCCGAGTCACGCGTGCCGAAATCTTGCGCGTGCCGGATGTGCCACAACCGCTCATGCGCAGCGACGACCAGGTTCACGGATTTTCGAAAGTCGATTTCCCTCGATCGTGACGTGGCCGAGACCATCGTCTCGAGGATATGCAACAACTTCAGAGCGACTGGGAAATTATGCTGATCACAGGCTTGATGGAATGCCAGCAAAATCTTGTCGGAGAGCCGACGGTTGCCGCGGGGTATGGCTTCGTGACTGACGATCGGTGCAGGGTCGTACAAATCTTGCAATGTATTCCCTCCAAAGTAGGCAAAAGGCTCGGCGTTTTAGCGATCCCCTCGATCTAGCTTCGGGAATCAACGATTGGATTACGCTCAAAATCAGAGCCCATAATAATTATTAATTTTGTACCGACGGCGGAATTGCGCAAGCACTATTTACTTCGAACACACAAATCAACGCGTGTCAGCTGTCTAATAAAGCTTGGGGCAGGACAATAATCCAAAAGAAAATTATATTCCGAATTTTAGAGCGCTCCCGGAGTAAAATCTCTCTTTGAAGAGAAGCGGCAATTTTTATTCAAAAGTTGCCCAGGGCTATTGTGGAGCGTTCCAGAGCGGTTAGTCTACATCGCTCTTTTGATCGTGTGGTTTGTAGGCCCACTGAGGCCGGTGGCATGAGATGGCGGCTAGTGCGATCGTGACCCTTCAACCAACGCCGAGCATGAATCCGCCTTCGCAAAGACAGAGGAAAATAGAGCTCGCTAAATATTTTGGTTCGTAGGCATGGATGAGTGACACGCGAGCAGGTCATGTCGATACCGGTATTGCCTGCGATCGAGTCCGGCGGCCAAGAGGGAGCGTTCTGAAACATGATCGCCGCTCTGAAAGCGCGAGATGCCGAAAATTCCGTCTTGCGGAAGCGTATCATAGAGCTTGAAATCGAAAACCGCCGTTTGTGGGATGCCCTGCGGGCGACCGGAGAATTGCTACGGAACCTCGTCGCCGAAGATGATTGAGAGAGATTGTCCGCTGCGCTAGCTACCAACCAACCCAGCAACCTGCGCAGCTTTTGGCCATACCCGGCGTGCCACGCGATGCCCGGCGGCAAGGAGGGGGCGTTCCATCCAGAGATGGATGACAGCCGATCCTGTCAAGGTCGTGAGCAGGCTGCGGCGATTGCGGCATCGTTACCCACCAAGAGCCATAGCTTCAAAGACTGCGCGGCCGATAACGCCATGCACCAGATAGACCGCAAAGCTGCTCGCCGCCAGGAAACGCAGAACGGGCCCACTCCGCAGCCTTGGGTTGAAGTGGAAGAACAGCACGAAGACCATGCAGGCATAGGCGAAGCTGATCAGATAGGAGTGCTTGCGGGCAGGAAGGATTGGTGGATGGTCTCGATGCCATACAGGATGACGCCGAAACAGGCGGCCAACGACCCCGTCATGCCGCCCGGCCCCATTGAGGCGGAGAAGAGGAAGAAGTCGGCGCCATACCGCCGACAGAAGGCAGTCGTTGCCGCGGGCACGGCCAGATTGACCGCCAGGGCCAGCAGGGGCCAGCGTGCGGCCATGGGTCAAGGCGACCAGCAAGTAAAATTGCACCTCGATGACCAGCGTCCAGGCGACGCCGACGTAATTCACCTCAGGCGTGGAGAACCAGCTGACCAATGTCACGTTACGCAGCAGGCTCGCCCATCCGACGGTGTCCCACAGCGCCGGCCGTAATCCGATCGACAGCAGCACGAAGATCGCCAGCAGTGGGAAGATGCGGAAGAACCGCTTGACTAGGAATTCGGCCACGCCCTCACGCGCGGCGACATGGGTGATGACAAAGCCGCTGATGAGGAAGAACAGGCAGACCGCCAGCCAACCGCCGTGCTGGATGACGCCGAGCGGCGTCAACACATAGGCATCGACTGCCGCGACAAAACGCGGACGCGTGCCATGTTCGCTCCTCCACCCTGCTAAAATGTGATCCCAGACGACAGCCCAGGCCGCTATGGCCCTGAGATAGTCGAGAAAGATAAATCGCTGGCTAACGCTTTGGTTCAAGTCAGCACTAGCCCGAAGACGCGCACCCTCATCCTCCTCCCTTGCAGGAAGGGAAAAGTGAGGGCTGCGCGATTCGGGCCGGTGCCGAGTTAAATCAAGGGTCGGCCTTTCTCAAGCGCTCTCTAGACCCCGGTGTTAGTCTGGGCTAGGGCAGGCTTCAAGGCATACCTACCGCCCCATGAGGACAGTACCTAAGCCGCGATCGGAATATGAGCCCTTGCAACGCCCCGCCTCCTACTGTCTCGTGAACCAATACTGATGGCAAACGCGCAGGACCAATTACGGGATACCGCTTTTGACAGGAAGCCGTCAGAGGGTCTGGCGATCTTTACTATCTGCTCAAATAACTATGTTTCCATGGCGCGCATTTTTATTGCGACGGCCAAGAAATTTCATCCCGAAGCGACCGTATACCTCTGCCTCGCCGACACGCTTCTGCCGGAACCCGGCTTCTACCCGGAGGATTGCCGCGTTGTCCCGATCGATACGCTAGATATCTTCGACTTCTGCGCCTTCGCCTTCCGCTACGATGTCATGGAGCTCAATACGGCGGTCAAGCCGTTCATGTTCCAGCGCCTCTTCGCGCAGGGCCATGACACCGTTCTCTACTTTGATCCGGATATCGAGATCTTCTCCTGCCTTGACCAGATCCTGACTCCGCTGCGCAAGGGCGCGTCCTTCGTGCTGACGCCGCATCTCTGCGCACCTGCCGAAGGCGATGCCTATCCCGACGATATCGGGATCATGAAAGCCGGCATCTACAATCTCGGATTTCTCGGTGTGCGCACTTGCGACGAGGCGGAGACGATCATCGCTTGGTGGGCGCGGCGGCTGCAGTATCAATGCATTAACGACCAAGCCGGCGGAATTTTCGTCGACCAGAAATTCATCGACCTGGTGCCAGGCTTCGCCGAACATGCCCGCGTCTTGCGCGATCCGACCATCAATATCGCCTATTGGAATCTGGCGCAGCGCGATCTCGCCTTTGACGGCGAGATCTGGACCGTCGATGGCCGCCCGCTCGGCTTCTTCCATTTCAGCGGCTTCGATCCCGCCCGCATGGACCGCCTTTCGAAACATTCAGTGGCCTTTCGGGATGACGCGATCACGCTGCCGCTCGCCAGGCTGATGCGGCATTACGGCACGCAGCTGATCGCCAATGACCATGGCCGCATTCCTGCCGGCCTCTATGCCTATGGGCGCTTCGCCTCCGGTACGCGCATTCCACGCATCGCGCGCGAGATGTTCCGCAACCGCCATATCACCTGGGCCGCGGATCCCTTCGAGACCTACGAGGATTATCTGAATGCCCCGCTACCGGGACAATGGACCGGCTCGTCCTCCTTCATCGTCACCAATCTGATGGGCTATCTGCATAGCCTCAATCCCATGCTGCAACAGAAGTTCAATCTTTCGCAGCGCGATGGGGTAACCGGCTTTGTGAATTGGTTCATTCACCATGGTGAGCCGCATATCGAGCATAGCGGCCTCACCGAGCCGGTTGCCGCGCGCGCCGGGTTGCATTCCGATCTGACGCCACGCACGCCGCCGCCGCCGCGGTCCACGGCGGAGGCGGAGATCAATGTGATCGGTTATCTGCATTCCGCGCATGGCCTCGGCGAGGCGAGCCGGCAGATGCTGCGCTCCCTCAATTATGCTGCGCTGCGTGCGCGGGGGCTCGAGACTTCGCTCAACTCACTGTCGGATCGCACGGATACGAGCTGCGAAATGCTGATCGAGCCGCAAGCGCAAGGGCGGTTCCAGCTTTTCTGTATCAACTGTGATCAATTGCCGCAGGTGATCGATCACCTCACGCCGTTGTTACGGCCGGATGCCTATCGCATCCTGGCGCCGTTCTGGGAACTCTCAAATCTGCCAGATGCATGGCTGCCGGCGACCGAGATGGTCGATGAGATCTGGGCGCCGACGCGATTCATTCAGACGATGCTGGCTAAGTCCGTGCGAAAGCCAGTGCTGCGGATGCCCCTGATGCTAGATTTCCCAGTGCCGGCGGAGGTCGATCGCGGCCGGTTCAGCCTGCCGAAGGGCAGCTTCCTATTCTTCTTCGCCTTCGATTTCTTTTCCTTTATCGAACGCAAGAATCCCATGGCAATCATCGCTGCGTATAAGCGGGCGTTCCGGGAAAAGCGTTACGACCGGCCTGTCCAGCTTGTCCTGAAGACATTGCATGCCGACAAGCTTCCGGAATCGGGGCGGGCGTTACGCGCGGCGATCGAGAGTGATCCCGATATCATCTTGATTGAACAGAGCTTGAGCCGCGAGGAAACGCTTGCTTTGATAGCGGCTTGCGACGCTGTGGTGTCCTTGCATCGCAGCGAAGGTCTCGGGCTGTTGGTGGCTGAGGCGATGGTGCTCGGCAAGCCGGTGATTGCGACGGATTATTCGGCGACGACGGAGCTGGTGACGCCGCAGACCGGCTGGCCGGTCGATTACCGGCTCATCCCGGTGCAGGCCGGAACCTATCCTTTTCATGATGGCCAGGTCTGGGCCGATGCAGATATCGATCATGCCGCCTGGCAGATGCGCCGCGTCGTCGAGGATCGGCCAGAGGCCGAGCGGCGCTGCGCGGCCGCGCGCGCGCTTATCCATCGCGATTATGGCATGGCGCCGGTGTCGAACCGGCAGCTTGCCCGGCTAAGAAGCCTCGAAGGAAGGTAAGCGAAATGACACCCTCCCCGACCGAGGCCGCCCTTGTGCAGGCCACACCCGCCGGTGAACCCTTCACCTCCTACAGCGCCAATTTCGAGGATGTGATCCTGCATCGGCTTTTTCCCGACCGCCAGGATGGCTTCTATGTCGATATTGGCGCAGGGCATCCGAGGCTGGAAAACGACCTCTATGCCTTCTACGAGCGCGGCTGGCGCGGCATCAACGTCGAGCCGAATGAGGGTTTCTTCGCACTGCTGCGACAGCTGCGGTGCGACGACCAAAATCTCTGCATGTTGCTCTCGGACATCGCCGAAGACCCTCTCACCTACTACGAAGTCGCGGGTTCCGGCCTATCGACGTGCGACGAGGTTCAGGCTCGCGCGCATGCCGCGCATGGCCACGAATTGCGTGCCCGTATCCTGCCGGTTGGCACCCTCGCGGGGGTCCTGACCGATGCCCGGCCCCGCCATATCGATGTGCTGAAGATCGATGTCGAAGGTTTCGAGGAAAAGGTGCTGAGCGGCAACGATTGGGAGAGGTTTCGGCCCTCTGTTGTGCTGGTCGAGGCGACCTACCCGGAAAGCGCCGAGCGGCGCCCAACAAATATTCGCGGCTTCATGGAACAGCGCGGCTATCGTCACGTACATTTCGATGGCTTGAACGACTTCTATCTCGAGCGATCTTTTCCGTTGCCTGCAGGCCTGACTCTGCCGCCGAATGTCTTCGACCGTTTCGTCTCCCACCAGATCGCCGACTTGCGCGCCGAGGTGGGCTCGCTCCGCACGAGCTGCACGGCGGCCGAGGACTATAACCGGTCGCTGCTAGCAGAACTCAAAAAACAGGCAGCGGCTAATGCACTGCTTACCGGCGCCCATGAGAAGGCGTTCCAGGCAACGAGCGTGCTCTCCGCAGAGAACCGGCGTCTAGGGTTACGACTCGCTCAGCTCGAACCGGAGAACCGTCGCCTGCGCAATGCGACAGAGCAGATGCGTAGCGAAATACTGACCCTAAACCAACTCCTCGAACCGCTCCATGCCGCTACTGAAGAGCTTCATGACGCTACTAAAGAGATGGAGCGCCAACGCACGGAGCTGGACAAGCTTCGGGAGGAGATGCGCTTAGCCCACCTGGCGCTGTTGCAGCAGGAGAGCGAGACGCAACAGGTTCGCAACCGATTGCAGCACATCTATGCCTCGCGTTCTTGGTGGATGACAAAGCCCTGGCGCTTCATCGGCCGAGTGCTGAGGCGGTTTGAACAGTGAGGTAAACGGAAAGGATCGAATGGGACGGCTGGCAGCCCAGATACCGCAAATGCGCCGTTTTTGAAGAGGCATTCCGCTAACGTCACCGCGCCATAGTCGCAAAAGTCCGGGCTTTGATTAAAGGGGATCCCTCAAGCCTCAGCATGCCGCTTCAACTGGAGTTCCCAAAAGCAAACTTGATAGCGCGTGTTGCGGCCGAAGACTGTCTCTTCTAATGACAAGCACATGGTTTTATGGCCTAAACCCACATATCCGCATCTCCAGGTAACGATTGATTTAAGACAGGTGCTATTCTGACTCCTACATCCTCCATTCATAGCCCAAGATTGACATAATGGACTTAACACGCCTTCGGCGACTATTCGCCAGCGCTTCGGACTTGGTGTTGGCGATTCTGATCGTCATCACAAGCGCGGTGATCTTCGTACCCATCGCACCCCTATTCCCGCTCAACACGCTGGATAGCGGATGGGCCTTTGCTGTGAACGTCGCCGTCGCCAAGGGCTTGGTCTTCGGCCGCGACCTCATCTTCACATTTGGGCCTTATGCGTCGGTCTATACGACGCAATACCACCCCGCGACAGATGCGCAGATGCTGTGGAGCGGCGGCCTTCTGGCGATTTCCTTTGCTATGAGTCTAATATGTCTTACGCGGGGTGTTTATAGGCTAGCCGCACTTGGGCTGACGGTCTTTCTGGTTTTTACGCTCCGAGATACGCAGTTCTTTGCAATACCCTTCACGTCACTGCTTTTGATCTGTCGTGTCGCGGCACTCTCCGGCCACCCCATGCATATCACGCCAAGTGTTCGAGTTGGGCTGACGCTGGCGCTGCTGGTGGTCACTCTTAGTCTAATGCCGCTCGTGAAAGGGACCTTTGTCGTGTCTTCCGGCGCGGTCATGGCGCTGGGCTGTCTGTTGCTTATTGAACGTAGACACGGGCTGCTTGCGGCAGCCGCCGCTTTGCTTTTTGTCGTGTCGATGTCCATCTTGTGGACAATGGCGCGACAACCTCTGGTGGCTTTGCCTCGTTTCTTCCTTGATCAAGTACCGATCACCAGTGGCTATACGGCCGCCATGTCGGTTCCGGGTCAGGAGTGGCAAATCATCTTGTACGTCTTGTGCTGTCTGCTGCTCGGACTGCAGAATCTGCGGCTTCTCTACGCGCTCGGCACCGCTGGTCGCATTCTCTTGCTTGGCGTCGCCTTCTTGTTGTTCTTGGTCTTCAAGGAAGGCTTCGTACGCGACGATACGCATTCTCTTATCGCGGCTGGAATGCTGGGCGTAGCAGGCTGGACGATGTTGCTCAGCGGACAACGGGGATTCATCCCGTTCGTGGGTCTATTGGTCGGGGTGACGGGATGGGCTGTTATCGATCATTCGGAGACTGGCCTAACCGCCGCTACATTGGCATACCGCGTCGAGACGCCTTTTATCGTCGCGGCAGATGCCCTGACAACCCGCTGGCATTCTCCTGCTCAGTTGGAGCGACGTTATTCTGATAACGTGAAACAGATTCGAACCGCGCAGCCGCTTGCACACCTGGTTGGCACGACGGACATCTATTCCTTCGGCCAATCTGCTCTACTGGCTAATGATTTAAACTGGGCACCCAGACCAGTGCTGCAAAGTTACTCTGCCTATACTCCAAGCCTGGCTCGCAGAGATGCCGAGTATCTGGCCAGACCCAAGGCTCCCACGACCATCCTTTTTGCCGTGCAGCCGATCGACAATCGGCTGCCGTCTCTTGAGGATGGTGCCAGTTGGCCAGCGCTGCTGACCCGTTACAGCATCATTGGGTTCGACGGGGACCTTGCGGTCCTGAGAAAGCGCACGACCCCGACGACCATGAGTCCTTTGGCAAACACACCCGAACTCTTTGGGATCTTCCATCTCGGTGAGCCGATTATCTTGCCAAAGAACATCCCCGTGGTCTGGGCACGCGCCAACGTCAAGTTAACCTTGTGGGGCAGGGTCATGTCGTTGCTCTTCAAGCCGCCTCACCTCAATATTTCATACCTCTTCCCAGATGGGCACAAGCAGACCTTCCGCTATATCGCGGGAATGGGAGAGTCCGGTTTCGTGGCTGCGCCGGTCATTCAGAGCACAGCGGATTTCGTTGCCCTCGTCCTGCCTGAAGCCGCTGATCATTTTGCCGGGAGCCGACCCGTGTCCCTGTCTATCGCAGCGGACCATGGTACCGGATGGCTATGGCGGTCTTCCTTTACGGCGCAGTTCCTCGCGGCGCATATCCCCGCCCAGCCCGGCGTGACTGGTTTATTCTTTAGTCCCATGAAGACTACGCGGGCTCGAGTGGCGGACCTGCCGTCGACCTCCGACTGTTCTATTGATAGCATCAATCGGATGCCGGCCGCGCAACGTCCCATTACTGTGAGTGAGATCCTTCGCGTGGATGGCTGGGCGGTGATCTCTCCCAAGAATGGGACGGCGCCAGACTCGACTGTCATCACATTGACGGCGCCCGATGGAACAGTGGAGACCACTCAGGCCAGACAGATCCTGCGCGGGGATGTAAATCGCCATTACGCAAAACCCAATATGGGCCCCGTTGGGTTTGTAGCCTCGGCGGATGTGACTTCCTTGAAAGGCGACTATTTGCTGGGGCTGGAACAATCGCTTGGTAGCCAGACATGGGTATGCAGGACCCAAATTCCGCTTAACATTGCCGCCGTCTCGACCGGAGATTGATTGGATGTTTCGACATCTCGCGTCGACACAGGGTGTTACCCCAGGCATCCACGTTGCGGCAGTCATCTCGGCATGAGCGACACACCATGCCTAGTTGTCGATCTCGACCGCACCCTTCTTATGGGCGACTCGCTGCATGAGCAGCTCATCCAGGGGTTCTTCTCCAATCCGCTCCTTTTATTTATGTGCTTCTTTAGCCTGCTTCGCGGCCGTGCCGCCTTCAAGAAAGCGGTTGCCACGAACTTCGCGATTGATGCAAACACGGTTCCAATTCGTGAGCCGTTTTTGACATGGCTGCGCGAGAAGCGCGCGCATGGTTCGGAACTCCATCTTTGTACGGCGGCTCACCAGTCCATCGCCGGTTCGATCGCGGATCGGCTCGGTTTATTCGACTCTGTCATCGGGAGCATCGATATCAATCTCAAGGGCCAGTCCAAGGCTGACCATCTTGTTCGGATGTTTCCGGGCGGATTTGTTTATGCCGGCGACAGCCACGCGGATCTTGCGGTCTGGAAGCAATCGCAAGGCATTGTATTGGTCGGGACGACGGCTTCTGTCGAGCGAGCTGCTCGCGAGCTTGGCAAGCCGATCGAAGCGTCATTTCCAGCCGAGCGCTTTTGCATCCGTGATTGGCTTCGAGCGATCCGTATTCATCATTGGGCAAAGAACGCGCTCATCTTCATTCCCCTTTTGCTGGGCCACGATTGGAACAATCTTCGGGGAATTGTGACCACCCTGCTGGGTTTTCCCATATTGCTTCTCCTGGTTTCTTCAACCTATCTGATCAATGATCTCGCCGATCTGTCGAGTGATCGTGCGCATTGGTCGAAATGCCATAGACCGATTGCGAGCGGACGCATCTCTGTCTTCACTGCGTTTTGCGTCGGCATAGGGGGTATAATCACTGCGCTGTTACTGGGATTCTTCGTGGCCGTTCCCTTTGGCATCGCGCTCTCCAGCTACCTTGCGATCACGCTGGCCTATTCCTTCGGATTGAAGCAGGTACCCCTGCTGGACATATTCATCATCGCCTTTCTGTTCACCCTACGCGTCATCATGGGAACAGTCCTTGCCGGACAGCACTACTCAGAGTGGTTATTGGCGTTTTCAATGGTCTTCTTCTTCTCACTCGCGGCGGCAAAGAGACACACGGAATTACTTCGGACTTTAGCGAAGGGCGGCGTTGCGGCGCGCGGTTATCGCGCCGAGGATACGATTGTGACCGCGATATTCGGTATCGCGACAGGCGTAAGCTCAACCCTCATTTTAGCATTGTATTTTACCGAGGACAGTTTTCAGAGTGCAACCTACCATCGGCCGGCGGCCCTCTGGATCATGCCGCTTTTGGTCAGCATCCTGATCGGGCGCATATGGCTTCTTGCTCAGCGCGGCGAGATGCGAGACGATCCGGTAAGTTTTGTCTTGCGCGACCGCAGCATGCTGGGGCTCGGCTTGGTGGGCGCCGCGGCGTTTCTTCTCGCGCTATGAAACAGTGCGGGAACCGCACTTCCGCCCGACCGATGCGATCCAGTCCTGGGTCGTGTCTCGCCGCGTTTCGCATCACATACCGCGCCTCCCGCTTCGCGTGACGAGGCAGTAGATTTCGCTACAGGAAGAGTAGTCGCCGAAGAAATGGAGTTGGCCATAGGACTTGGCCGCTTCTATGATGATAGGGGCTCCAACCCGGATGGTGCCGCCGTGATGACGACGGCGCTCGTTCAGCTAGCTGCGTTTGCCGAACCCGCGTTGTTACGAGCGGAAACGGGAATATCCCTCGGAGCGTTGCTGCAATTTCTCATACCCCTTGGGTTCTTATTGCCGGTGGCCCTGGGCGCACGGCGCGTCACGCTTGGGCGCCCGGTCGCCAATGATGTACATCGCAAGATCCACTAAGGAGCGCGGAGTTCCGGCTACTGGGTTGCACGCTAGGCCTGGTGCGGCTAAGGACGGCCGCATGCCGCAGGATATGTTCAGGCGCAGATATCCGCACCTCTCCCCATTCGCGTCGTTCGTCGACCCTAAATCTTCCTCGGCTTTCTAGCGTAGATGCAGGCATGATGGCCAGACCAGAGAGTAAACGAGTCATCCTCCTGAGTGCGACCTCGGCCGTGGCGCCAGCGGCGGCACGGCTTTGTGCCGCCGCTGGCGCAAGCCGGCTCCTTGTCAGACGGTGGGGACAGGATGGAGGCCATTGCATCCGATCTGAAGCACGGGATGCTGCACATATTGAGTTTGCCGTCTGCGGCCTGCCTGCTCGCTCGGCGAGGTCGCCATAATGTTCGATAGTTTTGTGAGTCAACTCGGCAGGCTGGACCACGCGCTCAGTGCTTACGGCCTATTGGACGATTCGCATGTTGGGGCAGAGGGTGCCCACGCTGCCGAGTGCGTGATCCGGACGAACTTCACCTCCGCGGCCCTTGGATCCTTGAGGTGGCGAAGAGGCTGGAAGGGCAAACGTTAGGTGCGCTCGTCGAGCTTGACTCCATTACGGCTATGGGACGACAAAGGCGGCGCTCGCAACGCTTGTCGAAGGTGTGGGTCAACGGTTCGGCTCGCATGGATCATGCGCGGTCATCGTCAAACTCGAGCCGATCGACACACCCATGACGGCCGGGATGAAGAAGGGCGACGCGATATGGACGACCGTGGAAGCGGTCGCGGTGATCGTGCGACGCTCATCAACCGTAGCGGTTTGGTTGTCTACGCCCAGGAACGCCGGCAGATGATCGTGTTCATCATCCAGAATCTGCCGGCCGCGATCTTCAATTGGACAAAGCCGTAATGCGCCGGGTTGTTATTACGGGCGCCGCTGGTCTGGTAGGGCAGAACCTTGTCGCTCGATTGAACACTCAATCGAATCTCGCGATAATTGGCATCGACAAGCATCCCGCCAATACGGCCCTTCTGAGGAAAATGCATCCCGAGGTTGAAGTGATCGAGAGCGACCTAGCCCACTCCGGAAATTGGGCGGGGAAGTTTGCCGACGCCGACGCCGTCGTATTGAGCCAAGCGCAAATCGGCGGCTTACGCCGCGCAGAGTTTGTCGCTAACAACATCACCGCGACGGAACGCATTCTCGAAGCGGCCGCACTCCACAATGTGCCCTACATCATCCAATTGAGTTCCTCCGTCGTAAACTCCAAGGCGGACGATTTATACACTGAAAGCAAGCGAGCGCAGGAGCAACTGCTGGATGCCTGTTCGATCCCGCATGTCATTCTGCGCCCTACTTTGATGTTCGGTTGGTTCGATCGCAAGCATCTCGGTTGGCTGCGCCGCTTCATGGATCGGACGCCGATATTTCCGATTCCGGGCGACGGCCGTTATCTTCGTCAACCGCTTTATGCCGGTGACATGGTTTCGATCATCGAGGCCTGCCTCGAGCAGCGCCATACCGGAACCTACGACATTTCAGGACTCGAGCGCATTGAGTTCGGAGCTTTGATCCGTCTTATACAGGGGATCGTACAGCCGAGAGCTCACATCCTAAATATCCCGTACAGCCTCTTTTTCGCCTTGCTTTGGGCCTATGGGAGATTGGATCGCGATCCGCCTTTCACTATCGGCCAGCTTAGAGCTCTCGTCATTCCCGAAACCTTTCCTGTCATTGACTGGCCCGAAATCTTCTCCGTCAAACCCACGCCCTTGAGCGACGCTCTTCGAGAGACGTTCCTCGACCCGCGCTATTCCAAGATTACACTTTCATTTTGAGGGATGTGCATGGCTCGTGTCGTGATTTTAGGCGCTGGCATCATGGGATTAGCGGCGGCCCTTCGCGCGGCTCAACTTGGACATCACGTAGACGTTCTGGAGGTTGATAGCCGCGCCGGCGGGATGGCGGCCCATTTGGATTTCGCCGGTGTTTCCATCGAGCGATTTTACCACTTCGTATGCCGCTCCGACGCAATGACGTTTGCGATAATGGACGAGCTTGGAATTAGCGACCGGATGCGCTGGGTGCCGACCTCATTAGCGTATTATATTGACGGCCGCCTGCATGACTGGAGCACGCCGCTCTCTTTGCTGAAATTCCCGCATCTCGATCTCATCAGCAAGTTTCGCTATGGCCTCCAGATGTTTCTCGCTACGCGTCGAAGGAACTGGTCCGATCTAGATGCCTTGCCGGTCCGCACTTGGATCGAGCGCGGGTCCGGTCGTCGCGTCTATGAAACACTCTGGCGCCGTCTTTTGGAGCTCAAGTTTTTCGAATTCTCGGAAGACGTTTCGGCGGCATGGATCTGGACGCGATTGAAGCGCGTGGGCACGTCCCGCCGCTCCCTTTTTCAGGAAGAATTGGGCTATATCGAGGGCGGTTCAGAAACGCTGGTCACGGCACTATGCACGGCCGTCGAGCAGTTGGGAGGCCGTATTCACCTTTCGCGACCGGTGCAGCTGGTTGAGGCCAAGAACGGACGGGTCATAGCAGTCCATGCCGGCGACCGCATCTTTCCTGCCGATGCGGTGATCTCTACTGTTCCAGCGCCTCTATTGCCCGAGCTGGTGCCGGACCTGCCCGATGATACGAAGGCCGCCTACCGTGCCATCCGCAACATCGGTGTCGTCTGCGTGATGCTGCACCTAAGGCAAAGAGTCTCGCCATATTTTTGGGTTAACATCGTGGATCCCACAATTGAGATTCCTGGCTTCATTGAATTTACCAATCTACGGCCCGTGGGAGCCAATATCGTTTACGTTCCGTATTACATGCCAGTGACTCACGAGAAATGGCAATGGTCAAACGAGCGTTTCGTGCAGGAAGCTTTTGGCTACCTGAGACAGGTCAATTCCACGCTCAGAGAGACCGATTTGCTCGACTCTTCTATTGGCAGGCTGCGATATGCTCAGCCTGTTTGCGGTCCGCGGTTTCTGGAGACGCTTCCGAAGGTTCAGACGCCAATCGCCGGTTTGCAGGCTGCTGACACCTGTTATTATTATCCAGAGGATCGCGGAATTTCCGAGAGCGTCCGATTCGGACGCTTGATGGCGGAGGCGCTATGAGCGCAATCCAAGCATCTCGCTCACTGCCGCAGTTTGTCCGCTTCGTTATCGCGGGTGGCATTGCGGCATGCGTCAATATCGCAATCCGAATCCCGTTCGGTTGGATCATGCCCTATAGTGCTTCAATCGTCGCCGCCTATCTTGTGGGAATGACGACAGCCTTCCTGTTGGCCCGCCTGTTTGTGTTCGACGCCTCGCACCATTCCACGGCCAGCGAATATTTGCGTTTCACGCTGGTAAATCTTATATCACTCGCACAGGTTTGGCTGGTTAGCATCGGTCTGGACAGAGTGATATTCCCGTGGTTGGGAATGACGTGGCATTCCCCTACGGCGGCACATATCATCGGCGTGGCCAGCCCCGTCCTGACGAGCTATTATGGTCACAAGTGGTTTAGTTTCCGCGGCGCGTTGTCGATTTAGCTGACCGCAGAAACCGTCACACTTGGCAAGCGGTTCGAGGACCGGGCCGCTTGCCAGCTGCCCGCGTCAGGCTTTCTCGATAAGGGCGTAGCAACTGCCCAGGTCTTCCTCACGCGTGTTGCCTTCAAGGAGATTAAAGTGGCTATCTAAGACCTTCCAATTCTTTGAGGCGAGATGTCGTTCGAATGAGTTCCGGCTATACCTTGACCCCCAGGTCCATCCGGGAGCGGGAGTCTCAAAATAATCTGCATCGTTATTCGCAATCGAGACGACCGTCTGGACTATTAAAAATCGCCTAGCGAGCCTATAGGATTTTTCCAGGATCTCGTTGGGGTTACTGACATGATAAAGCCCCCCGACGTTGGCGACGATATCCACCTGTTCCAGCCGATCGATATCAGCAACGTCCATCTTCTTCAGGCTAACATCCAAACCCAATCTATCCGCGATTGCGGTCAGAACGCCGGATTGGCTATCACGGTCGGTATCGACACCGTAGCTGCTTGTGGCTCCAAGATGGATCGCGCTCATGGCGAAGAATCCATCGGCGCAGAACAGTTCAGCGAATGAGACCTGATCAGAAATGGTCTTTTTACATTTGGCAATGGCAAATTGGATGTAGGCAAGGATGATGGGCTGTTTACTCAGCTGATTGCGCGCATACATTCCAGGGATTTGCGTGTTCTCCACACCAAATAGTGCATAGGAGTGATAGACCGGCGGCAAATCATCCAATACTTTGAGTCTTACTGGTTTGCTGTCCGACATACGGATCTCCGGCTTCGAGTTATTGAGGTTGCCGCGTGAGGTAGCGGAGGAGGTGGGGTCACGCCACTCCACGGCATCTTCCCCGCGCAAAAGCGCTACGAGTGTTCCATCCAAGCCGATCTGACCCCTGGCAAGCATCTGCAATGGCGCCAGGCCAGCCGATTGCCCGTGAGCTAGAGCCGGAAACAGGGCGCCTCCGTAGGAGGATAGTGCGTCTTCGCAATAAGCTTCCGCCCCGGAGAAAATAGTTTGAAGGTGCGGAAAGTTCTTCTGTGCGACGTCGCTATCGAGAAAGACTGGCATCGGATAACCCATGGCATTAAGCGAGAAGTGCGATACCGCACCATGTGGTGCGGTGAATAGCGCCTCAAGGAGTTTACGCTCCGTCGAACCGAGCATGGGTTGGCTGCCGTTACTAAGGCCGGGATTATCCCGGAAGCAGCTAATGGCCAGTCCCTCGGCCAGCTGTGTGTCTCCGCCCGTCGCGTCGTGCGCAAGGTGGAGCCCCAACAATGGGCGTCCGACGATTTTCTGCAGGGCCGCCTGCGTTGCGGCTGAACCGCCGAGATCGACCAGTCCCAAAACGCCGTTGTCATCTAGAGCCAGGCTACGCCAATAAGCCATGAAACCCGCGTGGTTGGGCTCAGCCTGTCTGACTATCTCCCGTTCAAGTGTGTGGAGAATGTGCTCGACATAGCCGCTATCCTCGGGAAGCGTGACCTCGGTTGTGAGCGGCACGCTGGGTGGACCGCGAAAGCCGATGCGGGTGTCGAGTAATTCCGCGACCGTCGTCCGGGCACTGGCCTCCGCCAGGATATGGCTCGCATCGAAGTCGACCGCTTGTGATGCCGCGAGCACGAGCCTTGGCGAGACGTAGACGTATTCTCCCTCTGGGAGATGGGTCTGACGCAGCCTTAACCTTAGTCGGTTATAGGCATCGCGCAGAAAATATCCTTGGCGCGAGGCGAAGAACAGCCGGCTGCAATGTGATAGTGCCGCCACATTGAACAGCCACGCCATGAAGCCCAGCAACAAGGGACCGAAGACGACGTAGCCGAGCTCATGCTCGGCTACGATCGAGATCACTTGACTCTGCTGGGCGCAATAGGCGCGGCTTGCGATCCGCTTGGCGAATGGGGTCAGGATTAATTCGCTTCGCCAGTCGCGGCTGCCCTCGGAATTTGTGAAGACCAATCGCCGCCAATCGACCGAGGGGATCGCGGCGCCGTCCCAATCACGCGACCACGCCATATTGCCGGCCAGCCGGTCATCGGCGATCAACAGAATTGCCGCGGGCGTCACGGCTTCCTTCGCGGCCACGACGGTGCGAAATTCGGCCGGGTCCGCCTGGGGGGAACGCTCCGCGGACAGATACACGTAATCAAAATGCTGTAGTAGGTTCCAGATCTTCAGCGCGTTCGTCACATAGGTGCGTGGAAGCTGCGTGTTGCTGACGATGATCTTTCTCTTCATTCGATGCGCGGCATATTCGACCAAGGCTACGACATCGAGACGCGGCGCCTGAGCACCCATCTCCATCTCAAGTTCAAGCGCGCAAGCTTGCGCGACGACGCCGCTTGACCAGACATCATCCGTCACGAAACAGTCATAGATTAGGCTGCGATCGAGATCTTTTCCCTGCCCCAATGTCATTCGCGCCATGCGCTCCGCGTGCTTCCGGCGGTCAACGAAGCCCGTCAGTCTCTCATCCTGCTGCCGCAGCAGAAAGCCGACATAGCCCAGGATAGCATCGTCGCTTGTCACTTGCCGCGTTATCAAGGCATCGAAATCGAAGGCCACGATCGCGGCGGCGTCGATCAGGCGGGTGGCTTGATCCAGGGAACGAAGAGGATGCAGCACGCGTTCAAAGCTCCGCCGGCGACAAACCAGGTTTGCAGGGTTTGCGCCAGGCTTCCTCAAGGAGCCGATGCATCGGCCAGCCTGCGCACGTGAGAATTGAAGCGGCTCGTGGAGAAGTCGGCGGCCCTGCGGCCCGCGGCGCGTCCAATCGCTTCCCGCGAACACTCGCTTTCGGCAATCAGCTGCTGCGTCCGCTTTGCCAAGATCTCTATCGAAGAATAGAGAAAGCCGTCGACCCCATCGGTAATGATTTCGCACGGCCCACCCGAGCCATAAGCAAAAACGACGCAGGCGGCGGACATCGCCTCCACCAGGCTGATGCCGAAATGCTCCGCCTTTTCCGGTTCCTGCTCGAGGTCGGCGCCGAGACCAGTGCCGTGCCAGTAGATCTCGGCCTTCTGATACAGGCCGATCAGATCGTCAGGCGCCACATTGACATAGAAGAACACCGGCAAACCGTTCGCGAGACGCCGCAGCGTCGCGAGATAGTCGATATCCTCCGCCGTTGGCATCGAGGAGCCGGCCAGATGAAGCTCGGGCCGATCTTCTTTAGGAAGAGCCTCGACGACGGCCCGAAAGGCGGTGATCAGGAGATCCTGCCGCTTGCTATGACCGCCAACAAAGAACCGCCCCACGCTCAGGATCATGTTCCGCTGCTTTCGCCGCTCCGGATCGTTAGCCGAGCTACCGATGAAAGGCACCGGTGGGTAGAGTACCTCGACTGGAAGCGGCGCCAGGCAATTTGCGCTGAGAGCCGCTGTGATATGCGTCTTGGCATAATCCGAATAGGCGATGATGGAACTGTAGCCATCGAGTGACCCTTGCGCCACGTCATGGGGTGGGATCGCAAAGGGGAACTGGCAGAGATAGATCGAGTTCGGAGCGCGTGCGTCGATTGGCGGTAGGATGTGATTGCCCATCGTGAGCATGAAGCTCGGCGCCGGCTTGCGCAGAAAGTCGTCCAAGGTTTCGAGCCGGCACTGCGACAGGTCGATGTCGAATTCGCGCCCGAGATTGTCGAGGCGCAGATAGCTGTAGGGATGCGGTGTGACAATGGCCACGTCGGCGCTCGCGGACAAGGCGGCGGCGAAGCTGAGAAGATAGCGCTCCCCGCCGCCAGGCGTCAGGAGATAGGGCGTATAAAGAACAGCTTCTTTCCGCGAGCGGCCCGTATCAACAGCCGGTCGCGGTGCGATATCGGGCTGGATGATGGTTTTCGCGATCCGCCACAGATCGGCGGTGGACCGGCTCGCCAGGTAGGAGCCCCAGCGTGAGACGAATTTCGTGTGGCTGAGATCGTCCAGCGCCATTTGCCGGGCCTCCGCTTCACTCGATATCTCCACGCCTTCGTTATGGATGACGCGCGCCTCGGGGCAATAGAGGGTCTGTCGCCTCAAGGCGAGAATCTTGAGACAGAGATCGACGTCCTCGTAACGCGCAGGCTCGTAGGCGAGATCGAAGCCGCCCGCCTGCAGATAAAGTACCCGTGGCATGAGCATTGTAGCGGCGGAGATGGTGTCGACCATTCGGGGAGCCAGGAAAGCCGCGGTATTGCTGGCACGGCCCCGCCCAAGGCGGACGGGATAACCGAAGATATCGATCATTCTCCCCGCTTCCCTGATCGAGTCGTCGGCATTGAGAAAGAGCGGTCCGACCACGCCGGCGTCCGGTGCGTCCAAGAGAGTATTGCGCAAGGCGCGCAGCCATCCGGACTGCACGACGGCGTCATTATGCAGCAGGCAAAGAAGGCGACCGCTCGCCTGCTCGGCGGCAATGTTATTTGCTTCACCGAAGAAGCGGTTGCAGCCAAGGTCTAATATGCGTACACCCACGCCTAGACAACGCAGCAACGCGACATCACCGTTGCCGCTGCCATTGTCGACGATCAGGATCTCATAGCTTACACCTTCGGTATTAGCCCAGATAGAGCGTATGCATTCTACCGTGCGCGGGCCGGCGTGCCAGTTCACGATGATAATCGAGACCTCGGGATCGGTCTCCGTGCACCAGAGCCGCGCATGCGCAAAGGCGGTCATGAGTGCGACTGGCCGTTGATCTTCGAAAATGCGGCGGGCGAGGGGTCGGAAAGTGGGATCTTCCGACCGATCAAGCAGTAGTGCGGTTCGTATAGAGTCGTAAACGCCCGGCATAGGCGTCGAGCCGGAAGGCAGAAGGATAATCTCACCGGCGACAGACCATCCAGACAAGATCACAAACTTCTGTAACTCGTCTTGGATCGTCGTGTTCGGCACGAAGATGTGGCTCGCCAGGGACAGCACCATTCGCAGATCATCTAAGAATGCGTCTCGCTGGGTCGACGGAACGCTGTCCGGTCGCTCGATAGGAACGAGGTCGTGGAGCAGGATGCTGACCTGCACGCCCTTACTCGCCAGCACCCGAAAAAGACTGGCATTCTGCTCCCACACGACGCCAGTGAAAAGCACATGATCTTCGGCGATAGGCACTGACGGCTCGACCACTATCGCCGCTCGGGTCGCAGCGGCTGCAACGAATTCGGTGACGCTTCCGCCGTCGTGCAAGTCGAAATCGAGCGCCGCTTCGAGGGGGATGAATTCCCCCGCGAAGAGATAAAAGGCAGGCGGGGCCGGAGCCGAGTTTTCGGTCTGTGGAACAGCTGCCGCGACAGGCGAGAGGGGAAACGAAAGACCTCGTTCCCGCCGCCGCGACTGCAGCGCAGCCAGGCGCCGCGGGATCCTGTGCGGCGTCATCAGCCAATAGGACAGTTTCGCCATCCTTCGCAGAAAGCGCCCAAAACCCGCCGGTAGGCGGGAGGTAATCGCGCGGAGCGGAGCCGTGATGCGCCAACTGGCGGAGGCGAGAAGCGCGTTTCTCACCCTACGTATCGCAAGAACCTCGTCTGTAGCGAAGCTGGCCTCGCTCCTGGCTTGTTCGAGATCCCGCTGCAGAACCGTCTGCTCGGCGAGTTGACTCTGGAAATCGGCGGCCTGCGACGTAGTTTCTGCGAGCTTAACTTCCAACGCCTGACGACGCGATTCGCTTTCGGCCAGGAGTGCCGTGAGGCGCATCTCCTCGGCGCGCTGCGCGCGGAGTTGCGCATCCTGATGCGCGACGACGCCATCATCGGCGGTGAGCTCCGCAAGTTTCGCCCGCAGATAGTCGCGCTCCACCCGCAGGAGTGCCGCGGCCTGTTCCGCCGCGGCGTCGCGGCTGGGCCGGCCGATGCGAGGGAGGACCCGCTCGCCCATAGCTAGTCCGCGTAGGTCGCGGCGGCGGCATCCTTATGTCGGCAAGGCAACACGCTCCGCGTGGCAGCCTGCGACAGCCACATCGTCATCGGCTCACCCGCCCGCGATGGCGCGCGAGATCGGCTTCCACCATCTCGGCCGCCAGATCCTCGAGCGAGACCTCCGCCTGCCAGCCGAGCCGCTCGCGCGCCTTCGTGGCATCGCCGTGCAGCACATCAACTTCCGCCGGACGCATCAGCGCGGAGGAAGTGCGCACATGGCGTTCCGCCTCCAGCCCGGCACAGGCGAAAGCGATGCGGCAGAATTCCCGGATCGTCGTGGTGCGGCCCGTCGCGACGACGTAATCATCAGGCCGATCCTGCTGCAGCATGAGCCACATGGCGCGGACATAATCCCGCGCATGGCCCCAATCGCGGCGGGCTTCAAGATTGCCGAGCTGCAGCTCCTCGGCCAGTCCGAGCTTGATCCGCGCCACGCCATCCGTGATCTTCCGCGTCACGAATTCGATGCCGCGCAGCGGGCTCTCATGATTAAAGAGAATCCCGGAACTCGCGTGCAGGCCGAAGCTTTCGCGATAATTGACGGTCATCGTATGGGCGTAGAGCTTAGCGCAGGCATAGGGGCTGCGCGGATAGAAGGGCGTCAGCTCGTTCTGGATCTCCGACTGGATGAGGCCATACATCTCGGAGCTGGACGCCTGGTAGAAGCGCGCCTGCGGCCGGATGATGCGCACCGCTTCCAGCACATTGGCGGCGCCGAGGCCGGTGACGGCGCCGGTCAGCAGAGGCTGCTGCCAGGAGGCCGCCACGAAGCTCTGCGCCGCGAGGTTATAGACCTCGTCCGGGGCGACATCCTGGATGACCCGGATCAGGCTGGAGAGATCGGTAAGATTGCCGTCGATGAGTTCGACCTTGTCAAGAATCCCAAGCCAGCGCAGCCGCTCGCCAATCACGTCCGAGGAGGCGGAGCGCCGCAGGAGGCCGACCACCCGATAGCCTTTACCGAGGAGAAGCTGCGCGAGATACCCACCATCCTGGCCAGTAATTCCGGTGACGAGAGCCGTAGTCATATCGGCGTTATTCCTTACGTTACCGCATCTTGTTTGCTGGCTATGCCCGTGAAGCTCGCATAAAGATAGCAGTAATCACCCAATGCCGCGCGGGCATGGGGACCGCAACAGTATTTCGGGATCACGTCGCGTTGAACTCGGCGGCCATGCAGGCTTGGCCAAACCGCCTTGGCTCAAGCTGCATGGCCTTGGGTAAAGTCGATGCCGGCCCTGGCGCCCGCCCGGCCACTTTCAGGGGATTTGGGTAATAAAACCGCGGGTCTGTCATCTCGGCCACATCCGGACCTCGGGCACCGCCTTGGTCGCGAGCGCCCCCACCTTAGCCTGCCGCAGCAGGCGATCCCGCAGCGGCCTCTCCAGTCGGGCTAGTTCCCCCAGTAAGCGCTGGTTGCACCTCCGGCACCGCGGTGAGAAAACGCGGTGGCAAGGTGGGAATACGAAGTACCGCGCTGACCGCGACCTTGGACATGCCAAGTGTTGCCGCCGCCTAATCCCGCGACCAGCCCTTCCCGTCGATGAGCACGCGAAGACCCCGCGCCTCCTCGATCGGCGAAACTGGCCTTTGGGTCTACTCGAGGGCCTGGCTGGATCGCCCTGCGCACCATGCATTTGGTGTTCGGCAGTTGGGCATGGCTTAAGCGGGAGGTCGCTGCCCTGACTCGCCAGGACCGACGCCGGACCCCCATTCCTTCTCTGGCTTCAGGGTTTTAGGGCCCGGTAGATGGTGTTGCGGGAGACGCCCAGGCGTCTGGCCGTCGCGCTGAGATTGCCGCCGGTCTCACGATGTGCGGCCAGGATACGCGCCGTCATCTGGTCGCGCAGCCTATCCGAAGCCATTGCCGGTGCTCCCAGTAGGCGCTCAACATCGGCGAGGGCGATTGGGCGCTCGAAATCGATTAGCGTCAGCCGAGTCAGCGCATTGCGAAGTTCACGGATATTACCCGGCCAGGTATGCGCGGCTAGCCGCGCCGCCGCTTCCGGCTCGATCTCGGCCGAGGCGCCGAGCGCCGCCAGCAGATGGTGCAGAATTGCCGCAAAATCCGTCCGCTCGCGCAAGGGCGGCAGCAGCGCCTCGATGGTGTCGAGCCGGTAATAGAGATCGGCGCGGAAGCGGCTGGTGGCGACCGCCTCTTGCAGGTCGAGATTGGTCGCCGCCACCAGCAGCACATCGACCTCGCGGGCCGCGCCGCCGCCGATCGGCCGCACTATCCAGTCATCGAGCAGCCGCAACAGCACGGCCTGCAAGCCGAGCGGCATATCGCCGATCTCGTCGAGGAACAGCGTACCGCCGTGCGCCTGGGACACCAGCCCTGCCGCACCGCCGCGGCGGGCGCCGGTGAAGGCGCCTTCGGCATGACCAAAGAGCTCAGCTTCCACCAGGCTATCGGGCAGCGCCGCGCAATTGACCGGCACAAAGCGGCCGGCACGCCCGCTCGCCGCATGGGCATGGCGGGCGAGCTGCTCCTTGCCGGTCCCTGTCTCGCCGCGGATGAGGATCGGCAGGCGCCGGCGCGCCGCCGCCTCGACTTGCCGCATCGCCGTCGCCACCACAGGATCCGCCGCGACGAAGGTTTCGCGCAACGCGACGGGGATTGCGGTGCGTCGGGGTAGGTGCACGAGGAGGGGCTGCAGGTTCTCGATACTGGCGGTGAAGGTGCTGCCAACACGGTCCTGCAGGCTGAGCCGCGTATCTCGTCGTCCGGCATCAAGGAACGCCTCGAACCCAGTGCGAAACACGCCGTCGAAGCGGCGTCCAGGCGCAGCGGGCAGGCCGTGCAGGAAAAGTCGGGCCTGCGGATTGGCCCCTAAGATCAGCCCGGACGGATCGAAAGCCATGAGACCTGCACTCAAGGTATGTAAATATTCTGCACGATTGTGGAAGGCGACGACGATATCACCACGATGGTTTTCGCGGAACAGCCCATTCTCGATCTGCGTCGCCGCCATTGAAACCAGCGCCCGCGTATGCTGCTGCCGCGACTGGCAGTCGGAGGAGGCGTCGAGCACCCCAGCGAGCGAACCATCGGGGGCAAAAACCGGAGCGGCAGTGCAGGTCAGCTTGCCGTAGCGGCTGAAAAAATGCTCGCCGCCATGGATGGTGAGCGGGCGGCGTGTCGCGGCGACACTGCCTAAAGCATTGGTGCCGCAGCCGATCTCGGACCAGAAGCTGCCGGGCCGAATGCTGCTGCTGCGCGCCGTCGCATCAAAGCTCGGATCGGCCATGGTATCGAGCAGCAGGCCGTCCGGCAGGGCAAAGGCGATGATGAAGTTGCTGCCGGCGATTTGCTGATGGAGATTCTCCATCTCGGCAAGCACTAGTGGCCGCATTGCGCCAGCGGTCTCGCGAGCACGGCGCAGCGCCGGCTCGGCGATAGTGCGCAGGGGCGGCGGGTTTTCGGGATCGAGGCCATGCTCCAGACACCGCGTCCAGCTCGCCGAGATTTCCGGCGCGAGCAGGTCGGCGGGCGTCATATGGCGCCGTTCCAGCACCGTCCGGGCGCGGGCAAGCCGGTCCTCGGCCGAGATCAGCATCGTTTCCCCTTATCGCGTCATCTATCGCGGCCCTTGGGAGACAGCCTATCAAAGGATAAGCTCGCTGCACACAACCTTACTGCAGGGTTCTTCTGCGGACTTCGGCAGAGACCTGCTTCACTTCGGATCGACTGGATCGATTGCCCGGCAGTGGTTGGGTCGATCAAGGCTGCGCTGAACACATTACGCGGTTGCGACAAAATTGGAGAAGATGGTGAACCCTATCGCAACACCCGCAATTCTATTCGAGCCCGACGGGTACCTAACGTCCGGCCGCAAGCTAATGGGTCGTCAAGCGGCTGGACATGGATTTCTGCGCGCAGCCATCGCCAATCGCCAGGGGGCGACAATGTGGGCGTACACACCAAATCAAGCTTCGGCTCAAAGCTTCAGTGAGCTTGTCCATGAATACGATCCCGCTGCAGAGACACAATGGCTACGTCCAGACCGCCCTGACCTCTTGAGTCAAATAGGCACTCTCTATCTACCTGACCCCCTCTTAGAGGCCGCGGCAAGGCTGCGCCTACGGGCCAATCCAGCCGCCCACAGCCTGTGCGGCATCCTCCATGGAACAGTCACGCATGCGGCCATGGACGCCATAACCGGCTTGCTCACCGCTCCTGTGATGCCATGGGATGCACTAATCTGCCCGTCGTCCACAGTAGCTGAATCGGTCAAAGGGCTGGTCGACGCAGAGATCTCGTATCTGAAATGGCGCTTCGGCGCTTCGTTCTCAATAACGCTTCCTAGATTTTCGGTGATCCCACTGGGGGTGCACAGCGCTGATTACGCCATTACTCCATATGAGCGTGCCTCAGCGAGATCGGAACTCGAGCTAGCAGAAGATGAGGTCGTAGCGCTGTTTGTAGGGAGATTGAGTTCGCACGCTAAAGCGCATCCGCACGCAATGTATGCTGGCCTACAGGCAGCTGCTCAGAGGAGCGGGAAGAAGATTGTTCTTATTCAGTGTGGCTGGTTTCCAAATGACTCTGTCGAGCGTGGATTTAGGGACCTTGCGCTTTCCACCTGTCCCGATGTCCGGATGATATTTGCTGATGGGAGGAAGCCGGTCGAACTCCGGATGAGTTGGAACGCTGCAGATCTCTTCATATCACTTTCTGACAATATTCAGGAGACTTTTGGGCTTACACCCATTGAAGCTATGGCTGCAGGGTTACCTGCGGTTGTCTCCGACTGGAATGGATATAAGGACACGGTTCGCGACGGAGTTGACGGTTTCCGCATTCCAACATGGATGCCTCAATCCACATTAGGTAACATACTTGCCCATCGCTACGAGGCAGGGACGGCCACCTACGACTACTATTGTGGACTCTCTTCCCATACCGTTTCAATAGACATGCAGGTTCTCGTCGAGCGCTTGAGCGATCTAGTGACAGACCTAAATCTTCGAAAACAAATGGGGCAGGCAGGCCGTCGACGGACTCTAGAGCTATTCGACTGGAAGGTAGTCTATCGGAAATATCAAGAACTTTGGGCTGATCTTCGACGGGTCAGGCTTGAGGCAAGACAGGATTCTTTGCAATCCACATTGATTGCACAGGCGCCGAAAGCGTCGCCAGCCCGCATGAATCCGTTTCACGGCTGTGCTCACTACCCAACAGCCCTAATTCAATCTTCCACGCGCGTTATGTTAAATTCGGGAACAAGCAAGATCGCCTATTTGAAGTTGGCGCGTCAGCCATTGTTTAGATACGCAGATCTTGTGCTCCCACCAGCGACTTTAGTAGAAGAGTTGATAACTTCTCTGAGAGAAGAAGAGCTTGCCGTTCAGGAGCTTGCTGATCTAGTGAAGGTCGACATTGATCAGGTACTAATAGCAGTGTCAGTGTTGGCCAAAATGGGGCTACTGGGGCTGCGGTAGCCATGTGCTAGCTTATCAAAGAATCGGCGTTGCTATAGGACCTCTCCGCAAGCGGCGCCGCAACCTATCTTTGGAGCAGCTAAGGTCAAATGCCATCTAACCTTCATCGGAAAACGAATTTGTGTTTGCACTTGACGCCGGATAGATGCGACGGCTCGCTGCAGCGAGCACCTAGTCGGCTGGGGTATGAATCGATTGACATCAATATACAGGGGCTTCTGCAGGTTGCGATCAGCTGAAGAACGACGCTGAACGCATCCTCTTCCACGCAGGTCAATTTCCCGCCATCGTCATGTGGCTCAGGCAATTGTTCCTTCACGGAACAGTCTGCCCCGCATTAATGTTCACTTGTGGCACACTCGTTGGCCAAGATTGCCGCTTGCGCAAAGCAAGGAGGCGAGTTTGAGCGTCGACTCCGTCGGAGGCAAACCTTTGAAATCTTTTTCTAATTATCCAGGCTTGAGATAGTTTGGCCGTGTGGCGTTCCCAGACCCATAGTTTGGCACGCCCCATGCACTGAACCCCATGCCCAAAGAGGCGGGATAAACGGGGAGGGACTGCGCCATGAAGGCAGCCGTGCTGCACGCCTATGACGAGACTCTCTCGTCCAACACCTTCGTGCATTACGAGGATGTTCCAGACCCCAAGATCGAGAAACCCACCGATGTCATCGTGCGCATCGGTGGTGCCGGAGTTTGCAGAACCGATCTGCATGTCGTCGAAGGCATCTGGCGCGGCAAGGTTGATGTCGTGCTGCCCTATATCATGGGTCATGAGAATGCCGGCTGGGTCGAGGAGGTCGGTTCCGCGGTCGATACCTTCAAGCCTGGAGATGCGGTGATCTGTCATCCGCTGGTCACCAGCGGCCATTGCCTCGCCTGCCGCCGTGGCGACGACATGCATGCGACCGACAGCTCCTTTCCCGGCATCAACGCCAATGGCGGCTATGCGGAGTACCTCCTCACCGGTGAGCGCTCGCTGATCAAGCTACCAAAGGCGCTCGCGCCGAAGGATGTCGCGCCCTATACGGATGCTGGCCTCACCGCCTATCGCGCCGCCAAGAAGGCCTCACGTCACCTGCTGCCGGGGCAATATGTCGTGGTGATCGGTGCTGGCGGGCTCGGCCATATTGGCATCCAGGTCCTGGCCGCACTTTGCGCTGCCGAAATCATCGCGGTCGATCGTTCCGATACCGGCCTGGCGCTTGCGAAGGAATGCGGCGCGCATCATCAGATCCGCGCCGATGGAGACGAGGTCGATGGTGTCATGGCGCTGACCGGCGGGCGCGGCGCCGAGGCCGTGATCGATTTCGTGGGTGAGGGCGAGGCAGTTGCCAAGGGTCTCGCCATGACCGCCAATGGCGGTTTCTACTACATCGTCGGCTATGGCGGCCGGATCGAGATGCCTACGCTCGACATGATCACTTCCGAAAAGACCATCGTCGGCAATCTCGTTGGCACCTACCCGGAACTTGTCGAGCTAATGGCACTGGCCGATCGCGGGCTGGTGCATCTCGCAACGCGCGAATATCGGCTCAGCGACGCCAATCAGGCACTGCACGATCTGCATAACGGCCGCATCAAGGGCCGCGCGGTGCTGATACCCTGATGCGTCCGCAGCCCTTGCTTGATGTGCTGGGCGGCGGCTGGTCGCTTGGGGTCGCCGTGGTGGCGGCCGATTGGGATGCCGACGTCGCCGGCTTCGCCTTGCGGGACGGTTCGGTCGTGCTGGCACGGGCGGAATGGGAAGGCGGTCCGGTTCTGGCGGCGCGTCCGGCTGGTGGGCTCGAATTGCGACCTGGCGAGCCACCGCCGCCTTTGGCGCGTGAGGCGGCCCGGCCGGATGGCTGCCTGACGCTGCGCGCTTCCCAAGGCCACGGTTTCCTTTGCGGCGGCGGCAGCGGGATCGTGGCGCAAGTCGGCACCGACTTGAACCAAACCACCGCCGAGACTCCGCCTGCCAAGGCGGAGCATTTCGCAATTGCCGCGGGCGAGCATCATGCGACGGCGCTCGGCCGCCGCGTCGAGATTTCCGATGCTCCCAGCTTTGATGTGCCGGCCCCTGTGGTCGCCCTGCTCTTCGATCCGGCCGGAAAGCGGCTTGCCGTGGCCGATGAAGCCGGGGTGACGCTGTGGTCGACTGAGGACAGCTGCCGGCTCGAAACCCTTGCCAGCCCCTGCGCCTTGGCCTGGGCACCCGATGGTAGTCAGTTGGCCTGCGGGCTGGAAAGCGGCGCCGTACGGTTGTGGCGTTTCGGTACAGGCAGCCCGGCCGGCGTGACGCTCGAAGGTGGCGATGCGGCGGTACGGTCGCTGAGTTTTTCGCCCGATGGCCGCCGTCTCGCGGCGTCAGGCGGCGCACGGGTGCTGTGCTGGGACCTCGATGCGCCCGCCGCGCCCTCGACCCCTTGCGGCATCACCGCGCGGGTGCCGATCGCTGTGGTCGCCTGGCATCCAAACCGCGCCATGATCGCCGCCGGCACCGGCAATGGCGCGGTCATGCTGACGGAACCCGCCGGTCATGACGCGCTGCATGTGCGTGGCGAGGGTGGGGGCGCCGTCAGTGTTCTCGCCTGGTCGGCCGATGGCGCTCGCCTCGCCATCGGCACTGATGGCGGCGACCTCGGCGTGCTGCCGCTACCCGATGCGTTGTTCCGGCCAAGGACTCAGGAGATGCCGCGATGACGGAAGAGGAAACTTCCAAGGACGCGTTCTTCAAGCGGCTCGGCGTTCTCGCCCAGGAGATGATCGATGCCCATGGCAAGGATTTCACCATGGGCACGCTGGTTCTCGCGGCCCGCTTCATCGCCGATGGAAAGCCCATCGGCCGGCCCGAAAGCAAGAAGGAGTGATTGTGGTGTTCGAGACCTGTGGCGCAGCCTACCGAAGTAACCGTCTCATTATGGGACAGTGTTTAGGACACTTCGTCGCGAAATAGGACATGCTGCAACGCAGTAATCGCAAAGTTACGTGAACTAAATGACGCCTTCCCTCTATGGACAGAATGAATTTGGACTTGGCACAGCTCTTGCTACTAAAACAAGGCCTAGGCTAGCGGCCTCGAATTGTTGCGCTGCACAAGACCGCCGGCCGTGAGCCGCAAGAAACCGCGTTGATCGAAGGAGGATCCGAAATGCCTGATGGGATTTCATTAACCAAGATCACAGCCCAGAAAGGAATCAGCATCGGCGAAGCCGCCAAGCGGGTCGCCGATCTGGGTTGGACGCCGAGTTACGTTCAGGAAGCGATGACCTTCCCGACCGACTACAAGATCAAGAAGGCGCCGCGAGACCCGATGAAACAGGTCCTGCGCTCCTACTTCCCGATGCAGGAAGAGAAGGACAACCGCGTCTACGGCGCGCTCGATGCCGCTCTCCGCGGTGACATGTTCCGCAATGTCGAGCCCCGCTGGGTCGAATGGATGAAGCTGTTCCTGGCGATCATCCCCTTCCCCGAGATTTCCGCCGCCCGTTCGATGGCGATGGTCGCGCGCCTCGCCCCGGGTGAGGAACTCCGCACTGGGTTCACGATGCAGATGGTCGACGAGTTCCGTCACTCGACGATTCAGATGAATCTGAAGAAGTGGTATATGGAAAACTATATCGACCCAGCCGGGTTCGATATCACGGAAGCCGCGTTCGGCCGCTGCTACGCGACCACTATCGGCCGCCAATTCGCCGAGGGCTTCGTCACCGGTGACGCTATCACCTCGGCCAATATCTACCTGACGGTCGTCGCCGAAACCGCCTTCACGAACACGCTGTTCGTGGCCATGCCGTCCGAAGCTGCCCGCAACGGCGATTATGCGCTGCCGACCGTCTTCCTTTCGGTGCAATCCGATGAAAGCCGCCATATCGGCAACGGCCATTCGATGCTGATGTCGCTCATCAACGACCCCGACAATCATCAGCTCATTGAGCGCGACCTGCGTTATGCCTTCTGGCAGAATCATGCGATCGTCGATGCCGCGATCGGCGTGCTGATCGAATATGCCACGACGGATCGCGACAAGAACAAGGAAAGCTATGCCGAGCTATGGCATCGCTGGATCTACGAGGATTACTACCGGACCTATATGCTGCCGCTCGAGAAATACGGCATCAAGATCCATCATGATGACGTGAGCGCAGCCTGGGACCGCATGGTCAAGAAGAACTACGTCCACAAGACCGCGCAATTCTTCTCGGTTGGCTGGCCGCTGAACTTCTGGCGCATCGAGGCCCAGACGGATAAGGACTTCGAGTGGTTCGAGCATAAATATCCCGGCTGGTATGCCGAGTTTGGCGATTACTGGAAGTGGTACGCCAAGCTCAGCAAGCCCGGCGAGACCATCATGACCTTCAACACCGAGACGGGCTATATCTATCCGCATCGCTGCTGGAGCTGCATGGTGCCTTGCCTCATCCGCGAGGAAATCGTCTGCGACGAGGTCGACGGCAAGATCTACACCTACTGTTCGGAACTCTGTCATTGGACCCACAAGACTGCCTTCTCGGCGGAATATGAGGGCCGCTCCACCCCCGCGATGGGCCGTTTCAGCGGCCGGCGCGAATGGGAGGATTGCTACCACGGCTGGGATCTCGCCGATGCCATCACCGATCTCGGCTTCGTGCGCGACGACGGCAAGACCTTGGTGCCGCAGCCGCATCTGCGCTTCGACGACAAGGAGATGTGGACGCTCGACCACGTGCGCGGCCATACGCTCGGCAGTCCGCTCCGGACCATCCGCGCGATGACGCCCGAGGCGCGGGAAACCCACCTCGCCGAATATCGCAAGGGCTTCAAGATCAACCCGCTCAACTAGCCTCGCCAAGCGTCGCGGGGTCCGGCAGGTGCCGGACCCCGTAACGACTCTACAAATACCGCATCCCGATTAGGGGCCGCCATGAGTGACGCCGCTGTCCATACCGTCCGCTTCGAACCCATGGGGATCGAGATGGATGTCCAAGAAGGGGAAACGGTGCTCGACGCCGCCTTTCGCCAGGGCATCTCCGTCATGCATGGCTGCAAGGAAGGCCAATGCGCCAGCTGCAAATCCAAGCTGGTCGAGGGCGATATCGAGCTGCTAAAATACTCGACCTTCGCGCTGCCGGAATCTGAGCGCGACACTGATCATATCCTGCTCTGCCGCACCCTCGCTTTCAGCGACATCACGGTCGAGCTGCTCAATTACGACGAGGATCTGCTCAGCCGCTCGATCGCGGTGAAGGAGCTTCCGGCGCATCTCGTCTCGATCATTTCGCTCACCCGCGATATCCGGATGCTGACGCTCGAGCTTTCCTCGCCCATGCGTTTCTGGGCCGGCCAATATGTCGATATCACCATCCCCGGCAGCGGCATCACCCGCGCCTTTTCGATGGCGAATGCGCCGGCCGATCACGCCGCCGGCGGCGGCACCACGATGCAGTTCATCATCAAGATGTATCCCAACGGCGCCTTCTCCTCGAGGCTCGACCCGCAGGCCGATATCGGGTTGAAGTCCGGCGATGAGCTGATGGTCAAAGGTCCTTACGGTACCTGTTTCCATCGCGAGGGACGGCCGGGACCGCTGGTGCTGGTCGGCGGCGGCTCCGGCATGTCGCCGCTGTGGTCGATCCTGCAGGATCATGTGCAGCGCGGCTCGCATCGCCCGGTGCGGTTCTTCTACGGTGCCCGCACCAAGGCCGATCTCTTCCATATCGAGGAATTCGCGGCGTTCGGCGCGCAGCTTCCCGATTTCCGTTTCATCCCGGCTTTGTCCCATGCCGAGCCCGGCGATGACTGGACCGGCGAGACCGGCTTCGTCCATGACGTCGTCGCCCGCGTGCTGCGCGAGGAAGGGCTGGAGGGCGAGATCGACGCCTATTCCTGCGGCCCGCCGCCGATGATCGATGCCGTGCTGCCGGTACTGCAGATGGCCGGGGTCGAACCCGAGCACATCTATTTCGACAAGTTCACCACGGCGATTAGATAATGTTTGCAGTCGGCACCAGCCCTCACCCCCACCCGGCCACCCACCACAGTATGCTGATGGGTGGCCGGGTGGGGGTGAGGGCTGGTGCCGACTGCAAACAAAAACAAACCCCTAGGGAGACACAGTCATGAGTGCAGTGCAACAGCCGACCGTTCCCGTGAAGTCCGGCGCCGCGGGTTCCGCGAAATTCGCGGGTTCCGACAGCCGAAAATACAACTACTTCGATCCCAAGGGCCGCCGTGCGACGCATTATGAAGACATGACCGTCGATGTGCAGCCCGATCCCAAGCGGTACCTGTTGCAGGACTGGATCATCTCCTTCGCCGACGGCACGCCGACCTATTCCGAGAATTGGACCGAAGCGAAAAGCAGCGACTGGCACAAATACCGCAGCGTCGACCAGGAATGGGAGCGCACGCATTACCAGCGCCAGTCCACCATCTGCGGCATGATCCAGAATGTGGTCGAGAATGGCCGCCGCTCAGGCGCGCCGAAGCGTTTCGACCCGGCCTGGGTGAAGATCCTGCAGGATCATCTCGGCGCCTATAAGCATGCGGAATTCGGCCTCGGCACCTCGACCATGCAGGCGCAGCGCTACGGCTATACGCAGATGATCAACAACGCGATCCTGACGAATTCCTCCTACAAGATTCGCTTCGCCCAGGATCTCACGCTCTATCTCAGCGAAATCGGCCTGGATATCGGCGGTTTCGACGAAAATGCGGGCAAGGCGCATTGGCTCCAGGATCCGATCTGGCAGGGCACGCGGCGGGCGATCGAGACGATCGGCGGTGCGACCGACTTCCTCGAACAGTATTTCGCGGTGAATTTCGTCTTCGAGCCGCTGGTCGGCGAGCTCTTCCGCAGCGGCTTCGTGATGCAGGCGGCGGCGTCGCAGAACGACTTCATCACCCCATCGGTCGTCTCGGCCGCCGAAGGTGATTACGAGCGCAACCTCGCCAATGCCGTCGAACTCTTCCGCATGCTCGTGCTGGATGAAGCGCATGGCAATCACAACCGCATGCTGTTCAAGAGCTGGGTCGAGAAGCATGGCAGCCTGGCGCTCGAGGCCGCGCATAACCTGCAGCCGATCTGGTCGCAGCCGCGGGTGAAGGTCGCGCATTTCACCGAGGCCCTGGAACTGGCCAAGAACCGGGTCCGCGCCATCGCCGCCGAGACCGACATAGACGTACGCCACGTTCTCGAGGCCTAATCCCGCCACGCCCGCCCATAGAAGCAGGAGCCATACAGATGTCGCATTCCGACAACATCTTTAAGTCCATGAAGGACATGCGTTTCGAGGACACGGTCTCCGTCCAGTGCGGAGTGACGATGAATGACAGCGTGGAAGCCCGCGTCATCGCCGAGGTCATGAGCGAGAAGCCCGGCGTCACGGTCACCTATATGCCGGCGATGATCCGCATCGACGGCGAGGGCCGGATGGAATTCAAGATGGACGAGATCAGCGAGCGGCTCGGCCGCGAGATGACCCCGCCGACCTTCGAAATCTCCACCTCGACCCATTACGGCCGCATGGTGATGGTCGACGACAATACCGTCGTTCTGTTTGGCGATATGAACGACATGATGGAATATATCTAAGTCGGTGAAAGTCGACACCGGCCCGCACCCCCACCCGGCCACCCACGACAGTATGCTGATGGGCGGCCGGGTGGGGGTGCGGGCCGGTGTCGACTTTGTCTCCGGATCAAGAAAACGCCACGCCAAGCCGAGCATTACGGGAGACAAGAAAAATGTACACCACGAAAGACGGCGAAGAGATCTTCATCATTGACGGTCATGTCCATCTCTGGGACGCGAGCCCCGCCAATCAGCGCAATGTGCATGGCGCCGAGTTCATCAACTGCTTCTTTGGCTACCACACCGCGCTAAGCCCCAAAGAGGAAGTCTGGCCGCGAGAGAAGTTCGAGAAATACGGCGCGGAGACGATGTATGAGGACCTGTTCGTCAAAGGCTATGACGACATGGCGATCTTCCAGCCGACCTACCTCAAGGAATTCTACACCAACGGCTTCAATACGCTGGAGCAGAATGCCAGCCTCGGCACGCGCTATCCGGAGCGCTTCATCATCAACGGCGCCTTCGATCCGCGGGACGGCGAAGCCGGTCTCGAGCAGCTCGAGGCGGATTGCGAGAAATACAAGCTCAAGGGCGTGAAGCTCTATACCGCCGAATGGAAAGGCGACAGCAAGGGCTACAAGCTCTCGGATGATCACGCCAAGCGCTATCTCGAACGCGCCGAGAAGCTCGGTATCAAGAACATCCATGTCCATAAGGGCCCGACCATCCTGCCGCTCAACCGCGATGCCTTCGATGTCGCGGATATCGATGATGCCGCCACGAGCTTCCCGAATCTCAACTTCATCGTCGAGCATTGCGGCCTGCCGCGCCTCGATGATTTCTGCTGGATCGCGGTGCAGGAGCCCAATGTCTATGGCGGTCTCGCCGTCGCCCTGCCCTTCATCCACAGCCGTCCGGGCTATTTCGCCCATATCATTTCCGAACTGCTGTTCTGGCTCGGCGAGGACCGGCTGCTCTTCGGCAGCGATTACGGCATCTGGACGCCGAAATGGCTGGTCGATGCCTTCATGGCCTTCGAATTACCGGATGATGTGCGGAAGGAAACCAAGGTCGAGCTGACCCTCACCGCCAAGAAGAAAATCCTCGGGCTCAATGCCGCGCGGATCTACAACATCGACATCGAGGCCAAGAAGGCCGCGCTGCGCTCCAGCCAGCGCGTCGCCGCTGAGTGAGCGCGCAGCTTTACACTACGCCGGAGAACCGGGTTGGCGAGGTGCTGGCCCGGCTCGCCACTGTCAGCGATCCGGAACTCGATGAATCGGTGACGGAGCTTGGCTTCGTTACCGATGTCGAGGTCGCGGCGGGTGGCGCGGTACGCATCGGCTTTCGCCTGCCGACCTATTGGTGCGCCGCCAATTTCGCTTTCCTCATGGCGGAGGATATGCGGTTGGCGGCGGCGGCGCTGCCCTGGGTCACCAGCGTCGATGTGACGCTCGGCGAGCATATGTATGCCGAGACGATCAATCGCGGCATGCATGAGAAGCTCTCCTTTCAGACCGCTTTCGGCGAAGAGGCGAATGGCGATCTGGAGCAGGTGCGGCGGATCTTCCTGGTCAAGGCTTTCCAGCGCCGCCAGGTGGCGCTGGGCGATTTCCTGCTCGCGGCCGGGCATGGGCCGGAGGTGCTGGCGCCGCTCACCATCGCCGGGCTGCGCGACCTCGTGACGGATGAGGAAGGGAGCGGGCTGCGCGCGCGCTACCTGGAACGCCGCTGGGTCGTGGGACCGGCCGCGGCGGAGGATGCGGCTTTCGTCGATGAGGTGGGGCTCGCCGTCTCGGCCGAGTGTTTCCGCCCGCATCTGCGGGCGCTGCGCCGCGTCGCCGTCAATGTCGAGTTCAACGGCGCGCTCTGCCGCGGCCTATTGGCGGCACGTTTCAACGAGACGGAAGATACAACCAGGGAACCAACCCTGCACGACTTCATCCGCGCTCTGCCGTCGGAGAAGCGAGAGAGTCTCTGATCCAAGCCTGCACAGCCCTCTCCCCCACCCGGCCACCCACGGACAGTATGCTGATGGGTGGCCGGGTGGGGGAGAGGGCTGGTGCAGGCTTGTGCGCGAGCCACGCAAACTAACCCAGGGAATGAAGCTATGGCCAAGATGATGCTGCATGATGACGAGGCTCGGCGCGCCCTTGGCCGTGGGGTGGGCAAGCTTGCCCGCGCGGTGCGTGGCACGCTGGGGCCCAAGGGCATGAATGCGATCATCGACCGACCGATCGGCACGCCCATGATCTCTCGGGACGGCGTCAGCATCGCACAGGAAATCGAGCTCCCCTGCCCCTTCGAGAATATGGGCGCCCAGGTGCTGCGCGAGGTCTCCAAACAGACCAACGACATCGCCGGCGACGGCACCACGACCGCCACGGTGCTGGCCGATGCCATGGTGCAGCAAGGGCTCGACTATCTGGCGCAAGGTGCCAATCCAGTCGATCTCGTGGCCGGTCTCGAACTCGCGGTGGTCGAGGCGCTGGCCGCCCTCCATCGCAGCGCCCGGCCGCTCAGCGGACCGGAGGAGACGCTGGCCGTGGCCACCATCGCCGCCAATGACGCGGCGCTCGGCGCCATGGTCGCGGAAGCCGTCGAGCGAGTCGGCGCCGAGGGGCTGGTGACGGTCGAATTCGGCAGCACGGTCGAGACGCTGCTCGAGGTGGTGGACGGCATGTCCTTCGACCGCGGCTATCTCTCGCATCACATGGTGACCGATATCGAGCGCATGCAGGTGGTGCTCGAGGAGCCGCTCATCCTGATGACCGATCTCAAGCTCACCGGGCCCGAGGATGCCGCCGCCATCGAGGCGCTGATCGAAGGGAGCGGCCGGCCGCTGCTGATCCTGGCCGAGGAGGTAGCGCCGAGCTGCGTGGTGCATCTGCTGGCCAGGCGTGATCGCGGGCAGTCCCCGGTCGCGGCGATTCATCCGCCGGAATACGGCCATTGGCGCAAGGCGATGCTCGAGGATATCGCCATCGTCACCGGCGGCCGGGTGATCGCCCGCGAGCTGGGCGGCAAGCTTGCCGATGTCACGCGGCGGGATCTCGGCAGCGCGCGGCAGGTGCGGATTTCGGCCAATCACACCATCATCAGCGCCGGCGCGGGCGACCCCGCCACGATCGCCGCGCGGCGCGTGCAGGTCGCCCGGCAATATGACGCGGCACCGCAGAATATCGAGCGCGACAAGCTGCAGGAGCGGCTGGCGAAGCTGTCGGGCGGCTCGGCCATCATCCTGGCGGGTGGTGCTACCCCGGTCGAGCAGAAGCGCCGCGTGCAGATGATCGAGGACGCCATCAACGCGACCCGGGCGGCGGTGCAGGATGGCGTAGTGGCGGGCGGCGGCACGGCGCTGCTGCAGATCGCGCCGGAGCTCGGGCCGATGATGGAGAAGCTCACCGGCGGCAAGCGGCTGGGGGCGAGTTTGCTGCAGGGGGCTTTGGGCCAGCCGCTCGCCTGCATCGTGACCAATTGCGGCGGCAATGCCGCCGAGGTTCTGGCGCGGGTCTCCCAGGCGCCGCGCGGTTTCGGCTTCGATGCCCGCAGCGGCGAGATCGTGGCACTGCTGGAGGCGGGCGTGCTCGATCCGGTGAAGGTGAGTGTCACGGCGGTGCGCAACGCGGCTTCGGTCGCCGGCCTCATCCTGACGACGCAGACGCTGGTCGCCCAGTTGCCGGACGGCATCGACCCCACGGCAGGTCCCGCGCTAGGCGGCGGCGCGGAGCGTTTGGGGAGAGCGTAACGGAAGCGGGTCTGAATGCGGGTCTGGGGCCTCCAGGCCCCAGCGGGTTCAGGGTAGCCCTGACCTTCCGTTCTAGCTTTGCTGCCCTAGTCTAATAGTGCGCTGCGGGCGATTGTGTCGTGAGACTGCCGGTCTTGTTGACCGCACCCTCAAATGACATCTCGTCATTTTCGAGCTTCGCTTCGAGCATGACGACGAACTCTTCCATAGACTTCCGCCGTATGTCCCCTACACAACAAAAACATCGCATATGCAGTGCTAGAATAAACCAACACTCACATAATTGGTTGCTCGGCGCATCAGCCAGATGTCAAGGTAGGTCGCGGTCGCTCGCAGCTTCGTCGCAAAATCGAGTCTATCGGCGACATTGTTTCTAGGAAAAAGAGACTGTCCTGCAAAGACTTTCGGAGAAACATTAAGCAACCCCAAGTTTGCCTTACGAAACGATACGAGTGCTTCAAAAGCACAATGCAGAAGGTCACTGAGTAAGGCTGGGAAGGCGGTGGTTGCCAATACGTAAGCTCGTTCCTCTATGCAGCGATTTTGCTCCAGCTAAGCAAAGATATCAGCTGCCCTGTTCAAGCGAACTTCGCATTCCTCGTCGACGGATAGTTCGGACTTAAAAATGGAACTTCGCTTCCCGGTCACGAGCAAAGTTACCATCGCATCGTGGACAAAGAAGCAGAAGTCATGCCCAGGCCAATAAGGAGGAAGCAGTGCCGTGTTCTTTCGCCCGTGCAGAGATGAGGAGGCGGGGTGGCGATGTTGGAGACGATGAAAGAGCCTGCGCATTCAGAATGCCTGCTGGTGCCGTTATTGCGCCCCGCGCGATAAAGACGGCGAAGCAGCTCATCGCATTAAAAGGGGAAGCGTCCATTAACCAACGTCTCCATGGCGCAGGATGGTTTCGTAATCTTGCCCACCCTAGAATACGCAGTGATTTGGACGGTATCGGCTTCCACACGGTAGGCGACAATGACCCGGCCACGAATGGGGTAAACCCGGACGCCGATCCCTAGATCGTCGCGAGCTGGGCCGAGGTGGGTGTGATCGCACCGCGTCCGACAACGCGACCGAATTGCGTCCACGAAGCTCAGGGCGCGGCGGGGCTGTCCGGCTCGATAACGTCGTAAATCGCATCAAGGTCAGCAAGGGCGGCGGATCGATAGACAAGCTTAGTCACGCTCTCCGTGCGCCATCAGTGATTTTTTTAACCGGGCCTCAAAATGGCGGTCCACTTCCTCCTCGGTGAGGGAGGGGCGGGGGTCTGCATCCGTCTCCGCAATTTTGGCGCGGATAGCCTCATAGCGTTCAGCCCGTCGCAGTTCCTGCTCCTGCCAAGCGCGCATAGCCTCGCGAATCACTTCACTGTTTGAGGCGTAGCCGCCTTGCTCAACCTTGGTGCGGATCAGTCGCGCCATCTCGGTCGGCAGGGTGATGCTCAAGCGCTCGACATTCTGCATGAGAACCTCCGTAACTTTTATGCCACTTAGTACTACTAAATGCCACATTTTTGAATTGCTGGGGAAAGTCGCTTTTGGCTGGCCCAGCCCGCGGTCCAGACCCAATCCACGAACTTCCCAACTCTTCCGCCGCCAAGCGCGTAATCACCGACGAAATCAGGCTGCCTTCGGCCGGCTCTCCGATGATGACCGTCGCTTTATCGACGCCCTTGTCGAGCGCACGTTGTCACGGCCCGAGGTGCTGGCCGCAGTGCGCGAACGTTTTCCGAAGGGCCGCAAGGGAGGCATCGTATCATGCTGACGGAGGTGATCCGCCACTACGGCCTGCCCGGCCGCCGATCAATGTCGGCTTCGTCGAGACGAGCACCTGTTTAGGTGTCGCGTAATCCGGGCCGCCCCCCGAGAACTTGCGGATCCCAATGATGTCGGACAGCGATTTCGATCGATCCGGACAGGGTCGTCATCGACGTGGCTATCTCGTCAGCCGATCGCCTCGACGTCAAGCGTCAGCGCCTTCTGCACTGGCCCGCAGGTTTTACCCAAGTTTCAGCCTAGGAGAACACCCTCGGTCGGCGCTATTCTCCGTTCTGCAAAGAGGCGCCGTTCAGGGGCCCGGCCGCGTGCGGTTCTGCCACTCCAAGGGCGGTCGATAGGGAAGGAAGAGGCCATGCCGGGCCTAGCACCTGAGAAGGTGGATGCCTGAGACGCGGCGCATGGGCCCGGCCGGACCCCCGGCGCGGCCGCCGGAGACTCGCGCCAATACGCCCAGCTTGAGCGAGCGCGGTTCGCACGCGCCCGGCGCCTGGCCCTTCAACATCCAGCAGCGCAGCGCGGCCAGCAATACCATGCGGGCCTGGGAGCGCTTCCTCACCGGGGATCCGCTTGCCCTCGCGCCGGAGGGCAATTTCGTCGTCGCCTCCTGGCTGCGCAGCCAGCAGCTCGGCATCAATCCGCGCGGCCGCGCCGCCCCCCTCGCCGCCCGTGGCGATGCCATGGCCCATCTCCGCCATCGCCATGCCGACCTGCTCGGTGCCGCCTCGGATGTCTTCGCCAATACCGCCGAACTCTTCGGCGGCTCCCGCTCGCTCATGCTGCTGACCAATGCCGAGGGCATCGTGCTCAATGCCGTCGGTGACCATCAGACGCTCGATGACGGGCAGGACATCCACCTCATGCAAGGCGGCGACTGGCGGGAGGATACCGTTGGCACCAATGGCATCGGCACGGCGCTTGCGACCGGCCGCCCCGCCCAGGTCCATGCCTCGGAGCATTTCTGCGAGGGCATCAAGGCCTGGACCTGCGCCGCCGCTCCGATCTTCGAATTCGGCACCGGCCAAGTGCTCGGCGTGGTCGATATTTCCGGCCCCTCCACGACCTATCAGCGCAATAATCTCAGCCTCGCGGTCGCGATCGCCCGGCAGATCGAGATGGTGCTCAACGAACGCGCCAGCCAGGAGCGTATGCGCCTGCTGGAGGCCTGCCTGGAGCGCACCTCGGCCGCCGATGTCGCGGGTCTCGTGGCGATCGACCGCGCCGGGCGCCTCGTGCATCGCAGCGGGCGGGTGCCGCCCATGGGGTTGCTCGGCCATCGTCTGCCGGGCCTCGACAACCGCACCCCTGTCGAGGATTGGGCGGCCCTGCTGCCGGAACCGCTGCGCGCCGACTGGTTCAATGTGATCCGTATCGACGGCCGCACCATCGGCGCGCTGCTGGTGATCCCCAGCCTGTCACATTCCACCCTGGCCCGCGGCAGCGGGCTCGCGGCGGACCCGGAGCCTCGTTCCGAAGCAACGGAACCCTTCGCCCGTATCATCGGTCATAGTACCAGCATGCAGCGCGCCCTGGCCCGGGTGCGGCAGCTCGCCGGCAAGCGAGTGCCCGTGCTCATCGAGGGCGAAACCGGCGTCGGCAAGGAGCTTTTCGCCCGCGCCGTCCATGGCGACCCCGCCGAGGGCCGCCCCTTCGTGGTCTTCAACTGCGGCGCCGTGGTGAAGGATCTACTGGCGAGCGAGCTTTTTGGCCATGTCCGCGGCGCCTTCACCGGCGCGAATGCCGGCGGCGCTCTGGGGCGGTTCGAACAGGCCAATGGTGGCACACTCTGCCTCGACGAAATCGGTGAGATGCCGCTCGACCTGCAATCCTTCCTGCTGCGGGTGCTGGAGGAAGGCGTGATCTACCGCCTCGGCAGCGGCCAGCCTCGGCAGGTCGATGTGCGGCTGGTGGCGATGACCAATCGCTGCCTACTCGACGAGGTGAATGCCGGCCGCTTCCGCCGCGACCTCTATCACCGGCTGAGCGTGACCCGCTTGCCGCCGCCGCCGCTGCGCGAGCGGGAGGGCGATGTCGACCTACTGGTCGATCACTTCAACCGCCAGCTCGCTTTGCGCCACGAGGTACCGCCCCGGATCTTTGGCGAGGCGGTCATGGCGATGCTGCGCATCTATGCCTGGCCCGGCAATGTGCGCGAGCTGCGCAATATGGTTGAAAGCCTACTGCTGATGTCCGAACGCGAGGCGGTGACCGAGGAGGAGGCGGCGGCCCTGCTCGAGGCAGCCCCGGCGCGGCGCGCGCCTGTCTTGGCGGCGCCGGAAAGCGCCCCGGGCGCCAGCCTGGAACAGGCGGAACGCGCGGCCATCGCGCAGGCGGTGCGCCACTGCCACGGCAACCTCGCCGAGGCGGCGCGTGCCCTACGCATTTCCCGCAGCACGCTCTATCGTAAGATGGAGCGCTACGACCTGACTCTGTAAGTCAGGCGAGGGCTCCGCCCTCGACCCGCCGGGGCCGGCGGCCGGACCGACCATTGCTAGAAGCATTTTCCTTGAGCCGCGACACCATCCGTGGGTCGCCGCAAGCTAATGGCTGACCATAAAAGCACCGAAGCTTGGAAAGCCGCGATGACGCGGTCTTTGAGCACTTTGCTGAGGTTAAGAGTTTTTGCTGAAGTCGAGCATTAACTAAGAACTCGGGTAGGTCCGCCGATCTGGCGCAAGTCTCCGTGGATGCCAATACGGCGACTTGCCCTAACTCTGCAAGATTACAAGAACATTACCAAAACGGAGCAAATATACTTAGGGATTATATATTATGGCAACCTGACATTCATCATTATCTCCCCCACCATAAATCTGGCGAAATCTATGTTCCGCCATCTAATAGGAAGTACTTAGTCTTGCGCGCTAACCAATTTGGTTCGGATTAACCAGCCGGATTTTGCCTCAGCGCGGCGGTTTCCACCTCCTCCGAAGCTTGGTTTCGTACGCTTCGTCCATCCTGTGAATTTTGGCCTCGTGCAATTTCAATGGTTTGCAAGGGGGCGCCTGACCTCGGCGACAGCGCATTCATCGCCAAGCCTTTCCTTTTTTGATCTAGCACCGTTTTCTTGCCTGGATTAAGCTAACTAACAATGAGCTGGGAGGACGTTTCGGTCGACCATGTAGAAGTCAGGCATAGCACTCGCGAATTCTCTCGAGGGCTTACGTTTGAGCGGCATCCTCCCATGCCGTCGCGAACCGTGCCCGCAGTTCAAACCACTCAACCGACAGCCGCTCAATCTACTAACCGTCTGCATAGGAATCTGCCCCATGGCTAATTTTGTCTTCGACGGCACCAAGAACGTCACTTTAACTTCGGGCAACGGATTTGATCCCGCGACCGATACGGTCAGTATTGCCAATAAAGTCCTGGTCGGCGCCACTTACACGCCATCGCCTGGTCTCACCACCGGCACGGTCGTCTTTACCGCGGCAGATGGCGCGACATTGACCCTGAATAATGTCACCCCGGACATCCTCCAAGGTGATGGAACTCTGACGTCCCCCCTGGGCACCGTCACTCTGGGTCTCACCACGGGCGCAACCACCCTGACCGGAAACCTGTCGGTCGGGTTTGGCCAGGGTGATACCATCGCACAAACTGGCGCTGGGGGCACCGCCTTCGGCGGTGACGGCGCCAATCCCATCAATGACTCAGCAACCACGGCCGGGCAGCTTATCTATGGCGGAACCGGGATAAACGATTCCATCGACCTGGCTGATTCCATCGCCGGCAGCAATTTCGCCGATACGATCTACGGTAACGGCGGCGATGACATCATCGCCGGCGGCGCTGGTGGAGACCAGATCAACGGCGGCGGCGGCGACGATACCATCAGCGGCCCCGACAACCTCAACGCTCCGCCCCTGCTCACAGCTTCCTTCACGACTGGCGCGGTCCTCTGGGGAGCCACTGGCGACGACAGCATCGATGCCACCGGCTCGACCGCTGGCATCACCATCTTCGGTGGTAGCGGCATCAACGACAGCGCTGATCTGGCCGATACCCTCGTCGGCGGCAGCGGCGCTGATACTATCTATGGCAATGGTGGCGACGATTCCATCGCCGGTGGCGGCGGCGCCGACTCGATCAATGGCGGCGTCGGCAACGACACAATTTCCGGCAACTTCGACGCCACAGGTGCCAGCGGCACCTCCTCGACCGCGATGATCCTCGGCGGCTCCGGCGCCGACAGCATCACCTCGACCGGGCTGCAGGGTGCCACGATCTTCGGCGGTAACGGCATCAACGACAGCACCGATGGGGCCGATACCATCACCGGCGGCGTCGGCGCCGATACCATTTACGGCAATGGTGGCGACGACTCCATTGCTGGCGGCGGCGGGGCTGACTCCATCAACGGCGGCGCTGGCAACGACACAATCTCTGGTGACTTCGACAACGTCGTCTCCTCCGTTTCAGGCGCGATGATCTTTGGGGCTACCGGCAGCGACGTCATCGATGCCAGCACAACAACCCAGGCCATCACGATCTTCGGCGGTAGTGGTGTCACCGACAGCGCGGACGGAGCCGATACCATTCTCGGTGGTGTGGGCTCGGTGACAGGTGCCGGCGCCACGCTTGCCAATACCGTTGCGGATACTATCTACGGCAACGGTGGTGACGATGCCATTCTCACCAATGGTGGCGCAGATGTTGTCAATGGCGGTGCCGGCAATGACATCATCTTCGACAGTGGCGTCGGTGCGGCTCAATTGACCGGAGCGGGCGGCAACAACGTTTTCGCCTTCGAAAATTCGGCTGGCGCTCTCCCCTATGTTGGAACCGTGGCATCACATGCCACGGTAACCGACTTCACACAGGGTTCTGATCTCCTTGATGTGGGAGAGACGGTGTCTTCGGTTCTGGCTTCCACCAGTGTGGCTGCCCTTTTGGGGACCTCACTTGGTGCTGGGCAGGTCGCCTACACGGCCGATGGCAGTGGCAATGAACTGATTGGCTATAACAACACTGGCGCCGCCGGGGCAGCGGCAAACACGTTTGTTGCCCTCGGTAACTCCACTGTCGCCCTGACGACTTCGGACTTCACGCATGGCACAGCGATTCCGACAGCGTAACTAGGCTAAGGGCGGCTTAGGCCGCCCTTATTTCCATCGCGCCCACGTGGATTGATTCCAAAGGCGCGGTTGGTTGAGGAAAACGCAATAAAGGCTTCATCCTTACAAGGATGAAGCCTTTATTCATTATCGTAAGAGCCAGCCCTTCCTCACGGCGGACGGGCCGTCGATTTCCCTGTCTTCCTCGGCTCGGCAAATCCCGCGGCGAGGCTGATGGCCGCCATAGGTGCCAGCTTGAATATTCTATTTCTTCACCCGAATATCCCCGGGCAGTTCAAACACTTGGCGCCCGCCTTGGCGCGCGACCCAGCGAATCGCGTGGTCTTCGTCACAAAGCGGGACGGCATCGATATCCGCGGCGTGAGGCGCGTCACCTACAAGCCGCCGCGTGAGGTGCATCCCACCACCCATTCCTATTTGCAGCGCTACGAGAATGCAGTCTTGCATGGCCAGCAGGTCGTCCGCGTTGGGCTAACGCTGCAACAAAAACAGGGGTTTGTCCCGGATCTTGTTGTAGCTCATTCCGGATGGGGCGATTCGCTTTTCGTTAAAGATGTTTTCCCCGCCGCAAAGCTAGTGAACTACGCGGAATTCTACTATTCCGCCGATGGTGCGGATGCAGGTTTTGGCGAAACCACGCCGCTCGATATTGACAAGATTTGCCGTATTCGCGTGCGGAACTCGCATCTGCTTATGGCCTTGCAAAGCTGTGATCGCGCCATCACACCGACGCAATGGCAAAAGGACCGTCATCCGTCCGATTTTCATCGCAAGCTCTCAGTCATCTTCGACGGCATCGACACTGAGACGATGTGCCCAGACCCGGCGGCACAGTTTACGCTCCCGGATGGTCGTCGGTTGACGCGAGAAGACGAGGTCATCACCTACGTCTCCAGGAATCTCGAACCCTATCGGGGCTTTCCCACCTTCATACGTGCGCTTCCGGAAATCTTACATCGCCGGCCCTCTGCGCAGGTCATCATCGTCGGCGGCGACGAGGTCTCCTATAGCCCCCCGGCACCGGATGGAAAGACTTGGAAGGACACCATGCTGGCGGAGGTCGATCCGGATCTCAGCCGCGTGCATTTCATGGGGCGCGTGACCTACCAGTCCTTCCGGGCGCTCATGCAAATCTCATCGGTGCATATCTATCTCACGGTGCCCTTCATCCTGTCTTGGTCTTGCGTCGAGGCAATGGCGGCGGGATGTATCATCGTGGGCTCACGCACACCGCCTGTGCAGGAATTTATCGAGGACGGACGAAACGGTTTTCTAGTGGATTTCTTCGATCCGGAGGCGCTTGCCAAACAGGTCGATCATGTTTTGACCCATCGGGATAGTCTCGGAAACATTCGCGCGCGTGCGCGGGAAACGGTGTTGGCTCAATATAGCTTGGCCGAGTGCTTACCTAGACAACTACGGCTATTTCAGGAAGTCACGGGCAAGAATCTAGGCGCTAAGCCGTGATAAAAAGCGTTTCCAGATGAGCAACTTCGTCGACAAGCTGGCCGCACCCTTCTCCAAAGGGGGCAGCATCGGCTATGCCGATCGCCTGATCAAAACCGGTAAGACCCAGCGCGCTTTCAGGGTGCTCGCGCGCCGTGCAAGGGCCGGAGAACAGGAAGCTCTCTACCGTGTTGGTTGCGCCTATGCGGATGGCATGGGCGTGCCGGTCAATCACGCGAATGCCGCTCATTGGCTCAAGCTTGCCGCCGAAGCCGGCCACCTTGGCGCGAAAGTCAAACTTGCCGGCCTCTATCTTCATGGCGCGATTCCGATGCAGGGCGATGAGGCACCCATCGCCGATCTCTTCGCGACCCGTATCAAGCTGCAGCCGGATTATGCCAGGGCGCAATATTGGGCGCAGCTCGCGGCGCAGGAAGGCCAGCCCGATGCGCAGGCCTTGCTCGGCACTGTGCTTTCCCTCGGTCCCGAAGAAATGCGTGACCAGACCGCGGCCGAGGAATGGTATCGCCGTGCCGCGGCGGGCGGCAGTCCCCAAGGCCATCTCGGCTACGGCCGTGCGCTCATGAGCGGCGAACGCAGCGAGGCGCGGTTACGCGAAGCCGCCATTCACATGGCCAAGGCCGCCGATGCGGATCTGCCCGTCGCGATCTATCTACTGGGTGTGATGCTTCATCACGGGATTGGCACGGCGCCCGACCTGCCTCGCGGTGTGCAGCTCTATAAGCGCGCTGCGGAGCTTAATCTTCGCGTGGCCCAAGCGAGCTGGGGTTTGGCGCTCATGCAAGGTCGCGGCATCAAGCAGGATTTGCTCGCCGGTGAATCCTGGCTGCGCCGTGCAGCTTTGGCGGGGGATGCCGATGCCGCCGCGCGCCTGGGCGATCTCTACGTCAAGCCTGGTGATCTGCCACCCAATTACGGTGAGGCCGCGATCTGGTTCTCACGTGCGGCAGAAGGCGGCCATGCGGGGGCGGCACGTATGCTTGGACATCTCTATCTGACGGGTTCCGGCGTGGCCCAGGATGCCGAGGTGGCGAAGCAGTGGTTCCGCTACGCCGCCGAGCGCGGCGACCAAGCGGCCCAGGTCGAATTCGCGAAGCTCGCGATGAACGACACTGCCTCGCCCGAGGAAAAACTCACCGTACGCGCCTGGTTCGAACAAAGGGCCAAGCAGGGCGATGCTTTGGCAGCCTATAATTTTGGTGTTTGTCTGGCCCGCGGCGTCGGCGGCGAGCGTGACGATGCCGCGGCTGTTCTCTGGCTGCGTCAGGCCGCTGAGACCGTGCCGCGGGCGCAATATTGGTACGGGCTCATGCTCGCCCAGGGGCGCGGCGTCGCGGCCGATTTTGTCGAGGCTCGCGCTTGGCATGGCCGGGCAGCTGCGGCCGGCATTGCAGAGGCCCGCGTCGCCCTGGCGGAGCTTCACCTCGATGGCCGCGGTGGAACCCGCGACCATCCTGCGGCGCTGGAATTATACAAACTCGCCGCGCAGCAAGGCCATGTCGGCGCGATCTTCGCGCTTGGCGCCATGTATGGTGGCGGACATGAAGTTCCCGCCGATCGCACGATTGCCCAGTCATGGTACCTGAAGGCGGCCGAGAAGGGCCATCCGCATGCACAACTCATGCTAGGCCGCTACTTCGCACGCGGCCTAGCGGGACCCACCGATCCGGAAAAAGCCCGGTTCTGGTTGGAAAAGGCCGCAGCCAATGGCCTTCCGCAAGCCGGACAGGACCTCGCCCAGCTCATGGAGACGTATTCAAGATAGATGCGAAGCTATATCCTCGAAAGCTTTCAGCTTGGCCGTGGAAATGACGCCGAGCTCCTCCGATAATTTGTCCAATCCCAGGCTCTCCAGGCTCAACTGGGAGAATTCATCGACGACCGCGCGATAGCCGTTCTCCAAAACCCTGGAGGCCGGATCGAGATTGGTGACGAGGATGAGGCCCGTGGGTGGTGCATCCAACGCGATGATATGCAGATCCGGCCGCATCCTGCGCAGGATGACCGGCACCTTCCAGACATCCCCCGCCCACCAATGCGGATGGCTGGCGTCTTTGCGAATGTCGCTGTCTCTTTCGTAACGGCTGGTATAGCGCACATCCGGCGGCAGGCAGTCATGCAGCGCGATGATGGAATGCTTTCCGCAGAGTTTCTCCGTATTATAAAAATCCCGCAGAAGAAACTCGAAGAGATGCATACCGTCGAGAAAGGCGAAGTCGATCTCGCCGCCGATGATCGGCGCTATATCGACTGACTTGAAAAACCTGTCGCTCGTCATCTGGTAGAAGAAGCAGGCTGGCTTCGCGCCGATGATATTCGAGGTAATGTGGAATTTGGGATCGACTGCGACCGAAACACATTTCGACAGGATCAGTGAGCCGCCGGTGCGGGTGCCGATCTCCAGATAGGAGCGCGGGTCGATGGTCTCATGGATCCGCTTCATCACGTCGTAGTAGTGATCACCTTTGTGATCCTCGATTTGCGTCACCGCGCCGGGCATTGCCTGTCGTCCTGCTGCCTATCGCTCGGAGGTTTGGCACAATCGCCGCGCGGGTCAAGCGCGCGGGAAAAAATCTCACCCTCTGTGTTCGGTGTTGGATCGGGCCGCTTCAGCCTCCGTCCGTATCCCGTTGGGGTCGCCACCCGCCGAATGCCCCAGACTCTCCATCCGCGATCGCACCAGGATATCGCGACGACGGCGAAGTTTTCGGGGCAGCTGCAGCGTGAGACTCCACCAGACGAGCTTGACGCCGCCCACCAGCCCACGCCTGAAGATGCGCGGCGTCAACTTGCCGATGCCTCTCATCGGCGCGGTGATCCGCCAGCTCGTCGAGGAGAGATATTTCGCGCGTTCCTGTTGCAACTGCGCTATGCGCACTTCGGCATTTGACAGCCGAGTCAGCAGAATTACCCCCCTGCTATCCGATTCCGCTTTGGCCTGCTGCAACTCCGCTGCCCAGATCGCATCCTTTTCTCGGGTCTCTTGGATTTCCTTTTCACGATTCACCAAGCGGTCGGTCAGTGCCCGCGCGCGCCCCTGTTCTTCCGTTAGCTCCGCCTGCCAGGCCGCCAGCTCGGCCTGTCCCGCGGCGATCACGCTTTGCGCATGCGACACCGCCTGTTCGGCCGCGCTCGCGCGCCGCGCAGCCTCGCCGACATCCCGCTCCAGGTGCTGCACCACGGTCTCGAGATAGTCGCCGCGTTTTTCCGCATCGCGGCGTTTATCGGCTTCATGCTGCCGCTCGCCCTCCGCCTGACGGCGAGCTTCCACCGCTTTGGCGCGCCAATGGCTGGCGACCGGCGCGGCACCACGCTCAATATAGGAAAACTCCTTCCTGATATCATCGCAGGCGGCGGCGGGTGAGACACCCTCACGACGCCATGCGAGCATGGCCTCGTAAAGCTTCTCGGCCAAGGCGCTTTGCGGTGCGCGCAGATTGGGCACCGCGGCGTCGCGATGATGGCGCAGGTCGCTGTCGAGAAAGTCGTTAACGTCATCGATGATGCGCGTGGAAAAGGCGGAGAGTTCGATGTCTAGTTCGTCGCGCAGGCGGCGCATTTCAAAAACCCAGTCCTGCAACAGGTCCTGGTAGAAGATCACGCTTCGCGCCATGCTCCGGCTATGAAGTTCCGCATCCAGCACATGCGACGACCACAGCATGAGACCCTGCTCGACGGACATCCTGTCGCGCTTGAGAAGGGAGAGTGCAACCTCGATCGGCGGCCGCATCACGAAGATGGCTTTGCCCGTCGCGCCGACCTCGGCAAGCACCTGATGCCACAGCGGCAGAAGGCGACAGACTCTGGGATCCTTCAGCCCCCAAAGCGGCTTGCCGGTGAATTCCTCCCGCACCACCTGGATGATCCGCTCGCGGAATGGCGCGATGCGAGGGTCGCGGTCCCAGTCCTGCGGCAGAGAGCAGGGGTCGCTCCAATCCGAATCCAACAGGGCGATAATTTCATTATGAATCGGGGCAATCCCGAAATGCTCGTAGAACCCTTTCGGATTCTCCTTCATGGCCGGCATGAGATTCACGCCGAGATCAACGCCCAGGCGATACAGCACGCCGGTCGTCGCCGAGGTTCCGCTGCGATGCGATCCGAGCACAAGAATCGCGGTATCGCCAACCTGTCCGTTATTCATCGAAATCCCATGCGCGATCGATGCCTCTCCATTTTCCGGATCTTGCGCGCGATGGGCCGGTGAGGCTCCGTCAGGATTCGGCGTTTTCCAGCTCCTCCCACAAAGCGCCGGGATGTTCAAGAGTTGCACTTCGGATGCGATGTCACGCGTGCGGCTGATTCATCACGCGATGCGGTCAAGTTCGCGCCGGGTACGCTCGTTTTCGACATTGCCGGTGTTCAAAGTCGTGCTCGGCTCCAGCAGCATGACGTGGCACTCCTCGGTGAGCGCCTCCGGCAGGTGTTCGACCCCTCGCGGCACGATGATGAACTCGCCCGGCCCGAGATCCACGGTTCGGTCGCGGAACCCCATGCGCAGGCGCCCCTCGATGACCAGGAATAGCTCATCCTCGCGCTCATGATGGTGCCATTGGAAGCGACCCTTGAGCTTGGCGAGCTTGACCTGGAAATCCCCGAGTTCGCCGGCGATCCTGGGGTTCCAGTGGTCCGAGAAACTGGCGAAAGCTTGGGCGAGATTGACCTTGTCTATGATGGGTTTCCTTGCGGCCGGGATCATTGCGGCAACCGCGGCGGCCCGAATCGCGGCGATCTGCACGGCAAGCGCCGGTGAGGCTGCCGGAAAGACGCCGTCTAGGGCGGCGGTGCCGATCGTGAAGGCGGCGGCACCTCCCTGCAGCGCCGCCGCGATGCGAGAAGGGCAATCGATCGATCCGGCCACGATCACCGGCTTATCGACCCCGGCGCAAACCGCCTCGATCAGCCCCGGCACATCCCCAGCGGAGCGATAGGCCAGCAGGTCAATGCCGTGCACCCCGTCGCGGTCGCAGAGCCGCTGGGCGCTCTCCAGGATGTCGCCGGGGCTGCCCTCCAGCCGGCTCGGATGGCCGGCAATGCGGCCCGCGAAAGGATAGTAGCGAATGCCGCTGCCCCGCAGGATGGGCAGCACGAGATCGGGCCGGGTGCCGCCGAGCAGGAAATCCACGCCCAGTTCGGCGGCGGCGCGCGCCGAGGCGGCTTCGCTGGCTGCATCGAGGCTGACGACCTCCAAATAGAGCGTGCCGCCGCCCCCCCTGACTGCTGAGGCCAGACGGTGCAGATCGGCGAGCGGCAAGCCCAAGTCCTTGAAGCCGATATGCCGTAGGCCGCAGGCGAGACCTTCCGCCAGCCGGTCCATCGCATCGGGAACGGTGCGATCTGCCCGCGTCAGCATGAAGATGAACTCCGGGCCAGTCATGCCGGCACGCCTTCACCCGCCGCAGGGGCCGCCGTCATGGCGAGGGCCTGCCGCAGCGCATAGCGCAGGCTGGCCTGGTCGGCTTTGCCCGTCCCGGCAATGTCGAAGGCCGTGCCGTGGTCGACGCTGGTCCGCACGAAGGGCAGACCCAGAGTGATGTTCACGCCGTGATCGAGGCCGAGATATTTCACGGGGATCAGGCCTTGGTCATGATACTGCGCCACCACGACGTCGAATTCGCCGCGCCGTGCGCGCATGAAGATAGTATCGCCCGGCCAGGGTCCAGAGGCGTCAATGCCCTCAGCCCGTGCCTGGGCGATCGCGGGCGCGATCACCGCCGCCTCCTCGCTGCCGAACAACCCGCCCTCGCCAGCATGGGGATTGAGCCCGGCGACTGCGACCCGGGGCCGCGCGATGCCGAACCGGAGCATCGCCGCCTCGGCGAGGCGGATTGCCCGGAGTTCTGCAGCCGGCGTGATGCCGCTTATGACCTCGCGCAGTGCGACATGGATCGTAACGAGCACCACCCGCAGCTCATCATTGGCCAGCATCATCGCGACATCGGCCGTGCCGGCCCGCTCGGCCAGAATCTCAGTATGGCCGGGGTGGCGGATGCCGGCGGCGCGCAGCGACTCCTTGTGAATGGGCGCTGTGACGATCGCGCGCAGGCTGCCATCCAGCACCCCGTCGATCGCGCGCTGGATGGCGGCATGGGCCGCCGCCCCCGCGCGCCCATCCACCACGCCATAGGGCACAGCCCCGGGCGGCATGCCGGCGCCGAGCACATCCATCACGCCGGGAAGACAGGCGGCCTCCGAAACGCGCGTAATGGCCCGGATCGTCAAATCTGCGCCCACGGCGGCCATGGCGCGCCCCATTATGGCCGCGTCACCGACCACGATGCAGGGGGCGGGAAGCCCCTCGGCGAAGAGCTTGGCGACGATCTCCGGGCCGATACCGGCGGGATCGCCCATCGTAATGCCGACCGGCAGGGAATTCATGGCGAGGCCTTTCGTCTTGGATGCGCCGCCGGACTGTGCGGTGTTTTCACGCAGGCGCCGGCTTGCCGCTTTGGGAAAATGCAATACACGGCGCGGAGGGCGGAGAATAACGATGAGTTCTGACAGTGATGGTGAGCCAGGCGCACCGATACACTCGCCGCGCCTGCCGCCGCTGGGCGCGCTCCGCTGCTTCGAGGCCGCGGCGCGGTTTGAGAGCTTTACCCGCGCCGCCGAGGAACTGCATCTCACCCATGGCGCCATCAGCCGGGCGGTGCGTGGCCTGGAGGAAGATCTGGGAACGCCGCTGTTCGAACGGCGCAGCCGCCGCGTCTTCCTAACGCCGGCGGGCGGACGCCTCCGCGATGCTACGGCTGCGGCCTTCGCGGCGATCGCGGCAGTGACCCTGGACTTGCGCCGCCAGGCTGCGGCGCCGCCGTTGGTGCTCTCCTGCGAGCCCACGCTGCTGATGCGCTGGGTAATCCCCCGGCTGCCCAGCTTCCATGCAGCGCATCCCGGCATCGCGCTACATATCGCCGCAGGCGGCGGCCCGGTGTCCTTCGTGCGGGACGGCATCGATGCCGCGATCCGCCGCGATGATTTCGCCTTTCCGGCCGGGGCCGCGGCGGCGCTGGTGATGACGGAGCAAATCGGCCCGGTTTGCAGCCCGGCCATCGCCCAATCGCTACGGGATGGCGGCGATCCGGGGCCGGCAGCATTCCTCGCCTGCCACCCTTTGCTGCATACCAAGACGCGTCTGGAGGCCTGGCCGAGCTGGGCCAGGCTGTCAGGCCTGCAGCTCATGCCTGGGTGCGGACAGACCTTCGAGCATTTCTATTTCAGCCTGCAGGCCGCCGCCGCCGGCCTCGGCATCGCCATCGGACCCTGGGCCCTGGTCCGGCAGGATATCGCGGCGGGCATCCTAGTCGCGCCCTTCGGCTTCCTCGAGGACGGCTCTGCCTACCACCTGCTCAGCCCGCACCCGCCCAGCAGCGATCGGAGGATTGAGGCGCTGCTCGAATGGCTCCGCGACCAAAGCCGAGAAAGTGTTTGAGACCGCCTGGCGGAGGCCCGCAACTAGGCTCGTTTCAGTTGAATCTCCTCGCGGCAGGCGTCGCTGAATGCGAAGAGGGGATCCATCTCACCTTCCCGCGCCGAAGAGCCGGCCAAGGCCGCAATCGCTGATATGTCGCGGACGAAGTGCTGGTTGAACGGCCCGGTAGTTGTGACGCCAGGCACCGCGAATACCAGCCGACCGGCAAGGCAAGCAAACAGCCATTCGCCTCCATCGTCACGCCGAGCCGACGACAAATCTTCCGGCGAGGGTGCGACATGACGGCCTACCCGGACATGATCGGGCCGCAATTTGCCGGCTACACCTCGATTCGGCGGCCGGTCTCACGCTCTTCCACGAAGCGCAGAGATTCCGGCAAGCGCTCGTAGAATTGACGATGGATCTCTTTCGCCAAGACCGATGGGGTGGCGAATTCATCCAAGGCGCCCCATCAATCGCGGCCAGTACAGCAATGTGAGCGGCTGCCTCGATCTGGAGGTCGCGACGCCACGGTTGCTTGGCGAGATCGGCGCGCATGGCGCGTTCGATATCCACCGGAAGGGTGTCATGGCCCTCGATAAGGTTGGAGTAGTAGCAATTTAGCCCCGCACGAGAGCGCCCACGGCTATTGCCGTGCCGGAGGAGAGATGACCGGCCAGCGCGCCCACCTCGGTGGCCAAAAGGAAGGCAAAGTCATGCAGAGCGGGCCGGCTGGGCTGTTCGTTTCCGGGCGGCAAGGTGAGAGAAGCGGGACCGCGTGAGTCATGAGAAATGGCCGGCTTACTTGTCTCTCTATCCTACTGACTAATCACAATAATTGCTAGAATTGGCCTGCTCCGTGGCCGGCTTTATGCCGGCTTCAGGAAAATGGCGGAGCAGCCAGAAGTATTGAACCGGAAATGCGCGCCGCCCGCCGGATCATTCGCGGCGGTCATGCTACCGCCATGCGCGGTGATGATCGAGTGGCAGATCGCAAGACCGATGCCGAGACCGCTCTCCTTCGTGGTGAAGAAACCATCGAAGACGCGATCGAGGTCTTCCGCCCCAATCCCCGGTCCGCTGTCACGGATTGAAAAACCGACCATGCCGTCGGCCCCCGCCCTATTCGGTCGCCTGGAGACTATCGACGAGCAAATTGACGATCGCTTGCTGGAGCTGATTTCGGTCCCCGATCATGCGCGGCAGCGCGGGGCTGGATCGCAGCCGGATCGATCGATCCGGGTCCGAGTTATGTGGCGCAACTTTCAATTGGGACAGGAGTCCTGGTTGAAGTGGCGCAGCCACCAATCAAGACTTCCGGCGTAAGCAGCCAAACAAGCCAAGTCCTAGCCTGCCTTGCGGTCCTCGTAGCCTCGGCCCAGCTTGGCGCGGAGGATGCGGGCCAAGGCATTGAGGGCGGCGCCCGGATCGGGATGCGGATCGAGGCGGCGATGCCCTTCTGTGCCGATGCGGCCCCATTGCCGCATCAGCAGGGCGCGGCCGAAAAGATCGGGCCAAACCTCCATGCGGTAATAGCGCCACTCCTTCAGCGCCGGCCGGATGCGCACCAAGGAGGCGCTCTCGGTGAAGAGCGGCAGTTGGCGAGGCTCGGCCGGGGGGCGCCGCATGCTCAGTCGCCGACCAACAGGAAGCCGAGCGCGCGGGTAATGCTGTCATCATCCTCGGCCAGCGAAGCGACAGCGCTGTCGAGCGCCCGCCTTACGATGCTCGCGATCCCCTGTGGCAGGACATGGCGGCGGCCGCGGATTTCATAGACAGGGTTAAGCGTGGCGATGGGCTTGAGCGCACTAACCTCGGGCAGCAGCGGCAGCACGATGCAGGTCGCCAGATGCGACAGCCGCTCCGCCTCCAGGACATAGCCCTCACGCTCGCCGGGCATCGGATGGACGTCCAGCCGTGCCATCAGATCACCCCAGGCTCGGTCCCGGGGATGGCCTGGGCCGTGATCTCGGTTGCAGTTCCCGCAGCTTGCGTTCGAGTTCTGCCTTCTCGGCAACCTGCTGTCTGGCTTCCGCCGCTGCCTGCGCGGCCTTACGGCGCTGCACTTCTGCATGCTGGCGGGCTGCTTCCACGGCCACATGGCGGTCCGCGAGCTGCTCGGCCTGGGCGATGTTGCTCGACAACTCATAGACCCTCGAAAGGACCTTGTTGCTCGCCAAATCCGTATACGGCCCCAGACGTGCGTTCGCTGCCTTTCGGAAGGCCGCTAACTCTGCGCGTATCCATAGAGGAATGGCATTCCAAGCAGGTGCCACACGAGCAGCCTGTCTAATCTCACTGGAACTTAGCTTTTCGACCGGCCGATTGTGCACACTCACCGTCGTGCTGACGCCAACCCGGTGCAGACTGGTGATGGCCGCCAAGGCCTCGGTCGACAGGCCAGGCACTTCGACCGCCTCGCAGCCGCGCTGTACCTCAAGCTTTAGACGGTATCGATCTTCAAGCTCCGCAGGCAACCGGCAGAACGCGCGTATGGCGCTGGGAAGGTGCGGAACGTCTAGCTTGGCCAAATGTCGCTCCATGTAAGCGTCCGCGCCTGCAAAAAGCATGGTGCTCCCCCGTAACTTGCCGAAAACACCCGCTCCTTTCTTCTCGAGCTGAGCAATGAGATCTTTAACGGTCGCGCTCTTCTGCATCAGTGCATCCAAACGGGCGCGGGCAGCCACAGGGTTGCGATAGATACTCTCAAGCTGAGACTGCAGCGGGCAGGGCTGGGTGGCGAGATGTTCCGCCACTAACCGGGCGACTTCCGCCTTCGTCACCGGCTGATACGGCACAGCGGGCAGCATCGGCTCTAGCCGATCATCCCGGGCGCGCTGAGGCGCAAGGTTTGCTTCGAGCCCCGCGAGCCGCTCCTCAATCGGTATTGACACTTGAGGTGTGCGGTCGCTGCTCTGGGTCCTAGGGCGATGATCGGTGGGCGATGGGGATGTGGGAGCAGAGGGCTGGTGCATCTCGCGATCCGGCCCGGCTTGAGCTTCGCGGTGTCTGGCAAGGGCAGCCAGAGACGCTGCAGCAACACCCTGCCGGCGCGGGGACCGCGCTGGCAGGGAAGCAGGCCGTGGCCCAACTTCGGATTGTCTCTGCTCGTCGCGAGCCCTGCCGGACTCCGGGATTGGCCTCTCCGTCTCAGGCTCCGGCTGCACCAGAACGATCTCGCTGACGGGCTGAAGCGGATCGAGCCCGCGCCACCCAGCGTAGGCCGCGATGGGATCGGGTTCTGGCTGCTCGGCATAGTCGAGCGTCGTATCCTTCGCTCGCTCCCGTCCGAGCCGTGCACCCAGCTGCTCCACGTCACCGAACTCGTCGGCCGCCCAGTGCAGCTGCGCGGCATGGCGATGCCGGCTCATCGCCACGTAGACCAGATGTCGGTCCATACTGGGCGTCGCCAGCACATGCGCCTGGTCGACTGTGATCCCCTGGCTCTTATGCACCGTCGCTGCATAGCCGTGATCGAGATCGGCATAATCAGCCAGGTCGACGCTGACCTCGCGCCCTGTCCCCGCCCCGCCCGGTCCATCCAACCGCACGGTCAATTGCTCGCCATCGATCGCCGTCAGCGTTCCTAAGGTGCCATTCTTCACGCCGAGCCCACGCTCGTTCCGCAGAAAGTAGAGCCGGTCCCCTCCGGCAAAGGCGCGTGGTCCCAACTCCGTTTGTAAGATGTGATCCGGCCCGAGTTCGCCGGCGGCTCGGCGCATCGCCCGGGCCGCCTCGTTCAGCACCCGCACGTCCGCCCGCTCATGCGCCAGGATAATCTGACTCTGGGTCGGGTCTGCCCGCCGCGCCGCATCCCACCCGGCAACAACGCCATTACGGGTCGCCTCGCGCGTCGCGTGCTGATGCACCATGCCGGTATCGTGGTAGCGACCGAGGGCGGCGCCAGTGCGCGCGGTCGCCAATTCCTTGGTGGCCAAGCGTTGCCAGTCCGGCCCCTGCCGCCGCGGCTCGCTGATCCCCATCATCCCGACCTGGTCGGCAATTGCCCGGAACGCCGCACCGGCCTCGATCGCCTGCAGCTGCTCGGCATCGCCCACCAACACCAGCTTGGTGCCGGCCGCATGCACCCGCTCGATCAACCGGCCCAGCTGACGCGAGCCAATCATCCCCGCCTCGTCCACCACCAGGATGTCCTTGGGTGTCAGCAGCTCCTTGCCCTGCGCCCAGGCGTATTCCCAGCTGGCGATGGTCCGGCTCTCCACCCCGGCGCTGCCCTGCAGTCCTTCGGCGGCAATGCCGGACAAGGCGGCCCCGCGCACCCGATAGCCTTCCGCCTCCCACACTGCGCGCGCCAGACCAAGCAGCGTGCTCTTGCCGCCGCCGGCAATGCCCACGACCACAGCCAAGTCCCGCGATCGCGTCACATGCAGATAGGCTAAAGCCTGCTCTTCGCTGAGCTGGCGGTATTGGCTATTGGCGGCAGCGATCCGCCGCTTGTCGTTCACGCGATGTGAGGTCTGTTTGTTGAGCGCGACCGCCGTCGCCATCAGCCGCTGCTCGATGCCCACCATCTCCCGGGTGGAGAAGCGGTCGCGGCCCCGGCCGTCCTTGCCGATCCGCACCAGCTCCGGCGACGCCTCCACCTTGGCCATCACGGCGGTGAACTGCGCTGCCCCGTCCGTTTGCCGGTTAATCAGCCGCGCCAAATCCTGCCGGGTGAAAGTCGATTGCTGATGCGTCAGCGCCTGCAGCGCCAACTCGGGCTCGGCTAGCAGGCGTTCGCCATTGCGCCGGGCGATGGCGCGGTGCTCGTCCGCCCGCTCCGCATCCTCCTGCCGCGCGGCGCGCCTTGCTCCCGCCGGGCCGATCTTGTTCTGCGGTTCGAGGACGATGCCCCGCGCGGCATGAGAGCGGTGATCGACCTGGACGTCATGGCCAAGCTCGGCCAGCCGGGCATTAACCATCTCCGCCCAGCGCTCCCGCCACAGCCGCAACAGGTCGCGGCTGTTCCACGCCCGCTCCTTCAACCCGAAGCCGGCGTCGTTCGACAGCGCCGCGGCAGACTCAGCATGGCGGCGTAGCCCCGCCCGCAAGCGAGCGGCTGCCATCAGTCCCGCGACGCGAGCCGCCGCTCGATGATCTCCAGCTTGGTCAGGATGGTTTGCTGTTGCAGCTGGATTGCCTCCAGCGTTGCGCTGATCACCCGGATCGGATCGCTTTCCGTCTCCTGCATCAGCTCCAGGATCTCCCGGGATGTCACGTGCGCCCCGCGTGCCTCGTTCAGAATCGCCTTGGCGCTGGGTTCGTCCGGCATGGCTCTTCTCCCGTCGTTGGCCGGTGGGGTGCACCCTCCGCATGGTCAGCAGCATGTGCGCATGCGGCTGCGCTGCACCGTCCGTGGCCACGCCCCAATGCACGTTCAAATCGGCGACCATGCCGCGGGCGACGAATTGTTCGCGGACAAAATCCTGCACCAACCGGATCGCTTCGGCCTGGCTCAGCTCACGCGGCAGAGCGATCTCGATCTCGCGCGCCAGCTGGCTCTTACGCTGCGCGCCATTGCGCACCTCGCCGGCCGTCACTTCGTTCCACAGCGTCTCGCGATCGCGCCAGCGGTCCGGCGCCCCCGCGGGCAACATGATCTCGGAATGCACGATGCCGGGCTTCGCTAAATAGTTCTGCATGCGGCCGATCTCGTTGTCGAACAACGCAGCGCCCGCGCGGTAGGCCGCCGCGGCGACGATGCCACGTCCCTGGCCGCGGCTGATGACCTTGCTCTGGAAGTGGTAGATCGCCACCGGACGCCTTCTGGTTGCTCGGGGCACCGTACCACCGCCCTGCGGGAGTGCAAGCAAAAGCAGCGCTTTTGTATAAGCGCGCATCCGGCTGATCTGCTCCGTTGCACTCCGCAGGCCGATGACGCGTCAAGCCGTTCCGCTCGCTCTCCGCGTCATCGGCACGGCCGTTGCTGACAACAGGACACCGGAGAGCGCGACACGCGCCAACAAGCTTCCCGGTCTTCCGCAGCCCGGCTCAAGCGTATGATCTGCGGTACCGCCGCCGGCACGGTGTGAGCCGCTGCGGCGGCTATTTCGCCGGACCGGTAATTGCTTCTGGCCAAACCCCGGCGCCATTGGAAATCACTCAGCTCCGGCCGGAGAAGTTCACCCTGCTCCCCGCGTCTGACAGTGAGGTTGATCTGCGTGACGAAGACAGATCAGGGACGTCGATATCCCGGTGCGCGCGCCTTCGGCCGCATTCGCTTGGTTGCCAGCATCGGGCGGCGGCCGGGTCATCTCGTCTTCAACGACAAGAAGGCTGCCGCATGGCTTCCGGGCTCCCAGCCGGGCGCATCGCGTATGGGTCGAAGCCTTCCCCTCGGGCCTCCCTGCTGTGACCGTGTTGGCCTCCATCTCAGGCACGGCATCTAGCTTTTAGGGCCCTGCTCTCCGACTGACTTGGATCACCGGAGCCGCCTGGCCACGGGTAGAGGCCGAGCGTCTTGGTGTTGAAAAGCTGCCGGCATCCGTCTCCCGTTCATCATCTCTCCCAGCCATGCCCAGACGCACCGGACGAGGTGACACGCCGCGTCGGTAACACTTTCGTGAAGAGCCTCGTGAGACCCACCCGTTCGCGCCGATCGCATCGACGCTCCTGTGCGGACTCATTCCCACAGGAGAAACACGGTGCCTTCCAAGACTCTCGATATCGATGCCGACCTCAAGGCCTTGCTTGCCAAAGCCGAGAAGATGAAGACCGACCAAAAGCTTCGCCTCGGCGGCCTCGTTCTGGAGACCGGCGCCGACAAGGTGCTGGACGCTGACGCCTTCCAGGACCTGTTGCGTTGGGGCATGGACCAGCTCAAGGCGAACCCTCATGCCGCGGAGGCGTGGCGTCGTGGAGATGCCGGGTTTCCCGCTAAGTTGGGCGTTAGCGACAACGCCCTCCCCGGCAGTGGCAGAGCACCGTCCGTCCCGCCGCGCAATCGAACTGCGGACCTGCTTGAGGGCAATGCGGCGCAATGAGCAGGCCATCGCCCGTCTGCTCAGGCGCCGGGCCTTGAGCAATGTCCGCGACTGGCAGGCCGAGCGGCGCGCCCGCACCCGCCATCTCATCGAACTCGGCGGCCTTGTCCTCAAGGCCGGGCTGGCCGAACTCGTCGAAGATGACCGGGCCACCATGTTCGGCGCGTTGCTCGAGGCCGCCGCTCGGCTCCAAGGTCACGGGCACCACGACGAGGAGCCTGAGGCGCTGAAGAAGCTTTGGAGGCGACGGGGACTGCGCGCCTTCGATGCCGATGCTGCGGAAGCCGCAACTCAGGCAGAGGGCAAGCGGAGGGAGGCAGCGTTGGCGGCAACCGGATAGAGCAACAGGATCGCGGCGAGGGCTGGCAAAGTTCAGATCTACGTCGCGATCGCCGGCGTCCCCTGATCGTCGCTCGGATACCGGCGGCGGCTGACCCTCGAATAATAATGACGAAGGCCGGCGTGAAGCGGCTGCGCCGCAAATCCGTAAGGCGCATTTTGATCAAGCACGGGCACGCTGCTTCTAAGGGGTGGCCGGGATGACGAGCCCGACAGCCGCCGCAGCGCGTTGGCCGCGGTCATCTTCCTTTTGCCAAACGAAGCAGACCCATGCCCGCTTGCGGGACGGCCACCCCGGGGCTGGTTAACAAGAATGGGTCGAAGCGCCAATCGTAGGCCGCCTGTCATCATTGTGCGTCGGTCTCACCGAATGTGCGCTGTGTCTCATGGAATGTGCGCCGGCAGACCTACACCTAAGAAGCGGCGCGGCGGGCCTTGGTGGAGCGCTCGAAACGGGCCTTCCAGAAGGCCATATCGGCTTCCCGGCTGAACATCACGCGCACGCCCTTGCCGCCCTGGCTCACCCGGACCTTGCCGCCGTTCCGGGTTCTATGATCGGCCAGCCATTCCAGAAATTCAGGCTCCTCGCTGGTGCGGCCCTCAAATTCGAGAACCCCGGCGATTTCTTCATGTTTTTGGCGTCTGACCATCGCTCGGCATCCTCAACACTGTCGCATCTCTCGATCCTTCGGGCTTCGAGTGCTGGTTGAACCCTCTGGCGCCGTAAGCTGGATCCGGGGCCGTCCCCGATTGCGCCTGAGTTACAGCGCGCCTGGACGCTCGTATAGCCGGTCCCACGCGCTCGCGGCGCTTCTCTGACCCCTGCCGGCGACGCATCCCGTGTCACATTTGGCGGCTTACGCCGCGCAAGCCTGCGCCGGCTTAACGATACACCTCCCACGGATTGATGAGCGGCACACCGCAATCCTCGAAGCCGCTGGTGTCGCGTGTGACCACGACGGCACCCTTGGCGCGCGCCACCGCCGCGATCATCAGGTCGAGCGGTGTTGCCGTACGGCCGGCGCGCTTGCGGGCGGCGAAGATCTTGGCATAGGCAGCGGCAGCCTCCGTGTCGAAAGGCAGCACGCGCCCGTCGAAATCCTCCGTGAATATGGCTCGGGCCGCGGCTTCCAGGGCCAGACGGCGGCGGCATTCCGGCATGATGGCGAGACCGGATAGGATTTCGGCCTGGCAGACCGTGGCGGTGTACAGCAAATCCTCCGGCTGGCCAGCGATCCACGCCGCCACTTCCGGCACCGGCCGAGAGCCCATGATCGCGGACAGGATATTGGTGTCGAGGACGAACATCAATCGAAGCGGGGCGGTTCGCGATCCGGCAGGCGCGGCGGCAATTCCAGATCATCAGCGCCGCTGAGCGGTTCGAAGCGGGCGCGGATGCGCTCATAGAGGTTAGGCCCCGGCGGCGGTTCCGGCGCCTGAAGGGTCGTCCGAAGAATCAGCCGTGCCTCGGCTTCCATGGAGTGTCCGTGCTCGGCGGCGCGGATGCGCAGCCGCTCTTTCACCGCCGGGTCGAGATTACGGATCGTGATGCTACTCATGGGTAGGAGTGTCGTTGTCTGCACGACATTCATAGGCATTGATTGCAATGCAATCAATGCCTGCAAGTTTGCACCGGCCCTCACTCCTACCCAACCACCCACGACAGTATGCTGATGGGTGGCCGGGTGGGGGTGAAGGCCGGTGCAGAACTGCAGTCTCGACCTTAGGTCGAGACTGCTCAACCAATCAGAACTGCTTGTGGTCGACGCCCGTCAGAGTGATTTCGGTGCCGTCGGTCAGTTTAATATGATCCGAACCGCCCGTTATCGTCTCCGACGCCACTGGCGGTTCGGTTCCGTAACCGGTGAAGGTAAGCTTATCGCCGCAAGTAAAGTCGTTGATCGTTTCCGTGCCGCCCGCATGGCCGGACAGGAAGTTGAAGATGTCCTTGCCCGCGCCGCCAGTGATCGTGGATGCGCCGCTGCCGCCCACCACGGTATCCGCGCCGCCACCCAAGGTGACCGCACCCGTACTGCTGCCGGTGAAGACCTCTTCCGGTTTAGAACTGGCCGTGCCGTCGAAGGAGAAAGCCCCGCTGCCGCCGATCATCGTGGTGGGGCCGGTGCCCGCGAAGGCATCCGTCTTGCCGGAGCCGCCAATCAGGGTAGTGGGACCAGCGCCGCCTATGAGGGTGGCATTGCCGCTGCCGCCGGAAAATGTCGTGGTCCCCGGCCCGGAGCCGCCAAACAGCGTGGAGCTACCCGCGCCGGCCTGGACTATGGCATTACCGGTGCCGCCGACAAAGAAGAGCGGATCGGCATCGCCGAAGACCGTGGCGTTGCCGCTGCCGGCAAAGATGGTGTCGTCACCATGGGCAAAGATCGTGCTGGTGCCGCTGCCGCCGGTTAGTAATACCGTCGTCGAACCTTGAAGGATATAGGTAGTATTTCCGGCGCCCCCAAGTAACGTGTCTTTTCCAAAAAGGTCAATTACAGTACTAATACCTTTTGGGATGAAATTAAAACTAGCTGTTCCGCCTATGATTGTTGTCTCTGCCATGCTCAACTTTTCCTACCGTGGTGAAATGGACCATATCGGATAAATTTGCTTGTAGTGACTTCGAGATATCAAATAACGCACAAATTTGTGCAGCGCAACAGAAATCTAACCCTGAATTAATTATTTAACAACCAAGTACTAACCACGGCCGCGGCCGTGTTGTCTGAATCTTTGACAAAAAATTGTCACATTGGAGACTGTTTCAGAGCTCGGATACTCATGTTGTATTGTCTAACGATAAAACTCTTCACAAAAATCTATAAAAAAGGATTTTCTAACGATTGATGCATTTTCGCGGGTAGTTGGGACGTCATTCTCGGGATCACGATCCAGTGACGATCCTGCTTTCCGCCAGCTTCGCGGCTACGCGCCTCGCATTGCGCTCATGCTAGAGATTGATCGCGGGCCATCGCAGGCTTTGGAAGGCTGCGCGGCAATAGAAAGGCTTTCGCAAGGGACCCGCGTGAAGCGGGCAAGCGGGGAGGAGAAGAGGCGCATGAACGCGGTTCTGTTCAGGAACGTGACCATCTGGGACGGGATCGACGACGCGCCTTATCCGGGCGAGGTCGTCGTCGAGGGCAATCGGATCCGCGCTGTCGCACGAGGTCGCAACCAGATTGCCTCAGAACGCGCCGCCGAGATCATCGACGGCCAGGGCATGACGCTGATCCCCGGCCTAGTCGAGGGCCATTGCCATTTGTCCTTCGTCGGCGTGAACCAGAACAAGGATCTCGGCGAAATCCCCGTCGAGGAGCATCTGTTGCGGACCTGCCGTAATGCCACCCTCATCTTCAACCACGGCTTCACCAGCTGCTATTCGGCTGCCTCCGCCAAGCTGCGGCTGGACGTCGTGGTTAAGGACGAGATCGAGAACGGCTACCTCGCCGGGCCACGCTACCGCACCGCCGGACCAGAAATCACAGTGACTGCCGGTCTTGGCGACGAACGGCGACAGAATATCCCGGCCGAGAGCTTCGGCATGATAGCCGACGGGCCGGACGAGATCCGCCGCGCCGTGCGGCTTTGCATTCGCGAAGGCGTGGACAATGTGAAGATCAATATCTCCGGCGACGAATTCGTGAGCCACGTGCGCGGCGAGGTGACCTCGATGACTGAGGTCGAAGTCGCGGCCGCTGTTGAGGTGGCGCATGAATGGGGCAAGCGGGTGTCCTGCCATGCCCGCGCCGCCGCCGCGGTGAAGCGCGCCGTGCGCAATCAGGTCGATTGCATCTATCACTGCGATTTCGCCGACGAGGAAGCACTCGACATGCTGGAGGCTGCGAAGGATCGCCTCTTCGTCGGCCCCGCCTTTGGGCTGGTGCATAATGCCGTCTTCGAGCATGACCGCGTCGGCATGCCGCGTGCCGCGGTGGAGAGGATGCAATTGCCGCGCAAGCTCGAGGCGACTTGCCGGGCCTATCACGAGATCCGTCGCCGGGGTATTCGCGTGGTGATCGGCGGCGATTACGGTTTCAACATCACGCCGATGGGTGAGAATGCACGGGATATCGGGCATTTCGTGAAGTTCTTCGGCTATTCCCCGGCCGAGGCGCTGCGCTGCGCCACCAGCGTCGGCGGCGATCTCATGGGCCACGCCGGCGAACTCGGCGTCATTCGTGAGGGAGCACTGGCCGACCTTCTGCTCGTTGACCGCAACCCGCTGGAGGATCTCTCCGTGCTCGTCGGGCCAGATCACTTTGCGATGATTATGAAGAACGGCAAGATGCATCGAGACCTCATCACGGCGCGGCCTGCGGGGCAGCAACTTGCGGCGGAATAAGCGACGCAGCCTTTACCAACGACAGGCTTGGCCAACGACCAGTTCTGACGTCAGAACTGGCTGAGACGTTGGCAAAAACGGAGATGCCGAGATGCTGTACGACGCCTATGTGGCACCTGAGGATGGTTATGCAGGAAGCTGGGTGGGGCGCGTCTGGTTGCCCGGCTCCCAAGGTGGCCCTGCGGTCGTCGTCATCCGGTCAGACGGCGTGTATGACGTCTCGCGCCATGTCGCGACGATCTCGGCACTGCTCGACCTCGAGGATCCGGCGGCTTTTCTTCGCACTCTGCCGCTCGGGGAATCGCTCGGCACGGTCGAGGCGCTGCTGCGCAACAGCGATCCGGAGGCCCAGGATGCAGCACGGCCCTTCTTCCTGGCGCCGATCGATCTCCAGGCCGTGAAAGCCGCCGGCGTCACCTTCGCGGCCAGCCTGCTGGAGCGCGTGGTCGAGGAACAGTGCAAGGGCGATCCCGCCCAGGCGGCCGCCGTGCGGGCGGCGCTGGCCGCTGAGATCGGCACGGATCTCTCCGCCGTGACGCCCGGCTCGGAAGAGGCGAAGGCATTGCGGACCGCACTCATGGCACGCGGCTTGTGGTCGCAATATCTCGAAGTCGGGCTCGGTGAGGATGCGGAGATCTTCACCAAGGCACAGCCGCTCTCCGCGGTCGGCTATGGCGCGACCGTCGGCATCCATCCGAAATCCCACTGGAACAACCCAGAACCAGAGATCGTGCTGGCCGTGTCGAGTGCCGGCCGCATCGTCGGCGCGGCCCTCGGCAATGATGTGAACCTGCGGGATTTTGAGGGGCGCAGCGCGCTGCTGCTGTCCAAGGCCAAGGATAATAACGCCTCGACCTCCATCGGCCCCTTCATCCGCCTCTTCGATGGGAGTTTCTCCCTCGACGATGTGCGGCGGGCCGATGTCACGCTGCGCGTCGAGGGCAGCGACGGCTTTGTCATGGAGGGGGTGAGCTCGCTCAGCCGAATTAGTCGAGACCCGGCCGATCTAGTGGGGCAGACGATCGGCGGCACGCACCAATATCCCGACGGCTTCGTGCTGTTTCTCGGCACCATGTTCGCGCCGACCCAGGATCGCGGGAATGGCGGCGGCTTCACGCATAAGCGCGACGATGTGGTCGTCATCGGCTCGCCGCGTCTCGGCACACTGGTCAACCGCGTCGGCTATAGCGACGAGGCACCGCGTTGGGAATTCGGCTTCCGCGCGCTCATGGCCAACCTCGCCTCGCGTGGACTGATGGAGGCCGCCGTGCGGCCGCGCCGCGATGCCAGCGAAGGGAACCATCCATGAGCATCATCGGCGATCTTCTCATCGGCGACCGCCAGCTTCGTGGCGAGCAAGGCGAGATCCGGGCGATTGAGGCGGCGACTGGTAAGCCCCTAGAACCTGTCTTCGGCGGCGCCAGCCGCGCCCAGATGGAGGAGGCCTGCCGCCTCGCCGCCCTCGCCTTCAATCCCTATCGGCACCAATCGCCGGAAGCGCGGGCGCTGTTCCTCGAGACCATCGCCGAAAACATTCTCGAACTCGGCGAGGCGCTGATCGAGCGCTGTATGGCCGAAACCGGCCTGCCGCGCGGCAGGCTCGAGGGCGAGCGCGGCCGCACGGTCGGCCAGCTACGCCTCTTCGCCACGGTCGTGCGGGACGGCAATTACCTCGACCTGCGGGTCGATCCGGCCTTGCCCGAGCGCAAGCCCCTGCCTCGCGTCGATCTGCGCCTGCGCAATATCCCGCTGGGTCCGGTCGTGGTTTTCGGTGCGAGCAATTTTCCGCTCGCCTTCTCGGTCGCCGGCGGCGACACCGCTTCCGCCTTGGCGGCCGGCTGCCCGGTCATCGTCAAAGCGCATTCTGCCCATCCCGGCACCTCGGCGCTGGTCGGCCAAGCTGTGCAGCAGGCCGTGGCCGCCTGCGGCATGCCAGAGGGCGTCTTCTCACTGCTCTTCGCGCAGGACCGCGAGATCGCCCAGGCCTTGGTCGCCGACCGGCGGATGAAGGCAGTCGGCTTCACTGGCTCGCGTGGCGGCGGCATCGCGCTGATGCGAACGGCGGCAGCGCGGCCCGAGCCGATCCCGGTCTATGCCGAGATGAGCAGCATTAACCCGGTGCTGCTCCTGCCCGGCGCTTTAGCCGAGCGCGGTGCCGCCATCGGTCGCGCCTTCGTCGGCGCCCTCACCCTCGGGGCAGGCCAGTTCTGCACCAATCCCGGGCTTATCCTGGCGGAGGAAGGTCCAGGGCTCGACGGCTTCCTGCAAGCCGCGGCGGAGAGCCTCGCGGCTGCGGCGGCGGCCACCATGCTGACGCCCGGCATCCATCAAGCCTATTGCACGGGGGTCGCGAAGCTCGCGCGGCATGCCGAGGTGACAACCATCGGTCTTGGATTGGAGGGCGCCACCAATCAGGGCCAGGCCGGGCTATTCTCGACCACGGCCAATGCCTTCCTTGCCCATCCCGAATTGCAGGAGGAGGTTTTCGGCGCCGCTGGCCTCGTCGTGCGTGCCGGCAGCGCCGAGGAGCTGCAAGCCGTGGTCGAGGCGCTGGAGGGCCAGCTCACGGCGGCCGTTCATTTCGCCGCAAGCGACACCGCGCAGCTGGCGGCGCTGCTTCCTTTGCTCGAAAGCAAGGCCGGCCGCATCCTGGCCAATGGTTTCGGCACCGGCGTGGAAGTGTCGCATGCCATGGTTCATGGCGGACCCTACCCCGCGACCTCGGACGGCCGCTCGACCTCCGTCGGAACTCTCGCGATCCGCCGTTTCCTGCGGCCGATCTGCTACCAGGACATCCCGAACACGGTGCTGCCCGAGGAATTGCGCGACGGCAACCCGCTCGGCTTCTGGCGCCAAACCGATGGTGTGCCGGGCAGGGAATAGGTGGAGCGTCGCATGGCCCGCTCACAAGCGGGTCGTGGCCTCCGCATGCGCAAGCTGTCGATCCAGGGTCACCAGCTCCGCTTTGAGCTGCCGGGCAAGCCAAAGGTAGCTCGCGTCGTAGGCGGTGAGGCCGGTCTCGCTTGCAAGCTCCAGGACGGCGCCGTGATCGAGGGAAACCTCATCCACGCAAGCGATCTCGGAGGCGTGACGCCGCCAACCGTCGCGCCTGAGGAGGTAGTAAACCTACCGTCTACTAAACGTCAGCCGATTACCTACCGTATGGGCCGATACGTTTCTGGTCCGGAGTGCCGGCAGCATTTGATCAGGCAGATATTCGTCAATTCGAGGCTAAGCACAGTAGATCAAAGGCGCGCCCGCGAGACGCCCGGCAATGGCTTCCGCCTCCGGCTGGCCAAATAGTAGAGCGGCAAGCGCCGAGGCATCGACGATCTTAACGGCCGTCACGATCGGCGCGGATCAGCTCGGCCGCCTCGCGCGGCGTCCTCAGGCCAAGCCGGCGTATTTCGCCCATGACATCAGCGGGGCTAGAGCGGTGATCCTTCTCAACGGCCGCTTCTATAATAGCAAGTAATTCGCCTTGAAGAGACCGGCAATGTCGCTGCGCCCACTCCCGCAGGCCGAGAACCACCTGATCAGGCGCATTCCTGATGGAGAGATTGACGGGCATGGTTCTGATTCGGCTCCAATACGGATGACTTCATACCACACACAAGCCACCTTGCAGTTCGATTTCGTTCTCTCTACTCCGACACCAGCGTCCTAGTCTCTGTTAGGACGACGCTATGTCATGCCCGCGTTGCCAAGACGTCCTGATTGAAAGCATAGCATTCTAGATGCTTACTCCCAGTTGCGCTGTTTGTTGGTCTTTAAAAGAAACAAAAGAGAGCAGGTTCCATGTCTATGACGCCTAACGAAGCGCGCGACCTGGTCGCGTCTATTCCTCACTGGCACCACAAGTTTGAAATTTATCCGGGCGTCGTGACACCGGGATCCTACGATCCCGTCTTCCTCTGGGACAAGCTCCAGATCGACGAGCGATGTGCAGGCAAAACCATATTGGATATCGGCGCCTCGGATGGTTTTTACACGCGCAGAATGGATATGCTCGGCGGCAATGTCACCGCTGTTGATTTCAGAAGGAAAGAGGCACACGGCTTCGGTGTGATGGAGAAGCTTTACGGCAAAGAGTTTCATTATCAGCATTGCAATGTATATGACATAAATGTCGACGGAGTTGGACAGTCCGACCTCGTCCTCTTCTTAGGCGTGCTTTATCATCTACCCGATATGATCAAGGCGTTCCACAAAGTCAGATCGCTTTGTGGATCGACACTATTATTGGAGACGCACTCGGACAATGATTTCTCCAAAGACATCCCAGCGGCGCGATATTATAAAGCGGCCAGCCTTGCTGGCGATATCACGAACTTCTGGTCACCAAACGCTGCATGCGTTTTAGATATGTTGCACGACGCTTGCTTTGATGTTGTTCGACATGAGACATGGGGAGATCGTCTTCTAGTCGAGGCCGTTGTTTCGGACGACCCGGCAAGGTCGCGGAAGATGGATATTGCCTACGGCCGCTTGTGACTGCCGTTAACGATGCTCTGCGGTGAGATCACTTTATAGTCGAAGGATCGGCTCTTGATATCGGTGCCAGTATACGTCCGAAAGGTCCTTCGTCTTCGGGCAAAGTAATAAATGGCTCGCCAGCCGCGACCGAGCGAATATGCAAGAGCCACTGGTGTCCACGGACCCCCGGAGCTTGAGCGCGCACAATCCCGAGACCTAACGCACGCAAAGTTAGCTCAAGCCATCCTCGATCCAAAATCACCGCGCTCCATGGGTCATCAAGATTGATGTAGAGTGCATTTTGAAAACCCTGCATCATTGGAAAATATTGTTTGTCAAACAAGAAGAAGCTGGCAACGAGCAGCCCGTCGTCACGAAGGACGCGCGATACCTCTTTCAAGTAATATTCAGCGTGTCCCTCGATCGTATGGGTGAAGACTGACATGGCTATCATCAAACTAAACGCCCTGTCCTCTGCGGGCATTGGCAGAATCGCTGGTTTCTCGGCTCCTGGATTGAACGACATGTTGTCGACATCATGGTGCACAAAAACGAATTCAGGTGCGTGAGGGGACAGGTTCTCCTGACACCAACGAACCATCCCGCGATGAAGATCAAAGCCGACGTAGCGACCTGGTCGCGCATGCTGCATCATCATTTGGCGTGCGAGCCGTCCGCATCCACAGCCAAAATCAAGCACAGAATCAAGATGGGCTTCATCCAGGCCGAGGATTGGCTTCTTGGTAGGATTGCCAAACTCGGCGACGTCCGTAGGGCCAACAAGCTCGCGCATTTCGAATGGCGGAATGGGAAGCTCATGCGATGTCGACAAGGTCATGCGCTACGATCCACGTTGGCTGCTAAGTTCAATTAAGCTAACCCGAACACGATGAATAGATCATCATGTTCGGCAAATGTCCGTACGTTCGGAGTGCCCTCCCTTGAGCCTACGAGGCAGAGCAAGCCCTGCTTACCTAACACGCATGGCGCTGAGTATAGCAATAGCCCGAACCCTAAGACTAGCTATGTCGGCGCTTCGCTGTCGCTGATTGCGACACGACCTAAGAAAGAGGAGCCAATGTTTCCGCCAAACGTCCAGGCAAAGATTTCAAAATGTCCTCAACCACGCCGCCATCATCGCGAGGGCTTACCCGACTGCAAGGCAGGCAGCATACGCGTTAGAAGGTATGAAATAATCCTACGCTGGCCAACCTTCACGTCGGCGTCGATCGGCATACCGGGCGTCAGGGCAAAACCGGGCGGCGCGTTGTGGAGTTCGTTGTGGTCGAACTCGACCCGCGCTTCGTAGAATAGGTCCTGCGGCGGAGTGCCGCTGATGTTAGTGATGGCACCCTGCTGAACGTCCTGTTGATCAAATGAATCGGCGCTGACCCACGAAACGTGACCCTTGACGGAGCCATAGATCATGTAGGGTAGACTTTGCAGCTTTATCTTGACGGGATTTCCGACTCCCACGTAGCCGGACTCAGTGCCGTCGATTACGATTTCCGCCTGGAGCGGGGCATTGCGTGGAACAAGCGAGATGAATTGCTGGCCGCTTTGTAGTACGGAACCCGGCGAAACATGCGCTAGGTTGAGCACTACGGAATCTTGATCGGCACGAAGTTCGACCAGTTGGTGGACCTTCGTATCTTTGGTTAGCGATTGCTGTGCTGTTGCCAGTGAATTTTGTGCCTGCTGTAGTTGCAAGGATAAGGTCGAGAACCATTGCTGTATAAACGCGCCACGTTGGGCCACTGTAGAGGCAATATTGCCAAGGGCCTGTTTCGCTGCGGATTGTGCATCCGCCAGGTTGCCGGCCATGTTCAGTCGATTATCCACTGCTGCGAGCGTGTTGAGCTGGCTTCCCACCTGCATCTGTTGTAGCTGATCGCGCATATGTTCAACGTTCGACGAAATTGCCAAGCGATTGTTATATTGATCGATATCTGATTGTGCGTGTTGCAGCGTTGCTTCGAGACCGACGATCTGTTGGTCGAAGTTTTTTACCCCATAATGATATTGGGCCTGGAGCTGATCATATGCCTGGAGCTGGAGCTCTGATTGCGGGTTGGATGCGCTCGGGAAATAAGGTTTGTTGCTGATCTGCGCTTGTAGCCGCTCAATCTGAGCAGAATAGCTATCCACCTGCTCCTGATCCGCTTGGTTGTCTGCAGCGGAAAAGGTCGGATCTAGTTGAGCGAGTAGCTGTCCCTTACGGACGATTTGACCGCGGCGAACGTAGATGTTGCGGACGATCGAGGTCTGCAATGGCTGCATCATCATGGTCGGGACGGTTGAGACCAGCTTTCCGTGGCCGACGACAATTTTGTCGAGCTTAATTATGCAGGATCCGACAAGCGCTGCAATGACAACTGTGCCAATTATGAAAGAAACATAATTTGCTGAACTGGAGACCGGGGTCGCGATCAGAGCTCCAGTTGGGGATTGGAATTCCAAGACCGCCATATCGCTGTCTCTAGAATGAGCGCCTCTGGCAGAAATTAGGCGTCGAAGAGCCAAAATGTATCTCCTAGAAACTTAACCGGCCGCGTCGTCAATGCTTGGTAGCCGACCGTCACGTGCGTCCCCTCGAGTGGCGACGCCAGACGCGAAAGCGGCGAAGCGCCGCGATCCGATGTTAGTACCTCACCGGAGCCATTCTAGGTCAAGTCTTCATCCTTGGCTTGCCGACCTGGCCGACGTCACGGCCCTGGTCCTGCCGTTTTTCCCCGGATCTTGAGAGACGGTTGCCGCGCTGGAGAGGCCGGCTCAACAGCTGGTCGGGATTCACCAGTGTAACGTAAGCTGAGCGCATTTGGGATCGCGGCCTCTGGTGGCGCCTTTACCTTTCTCCGTATTCAGCCGCACCGACGGATGGACACAGGAAGGTAACGTCCTCTGGTGGCCGTATTCCAGAAAACTCATCTTGAAAGAATTGTTACGGATTGACTGGATAATTTAAGGCCGAAGCCACGATCCGCGTAGTAAATGCCCTAGCTATCCGATGTGATTAGCGCCCCGGGACCCCTCGCCAAAGAGCCAACTCGAACGGCGAGCACCGTTCGTTACCCTATAACGACTAGGACCCAACCGATGGAACGAGGCATCAGTGTCTGCAAGGCAACCGCTGTCGTGGATGACGACTCCTCGTGGCTGAGGGCGTGATGAATCTCGAGCCGACGCCCCTCGCGCGGGCGAGAGAGCTGCGTGACCGGGAAACCCTCTCTCCGGCCCGGATGGTCGTCAATGCGTCGCATGATGCGGTTCACGACGACGCGGCGCTCGAACCGCCGCTCGTGGTCGATCTCGATGGCACGCTGCTGCGGTCAGATCTGTTGGTCGAAAGCTTCTCGGCAACGGTCGCGACGCGGCCGCTCAAAGCGCTCGGCGGCCTGCTCGCTTTGCGCCATGGCAAGGCGGCGCTGAAAGCGCGGCTGGCGGAGGACGTCCAGCTCGATTTCGCGCCCATGCCCTGGAACGAGGATCTGCTCGATCTACTGGCAGCAGAGCGGGCCCGGGGCCGGCGCCTCTATCTGGCCTCGGCGGCGGATCGCTCCCTGGTGGAGGCCGTGGCGGCGCATTTCGGCTTCTTCGACGGCGTCTTCGCCTCGGACGGCACCACCAACCTCTCCGGCTCCGCTAAAGCCGCAGCGCTCTGCGCGGCCTTCGGCGAGGGCGGCTTCGATTATGCCGGCAACGACAAGGTCGATCTCCAGGTCTGGGAGAAGGCGGCCGGCGTGCTGGTAGTCAATGCCAATGCCAGGCTGACGCGGCAGGCGGTCAGCCGCTGGCCCAATGCGACCGTCTTGGGTCAGCTTCGCGCCGAGCCCCGCGCCTATATCAAGGCGATACGGGTCCACCAATGGGCCAAGAACCTGCTGCTGGTCATGCCGATGCTCGGCGCCCATCTCATCGACACCGCCGATATCGTGCATTGCCTGATCGCCTTTATGGCTTTCAGCCTCTGCGCTTCCAGCGTCTATGTGATGAACGACCTCGCCGATCTCGCGCGAGACCGCCGGCATCGCACCAAGCGGCTGCGTCCCTTCGCGGCGGGCACGGTGCCGATGCTGCACGGGCTGGTGATGATCCCGGTTCTCTTGATCGCGAGCTTCGGCCTGGCCGTGCTGCTGCCGCCCTATTTCGTCGCCTTACTCGCGATCTACTACGGCATCACCGTCGCCTATTCGATGGGCCTGAAACGCCAGCTGATGGTCGATGTCGTGGTGCTGTCCCTGCTCTACGGGATCCGGCTTTATGCCGGTGCGGTCGCGGTCGGCGTGCCGATGTCGGCCTGGCTAGGCGCCTTCAGCATGTTCCTCTTCACCAGCCTCGCCCTCATCAAGCGCAGTGCGGAACTGGCCGACCGCAGTGCCAATGGCTTGGGCGATCCCTCAGGCCGCGATTACAGGCTTTCGGATCTGCCGGTACTCGAGGCGCTGGCCGCGGCAAGTGGCTTCACCGCGGTTCTCGTCATGGGGCTCTATGTCAGCAGCGACGCAGTGCGGCTGCTCTATAGCTCGCCCAACCGGCTGTTTCTGATCTGCAGCGTGCTGGTCTATTGGCTCGGCCGTATCCTGGTGCTCACGCACCGCAACGAAATGCATGAGGATCCCGTGTTCTTCGCCATCACCGATCGGGCCAGTCAAGTTTGCGGTCTGCTTTGTCTCGTCATCTTCGCCGCGAGCCTGTGATGCAACCCGCAGTCTTAGTCCTAACCCGTGCTCCGCGCCTGTCGCTGGCCGTTCGCTATTCGGTTTTCGCCGGGATCTCGACCGCCATCAATCTCGCGGTCCAGGCCAGCGTCATGGCGCTCTACGGCGGGCCTTTCGTGCTCGCCGCGGCGATGCTTTGCGGCACCGCCTCGGGGATCCTGCCAAAATACTTTCTCGACAAGCGCTGGATTTTCAATGATCGCTCGACTGGCCTCGACAATCACGCGCGCAAGCTGACGCTCTATACAACGCTCTCCGGCGGAACAACGCTAATCTTCTGGGCGACGGAGTTCCTATTCGACCGCATCGGCCACGGCGGCTCGCTGCATTACCTCGGCGCGGTACTCGGCCTGGCCATCGGCTATTGGACCAAATACCACCTCGACCGGCGATTGGTCTTCGATCGTAGCCTATGAACCCGTTGGGTACAAGCTTACGGTCTTACTTGTCGCGGGTGAAGTTCGCACCGTCCCGGTGCAGGCTTATGGTGTTAAGCTAGCAGTCCAATGATTCTTAACGGCTGGGGACGGTTTCCGCGGGTCGAGTGCCGGCTGCGTGGCATGCGAGAACCTGATGATGCGCGCGCTGCGGTCGCGACCGAGGCAAGCCTTATCGCGCGCGGCAATGGCCGCTCCTACGGCGATGCGGCGCTCAACCCGGCCTGCACGCTCTCGACGCTGCCGAGCGGCCGCATCCTCGCCTTCGATCCGGAGAGCGGTCGGATCACCTGCGAGGCCGGGCTGCTGCTCGCCGATCTGCTCGCCTTCGCGGTGCCGCGTGGCTTCTTCCCGCCGGTCACGCCGGGCACCAAATTCGTCACCATCGGCGGCATGATCGCGGCCGATGTGCATGGCAAGAACCACCATGTCGCCGGTACCTTCGGCGCCCATGTCGAAAGCCTCAGCCTGCTCACCGCCGGCGGCGAAATCCTGCGCTGTGCGCGTGACGAGAATGCCGAGCTCTTCGCCGCCTGCCGCGGCGGCATGGGCCTGCTTGGCGTCATCCTGGATGCGACCTTCCGGCTGATCGCTATCGAAACCCCGATGATTCGGCAGGAGACCCGGCGCGCCGCTGATCTCACTGAGGCCATGGCACTACTGGAAGACACCGCCGCCTGGACCTATTCCGTCGCCTGGATCGATTGCCTGGCACCGACCGGCCGCTCGCTGGTCTATCTCGGCGAGCATGCGCCGCGCGCGCAGGTGGCGGAGACGCTGGTTGTGCCGTCCCGCAAGTCGCGCAGCGTGCCGGTGGATCTGCCGCGCCTCGCCCTCGGCCGCTACAGCGTGCGAGTCTTTAACGAGCTCTATTACCGGCGCGGCAAGCCCGGCACGGCGCTGATCGATTACGACCGCTACTTCTATCCGCTGGACGCGCTGCTCGACTGGAACCGCATCTATGGGCGGCAGGGCTTCGTGCAGTATCAATGCGTCATCCCGTTGGCCGCCTGCCCGGAAGGGATGGCGGTGCTGCTGCGCCGCATTGCGCAGGCGGGCTGCGGCTCCTTCCTCGCCGTGCTCAAGCTGTTTGGCGCGGAGGGCGACGGGCTGTTGTCCTTCCCGACCGAGGGCTATACCCTCGCCCTCGACTTCCCGGCGAGTATTCCGGTTTTCAACCTGCTCATCGAATTGGACGCCATCGTCACGGATTTCGGCGGCCGGCTCTATCTCGCCAAGGATGCCCGCTCCGGGGCGGCGATGATGCGGACCGGCTATCCGCGGCTCGCGCAGTTCCGCCGAATCCGCGCGGCCATGGATCCCGCGGGCAAATTCGCCTCCATCCAGTCGCAAAGGCTTGATCTGTGAACGATACGCCCGGCTCCCGCCCTGGCTCCCCCGGGGACGCCGTTATGATCCTGGGCGCGACCTCCGATATCGCGCGGGCCCTGGCGCGGGCCTATGCCGAGGCGCGTCATTCGCTGGTCCTGACGGCGCGGCGGGCCGAAGCGCTCGAGCGCGATGCCGAGGATCTCCGCCTGCGCTACGGCGTCACGGTGGATATCGTCGGTTTCGACCTGCTCGACCTGGCCGCACACGCGCCGCTGCTCGATCGCTTCCCCGAAGCGGAGACCGTCATCATGGTCGCCGGCCTGCTTGGCGAGCAGCCGCGTTCGGCGGCGGATCACGCGGAGGCAGAGCGCGTGATGAACACCAATTACGTCGCCCCGGCGCTGTTCCTGGGCGAGGTCGCCAATCGGCTGGAGCGCCTGGGGCGCGGCACCATCATCGGCATCAGCTCGGTCGCCGGGGATCGCGGGCGGGCGAGCAATTACATCTACGGCTCGGCCAAGGCGGGCTTCACTGCCTTCCTGTCGGGGTTGCGCAACCGCTTGGCGGCCAAGGGCGTGCGGGTGATCACCGTGAAGCCCGGCTTCGTCAATACGCGCATGACGGAGGGCATGAAACTCCCTGCCCGGCTGACCGCCGAGCCGGCGGAAGTCGCCCGCGCGATCCGCCTGGCGACCGCGAAAGGCCGAGACGTGATCTATGTCAGGCCGATCTGGTGGCCGATCATGACGGTGATCGGCCTGGTGCCTGAGAGAATATTTAAACGCATGAAGTTGTGAGTGCTTGGTTCAAGCTGGCATCAGGAGTCTTGATCGGCAGCTCGCGCTACAATCCTGCGCCAGCCCCCGGTGCAGACTTGAACTAAGATTTTAAGGATAAAATTTCCATGCTGTCACCGCTGTCCCGATGGGGGTCTTTCCTTCTCCTGCTGAGTGCGGCGGCGATTTTGAGCTTTGTCTTCGCACATGCGGTGTGGCCGCTCGCGCTGCCGCCGCCTTGGGAAGATGAGATCCATTTCCTGATTCCGGCGGTCAGCTTCGCCCATGGCAACGGCTTCTCGGGCGCGCGGATGCTGACGCCGCAGATCTACTGGATGCCGAGCGGCTATTATATCCTCAACGGCATCGTCTTCTTCCTCGCAGACCATGCCGGCCTCCGCCTCGCCCGGCTGGTCTCCTTCCTCTGCGTCACCGGGGCGGCGCTGATCCTGCGCCATGTCGTGGCGGTCGTTCTCGGCGAATTGGATGAGCGGCGGCCGGTGCTCGGCACCGCGCTCGTTCTCGTCTGGTATCTCAGCCTTCCGGTCGTCTTCGGCGCGGATATCGCGCGGCCCGATGCGCTGGCGCTGCTGACCACCCTGGCGGCGCTCGATTGCCTGCTGCGCGGCCGGCTGCTGGCGGGATTCGCTTTCGCCGCCCTCTCCGTCATGGTGCATCCGCTGCTGGCCTTGCCGGCCTGCGCCGTGGCTTTCTGCGCGCTGCCAATGCTGCGCCCGTCGCGCTGGAACACACTGCGCGTGCGGTGGTGGGAATGGCTCGTCCTGGTGATCGCCATCGCCGTGGTGGCGGTAGAAGCCGAGCGCCTCGCGGGCGATTTTGCGGTCTATCGTGCGCATTGGGCTTTCCAGCTGTCGCGCAAAGCCGGGCGCCATGCCGGTGCCGCGGTTAAGCTCTCCGCCGTGGTGACTTTCGTCGCGGCCTGCTGGGCTTTCGTGAGCTGCTGGCGTAGCGGCTGGGTGGAGGCGAAACTATCGCCCATGCTGGCGTGGCGTTTCGCGCTGATCTTCAGCATCGCCGCCGTCTTCGCGCATCTGACCGGCAAGGAGATGTGGTATTTTCCGCTCCTGTTGCTCGGTCTGCTGCTGATCCTCTGCGCGCTGCTGGGCAGCCTGCGCGCGGAAAGCGTGGCCCGGTTTGGTGTTTTGGCGATTCCACTCGCCGCCGTCGCGGTGCTTGCCGGGCTCGCGACCTGGGGCATTGGCCTTCGGGCGCATGGCGTCTATGGCTTTCACGTCCAGCCGCGGGTTCTCGCGCGGGTCGATACGGATCTGCGCGCCATGACGGAGACAACGCATGACCTGCTCGCGCATGAGGATGCCAAGGCGGTGCTGGTCGATCCGTCCCTCTATTACCCCTATCTCGGGCAGCGTGCAGCGACGCTGCCGCAAGACTTCACCTGGAATCCGCTCAGCCGGCCGGCGGATATCGGCTTCGATCATGTCGTGGTGCTGAAGAAAGGTTATCCCTCCTTCGCGAGCGATTTCCCCGCTGACTTGCTGCCGGGGTATGCCTGCGCCGCCGAGAAGGATCTCAGCACCGCCGATGGTCGCTATGTGATCGGCATCACGACGGTCACCCGCGGCGCGGATGCGAGCCGTCCCTACACGCCCTGTGCGTCTTGAGCGAAGCCGGCACTGGCACAGATGGGCCGGATGGCGTTCCGGTCTTCGACAATGCCTTTCGCCTGCGTCTGCTTGAGCTGTTCCGCTGGCGGCGCGACGTGCGCCGCTTTCGCGCGACGCCGGTAGCGCCTGAGGTCCTCGATGGGTTGCTGGAGGTCGCCTGCCTCGCGCCATCGGTCGGCCTGAGCCAGCCCTGGCGGTTCGTCACCGTCGATTCGACGGCAAGGCGCGCCGCCGTGCGGGTCAACTTCGAAAACTGCAACGCGCAGTGCCTGGCGAGCCAGGCGCCTGAACGCGCCGCCTCCTATGCCCGGCTGAAGCTTGCCGGTCTCGATGAGGCGCCCTGCCATATCGCCGTCTTCGCCGATGCCGATCCCGCGCAAGGTCATGGGCTGGGGCGCGGCACCATGCCGGAGGTCACCGCCTATTCGGCGGTGATGGCGGTGCACACGCTGTGGCTCGCGGCGCGCGCTCTCGGCCTCGGCCTCGGCTGGGTGTCGATCCTGGATCCGGTGAGCCTTAGCACGGTGCTGGAGGTGCCCGCGGACTGGACCTTCATCGGCTATTTCTGCCTGGGCTATCCGCAAGACGAAAACGAAACGCCGGAACTGGAACGTGCCGGCTGGGAACAAAGACGCAGCGCGACCGCCGCGCATATCCGGCGGTAGGGATAGGTTTGGTGGCCTGCTGCACCGGCCCTCTTTGGCAAAGCCTACCTCATCAACGCCGGTTCACCGACACCGCCAGGATAATGATCGCGCCCTTGATGATCTCCTGCACGCTGGTGGAGAAGCCCATCACGAGCAGGCCGAAGCCGATGATGCCGATGAAGATGGCACCGATTACCGAGCCTAGAATGGTGCCATAGCCGCCGAATAGGCTGGTGCCGCCGATGATCACTGCGGCGATCACATCTAGCTCCAGCCCCGCTCCCAGGCTCGGATTGCCGGCTGTGCTGCGCGCCGCGAGCATCATCCCGGCCAGCGCCGCGGCACTGCCGCTCAGCACGAAGGCCCAGATCTTGGTGCGATTGACATTGATGCCGGAGAAACTCGCCGCCACGGCATTACCGCCGACCGCCAGCACGCGCCGGCCAAACAGCGAGACATGGAGCAGGTAATAGCCCAGCAGCACGACCAGCAGCGTCCACCACACCGGCGCAGCGATAGTGAACAGGCTGCCGTTCCACAGCACGTTGTTGATGCCGTTCTCGACGATCGGCACCGGCATCGTATTGGTCACGGTCAGCGCCGCACCAGAGAAGACGCTCAGCATGCCGAGCGTCACCAGGAAGGACGGGATTTTCAGCCGCGTCACCAGCAGCCCGTTCACGGCGCCGATGGCCGCCCCCATCGCCAGCGTCAGGATGGCGCCTAGCCAGGACGGCAGGCCGGCATCCAGTAGCAAGGCCAGGATCATGCCGGAGAAGCTCGCGACCGATCCGACCGAAAGATCGATCTCACCGGAGATGATGACGAAGGTCATGCCGATCGCGATGACCGAGACGATCGCGGTAATGCGCAGGATCGCGCCCGCCGTCGCGAAGGAGGCGAAGTTGGGTGCGACGACTGCAAAGAAGATCGTGACCGCGAGGAAGATGACATAGGTGACGTGGTCGCGCAGTAGGCGCAGCGCGAGCGAGTTCTGTGTATTCACGCGATCACCGGACGTTTGGAGGATGCGACTTCGTCTTGCAGCATGGCCCGCAGACCCGCCTCATGCAGGCCGGGCTCGGCTTCGCGGGTGATCCGGCCATCGATCATGAGCAGCACGCGGTCGGCGGTCGTCGCCAGCTCCTCAAGCTCGGAGGAGATCAGCAACACGCCGACGCCCTCGGCCGCCGTGCGGCGCATTAAGGCGCGCATCTCGGCCTTGGCATTCACGTCGACACCGGAGGTCGGCTCGTCGAGGATGAGCACGCGCGGCGAGGTCGCGAGCCATTTTGCGAAGACCACCTTCTGCTGGTTGCCGCCGCTGAGTTCGGCGGCGGCTTGGCGCGGGCCGCGCGCATTGATGGCGAGTGCGGTGCGGAATTTCCCGAAAAGCGCATCGGCCGCTGAGCGGGAGAAGATCGGCCAGCCGCCGCCCAGACGCAGGCGGTCGAGATTGGGCAGCGAGATATTGGCGGCGAGACCCTGGTCGAGCACCAAACCCTCCCGCCGCCGATCCTCCGGCACCAGGGCGAGCCCGGCCTTGGCGGCATCGGCCGGATCGCCCGGCGGGACGGCGCGGCCATCGACCAGCACCTCGCCGGCACGGTCCGGCAGCAGGCCGAATAGGGCCTTGGCGAGGGTCGAGCGGCCGCTGCCGACCAGCCCGGCGAGACCCACCACCTCGCCCGCCGCGACCGAAAAGCCGATGTCGCGCAGCTTGCCCGCGGTGCTCAGGCCGCGCACCTCGAGGGCCGGCGTGCCGGGCCGCGCCGCATTGCCGCGGGCGAGTTCAACGGTCGCGACGCCGCGCGACATGAGGCCCGAGATATGGGCGACAGAGGTCTCCGCCGGGCGCATCGGGCCGATCAGCTGGCCGTCCTTGACCAGGCTGATGCGGTCGCTCACCGCGAAGATCTCGGCCATGCGATGGCTGATATAGACGATGCCGATGCCGCTCGATTTCAGCTCGGCGATGATGCCCATGAGGGCGGCTTCCTCATGCATGGTGAGCGAGGAGGTCGGCTCGTCCATGATCAGCACCCGCGCGCCGCGCGCGACCGCCTTGAGGATCTCGACCATCTGCCGCTGCGCGAAGGGCAGCCGGCCGATCTCCGTCTTGAGGCTCAGCGCGAAGCCATAGAGTTCGATGAGCCGCGCGGCTTCCCGCCGCATCGCTCGGCGGTCCACCCGCCAGCCGAGCCCATGCGGCTCGCGGCCGAGGAAGATATTGTCGGCGACCGTGCCATTCGGCACCAGGCTGAGTTCCTGGAAGATCATCGCGATCCCCTGGTTCAGATGCTCGCCAACCGAGCGGCCGATGATTTCCTCGCCGTCGAGGGTGATGGTGCCGGCATCCGGCTGATAGACCCCCATGAGGATCTTCATCAGCGTCGACTTGCCGGCGCCATTCTCACCGAGCAGGGCATGCACCTCGCCGGGTTCGAGGGTGAAATCAACATCGGAAAGCACGCGGTTCTGCCCGAAGCTCTTGCTGATGCCCCGCATCTCGATCAGCGACATAATGAGTCCTTGCGATTCAAGTCGGCACCAGCCCTCACCCAAGCACCCATCAGCATACTGTCTTGGGTGGCCGGATGGAGGTAAGGGCTGGCGCAGGCTTGATCATCAGAGAAAGCAAGACTGCGCGCAGCCTCTGATGATCTCACGGTGCATTTTCTTAGAAACACTGCCCCGCGCAGGCGGCGATGACGTTTTGCGGCGGGGGCTGATGCGTCACCGACTGCAACGCGCTCAGCAAGTTCAGCTTCTTCACACGCAGCGTCGGTACCTCGATATAGGGCGGCACTTTCTCATCCAGCAGTGCGGTCGCCGCCGATTTCGCCTCGGCAACGCCCTGGTCGAAGGGACGCTGAGATCCGACCGCGTAGAACTCGCCGCGCGCGACAAACAAGGCGCTGTCGGGCGCGATGTCATTGGTGGTGACATTGATCTTGCGGCCCAATGTCTTGGCGGCGGCAACGACCTGCTCGGCTGGGGTATCCCAGGCGGCGAAAATGCCCTGGATCTTGGGATGCGCCGTCAACATCGAAGTCGCGACGCTATAGGCCGCATCGGGCGAGGCAATGGTGCCAATACCATCGAGCTTGATGCCCGGATATTCCTTGAACGCCCTGAGCGCGCCGACTTTCCGCACGGCAACCGAGTAGTAGTAGTCGTAGACCAGCGTGACGATGCCGACCTCGCCCTTGCCGCCCATGGATTCCGCCAGCTCTTTCGCGGCGTAGTAGGCGTTCTTCTCATTGTCGGAGGCAGTGACCGAGACGTAGTCCTTGCCCGGCGCCATATTGACCGGGACATTGTCCAGGAAGACCAGCTTGATGCCGGCCGCCGAGGCCTGCTTGTAGGCGGCGGATTCGCTCTTGGGGTCAATCGGGATGGAGAAAATGACGCTCGGCTTGCGCGCGATCATCTCTTCGAGGTCGCTGATCTGCGTGCCCGGATTGAATTTCGCATCGGTCACAGCCACGACCTTGATGCCGAAGCCCTTCAGCGTCTGGGTGATGCCCTGCACCTGCAGGAGCGGCCAGCCTGCCGCCATGGTGTGCATCACAATGCCGGCGGTGAAGTGGCCGGCTTTGAGCTTGTCGATTTGATCAGGTGTGAAGGTCAGCACATCCGGCGAAGCGGCGGGCGCGCCATTTGGATAGCCCGGCACGATCTGTCCCGTGGGCGTCAGCGGCAGCGGCGTCATGAGCTCCTTCGCCGCAGGCGGAATATTATCGGGCCAGCTATAGTTGTCGGCGAGCGCCGAGCCGCCCATGGTGACAAGCATCAGAGCCGCGGCAGAGACCAGGCTTTTATACAGTTTCATCACTTTCTCCCTTTTTCGCTTCTATCCTAGGCACGTCCGCATCGTGGCCGCACAGCCTTCCAGCTGCGCTGCTCTTTCTTTGGCGAGCCGCTCTAGCGGTGCGGGTGATTCCCTCTGAACCGATGTTGCTCTCGGAAACGGTTCGAGAAAAGCCCGGGGCGTTGTGAAAAGCCTGCGACAGCCAGGCCTCAGCCATCGGAGAGCCGAGCGTGACGCCGAATGCGCACAGCCGGTTCTGGATCTCCATCACCTTCACGGCGGATGGCATAGTGCCGCCGCCGTGGCGCGGGGCGACACCGCGGCCGCTTCACCGGTCACGGCGTAGGCTGGCACATTGCATCGCCCACAACACGCCGCGTCTCGCAAATGCCGAATTTTGGTGCCAACTCGAGGGAGATAGAATCCTCGCAACCGCCGACATAATACTACTTGATAAAGTCGAAGGTACAATGGGCATGTTTGCGGATCTCGATCTCGGCTCCAGACACCCCGCGCTCGGCGAGCCCGCTGCCACGGAAACACATCATGTTGACGCTGATCTCGCCGGGGATGAGGCACGTCTAAAATGGAGCTAAGCGGATTGAATGCGCGAGCAGCCTGTGGCCAGCAGCTTCATGAAATCGCATCATGCAGCCAGTCTGCGAAGACGCGCGCAGCCGGGCTGAGCCTACCGAAACGTGGTGCGACCAGCCAGTAGCTGCCGAGAGAAACCGTCAGATCGAAGGGCGCGACAAGACGGCCCCCCTCGATATCATCCTTGACCAAGACAAGATCGCCCAATGCCACACCGTGACCGCGCAGAGCCGCGGGAATGACCAGGGCGCCGTCATTGAATAAGGGTCCTCGGGCAGTTTGCGCCGATGCGATGCCGGCCTGCTCCATCCAGACCGCCCAATAGAACCGCCCATCCTCATGCAGCAGCGTGTGGCCCGCGAGGTCCTCGGGATGGCGCAAGGGCGGCCCCTGTGCCAGCAGTGCGGGCGACAGCACGGGCGTGGCCAAGCTTCGCGCCAAGCGCTGCGCCTCGACGCGCGGCCAGCCCGTTGCCGACGCACCATGGCGGATCGCGAGTTCGGCGCGCGACGTGCGAAACTCGATGATCCGCGAATCGGAGAGGATCTCGACATCGATTTCGGGCCACAGGGCACGAAATCGATCGAGACGCGGCACCAGCCAGCACGCCGCGAAACCGGGTTCCGCGCTGACCACCAACGAGGCCGCGGCCGAGCTCGGGATCATCTGCCGCAGAGCGCTGTCGATCTCGTCGAAACTCTGTGTAAGGCGGACGAGCAGGCGCGCCCCGTTTTCGGTCAGGCTGACGCTGCGATGATGCCGCTCGAATAAAGCAAGGCCAAGGCTACGCTCCAGCTCGCGGATCTGCCGGCTGATGGCAGCCTGGGTGACGAAGAGTTCCTCCGCCGCCTGGGTGAAGCTAAGCAGCCGCCCGGCGCTCTCAAAACTACGGAGGGCTGTCAGCGGAAGACGTCCGCGCCGCATCGCATAACCTCAAGTTATCCGAAATCGACCATAAGCTCGTTTGAGCGGTCGCGCGAGGGGGCGTTCTGTCTTGGCAAGGAGGACGAAACCATGCCGTTCCTGCAGAGAATTTTTGCCGATCTTTTCGGACTTTTGACGTTTCAACATAGCGGTGTTCCGCATTGGCACGATCAAAGCGAGGAGACGTATCCCCGTAATTTGGACCTCGCTGACCGGCCTAAGCCTGCCGCCGCACGATGCGACGCAACCCGTCTACACCAAGGAGAAATCAGCCCGGTCTTCGGAGAATGAAAATGCGCAAACCCATCATCTCGTCATCTCGCGAAGGCGACCGCGACGCAGAATATCGAGGGCGACAAGGTTGGCTTCGCCACAAGGCGTCGGCAGCGTCTATAAGATCAGGCTGGTCGACCAGCGGCTGAAGAAATGGAACCGCAAGGTCTATTCCGCTGCAAATACGCGATCGTCCTGAGCGTGCTCGCGCTGATTTTCTACCGAGCGGAAGGTTAGGCGACGGACAATGCTAGCGCCGCCGCCTTCGCCTCAGTTTCGGCCGTAAGTGTCCTCCAGCCGGACGATGTCGTCCTCGCCGAGATAGGCGCCGGATTGGACCTCGATCAGCGTGAGGGGGATCTTGCCGGGGTTGTAGAGGCGGTGGACGCAGCCAAGCGGCAGGTAGATGCTTTCGTTTTCGCGCACCAGGACCTCCTCGTCGTTGCAGGTCACAATGGCGCTGCCGGCGACGACGACCCAATGCTCGGCGCGGTGGAAATGCTTTTGCAGGGAGAGCCGCTCGCCGGGCTTGCAGACGATGCGCTTGACCTGAAAGCGGTCGCCCTCGGTCAGCACCTCGTAATGGCCCCAGGGGCGATAGCTGATGTTGTGCATGATCGCCTCGGCCCGGCCCTGGGCCTTGAGGCGCTCGACGATTTTCTTGACGTCCTGGGTGCGGTCTCGATGCATGGCGAGCACGGCATCCTCGGTTACCACGATGACCGCATCCTCCAGCCCCAGCACCGCCGTCAGCATGCCGTCGCTGCGGACGTAGCAGCGCTTGGCGTCCTCCAGCAGCACATCGCCGACCGCGACGTTGTTCGCAGCGTCCTTCTCGCCGAGATCCCAGAGCGCGCCCCAGCTTCCGACATCCGACCAGGCGAAGTCAGCGGCGATGACGGCGGCGCGGTCAGTGTGCTCGGCGACGGCATAGTCGAGGCTGATATTCGGGCAGGCGGCGAATTCGTCGCGGCCGAGGCGGATGAAGTCGAGGTCGGAGGTGCGGGCCTCGACGGCGCGGCGAGCGGCGGCGAGCACGCGAGGAGCGTGGCGCTGCATCTCCTCGATTATGGTGCCGACGGTGAAGACGAAGATGCCGGAGTTCCACAGCACCTTGCCGGTCGCGATGAGCGTGGCGGCGAGTGCAGCGTCGGGCTTTTCGATGAAGCGGGCGAGGGCATGGGCCTCGGGCGCTTCGGGCAGCGGGTCGCCCATCTCGACATAGCCGAAGCCGGTCTCCGGCGCGGTTGGGCGGATGCCGAAGGTCACGATGCGGCCGGCGCGGGCGACTTTGGCGGCGGTCAGCAGGGTGGCGCGGAGTTTCGCGGTATCGGGGATCTCGTGGTCGGCGGCCATCATGCAGATGACGGTCTGAGGGTCGTCTTGCGCCAGCAGCAGCGCGGCGGCGGCGACGGCGGGGGCGCTGTTGCGGCCGACTGGCTCGAGCAGGATGCGGGCGCCTTTGACGTTGGAGTCCCGCATCTGCTCGGCGACCAGGAAGCGGTGAGCTTCGTTGCAGACGATGAGGGGCGGCGCGAATTCGCCGCCGGCCGTGCGGAGGGCGGTTTCCTCGATGAGGGAGTGGTCGGAGACGAGCGGCCAGAACTGCTTGGGGAAGCTTTCGCGCGAGACCGGCCAGAGGCGAGTGCCGGAGCCGCCGGAGAGGATAACCGGAACGATGCGTCCGGCGGCGCGTCCGGTCTTGGCCAGGCTGCGGGCGGCGAGATCGGGCGTGACATCGAAGGACATGGCGGGCCTGCTACGTTAGGTCGATAACCGGGTATTAAAATCGAGCGGGTGGCTGAAAGATGGCGCTAACGCCGATGGCGGTCTGCATCGCGGCAGCGACGCGGTCCCTATAAGCAATCCAGCCGCAGGATGCCATTCGTCTAATGTCCGCAAGAGCGACTTTACCCCGCCGTCGGATCGGGTAAGAAGGCGGCGCTGCAGCAAGGCGACTGAGCGGGCTTGGCAGAATGGTTATGCAGTGGTCTTCCCGACCAAAGGTATCGGTTCGATTCCGGTGGCCCGCTCCAATCGCAATCTCGACGAACTCTCGTTATCCACTGTAATTCATGAGACGCGCTGGCTCTTAGCTTCGCGCGGCGGCGATGTGCGCCTCAATCTCCTCGGGCGATAAACCGTGACGCTGCGCGAGGATTTCGCGCAGATCGACCTCGGTATGCCCGGCGTTTTCCTCGCCACCCTCCGGTTCCTGCTCTGGCCGATCCGATGGCTCGGCCGGCACAACCATGAAACGGCCCTCGCCGATAGGGACGACTGTCACGCTTGATCTGGTCATGATCCCAACCCCTGCTTACCGGACGACTCTAGCAGAGAGCTTCCGACCTCCGGAAAGTGAGATGCAAGCGCGGTGATCCGCCCCGCGCCACGGTAATCACCTTAGGGAGGCCTTTTTTCTCCCCCTGCGACTTTCAGGGATTCGACGGATAGGCGGCCCGCCAAGGGCTTCGTCCCCAGCCTGAGCCAGGGGCAGTTCCTCGCCCTCCGAAGCAACCGGCGATTTTCGTCCCAAGCCGGCCTTTTTGGCGAGTTTCGACCGGGTTGCGGCGTAGTTAGGCGCGACCATTGGATAGGTGGAAGGCAGTCCCCAACGCTTGCGGTATTCTTCTGGCGTCAACCCGAAGGACAATTGCAGGTGCCGCTTAAGCGACTTGAGCTTCTTCCCGTCTTCCAAACATACAAGGTAGTCTGCGAATACGGATTGCTTAATCGGCACCGCGGGCTTGGGTCCCACCACTGCGGGGACGGTCGCTTCGCCGCTTAGCCCGCCAATCACCAGATGGACCGATTTGATCAAATCTGGGAGGGCATCGGGGGATACCGTGTTTCGCGACACGTAAGCCGACACAATCTGGGCGGCGAGAGACGTCAGGTTCGACTTAGGAAAAGGGGTGACCATTCTATTCCCAATAGGTGGCGGCGCGTTACAGTTACTGATGAAGTATTTTAGCTCAAATTAGAAAGTATGTAGAGATATCCAGTTGCGGAATTGCGCTGGTGCTCGGCTACTACGAAATAGGCAAGCCGCCAAGGTCATTGAATAAAAAAATAACGTTTTGTTTCTCCTCATCAGCTCCTGAGACGATCGCCCTGTCCTCACAGGGTTTTGATGATGTGCCTGGACGTTCCTGAATTTGCAACGACCTCGGTCAGACACAGGTCGTTTAACATGCCGACCGCAGCTCGCTCCTCCTTCGAAGTTTTGGTGGACTATGTCCAGGCACGTATCGCCAAACAGGACAGGGTCGTCGCCAATGCGCTCCGCCGGTTCCCCGCATGATTTGCATCAGGCCACCCGTTCGCTGGTGGATCTCAAGGGGGATCTAGCTTGGGCAAGGTCCTTGCTCTCAAGCGAGGAACAGAGCGGCAAGCCTTTCCCAGCAAGCGTTCATCCGCTCGCGGCAGGCACGATCATTCCCCGGGCGCGGCCTGGCTGGCCCTACGCTAACTTCACCGCCGACGATACCCGTCCGGCGTGGTGGATGGATTGATGGGCGAGGCTACGCTCCGTGCCAGTGCAGGCAGGCCATGGGCCCATGGCCTTGGCAAGTCGCTCGATCTTGGCCCGCTCCTCGGCCATGTCGGCCAGCTCGAAATGAGACAGCACAAGTTCCTCTTCCCACCGGATTTGTCCCGTTGCGCTCAATATGTCGCTGGCGCTCCTATGGCTTGGGTTGCCAATACCACCAGACTCAGTTGGAGCGTGGACTCTGCCGACCTGAAGAGGCTTACCCGTGTTTCAGCAGTTTCTTGACTGGCGGCGGTGAGGGCCTCAGCAATATACCGGTGTCGGTGATCTCGACTTTGGCGTCACGATACACCGCCTGGGCGAGTGCCAAGCTTTCGGCGAACGCTGGTTTGAAGTGCTTCCTAAGCTTGATGCCTGCTCCAAACTGTCCCGACAGCGCTGCCCAAGTAATGTGCTTGTCCTCGGTCAGGGAGTGCAGCCGGTAAGCCAGCCAACAGTAGACGTCGAGCGCCATGGATGAGTTGCGGATGTGACGTATAGCCGCCTCGTCCAGCGGAACGGCATGCTGCCTGAGCTGGGCGAAGAAGGTTTCGCCGAGGCGAGCCGTTTCAACAAACAGGCTCCCCTGTCCATTTTCGTCGGTCCCATCTACGAACATCGCCACATCTACGATGTTCTGATTTACGAGAACGCTACCGCCGCGTCTCGCCGTATGGAACGTCAAGCGGCATCGGCTGATACGCTCGGCTTGCTCTCGGACAAGCTTGCTTGTCTTTCCGCCAACGGAGATGCCCAACCGCTTTAGGAATGCCCGGAGGCTACCTCCGAGTGCCACATCCCGGCTACCGGTACGTAGGGCCTCTGACTGCAGGTAGATTAAAATCAGGCGAGCAATTGCCCCGAACGGCACACCGACATGGATTGGATTACCTCCTTGGGCAACTCGGACGCCGGGCTCAACCAAGAGCGTCATGCTGTCGGTCTCGAGCTTCCAAATAGCGGAGTCGTCTGAAGGTCGGCGATGAGGAAGGGCTGTTTGGCACCAACCGGAATACATATACCCGATGCCGATATCTTCGTCGGATGACCAACCGGCCGCTGCTTCTACGATGCGTGCCCCTCGACGACCTTCTGCTAAAGCCCGCGTTTCTATTTTGCCGCGTGCTTCCAGCAGGTCGTGAACCTTTGCCATAGCGTCTTCCTACTCCTCATCCAATGCCGAGCTTCCTTGGTCGTTCCGTCCTTGTCGATGTGGACTTTGCCGACGCAGAACTATTTGAAGATATTAGAGATCTACTATTTGATTCACCGGTATAGTCCACGGGATAACTCACATAACCCATTGATCTTTGACGTACGGCGGTCGGCAAGGTCCACGCTTTGGTCGGCAGAGTCCACACATGGGCTTATGAGCGAATCGGAAGCGGAGAAAGACGCAGATTGACATAGGTAAGGATGACTCGGGAGCCCGTTGAACTACCACGCGAAGCTACCTGGGGTCGTTGGAGTCCACGGCTAGGTGTCTTCGGTCGCTAAAGTCCACGGCCGCAGGGCCTCTATTCCATGCGGGACGTTCTGGCTTTCGCTAATCGTCTCAGTATTGACCCTCTGGCGGCTTTCGGCCAAACCCACTGCGCGCCGCCCGGTGCGAACTATCCCTGTGGCCTGGAATCAGTAAGCAATGCGTGACAGCGGCGAGTATCTCTTCACGTCGGAGTCGGTGTCCGAAGGCCATCCGGACAAGGTCGCTGACCGTATCAGCGACACCGTGCTCGACGCCTATCTGGCCGCCGACCCCTATGCGCGCGTCGCCTGCGAAACTTTAGTGACAACGAACCGCATCGTGCTCGCCGGTGAGACCCGCGGTCCCGATACCATCACGCCCGAATATCTTGCCCATCTCGCGCGTCTCGCGGTGCATGACATCGGCTACGACCAGTCCGGCTTCTCCTGGCGCAACGCTCAGGTGGATGTGCATCTGCATGCGCAATCCGCCGATATCGCCGTGGGCGTCGATGCCGCCGGCAACAAGGATGAGGGCGCCGGCGACCAGGGCATCATGTTCGGCTATGCGTGCCGCGAGACCGAGGATCTGATGCCTGCGCCGCTCTACTACGCGCATCTCATCCTGCGCCGGGTCAGCGAAATGCGGCGCAACAAGGATCTTCTGGTCGCCGGGCTCCAGCCCGACGCCAAGAGCCAGGTCACGCTGCGCTACATCGATGGCAAGCCGGTGGGCGCCACCAGCATCGTCGTCTCGACCCAGCACGACGAGGGCGTCAGCCAGAGCAAGATCAAGGGCATGCTGCTGCCCATCATCGAGACGAGCCTGCCCGCCGGCTGGATGCCTCCCGAGAAGGAAATCTATATCAACCCGACCGGCAGCTTCGTGGTCGGTGGTCCGGACGGCGATTGCGGCCTGACCGGGCGCAAGATCATTGTCGATACCTACGGCGGCGCGGCTCCGCATGGCGGGGGCGCCTTCAGCGGCAAGGACCCGACCAAGGTCGATCGCTCGGCCGCCTATGTCTGCCGCTACCTCGCCAAGAACGTCGTCGCCGCCGGCCTCGCCGAGAAATGCACGCTGCAGATCAGCTACGCCATCGGCGTGTCGCATCCGCTCTCGGTCTATGTCGATCTGCACGGCACCGGGAAGGACGTCGACGAGAAGAAGCTAGAGCGCGTGCTGCGCGAGCTGGTCAATCTCTCGCCGCGCGGTATTCGCGAGCATCTCCACCTCAACCGCCCGATCTACGCGGTGACCTCGGCCTAC